>NZ_JBAWKA010000001.1:0-1301028 GCF_043876815.1 Gaetbulibacter sp. M240
TTAGTATTTAACTTTACAAGTATACAAAAAGCTGAAAATTCCGCAGGAATTTTCAGGATAAGCGATAACTAGCAATTGCTTATAGCCGATGTTGGCAAACGTTATTTTATGTATTCACCATTTTCATATTTTAAGGTTTCAAGCAACTTTCCGTCAATATCATACATTTTCATTGTTCCATTTCCGTCTACCAAAGTTCCTTTATCCATTTCATTTCCTTTGCCATCATAACAACTAATGATTTCAATTAACTTTCCGTAGTTCCATTTTCTTTCTGTTTGAATCTGACCATTATCAAAATACCATTTCCAAATTCCAGTTCTTTTGGCATCTATTAAAGTTCCTATTCCTTGTCGATTGCCATTTGAGTGAAAAAAATTCCACTCTCCAGTTTGTTTTCCATTATTAAATTTTCCGATTTGTCTTATTTTTCCGTTTTCGTGAAATATTTTCCATTCGCCAGTTTCACTTCCGTTTAAATATGCTCCAATTTGATAGATGTTTCCATTCTCGTATAAGAGTTTCCAGTTTCCATTTTTTTTATCGTTTTTGATTTTTCCCTTAGCTTTCAAGTTTCCGTTTTCATAAAATTCCTTTTGAACGTTACAAGATGATAAAGTCAGTAGTACGATAATTGAAATTAATATTCTATACATCAATTTTTCAATAAACTTGGTCTTAATGTTTGCCAACGGTTAATATATGAGCCGTTTTAATGGCTTATATATGTTGTTGGCAATAGTTATTTTAAATTTTTTATCCATTCCGAAATATCAGCCATTACTTCGGAATCCATGGTTTCAGAGATCTTGCTGACTTCTTCAATTAAACCTGTTTCGCAATTTTGAAATAGATGATTAAGTCCGGGATAAACCTTAAATGTGCTTTCTATTTCACTGTTTGATTCAATTAACGTTCTTACCATATCAAATTCACCTGGGTATACTACGAATAAATCTTTATCTCCGGTAATAGCAAAAACAGAACAATTAAGTTCAGATAGCATTTTGGAATCGATATAATTCTGCATTTCCTCAAAATTTACAGAGTTCACAAACCAATTCGCATCCTGTTCAATTTTTGCATCCAACTCCTCTTTTTTTGTGTCTTTTAAATAATAGTAATGATTAATATTTAGGCTGATTAAGTCTTTAACCATCTCCCTTGTTTGAGCAATGTTATCACCTGTTTTAACTAGTTCCCAGATTTGTGTTTCAATATCAATTTGCTTTTGAATCACACCATGTTCTACACCTTTAGCTCGCAATTCAGCTTCTGTCATATTTAACAGTGTCCGGTCTGAAGGCAGGCCAGGAGGAGCCATTAATACCAAAAAGTCGCAGACCTCATTGTTTAAGGTTGCCATAGGTGCTACTTTGCCACCCTCACTGTGGCCTATGAATCCCGCATAGCTAATTTTTGAGTGCGATTTAAGATATTTCAGTGCTTCTAATGCGTCAGAGGAAAATGCTTTGAGCGTGGCACTGTCAAAATTCCCCGAAGATTTACCTACTCCCCGCTTGTCATACCGATAGGAAGCTATTCCATTCTCAGCGAGATAGTCGGCAAGCACTTTAAAAAACTTGTGCCCTTCAAAGGTTTGATCACGATCCATTTTACCGGTTCCTGCCACTAACACAACTCCTGGATAGGGACCAGAACCTTTTGGTAAAGTTAGACTGCCAGAAAGTGTGACATTATCAATTGGATTAACTATTTCGACTTCCTGGGTGGTATTGGATCGACCACATGAATACAGATAAAGCGAAAAAGATAGTATGATACAATATTTTCTCATTCAGTAATTATTGCCAACGTGATTGTATATGGTTTGTTGCGTGGTTAAACACTTAATTTAGCAAATAAAAACCGAATAGAAAATCCGCGAGGATTTTCGTAAGTATGCTAGAACTAGCAATAAATTATATACGGTGTTACCCAACGTTTTTATTCGGATTCAATTTTCCAATTTTCCGTATTTAGAAAACCGTTTATAATTTCATAATCAGGCAATTTCTCAAAGTTTAACTTTAGTTTTATTCCGCTATATTTTCCAAATACAATATTGTCAATTCCAAATTCGAGATTTATAAATTCCGTTTTATGGTTTTTGTCAAATGTTCCAATTTGGTCATAATCCGCAATAATAAATTTATCTTGAGTTGGAATTTCCGCTAAATCTCTAAATTCCATTTGTTGGTCAAAAAATAGAGTTTCTCTTTTCTCAATATCTAATATATAAAATCCGTCACTTGTCAAAATAGCAACCTGATTTATTTTTTCCGCAATTGCAACTTTTTTAGGTTCTCCTCGAAACATTCCAACCCAATCAATTCCGCTATTTGTTGTGAATTTTATCCAACTCCAAATTTGACTTTTCCAAACTGTATTTAGGTCAAAAGTTTTTTCTTCATATTGACCAGAGGTCGGTTGATAAATAAATTCAGCTTTCAATTTTTTCTTTCAGTTTAGATTTGAGTGGTTAATGTTGGGTAACGGTCTAGGCTATGATTTCGTTGTGGAATCATCCGCAGGATTATTCTGCCGAAATCCAGCCGTTTGATTTATACTTTTATTTTGGTGTGGTACAAAACCACAATGAATTATAGCCATTGTTACTACACGTTTTTTTATTCTGAAAGCCAATGTAATGTATTCAATACAAATTGTTTCCAGTCGTATTCTTTGAGATTCATTCCAGCAGGTTGTTTAGAACCTTCTTCTCTATCAAAAATCATTGCTGTAAAACCGTTTGAATCTCCAAGAGCGACAACTTTTCCTTTTCCAATAATTCCAGCCAAAGCTTGAGAGTTGCCTTTTCCGATTGGTCCAACTCCTGTAGAGTGAATTACATTTTCCGAAGTTTCTGATAATTCTAACAAGTTTGTGTATTTCTTGGCTGTTAATGCGCTTCCTCCAAATGTCATTAGTTTGGTTATTCTTTCTTCTTTTGTTCTCCCTTTTATAATTGGGTGGTCCCTTTTTAATCCTCCATTTTGATGTGTGAATTCAATCCATCCTGTATTCCCAATTTTTTTATTATAGTTCAAACTATCAATTGCTCTCCCAATACTTGATTCAATTCCAAACCGATTAAGTAGTGGGTTAATTGCCTGGTCAAATGGTGCATGTTCACTAAAAACTAAAAGTGAACCACCATTATTAACCCAATCATACAAGCTATTTATCTCATCTTGGCTAAATGTTATTTCGTCTGTCACCTCGGTTTTTGTTGTGAAGTCGAATGGAAGTGCAGTTATAATCATTACAATGTCAAAACGTTTTAAATATTCAGGCGTGAATTTTAAACTATCGACTATGGTCTGATATCCATCACTATTGGCTAAATCAGAAAATGGTTTTATAAAATCCCATTGAATAAAAAAATTATGGTGAGCACCATCTAAGAGTATTTTTGGTCCTTTCCCCTTTTTATAAGTTGGCTCTTTTACTTCAGAGTTAAATTCAGGGTCGTTTGACATTGGCCATTGTCCAAAAGTCAAATTACAGGACACAATCAAAACAAATATTGTGAAGTATACTTTTCTTGTCATCATCTTTTTTTAAATGTGTGGTAACGGTGGCGGTATGAAATCGTTGGGGACTACGGGTTAATTTCCTATCCAGTTACACTGAACTTAATACGTGGCAGAATGTTTGAATAACCACTTAGACCCCAATGTTTTATAACGCGTGTTGGCATTTCGTTTATTCTATTTTATTAAACTTAAATTTCTTCTTATTAATCCATTCCAAAGTAAAACTTCGATTTTGTTCATCGTCATTTAGAAAGGTTATTTTTGATAAAAATCCATATTCTGGAGGTCTAAACCAACAAATAAATTCGCTTTCCTTAAGGTGAAGTAGTTTACTTTCGAATCCTGTATTAATATTTTTCAATATCAGGTTATTATTGATTTTTAACAGTTTTGAATTGAATCTATTATTTGATATACATTCATACTTTCCCAAAAGGGAGTCAATCTGGTTTATACTTGGTAATTCGTGAATTTCTGAATCTAATATTTCTTTCCACTGATCAAGAAACTGATTATTATAATTCCATTTTCTGTATTTTATATATGGATCTGTTATAGCCATTAAATTTTCAAAAATGTTTCTTATGTGATTTCGCGACTGATTAAAGTACAATGCAATTGTATGCTCATTTGGATAAACCATACCAACAGTCCCATCAGAGCCTCCATGCATATAAAATCCTATCTTAGATGAAGTTGAATCTTGCATTAACACTCTCCATGCTAAGGATTGATGGGAAAAGGGAGCTGTCACTGACAATGGGGTTACTGTCGATTGGGCCATTGAGACAACCTCTTTTGATAAAATTTGATTGTCATTAAAACTCCCGTTGTTTAGCCACATAGAAAGGAACTTGGCATAGTCCATCGCAGTCGTATAGACGCCCCCATGACCTCTGAAATATTTATATTCCGGCTCAAGTGAAGCGTTCCAATATTGCGTGAAATCGTTAATACTATCATTCCATTCATACGCAGGATTCAGATTTGTAGCCCAATTTAAATCAGGGTGAAAAGTCGTATAGGAATCCAACATCTTCAGTGGTCTGAAAATGCGCCGTTGAATAAATTCTTCTGCTGGCATACCCGAAGTAATTGTAATCAATTCAGTTAAGACAGCTATGCCTGAACCACTATAGTAAAATAAACCTGGATCCTTGAGGACCCCAATCTCACCGATTTCATCGACCACCTCTCTCAAAGTTTCAAATTCATAAGGTCGTTTTGATAAACCAATTTCCTCGAAATCGTGACTCTTTAGTCCACTAGTATGACTCAGCAATTGTTTGATCTTGATGTTATCAGATTTAGCATTGTTAAATGCTGGAATGTATTTCGCGACTTTATCATCTAATGAAATTTTGCCATCTTCCATTAATATCAATATCGCCGAAGCGATAATGGGCTTTGTCATTGATCGAATCCTATAAATACTATTCTTTTGTAGCTTTTGTCCTTTCTCTTTATCACTCCAACCGACTACTTCGTGTAGCTGAATAGTGTCGTTTCTAATAATTAAGACCTCGGCTCCGACAAGCCGATCTTGCTTTTGTAAATTAGAAATTTGTTCAAATAAGAATTCAAAATCATTTGTTCCGCTTGGCTTTTCAGATAGAAAATAAAAAGAATCAGAATTTGATTTTTCCGAATTTTCCTTGCACCCGCTTAACAGTAATAGTAGAATGACTACTAAATATTTTAATTCATTTTTTTTTAAAGTCTTGCTTAAATTCATTTATTATTGTTCTAAATGAGTCAGAATGAATGCCAACGTTTGGTGTATGGTTAGTTGCGTGTGCAGCAACTAATTTAGTAAACAAATACTTGCCAGAGGAAATTCCGAAGGAATTTTCGTGATAAGCACTAGCCATAGCAATTAATTATACACGGTGTTACCCAACGTTTTTTTAACGATTGTGAAATTAGTTTTGCCATGAACTAACTATCCCGCATGTGTGAATAGCTGAGATTTATAAATAACTCAACCACCATTTATCTTTATTATTTGCTTTATAAATCATGTATTTTTTGCAACTAGGGTATAGTAAAATAACTATACTCATCCATACAATATAAACGATAAATAAGGAATAACCATAGTTGACTAAGTTTGATGACCATCCAGATCCTTTGCCAATTAAGTCATGCCAATTTCCACCAAAAACAAGAATGCCAATTATAGCAAAAGCATGAATAACAAACACGTGAACAAAATAAAAGTATAGTGGCACTCTTCCAAACACCAAGAGGAAATTAGTAGCCCTGTTTTTATAATTTTCTATAGCGTATAAAAACAATAAAGAAGGTCCCATTGTAATTAATAAATAGGCTAATGAGGGTGGATATTTGGTAACGTTAAAAAATGACAAAATTGTAAAAGTTGTATTTTTTTGAACAGACCATGGTAATAGATTTCCATAAACATTTATTCCTCTTAAAATGAAGAATAATGCAATGGAACTTACTCCTAAAATTAATAACCATTTTTTTCTTATTGAAACTTCAAATTTCTTTGTGTAAAAGGTGCCAAAGCAATAGCCTAGAACCATCAATCCAATCCATGGAATAACAGGGTAATGAAATACTGCTAATTTAAAAGGGTATAGGGGCAAACGTTGTTGTTGATGCAATAAATACCAAATCACAGATTTAAAACTGGTGCCTTCAAATACAATTCCATCTAATAAATTATGACCCGCAACTAATATAATACCAATACTAAGAATTGCTTTTTTTGGCAAGTATATTAGAAATGATAAGCAAACCATGCTAAAACCAATAGCCCAAATAACTTGAAAAATTATTATCTCATGGGTCAAATCAAAAGTCCAAATGAGGTTATTTAAAGTGATTTCTAAAATAATGAGCCAAAGTCCTCTAGTTAGTAAGAACTTGGAAAGTTCTGGTTTGGATTTATTAGTGCCGTATAAAAAAGCCGAAGTACCGGCTAAGAATACAAATACCGGAGCACAAAAATTAGTTATAAAGCGAGTAAAAAACAAAAAAGGAGTGGTAGTTTCCATATTTGTAGGATCTCCCAAAAAAGCGCTGTAATGAAAATAATCTCTTGTATGGTCTAATGCCATAATAATCATAACGAGTCCTCTTAAAATATCAATGGATTCAATTCTTTTAGTTTTAATTGACATTATGGCTTTGTTTTATTGTAAACATGTTAATATTTAGCTCTGTTGTAATGTTGGGTAACGGTCTCGGCTATGAGTAGTTGCGTGGGTTAGCACTTAACTTTGCAAGTACACACCAAGCTGAAAATCCGCAAGGATTTTCAGAAGTAGGCGAGGACAAGCAATTATTTATAGCCATTGTTGTAGCCAGTTATTTTTTTAGTTCGTGTGTTTCTAATAAATAAATCGCCAATGTAGAAGCTGCTCCCACTGCTAATTTAGCGTGTCTTGGTTGTAATCCTTTAAATTTCCCGTCTTTTCCGTGTCCGCTTCCATATTCATTTCTTACTTCTCCAATTCCCTGTACAACAGATGATAAACTTCCTAAGATTTGTTTTATTGAACTCGCTGCTTTTGCTTCGTTAGGAATATCATCTGGTGTTAGTTTTAATAATTTAGTCGTTTCTTTCATTAATTTCGGTAAGTCCCAATTTTTGTCATATTCTTCTTTTCTTTCGTCAAAAATTGATTTACACGAAGTTTCAATTAATTCTTTTGCTAAACCAATTGAAATATGTGGTGAATTCTCAATTGAGGATTCCATTAAATTTATTTGTTGAGAAACGTAATCAGCATTTAAAATCTGTTTTATTTCTTTTCCTTTCTTCTCAATAGATTCTTTTCCGTTTATTTTAATTCTACCAACAAAAATTGGTTTATTCGATATTCGAGTTTTTTCTACAACCTCAAAATTATCATCAGCTAAATTGTCATTAAAAATCTGAAGTAATTTGTTAACTTCTTCCTTATCTGCTCTGACTAATGGATGAATCATTTCGCAAATGAAATTCAAAAATTTTGAGTCGTCACAGTTTAAAAGATTGAATCGGTCGTCATTAAAAATCCAATTATCTTCCCAGTCATAGTTATTAACTCTATGTTGCCAAATATCTCCTGCTGCATTCGGAAAACGGTTGTCGTAGGAAGGCATATTTTCCAAATCAAACATTCTTGATAAGAAATTAGCTTCTTCAAGTCTTCCAGCCCACCAAAAACCTTCTACTTGGATAAAGTCAAATATATTCTGTCTTGTTATTTGTGATATTTTGTTCAATGAATTTTCTTGGTTTTAATTGGCTACAACGGTTACGTATATGAAATGTTGCGTGTTTGTGTGCGAGGATTTTCCGAAGGAAAATCAGAAGCTAGCAAACAAAGCAACGAACATTGGTTAAGTAAAAAACAGCAATTTTTTATATACAATGTTACAAGCAGTTTTTTATTATCGGTAACCATAAATTATTAAATTTTCATTATCAATTTCCATTTCAAATTCCCCAATTGAATCGGTCATTATTTTTATTTTATCAATATTTTGATTGAACTTTTTCGGTTCTAGTTTTTGGTCTCTCATTTGTCTGTCAGACTTCCATTCATAAGGGAAAATGATTTGCTCAATTTCCTTAAATTCACAAGGTCCTCCAGTCAGAATATTGTCTTTTATTCCAGTTTTAGAAAATGAGTCATTAAAATTATCCGTTTTTGGTATTTTTATTTCTCGAAGAATATCATCAAAAACACTCTTGATATAACACTTTTTTATTTCAGTAAGATTATTTGATAATCCAATAAACAACTTTGTCCATTTTGAATTATTCATAAAACTCCCAGAAAACATTTCAATTTTAGTTTTCAGTTGTTTTTCGTATTTTTCTATATCAATCAAAGTGCTGTTTTTAAATTGCTTGTAACGGTCTCGGCTATGAGTAGTTGCGTGGTTTAGCACTTAACTTTGCAAGTACACACCAAACTGAAAATCCGCGAGGATTTTCAGAAGTAGGCGAGAACAAGCAATTACTTATAGCCATTGTTGTAAAAAGTTTTTTAATTCAATATATCCCATTTATGACCATTCCAGATTTTTAACTTTTTAGTATTCAAATCATAATAAATAGTTCCCTCTTCTATTTCGTCAGGTATTGAGGTGGTAGGTATGATAACAAATGAGCCTTTAACTTTTAAATCAGCATTTACATCTAATTTATTGGTTTTAAAATCACCGAATAATAAAGGATGTTCTGAATCAGAGCTCTCAACAATAAGTTTATTAGAAAAGTTTCCAAATTTTTGACCAGCATGAGTTCCAATTACAATGTTATTGTCTCCTATTTTCTGATTAGCTGCTGCTTTACCTATTAATGTATTATTATTACCATTAATGTTCTGACCAGCATAATTGCCAATTACCACGTTACCATATCCTCTTGAATTTACGCCCGAATGATAACCAACCAATAGAGAATTTCTTGTCATATGAGAAGTAGCTCCTGCTGAATTGCCTATAAAAACGTTCTCGCTCGCTTTGTTATATTTCCCAGCATCTATGCCCACGTAAGTTATATGTTCTCCAAAATATCCTTTCCCCTTTTCTATAATTTTATAGTTTGGTTTTTTTAATGATTCAATGCTGTCATTTAACGAGTTAATTCTATTTTCAAGTATGGCGATTTTTTTGTTTAGACCACAGGAACTTAAAAGAAAGCAAAGGGTAATAATGGTATATGTTTTTTTCATTTTAAATTTTTTACAACGTTTCGGCTAAGAGTAGTTGCGTAGATTAGTTATTAAATTTACAAGTACACACAAAGCTGAAAATTCCGCAGGAATTTTCATGGTAAGCGGGAATAAGCAATTACTTTTAGCCATTGTTGTACAACGTATTTTTATTTAATTTTATGAATCCGACCTTTCATCCTACTTCTGTTAAATGAGTTTACCCGCATTTGATCTTGTTTTTTTATAGTTCCATAAATAATAACAGGAATTAATAAAAATCCGCCAATAATATAGATCACATAATTGCTTCTACTTTGCATAAATACGGGACTTACAAAAAGGAACATTATTGGCGTTCCGATAAAAAAAATCAGTCCCGCGCTAATTTGTGCGATTTTTGATTCTTTAGCATAAAGTTCATCCACGAAAAAGTCAGTTTTTATTCCGCATTTTTGGCAAGTCAAAGTCATATTTTCTCCTTCTTGCATTGCAAATTCAACCCTTGTACCTGAATTGGTTGAATAACTAATCTCAGCGTTACATTTTTTACATTTTCCGTAAACTTTCATTTTTTTTCGGTCAGGTTTATGTTGTACAACGTTTAGTATAAGGTTTGTTGCGTGATTAAGTAACTAATTTAGCAAATTAAACCGGACCGTAGGAAAATCCGCAGGATTTTCCGATGGGCGAGAACCAAGCAATGAATTTTATACGTTGTTGTAGCCAGTTATTTTATAATTCGATTTAGCCTTTTTTCCAATTCCGCATAATTTTCGATTTCTCCTTTTTTGTCATAAGTTCTATTTCCAAATCCAAATTCTAAAATATTAAGCAAAAACTGGTCCTTATATTTTTCTGTCAGCCGATTTTCAACCAATTTAGGTTTGCAAATAAAAACTCCGCCTAAAACATCGGCTGGTGTTTCATTTGCGGAACCTTTTGTTTTCAAAATCATTTCAATAAAATTGTCAAATAATTCCACATCATCGTTTTCACAGGTTAATTTTTCGACTTTAAGAATTGCTGGATTTAGTTTGGTATCCACAAAATCGAAACTGTAATTCTCTTTACCATAATTTTTGGTATAATCTTTCATAACGGAAATTATTTCATCCCTGCTTTGAGCAGTAACAGATAAAGTAAAAGTTAGAAATAATAATGACATTAAATTCCTCATTATTCGTAGGATTTCCTTAATTGGCTACAACGTATGGCTAAACACAATTGTGTTTAGCTCCACTATATTTATATCGTTTAAATATAGAAAAATTCTTATAATATAGTTAGCTTAATACTTTCAAAAAGTTATTTAAAACAAATTCTAGCCTACTCATCAGAAGACTTCATGTTAATAATAACTTGCAAAGCGTATTAAGCCCTATGACTAAAACAGAACTAATCTTTCACTTCCAATAGTTGTTTTTTACCCGTCTTAAAGTTTTTGATGATAGTTGCCCGATCATATTCTTCCCCTAAAGCGGTGTAGGCAACATAGGTTAGTTTTTTACCCGTGACACTGATGACCTGAAAGAATTGTGTTTCCTCAGCAGATTGGTCTAGCTTATAGCCCTCTGAGCTATAAGATTCCAATTGTTTAGGATCTAATTTATATTGCTTGGGGCCACTCACCGATGTCACATAAACGGTACTCAAATTTTTACTTTTATTAGAATCGGAGCTTCGAACAGGGACATGTCCTCTGGCGTAGGTATGATCGTGTCCGTTTAGTACAAGATCTACATTATATTTATCAAATAAGGGTTTCCAATATTCTCGGGCAAATTGAAAGTCCCGGCCTTTAGCAGGCGAAAATACCGAGTGGTGGCAAGTGATGATATTCCATTTTTTCGAAGAGCTTTTTAACTGTTTTTCGATGTATTCAGTCTGCATTTCAAGCTCCTCATTCGAGTTAAGCACAATGATTCTTATATCCTGATAATCGACAGTATAAACGGTTTCATGTATTTCTGACGGTAAACTTTGTTCAACAGGTAGTGTAAACTGTGGCCTCCATTGTATGGAAAGTTTTCTGGGCTCTCCTTTTTCAAGGGGACTAAATTCATGATTACCCACAACAGGTATGGCCGTCCATTGACTATGGATAAAGCCACCTGCTTTGTACCATTCTGCCCATTCTAAATCGCGGTGCGCCCTGTTTATAAGGTCTCCAGCATGAATGACGAAGGAGGCGTCAGGAGCTGTTTGATAGGCCATTCGAATCACGCGCGACCAATGCGATAAAACATCGTTCTGAGCATCGCCAAAATACACAAATTTAGTTGGGGAATAATCAGTTTTTGCTGTGCGGAATTGGATCCACTCAGACCAGTAATTATCCCCATCTCCAACGCGATAAGCATAAAGTTTATTAGGTTTCAGTCCTTCGAAAATGACACTGTGATAATGGACAATAAGAGAAGTGTTTCCTTTATATAAACCCAAATCAAATGGCTCCGTAACGGCATCTATGGTCGTGGCATTATCTTCAAAAGTTGAATTCACCGTGGCCTCGGCTATTTGGGCAACGGCCTTCACAATACTTGTATTAGTGCGCCAGGTTACGGCTCTATTTGTTGCCGGATCACCGTGAAATGTTAACATAATCCGATCCGGATCCATACTAGGGATTTCCCATTGACGCAAGCCCTCATGATGATGTTGAGCCAATATGGGTAACGTATGTAGACAAGCTAAGGCTAAAATGCAGAGGGTAAAACAATTCTTTATCATCATTCTTCTAATTCGTTTATAAAATTGAGCTTTAGAAATCAAAACTAATTATATAATTTAAGTTAAAATTTCTAATTATTAATAACAAAAATATTATGAATTCAACCTTGTAATTAAAAGTCTTACCGATACCAGTAAGTATGTAAGCTATTTTAATGGCTTAGATACAGTGTTGTGTGTGGTTATTGTTTTATAATATTATCTTTAACAATAACATTTTTACATAAATTAAAATCATTTATTCTAATATCGTTTGCTATCTTCTCTATAGTATTTTCAATTATCTCAATATCTTGACAATCACCATTTAATTCGGGTTGGTTTTCCGGTGGAAACATAGAAGAAAAAGGAAGAACACCAATGGCATTATCTATAGCGCTATCAATGGGTATTTTTTCAGGTTCTATACTGTAAAATCTATTTCCTTTTACTAAAACATTAGATCCATTAATTGTCAGGCCATGATAATTATCTTGAAAAATGTTATCCCGAATCACTACGGTGTTTGGATTAATTCCAACGACTCTTATTCCAGTGGAATTATATCGAAAAAGATTATTTTTAATTAAGTGCCCTCCATATTGTTCTATTTGTATATTGGCACCGCTCTCAAGTTGTTCCAAATCGTCGGGTAAACAACACCCTATCATTAATCCGTGCCAGGCGTATTCAAAAATAAAATTTTCAACAGTTATTCCTTGTCCAACAAGCTCAAATCCCCCACAATTAAATATTCCATACAAATGTTCTGTGAAATCATCCGGATGACATCCTCTAATTATGGTTTTATTAGGATTTCCTTTAAGCGTTATGCCGTTAATATCAATTTGAATTTTATTCGAGATTAGATAAGTACCTGAAGAGAATTGAAGTGTATCTCCAGGTTTTAGTTCTATTAACTTTGAAACTATTAATTCTCTATCTATGGTTTCATTACCTGAAGGCATAGGAACGACAATGGTTTTACCAAAATTATTTTGCGCACTAATTTTTAGAGCAAATACCAACAATAGTAATATTCCAAATGTTTTTGTCAATTAATTCCTTTTTTCTAATGATACACAAAAGGGTATATCCTTTATTTTGTTCTATCTAATTTATTGAGTTCAGCCTCAGATTCTTCTTTAATTGTCCTGATATGTTTTAACATATTAGACAGCTCATATGAGTAGCGAGTTGTTTCGATTTGCTGAGTTTTGAGATGAAACAATAATTCATTGTCAACTCTTAATTTTTCATAATTTATAGGTTCAATAGCTTCATAGTTGTATGTATTGGTGTTGATTGATCCAAACCACTTAGGCATTAGCATTTTTACTTTTTCAATATACTGTTGTCTGATTTTTGATTCACTTACCGTAGCCGGAAGACTTAATCTATAGAAATTGAGAATCTTAAATCGAAGATTTTCATTGGAGATTTTAGCGAAAGGATTATGAGTAAGATATTCTATTGGGCCATAGTCAGGCTGAAGATGAGTATAAACCCAGGCAAGTGTCAGGGATAGTTTTAATGAATCTGATACGCCTTCATTATTTTTAAAATTCTTTAGAACATATTTGCATGCAGCTTTGGCATTGATTTCGTCCTCAAGATTTACATTAATTTCGTCTTCAAGATTTTTTAATCCTCGCATGACTTCAGTGAGTGTATTGATTTCTGCTGTGTCAAGGTCTTCATCAAACCGTTCTACATTAAATATTAAATTAAAAACTACTCCCAAAATAAAAGAGGCTAACACAATTAAAAAAACAGACCAATTATTCTTATTTGTCATTTACGATTATTTTAAGCCTTGTTTATAAATATTTTTTAAAGCTTCGATACTTTTTTTGCTTTTTGGAAAGTTATCTAAATTCCATTGAAACATGTCTACCGCTTTATTCTTCATATTTTCCTCAAGAAAAATCTCCCCATATTCAAATAATAGTTCTTCGTAAGGGTAAACCTTTATCCCCATTTTTGTCGAAACCTTCGCAAAGTGGTTCTTTATACTTTGTTTAAGTTGCTCATAACTTATTTTACCATTTAAATAACTATATATTAGTCCGTATTTATCCAATCTATAAAAGTCAAAGACAGATAATAACCCTTCCATAGCGACCATTGTTGGTACGGTATTGTGTCCAAATCCTTCGTAATACTTCCATTTAAAATTGTTATTACTAATAGTATCTTCTTCTATGCTTTTACATAATAACCAAATGGTTCGCATATGTGGGTGGGTGTTTGAGTCGGTTTCCAGAACTTCGTCAAGTGTATAACCTTCTTTGGTGTCTGCCAAGCCAATAAAAAGACAATTATTATGATTGTTAAGGTTTATTTTTGAAATGTTCCACTTATCAAAAAAAGCTTTATTCCCAACAGTTAAGTTGGGGTCGGAAACTATATAATTATCAAATAACTCTGGCGCTTCTAAAAGTGTGTTTATTGCAAAAAGTCCTCCTCTGGAATGGCCAAACAAGGTTCTGAATGGTAAGGTATTATAGTTAGCCTCTACGGCAGGAAGTAATTCTTTTTCTAAGTGTTTTAAAAACGTCTCACTATTTCCTTTTTTGTTGATAAATGAAGGAAGTAGCTCCGAACTGCGATTGTTTTGCTTAATGGAAACTACAATCATTTCAGGTAGTACTATTTCTTTTTTACTACTCCATTGCTCTACTAAAGCGTTAAAAAAAGAAAAATAATTAGGCCCATCAAGTATCAATAAAACAGGTAAGGGTGAATTTTGTTTACGTAAATTACTTTCTGAGGGAGAAAATACCGTATAGTTTCTTTCCTCACCCATTATTTTTGAGTAGAAAGTAAATTCTTTAGTTTCGAATTTTCTCTTAGCAGGACGTTCCTCCTTTCCTTCACGACATGCTGAAATGAAAAAAACAAACAATATGATAAGGTATCGGATCTTCATATTCAAGAGCTTCGGTGCGTTAAAATGCCATACATCGGTTCGAGTATGGTTTGACTTTATCGAATCTTTGATTTGCTGTGCCTGCTTGCCGTTAGGCAGGTGATTAAGAACCTAATTTAGCAAATAAAACCGAACCCTCGGATAATCCGCAGGATTTTTCGAATTGGCAAGGCCCTGACCACGAATTATAGCCGTTCTTAAATTTTCCTTGTTATTTTAAATTCCTTTTATCGTTACCTATGCGTTGAATTTTAGAAAATGATGAATCTAATTCGTTTGAATAAGGTGAGTCCGTCCTTATTCTCTCCTTTAATAATAAAGCATTCTTATGCGCCGATTCAAAACGTTTTATGTAAGTATTAAAATCAACGGTATCCTGCATGATACGGGCTCTCAATTCAATAAATAATTGTTTTTTCAGGTTTTCTCTTTTTCGATTTTCATTCCAATTATTAATCTGAAGTGCGATTGAAATTCCAATGACGACGAGTACAATTTCACCAAGTGAGTAGATAAGATATTTACTGAATTTATTTTCAGTCAGCAATCTTTGACGAATTTTTCTAAAGAATTTTAACATCGGTTAGCGGTTTGTAATAATGATGTGCAACGGTTAGTTTACCAAGCGTAACCTACTGATGGGCGGCTATGATTTGATATCCAATGTTAGAAAGGTGTCAGTTTTTTTTGTTTGAGGGGAGTCTGGATTTTAAGAACTTAATTTGACCGTTATGATTAGACATGTGTTCGCAAGCATGAAACCACCGCCAAAATTTGTTTATAGGTGTTTCTGGTGTCGAGATGGTTTCGTCTAGCGAAAGCAACCAATTATCATCTTTTTCTTTTAGAGCAGCTAAAGAATCTTTCCTTACTTCATCCATTATTTGTAAATAATAATCAATCTCATTTCCTTTTATAGTTTTACTGGATGGGTCGCCTAGATTTCTTGCTGGAAACCAAAATTTAAGTTCTTCTTCATTCAAAGGTCGATTTTCCAGTGTTCCGATTTGATGAAATTTTTCACTGGAAGTAATGTGTAAGATTAGAGCACCAATTGTATTTGCATTATCGTCAAACTGGTAGTCAAGTTCTTCGATAGTTAAATTTTGAATAGTTCGTTTTACTTGGCTGGTCATGTTCTCCAACATGGAAACTAATGTTCCAATTAAAGGGGTATATTCTTTTCTTGGTCCAATTATATTTACGCCTTCTTCAATTGTATTGTCTTGGTCCCATGGTTTAAACGCTAAACTAGTTAAAGCTAAAGCCGATGTTATTGCCACAGTTTTTCCTAAAAAGGACCGTCTTGATGATTTTTCTATGTCACTCATGTTTGTTTGTTTTTGATTCAAGCTAATGTTTATGTCAATGGAAAGTTGCGTGTTTGTGTACGAGGATTTTCCTTAGGAAAATCAGACCTAAAAAAATTGTAACATCCTTTGATTAAGGCCTAATTTAGTAATTATTTATATATGGTGTTGTACGGAGATTTTCTTTTTTTAATTAATGGATAAAACTCTACTTGCCAGCGACTTAAAAAAGTTAAAAACCAATTTAATTCTCAACTATTACGACCAATTTTAAAAACTTAAAAGAGGGTTGGCTCATAGTTTTCTTAACTTTAATAATTAAATTTCAATTCACTTATATCAGTAATACAATCAACTAACAAGTTCTGCTAACAGATCCTTTCAATCGCAACAAACCCCTTGATTTTTAGGCTATAAATTTATTATTCCTCCAATTAAGTAAACGCTTTATTTTGTATCTTTAATTAGACTTAAGGGAAAAATTCCTGAGCATACATTATGTTAAGTAGGAAAAACATCAGTTCGGTTATTTTTTTCATTATCATACTGTTGCTGTGGCAATGTAAAGGCAATGAGGAAGAAGATATCCGATTAATCACCTTTAAAGGATCAAACGTAGTACGTTTTCTAGATTATAGCACTAGTTTTTCCCCATTGGATAGCCTTGGATATGGTAGCTTTTTGACGCGGAAAGGAGATTTCCTTGCCACCGACAAGTTTGTTATTCCTGTCAGTATGGAATTGCCAGACACTCTGAATATTCAGCAGTTAGATTCATTGTTGTTTATCAATAATCAATTAACCGGGATTTCCATTGGTACGAATAGGCCGCCACGATCTTTTTTTAATCAACTTTCAGAAGACGAAATTTTAAATTTAAAAACGATTCAATTTGCGAACCCTATTGCCGATTCCATAAGGCCACACTTAAAAAGAATGGCGCTTATAAATCCTGATGTTGACTTGGTTTATTTTTCTGAGATGGACTCAATAGCCGATCTAAATAAAGATTTGCTGTGGGTTTCTAAAAATTTTAACCCTCGGGCTTTATTAATTGAAAGTGAAATAGATTCTATTTCCTTTTCCATACTTTCTAAATTTCCGTCTTTAAAAACCCTGATGATTGCGATTCCAATAAGGGGTAATGGTTACTTTCCGCACCTTCCTCATTTGAAAGAGATAATTCTTGTTAATATCGGAGACAGTACTTTCATTGATTCCCAATTTTTTAGAGAAAACCCTGATTTAGAGCGTTTAAAAATTATTGATTACGAAGAAGGGGATATTGATTGGTCTTCATTAAATATGTTGAAAAAGCTAAAAAGCCTTCACATTGAATCGGATAGTATAAATATTAATGTAGTACATGAGTATCATCCCGGCCTTAAGTTCCTGGATTTGAGACTCAATAAGCAAAGGCTTTTTAATTCAGGCACCTTTAAGAAAAACAAACTTAAATGGCTTTCACTTTATCTAGCTGATGATCCTTTTATGGAACAAAATTCTAAAGTTTTTCAGGATTCGTTTCCTGAATTGGAATATCTGGAATTTGAAAATACGGATAGCCTATTGGATTACAGTAATTTCAAAAACCTAAAAAACTTAAAATACCTTGTTGTTTCAGGTAAAGTAGGGTTAGATTCAACGCTCCATAATTTGGATCATCTTCGTTACCTCTCTCTTTCTGATGATTTTTTAAAGGATTCAGTTAATGTGGCGAATGTAAAAAAGGCATTGCCAAATACTATCATTGCTCCAAATTCTGGAGCTTGTATGGGGTCGGGTTGGTTGCTACTTATCATTCCTTTGGCTGGTCTATGGTTTTATTTTTTAAAGCCAAAAAAAACATAGGTCTAAATGATTGAAAAATCTAAAAGAATTCCTTTTAAATCCCTCGCTCTTACCGGTTCTTTATGGGTTTTTTCTTTGTTTATCAATTTTGATTTTCCCATTAAGGCAATTGCTTTATTTGGTTTGATAATGGCAGGATTCTGGATATATTCTATTTATAGAGACATCCCAGGAGCCGTTTTTTCTCCATGTTTATGGCGTTTTAAGAAGTCATTTAACTGGATTTTGATAGCCATTATTTTGTCCTTAATGTTTGCTATTTATTCACGAATAGAAGATGGCTTGCCGGCTATACCATCAAAAATAGGTTCATTTGTAATAGTAGCTGTTCTAATCGGTTTTATTGAGGAGGTAGTATTCAGGGGATTTGTACAGGGAGGCGCGCAGCCATGGAACCAAATGGGAGCTATAGCATTGGCATCCGTTTCCCACGCTGGTTACAAAGCAATGTTATTTGTATTCCCATTACAGCATCTTAACAACAGCGCATTAGAATTATTTGGATATACATTTTTGGCGGGTCTGATTTTAGGCTATTCCCGTCATGTTACAGGATCTTTGTGGCCAGCGATTTTGGCACATTGTTTTTTTGACTTTTGGTTATATATGGAACAATCTTCTGCCCCTTGGTGGGTATGGTGAATTAAATACATTATGTTATGTTGTAATTCCTTCCAGAACTATCGGATTTTAATTTTATAGGCTACAACCATTTCATTATCATATTAGAACTTGTCTCTTTTTATTTTTTAAGGAAATCTCTCAATAATTTGTTGACTTTCCAAAAACACCTAAACCTTTGTGTTAGAAATTTCTTGAGCTATTATTTAAATATTGTTGTGAGCAGTTATTTTCTCACTATATCATTCTTTTTTAGCTCTGTACTTTTATAACCTTCTTTAAATTCGAATGGAATAGATTTTAATCCTTCATTACGATTTACAGGTATTAAACAACTAAAATGTAAATGTTCAATATCTGTTTGACCTGTTCGACCCGACAAGGCAATTGGCTGCCCACTAACAACTTCATCCCCAACTTTAACAAGACTTCCATTTTTTACTAAGTGGACGTATTGAGTAAATAAACCTGATTTCGGTTCATAAATCGTTACATAATTGCCATATAGTTTCCATTTATCTCCTTTGCCACCAAATTTATATTTATCTACAACACCTACAATAAAACCATTTGTTGCAGAACAAATAGTGTCTTTTATCTTTAAATCAAAATCTAGTGCATATCTCGACCAATCTGAACTATGAGTATAATTGGTGTTATTTCCTTGTATAATTTTATATTCTTTATTAATTGGAAAAGGTAGTTCAAGTTTTATTTGTTCTATCTTTTTAGAAAGACTTCCTAAACGTGAACTAAAAGTAATTTCGTTTTTGATTTTCTTTACTTCTGAAAAGATAATTATAGTATCTGATTTACTTTTTAATTCTATTGGATTTACTCGATTAAATCTATTTTGCAATTCAACATCATTATTAAACATCCATACCCTTAACGGACAATTTAATGGATTTTGAATTTCAATTTTTAACTTGCCATTTTCAATACTGTACGATTTAAAATATTCATATTGCGAAAATTTTTCACTTGGTAATCTTGTTGTGTTACAACTTATAGTTATGAATAATAATATGATTACAAATACTCTGTTCATTTATTGTTTTCTAACACCATGTTTTCCAATTTTTCCCTTGCCTTAGAAAAGTGATCAAGTAGATTGGGTATCTTATGATTTCCATAAGCTTGTTTCATTCTTTGCTCTGAAAAGTCTAATATTTTCAGAAGCTTTTTGGCAGCATCAGCTTTAGCTTCAGGCATCGTACTGCCCACTTCATTGAACCATATAGGCGAGCTCTCTGCAAATGCATAACTGTCCATCATAGGCCATTCAGAGTTGTTGCCTATAACTCGTGCAGTAACCCAACCACCTTTCGGAATATTAATGGTACCTGAATAGGTTTCCGAATGACCATTCTTACTTTTTCTGGTGTCGACAACAACGCCATTAACATAAATCTCAACGTTGTTGTATGGAACGGTAGAATGAACTAATACCTTCCATTTCGCCTTATTTTTTTTGGTATTAATAACATCACCTACCTCATAATCGGCTACCGTAAACAAGAGTTGCGGACCGTTACTAATAAAGCTTCTTCCGTTCTTGATGGCTTTTAGGTAACTGCCGAGGGTTAATTCCCCTTCTGGTTTAACATAGAGTCTTGTTGCGCCTATAGCCATGGTTCTATAAAGATCATTCATAACATCGCTACCGGCAGATAGAGCCAACGGGATACCCAGGTTAAGAATTTCGTGCCATAAAGCAGCCGTTCCTATTTCATCAGTCCATAAGCATCCAAGTTCTAAAATATCCACTTCTCCCATAACAGCATCCGCTACAAATCCTGTGGGTATTGTGCGTCCGGCTCCTTCTTTAAAGGGCTCTTTTACCGACACAGGATGCACATAGCCTCCTAATCCATCTTGTTTACGGCCAAAACGCAATGCCTCTGCATTCGGTATGTCGTCTGTTCCATAAATATCATAACCCGGACCCCAAACCCATGGCCAGTATAGCGCTTTAGTTCCAATAAGATTTAAGTGGCCAAAAAAGTGGGAACGTACTTCTTGCCCAAAATAGATCATGGGTAGTTCTTTGTGTTGCCACCCAAAAAGGTCTTCTTCAAGAAACCTATTTCCCAGATTAGCCACCAGTGGAAAAGCCATATCAATACCTTCAGCTTTAAGGTCTAAAAGGATATCTTCCGGATCTAATCGGTTAGTTCCTCCATAATTAAGATGAAAATGGGTGTCTGCGGCATACCAGCCATCTTTCTTAGCATCCCAAATCTTATTTAAATTAATTTCAATGTCCTGACTACCTTCTTCTAATTTAATTTCTCGTACCTGTTCAATTGTAGAAAAGCCATGTATAACGCGAATCTTAAGATTTCCAACAGGAGCTTCGACCATTATTTCTCCAGGTGAATAGAAAAAAACAATCCCATTTTGTCCTTCAGAATGAATGATGCCAGATTCAGGAATAATCGGATGTCCGTTTTCGTCTGTAATGCTCATTCTAACGGCATCTATGTTTTCATCCACTCGAGTGGTAATTTTAAGTTTACCTGTCGCGGTTCCCCAATTCCATTTACTAATGGGCAGTAATTCAGTTGAACCCCCGTTTACAGCTATTCTTTTTATTTCAGAAGATTCATTTTTGTTGTTTTCTGAGAAATAAACCCAGCGACCATCATAGCTAAATTTTGGCGATAGGGGAAGTCCTCTACTTTTGGTAAGCAGCATTTTACTCTCAGGCATTGAGATATTTAACAAGCGAAGCTCATAATTATCTCCATTTGGCCAAGTATAAGCAAGAGTAGTGTTATCCTTTGATAATGAAAAAGCCACTTGAGACATAAAATTTTCTTCAACCAATGCCGTACTGGTATTAGTTTCTAAATCTAACAACTTCACGGAATCATATGAAAACCCTGTTTTATGGATATAAACCACTTGATTACCGTCATCAGTTGGAACAGGGAGGCGCTCAAGGCTATTTTCTTTGGTTAGAATATGGCTTTCCTGTGTTTTGATATTAATTTTCCAAAGATCAAAAGAACCGTTTTTTGCTGAAGCCATAAATTAAAGCCGGTATAAAGTACCGGCTTTATAGTTCGTTCTCTTTTAAATCTTTAGCTAAACTTGCGATTTTTAATTTTTTATTTCGCTTTATATAATCTAAATCGGCTGGATTGTCAACCATTAGTTGGCGGTTGTAGTAATTAATATGTTCAAAAATTGCGAAAATATTGGTCAAGATCCCATACAAAATCAAGTTTTCAGGAATTATTACCCAGTTATTTTGATACAATTGAATTGCAAATATTATTGGAATCAAAGTAATTAATATCAAATTTATTTTTTTAGAACTCCTGAAAATTGTTAGGTTTTTTTCCTGATTAATGGGCTTCCCCATCAACCTATATAATTTTAATTTCCAATAGTGCTGACCTTGAATGAGTATTATTATACAAACTAAAATTCCATACAATAGAAAAAATATGTCTACAAATAAGTTATTAAGGATGAGATAAACTAATATCGCTGGAAAAGTCACAAAAGCATGAAATCTTTCCATGGGATAGTAACTCTTTAATCTTTTAATCAGTTTTTGTTTGCTCATGTTTATTTGCGGCTTTTACCTATCGGTTTGGCTTTGAACAGTTGGGGGATTTTATACTTTTACCTTTCAGTTTAGCGTCAACCTTTATTTTATTGTTTCGTTTTATTAGTTTTGCTCCAATTTATTTTATTCGTGTTCTATAATACAAGTTCCAAGTTCCAGAATTCGATTCAATAATGTCTGGAAAACCATCGCCATCCACATCTCCTATTTCTATGTTATAGGTATCGTCCTTTAAATCTTCTCTCAAACCAATTTCTTTAAACCCGCCATTTTTTTGTCCCAAATGAACAAAATTTCGTTCTTCTGAATTTCCCTCAACGATGTCTAAATAACCATCTTGATTTAAATCTGTTATCTTAATGGATGATGTATTCCGCGGTGTTTTAAAATTAAAAATGCGATAAAAACTCAAATTTTTATCGCCAAAGTAAATACTGTTTTTAGAACCCAAATTTCCTGTTACAATATCCAAGAATCCATCTTTATCAAAATCGCCAATATCGATTGAACGCGTTTCATCTTCTTCATTACCAAACTCAATGATATTTATATAACGCTGTTTTCCGTCGTTGATATAAACTTTATTTTTATTTTGTCTCTCGGCAGTTACTAAGTCCAAAAATCCGTCTTTGTTAATGTCTACTACTTTAGTTTGTATGGTTTGGTCAGATTTGTTACCAAAAGTGATGGTTTTTTCAAAAGATCCCTTTCCATCATTAAGGCAAATTTCGTTTTCAGCTTTTCTATTGGAAAGTATTAAGTCCAAATCTCCATCATTATCAATATCCGCTATTTCGAGATTTCTTGAAGGCGATTTTGATCCAAAACTAGTTTCATTGTCAAAGTTTTGGTTGGATGAACCAAAGTATATTTTATTGGGAATGTTGTCATTGGCAACTGCAATGTCCATAAATCCATCATTGTTGAAGTCAGCACTTTTTATAGCATAGGAAGCATCAAGGAATTTTCCTAATGGTTGTGCCACTTTAAAACCTCCCTTTCCGTCATTGTAATAAATGTAATTATGTTCTGCCCAATGTCTGCCATTTGCCACGAGTGCATCCAAATCTCCATCCTTGTCGATGTCGAACAAGGTTATTGATGCGGTTCTATTTGATTGTGTTCCTATTGAAAAGAATCCGTCTGCGTTGAAAAATGTTGTTTCTTGGGCTAATCCACTTTTTGTGAAAGTTAAAAGAATTAAAAATATTAAAGGTATTCGCATTTTTTTCAAAGGTGCTACCAACGTTTCGTACATGTTTTGTTGCTCTACCTGCCGTAGGAAGGTGTTTATGTAACCAATTTAGAAAATAAAACCCAACCAAAGGAAAATCCACGAGGATTTTGCTAAAGGCAGGAAACTAGTAATGAATTTTATACGGCTTAAGTTTCCTTTCTATTAATTTTTTCGACACTTTTTTACTAATAGGCCATAGGGTGATTCCATTAAACCACTTATTTCGATTAAATGTTGCTTTCGTCTATCTGCCATTGAGATATTGAATACTAATTCCATCTGAAATTTTTTATAATATTCGCTATCTTTATTCTTTGTCCAATCAACTTGCTTTAAAGTATGAAGAACCTCAGGCCCAAGAATTTGATTTACGTATTCCAATTCTTGTATCCCTCCAAATTCAATTGAACTGTTAAACAACTCAAATATCTTTTTTAGGTTTTCATCTCTATTTTGTTGCATTTGAGCCTGTTTGTTTTCAAGTTCGCTATAATATTGAATCAGACTATTTTTTATTGTGATATCATTAAGCAACTTAAGATTTCCAGATGATATTAAATCCTTGAATGTAACGTTTCGAACCACGAAAATATCACCTCTGATAGCTACTAAAAATTTGTTTAAAAGAAAATTCTTGGTTTTTGTACCTGAATCTAATTCCAATAAAAGCTCTTTACTTATAATAATCCTTTTATTGGCTTTTTCTAAAGATTCGGAAATAAGCTGTTTGTCCATTTCAAAATCGTCTAAAATTCTTTGATAATAATTAAGTTCTGATTCTGCGTTCTTTTGATTATCATTCCAATTATTGATTGATAATGCAATTAAAATTCCTATGACAACAAGAATAATTTCTCCGATAGCATATTTCAAATACTTTCCAGTTTTGTGTTCCAATAGTGAGTTTTGTTTAATTTTTCTAAAGAATTTTATCATTGGTTATTGGTTTATTGTAATGAATTATAACATCCAGATATTGCGCGTGCCACTTGAATTCTAAATATCATAAAAGTTTCGGCTTTGAGTAGTTGCGTGGGTTAGTTCTAAACTTTGCAAGTGAACACCAAACTAAAAATCTTCAAGGATTATCAGAAGTAGGCAAGAACAAGCAATTACTTATAGTCATTGTTCTGCTTTCGTTATTTCTTTTTCAATTTGTTTCTGAATAATTTTCATTTTTTCCAATGCAGCTTTAACATAATTCTGAAATATGATGCGTTCAGTATAAATATGTGTCAAATAATTCATAAATCTATTATCCCTTTTTAAACCATTAAAATCATTGGGTACTTTAAAATGTGAATCATCGAATTTTCTACTCGAATCGCTACTAATAGTTTCTAAATAATCTAAAAAAACTGAATTTGTGCTTAAATATAATTGTTTCTTTAAGTCCATGGATTCAGCAACTTGTGCGTATTGAAAATCATATAAATTGACTATTTCTGATTTTAATTTATCATTTTTAATAATTTCTAATCCTTTAGATTTTAGCGATTCAAAACCCATTTTTTGAGGCCAAAAAGCATCATAACGATTTATATCGCCAAAGATTTTTGCCATAGAAGAATCATAATTGACGGACTCGTTTTTTAAAATACTAATTAGTTGTCTGTTGTATTCAATTGATAAGGAATCATTTTTAAGCATTCCTTGTATATTAATAATATCTGTTATGAGGTCATTATTTAGGCTTTGAAGAATTTTTAACTCTACAAAATTATCTTTTCTATTTTCATTCCAGTTGTTAATCTGAAGCGCAATTAAAATTCCAATTACGACAAGAATAATTTCACCAATTGCATATAGAAGATATTTAGTGATCTTACTATCAGAGAGCATTTTTTGTCTAATTCTTCTAAAAAAATTTATCATTGGCTTTTTTTGCTTTAATGAAGGCTAAAAGTCTGTTATATAAGTGGTTGAGTGGGTTAGCACAAAACTTTGCGAGTACACACCAAACTGAAAATCCACAAGGATTTTCAGAACTAAGCGAGAACTAGTAATTACTTTTAGCCGTTGCTGTGTGCAGTATTTTTAATTATCATTTATTACAAAAGTTTTTAGCATGCCCTTTTCATCTGCTTTTGGTGTCTCAGAAATTAAAAGATAGTTGCCAGACTCTAAATCTACTTCAAAATATCCTGTTTTGCCACCCTCACAATTGTTCATTCCGCCCAAAAAAGTAAAGCCTATTGGTGTAGGGGTTCTTAATCCAGTAGGATTCATCCAATTCATCCAGTAGACCAAAGAATCAATGTTTGCTGAAGCGTCATATTTAACTAAATTAACATCATGACCAGAAAAATGCTCATGAGGCACTTGGTCAATAAATTCAACTTTAAACTTATTTTTACCTAATTTAGGTTGGGCGTCAAAAACATATCCATCCGTGCTTGATACACTGATAGTATGATTAGCCTCATCCGGAGAAAAATTTGTAGTTTCATCAACTACGGTTATAAACTTCCACATACCATGTGATGTATGCCATTCGCCATTAACAGCCTTAACATAACATTCCATCATATACTTTCCAGGTTCCAAATGGATACTTGATACTGCTGTTTTACCGGGTGATATTAATCCTGTGCCACCATATCGTTTTACATCATTAAACCAAGCAGGTATTTTGCCAAATGCGGCCATCGCGCTATCAGTTTTTTCTTCAATTAGAAACTTCAAACCATCTTCAAATGGAGGTAATAAATGGTCTTTGATATCGCTCTCTACAATAGAGTCAGAAGGTAATTTATCCATTATGAAAAAATGAACTTCGCCAGACAGGTTTTTATAGGCAAATGTATTCCATCCAGATTTTAAAGTGTCTGCTGTCTGGAAATCCATACCTCTGGTAATAACTTCAATAATGTTGTTTTCTTTTTTTTCAGTTTTACAGGCAATTGTACAAAGCATTAATAAAACTATACCAAAATACTGATGATTGATTTTGTTGAGTGTTTTCATTTTGTTTTTCAATTAGTTAGTATTCTTTAAAGTTACAAAACACATTGTATGTGTGCAATTTTTCGCAAATTGCGCACAACGGTTTTGTATAAAAACTGTTTTAATGGATTTTATATGTTGTTGTAAACCGTTTGCTATTTTTCTTTAGCCCATTGGGGTAAGTCAATTGACATTTCAATCTGTGGTAGACTTTCATAACAAGACTCTTCAATCTTTTTATCCGGTTCATGATAAAAACCATTTATTATTTCTTTCCAACAATTTCGTTCTCTATGTGATGGTGGACCATGTGCCATTCCAGGCGTTTTTGATATTTGAACTCTTGTAAACCAAGGAATATGAGATTCGGCTTGGGCACGGTTAGAGGTTGGATCATGTTCACCGTATAAGATTAAAGTAGGTATGTCACTTTTAAAGGGTTTCATCAATGTTGAGTCGGTAACTTTAGTCAACCAGTAATCACATTCTGTAGTAAACCATGGTACTTCAGAAAATGCAGGAGGTAGACCTTCTCCAAATTTTTCTTGTCTGGCTTGGTCACCGGGATAGTAGTGGTCATAACATTCAACACAAGTGCTCATGCCCGAGTTGAATCACGTGGAGGGGCTTCCGTATTCATACTCTATAAGTTTTTTTATAAAGCCCAAATCCCGATTTGCAAATGCATGCAAAACAGCAGGCAAATGTATGATTTCGTTCTCATAAAATAGTTGATGATAAATAAATGTGACAAATTCGTGTGAGTTAAATGTGAAGTTGGGAAATTCAAATTCATCCTGTGAAACTTCAATGGTTAATGGCTCTTCTTTTAACCAATTATAAGTATCATAGAATGCTTGCTCAATGTTTGGAAAACGAGCATTACAATCTTTATTTTGTTTACATCTGTTGGCAACATCTTGCAAAGCATTATGCATAGCACGCCTATCGTATTTCAGGAAATCCATCATGTTTAAATCGGCTCCATTAGAAATAACTACCGAATTGATTTCTTCGGGATATAGGCGCATGGCCATTCTTGCATGGGGTACACCGTAAGATCCACCAAAAATATTCCATTTATCATATCCTAATACATTCATTAAATCATGAACATCCTGAGCTATGGTTACGGAGTTATATTGATTGATATCGATACCGTCTAGCTTTAGAGAGCTGCGACAAGCCAGCATAGCGCCTTTATACATGAGTCTTTCTTCCTCCAGACTGAGGTCCATAGAACTGATAATAGCCCTTGCTGTCCTTTGCTCTTTGCACATTTCGGGATCTGACAAACCTGTTCCCCTGGGGTCAAACACGATAAAAGTATGATCGCTTGGCATTATAGAATGAACAATAGGAAGAACACGGTTTGCTACAGGCGGCACGCCCGGCCCTCCCGGCATTAACACTATGGGATTAGGCTTTGGGTTTTCAGGCTCTATCACGCTAAACATGATTTCAAGCATTCTGCCACCTACCACCTCCCTGTTCTCAGGCACTTTAAGTTTTCCGCACCAAATACTTTCAGCCTTAATCTTTGATATATCAAATGGGCAATCGCACTTTTCAAAGGTGGGTGTTTGTCCAAACAAATTCAAAAAGGGCAAAACAAAAATGATAAGCGATATGAATAATTTAAATTTCATTCCAATGGTTTTCAACAATATTTTTGTGTAAAGCAGTGTTGCGTTGGTTGAAACTAAGATAGTAAAAAGAGGGAACTTTGGCTAGCGAGTGGATTCAGAAGTGAATACAAGAAGAAATGGGCGTTATACGGTTTTGGCAACTGGGTTTCTATCTTATCAATGAGAAATGGCCAGAAAAAGACCGCCCGTCACCAAGGTCAGTTATAAACCAATAATCATTTGACATCATTTGCTTACCATTATACAACCCATTCCATCCTATGTCATATGCTGATAGTGCCACTAATAATTTTCCAAACCTATCAAAAATTAATGTCATTGAATTAGGGAAATTAACTATTCCATTAATTTGCCAAAAATCATTATAACCATCATTATTTGGCGTAAAAAACTTTGGATAACCAATTATGTCTAAACAACTATTAAAATTTGGATGAGATGGCTCTAAACATTCACCGCAACTATCAAAAACTGAAAAACCATTTGGAACTTCAGCGCAATCAAAGCAGCTATTAAAATTTGGATCAGATGGTTCTAAACATTTACCACAATCATCCATCAGAGCATTTCCATTTGGTGTTCCTGCACAATCACAATCCAAAACTTCAATTGAAAAAACACCAATCTTACATTCATCATTTTCAAGCGAAAAAATTAATTCATGAATACCTAAACCAGCAATTTCAGGATAAAATCGATTATTCTGAATCCCTGGCCCGCTCCATTCGCCAGTTTGGTTGTCCTGACTTACCGCTAAATAAATTGGATTATCTAATCCACAAATTGTTTGTTCAGGCAGGTATGTTAGGGTAATTTCTTCGATGGGTTTGATCTGAATAAGCTGGCAATCTTGAAGGGTTAAACCGCATCCTGCATCAACAATTAAACATATTTCTGCTGTTCCGGTATTTCCATTAGGAATAGGCTTTACGGTAATTGTGGAAGTACCTTGACCAGAAGATATTTCTAAATCACCATTAATTTGCCAAAAATATTCGAATACGATTCCTTTTAAGTTTACTGTATATGAAATTTCTGAAATTGATTGACAAAGAGTAGTGTCCCCGATTATTTTAATTTCGTCTACACCAATACCGTCACTTATCCATTTAGGGTCACTAGCGTCAATGCCTACTGAAGTTCCTAGTCTTAAATCATGCCCATTTCCAGAATCGTCTTTTGCAAACTGGCTTGGACTTCCATCGTTGAAATGGTACAACGCATAGGTATCTGAATCAATAGAAAATTCGCAGCCAGAAGCATCGTAAAAATCGCCAATATATCTGGCGTTTGACGATATCCGTAATTCATCAATGGTTATGTTACCATTAAATAAAGTTTCTTGACCGCCAATTGAAAAGGGACCATTTAGAACAGTTGTTTGTCCATTGTAAATGAAAATTCGTTCCCCTTCTAAATAGACATATATTTTTGCTTCATGCTTCACTAATGCAATGTGATACCATACTTCTTCACTCAAAACTGAGTTAGTCTGGAACAGATAATTTCCATCCCAGAATTCCAATTTTTTTCCAATTCCATAATCAGTACCAAACCAAGGAGTCCAACCCCCTTCATTAAAATTGAATATTGTTTCCCACTCGACAGTCAAATCGTGAAACTTCATGTAAAACTCAAAAGTGTAATCACTAGGCAAGTTAATATCAGCCATAGCATAATCGTTAACTCCGTCAAAGTATAATGCGGAGGTTTGCGAAAAACTATAATTACCAAAAAGGGGTAAGCTAATAAGGAAACATGTTCGCACAAGATTAGAATGATAAATTTGTGATTTGATCATCCAATTTTCTTTTAAATTTATTTTGAACTGTTTCATGACTCCTTGATATTTTTTCCAAAAAGATTGAAAGTTTTCCAAGTCATTTTTAGCTTGTTGCCAAGGTTTATGTATATGGAAAGTTGCGTGTTTGTGTGCGAGGATTTTCCGAAGGAAAATCAGAAGCTAGCAAACGAGCAACTAACATTGGTTTAGCTAAAACTAGCAATTTTTTATATACGGTGTGTGCTTTCCTTATTTTATATTCAGTTCTTGATTAATCATTTCAGTCAATGATTTGGCTTTATTTTTTAATTCTTGAGTAATATTTATTCCTAATGATTTTCTTGAGATATTATTTCTTAAATTGTTTCTGCCTAAATTAGATTCTATCTTTTTTATTAATGCTATTTTTCTTGCCTCCTCGTTTTCTAAAAAAGGAAGTGTACGATTTTTACTTTGACCCAAAATAGGATTGATCTCATAGTCATCTGTAACAAACCAAAAATCATCATCATTTGTTGAACGTTTTTCATCATAGTCTATATACAAATTGAACCTGTAAAGTTCTTCTGAATAATAGTTGTTGATAGCATCATTTAATTCTTTAGAACCTAATTGATTCGCCAGTCCCGAATTTTTTAACTTTTGGTATGTTTGGTCAGAAATTTTATAATCGTTGAAATAACTTGTTATTGTTAAAACAATGGAATCGATTGGAAGAGTTTGATAATTTTTATTCTCAAAAACCTTTGAATTGTTTTCTATTTGCTCATTTAAGTTTTTAATGATTACATCAAATCGTTTTGTGTCATTATTCAAATCCACCATTATACCTTTTAAGTAGGTACTGATTGTTGCATTTTCCTTTCTTTTTTCATTCCAATTATTTATTTGAAGTGCGATTAGAATTCCAAGAACTACGAGAACTATTTCTCCGATAGCATATTTTAAATACTTTCCAGTTTTGCCTTTTAAAAGTAAATCTTGTCTAATTTTTCTAAAGAATTTTATCATTGTTAGCGGTTTGGCATAATGAAGCACAACGTTCTCGTATAAGGTTTGTTGCGGGTTTAAGTAACCAATTTAGCAAATAAAAACGAACCCTAGGAAAATCCCTGTCTGCCAATAGGTAGACGCAGGATTTTCTGATAAGCGAGAACCTAAGCACTGAATTATACGCGATGTTGTAACACGTTATTTTTTACTGATTTCTATTAATCTTACTAGATTTTCTGCTTTTGACTTAATTCCTCTTACTAAATTAAGACCAAATTCACTTCTAGTAATTGCATTTCTCAAATAGTTTCTTCCCAAAGTAGATTCTACAAGTTTTATTAGTGCTTCCTTTCTTTTATTGGAATCATCTTTGTAAGGGATAGATGATGTTATTTTAAATTCGTTACTAAATCCAGATTCGTATTGGTCATTATAAAGCCAAAATACTGCATCTCTTTGGGACAATTCTTTGTCCCAATTAATAAGATAATCGTAGTGTGATAATGAAACATTATAATAATAATTAACAGCCTGATTAATTTCAGCGTTTCCCAATATTTCTTGAAGCCCTGTATTTTTAATCTTTTCAAAAGTTTGACTAGAGGTTCTGTTTAAATTCCAAAACCTTAACATAAGTTCAGCAATTGAATCTATTTCTAATTCTTTATAGTCATCATTTATTAAAAGCCGACGATGGTTCTCAATCCCTTTTTCAAATACCTCAATATTATGCTCATATTCGGTAATATCAGATTTCAAGTCAGATACAATACTTAACAAATATTCACTGACTTGATTTTTTACAATCCTTTTTTGGTTCCAATTGTTTATGCTTAATGCAATCAAAATTCCGATTACCACTAATATAATTTCACCAATGGCATATTTTAAATACTTTCCAGTTTTATTTTTTTCCATAAGGTCATAACGTATTTTTCTAAAGAATTTTATCATTGGTTAGCGGTTTGTGCCTTCATTATTTTACAACTTGATTTCTCAATTTAAAAGTTCAATTGTTTTATCAATATCCTTTATGATCCAACCTAACCAACGGACATCTACTTCTGTGCTTACAAATATATCTTTAAGCTTCACATACGTTTCTTTCTTTTTTAAAAAGGAAATATATTCTTCGTCCGACAAATCATAATCTGGGTGCTTTAATAAACCATTTTCCTCATCCAAAATACTGAAACTATTAAGATATAAGAAAAGAGTTCTGTTTTCTTGCTTCCATATAGTATTGATTTTTCTGGCCTCTTTGTACTCTTCTAATAAAGTCTCGTATTTAGCTAACAAATTACTCTCTTCTGAATTCAATAGTTTTAATAAGCCCGCAGATTTGGCTGAGTTCATTCTCGATTCATCAATCGAAAAAGATTTAATTGGCATCATTTCAACTGCATATTTTCTGATTGTGTCTATAGGTAATTGGGTGTTTTCACCTGCTGATATATTTAATATCTCTATAACTTTCCTACCACATTCTTCGGTATAAGCTTTATAGTATTTGAAGAATTCTTTATTGTCATATAGTTCTGCTTTGAGTTCTGTTTTTAGGTTTTTTCTTTCCTGTGCATTAACCTTTTCTTGATTAAGGTTATTTAACCACAGTGCAATTAAAATCCCAACTACCACAAGTATAATTTCTCCAATAGCGTAAAGTAGATAGTTACTAAATTTATTTTTCGCGAGCAGTTTTTGTCTAATTTTTCTAAAGAATTTTATCATTGGTTAGTGGTTGGTCATTAAGAAGTAAACCGAAGATAGCAAATTTGCGAGGATTTTCCGTATAGAAAATGAGAGAAGCAAAAGACTATACCTGTAAGTTGATGCAACTCTCGGTTAAAATTATAACAAATGCTCGTAAATATTTGTTGTTTTGAAAACCTTGGCGCCTACTTTACCAATACACCCTTAACCTCCATCAGAGGAATAGGTGGTAAAGCCTTTGTGTTAATACTATTTATTCTGAAGAGATAGGTTTTATCGAACATCGTATTCTTGATAAAAAAAGAGACTTTAAATGGTTATTCAAAGCAAAGAGTTCTTCGGTCATGAGCTCGATCTTCACATAGCTTTATTTTAGATCACTCACAATGGTAAATTGTATGAGTAGTGGCAGACTTTGTGGCACTTTCATGTCAAACCGCGATGACGTTTGGGCGGGCTACTACCCCTGATATGTATCACTTTTTCTGCCATTACTTATACAAAATGTTGTGACACTTTGGTAAAATCAATTATTATTGAAGATATTCTTTGAAAAAATCAGCTTGAGCTTTACTGGTTTGGTCAAACAACGGACTTGGATAGTAAAGTAATCCGAAATGCCCGCCATCAATTTCAATCATTTTTTTTGGTTGAGGTGCGATTTCAAATGCGTGCCTTGCTACATTAGAATTAGCTCCTTCCATTTCATCATTATGAGCAATCATCATTAAAAGGGCGGCTTTAATATATGGAATGCATAGTACAGAATTAAATTTAGTGGGGACATTTGGTGTAACGTAAGTAGCATTATTGATCCAACCAGTATTATATCTGGTTCCATATTCTATAAACCACCTATAGGCAGTTAAAGGTTTCAACAATGACGGAATACTTTGCTGATCAAAGGAGACAATGGGCATTGGTCCTAAAGTCGTTTCAGGAGTTCCTTCAACATTTCCATGAAGGAAAGTCTCCTTAATTGATTGAAACAGTTTTCCGTCCGGATCAGGCTGTGGTAATTCTCTTCCACATGCTGGGACCTGGACAACAACCGTTTTAACCCGATGATCCATTGCGGCTACAACAATAACTTCGTCACCACTCATACTATCTCCCCACAACCCGATTTTTGTCCTATCAATTTCTGGTAAGGTTATTACAAAATCTATGGCATCCCGATATCCACGTGCCTGGGTCCATCTATTAAGCTGTTGTCTCGGTTCGCCATCGCTAATACCGAGGTTTCGATGATCGTACAATAACACGGCAAAACCAGCTTTACTGAAAACTTCTGCATACCGATCGGCAACCATTCCGTTAATAGTTGCGGAATATCCGTGTGCCATGATAATAACAGGTAATTTTTTTGAGCTAATTCCAGGTGTGTATAACCTTCCCCGGAGTATCACATCATCAGATCGGAATTCAATCGATTTAAACATTGGTTTATTCATAGATTTATTCATGTTAAACGTATCATTATTTTGAGCAGGAAGTATAATGGTCAGTAAAAGCAGAATACTGGTTTTTATTATTTTCAGAAACATGTTTGCTGTATTTATTTTTTTATCCTTACTGCTTACTTTGTTTGGCTCGTTATCTCTGCTTCGGTCCTCCACGATAAGATAACTTAAATCATCTCTTCATAAACATTGCTGATTCAATGAATGTATCACAACGGTTTGGCTATGATTCCGTTGCGAGGAAATTCGTAAGAATTTCGGAGTAGGAATCGAGCCAAGTTAAATATACAGTTTTTTGGTTTAGCATTTAGCGAGCAATGGATTATAGCCGGTGTTGTAGGACGTTTATAGGCTTTTGTGGTTATTTTTAATCTTTAAAATGTTCTAAAAGAAACTCCCTAATATGTTTTTCTCTAAATTGTAAATAGTCTTCAACGTTCGAGTCATCTATAGTTTTCATATATGAACCAAAGGCTTGTACCATTGCACTATCCATTTCGTCTGATCTATCACATGCTGTTAGCATATTTCTCAAATGCTCAATTCTCTCTTTATCCTCCGCAAGTTCAATGAAATAATTAGTTAAGTCCTTATTGCCTTCAATGCCTCTCTTCGCGACTCTTTCGATTCTATTAAGGGAACCCAATTCGATACCAATCAGATCTCCTGGGGCCCAGAACCTTAAAGTAGGAATTTTGATTCTATAGGAACTGTCTTCCAAACAATGAGGTCTATATCCTGCTCTGGGATTAACGATTTTAACAGCCATTTCCCTTAAATCGCTTGATGTAAGCCAATTATTGTTTATAAACTTTTTAGTCTCCTCATCTGAAGTCAAGCAAAATAATAAAGGATTACCAGCGAAAATTAAACCTAATACCCTTTCAGGATGATGTTCAGCAATCCATATAAGATCTTGGGTTGCAGGTTGTCTTGCCCATAGTACAGCTTTTTCGATACCCATAAAATCCATAAACTTTAGTAGATCCTCGGCTTGAGTGGCAACGTCAAAACCTAAATCTGTTTTAGTGCTTCTGCCATATCCTCTTCTAAGCGGTGTGAGAACGCGATATGAATCTGAAAGTCTGCTATATAATGAAATTCTTTCTGGCGATTTATATGGGCCTTCTTCAAAATTGTTATGCATATCTTGCAATCGAATTAATGGAATACCATCTCCGCCAAAATCCATATATTCAATTTGAATTTCTCCTAAATCTGCGATTTTAGATTCATAAGGAAGAGATTCCTGACTATATGAAATTGCTGAAGCATAGAATAATGAAATTGTAAATAGAAGAATATTTTTCATTCAATTCAGTTTTTAATGTGATACAACGTCTCGGCTATGATTAGTGTGGGTTGGTGATTAACAATTCCCATAGCACCAAAGCTCGTAGCCAAATCTTTTTGTTTTGTTTCATTTTTTGTTGTCTAAAGCGAAATCCCAAAGATTTTGCGACCTCATAAATATACACAGACATTAGCTCAAAAACCTAAATCCCACATTAATTATAGCCATTGTTAGAGCCAGTATTTTTTAATCTACTGGATATATTATGAAGCTATCATGAACTTCTTTTGTTGGTGTCTCTCCCAATTTTGTTAGAGCACTTGAAAGTTCTTTTAATGTTTGTACGCTTAATGGAAGTTGATGTTCTTTCGGCTGGTAAATAGTTTCTATCGGGTAATCAACTCCAGGTGTTTGTGTCATCTCAATGTGATTTCCAAGTATAGTTGAAATCTCATAATTGTCGGTGAATTTCTCAAGACGTTCAATACTCTTTTTAAATGCATTCCAATCTTTTACATACAATCTGCCTGGATAAAAAGTATCTCCTGTCAAAAGAATTTTTGTTGATTTGTCATAAACAGCAATTGAAGAAGCTTGATGTCCAGGAATCGGTATTATTTTCATTAATCGATTACCTAACTCAAAATCCACAATTTCTTCAGGCCAATTTGAGATATTATAAAAGCTCTTTAAGTCCTCAACTTCCAGACCAATAACAGTTGTATTTGGTTTTCCTTTAAACTGACCATCTGCTGCATAGTGGTCACCATGTTTATGAGTATGAGCCACAATTAATTCTACTTCTCCGTTTTTTTTAGACCAATCGTTAATTATTTGTTTTACTGTTTTATAAAGAGGGAAGCTTTCATCATCTTTGGTTGCTCCAGTATCCATTAATAAAGCTTTGTCCTCACCAAAAAACAAAAACATAAAAGGGGCTTCGTAATTTGTGCATTTGTTTTGACGTAAAATCCAAGTATTACTATTGTACTTAACTATCTGAATTGGTGGTTCATCATTATCTTCACAGTTTTCAGAACCATGAATCCAATTTTGAACATTTAAATCAACAGTTTCCTCAATTAATGGCTTACAAGACCAAATAAAAACGAGTGTTGAAATTAATATTATAATTTTTGTTTTCATATTGGCTCTAACGGTCTCGTATAACCGTGAGTTACGGGTTAATATGCGTTAATTTTCGGTTTGGCACAGACTTTAGCATTTCCGAGTAGATTAGGACGTAGTCGAATCCGCCGTAATTGCGGTTATACATTGTTGTACTTTCGTTATTTTTTTAAACAGTTTTAACAAAGACTTTTATTTGACTTCTACAATTTTATTTATTTCGGAAATTATATTTAATCCAATTAATTTTGCTTCTTTATAGGGTATTAAAATACTCTTTTCCTGATTTACTGCTTGACTTACAATATTTCTAAATGCCACAGAATGATGCATTTTTTTAAATACGCTTTCAATTTCTTCTTGAGTCGTTTTTGTGCTTTTTAATTTTTCAGGGTCCATATAAATATATGCCATCACCAATGTTCTATCAATATCATATGCCTGTTTAGCTTCTAAATTTTCTAAAAATTCATTAAAACTTTTTTCTGCTTCTTTTATTTGATAAGTTTTAGCATAATAGTCAATAATTAAATTGTTTAGGTTGGTACCATTTATTTTTCCTAGATACGGTGAACTTTTTAAGGCATCATATGCACTGGTATTAGGTTGAAGATAAAAGTCCACATAAGAATATAGCGCGTAACGTGTATCATCAAAATAAAATGTCTTATTTAAAAAATTAAGCTGTTCTTTTTTAGTGTGATTTATTATAATTTCTCTTCTTTTAATAAGTGAATCTAATACCTGAATATCTTCTTTTATGTTTTCTTTAAGACTGGATAAATATTGATTTAATTCTTCTTTTCCCTTTTTTTCCTCGTTCCAATTATTAATAGACAATGCAATTAAAATCCCAATAACCACAAGTATAATTTCTCCAACAGCGTACTTGAGATACTTTCCAGTCTTGTTTTCCAATAGCAAGTTTTGCCTTATTTTTCCAAAGAATTTAATCATCTTTTTGTTGATAAGGTTGTAGCTATCTGAGGTCTATCACCGAGTTTTTCATTGATCAGATTGATCATTTCAACGGTTGATTCTAACTGTAATTCGGTAAAATCCTTAATAGCTTCTGAAAACTCCTTACGACCTGATATTTGGCTATTGATCGTAAATCGAAGTTCAGGATTAATTGAATAATCTTGCTGAATACTACCGTCTGAGTTTCGTCCAAATTTCATTCCATTGTTTGATACGAAAACACCATAAATGCTGTCGATTAGAAATAGATTGTTGTTTGTGATTACTGCCGTAAGATAATCCAGCTGTTGATAGTATCTAATGAGTTCATTTTTAAGCTCTTTGTCTTTAATGAGTACAATATTACCGGTTGATTCCAGATTGTTGAAGGTAGCTTTATTTGCAATAAAGGTACGACGAGTTGTAAGTTCAGATAATAAAGGTGCTATATCCGAAGTAGATGGAATTGGTTCTTGCATAAACATTAAAACACTATCTGCCTTGGCAATCATTTCGGATTCATGGGCTAATTGCCCATCTATGATCTCCTTTTGTATCTCAAGGTCTTCACGAAGGTTTTCCAAAGAAATTCGGAGCAGCTCTTTGTTTTGAACACTCTGGTTCCAGTTACCGATTTGTACAGCGATGATGATACCGATCACAACGAGGAGTATTTCACCCACAGCATACAGGGCATACTTCCCAACTTTGCTATCAGCAATGAGGTTCTTACGAATGGTTCTAAAGAATTTAATCATTAGTTAGTGGTTTCTGATAATAAAGCACAACGTTGTTGTATATGGTTTGTTGCGTGTTTTAAGCACCTAATTTAGCAAATACAAACCAAATAGAAAATCCGAGAGGATTTTCGTAAGCAGGCTAGAACTAGCAATAAATTATATACGGTGTTGTGCTTTCTTTATTTTTTTATTTCATCTTGTATTAAATCCAAAATCTCCAAGATTCTAAGACGCAAAGCTTGAGATTGTAGATTTGCACCTTTATTATTCGCAATAGATATTGAAATCATTGACTCCAATTTTTTACTTGTCAATATTTCATTTAGAGTTGCACCTAGTCTGGAAGTTCCTATTTCTTCCTTGTATTCATTTATATTTTTATCCAATAGCCAATAATGGTCAATGTCGTTAATAAAACTATTATAGATATCTCTACCCAATCCTAAATCTGATATAATTGGATCAAATTGCTCATTCACTATTTTAGTCCAAACCACTTCGATTTCTATCACTCCAACCACATCAGAAGACCAGTTGGATAGTAACCGTTTTAATCTTCCATTACGAATCAATCTTAAATTTTCCGTACTTGTTAAGTCATTTTGTATAGGATCGAATGTTGGATCATTACGTACCATAGCCAAGTCTTGAATTACACTATCACGAACAATTCCAATAGGATTATCAAAAGCCCTTAACAATCTAAATCCCGAAGTAAGGATCTTTTTCCTAGTCTCAATTTTCTGTTCCAATTGTGCGAGATTAGCTTGATAGTCTTCTTGAAGTTGTTTAAGGATTATTTGTTCCTTTATTCTTTCTTTTCTTTCTTCATTCCAATTGTTAATGCTTAACGCAATCAAAATTCCAATTACCACAAGTACAATTTCGCCGATAGCATATTTAAAATACTTTCCAGTTTTGTTTTCCATCAGTAAGTTTTGGCGAATTTTTCTAAAGAATTTTATCATTGGTTAGCGTTTTGTGATAATGAAGCACAACGGTGAGTATATGAGTCGTTTTAATGGCTTATATACATTGTAGCGGTAGTTTTATTTTTTAAGTATTTCATTGATATAAATGGAACGGTATTTTTCTGGATATTCAACCTGTACTCCGTGCGTTCCATTTTCAAATAAAAACCATTTTTTAGATGGCGCAATAATTGAATCAAAATACATCTTTGCTACAGACGTTTCGGTAAAATGGTCATTGTCTCCTTGTAATATGTAAACTGGTACTTTAAATTCTGGAATGTCCCTCATTAAATTCATATCGATAGCAGTAGATTCTAAAATCTTAGATGCAGGATAGTAAGATTCAGGACTATTTATCATATCTGTAAATTTTTCCTTAAAAGTCAACCCATTATCTAAAAACATACTTTTAATAAAATTAAAATCGGCATCTAATTTTATCGGTGCATACTTCATTACAATCTTTCGTTCGATTTCAAAGGCTTCAGTTACTGAATTTTTTGAATTTTTAACATAAGGTGGTTTTCCAATTTGTTTTAATTGATTGATTGAAATGGTATCATTATATTTTTGGGATTCTGACATTGCAAATTCATAAGATAATTCTTCTGAAAGTGATAGATTCGCCATCAGACCACTACCAATATAGGCGTGATATAATTCAGGTTTTTTTTGAACCATATAAGCTGCTACCGCTGTTCCCCACGATAAACCTTCGATGTAAATTTTATCTTTTTTGAACGTCTTTTTTAAGTGATTTGATAGTTCCAAACCATCATCTACTATATGGGTTAAGGTAATGGACGATTCAGGTATGCTGTTATTATAGGCTAGTCCAGAGCCTCTTTGTTCCCAATAACAAACCGTAAATATATCTTCCAAATCAACTCCTGTGAGTTTGTAAATTACAGGTAAAATTGGTGCGCCTGGTCCTCCGTGAACTATTAGTAGCACGGGATTATTTTTGTCTTTTCCTCTAATAGTAATCCTTTGTGGTACTCCATTTATTGTCATATCCTCGTGCATAGCGATACTATTCGGAAGAACATTACCCTTTTCGTCTAAAAATGGTTCTTCGTTTCCAGAACTATTAATTCGGATTATTAGCAATACAACTAAAATAAATGCAACAATTGCTCCCAGTAAAACCAAAAACCACTTTCCTATTTTCTTTAATATTTTCATATGTTCGTAAGTCGGCAGTGACCAAGCAATTAATTATACTCGGTGTTAGCTGCTGGAATTTCGGATTTTAATGAAGACTAATGACTCTAGTCACAGTCCAATTTTCATCCGTTTTTTTCCAAATCATAATAAATCTACTTCCTTTAGATTTGTTTTCTGGTGTTTTTTTGTCATTAAATGCATGATAACCTATTTCAACAGCTCCGTAATCTTTTATGGGGTAAACCTCTATACTACCCTCAATTAAGGTTCTTGTAACCTTTTCGCAAATATTATTTTTAAGGGCTATTAATAGTTTTTCTTTTGAGGTAGATATTCCTCCTCTGTCATGAAAAAACTCTAAATCTTCTGAATAAAGAGCGGTTTGCGTATCCATATCACAGGAATTGTAAGCGTCAAATAATTTTTTATCCAATGATACAATCGTTTCATACAATTCTTGATTGGCAGGCACATAGGTTCTTCCTAAAATATCTTCATATGTTTCTTGTGAATAGCCTAATGAGGCTTGTAATATAATAATTGAGATCAAAAGCATTCTTACTTTTTGAAAAATCATATCATCTTTAATTTAGGTTCATGGTTTCTTATTCTTGCAGCTAACGGTCCCGGCTATGAGTAGTTGCGTGGTTTAGCATTTACTATTGCAAGTACACACCAAATTGGAAATTCCGCAGGAATTTCCAAAGTAGGCGAGAACAAGCAATTACTTATAGCCATTGTTGTACGGCGTTTTTATTTTAATTCAAATTTCTGAATTCTATTTCCTAAAATATCTCCGACAAAAATATTTCCCTCATTATCGATTTGAATATCGTGATATCTTGCTATAGGTCCATTGTAAAATCCAGTTCTACCAAATTGTAATTGTAGGTTAGCATCCAAATCAAAGCGAAAAATATCAGAACCTTTTATAATAGAATCATTATCAATCCAATAGTCTATTCCAAAAAGATGGTTTTTATGATTGTCAATGGTTACAGAATATAATTGGTCAGTTGTTCCATTTTGCCAGAGGGCAATAAAATTCCCTTTAGCGTCAAATTTCTGAATTCTATTGTTTTCGCGGTCAGCGACATAAACATTTCCATTTTTATCTAAATCAATTCCGTGTGGGATATTGAATTCTCCTTTTTTATTTCCGAATTTCCCCCATTCAAATAAATATGTTCCATCTTTGGAAAATTTAATAACTCGACTGTTACCATACCCATCACTTACGTAGAATGAACCGTCCTCTGTAACAGCGATATCGGTTGGAAGATTAAAATGTTGAGAATCGTTTCCTGAAACTTTAGCTTCACCTAATGTCATTAATAAGTTTCCACTCGAATCAAATTTGAAAACTTGGTGAAGCCCACAGTCAGTAACCCAAATATTATCATCATTATCAACTTCAAGTCCGTGTGGCATTATGAACAAATTGCTACCCCAGGAATTTAGAATTTTGCCTGTTTTAGAATCTATTACTGATATAGTATTTTCTTTAATTAAAGGTATGTGTGAAATTGGCATAGTTTCCCAAACTCTACCAGAACGATGAAATGCAATTATATTTCCTTTGCTATCAAGTCCTAGTCCAGTTGGACTTCCTAAAGTGAAATTGTTGGGCAAATTTGGCCAATCATTTACTAAAACATAAGAATCATAATTATCAGATTCTTTGACGGTTTTCTTTTCAGCATTTTTACAGCCTAATATCAGGAATGCTATTAGAAGTATTAAGCTTCCATTTCTTTTTAATTTCATTATTTGGTCGGGTTAGTTTAAATGACGTACAACGTGTTTGTATATGGAAAGTTGCGTGTTTGTGTGCGAGGATTTTCCGAAGGAAAATCAGAAGCTAGCAAACAAAGCAACTAACATTGGTTAAGGATAAAACTAACAATTTTTTATATACTGTGTTGGCAGTAGTTTTTTATTTTTCAAGGTCTTGATTTTTAATTCCCATTTTCGATTCCGTTAATTCGTTTGTACAAATATTAAAGTCCAGAATTAAATGATTAGGTCGAAATCGGATTGAGCAAGAGTCAAGTCTTTTTCCGGTTCCAATATTCTGTCCATTTTTATAGAGATAATAGGTTGAATATCTTGGTCCAGCAAAACCAATACAACTTTTATCTTTTACCTCATATTCAGCAATTTTAGCATTATTTTTACGTTACATTCTTCTCCCGCAGCTTTTAGAAATTTGGTTAAAAGAATATAACCTCCTGCAATTATTAATGCAAAAATTGAAAGAACTATAATTAAAATTCTTTTAAGTTTCATAATTCAATTTTCCATTTAAATGCAACCTTAAGTTTTTCGAAATTACTGCAAACGTTTGGTGTATGATTAGGTTCGAGGCTAACACCTAATTTAGTAAACAAACACTGACAGAAGAAAATTCCGCAGGAATTTTCCAAATAAGCACATGTAATAGCAATTAATTATACACGGTGTTGTGCTTTCGTTATTAATTTTCTTTATCTAAGAAGTTGGCATAGCCCTTCAGTTCTAATATATCTTATTCGTAATACAAGATTGTTTCGTCAAGAATTTGAAGAATCTGCTTGATATTGTTTGCACCTCTCTCCAATGCTTTTAATGTGTCTTTTATGTTAGTAATGTTAAGTTTCAGAGAGGTAAGAAAATATTGGTCGGACTTGAGTTGTTCAAAATCTGCAGGTATACCTCGTTCACTCCATTCCCAATCTAGAAAATGGTTACGAATATATGGAAGGTATACAGTAAAGAATTCATGTTCATCGTCTGCAGTATCATCATAAATTTCTTTAATGGAAGTAGTGTAGTAGTTCATCAATTTATTCTTGAGTTCTATATTATTTAATCGTTCCAATCCAATTTTTTTTATTAGTTGATAACCATTGTCTATAAGAACTATTCGTCTATAAATCAGCACTCTTCCAAGATGATATTCTAAAGAGTCGTATGGAATATTGCCGTTTTCTAATGCATTGATTACCGTTGACTGGATTTTTATATCCTCTGCTCTTTGGACATAAGTTTGATGAATATTTAGACTATCGCTAATCAGATTGCTACGTACTTCAATGAGCACATCCGCAATTTCTCTGTTAAGTTTCCTTTGTTCGTTCCAATTATTTACTTGAAGCGCCAAAAGAATACCAATCATAACCAATACAATTTCACCAATGGCATATTTCAAATACTTTCCAGTTTTTCCTTCCAAAAGTAGGTTTTGTCTAATTTTCCTAAAGAATTTTATCATTGGTTAGCAGTTTCTGATAATGAAGCACAACGTTTGGTGTATGGTTAGTTTTGTGGTTCGCAACTAATTTAGTAAACAAATACTTGCCAGAGAAAATTTCGAAGGAATTTTCCAGATAAGCACTAGCCAAAGCAATTAATTTATACACACTGTTGTGTGCTGTTATTCCTCTAATTGTGAAACGTAGATATAAAAGTTCAATGTTTGCAACAGGATTATTTAAAATCCGAACTCAATATAGGGCTCTGTATCGGGTTCGTCAGGAGCAATTAACATTTTGGGTTCGTCTGAAAGTATAAATAAAACGCTAACGTTAGTGTTTGGTTTGCAGATATCGCCACTTCCTCCTTCTTCCTTATATCGAAATAAATTTATAATACGTTCCTTGTCAAAGTCTTCCGTGGACTCATTAAAAGTTGTTTTGATGACAGGTGTTCTCTTTCTGGAAATCAACCAGCGTCGAAGGCTATCTGGCGTTACATTATATCTATTAGCATAGTCAATAGCTCTATTTGTAAAATCGTTATTTACATGCGGAACATTGGCGTTGTATGTGAAAGTAGCACCATTAAAGGGTCTAAATTCCTTAACTTGACTCGATGAGCATTCTAGGTTTGCCACTTTTTCCTTGCCGCCTAACAAGTAATTATGCCCAGTGGCATGAGGGATGGTCTCAATAAAATTTAAAGCTTCTTTATAGGTCTTTTTTTGGAGAGCACCCCTTACGACACAGGCATACGGTAAACCAATGGAGTCGCATTTTAACATATCTAAACAGTTAACATTAATCGAAATCCCATCCTTATTAATGCCAGGACCTCCACCAACAATTCCTGGGTAAGAAATATGATATAGTTGAGATCTGTCTTGATCGGTGGTTTTAAAAAGAGTAAGAAACGGATGCCAATATTCCGAAATATCCATATTTTGTCCAGCCATAGACGGATTAGCATCGGTTTTATCGACACCAAATGAGGTGCAATGTTGTCCCGCATCGGTGGCAGGAATAATATTATTATCTAAATATTTGGAATATTCTTCATATAAATTCAACCAGTAAATGTCATTGAATGCGATATTAGAGCCATCTGCAACACCCCTTATTTCATCCCATAAATTCGGTGTAAACTTTTTTATTGAAGATTCAAAATTCTGGTATGCCATAAAGGCCTGAATAATTGAATCCGCATCCACTTTATAATTATCTTCAGTGTCAGTCTTTATAGCCTCAATTAATTCTTGAATTCGATTGCTTAAAAGTTCTCCATGCTTGAAGCCTTGTCCATACGGGGTACCGCTTAATTCAACGAAAGTTAGTTTCCCATTTGCGAGAGCGGTTTTTTTGGATAGTTGTTTTGGATGGTTGCGGCATTGAAAACTGATAATGACTAATAATAAAATTAGGACCAATCGAAATGTTTTGTTGGTGTTCATAATTGTTTTTTTATTGCACACAACGGTTTTGTGTATGGTTGGTTGCGCGGATAAGCACGAAAGTTAGCAAATACAAACCGAATAGAAAATCCGCGAGGATTTTCGTAAGTAGGCGAGTATTAGCAATGAATTATACACGTTGTTGTGCTTTCGTTATTTTTCAATTTCTGTTACTATTTCTTTTGCAAGGTTTATCGTCTTTGAATATAAATCAGAAAGTAACATAGATTGGTATCTTCTTCCATTTACCATAATCTCCAATCGTTTATCAGCGATTACACTTTTCAGATTGATGTTTTCAATTGGTCTTGGATCGTCTTTATATAATTCAGATTGACGATGCCAAGGATTTGATTTGTTATAGATCCAGTAATAATTCGCTTTTACATATGGCTCAAACTGGGCTTTTATCTCTGAATTAGCATTATTTTCTCGACTTTTCAATTGTTCTAGATGTCGATAATAGTCTAATATTTTGACTTGTAGTTTATCATCGATAAATGACATTCCATTGGAATTTATGAGTGCATTAAAACCGCTTTCATTGACCTCTATATTGCGCTCATACATTAAATAAATCAAATACAACTGTATGTTGTCATCGACTGGTTTTAAAGTCTTAAATTGACTCAAAAACGTATTGGAATATTCCAGTGTGGTCCCAGTTTCAGTTAATAATTTTTCTGCCTGTTTAATATCATCATTCAAATTAAGACTTATTGTTTCTAAATGCTTTTTCGCTTGATTGATGTTTTTTTTGTTCTCATTCCAGTTATTTATAGATAACGCAATCAAAATCCCAATAACAACCAGCACTATTTCTCCAATGGCATACTTTAAATACTTTCCTGTTTTGTTTTTCTCCATAAGGTCGTATCGTATTTTTCTAAAGAATTTTATCATTGGTTAGCGGTTTCTGATAATGAAGCACAACGTTGTTGTGTATGAGTTGTGGCGTGTCTCGTCACGAACCATTAAAAGCACAAAACTCCGCAGGAAAATCCTCGCAGATTTTCCGGAGAAGCACTGACCCAGCCATAACTTATACAAGGTGTTGTGCTTTCGTTATTTTAATTTAGAATACAACAGATTAATTAGCTTAACAATTTCATCATTCATACGATTCAATAGATGTGCACTCGATTTTTAATTCAGTTGCTATAGCGTTACACATATTTTGAGCACTTGTCAACAAATCTGTCATATAGCGCTTATAAACAATTTGATTTCGTAAGCCATGTATTTGTCTGCTTTTAAAGCCCTTATTATTTATAAGTGTTTTAATGTCAGATTTGAATTTATTCTTTGTAGGTAAGGTGGAATCATAAACATAAAATCCTGTGTCATTATGGAAGTCAATCTCAAGAGATTGTGCAGTACTTCGAAAATAACTTAATTGACCTTTTATATATTCAAGATTTGAATAATAATTGCTAATCGATGTTTGTATAATTTCTGATTTTATATTTTGAAGTTTACCCGAGTTAAACAGTTCATTGTAAACACTATTTGGTAAATTAAGAGCTTTGTAGTATCCAATGCCTTCTATGCCTAGCTGGAGAGTAGGTTCAGAAACTCCCTCAATATTTTTATTATGAAGGCCACTTGCCACCTCATTCATACTGAATATTATAGAATCTTTAATAGCTATATCATTTTTGAGACTTTTTACAATAGATTCAGCTTCATGATGAAGTTTAAGTAATGATATATTTTCCTCTTTGTTTACTTTATGGGAATCATTCAAATTGTTAAGTTGCAATGCTATTAAAATTCCGATTACCACAAGTATAATTTCCCCGATTGCATAAGTCAGATATTTTGCGAACTTGTTTTTAGACAGTGTTTTTTGTCTAATTTTTCTAAAGAATTTTATCATTGGTTACTGGCTGGTCATAATGAAGCACAACGTGTTTGTGTATGGTTAGTTGCGTGGTTAAGCAACTAATTTAGCAAAAATGGAACGAACCAGAGGAAATTCCGAAGGAATTTCCAAGTAGGCTAGAACCAAGCAATTAATTATACACGGTGTGGTGCTTTCGTTATTTTAATTTAGGTGTTATCTACTTAATTCGTTGTCAATTAGCGAAATAAGCTTCTTACATTTTTTAGTCATTTCCAAAAATATTCCATTCATAACTCCAAAATTGAGAGCAGCAAAAGCGAAACCATTCTTTTGCTTTTGGTCATTAAATATATCACCAAAGGTTTCTTCTGTTAAGTTTCCATATACTCCCATTTTTCCGTTTGACTGCTGAAATACGTAGTTTCTTGACATAGAACTTATATCGTGTTTTTCATAACTACCTGGATGTAATGTTTGTTCGGCATCATTTCTCCAATGATTTTCCGAATTCTTTAATTTTTTGTAGAGCAAGTCTAAATTCAGTAAATCATTTTTGATTGAATCATTTGATATTATGGCAAAATTCCCTGAATTTTTCAACTCTTGATAAGTATTGTCAATTAAATAAAAACTTTGCCAAGTGTAGATATCTACAAGGTGTTTATTAAAAGAATTCCAATCACCCACAGGTTTACCATTAAAATGTTCTAATACTATGTTAGATGAATTAATTAGTGAATTTCGTCTATCAACAAATTGATTCATTTCTGTAATTGAAAGTTGTAAATCTCTTTTGATATTATTGAGATAAATTATTTCGTTATCTCTTATCTTTCCTTTTTCGTTCCAATTATTAATTGAAAGTGCGATTAGAATCCCAATAACAACAAGTACAATTTCGCCAATAGCATATTTAAAATACTTTCCAGTTTTATTTTCCATAAGCAAGTTTTGGCGAATTTTTCTAAAGAATTTTATCATTGGTTATCGGTTTTTGGTAATGAAGCACAACGGTCTTGTGTATGGTTAGTTGCGTGGCTAAGCAACTAATTTAGCAAATAAATCACAGATAGAATATTCCGCAGGAATGTTCGTAAGTCGGCAGTGACCAAGCAATTAATTATACACGGTGTTGTACGCTGTACTTTTATATTCTTTCCCCCTTTTTGTCATATTCTTTAGTACGTCTCAAAACACCTTTTTTATTATAAATTCTAATTTCGCTGATGATCCCATTCGAATGATAGACTTTGACTTTTCCTATCGGTTTTCCGTTTTTAAAATTTCCTTCTATCCTTAAAGTTCCGTCATTGTAATAGTCTTTTTGTTGTCCATCGCAAACTTTGTCACAACAACAGTAACCTGAAAATCGTGGCTTGGAGGTTGGTTCATAGCATTCCTGAATTTTTTTAGTGTAGAGCGTGTCAATATTCACACCTTTTTTTAAGTTCACGCTTTGATTGATACCATCGAATTCCGCAATAAGCTTATATTCTCCAGACTCTTTCAGAGTTATTGTTCCAATTGAGTCAGTTATATAAAATTTTTTGTCAGATTTCTCTAAATGATATAAAAGGCTGTATTCCACTTTTTGCGAACACGGATTTTTTATCATTAGGTTGTATTTAATCTCTTGTCCGAAAGAGTTTATCGAAATTGCCAATATGAAGACTAGAACTATTTTCAAGTTTTGGGTTTTTGGTATTGCGTACAACGTATGGCTAAACACAATTGTGTTTAGCTATACTATGTTTATTTGTTATAAATATAGAAAAATTCCTATAAATCCATGGGGTTTTTTATGGCAGCAAAGCTTGTAGTAGCAACATGAGTGTAAATCTCCGTGGTTTTGGTCGAATTATGGCCTAGTAAAATTTGAATGTATCTTAGGTCGGTACCATTTTCCAATAAATGTGTGGCAAAACTATGTCGTAAAGTGTGTGCCGTAACATGCTTTTTTATACCCGCTATTTGAGTACTGTAATTAATAATATTTTGAATACTACTGGCGCTATATCGCTCTTTAGTCTGCCCTTCAAATAAATAGTTGTTTGGCTTGTATTGCTTGTAGTATAAACGAAGATCCTCTAAAACAGTCTTTGCTAAAAGCGTATATCGGTCTTTATTGCCTTTAGCATCATTTACTTTAACCACCATCCGTTCACTGTCAATATCACTTATTTTTAGATTGATAAGTTCGCTTCGCCTTAAACCCGCAGAGTAAAGCAACCCCAGAATACATTTGTGTTTTAAATTATTGGTTGCCGTAATCATCATTTTTATTTCTCTTGGGGATAGGACCACTAGCAACTTGCGTTGTCTTCTTGGTCTTTCTATATCGTAAAATTGATTCGGTAAATCCAAAACAATTTCAAAGTAAAACTTAATGCTATTGATACTTTGGTTAATATAGGAGTTGGAAGCTTTATTCCGAACCATATATTTAAGATATTCTCTTACTTGAAATTCGTTCAAATGAGAAATAGCTGTGTCCGGAAAGTAATTTAAAAACTTTTCAAAACATGAAACATAAGTTTTAACGGTATTATTGGCATAACCCTTAAGTTCGAGTTTATCTAAATATGAAGAGGGACAACATTTATACCCTTGAGGTAAATTGCGATTTCTAAACCAACTAACATCAAAAACCTCATCTAAATTTTTAGCGTGTGATTTTTTAAAAAAATAGGTAGAATTGATCCAGGCAATACCTCGAAAATGATTGAAAATTAGGGTAACATGCTCTTTAGTATTCAAAAGGCAATAAATTTCTTTGGAAGCATTCCATGAAATCTCGGGAAGGGCTTTTACCATGCGTTCAAGAACTTTATCCGAGCGAAACTGTAAACCTATATATTTCTTATTGTCAATAGATAGGTGTATTAATGTAATGTGTTTTTTTAAATCCATAAGGACCACAATACGACATTATTTTCCAAAAAGAAGGACTTAACCGTAAATTATACGTTTAATATACGTTTGTAAATGTTTGTGAACGAATATTATATCGAGGAATCAAAATTTAATCCAAAGGAAGTTTTAACACTTACTTCACCAACACACCTTTTACCTCCATCAGCGGAATAGGCTGTAAAGCCTTTGTATTAATACTGTTCTTTCTGAAAAGATAGGTTTTATCGAACATCGTATTCCCGATAAAAAAAGAGACTTTAAACTGGTTGTTCAAAGCAAACAGTTCTTCGGTCATGAGCTCGATCTTGGCATAACTTTTTTTAGGAAGCAGATCTAGTTTCTTTCTAAAGGTCGCCGTCTTTTTAGCTTCAGAATACCCGTTGCTCACAATAAGAACAAGTTCCAGGTCCTCATCACGATCGTTTATAATATAGGCATTCCAGTCGTCTGTTTGGTAGGTTTCATTATATTCATTCACCACAGCAATATAAACCTGGTCGACCTTTGGAATATGAATGTCTTCTTTCATAGCTGCAAAACTAATAAAACCTATTGAACGCCACCACCTAAAGCTTCATAAAGCGTTACAGCACTTAACAGTTGTTGTAACTTACTATCGATCACGTTCAGTTCCGCATTCAAGGCACTTTGTCGGGCCGTTAAAACATCTAAATAATTGGCGTAACCGTTTTCTAAAAGGGCTTCCGAGTTTTGTTCTGCTTGGCGCAAAGCGACCACTTCATTGTTGCGGTAGGTGTATTTCTCCGTCTCGGCCTTGTAGCTATACAGGGCATTCGAAACCTCGTTACCCGCCGTAAGTAAGGCTTTTTTAAAGTTAAGCAAAGCTTGTTCTTGCTGCGCCTTGGCTACTTCGTATTGGGTTTTTACTTGGCGCCGGTTAAAAACAGGCTGTGCTAATCCGGCCACAAAATTGGCGAAAATTGAATTCGCACTAAAAAGTTCATCCAGTTCCAGACTTTGAAAACCTCCTGAAGCCGTTAAGGTTAATGAAGGATAAAAGTTCGCACGCGCCACGTTGGTCATTTCAAAGCTTTGAATGAGATTCAATTCCGCAGCTTTTACATCGGGCCGGTTGGCTAATAATTGCGCCGGAACGCCCAAAGTAATATTCGTATCCATATGCTGATCGCTCAGGGAGTCCCTTTGAATGGATTGGGCCGGCTGCCCCATTAAAATGCTTAAGGTATTCTCGGTTTTAAAAATAGCCGCTTCCAGATCTACTTGCAGGGCCTTAGCATTATTATATTGCGCGATATTACGGTCTACCGCCACTTGGGTTACCTGCCCGGCCTTTTTTAAGGCCTTGATGGTTTCCAGGCTATTTTCCTGAGTGCTTACCGACGTTTTGGTCACTTTCAATTGGGCATCTAAGGCCAATAAGCGATAATAGGTACTCGCAATGGATGCGATAAGTCTCGTTTTAACAGCTTGATGCGCGGCTACGGTACTCAAATAGTTAGCACCAAAAGCGCGTTTATTACTACGGATCTTTCCCCAAATATCAGCTTCCCAAGAGAGGTTTGCTGAGGTTTCGAATTGCTGAATCGCACCATTGAAGAACGAGCCAAACTGACTGTTTCTGGATAATTCCTGGTGCGTCATCGAGGCTCTCGCATTCAAGCTAGGGAAATAGCCCGCTTTACCTTGTTTTAAATAGGCTTCCGCCGAAATCATTTGTTGTACGGCCATCCGGATATCCAGATTATTCTTCAAGCCTTCGACGATGTACTGCTTTAAATAGGCATCGGTGAACAGGGATTCCCAGGGCACCGCTGCCATCGATATACTATCGGTGGGCAACATATCGGTACGGAATAGGTTTTGCGTACTTTCAAACTCAGGACGCTCATAGTTTTTGGCCACAAAACAGCTGTGCAGCGTTAAGGCCAATACCAGTATCAGTATCGTGCGTTTTACTAGGTTATATTTTGAAATGGCTCTCATAGTTCTTAGTCTTCAATAGTTTTAATGGGAGGTTTGGTAGATAATTTCTCATGAAGCCATTGGAAAAGAACGAACAACATCGGAATAACGAATATGCCGGTTAGTGTTCCTATCAGCAAGCCGCCAACGGCACCGGTACCGATAGAGCGATTTCCTAATGATCCTACACCTTTGGCGAAAACCAGTGGCATCAATCCGATGATAAAAGCAAATGAGGTCATTAATATCGGGCGTAGTCTGGCCTTGGCACCATCGATACTAGCCCGCAAGATGCTTTCATGATGTATTTGTCTACGCTGACGCGCGAACTCCACGATCAGAATGGCATTTTTAGCCAACAGACCGATCAGCATCACCAGAGCGATTTGAAAATAGATGTTATTCTCCAGACCCATCAATGTCATACTAAAATAGGCACCAAAAACACCGAGGGGCAACGACAGTACAACGGCAAATGGCAATACATAACTTTCGTACTGGGCGCAGAGCAGGAAGTATACGAACAGAATACTTAATATCAGAATAAAGGTGGTTTGGTCTCCCGCTTTCACTTCTTCACGGCTTAAGCCGGAATACGCCACGGTATAGTTGTTGGGTAATTTACTTGCTTCCTCATTGATCACACGAATCGCATCTCCGGTACTGTATCCCGGATTCGTAGCGCCTGTAATTTTCGTAGCATTGAACAAATTAAATCGCGCCACCGATTGGGGGCCATACACCCGTTTTAAACTAACAAACTGGGTAATGGGTGCCATGGCACCGAAATCGGTTCGTACATACATACTGTTCAAGGCTTCCGGATTGGTACGGTCCTCGGGCAACGATTGGATATACACTCGAAATTGTTTTCCAAAGCGTTCAAAATCGGAGGCGTAAACACCGCCAATATACCCTTGCAGGGTAGAAAAGATGCTGTTAATAGGTACGCCTTTCTGCTTGGCCAGCGGTACGTTAACCTCCATTTCGTATTGTGGATATTTCGTATTGAATGAGGATTGGGCGTATTGGATTTCAGGATGCGCCATCAAAGCCCCCATAAACTCTTGGTTGGCCTTGTCCAGGTCCTTGAAATCACCACCAAAGCGATCTAATAAATTTACTTCAAATCCGGCAGAGTTTCCAAACCCTCGAATACTTGGCGGCGCAAAGAAAATAATATTGGCTTTGGGGATTCCCGCGGCAACACCAAACAGGCGCTGGGTAATGGCATCGGTAGATAAGGAATCCGCTTCACGCTCACTCCAATCTTTCAATTTTACAAAACCCATGGCGTAATTACTTCCAGAACCGCTGATCAAACTTCGCCCACGAATAAACGACATGTCTTCTACACCGGCAACCTGAAGAATTTTTTTATACAGTTCTTCCGTAACAATACTGGTGCGGTCTAATGAAGCCCCTGCGGGAAGTTCAATATTGGTAAAAATAATGCCGCGATCTTCGTTAGGCACAAAACCTTTTGGGATGCTGTTCGAGGTCCAGAAAATGCCAATAAAGGCCAGGATCAACAATCCAATGGGAATCCATTTTTTACGGTTCAGGAATTTTAAGGATTGAACGTATTTGTTTACCGTAGCATTGAATCCACGATTGAAACTTATGGCAAACCGCTTAAAAAACCCTTTTTTAGCCATGGAGGTCTCGTCATGTGGTTTTAAAAACAAGGCACAAAGTGCCGGACTCAGGGTTAAGGCGTTTACCGCCGAGATCAAAATAGCGATGATCAAGGTAACTCCGAACTGTTTGTAGAAAACACCGGTAGGGCCTTCAATAAACGTTACGGGAATGAATACTGCAGCCATAACCAAGGTGATCGAAACGATGGCTCCTGAAATTTCATGCATAGCCTCCAGAGTAGCATTTCCGGCATCCTTGGCACCTTGATCGATCTTGGCGTGAACGGCTTCCACCACCACGATCGCATCATCCACCACAATACCGATAGCCAGTACCAAGGCAAAAAGCGTTAACAGGTTGATGGAATAGCCGAGTAGATTCAGGAAAAAGAATGTACCAATGATCGAAACTGGAACGGCGATCGCCGGAATGAGTGTCGACCTGAAATCTTGTAAAAAGATGAACACCACCAGGAACACCAGTAAGAAGGCTTCCATGAGTGTATAAACCACCTTTTCGATGGAGGAGGTTAGGAACAAACTGGTGTCATAAGGGATGAAAATATGCAAGCCTTTGGGCAGGTCCTTTTCAATACGACTTAATGAATTTTTAACGTTCTCAATGATCTCCTGAGCGTTGGAACCTTTGGTTTGAAAGATTCCCATAAATACGGCTGGATGCCCCAAACTAACCGCATTTGAACTGTAGGACTGGGCATCAAGCTCGATATCGGCTACATCATTCAAACGTAAAAACCGACCGTTATCAAGGGCCTTAATGATGATGTCAGAATATTGCTTTTCAGTCTGAAAACGTCCCTCGTAACGGATCACATAGGAAAAGGCTTCACCACTATTTTCTCCTAAGGATCCCGCTGCAGCTTCGAGATTCTGTTCCCGTAATGCTGCTGTAATATCGGAAGGGATCAGGTTATAAGCCGCTAATTTTTCCGGCTTCAACCAAATGCGCATCGCGTAATCTTGTTGTGAAAACACACCCACATTACCAATACCATTGATACGCTGCAATTCGGGAACGACGTTTATTTTTAAATAGTTTTGAATGAAGGTCGCATCATAAGTATCGGTTGTGGAATACAACGACAAGAACATCAAAGCACTGGTTTCTTCTTTCTGGGTCAGGATCCCCGCTTGTATAACTTCCTGAGGTAATAACGGATTGGCGCGAGACACCCTGTTTTGAACATTCACCGCTGCGATATCAGGGTCTACATTTTGATCAAAATATACGGTTATATTGGCGCCGCCATCGTTTGAAGCTGATGAGGTAATATAGGTCATCCCTTGTACCCCGTTGATCTGCTCTTCAATAGGGATCACCACACTTTTGAGTACCGTTTCGGCATTAGCACCCGGATAGTTCGCACGTACCTGAATGGTTGGTGGCGCAATATCGGGATACTGCTCAATGGGTAAATTACTGATACTTATAAACCCAAGCATCAATATAATTATAGAAATGACTGTAGAGAGTACAGGTCTTTCAATAAATGTCTTTAACATAGGATATAAGTTTCTAGTTTCTGAATAAGGGTTTTATCGGCTTTACAATACTATCGTAAGCCGTTTCCTGTGGCGTGATCGCCATATCACTTCGCAATTTTCCAACGCCACTAACCACGATGGTTTCGGAGTTTTCCACACCTGATGCTACAACATAAAGATTGTCTATGGCAGCTTTCACCTTAATGACCGAAGCGGCCACGGTATTATCAGGTTTAACTTTGTAGACCAAAATTTTATTCTGCTCTTCATAGGTTGCTGACTGTGGGATGACCACGGCGTTTTCATAGATGGTTGGAACCTTAATAGTTCCACTGTTACCATTGGTGAGCAACTGATTGGGATTGTTAAAAATAGCCCTGAAGTTTACTGTTCCCGTTTCTTCGTCCAGCTGCCCTGATGCTGTTTCAATAGTGCCTTCCTCGGGGTAGATTTCTCCATTCGCCAGGATCAACTGAACTTTTGGGAAATTATCAATTTTATCTTGCAGGGTTTTACCCGGCGTTTTTTGTAAAAAGTTAAGATAAGACACCTCGTTCATGCTAAAAAAAGCATAAACCTGCTTAATATCACTTACTGTGGTTAAAGGTCTGGCATCGTTTGGGCCTATCAAGGCGCCTTGCCGAAAATTAATAGATCCCACAAAACCGTTGACCGGACTCTTCACATTGGCGTAATCAATGTTCGCTACAATACTATTATAATTTGCTTTGGCCTGGGCCAGATTGGCTTTGGCGGTTTCCAGTTGCACCGAACTAATAATATTTTGTTCTACCAGCGGGATCAGTTTGTCGACTTCCACTTTAGCAGCATTAATGCGTGCTCTGGCAGCATCGGCATCCTGACTTAAAGTCTGGGTTTCCAATTTAAAAAGCAGCTGACCTTGACGTACATACTGGCCCTCGTCCACCAAAACTTGCTTTACATAACCGGATACTTTCGCGCGTACCGCACTGTTTACGATGCCTTCAATATTGGTGGGGTAGGATTCAAAACCCGTAATGGTTTTGGCTTGTAATACCGCTACCGGAAAAGATGCGGGAGGTCGATTGCCTTGGTCCGCAGCGTTGGGAGTTTCTTTACAATTAAAGAACAACAGACCTATAAAGCTTAGGGCCAAAATAGGAGTAAGGTATTTCTTTTTCATAAATGCTATGTATTAGTTTGATGTCTTAGGGTTATTTTATGTCGCAACTCCGAAACGGAGGTGATGGCTTCATCCAAAAATTGTATATAATTATCATGAAGATCGGTATCGAATTTTATAGCCTCATCCATGATATTTTTGTTCTCTTGTTCTTTATAGGCCTTGATGTCCTGATGCAATTCACGTTGATTAGACCACGAGGCGATCATATTATCGATACCCTGAATGACCATGTCCTTATTAATGATAAAGTATTTTTTTCGGTCGCCCGGTTTCGTAAAATAAGTGATCTTATTTAAGCTCTGTAACAAATTTAAATGGGTGGAAATGCTGCTTTTACTTGCCGATAACTGTGCCATCAGGTCCTCAAAGGTGGTGCCTACTTTTCCTGTCAGGATAATAAAGGCCAGAATCCGGGAAGCCAGCGGGGCCAAAGATTCGGTACTTTCCATGAGCACACCCAGTTTTTCAACCAGCTCCTGTTTTTGTATGCAGATTTTTGTTTTCATTGTAGCCTTGAATCGACAAAGATAAAAGTTGGTTCGTTTTGTCCCGAACTAAACGAAGTTAAAAATCTGTTAAAATAAAAAAGCCGAAGTAAAAACTTCGGCTCGTATCGTTTATACCAGTCTTGTTTATTTACAATGCACTTTTAAATTGCTCTAAAAAGCGCACATCGTTCTCACTTAGCAAACGAATATCCCCAATTTGATGCAACAACATGGCAATGCGGTCGATACCCATACCAAATGCAAATCCGGAATAGGTTTTCGAGTCAATACCACAATTTTCCAAAACATTCGGGTCTACCATACCGCAGCCCATAATTTCCAGCCAGCCGGTACCTTTGGTAATACGGTAGTCAATCTCAGATTCCAGACCCCAATATACATCCACTTCAGCACTTGGTTCCGTAAACGGAAAGTACGACGGGCGTAAGCGGATCTTACTTTTTCCAAACATCTCTGTAGTAAAATGTTGTAAGGTTTGTTTCAGGTCAGCAAAGCTTACATCCTTATCAATGTACAACCCTTCCACCTGATGGAAAAAACAGTGCGAACGCGCCGAGATAGCTTCATTTCGGTATACCCGCCCCGGTGATATCGTCCGTATCGGGGGTTTATTATTTTCCATATAGCGCACCTGTACCGAGCTGGTATGCGTACGTAACAAAATATCCGGATCGGTTTGTATAAAGAAGGTGTCCTGCATATCACGCGCCGGATGGTATTCCGGAAGGTTCAAAGCCGTAAAGTTATGCCAGTCATCTTCAATTTCCGGACCTTCACTCACATTAAAACCAATACGCGAAAAAATATCAATGATCTGATTTTTCACAATCGATATTGGGTGTCGTGCCCCAATTTCAATGGCCGCACCGGGGCGCGACAGATCGCCGTAAATCCCCTTGGTATCTTCCTTTTTATCCAGAGCTTCTTTCAAGGTGTTTACTGTCTCTTCCGCCGTTTTCTTCAAGGTGTTCAAAGCCTGACCGTACTCTTTTTTCTGGTCGTTAGCAACCGTTTTAAAGTCGGCAAAAAACTGGTTCAACAGCCCCTTTTTTCCTAAATATTTTATACGAAAAGCCTCAACGTCTTCCTTGGTTTGCGCTTTAAACGCCTTCACCTCGGCAATGTGTTCTTTTATCTTGTCTATCATAAGCTCCAAAAATGATGGCAAATTTAATCAAAATATCCGCAAAACGAAGTGTTCCGCAGTAACTTATCCCTAAATCTAAAGTATTGATTATCTGTTTTTGGGCGTTCCGGCCCCGCCTTCATGGCGCTGCCGTCGGGCTTTCCACTATATCTTTTTTCTCCTCACGTCAAAAAAAGGATGCCGTTTCAATCCCTAACGCAGATCCTTAGAAACCTTACGAAATAAATTCGGCTTCCAAAAAGTAGTTCACTATGGCCTCTTTCATCAATAAGCTTTGTTCACCGGCCTTCAAATGGGGCAGTTCTTCCAAGGCCTTGTAGTGTGGCCAACCCTCATCATCTACAAAATCCAGTTCGTAATAGCCGTAAGGCACCAACACTTTGCAAATAGCAATATGCATCAGGTCCAATTTCTGGTCCTTTTTAAATTGACGGTGCAATTGCCCTAGTTCCTGCACCCCGATCAGGTAAATGATCGCATCCAGGTCCAAAGGATCGCCATCGGCAAATTGTGCCGATAGTTTTTCTACCAAAAGCGCCCAGCGTTGTTTTAATTCTTGATCTCGAGACATAATTTTATTAAAGTTACAAAGTTACTAAACCTAGTTGTTTCTATTATTTTATATTTGTTTAAATTCTTTGCCTATGAGTGCTATCGATATTGTGTTACTGATCCTGTTGGGACTCGGACTGTGGCGCGGTTTTAAAAACGGACTATTTGTTGAGGTAGCATCCATTGTAGCCTTGGTGGCCGGCGTTTTTGGAGCCATTTATTTTAGTCATTATGCGGGCGACTTTTTAAAAGAACAAACCAACTGGGAAGAAAAAACCATCCAGATTACCGCCTTTATTATCACCTTTATTGTTATTGTTGCAGCGATTGCCTTAGCTGCAAAAGCACTTACAAAACTGGCAGACCTTGCTTTTTTAGGCCTGATAAATAAAATATTAGGGGCCGTTTTTGGCACCTTGAAGATCGCTCTTATTCTGAGTGTGATCCTGGTTATTTTCGATCGGTTGAACAAGCAAATTCCCTTTATCGATAACAGTGATCTGGAAAGCTCGGTGCTATACAAACCGGTAAAAGGTTTGGTTCCTAAAATCCTACCAAATATCCTTACTATCAATGGGGAATTGGTAAATATGGAAACCGAGAAGGCCAACGAAGAAGAGACCGACACGCCATAAAAAATAGTGCATATCCTTGATTCTACAATTAGGATTAGTTAGCGAGTAGCAGAAAGTTAAGCCTTTGGGTTATTTTCTTTTAACCATTCTAGACAGCTGTTAAAATCTTTAAATACATGATCGTTAGGGATAAGGTCCGGAATAATATCAATGCGCTCCATCATGTATTTAGGCTGCCTTAATAAACCCACGAAGAGCACCAGAATATTTTTTTTGTTCAGATCCTGAAGCACATCTTCCATAGCATAAAGCCCCGATTGATCCATATACTGCATGCGTCCTAAACGGATCACTACGGTTTTGGCTGTATCGGGAATTTGTTCCGCCAGTTGTTGGAATTCACTGGTCGATCCAAAGAACAGAGGCCCTTTTACATGCTTGATAAAAACGTTTTCTTTCAAGTTGGCAGGGAGTTTTTCGTCAGCCCAGGCTTTTTCCTTCAGGGGTTTTACATCACTACGTTCAGCGGTTAGATCACCAATTTTTTTCATGAACATCAAAGAGGCGATAACCAAACCAATGCCTACAGCATACACCAGATTCCAGAAGGTAGATAAGCCTAAAACAACCAGCATAATTAAAACCTCTGAACTCATTTTAAATGGCCCGATCTTGATATCTTTAGGAAGTGAAGGAATCGCTTTTAAGCCTTTATAATCCATAACGCCTATGCCAACCGTTATCAAAATACCAGCCAATACACCGGCTGGAATTTTTGAAGCCACAGGCCCTAAACCTAACAGAATAATAAGTAGCATAATACCGGCGATCATTCCTGAAAGTTTCGTTTTCCCACCGGAAGTAATATTAACAACCGTTCTAATGGTGGCACCGGCACCCGGAATACCACCAAATACAGCTGCAATACTATTCCCAATACCCTGACCTACCAATTCTTTGTTTGGTTTGTGCTTGGTTTTGGTCATGTTATCGGCAACGACACTGGTAAGTAAGGAATCGATGGCCCCTAAAAGGGCTAAAGTTAAAGCGGTAAAGATATATGGCGTGACACTACCTAAACTAAAACTGGTAAAGATCTCAAGGTTTGGTATAGGTAAACCACTTGGGATCTCTTCAATAGGGCGGTATTGCAGATTAAATCCAACAGCAATACCAGACATAACGATCAGGGCTACCAACGTACTTGGAACGGCTTTTGTGATACGCTTGAAACCGTAAATAATAATGATGGTCCCTAAAGCCAGGATCAGCTCTAACCAATTAATGTTTTGTAGTGCTCTAGGTAATATTTTTATGGCGCCCAAAGCTCCTGAAGCCTCTTTGGCTGCCAGGGTTTGAGATTCTTTTAAAATATCAGCTTCTGTAATAAGGCTGGCCCGACTTATGGTTTCCTTAAAGTTTTCTAGAACTAAAATATCTTCACCGGCCTCTTCCTTTAAAATATTCTCTAAAATAACTTCTTCCGCTTGCGGTTTAAATGAGTTTACAAAGGCCATATCTTCCTTAGGATAATAGCCTATAGAAGGTAAAATTTGGGTAAGTAGGATGATAAGTCCAATAGCCGTCATGAATCCGGAAACCACAGGGTAGGGAATATAGCGGATGTATTTCCCCATGCCCAGAACGCCCAATCCAATTTGCATGAATCCTGCAAGTAAAAACACAGTTAATATTATCGGGAGTGCCTTATTAATATCGCCATCATTTCCGGCAATAATACCGGCCACAACGACCATGCTCACGGCTGTCATAGGCGCTGTTGGTCCAGATATCTGTGTAGGCGTTCCACCGAATAGCGAAGCAAAAAAACTAATAAATATAGCACCGTAAAGTCCCGCGGTAGGTCCCAAACCTGAAGATACCCCAAAAGCTAGCGCTAAGGGTAGGGCAACGATACCCGCCGTGATGCCGCCAAAAGCATCACCTTTTATATTGTTGAAAAGACCTTTCATAGGTTTGATTTGTTATTACCAAGATAATTCATCTTACCTCAATAAAAAAAGATAACACTTAAAAATAGTAACTATTAATGATTATTATTTAAGACCTAAAAGGTTACAAAAGTCATGATATTGAACTGGTCTCTACTGCTGGTCTCAAAAAACTGATTCATGTAACCGGCTTCTACCCGAACATTCGAATTGATATTAAAACCTAGTCCGCCATAAACACGATTTCTATCAAAAATAGCAGTTTTGGTATTTAAAAATATTTCATTGTATGCTGATAAATACCATTTGTTTTGTGTGTTTTCATTGCCTACCAAGGGGATATTTAAACTTAGAAAATACCGAAAGCGCATTTTAAAATCTGATTCTACAAAACGTTGTTCAAACCGATAGCGGTGACTTAAACGTACGTTTCCAATAGATTGATTGCTTATGAACTGCTGAAAGATGCGATGTTCATTGACACTCTCCTTATCGTCCGTGTTGCCAATATAATTTTCCGATAGGATATATCCATAGCCTAAAAGGAGATTACTTTGATTGTTGTTAAAAGTATAGCCTAAACCCGTCCTTAGGAGTAGTTGCTCCAGATCACTGATGGCATTGTAATTTCGGTATTGTACTTCATTATGGATGTTCCATTTTGAATTCAGTTTTTTATTCCCAATATAAATGAGCCAATTTCCAAAATCACTCTCTTGTGCTTGTCCAAAATTAGGGGTCAAGAAAAAAAGAAGTACAATGAAGCTTAACAGAATGTTTCGCTTTTTTTGTAGTTTCATTCGGATTATTCGTAAAATTTTACCTCCCCTGTGCTAATATCGTACATCGCACCTACAATTTTGATTTCACCTTGCTTTTCCATTTCTGTGAGAATAGGACTTTCCTTGTGGATTCTTTCAATGGTTAATTCTACATTCTTTTTCGATACGCTATCTACAAAATCTAAATTTTTAGAGGTTCTTAAACTCGTATCTTCGGGCTCTTTCGTGGCATCAACAGCAGGCGTTATTTTTTCAATAAGTTTTGTAAGGTTGCCAAGTTTTGCATGGTCGCAGGCGCCTTTTATGGCACCACAACTAGTATGACCCAATACAACAATTAGCTTTGTTCCCGCTAGTTTAGAGGCGAACTCCATACTGCCCAGAATATCTTCGTTTACAAAGTTTCCGGCAATCCGAATACTAAATATATCCCCTAATCCCTGATCGAAAACGAGTTCCGCTGAAACACGTGAATCAATACAACTAAGGATCGTGGCAAACGGAAACTGACCTTCACTCGTATCGTTAACCTGCTCTAATAAATTTCTATTAGCCTTTAAATTTTGTTGAAACCTTTCATTTCCTTCTTTTAAAAATCGCAAGGATTTTTCTGGCGTCATCGTTGCCTGGGTTTCTCTTGTATGTGCTTTCATAATGTCTTATAAGTTTGGTTTAATGTTATTGATAACTTGAAACTAAAAGCGAAATATCCATTTTGTTTATAACACTTTTAATTCCTTTATTAATAGTTCTTAAGTTTTTATTACCCTGACCTCTGTCAATGTACAAAAGATTAATTTTGTTTATCGACAAATATTTATTCAAGGAATCTAAGGTATTGGAACCTTTTTCAAAAACAAATTCTACGGTTTCTTTTTCATCAAGCGAGTTTACTGCTCCAGATGTTGTTGACGGCTGAGATACCCGAAATAATTTTAAAGGCCTTTTACTGTTTTTGACCAAAGCCTCTATAAATTCAGAATTTCTCGTGGTTTCCAAACTACTATTTAGAGCGCCTAAAGAAATAGCAACATCCGGTTCCAGACCATAAGTACCTGAAGCAATAACCACAGGACCATTATAGGTTTTTAGAACAAAACTTGCCAGATTATCACCAACAAAACTAAAAAGCTTCGATTTTCTTTTTCCTAATATAATGATATCCGGATTTTGGTTTTGTATCGTCTCCTTAATTTCATTTTTCACATTACCATACGAAAAGGAATAATCAATCACCACACCATAATTCTTAATATAAGGCGCGATAAAATTTTCGATTTCCTTTTTGGTAGTAAAATGAGTTTCATTTATTGTTCTTTGTGCAGATAATTGATTTTCTTTTTCAATAATATCAATAGGTTTCTGAACAAAGAACAAGTGAATATCAGCCTTAATTATTTTGGCCATTGCCACAGTGCTTTTCAAAGCAGCCTCCCCTGATTCACTTAAATCGGAGAGGAGTAAAATGTTATATACGTCTTTTTTCATAGTGGATCAACTTAAACTTAGATCAGATTTAGGCCTTTGCTCGAAAAATTCGATAAAACTATCCGGGTTTTCTACAATACCACGCTTCGACACTAATTTAATATCAATATGGCGTTCCTTGGCTTTAAATGCGAAATCTTCAAGAATTTCAACAATATCATTATCTAAATATCGTGTATTGAGCACATTGATTTCCAAATAAGTGTCTCTAGGTAAACCTTCCAATTCTTTAATGATAGCTCCTTTGTTAAAGAAAGTTACTTCTTCGGCCAGAGTCATTTTTATTTTGTGCTTACCGTTACTCTTATCTTCAATATGCAAGAAGTGTGAGTTCTGATAACTTTTCAATAAAATAACTACGATACCTACGGCAAGACCAAGGCCTATACCCCAAAGTAGATCAATAAATACAATACCTAAAATAGTTACGATGAATGGGATCCATTGTTTCCAGCCCAAATTGTACATTTTTTTGAAGAGCCCTGGTTTGGCTAGTTTATAACCTACAACAAGTAAGATCGCTGCTAAAACAGATAGCGGGATCATGTTCAACAATCTCGGGATTAAAATGACGGAAATCAACAAAAAGAAACCATGAATTATAGCCGACATTTTAGAGACACCACCAGATTGGATGTTGGCAGAACTACGAACAATTACCTGTGTAATTGGTAAACCTCCTATGAGTCCGGAAATGATATTCCCGGTACCTTGTGCTAAAAGCTCTCGGTTGGTCGGTGTTACGTTTTTATGAGGATCCAAACGATCTGTCGCCTCAACACATAACAGGGTTTCCAAACTCGCTACTAAAGCTACTGTAAAGGCGACTATCCAAACATCAGGGTTGGTAATGACACTAAAGTTAGGAAAGCTGAACTGTGCGAGGAAAGAACCAGCGTCGTCAGGAACAGGTACACTTACCAGGTGTGTTTGTGCAATACCCCAAATCTCACTGTCTTTCGTTAAATTAAAAAATACAACGCCAATAACAACAACGACTAATGGGCCCTGAATAAGTTGGAATATTTTGGCTTTTTTAGTGAGTACTTTTTCCCAAAGAATTAAAACGCCTAGAGAAACAATACCAACAATAGCTGATCCCGGTGTAATATATTTTAAGGTATTAATAAGATCGGAAAAGGTATTTTGACCATCCACTTCAAAAAAGGAAAAACTGCCCTCGGGTGTGGCGTCGTAGCCAAAGAAATGCGGAATTTGCTTTAGGATGATGATGATACCAATACCGGTAAGCATTCCTTTGATCACTGATGAAGGGAAATAATATCCTATAATCCCCGCTTTTAAAATACCAAAGATCAACTGGATTACACCACCTAAAACAACGGCTACTAAAAAGTTTTGATATCCGCCTAAGCTCCCTATTGCCGTTAGTACAATGGCGGCCAAACCAGCAGCAGGGCCACTTACACCAACCTTGGAGCCACTTAGGCTACCCACTACGATACCCCCAATAATACCCGCAATTAATCCGGAAAATAGGGGTGCCCCACTGGCCAATGCAATACCTAAACATAAAGGTAATGCCACGAAAAATACGACTATACTAGCCGGTAAATCATTTTTAATTGTTTTGAACATATTCAAATAGTTTTTACACCCGAAAAGTTGGAATCAGGTGCTGGTTGTTGATATAAAAGGTAGACTTTTACAAGTCTTTTTAAGATTGGTTTATGAAATATAAGATTCTGGAGGGGGAGAAATAAGATTCAGATGAGGTTTCTTATAATTCTTAAAAAAGTATTCTAAATCATTTTCAGCGCTCCAAGATTCATTAAAGGTATTGGGATGTGTGGTTTTATAGTAGAGAACTTCCGTATCATTACTTACCCCTTGCTTTTCCTCTTCTTCAGGAGCAGCATTATTATAGAAAATAGAAACATCTGCATTCTTGTCTACGACCAATACCACAGTTGGTGCTGTTAAAAACAACACGAATAAAGAACCTAAAAAAATGGAAATAACTGATTTGGTCACTACAAAAAAATTTGAACCTCAAATATAAGACTATTTTTTAAGCCTTGAGCCTTCTTCACTGAAAATCCGTCTAAATCAGTGCTTTATTTCGATATATATATAAGGTCCGCCTCCCCAAGATCATCCTTTTCATGGCAGTACAAAAAGTGATTTTTTTATTTCGGGATCTGCTGACTTAAACAATGTAAGGTCCCAAATCCCCATATAATATCAATGGCACTTATGCCAATAATCTCACGGTTTGGGAAACAGTCGGCTAAAATTTGCAGGGCGACCCTGTCATTCCGATCATTAAAGGTAGGTACAAGGACACAATTATTTAAGATCAGAAAATTGGCATAACTGGCGGGAAGATTAACCGATTCGAATAAAATATCGCCCGGCATTGGTAAGCTTACAATGTTAGGTTTTTTACCATCCTGTAACGTAGCGTTCTGTAAGCGTTTTAAATTATCCTGCAATGCGGCGTAGTTCGGATGATTTTTATCCGATTCGATTACAGTAACAATAGTGTCTTCATTCACAAAACGACACAGATCATCAATATGGCCATGTGTATCGTCTCCCCGAATGCCGTCACCCAGCCAAATGGTATTGGTAATTCCCAAATAGTCATGGAAAACAGCTTCGTAATCCGCTTTAGAGAACCCTGGATTTCGCACTTGAATAGAAGGGTGAAGCAGGCATTCTTCAGACGTTAATAAGGTGCCTTTACCATTAACATCAATTGCGCCACCCTCGAGTACTACCGGCTTCCCTTTATATTTTGCCTGAGTCAATGGAACCCCAAGAACCTCGGCCAACTTTCCCGGGACATGCTTGTCTAATGTGTAGTTATTATATTTTGCCCAGCCATTAAAATTGAAATTCAGTGCTTCCTTTTTTGTGCCATTTTTTACGATAATGGGACCGGAATCTCGCATCCAGCTGCGGTTGGTTTTTTGAATTATAAAGGTAATTTGCTTGAGGTTAACATGTGCACGTTCCAGCATATGTCGCACCTTTGTTTCTTGAGCATGGTCTGCAACGACTAAAAATAGGGCTTCATAAGTAGTTACTTTTTTAATGAATTCCACAAAGGCCCATTGGACGGCCTGATACTTACCCGGCCAATCTTTTCCGTTGTGCGGAAAACACAAAAGGATACCTTGTTGGGGTTCCCACTCTGCTGGAAATCGTCTCATCAGTCTAAAGCTCTTTTAGTAAGATCTCCAAAAGCATCAATTCGGCGGTCTCTGAAAAACGGCCAGTTTTGGCGAACATTTTCCTGAAGGTCCAGATCGACCTCAGCGATAAGAATCTCTTCTTTATCATGAGATGCCTGGGCTAGAATTTCACCTTGAGGGCCCACAATAAAGGAGGCACCCCAAAATTCGATGCCATCAGTATTGGGTAAATATTTTTCCAGTCCGATACGATTCGCAGCAGCTACAAATATCCCGTTAGCTACGGCATGACCCTTCATGACATTCATCCAGGCGCCATATTGATTGGCACCGTATTGTTCTTTTTCACCAGGATGCCAACCGATTGCGGTTGGATAAAATAAAACTTCTGCCCCTTTCAAGGCAGTAAGGCGTGCGGCTTCAGGATACCACTGATCCCAACAAATAAGCGTACCCACATTACCTTTTTTAGTTTTTATAGATTGGAATCCGAGATCACCTGGTGTAAAATAGAATTTTTCATAAAAATGGGGATCGTCCGGAATATGCATTTTACGATACAGTCCGGCTTCCGTACCATCAGTATCTATGATATAGGCACTGTTATGATAAATACCTGCCATGCGCTTTTCAAAAAAGGGCACAATGATAACCACACCCAGTTCTTTGGCCAAAGCACTGAAGGCTTTAAATGAGGTACTGTATAAAGGTTCAGCAAAGTCAAAATTGTCTACATCTTCACTCTGGCAGAAATAGTGGCTGCTATACAATTCGGGAAGGCAAATAACCTCAGCGCCTTCTTTAGCCGCCTTTTTCACCCAATTGGTACATTTCTCCAAATTGTTTTTTGGGGTATCATTAAGGTTTAATTGTATAACGGCAATTTTGTAGTTTCCCATGCTTGGTATAAAAATTTAGGTTGTAAAATTAGTAAATAATACAACGACAGATTTGTTTTTTTCGATTAGAATCTTTTAAAAATAGGAAGAAATTAATGACAAAAAAAATAAGTGTTCCGCATTAAGCGAATACCCTAAAGAAAAAAAGAACATTTTCAGGTTTAGGGTTTCAACATTTTGATGTCCTGATTTGAGATCCAACCTGTTTTACCGTCGGCTAACTTTATTTCAGACCAGTTTCCAATCGTGTCAATCACTTGTAATTTAGTGCCTTCATGTAGTCTGAAAGACTCTTCGCTGCGCACATTAGGTTCGCTTTTTACTTTGCTTTCCTTTGCAAATACAATAGCCGGACGGTCTTTTTTGTTCAGTGCATTACGGTAAAAAGCCGAGGATAATGACAGCACGGCGATGCTGATTGCTACCAAACTAAACACGAATGCTGTCCGTTTTTTGCGGGTTTCATAAGAGAAGTGATACATTAAAAACAGCATTACAAAACAAATTACTCCTACCACACTAATATAGGCCCAGATGTCTGTATGATACAAACGCACCGTATTATTTATAAATTTATTCAGACCTACCTCGGGGATGTTGTCGATAGCATCAATGGTCATATTTTGAGCAAAAGCCAGATTGTTCTTAATGTCTTCGTCATTTGGGTCTAATTGCAAGGCCTTCTCATAATAATAAATACTCGGGGCAATATTATTGAGCTTGTAATTGGCGTTAGCCAGATTAAAGTACAACTCTGAAGAATGCACATCATGATCTAAAATAGCCCTGTACTTATCAATAGCTTCAGCATATTTACCTTTATTGTAAAGCTCGTTGGCTTCATTAAAAAGCGCCGTATTACTTTGCCCCAGAAGTTGTAAGCTGCAGAGAATCGTTATAAAGAAAAAAAACTGTTTCATTTTAACGGGCTTGTTTATCTATTAAAGAAATGGTTTTCGAAGCTTTTTCATAATCTTCCTGCATGGTGACATTTGTCATCGGTGTATATCTTGCCAGATCACAACTTTCTACAATGCTCAGAAAATCTTTTATTACATCAGGCTCGACCTGACGCTCGCGCAATAGTTCACTAATCTTATCTTTACTTAAATCACTAGTTTCAATATGGATCCGTGCTTTTAAATAGTTGTGTACAGCCTTTTCCAGAGCAATGTAAAATGCCTCTTTTTTACCCAAAGATTTTTTGGCAGCGCTTAAATATTTTTTCGACAATTTATCGGCTTTTCTGATACGGTTTCCGCGCACATCGGCATCGCGTATCGCTTTATTACGCATGATCAAAATAGCAATAGGGATCGCTAAAAATGGCAATAGTAATAAAAGCCAAAACAAACGAGTTTTGAAAAAGGAGCTTTCTGTTTTACTAACCAGATCCGTTTTCGTTTTAATGAAGACGAACTGATCTTTATTTAGGGTAATGGGCTGTTTGGTACCGCTTCTTAGAGCGTTTTGGGCATTGGCATCAGCAGTGTTCAACGGACCTTCTTCAACATCAATAATGATTTCATCCGAAGACAAACGCTTGTAGGTTTGTGTTGTTAGATCGAAGTATGAAAAAGAAATACTTGGTATGGGGTACTTGCCTTTGTATTGTGGTACTACCGTGTAGGTATCTGTTACATTGCCGCGCATCCCATTTAAATTAGTAGTAATATTTTCCTGATGTTCAGGCTCGTAAACTTCTAATGAACTCGGTAAAGACACTTTAGGAAGCTTGAATAATTTTAGATTTCCGTTCCCTTGCACCTCAACTTTTATTTGAAGAGATTCCGAGGCATTTAAACGTTTTTTAGAAGTGCTGATATTAAAATTGAAGTCTCCAACGGCACCCGTAAAATCAGCCGGTTTTCCATTCTGGGGCAGAGGTTTTACATCTATGGTTTTATTTCCTGCAGTAATGGTGCGATTAACACGGGTAAGCAAGTAGTTTCCAAAAATATCCCGGCGATTTGTTGGCACGCGTAAAGCCATATCGAGCACTAAGGGTTCAATGTTTAATTTTCCTGTTTTCTGTGGATAGAGAACCGTTTTCTTAAGTATCAAAGAGCGGTAATTTTCGCCTTTGAACATTTCGGTTTGAACCTGTTGATTTTGAGTATCGATGTTCTGACTCCAGAAATCATTATAGCGCGGAGAATCTTTTTCGTTCCATGTATCCACTTGAACACGTGGTGAAACGTATAATTTATAGATGACGGTTATAGCCTCATTCAGATACGGATTGGTTTTGGAAACTTCAGCGATCAAATGAATATTTTCAGAAGCTACGTAATTAGGGTCATTGGGATCTTTAGGTTTATCAACGGCTGCAGTTACGGTAATTTGTTGTGGAATCGTTTTATACACTTGACCATCAATGGTTATGGTAGCCTGACCAATGGTAAATGTCCCGCGTTCAATTGGTGTTAAAAAATAGGTATAGGTTTTCTTGAAAGTACGCACACCATTGATCCAGGAATTGCTTACCGATTGTTGTGGGCCAACAGCTTCAAAATTTGAAAAATCCGGCGGATTAAAATTATCACCATCTTTGTTCATTTCAAAGTCAATGCGCAAACGTTCGTTTATACCAAGCGTCGTTTTACTTACATTAGCCTTAAATTCTACCTGCCCGGATGCCAATCCGGTTGTAAGAACTAGTAGAATGATAAGTATGTGTTTAAGTGGGGTCATTTTTTTGTTAAAACTCTTATGGTAGCATGTTATTTTACCAGTCTTTATCCGTTTTTACTTTAATGCCTTTTTGTTTTTCAGCATTCATTTTTTTCTGAACCTTTTGTTCTTGATTATTCATTGCCTCTAACAAGTTTTTAATTTGCTGAGGAGATAATTGCCCTTGTCTTGGCTTTGGTGGTTGTTGGTTTTTTTCGTCCTGATCGCCTTTACCCTCATCTTTTTTATCATCCTTAGGCTTGCCTTCGTCCTCTTTATTTTCTTTATCCTGATCTTTCTTGTCTTGATCTTTCTGATCTTTATTTTGATCGTTTTGATCCTTGTTCTGGTCTTTCTGATCCTGTTGGTCCTTATCCTTATCTTGGTCCTTGTTGTCCTTATCCTGGTCTTTCTTATCCTTGTTCTTATCGTCTTTATTTTGATTTTCCTGCTTTTTTGCACAGTCTTGAGCTAAAACCAAGTTGTAACGCGTTTCATCATCGGTAGGGTCGTTTCTAAGGGCATCCTTGTAGGCACCAACCGCTTCTTTACATTTTTTATTCTTCATCAAAATATTGCCGATATTATGATAGGCCATGTGTTTTTCAGCCTTGGTCTCGGCATGTTTAAGAGCCTCTTGTTGTCTTAAAAGAGCTTCATCATACAAGCCGTTTTTGTAATAGGAATTTCCCAGATTATATAAGCCGGCTACATTACTGGATTGTTCCGAAATGGCTTTTCTGTATTCCATTTCAGCTTTGGTGAACTCGTCATTATTTAAAAGAGAATTTCCCTCATACACCAATTGCCTGGCATTTTTTAGGGCTTTGATCTCGGCTTCAGACAAAGCTTTTGCATCCTCCTGTGAATAGGACACAAGAGCAAAACTCATTAATAATAAAACTAAACTATAGCGCATCATATTCAATTGTGTTTTTCTAATATAGAAAACATCACCAGTATTATCCGTTAAAAATTTTATAAAATATCCCATAAAAACTAGGCTTTAAGCCAAATACAAGATTTAATTTTCATTAAATAAATTCAATTTTTTAACCCAAGCTGTTTTGCGTTCCAGGAATAAAATATCTAAGAGTAAAAAGAAAATGGCAAATCCGATAAACCACTGAAACTGGTCTTTAAAATCGGCAAATTGCGTCGATTCGAACTCTGTTTTATCCATTTGATTCAAAACCTCCTTTATTTTATCTACCACATTACTGGTAAGCTTTCCGTCGATATAAATTCCCTCAGCTTTATCTGTAATGCCTTTTAGCGTTTCTTCATTAAGGCGTGTAATGACCGTTTCGCCTTTTTGGTCCTTCTTATAGTTCAAAACAACCCCGTTCTGTTTGATAGGGATCGGCCCACCTTTTAGGGTTCCTACACCAATTGTAAAAATACGGATATCGGCATCCTGATTTACCTGTCTGGCCATTTCTACCGCTTCCTGACTGTGATCTTCACCATCGGAAATGATGATTAAGACTTTATTGGTCTGGCTCTCATCATCAAAATAGGTTGCAGCCAGTTTAATAGCTTCGTCGATGGCCGTTCCCTGCGAGGATAGCATATCGGTGTTCATGTTGTTCAAAAACATTTTTGCCGCAGCATAATCCGTGGTAATAGGCAATTGTGGGAACGCCGTTCCTGCATAAGCGATAATTCCCACCCGGTCGCTCGCCAGATTATTTATAATTTGTGTTACCAGTTGTTTTGACTTTTCTAAACGGTTTGGGGCAACATCTTCAGCTAACATACTTTTAGAAACATCAACTGCAAATACAATATCAACACCTTCGCGTTTTACCGTTTCCAGTTTGGTGCCTATTTTAGGATTTACCAGGGCCATGGTCAGGCTTGCAAAAGCGAGACATAACAAAAGGATTTTTATAATCGATTTGAAGAAAGATTTATTCGGACTTAAACGGTTCAGCAATTCTTTATCTGCAAATTTCTTTTGCGCTCTTAATTTCCATAATTGAGCCACAAAGAAAATAAGCAGGATCACCGGAATAATCCCAAAAGTCCAAAACCATATTTTTTCATCTAACTGCATGACTTATTTTCTTTTGCGGGTCTTTTTAAACGAAACTTTTAAAAATGGTGTTTCGTAATAGTAATTCTAATAATAATAATAACCCGGCAATGATTACCAAAGGCCGGAATAATTCGTCGTAATTAGAATACTTAAATTCTTCAACTTCTGTTTTTTCCAGCTTATTTATCTCGCCGTATATTTCTTCTAATTTTTGATTATTGGTAGCTCTAAAATAACGCCCGCCAGTCGTATTAGCAATATCTTTCAATAAGGCTTCATCAATTTCAACTTTCACACGACCATACTGAAAACGCCCTGTCCGGCTGTCAATAGCTACAGGTGAGAGTGCCATTCCATTGGTTCCAATACCTATAGTATACACTTTAACACCGTATTCCTGTGCAAGTTCGCTGGCAATTTTAGGATCGATAAATCCAGAATTATTTACACCATCTGTAAGGAGAATGATCACCTTACTTTTAGCTTTGCTGTCTTTTAAACGATTTACGGACGTCGCCAACCCCATTCCGATGGCGGTACCGCCCTCAATTATCGTATTATATTTGATGTCATCCAACGATCGAAGTACAATGGCCTTGTCACTAGTGATCGGTGTTTTCGTATAAGCCTCACCGGCATATTCCACTAGCCCAATACGGTCGTTAGGACGCTCTTTTATGAATTCAGAGGCCACGTTCTTTAAGGCTTCAAGCCTGTTTGGCAATAGATCTTTAGCAAGCATACTGGCCGAAACATCAATGGCCATTACGATGTCGATACCTCGTGTAGTTTTTGTTTTTGTTGAAACATCAACCGATTGTGGTCTGGCCAAAGCCACAATAAGCAAGGCAAGTGCCAGTAAACGCAAAATAAAAAGACCGTGTTTTAATTTAGGCACGACTGATTTTCCGGTTTTAAAACCTTTTATACTGGATATTCTGAGTTCTGCGGTTTGTTTTTTGTTTTTTAAAACGTACCACAAAATGACCAATGGAAGCAGTAATAGCAACCAGAAAAACTCGGTATTATTAAATTCTAAATTCCCAATCATTCTTCTTTGGCTTTTACGAGTTCGACGGCATTAATAACACGCTGGGCAATATCATCCAGATAGACATCATCATTCCTCCAGGTCATCAAGATCTGCTGGATCACACGGTTCTCACTGGTAAAGGTGAGCAAGGCGTATTTACCAGATCTGAGGTCATCGCTTTCACCAATAGGGAATTCTAAGGAGCCAAAAGTCTTTATACCTTCAGCGCCATTTGGTGTGGTAAACTTTTCTGTTTTAGTAATAATATTTTGAGCACCTTTCGCTTCCAGGGTTTTTAATGTGCCGTTAATGACATTATTTAAGTCTAAACTATCTTGTGGTTGCTCAAGAACAACATTTGATAAAACAATACTTAAGCGGCCAAGATTTTCATAACCGAAAGTGTTCACTTTCATTTTTCCCTGAAACGCCTTTGGCATTGGTATTTGTTCTCGACCTAAGACTTTTGGAGTACTGATGGTAATTGGTGGTGCACCGTATTCACTGGTTACCCATGTTCCTTCCAGAAGTTCTTTACTTTCATGGCCAATAATGGTGTCTTTTACATAAACGAAACCATACTTTAAAGAAAATCCAACATAAATAGCTGATAGTAAGGCTATACCCGAAATAACGGTTAGAATAATTTTTCTACGTTTCTTTTTACGGGCTAATGCTTTCCGGTATTGTTCGTCCAAAAGTTTTTCTTCCTCAGTGGGTTCCGGTAAGGCTTCTTTAACATGATCGATCTCAGCATCGATGGTTTCACGGTCTAGCTTGGCCAATTCGATGTCAGGCGCAGATTTTGCAAATTTCACTAAGTCGGCACGTCTCAAGATCCTTTCCAAGTTCTCAATGTCCTCGTTACTGATACCAAATCTATTACCATCCTTTAAAAGATTCAAGCGATCGATTAACTCTCCTGTGGTACTTTCCAGGGCCCGATCGTATACTTTTTCATCCAGATATTTTCTTATGATAAAAGTGAGCTCAGAATAATAATCCTTTAGGTTTTGTTGTTCGAGATAAGGACTTTCATCTAGTTTTTTCAAAGCTAATTTTGCGCGGTCGTAAGGCGGTAACAGGGCAATTTCTTTTTCTGTCATGGGTTTTTTTCGCCATATGAACCAATAAACCAAGAATGCAGCGATTGCTAAAATCAACAAAATGATAAGCGCATATTTCCACCAATTACTCGCGGCCTTTTCAACTTCTATAATAGGTTTAATATCGTATAGACCCTGCTTTGTAGTGTCTACAGCTATCGTATTTACCATGACCTGAAGTGAGTCGGTGTAAAAGGTTTTATCACCTACTAGTACCTTTTGTCTGGGGATGGTATATTGTCCGGAATCGAACTGCGTTAGACCATATTTCTTTACGAGACGATAGGTGTCATTATTTTGTAGTGTATCGATTGGGTAGGAACTGATAATCTCCAAAGGAGAAAAAGATTTTCCTTCCGGGAAAACCACCAATTTGGTACTATCGGTTTTTACAGAAATATTATAATTTATTTGCTGTCCGATTTTAATTGTGGTAGAATCGATAGTAGCAGCAACTTGCTCTTGAGATGTGCCTATGAAACAGGAAAATAAAAACAATATCAGGAACGCCTTATGTGACCATACCTTGCATGTATGCCCTAAAAGTATGTTGCTGTTAAATGCGTTAAAACCATCTGTTCTCATATTCTTATGCCCGTCTTTTAAAATAACCTAATAGTTTTTTTACATAGCTTTCATCCACCCGACAATCAATGGTTCCGGCACCTGATTTGGCAAAACTATCCTTGAAATAGTCTACTTTATCGAAATAAAATTTTTGATAATCACGACGCACACTCTTAGAGCTTGTATTAACCAGCATAGACTCTCCGGTTTCTTCATCTTGCATTTGTACGACACCAATATTCGGAATACTTTCCTCACGTTTATCAAACACCCGAATTCCGGTAACATCGTGTTTCCCTGAAACAATTTTCATGGTGTGTTGATAATCATCGGATATAAAATCGGAAAGTATGAAAACAATGGCTTTCTTCTTCATCACATTTTGCATGAACTTTAAAGCTTCGGCCAAATTGGTCTCCTTGCTTTCAGGCTTAAATTCCAGAAGTTCTCGAATGATCCGAAGCACGTGGGAGCGTCCTTTTTTGGGAGGAATATATAATTCGATCTTATCGGAGAACAAGATCAAGCCAATCTTATCATTATTTTGTGTGGCTGAAAAAGCCAAAGTAGCAGCAATTTCTGTGATCACATCATTTTTAAACTGCTGTTCGGTACCAAATAGTTCTGAGCCGGAAACATCCACCATGAGCATCATAGTAAGTTCACGCTCTTCTTCAAAAACCTTAACAAAAGGTTCATGGTAGCGTGCGGTAACATTCCAATCGATATTGCGGACGTCATCACCAAAATTATATTGCCGGACTTCACTAAAGGTCATACCGCGGCCTTTGAAGGTGGAATGGTATTCACCTCCAAAAATATGATCAGACAAGCGCCGTGTCTTGATCTCTATTTTGCGTACTTTTTTAAGTAATTCTTTAGTATCCATTTTAGTCCTTTGTCATACCGCTGTTTTAGCGCCTTCTATCAAATTAACTTGTTTTAATAAGGTTTTCCTAATTGGAAATGACAATGTTTAAGGTACTTCAATTTCGTTCACAATTTTGTTGATGAGGTCTACAGAGGTTACATTTTCGGCTTCAGCCTCATAGGTAATTCCAATTCTGTGTCTTAAAACATCATGGACAACGGCACGAACGTCTTCAGGGATCACATAACCACGACGCTTTATAAAGGCATAACATTTGGCAGCTGTTGCTAAATTGATACTACCACGAGGTGATGCACCGAAAGAAATCAATGGTTTTATGTCGGCAAGTTTGTATTTTTCAGGATATCGCGTCGCGAAGATGATATCCAAAATATATTTTTCAATCTTTTCATCCATGTAAACTTCTCGAACTACTTGTTGGGCCTTTAAGATCTGCTCTAATGAAACCACGGGATTTACTTTTTCCCAAGCCCCTTTCATATTCGCTCGCATGATGAGTTGTTCCTCATTGATCTTAGGATAATCAATAACAGTTTTCAACATAAAACGGTCTACCTGAGCTTCAGGCAATGGATAAGTTCCTTCTTGTTCTACCGGGTTTTGAGTGGCCATTACTAAAAATGGACGGTCCAAAGTGAAGGTTTCATCACCGATAGTTACTTGCTTTTCCTGCATAGCTTCAAGCAAAGCCGATTGCACTTTGGCCGGCGCTCTATTGATCTCATCTGCCAAAACAAAGTTGGCGAAAATAGGCCCTTTTTTAATGGAAAAATCATTTACCTTCATGTTATATATCAGCGTACCTGTAACGTCGGCAGGTAATAAATCTGGTGTAAATTGGATTCTGCTGAAGGAGCCGTGAACCGCTTTGGACAGGGTGTTAATAGCGAGTGTTTTTGCTAACCCAGGAACACCTTCCAGCAAAATGTGGCCTTGCCCAAATAAGCCTATAAGCAGGCGTTCGACCATGTCTTTTTGTCCAACGATAACTTTATTCATCTCCAGCATCAGTAGATCAACAAAAGCACTTTCTTTTTCGATTTTTTCGTTGATTGTTTTGATATCAATTGTACTTGTATCTTCCATTATATTTTGTTTTTAATAATAGCAGTGGATATTGTGCTTTTTAAGCCAGTGCAAATTGTTAAAATTTTTCATTAATACCTGTTAATAATTGGTTAAAATATAAGGGCTTACCGCATTATTATTAAGAAAATAAAAAAGAGCAACACCTTACAGGCATTGCTCTTTTTTATTTGAAATTGTTTGTTACTAATTATTCAGCAACCAGAGTAGCATCTACAGTTTCTGTTTCGTCAGGATCAAGTGTTACGTTGAATTCCTGAGTCACATAACCCGTGGCACTGATAGTCACTACATAGTCACCAGGAGCGATACCAGTTATTTCATAGGCACCGGCATCACCTGTTTCTACAGATGTGTTATCGGCATCATTGATGCTTACGGTAGCTTTCTCACCATCACCTAATCCAGAAACGGTTCCACTTACGGTAGCAGGTTTCAACATCATTTCAATAGGCTCGGCAATAACGGTAATTTCACCATTAGTCACCATAACATCTAAAGCACTTCCGCCAACATAATCTGTTTCCTCGTTCGTTGGAGTTACCATAACTTCATACGTTCCAGCGGGCACACCCCATAGGGCAAATGCACCATTTTCGTCTGTGTACGCTGAGATTACGAAATCATCAGAAGGGTCATCATTACCCATATCATCAACAAGTACAGAAGCCATTGCAGGCTCATCAGCTGGCAATACAGTACCTTCAATGATACCGGAACTTGCCTCAGCACTTACATAAAGTACGGGTTTTAAAATAATATTTTCTGAATTACCGGCATGTACAATTGATTTTTCAACATCAAAGTCGATGACAAAATCGTAAGTAAAGCCCTGTTCAATTTCTGCATCAACCTTTAACTTAAGACCTGATTGTTGGGCGCTTGGTGTTTTCAGGTCATAAGTCATAGGTTCATCATTGTCGTTTCTCATTTCGATGGTGTTTCCATCACCTAGTACAAGACGCATTTGACTTAAGGTTCCTACAGGAATAGGAAATCTTTCTACAAGAACTTTATTAAATCCTCCTGTAAAATCCAATAGATTTACAGTTTCAGGATTAACATCCAGCGACATCCATCCGGATTCGTCATCACTGTCGTCGTCCATTTTTATCATGACATCCTGAATGTCAATGTTTACAGCATCGTAATCGCCGGGAGCATCAACCAAACGAATGGTAATCGTTGGATCGCCTTTGGCCATATCGGCTGAATTGTCTTTGTTACAAGACACCAAAAAGGATAAAAATAGTATTGGGATAATTAGTTTAAAATGTTTAAAAAATCTCATAAGGGTAGAATTTTATAATGTTACTTAATATTATATACGGTACTCAGACCGGTTTTAGATGTTTCGGTGAAAAAGAAATTAATTTATTGGTTTTTCGGATAAGGTTAGGTAGGTATCCGAAAACAATTTATGCTCAATAATACGATTTTTATCTGCTTTTAAGTATTTTTATACACCAAGTGCAAAAAAAAGGACATCAACTGCAAACCCTATCGATTAAAGGATTATAATAGCGACGAAAATCAGCTGAAGTATGTTTGAAATAAGGGAGTTACAGATTAATTTAAATGGCGTTATCTTTAACAAGATCGAACTGGACATCGTGTAATGATGAGAAGGTTTTGATTCAGGAAGATCTTTTCCAACAGCTCCTTTGTTTTGGTTTCCTTCAATTCAAAAGAAAATCAATTTAAATAATTTTTTAATATGAAAAAAACAGCGCTCATAACAGGAGCCACAAGCGGCATAGGAGAAGCAACCGCTTATGAATTTGCTAAACACAACATACGTTTAATTCTTTGCGGACGCCGCTTGGAGCGTTTAAAGACTTTGAAAACTGATCTGGAAAAACAAACCGAGGTTCATATTTCAAATTTTGATGTACGCGACAAGCAAGCCACTTTTGATGCTATTGCTAGTTTACCCGAAGCTTTTAAAACGATTGACATTTTAATAAATAATGCGGGGAATGCCCATGGCCTGGATCCTATTCATGAAGGTAATGTGGATGACTGGGATGCCATGATGGATATTAATGTGAAAGGCCTTTTGTACGTGAGCAAAGCGGTAATTCCAAAAATGACAGAACGTAAATCAGGACACATAATAAATATTGGATCATCAGCAGGGACAGAGGTCTACCCGAAAGGGAATGTATACTGTGCCAGTAAACATGCCGTTTTAGCAATAACTGAAGGTATGCGCATCGATCTGAATCCGTTTGGAATTCGTGTTGGTGCCATAAATCCCGGATTGGTGGAAACAGAATTTTCAAAGGTACGATTTAAAGGCGATGAAATCGCCGATACGGTTTATACCGGTTTTAAAGCCTTACAGGCTGAAGATGTTGCAGATGTCATCTATTTTGCCGTGTCCAGACCACCGCATGTGAATATTGCCGATGTTTTAATGTTCTGTACCGCTCAGGCGAATAGTGTTACCGTTAAAAAAGAGTCTTAATACTTTTAGGAAGTAACCCCATAAATTATGATTAATAAACGCTTACTTATAAAACATTTGTTAGCTCATAATGACGAGAATAGTTTTTATGACAAAAAACGAAAGATCGATATTAGTCATAAGGAAGGGAAGGCGAAGTTTTTAAAGCATATTTGTGCGCTTTCCAATAGTAATCCAAAAAACAATTCGTACATCGTAATTGGTGTCGAGGATGAAGATAATAGTATTGTTGGTGTTGATTTTTTTGATGATAGTAAGATCCAAAACCTCATTAATGCCTATCTCACCAATCCGCCTATCGTTCAGTACGAGAACATTCCATTTCCGCATTTGCCGGAAGCGAAGGTCGTGGGTCTTGTTACTATTCGGCCTATAGATAAATTAACGGCCTTACGAAAGAATATCTGGAAGTATTACGGGGGCTCCGTGTTTTTTCGGGATGGAAGTATGAGTATGCCTAAAGTATTCGATATTGAAATTAAAGATATCAACTCCGGAATTGTAGCTGCGATTGAAAATAATGCCCAAAATAACATTGAGCACACCCTTAATGGTGTTTTTGATTTTATGAAAAAGCGTCAGGATTTCAATGCCAGGTACAAGGTCTTCAAAGAATATTTTGTGGTGTGCTGGGCCGGATTGAAAAAAGAGGTTAAAGGAGAAGTTTTTTATTCACGCGTGGATATTGAATTGATCAACGAGCAAGTCCGATTATTTTTTTCCTCTTTGGATGAAGTGTCCATTACCCACGATAACGATAGTTTTAAGATCGTAGAATATGTGAATCTGGGTTTTCAGAATAGAGATAAATATTACAAATTGGAAGAAACCATCATTCAATTTGAAGATAATGCCCAATATCATATTGAAACAAAACTACTGTTTGAACCTCCACAATATGATAAAAAAGTGCTTCATCATGTGTATAATGCTAACAATGCCTTATTGCATAAACTAAAAAAAGGGCTGATTTTAACGGATCAGGAAAAGGGTGATCTCAGAAATTTACCTGTGACTTATCTCATTTGTTATTTCAATTTATTTCATGAGGCTATTGATAAGCTAAATGAAGCCAAACATTACCTTAAAAATTATAGCGAGGAGATGTATCACCTGTACCAGGAGGCCGCCAGAGTTCTTAGGAAAGTAAAATACAGTTGATAATTATTTGTTAACCTAAAATTAACCTTAATTTTTTTTTCAAATTCAAAAAATTAGTATTTTTGACATGCTATTAATCTTTTCTAGATATAAACCTTGTTTTTCGTTACTCTTGATGTGAAGACAAGGTTTTTTTCAATTTATATTACTAAATGAAATCTAGGGGCTCGAACGATTTAGCCAATACCTTCGAATCATTTACAGCCAACCATTTATTAAGTACCGTAGCGTAAATACGTCTGAAATCAATTTCAAACTTTAGGTCACCATTATCATCCAAATCCATTAGATCAGGACCAAGGTTAAACGCGCCTTGTTTTTTCAGTTGGTCTCCAATAATAAACACGTTGTTCGCGGTTCCGTGGTCTGTGCCATTACTGCTATTTTGTTTTACGCGGCGCCCGAACTCAGAAAATGTAAGAATCAAGGTGTCTTTAAAAGTATTATTTGCTTTTAAATCTTCTACAAAAACCGCCATACTTTCACCATAATTTTTAAGCAAACGCTGTTGGGTGTTTTTCTGATTTGCATGGGTATCAAAACCATTTAAGGCTGTATAATATACCCGAGTTTCTAAATGAGAATTGATGAACTGTGCCGTAGTACTCAATTGTTTGGCAAAAGCATTTTTAGGATATGCCGTGCTGGCCGAAACTGTTTTACTGGTTTCATGGATATATTTAGCGGATGACTGTGCCGCGATCATGGTTTTGTATAGATATCCCAAGTTGTGTTCGTTTAAATGCTGGTCATGCTGAAAGGCATTCAATTGTTTTAAATAAGGGTCTCGAGTTAAATTAAATAATGTTTTCGAATTTTGGGTTGCAATGCCATTTAGTGTCTCCCCTTTCATGGCTAAAGACAGATTATCATCGATCTCTATGGCATCGTAGGGATTATTCCCGTAAGCATCTAAAAATCGACCTATCCAGCCCGTTTGGGAATAGGTGTTGGCATCGGAAGCCGTTTGCCAAATATCCATAGATCTGAAATGCGATCGTACCGGATTGGGGTACCCCACATTGTTTATGATACATAGATGACCTTGATCGTATAAGTTTTTTATAGGGGTTAGGCCAGGATGTAATCCGATTTCGTCTGTGAGCCTTAAAACGTCTTGTTTGGGGATTCCTATTGTCGGTCGATTTTTATAATAGGCATCGTTTCGATAAGGAATAACCGTATTAAGTCCGTCATTTCCCCCGGAAAGTTGTACGATAACCAGCCGTTTATAACCTAGGGTGTTACGGGCCACATCTTCAAAAGCTCTTACAAAGCTGGGCACAAAAAACAGGCTACTTGCGAGCGACGATTGTTTTAAAAATTTTCTTCGATCCATAATTAACACATTTGATATTCAGGTAATGACATCAGTTGAATACTGTAAGCTTTCTTTGATATTTTTTCTAAGCGGTCTAAATATTTTTTGGTGTCCGGGCTCAGATTACCAGCTAAGATATAGTCATGCAGGTCATTCGTAGCCACACTGTCAAAATTTTTGGTAAAAGTCGACCAATCACTAGAAGTTTTTAGGCGTTTGCCAAAGTTTTTTCTATATATCTCTTTTTTTACGCTCATCATAGTGTCTTCTTCGCCCGTTTCAGCTTTTGAAATATAGGCATCATTTAGCAGCATGGAAGGTAATTTCAAACGAAGCGCGATGGTATTGCTGTCAATCCAGTTCCTGCCACCTTTCCAACCGGCTACATTAGGAGGATCCAATAAAATCTGACCTAATTGTCTTTGAAGGTTAATGAGTTGTCGTGGATTATCGAATTTAATCGGCACTAACTGTTTCATACCAACCAGAAATTCGATGGGAGATTTTATTTTAGTTCCTATATTACCTTTGTGATAAAACCAATCTGAAGAGAATACAAAATGCATCAGTTTGGCAATATTATAATCTTTATAAAATACATCAGCCATGGCATTCACATGACTGTCATTAATGCTATCGTTTACAAAGTATTTATAAATTTTTTTAGAAATGAATAAGGCGCATTGTTTTTTCTCCAGAATGATATCTACAATGTCTTCTCCTGAAAAATTTCCGGTTTTACCGAAAAAGGTTTTTAAACCATGATCATGTTGAAATTTCCGCAACACAAAATCACCTTTCAAATTATGGGCATACCCAGTAAATGCTCGGGCACTTTCTTTTATATCCTCTTCGGTATAATGTCCCTCTCCAAGCGTAAATAACTCCATGAGTTCGCGGGCGAAGTTCTCGTTGGGTTTTTGTTTTTTGTTTTGCTTGGTATTTAGGTATTTTGTCATGGCCGCTTCTTTAGAAATGGCATTCACAAAGGCTCTAAAATCTCCTAAGGCATGTTCTCGCAAGGTGTTATTGTAGTTCTGCATATACACTACATTATTGTCCTTGCACACGAAAATATTAGCCCAAAAAAGAGTCATTTTTTCTCTTAATATGGCTTCAGAGGTTCCTAGTCTGTTAATCCAGGCACCATTGAGCTCCATCAATTTCTTCCGGCTATAGGCTTGGATCTTTTTACGCTCTTCATCAGAAAGCATTCCTTGACTTTCTAATATGCTGTCAATGGCCGAAGTGTCAATTTGTAAGGCCCCGTAGGCTTCTGAGTTTTGGAAAAGCGCATTTACAACAGCCTTTCTAGACTTCTTTTTTAGAGCTTTTAAAGGTTTGGGTAAAATACCAAATCCGGCGCGCCAATATAAGTGTTGAATATGTTCTGGCTCCATAGGCGGTGATTAAATTGTATGGTATCTTAGACTTTGTTTATCAGAAATGGTTTAAAACAAAAGCATAAAAAAACCGCTTCATATATTGAAACGGTTCTAAAGTTCGAATTATTTTAATCGATTTACAAATCGAATTTGATCCCTTGTGCTAAAGGTAATTCGGAGGTATAATTGATCGTGTTGGTTTGACGGCGCATATATACTTTCCAGGCATCAGACCCAGATTCTCGTCCGCCTCCGGTTTCTTTTTCGCCACCAAAGGCACCACCAATTTCAGCACCGGAGGTTCCAATATTAACATTGGCAATACCGCAATCCGATCCGGTAACTGATAAAAAGCGCTCAGCTTCACGTAGGTTATTCGTCATAATTGCAGAAGACAAACCTTGTTTCACCCCATTCTGAATGGCAATGGCATTTTCAACATCACCGGAATATTTCAACAAGTATAAAACGGGAGCAAAAGTTTCGTGTTGAATGATCTCGAAATCAGGTTGGCCTTCAGCGATAGCCGGTTTTACGTAACACCCGCTTTCAAAACCTTCACCTTCAAGAACACCGCCTTCGACAACAAGTTGACCGCCTTCAGCGACCACACGTTTCAGGGCATCCTGATATAATTTCACAGCATCTTTGTCAATAAGTGGCCCAACATGGTTGTTTTCGTCCAGTGGATTTCCAATGCGTAATTGCTTGTATGCAGCTACAATGGCGTCTTTCACTTTATCATAGATGGATTCGTGAATGATCAAACGTCGTGTACTGGTACAGCGTTGTCCGGCGGTACCAACAGCGCCAAATACAGCACCGATAACAGTCATTTTAATATCAGCATCCGGTGTTACAATGATGGCATTATTTCCACCCAGTTCCAGTAAACTTTTACCTAAACGAGCAGCCACGGCTTGCGCTACGATTTTACCCATACGGATAGAACCGGTTGCAGAAACTAATGGCACAAGGCTATCGTGCGTCATCAGTTCGCCAACTTTATAATCACCATTTATTAAGCATGAGATGCCTTCGGGTAAATTATTTTCTGCAAAAACTTCGGCTGCAATATGTTGACAGGCAATACCGCATAAAGGTGTTTTTTCACTGGGCTTCCAGATACAAACATCGCCACAAACCCATGCCAGTGCTGTGTTCCATGCCCAAACAGCTACCGGAAAGTTGAATGCCGAAATAATACCCACGATGCCTAGGGGATGATATTGCTCGTACATGCGATGCCCCGGACGCTCACTATGCATGGTTAAACCATGAAGCTGACGTGATAATCCAACGGCAAAATCGCAGATATCGATCATTTCCTGAACTTCCCCCAGACCTTCCTGATAACTTTTACCCATTTCATAGGACACTAAAGTTCCAAGAGCTTCTTTCTTTTCGCGAAGTTTTTCATTAAACTGACGTACAATTTCGCCACGTTGCGGCGCAGGCATGGTACGCCAAGTTTTAAATGCTTCCTGTGCGGTTTCAACAACCTTTTCATAATCCGCTTTTGTTGTGCTTTTTATTTTGGCAATAAGCTCCCCGTCTACCGGAGAATAACTTGAAATCTGCTCACCGCTGGAGAAGTTATTCAAACCCGTTGAGGTACCATCGTTCACGGGGTTTATCCCCAGCGTTTCGAGTGCTTTATTTATACCAAAATCTGTTGCTACAGTATGCATATTTTATTGATTTATTGATTAAAAAGAATTTATTTGCGAATATACCAATTATAAGTCGTTTTTATGAATTTTTACTAATGATAAAATAGTTATCTTTAACCTCCTAACAACCTTTATTTATGAAATATTCAATTCTCCTTTCGATCTCATTTTTATGGCTCCTCAGCTGTAACAACCCTAAAGAAAAAGCAGCAGAAACTCCTGATGATTCTAGCACCACTGAAGCGTCTTCCGAAGCCATGACAAACACTTCGGAAACACCTCAGTTTTCCATTGTGATCCATGGTGGTGCCGGTACGATACTTAAGAAAAATATGACCCCCGAAAAAGAAGCCGCCTACCGTGAAAAACTAGAAGAAGCTATTCGTGTTGGATATAACATCCTAGAAAATGGGGGCAGTAGCTTGGATGCAGTGCAAAAAACCATCAATGTGATGGAAGATTCGCCATTATTTAATTCCGGAAAAGGAGCTGTATTCACCCATGAAGGTTATAACGAGCACGATGCTTCCATTATGGATGGGAAAACGCTGAATGCCGGGGCGTCTGCAGGAACACGCATTGTAAGAAACCCGATAAACCTGGCGCGGGCTGTTATGGAAGATTCACCACATGTGTTGCTTTCAGGTCGTGGTGCTGAGGAATTTGCCAAAGAAAAAGGTCTTACTATTGTAGACCCAAGTTATTTTTTCACGGATAGTCGCATGGAAACGCTAAAACGTGTTATTGAATCTGAAAATCAGAAAAATAAGGTTTCAGCTTTTTACGATGAAAATATTAGAGATTCCAAATATGGAACCGTGGGATGTGTCGCCCTCGATAAAAACGGAAATATAGCTGCTGGAACCTCTACGGGAGGAATGACTAACAAACGTTGGGGGCGCATTGGCGATTCCCCTATTATTGGTGCAGGGACTTATGCCAACAATAAAACTTGTGGTATTTCAAGCACAGGCTGGGGCGAGTATTTTATTCGCGGTGTGGTGGCTTACGATATTTCAGCACTTATGGAATACAAAGGCTTGACTTTAAAAGAGGCGACTCACGAGGTCATTCAAAATAAATTAACCCAATTGGGTGGCGACGGCGGTATTGTTGCTTTAGACCACCAAGGAAACGTATCGATGGAATTCAATACGCCAGGCATGTACCGTGCCTCCATGAATGCAAATGGCGATTTGTATATAGGTTTGTACAAGGATTAATTTTTTGAACTTTTCAGGAGCAACCATTTTAGGATTTGAGCGTCTGTAAAGAAAATGTACTTATGAAACATTGGCTATTCGCTCTGATTTTTATTTTTAGTATTTCCTGTGATGATCCCAAAGACGAGGAAATTGATTGTTCTTTATACGATCCTTTCCTGAGTAATTTAATCATAGAATTAGTGAATGATCAGGGCGAGAATCTGATTGCGAATAATACTTATTTAGCTGATGAAATTACTGTAAGTTTTAACGGATATATCTCTACAAATGTGGTTTTTAATAATGTTCCGGGCTTAGAGAATGTAATTACCATAAACCTTTTTGGTACGTCAGGAGACAATACATTCATGATCCATTTATCGGATACCGTTTCAGATACCTTGGTTTTAAATTTGAGCGTGGATATGTCAGTTTGTAATATCCCTCTTTATACTTTAAATCAGGCCACTTACAACGGAGAAATTCAAATGGTATCACAAAATGATAGTGGTAATTATAGGATAACCGTGGCTAAGTAGTATTTACAATGATTTTATCGTTTTAAAGTGAAATGCCCCTGAAAGGTCTGTCCTTCGATCGTGATCACATACCAATAATCATCTGCTGGCAAGCGTCTACCATTATACGTACCATTCCATTGAAACGGTTGATTATTGGAAAACTTTAGGAGTTTACCATAACGGTCATAGATGTTTACTTGTGAAGAATTGTAAAATTCAATTCCTGAAAGACTGAAGGTATCATGAACGCCATCGCCATTCGGGGTAAAATATCTTGGAATATAAAAGTGTAAATAAGTTTTAGCAATCAATTGGTCACAATCCGGGTGCTTTAAATAAATTGTGTACCTCCCGCCATCTTTATTTTCAAAGACATTATCCGATTGAAAAATATTTCCGTTAAGGGAATATAAAAAAGGGCCGGAATTAGCAGTTTCCACGACAATGTCATTCCCATCAGAGTAAATGTTTTCGATGATTGGATTATCAATTTGGTTAACCGTAACGGTCTTCACACTAGAGCAATTTTGGCTAAAGGCTTCAACAGTATATACACCGGGAGTAAAAACCTGAATTTGCTTGGTGTGCTCTCCGGTGCTCCATAAATAAGACGTGACTATACTGGCGTTTTGAACATTAGCCTCAATAGTTAAAGCCGTGTTTTCACAAAATATCAGGGATTCGTCACTCATTATTGGTTTTGGATAATAGCCCATTCTTATAGCCGTTCGGGATTGCGAAACACAACCTGGATTTATAGTTTGAGCTTCTGCATAATAGGTTCCGCTTTGAGGCGGTTTATAGGTACGGCTATTGGCTTGGAGTAAATTTCCACCACTAGCTTGGTCGAACCAGTTTACAGTAACATCACTAGGTGTAGTTACGGAAAGCGGTGTGGGGTCGTCCTCGCAAATATTTAGGTCTCCATCACTTACAGGTGGACTGGGAAAGTTTATAATACGTAAAACATAAGCATCGGAAAAAGAATTACACAGACTGTTATTTAAATTTACAGGATCCTCGGCCACCTTTACGCGATAATAGGTTGTAGTGGTTACTAGAGATGCATTAAAGGTGTCGTTGGTTTCTCCTAGAATATCGGTCCAGGTCATGCCATCATTACTTTGTTGCCATTGGTAATAATGGTTGGTAAATATGCTATAATCGGGGATGGCTGTAAGTTGTTTTGAATAAGGTGCCTGATCCTCACAGATGGCAATCTCGGTTCCTACCATGTCATCTTCAACGATGATACTGTCGCCGCAGGATTTAAAAACAATATCATCCAGTGCCAGATCATTACCACAGCCACCGGGACCATTATTTCGCATTCTTAAAATAACCTCAGTTTGACCCGGTAAGGTTTGAAATACCAGAGCGTATTGCTGCCAGTTTGGTGTTGAACTGCCTAGAATATCACCGGTACTGCCAGAGGCCAATAGTGTAGTATCAGTTTTATCCCATATCTCAAATTTTACATTTATAGGAATTCCTTGACCGCCACAACCACTGGTTGGTAACAGATTGATCATCCATGAAGAAAATTCGTAGCTTGTGTTTTCGCATAAACCGCTAATTGTAGTTTTATAAAATTCACCGGCTGTAAAATCGGCATTGACAATTAAACTTTTTCCATTAGTATCATTGGGTGTATGATCCAGGATGTCGTGCCACCCGAAGAAATCAGTATTACTGGCCACGGTGTAGAAACCGTCATTTGGACTTGTAGGGTTGTAGGTATAGCTGGTCGTTCCGGCCGGTAAAGCATTGGGCGTGGTTCCCGTACCGAAATTCTCTTCAAAAATCGGGTCACCGGAATTTCCTGTACAAAATCCTAATTGTGCCTGTGCGGCCATAGCGTAGAAACAGCTGAGAAAAAGCAATATAATTCGGAGGTACTTTGTAATGATTTTCTGGGTTTTAGATGTCAGCAAAACAGACTAATTTCTTAGCGATATTAAGGAAAAGTTTTTTAAACATGTACAATCTTCTAAAAAATTGGGATGAAATGTAAAAATATAAAGTTAATTGGTTTTAACATAGGCCCTTATCATGGTATGATCGCTTTTATTTGTTTTAATTTTTTGAGCTCTGTAGATGCTGATATCTTTTGAGGCCCAAATGTGATCCAGAGATAATAACGGAAGGTTCCAAAACCAGGTTTCACGAAAGCCATTTCCTTTTTTAGTCAGCGCATCATAGAAATTCGATTTAATATCTTTAAATAATATAGATTCATAAGGTAAATTAAAATCGCCCATGAGTATGGTTCGATGAACTTCTTCAATTTGAGAATTTAAAAAGGCAAGTTCCCAAGCTCGAGGCACATCAGTGCTCCCCTGGAGGTCTATAGCGTAAAAATTGATATCATCCATTTGAAATTGTACTACTTCAGAATGGAATTTGGAGACTTCTTCTTTTAGAATTCTAATGGGTTTTTTTGAAAATATTTCCAAGCCACCTGCTGTCTGGTAGAAATTATATTTTGGATATTTTGCAGCTAAACTATCAAAGTTATTTCCTTTGGTTTCACAGAGTATCATCAGATCCGGCAGATCGCCGTTAAGTTGGAATGCCGATTGGAAACCATTGTCGCGAGAAGCATTCCAAAAAACAATTTCTAAATTATTTGTCTTTGGGACTTCTGTTAGGTTGATATTTAAACTTCTTCCCAACCAAATTAAAGTTAAGATTCCGGCTAAGATAAGGTTGTATTTCCGGTACTTCCCCAGTAGGATGGAAAGTACTACAACGATTACAATAATCAGTGGTAAAGGCAAAATATAAAACCATAAGGAGGTCTTAAACGAACTGTCTTTAATTAAAAAATGAATGCTTAACAATGCGAGGATCACCAGCACATTTATTAATCTGTAGAGGATTTTAAGGATTTTGAACATCTAGCGCAGCGAATAGCCTTTGGCCGCCCACCAGGGGTGAATTTCTATTTCTAATCGGCCGGCTTTTACCATCGGGTCGGCATTGGCTAAACTATCAGCCATTTTTTTTGTGGGGACATTGTAAATGGTAACACCCCGAATAGCGCCATCATCGCCAAAAGGGCCGGAGATGTCGGCATAACCAAGATCGTACATCTTTTTCAGATGTGCCAGATGTGCCTTTTGAAGGTCTTCTGCCTCTTCTTCGTTCTGGCCGCGAATAGGACCAACTTTTAAAAAAGCGATAAAATACTGTTGCATCAGGATGGTGTCTTTGGTCTCCGGATCTTCATAATCGAAGGTCTTGTAGCCCCTTGCGTCTAGTTCGGCCTTAAGGGCTTTTATACTTTTTTCCTTCGGAACTTCGACTTCGGAAGATAACGTGTCTTTTAAATTAACTTCTGTTGACAAGGCGTCTGAAGGCGGGGTTTCCTGTATGTTGTCAGTAGATTTTGAATCGCTTTTACACGACAGCAATACAGCTGATAAACTGCAAATGATGATTAGTTTTTTCATGAATCTAGGTCTTAGTCTGTGTTGTTGAATTCCATATAGTATACGGATTTTTACTTAATTCTGAGTTGTAATATTTTGGATTGCCAGTCACTTCCTCCCCCAACCAAGATGGTTTTTCAAAAGATTCATCCACGTGGTTCAATTCTATTTCAGCTAAAACAAGGCCTGCGTTGGCATTAAAAAATTCGTCGATCTCAAAAATATGATTTCCGAACTTTACCTCATAGCGCATTTTTTCGATGGGATTGGCTTCACAAAAGGTAATTAAAGCTTCGCCATCACTAAGCGGAATTTCTTTTTCCCATTCAAAACGTTGCAAACCATCTTCAGATGTTGGTCCTTTTACGGTTATAAAGGCACTTTTACCTTTGATTCGAATGCGCACCGTTCGGTCTTTGTAGCTGTTTAAATAGCCCTGCTGAATTTTTGTATATTGAAAGGCCTCTGTTTTGAAGGCTTCCGAGGTCACTAAAAATTTCCGCTCAATTTCGATCATAATTGATTTTCTTTTGGCTGGTTATGCGTCATAACAAAGCCAATTATTGTCTAAATTTACAGTATGTCTGCCGATTTACCAATAAGAAAAATTATTCATGTGGATATGGATGCGTTTTATGCCTCTGTAGAGCAAATGGATAACCCGGAACTAAAAGGGAAGCCTATTGCAGTTGGTGGCGGTGGAAAGCGTGGTGTGGTAAGTGCTGCGAGCTATGAAGCCCGGAAATTCGGAGTAAAAAGTGCGATGGCCGGAAATCTGGCAGCGCGCCTATGTCCCGAACTTATTTTCGTAAAACCCCGGTTTGAACGTTATGGCGAGATTTCAAAACAGATCCGGCGAATTTTTTTTGAATATACTGATCTGGTAGAGCCGCTTTCTCTGGACGAGGCTTACTTGGATGTTACCGAAAATAAAAAAGGGAATCCCAGTGCTTCATTGATTGCTCAAGAGATCCGGGAGCGTATTTTGAAAGAGGTGGGATTAACGGCTTCGGCTGGAATTTCGATCAATAAATTTATTGCTAAGGTAGCCAGCGATTATAATAAACCTAACGGACAGAAGACGGTAAACCCTGAAGAGGTTTTAGAGTTTTTGGAAGCCCTGGATATTCGGAAATTTTATGGTGTTGGAAAGGTAACAGCTGAAAAGATGTATCAGCTTGGAATTTTTACCGGAAAGGATCTGAAACAACGAACATTGGAATTTCTGGAGGATCACTTTGGAAAATCTGGAGCTTATTACTACGATGTGGTTCGTGGGATTCACACCAGCGAGGTAAAGCCTAACAGGATTAGAAAAAGTTTGGCTGCCGAGCGTACGTTTAGTGAAAACTTATCGAGTGAGGTGTTTATGTTGGAAAAACTCGAGCACATTGCTGAAGAAGTAGCGCGACGTTTGGCCAAAAGTAAGGTAAGCGGTAAAACGGTTACTTTAAAAATTAAGTATAGCGATTTTACCTTGCAGACGCGTAGCAAAACCCTTCCATATTTTATAAGTGAAAAAGCCTTGATCATGGAGACGGCGAAAAACCTTTTATATCAGGAGACTTTACAAAACTCGGTACGCTTATTAGGGATCTCCTTATCGAACTTGAATACGGAAGCCGAGAAAAAACCGGAGGCTAAAGCAGTAAGTGTTCAGCTGAAAATTGAATTCTGAAGCCGCGTTAGCGATTGGAGCAAACTACCGTGTAGCACGGAAAGCGCGACTCCCGCCTGAGGCGGGAGTAACGCCCAAAATATTTTTATTTAATGGAGTTTTCCTGTTGTGATTTCGGTAACACGAAGCGTGTTTACCATACCTTTTTCTTGAATTGGCATAGCAGCGAGACTGATAACCATATCGCCCTCCTCGAGGTACCCTTGTTTACAGGCAATGGCATTAACATCTTCTATGGTTTCGTCGGTACTAACGAAGCGGTCGTAATAGAAAGCACGTACGCCCCAAAGCAGACTTAATCTGGTGAGTATACGTTTGTTTGAAGTGAATACCAATATGTGACACGATGGGCGCCAGGCTGAAATCTGAAATGCAGTATAGCCACTGTTGGTAAGGGTTGCGATGGCCTTAGCATCGATCTCGTTTGCCATATTTGCCGCGTGGTAACAAATGGACTTTGTTATGTAGCGATTTGTGCGGATGTGTGGCGGTAATTGTGGCACTTTTATAAGGCTAGAATCTTCAACTTTTTTGAGGATATCGGCCATTTGTTTGATCACTTCCACCGGATATTTTCCAACGGAGGTCTCGCCGGAAAGCATTACGGCATCGGCACCATCCATTACGGAATTAGCAACGTCGTTTACCTCGGCGCGCGTTGGTGTTAGACTGGAGATCATGGTTTCCATCATTTGGGTGGCAATGATCACAGGGATACGGGCTTTTTTAGCACGTAACACCAATTGCTTTTGGATAAGTGGCACTTCTTCTGCCGGAACTTCAACCCCAAGATCACCACGAGCTACCATGATCCCGTCGCAATGTGTTACGATCTTATCGATATTCTCAACACCTTCGGGTTTTTCAATTTTAGCAATGATCGGAATTTTATGATCACAGTGTTTATTTATGAGGTCGCGTAACTGCATGAGATCTTCAGCATGACGTACGAAGGACAAAGCAATCCAATCAACATCCTGTTTGATCGCAAATTCAGCATCTTCGATATCTTTTTCTGTAAGTGCCGGTTGTGAGATATTAGTATTTGGCAGGTTTACCCCTTTTTTAGATTTTAAAGGTCCCCCTTGAATAACTTTAGTTTTTACCTCAGATTTTTTATCTGAAGATATCACTTCAAAAATTAATTTTCCGTCGTCTAAAAGGATGCGTTCTCCGGGTTTACAGTCTTGTGGAAACCGATCGTAGGTCATATAAACACGCTCCTTGGTGCCTTCGAAGCGTTCGCCGGTAGCGAAAATAATTTCATCGCCGGGATTTACAACAACTTCTTCTTTCATGACACCTACACGTAACTTTGGGCCCTGCAGGTCGGCGAGAATGGCAGCGGTAAATCCGAACTCTTCATTCAGTTCCCGAATCATTTTAATACGCTCTGACACATCGTTGTAATCGGCGTGAGAAAAATTAATTCGAAATACATTAACGCCAGCGTCAAGCATACCCTTAAGCACTTCTTTAGTGCTGGTGGCGGGTCCGAGAGTGGCTACTATTTTGGTCTTTTTTCTTTTTGGCATCAGTTGAAAATTAGATTGTCTTTCGATTTGATGGTACTGCTGTTTACACTGTAAGCTGTTACAATTTGAGGGATACTTAAAATTTGATTCAAAATATATTTTTCTTTACTAAAATGAAATTCGTTCTCAATTTTTAAAAGGTAATTCACCTTCTTGTATTCCGGCAGTAAAAACGCTGTTTTTGTAATGGTGTCCTGGGTGTTAAACAGGGAATTCTGATCCTTGTTTTGAAGGCTTTCTACCTTGCATATATTGGAAACCAAATTCCAGTTTACGCGTTGTTTGGTATCGTCCCATGCAAAAATTGGATAGTGCGATCGTCCATTAAAATCGATATCAGTTGGTTTTCGTTTTAAATGTATATTTAATTTTTTGTTCAATAAATAGGCTACACGGAAATCTTCTAAAGAGCAATGGATGGCTAGTAAAGTGTATGACACTTCATCAAAAACATCATCCAAATCAAGCTTATGTATCGCCATAACTTATTTTAACGCTGTAAATATAATATTTCTGCGGCTTACTCAAGATAACTTTTGTGTAATCTTGACACTTTGATGTACTAAAACGTTGTAGTTAATATTGTAAAAAAAACATCAAAGCATCTTCGAGATTTTATTCTGGAAGGCGAAAAAAGCACGTTTTGAGGCTTTTTCTTCTGCTTTTTTCTTTGAAGTGGCCCGGGCTTTGGCAATTACTTTGCCGTCGATAGAGAGTTTTACTGAAAAATGACGAACTTCATCGTTACCGGTATCTTCATAAACATTATAGTCGAAGGTTTTCTTTTCTTTCTGGCACCATTCGATTAGTAAACTTTTATAACTTATTACCCTGCCCTCCAGGGTTTCTATGTCGACATACGGAATGATGACCCGCTTGTAAATGAACTTCTCACAATACTTATAGCCTCTGTCTAAAAAGATAGCACCCACCAAAGCTTCAAAAAGATTTCCATGAATATTGTCGCCAAACTGTCCGGCCGGAATTTTGCTTTTTACCATTGAGATAAGATCCAGATCTCTACCTAATTCGTTCAAATGTTCGCGGCTAACAACTTTCGAGCGCATCTTGGTAAGGTAACCTTCGTCGCCATCCGGAGCTTCTAAATAAAGGTGTGATGCGATCACAGCACTAAGCATAGCATCTCCTAAAAACTCCAAGCGTTCATAATTAATAGCATTTCCGGTTGCGTCCTTAAGGTTCATCGACCTGTGTGTAAAAGCCTTATCGTAGAACTTTAGGGATCTTGGTTTAAAGCCGAGAATATTACGCAAGGTCATAAAAAAATTCCCGTTACGTTTGGAACGGGAATTTAATATGTTTCGAATGCTTTTCATCTGAGGGTAAATGTATTAATTTAATGTCAGATGGTTGTGACCAGGGGTAACTTTCATGAAAAACAAAATGTTATAATTTGGTTTTAAGCATTACGAGTTAATCCATTTTTTTAAATAACACACAAGCATTGTGACCACCAAAACCAAAGGTATTACTCATGGCTACATTCACGTTGCGCTTTTGTGCTTTGTTTAAGGTTAAATTTAATTCTGGATCAATGTTTTCATCTTGGGTCGTGTGGTTTATGGTTGGTGGAACAATGCCATTTTCCATAGCCAAAATCACCGAGATGGCCTCAATAGCTCCGGCAGCACCAAGGAGGTGACCGGTCATTGATTTTGTTGAATTAATATTTATGTTCTTAGCATGACTTCCAAAAACCTCTGAAATAGCCTTAAGCTCAGCAACGTCACCAAGAGGTGTAGATGTTCCATGTGTATTAATGTGGTCGACATCTTCGGGCTTTAAGCCGGCATTTTCCAAACAGTTTTTCATCACGGCAATAACGCCGATGCCATCCGGGTGTGGTGCTGTCATATGGTAAGCATCAGAAGATAGACCACCTCCTAAAAACTCAGCATAGATTTTTGCACCGCGTGCTTTGGCATGTTCATACTCTTCCAGAATCAGTGCTCCGGCTCCTTCACCTAAAACAAATCCGTCGCGTGTCGCATCAAAAGGACGCGAAGCCGTTTCCGGACTTTCGTTTCGGGTAGAGAGGGCATGCATGGCATTAAATCCACCCATACCGGCAATGGTTACTGCGGCCTCACTTCCACCGGTAACTACCACGTCGCAATGTCCTAAACGAATAGTGTTTAGCGCGTCGAACATAGCATTGGCAGAAGATGCACAGGCAGAGACTGTCGTGTAATTTGGTCCCATAAAACCGTGTTTTATGGAAATGTTTGCTGGTGCAATATCAGCAATCATTTTAGGAATAAAGAACGGGTTGAATCGTGGTGTTCCATCGCCTGCGGCGAAGTTTAGAACTTCATCCTGAAAGGTTTCAAGACCTCCGATTCCGGCACCCCATATAACACCAACACGCATCTTATTTACTCCGTCAAGGTTTAGTTTGGCATCTGCAATTGCTTCATCAGAAGCAACCATAGCATACTGCGCAAACTTATCCATTTTACGGGCTTCCTTACGATCGAGGAAATCAGTTGCGTTAAAGTTTTTCAGTTCGCAAGCGAACTTGGTTTTAAACTTTTCGGTATCATAATATGTTATAGGCGCAGCACCACTTTTACCACTAATCAGGCCTTCCCAATATTCTTCTTTGGTATTGCCAATTGGTGTTAAAGCCCCTAATCCTGTGACTACAACTCGCTTTAATTCCATAAAGTGCTTGTGCTTTTCTTATTTTGCTTCTTCTATATAAGATATAGCTTGACCAACTGTTGCGATGTTTTCAGCTTGATCGTCTGGAATTTGAATATCGAATTCTTTTTCGAATTCCATAATTAATTCTACAGTGTCTAAAGAGTCTGCTCCTAGATCGTTAGTGAAGCTTGCTTCAGCTACAACTTCGTTTTCGTCAACACCTAATTTGTCTACGATAATCGCTTTTACTCTTGATGCAATGTCTGACATAATCTTTTAATTTAAGGTTTTAATTAGTTGGCAAAAATAAAAAACTTTATTTTAAAACAACGGAATAGTTAAGAAATGTGTTTGTAATTTACTAAAATTACTTTTAAGTATTTCTAATTTTGCCTGTAATTGTTAATAATTATTCTTTTTTTTGTTTGATTATTATGAAAAAGTAAGACGCTTTCATCAAAATGAAAGCCTTTCAATTTCAAGTTTTAAAAACAGCACAAAAGAACTAAAAAATACCTAAACTACAAATGAAACGCATTGTTGTTTTTGCTTCGGGAGGTGGCACCAACGCTGAGAATTTGATCCGCTATTTTAACGGGAAACCAAACGCCCGGGTGGTTCAAGTACTTAGCAATAATCCTCAGGCCAAAGTGCTGGATCGGGCCAAGGCATTGGAGGTGAGCGCTGTATCATTTAATAGGGTAGCTTTCAGTAATACGGACGATGTCCTTAATATACTGAAAGCGATAAAACCGGACCTGATTGTTCTGGCAGGCTTCTTATGGAAGATTCCAGAAAATATTATAAAAACTTTCCCGAATAAACTGGTGAATATTCATCCGGCTTTATTACCAAAGTATGGCGGTAAAGGGATGTACGGGATGCATGTTCATGAGGCCGTGGTTGCGAATAAAGAGAAGGAGACAGGGATCACTATTCATTATGTTAATGAGCATTATGATGAAGGCGCCGTGATATTTCAGGCGAAATGTGACGTTCTGCCTTCTGATTCGGCGGATGATGTTGCTGCAAAAATCCATGAGTTGGAGATGGAACATTTTCCGAAAGTGGTAGAAGGTTTGTTAAAGGAATAATTTTTATGAGATTCTTCGCTGGCGCTCTGAATGACTTTGTAAACTGCGAGTGAGAGATTGCTTCGCTTTGCATGCAATGACGGCATGTGGCAAGTACGCCCGCGTTAGGGATAGTAGTGGAAAGCCCACAGCGAGGTACGAGCGCGGACTTGGAGCGAATAGCCCGACCCGCAGGGGAACGCCCAAAAGATAAGCGAAATTTTAATTGACAAATAGTAAGACGGTTGAGTAAAAAAAAACAAAAATATTATACGGTTTGGAAAGGGCATCACACCGGTGTTTTTGAAAGTTGGGACGATTGTAAAGCGCAAATTAAGGACTTTCAAGGAGCTCAATACAAGGCATTCCCGAGTTTTGAAGCTGCTAAAAAAGCTTTGAAAGGGAATTACAAGGATTATGTAGGTAAAAATAAGACCTTCGCAAGTGCTCTTACTGAAGCGCAACTGAAAAAAATAGGACAGCCCAATTTGAATTCTATTTGTGTAGATGCCGCATCTAGCGGAAATCCCGGAAAAATGGAGTATCGCGGGGTAGATACGAAAACCAAAAAACAATTGTTCATTCAAGGGCCGTTTGAAGAAGGCACTAATAATATTGGGGAATTTCTGGCCATTGTTCATGGTTTGGCCTTATTAAAAAAGAAACAAAGCAACCGGATTATTTATACCGATTCGAAAACGGCCATCAGCTGGGTGAAGAAAAAAAATTGCAATACCAAACTACCGCGTAACAATAAGAATAAAACACTTTTCGAACTCGTAGACCGCGCCGTGGATTGGTTAAAAAATAATACCTACACAACCACTATTGTAAAATGGGAAACCAAAGCCTGGGGTGAAATTCCTGCTGATTTTGGACGTAAGTAAAGAAATCCTAAATCCGAAAAATATAGTTTTAATTAGCAGGTAAAAAGGCGTATATTTGCCACGAATTAGGAAACTTTTTTCATGGGTAAATTAGTTATTGTTGGCACAGTAGCGTTTGATGCTATTGAAACGCCATTCGGTAAAACCGATAAAATACTCGGTGGCGCCGCAACTTTTATTGGTCTTGCTGCCTCTCATTTTGGGATTGATGCTGCTGCAGTATCGATCGTTGGGGGCGACTTCCCGCAAGATTATCTCGATCTTTTAGAAAATAAAAACATTGATATTTCAGGTATTGAGATCGTAAAGAACGGTAAGACGTTTTTTTGGAGCGGACGCTATCACAATGATATGAATTCGCGCGATACGCTGGTGACCGAATTGAATACCTTAGCTGATTTCAATCCGAAAGTTCCAGAAAATTATAAGGACGCTGAATTTGTGATGCTTGGAAATTTACACCCATTAGTGCAGGCTAGTGTATTGGATCAAATGACGACCAAACCTAAATTGGCAGTTTTGGATACCATGAATTATTGGATGGATTGTGCGTGGGATGATCTTATGAACGTTATTAAACGTGTGGATGTGATCACTATTAATGATGAAGAGGCGCGTCAACTTACCGGAGAATATTCCCTAGTTGTAGCGGCACGAAAGATTCATGCTATGGGGCCAAAATATGTGGTGATAAAAAAAGGAGAACATGGTGCATTGTTGTTTCATAATAACGATGTGTTCTATGCACCGGCGTTGCCGTTAGAGGAAGTATTTGACCCTACCGGAGCTGGCGATACCTTTGCTGGAGGCTTTACAGGCTATTTGGCGAAAACAGGAGATATCTCCTTTGAAAATATGAAGAATGCTGTGATTTATGGTTCAACCCTGGCATCATTCTGTGTTGAAAAATTTGGTTCGGAGCGCATGCAAGAACTCTCGAGCGATGAAGTTCAAAAGCGTTTGATGCAGTTTAAAAACTTAACGCAATTTGAAATAGAATTATCATAAACGAACGCGCTCAAAAAAAGAGTGCGTTTTTTGTTAGGAAATCAATTTTAATGACACTAATACAAAATTCAATATTTAAAGATCGCATTGATCTGTTGAAATTAAAAAAAGGAATTGCTTTTATATGAGTGACGCTATAAAACACGAATGTGGCATAGCCATGATCCGGCTTCTTAAACCACTGGAATACTACAAAGAAAAATACGGAACAGCTTTTTACGGGGTTAATAAAATGTACCTCATGATGGAAAAGCAACATAATCGCGGGCAGGACGGTGCAGGATTTGCAAGTATCAAATTAAATACAAAACCGGGTCAACGTTACATCAGTCGTGTTCGTTCAGTAGCGCAGCAACCTATTCAGGATATCTTTGCGCAGATCAATCAACGGATCAATTCCGAGCTTGAAGCGCACCCGGAATATGCAGATGATGTGGAAGCGCAAAAACAAAACATTCCATACATTGGTGAAGTATTATTGGGGCATGTGCGTTATGGCACCTTTGGTAAAAATAGCGTTGAGAGTGTACATCCGTTTTTAAGACAAAATAACTGGATGCATCGAAACCTGATTATGGCGGGAAACTTTAATATGACCAATGTTAAAGAGCTTTTCAACAATTTAATAGAACTTGGTCAGCACCCAAAAGAGTATACCGACACCATTACCGTAATGGAAAAGATTGGTCATTTTTTAGACGATGCTGTAAGTAAAATATATAAAGATTTAAAAAAGGAAGGTTATAACAAGCAACAAGCTTCGCCACTTATTGCGGAACGTTTGAAAGTATCAAAAATTCTAAAGCGTGCGGCAAAAAACTGGGATGGAGGTTATGCTATGGCCGGCCTTATTGGTCATGGTGACTCCTTTGTATTACGAGATCCAGCAGGTATTCGTCCGGCATATTATTATCAGGATGATGAGGTTGTGGTGATCGCTTCTGAGCGGCCTGTGATCCAAACCGCTTTTAATGTAAAGTTTGAAGATGTTCACGAATTAACACCGGGCCATGCCATCATTACCAAGAAATCAGGTAAGGTCAGTATCAAGAAGATTTTAAACCCTTTAGAGCGAAAGGCCTGTTCATTCGAGCGTATATATTTTTCCAGAGGCAGTGATGCTGAGATCTATCAGGAACGTAAAAATCTTGGTAAACTATTGATGCCTCAGGTGATGGAAGCCATTGGGCACGAAACTAAAAACACCGTGTTTTCTTATATTCCTAATACGGCAGAAACCTCCTTTTACGGGATGGTTGAAACAGCCGAAAAGGAATTGAATAAAGCGAAAACGGAAACCATTTTAAAAGGTAAACGCAGCCTTTCGGCGGAAAAGGTTACTGAAATTCTATCGGAGCGTATTCGCGTTGAAAAGATCGCCAATAAAGATGTGAAACTGCGAACGTTTATTACAGAAGACAGTAGTCGTGATGATCTGGTAGCACATGTTTACGACATCACCTATGGCGTTATCAAGCCAGAAGACAATTTGGTTATCATTGACGATAGTATAGTTCGAGGGACCACCTTGAAGAAAAGTATTTTAAAAATGTTGGATCGTTTGAATCCTAAGAAAATAGTGGTTGTGTCATCTGCTCCACAGATCCGGTATCCGGATTGTTACGGCATCGATATGGCCAACCTGGAAAGTTTGATCGCTTTTCAATCAGCGCTTGCCTTATTAAATGATAGAGGTCAATATCATATCGTTGATGACGTTTACAAAAAATGTAAGGAGCAAACCGATTTAGAAGATAAGTACGTTAAGAACTTTGTAAAAGAGGTTTACGATCCGTTTACCGATGAAGAGATATCGGATAAAATGGCCGAGCTTTTAAGTCAGGATAATATAAAGGCTGATGTGAAAATTATTTTCCAATCTGTTAAAAATTTACATATTGCTTGTCCAAAGAATTTAGGGGATTGGTACTTCACCGGAAACTACCCAACGGTAGGTGGTAACCGTGTGGTTAATAGAGCGTTTATCAATTTTTACGAAGGCAATAAAGAACGGGCTTATTAATTTAGATTTTAACAAAAAAACGTGTTTAAACTGAATATATAGCATTTTATCTAAAAAAAATGTATTTCGTCTAAAAAATAATTCCATTCCGCAAAATCAGCATACATTAGATTCACCATAACATAAGTAGGTTAAGTTCATGGTAGATTTGGGGCAAAAAATGGTGAACTCTCGTTCGCCATTTTTTATGCAATAAACTTAAGTTCTGGTTTGCTGGCCTTAATTTTCCTTTTAACTGCAAATACTTACAACGAACTCTCCTAAGCCAAGATTTACGCCGTTCAGCGAAAATATTTTACCAGTCCTTACAAGGGCCATATATTTACAGCACCATAACATAAGTAGGTTAAGTTTATGGTAGATTTGGGGCAAAAAGGTGAACATATCTTGTTCACCTTTTTCATTTTAAAAAAATACGATTTAGAGCATAAAAAAAGCAAACCAAACGGTTTGCTTTTTATTTTTTCTGGAATTAAAACTTATTTCGCAGCAGCGTAACGACGCTCTACTTCATTCCAGTTTATAATTTCAGAAAAAGCCTTGATATAATCCGGACGACGGTTTTGGTAGTTCAAATAATAAGCGTGTTCCCAAACATCAATACCTAAAATCGGTGTTCCGCCGCAGCCTACACCCGGCATTAATGGATTGTCCTGATTAGGTGTGGCACAGATATCTACTTTTCCGCCTTTGTGCACGCAAAGCCAAGCCCAGCCTGAGCCAAATTGTGTGGCAGCTGCATTGCTAAAAGCCTCGATAAAAGCCTCTTTCGAACCATATTGTGCTACAATAGCATCTTTAAGTTCTCCGGAAAGATAACCTCTATCTTTAGGATTCATAACCGACCAGAATAAAGAGTGGTTGTAAAATCCACCACCATTATTTCTTACGGCGCCGTTACTCATATCTAAATTTGTTAATATATCTTCAATAGATTTACCATCTAAACTAGTGCCTTCAATAGCCGCATTCAATTTACTGGTATATCCTTGATGGTGTTTTGTATGGTGTATCTCCATTGTTCTTGCATCTATGTTAGGTTCTAATGCATTATATGCATAGCCTAATTCTGGTAATTCAAAAGCCATAATTTCTATTTTAAGTTTTTAATATTAAATATTTATTTTAATTCATTCAAATTTACGGATAATTGGCTTCAATAAAAAATAGTATATTGTTATGAATGTATTGATACTTCTTATCTTGCAGACGAATACATTATGATGCCTAAACCTTCAACATTTACCATTTTTGATGCTTCTGCCGGTAGCGGAAAAACCTTTACGCTGGTTAAGGAGTATTTAAAAATAGTCCTAGCCTCCAACAGCGATTTTTTATTTAAACAGATTTTGGCTATCACCTTTACGAACAAGGCGGTTGCTGAAATGAAAACGCGCATCATCAAATACCTAAAATTATTTTCTGAAGAAGCGGTTTTAGAAGGGTCTGATGCTATGTTCTCGCAGATCGCTAAGGAGTTGGATCTGGAACCAGAGGTACTTCATCAAAAATCGAAAAGAATCCTTAATAATATCATTCATAATTATGGTTCTTTTGATATCTCTACCATTGATGGCTTTACACATAAGTTGATCCGAACCTTTGCGCACGACTTAAAATTACCCATGAATTTTGAAGTGGAATTGGATCAGGAAAGTTTTTTGCAACAGGCGGTAGACAGTTTGATCAATAAAGCTGGAACAAATAAACAACTCACGCAGGTATTAGTTGATTTTGCGATTGAAAAGGCCGATGATGATAAAAGTTGGGATGTAGCTTACGATTTTAATAAGGTTGCGAAATTATTGGTCAATGAAAATGACATTCCACATGTTGAGCAACTGAGATCGAAGACGGTAGATGATTTTATGGCGCTTAAAAAACAGATCAGATCAGAGCTTAAAGTACTCGAAGAGCAAGCCATAGCGCGAGCCCGTGCGGTATTAACTTTAATTGATGAGGCTGGTTTAGATTTTTCCGATTTTAATCGGGGGTCCCTGCCAAGGCATTTTGAAAAATTAGCTTCAAGGGATTTTTATTCCCTTAAATTTGATGCACCATGGCAACAGGATATTGAAAACGGTACGTTATATCCAAAACGCGTAGAGGCAGCAATTGCCGAAACTATAGATGCCATTCAACCTGAATTGGTAGCAGCATTTGAGGACACCAAAAAAGCCATATTGCATCTCAAATTCTTAAATAATTTTTATAAAAACATTACGCCACTTTCGGTGCTAAACACCATCAATAAAGAACTTGAGGCATTAAAATTAGAACAGAATAAAATGCTGATCTCGGAATTCAACACGATCATCAGTAAAGAAATAAAAGATCAACCTACACCTTTTATTTATGAACGTTTGGGTGAAAAATTCAAGCATTATTTTATTGATGAGTTTCAGGACACCTCAGTAAAACAGTGGCAAAATTTAATACCGCTTTTAGATAACTCTTTGGCCTCAGAAAAAGGGAGTGCTGTTTTAGTGGGCGATGCGAAACAAGCTATTTACCGCTGGCGGGGAGGAAAAGCCGAACAGTTTATTGGTTTGAATGCCCATGAGAATCCATTTGTTGCTGTACCAGACCGAAAACATTTACCTAGTAATTTCAGAAGTTCTGAAGCCATTGTAACATTCAATAACGGTTTGTTTAAGTACGTAGCAGACGAGGTATTTAATCATTCGGAATACAGTGCGCTGTATCAAAAATCGAAGCAAGAAAACGAAAACGAGCATGGTGGGTTTGTGTCCTTGAGCTTTTTAGACCTAGCTCAGGACGAAGACCGTGATATGGCTTACTGTGCCAAAACATTGGAGACTATCCAAAATTGTGTAGATCAAGGGTATGTTTTTGGGGATATTTGCGTCTTGGTTCGAAAGAAAAAAGAAGGGGTGGCGGTGGCACAATTTTTAAGTGAGAATGATATTCCTATCATGTCTTCGGAAACCTTGCTTTTGAAAAACTCTTTTGAGGTTCAGTTGATTATTAATGTATTACAGCTTTTAACGGAGCCTAAAAATAATGAGGTAAAAATTGAGGTTTTAAATGGACTTACAAAACTGTTTTCTCTTGAGGATAAACATGCCTTTTTTACCGCACATTTGGATCTGCCTTTAGCAGAATTATTTAAGGCTCTAGAGAAATTTGATATCAGCCTTAACAGTGATGCCTTGGTACAATTACCATTTTACGACCTTGTAGAGACCCTAATTCGAGGGTTTGGTTTAACGGCAAAACCTAATGCCTACCTTCAATTTTTTCTGGATGTGGTTCTGGAATTCTCGCAGAAAAGAGGTTCTGATATGGCTGAATTCTTAAACTATTTCGAAACCAACAAAGACAAGCTGAGTATCGTTTCGCCCGTAGGGCAAAATGCTGTTCAGATCATGACCATCCATAAGTCTAAAGGCCTTGAATTTCCGGTAGTGATCTTGCCTTATGCCGATCTTGACATTTACAGAGAAATCGACCCGAAACTGTGGTTTCATATTAATCCCGAAATGTATCAAGGTTTTTCAGAGACCCTGCTCAATTTCAGTAAAGATTTCGAGTATTTTGGAACGGAAGGTGAGCAGCTTTTTAACCAACATCGCGGAGAACTGGAACTCGACAATATTAACCTATTGTATGTGGCCCTCACCCGGCCTGTAGATCAGCTCTATGTGATCTCAAAAATGGATGTGAATTCAAAAGGCGAGGTAAATACTAATAAATATTCAGGAATACTTATCAGCTATCTTATGCATCTTGGTTTATGGGAGGCTAACAAAGAAGCGTATTCATTTGGCAGTTTAAAAGGGCCGCAACATATTTCAGAGGCAGCGAAAACCGATACGCTGATCCCTGAGCAATTCATATCAACACCCAAGGAAGATCACAATATTCGCGTGGTAACCAAATCAGGCTATTTGTGGGATACGAAACAAAAACAAGCTATTGAAAAAGGAAATTTAATCCATGACATCATGGCCTTTGTATACACCCCAAAAGATATTGATCTGGTATTACAAGATTTTTTAGAACGCGGGATGCTTCAAGAGGATCAGGTTCCAATCATAAAATCGCAAATAAAAGACATCACAGAACACCCCCAAATAGAGCCCTATTTTAAGGACGGTTATATGATCTATAATGAACGTGATATCATTACTAGGGACGGTTTAGTTTACAGGCCTGATCGTGTTGTATTGAATGCGATTAAAGAGGTTGTTATTATTGACTATAAGACCGGATTAGAGAACCGAAAGCATGCACAACAATTACAATTATATCAGGATGTTCTGGAAACCATGAACTTAAAGGTAACCAAAAAAATTCTGGTGTATACTAATGATGCCATTATAGTAAAAGAAGTATAACTTTGTAAAAAAAGAACATTATGTACGGAAAACTAAAAGCCCATTTACAACACGAAATTCAAGATATAAAAGACAATGGTCTTTACAAGGAAGAACGTATCATTACATCGCCGCAAGGAGCTGAAATAACATTGGATAACGGGCAAACGGTACTAAACTTTTGTGCTAATAATTATCTGGGATTATCCTCGCATCCTGAAGTTATTCAAGCTGCTAAAGACGCGTTGGATTCACATGGCTTCGGAATGAGTTCTGTGCGATTTATTTGCGGGACTCAGGACATTCATAAAACTCTAGAGCAGAAGATAGCAGATTTTTACCAAACGGAAGATACTATACTTTATGCCGCGGCTTTTGATGCTAACGGAGGTGTTTTTGAACCCTTGTTAGGTAAGGAGGACGCCATCATTTCAGATAGCTTGAACCATGCCTCTATTATTGACGGTGTGCGCTTATGTAAAGCGGCGCGGTACCGCTATGAAAACAGCAATATGGCTGATCTGGAGCAGCAGCTTATTGCAGCTAACGATAATGGTGCCCGGTTCAAGATTATTGTAACTGATGGGGTGTTTTCAATGGATGGTTTGGTAGCTCCTTTGGATAAAATTTGTGATCTGGCTGAAAAGTATGACGCCTTGGTAATGATCGATGAGTGCCATGCAGCAGGATTTATTGGAAAAACAGGCCGCGGAACATTAGAAGAAAAAGGGGTTATGGGCCGTATTGATATCATTACAGGAACCTTAGGTAAAGCCCTTGGCGGTGCCATGGGTGGCTATACTACCGGTAAAAAAGAAATTATTGATATGCTCCGGCAGCGTTCGCGTCCGTATTTATTTTCAAACTCTCTGGCTCCCACCATTGTAGGTGCTTCGATAAAGGTTTTTGATATGCTAGCAAATGATACAGCACTACGAGATACATTGGAATGGAATACCAAATATTTCAAAAAGGGTCTGAAGGATGCCGGTTTTGATATTATAGATGGTGATTCGGCTATCGTTCCGGTGATGTTATACGATGCTAAACTATCTCAGAACATGGCAAATAAGCTCCTGGAAGAGGGTATTTATGTGATTGGATTCTTTTTTCCTGTTGTTCCTCGAGAAAAAGCAAGAATTCGCGTACAATTATCAGCAGCACATACAAAAGCCCATCTAGACAAAGCTATACAAGCTTTTATTAAGGTTGGTAAAGAACTTAAAATTATTTAAAATCGCTCTGAAATGGTGATATAGCAGCGGAATCTGCAATATTTTTATATATTTGTCTTTGTTAATAAAATTTAACAACTTACTTTTGTTTACGATTAACACTTAAAAATTAAACTTTTGAATATGAAAAATCTTAGCAGATTATTGTTAGCTATGTTGCTAGTATTTGTTTACAGCAACGCAAATGCACAAGACGAAAACAATCCCTGGCAAATTACCATTGGTGTAAACGCTGTTGACGCTTATCCTAACGGAGACGGTGCTCCTTTTAGTGAAACTATTTTTAATGAATACTTTAATGTAGGAGACCACTGGAATATCTTACCATCAATTTCAACTATTTCTGTTTCTAAATACATTGGAGACGGATTCTCGTTTGGAGTAGGTGGATCTATCAATAAAATTGATAAATGGGGAGACGCTAGCGTTGACGATTTATCTTATTACGGTCTTGACGGTACAATCAAGTACAGTTTAAACAGCTTACTTAATTCAAGCGTTATAGAGCCTTATTTAGGCCTAGGTGGAGGTTACACCTGGATTGACGAAATTGGAGCTGGTACTTTAAATGGAACTTTAGGGTTTAACTTCTGGTTCTCTGAAAATATTGGTCTTACTATACAATCATCTTACAAACATTCATTCGAAGATTATTTAACTACACATTTCCAACATACTGCAGGTCTTTCTATCAAATTTGGTGGAACTGATACAGATGGTGACGGTATCTTCGACAAAGATGATGCTTGTCCAGATGTTGCTGGTTTAGAAGCTTTCAACGGATGTCCTGATTCTGACGGTGATGGTATCCAAGATAGCGAAGATGACTGTCCGAACGAAGCTGGTTTAGCTGAGTTAAACGGATGTCCTGATACTGATGGTGACGGTGTAGCTGATAAAGATGATAACTGCCCAACAGTTGCCGGATTAAAATCTTTAGGAGGTTGTCCAGATGCTGACGGTGACGGTGTTACTGATGGTGATGATGATTGTCCTAACACTGCTGGTCCAGCCGCAAACAAAGGATGCCCATGGCCAGATACTGATGGTGATGGTGTATTAGATAAAGATGATAAGTGTCCAGATGTTAAAGGTACTGTAGCTAACGCTGGTTGTCCAGAGGTAACTGAAGAAGTACAAAAAACACTTAACCAATACGCTAAAACGATCAACTTCGATAGTGGTAAAGCTTCTATCAAAGCAGAGTCTGCCACAGTATTAAATGATATCGTTAAAATACTTAACGAGTACCCAACGGCTAAATTTACTGTTGAAGGGCACACGGATAGTGTAGGTAGCGATGAATTGAATCAAAGATTATCTGATTCTCGTGCAAACGCTGTTAAAGAGTATTTAGTAGAGAATGGTGTAGATGCCTTCAGATTATCTTCTCTTGGTTATGGTGAAACTAAACCAGTTGATACTAACAATACAAGAGCTGGTAGAGCTAATAACAGACGAGTTGAGATCAACTTAGTGAAGTAATTAGCACAGCATTTTAAATAATAAGTTTTACAAAAAACGCTTCGGTTCTCCGAAGCGTTTTTTATTTTTATACCACAGGGATCCGATGTTAAAATATTGTGACCTCAGAGTTTAATCGCATACTGTTTTAACCGTTTTATGGGCACTAACACCTTTCTTTTTGATGTTTTAAAGGATTTACGAGATTCGGGCGTAAACTTATCTAAAACCACTTTTATTTTACCCAGTAAACGGGCCGGTTTATTTTTAAAACACGAGATTGCGGCATCAACGTCAGAAACCCTTTTTTCACCGGATATTTTAAGTATTGAAGAATTTGTAGAACAACTTTCGGGCTTACGTACCAAATCAAATACCACGCTACTTTTCGAGTTCTATTCCGTCTATGAATCGCTTACAGATAAAGCGCATTTAGATAGTTTTGAGGCATTTTCAAAATGGGGACAAATTTTGTTGCAGGACTTTAATGAAATTGACCGCTATGTTATACCTCAGGAACAAATATTTGGTTATTTAAGTGCTATTCAAGATCTCAAACACTGGTCGGTAGATCCTAATAAAACCGATTTTGTAAAGAACTATTTAGCCTTTTGGAATAAGCTTCACACGTATTATAAGATGTATACGAAAACTTTAAAGGAGAAAAGTATCGGATATCAAGGGCTCATATACCGGGAGGCTTTAAATCAATTGAAAACATATCAAAAAACACATTCTGATGAGTACCATGTATTTTTAGGATTTAATGCTCTAAATACTGCCGAACAAGACATCATACAAGGTTTATTGGAGGAGAATATGGCCCGGATCTATTGGGATCTCGATGCCACTTTTTTGGAACATCCTAATCATGATGCCGCCTTATTCATTAAAGGATATAAAACAAAATGGCCTTATTTTCGAAACCATCCTTTTCAGTGGGTCAATAAGCACTATACTTCCAAAAAGAATATTAATGTATACGGCATTCCAAAAAATATTGGACAGGCCAAACAGATTGGGGCATTGTTAGAGAAGCTTCAATCTGAAAACCCAAAACTTGAAAACACGGCGGTTGTACTTGGGGATGAAAATTTACTGATTCCGGTATTAAATTCATTACCTGAAAATCTGCACGCCTTAAATATAACGATGGGTTTTCCTTTGAAGACCATTCCGCTAGCTCAGGTATTTGAACTGTTATTCAAGATCCATAAACAACCATCTGAGAGATTTTATTATCAAGATGTTCATGCCATTTTATCACATCAATTTGTAAGGCCTTTAATGGTGATCAACGAAGTCGATTATGCTTCCAGAATCATCGAAACTATTCACAGTAGTAATATGACCTATCTTTCCTCAGGTCGATTAAAGGGCATAGCTCAGGAAGCTGGTCCGCTGATTACTATCTTATTTTCAGGGTGGCAAAATTCGGTGCTGACGGCTTTAGAAAAATGTTTTGAACTGATTCAGTTGATTAAAAACCACCTAGATCAGCAAAAAGACCAGGCCTTGTTATCACTGGAGTATTTATACCGATTCAACACCTTATTCAATGAATTATCTTTACTCAACAAGAACTTTAATTATATTAAGGATGTCAAGACGCTTCATAGTGTCTATAAGGAATTGTTAAGTAGCGAAACGCTGGATTTTCAAGGGGAGCCTCTCGAAGGTTTACAAATAATGGGTATGTTGGAATCTCGAGTTCTGGATTTTGATACGGTGATCATTGCCTCGGTTAATGAGGGTGTTTTGCCCTCAGGTAAGAGCAATAACTCATTTATTCCCTTTGATGTAAAATTGGAAAATAAACTACCTACATTTAAAGAAAAGGATGCCGTTTATACTTACCATTTTTATCATTTGTTACAACGCGCCAAGAATATTCATATTCTTTATAATACGGAAGCTGATGTTCTTACAGGTGGTGAAAAAAGTCGGTTTATTACGCAATTGGAACTTGATAAGACCCATCAGATAACCCAACAAATTATCGTTCCACCAGTGCCTGTAACTAAACCGGAATTAAATGAAGTTTTAAAAACGGCAGCAGTTTTGGATGTTTTACAAAAAGTTGGAGAACGTGGGTTTTCACCATCTTCCCTAACCAATTATATTCGAAACCCTATTGATTTTTATTACCAGAAAGTGCTTCATATAAATGAGTTTGATGCGGTTGAAGAGCATATAGCGGCTAATACTTTGGGGACTGTAGTTCACAATACGCTAGAAGATTTTTATGAACCATTGAAAGGATCTTTTTTAACGGTAGAAATTCTTAAAAATTTAAAATCGAAAATTGAAGAACGCGTGGTATTTCATTTTAATACCATCTATAAGGAGGGAGATATTTCCAGAGGGAAAAACCTCATTATTTTTGAGATCGCTAAGCGCTATGTTTCCAATTTTTTAAATGCTGAGATACAGGACTTAAAAGCAGGTAACAGTATACAAATAATAGATGTTGAAGCCGAGGCCTGCTGTCTGCTAAAAAATCTGGATATGCCCTTTCAAGTAAAACTGAAAGGCAAAGTAGATCGCATCGATAAGTATAATGGGCAGACCCGCATTATTGATTATAAAACCGGAGCGGTGTCTCAAAATCAGGTTGAGGTGGTTAATTGGGATGAGGTGACTTCGGATTATAAAAAGTACAGTAAAAGTTTTCAGGTGCTGTGTTATGCCCTCATGCTAGCTGAAGCGGAGGCTATTGAATTGCCGGTAGAAGCAGGAATCATCTCTTTCAAGAACCTGAGTTCAGGATTATTGAAATTTTCAAAAAAGGGGAGTACCCGTAGCCAACAAAAGGATAGTTTGATCACTTCCGAAACGCTTTCCGATTTTGCTGAAGTGCTGAAACAACTTATTTTAGAGATTTATAATCCGGATATGCCATTCTTTGAAAAAGAAGTTTAGATGATTTTAAAAAACAACTATATAATAAATGGTAGGCACAACAAGCCCATTGTTATAGATGCGACTGCTCCAGCATTAGAGTTAGATCTGCCGGTTATTATTTTTTGTCATGGCTATAAAGGGTTTAAAGATTGGGGCGCCTGGAATCTGATGGCCGAAGCATTTGCGAATGCCGGATTCTTTTTCCTGAAATTTAATTTTTCACATAATGGTGGTACGGTGCGTCAGCCCATAGATTTTCCGGATCTGGAGGCCTTTGCTGAAAATAACTATAGCAAAGAACTGGATGATTTGGAAACCGTGATCGACTGGTTGTTTGAAACTAACCTGGAATCTCGAGTTGATCTAAATAATATAACCTTGATGGGGCACAGCAGGGGTGGTGGTATCGTGGTGATTAAAGCTGAAGAAGATCCACGCATTAAACAGGTTATCAGTCTAGCTAGTGTTTCTGATTACGCCAAACGCATGGCGGCTAACAGTGATCTAGTGCAATGGAAAAAATCAGGGGTGAAATATGTTTTGAATGGTAGAACGAAACAACAAATGCCACATAATTATCAATTTTATGAAGATTTTAAGGCGCATGAAGAGCGCTTAAATATTAAGCTTGCGGTGTCGCAATTGAAAATACCACATTTAATTATCCATGGTGATCAGGATACGAGTGTTTCAATAGAAGAATCCGAACATATTCATAACTGGAATCCGGATAGTAGCTTCAAAATTATTCATGGCGCAGACCATGTTTTTAACACTAAGCATCCTTGGGAAAAGAAAATGCTTTCACCAGAACTGAACGAGGTAGTTGTATTTATTATCAATTTTTTAAAAGGGGATATTGAAGACTAAACAGGTTATTTTCTTTAATTTGAAAGAAAAATTAGAAATAATTAAATGTATTTTTTACATTTGATAACAAGGGTATAAACACTTTAAATGACCAAACCAATACATCATCATAAAGATTATTACGCACCGGAAGAAAAGCTGTATGTCGCAACCGATTGTATTATTTTTGGGTTTGATGAAGGTGTTTTAAAACTTTTGGTATTCAAACGTCGGGTTGAACCTTTAAAGGGCACTATATCTCTTATCGGTAGCTTTGTTCATCCTGTTGAAAGTGCAGGAGAAGCGGCAAAACGTGTTTTGAGAGAAATTACGGGTTTGGAGGACATTTTTATGGAGGAGTTAAAGAGCTACTCGGCTGTAGAACGCGACCCCGGTGCCCGTTGTATCTCCATTGCGTTTTATGCGTTAATACGCATTGAAGAATCGAATAAATCTTTAGTAGCAAATCATGGTGCCATTTGGTTAGAATTAGATACGTTACCAAAATTAGTTCTGGATCATGGTCAAATGGTAAAAGATGCTTTGGATCGCCTACGCGAAAAAGCGAAGTTCTATCCAATTGGGGTGGAATTACTCTCTAAAAAATTTACCATACCACAACTTCAAAAACTTTACGAGGCTATTTACCAAAAGAAAATGGATACGCGTAATTTCAGAAAAAAACTCCTGTCTTTAAACCTCCTGATCCCTTTAGACGAAAAAGATATGTCCGGCTCAAAGAAGGGTGCTTTTCTTTATAAATTCAACTATAATAAGTATAAAAAGTTGGAAACAAAAGGCTTTAATTTTTCCCTTTTCAAGACCTAAAAAACCAAAAAAGACCTCCAATCTCTTGGAAGTCTTTCTATACTTGGTGGAGAAGATCGGGCTCGAACCGACGACCTCTTGACTGCCAGTCAAGCGCTCTAGCCAACTGAGCTACATCCCCATGGTTGCTATTTTGAGCAAAGCAGTGCAAATGTATACATTTAATTGCAAAAATACACCACTAAAATCTATCGGCAGGAAAATTTATTTTGGTTTTAAAAAAACAAGATGGAGGTATTAGAATCTGTAATGTAATGGAAGAAATTAAGCCATTATACCACAGTTAAAGAAATCGAATCTTTTTGATTAAAACCCATGAAGTGCCTATTCTTGATGTAACAAATCTAATAATAGAGCGTCAAACAACTGGAAGTTTTGGAAGTTAGTTTGGGGTATTAATTTCGTTTTATTTACTCGGGAAGTCTCCTAAAGTTAGCTCTAAAAATTTTTACTATATTCGAATCATAAAATGATATAATACATTATGAGTAAGGTATTAAGCTACCAGAAAAATATATTCATATTTGGGATTCCTGTCCTTATTTTTTCACTGATGGTCTTGATTGCCAAGTCCTCGTGGTTTCCGATGAATCCCGATCATTTGGCCTTGGGTATTACTGCCGATCTGTTAATTACAACCCCATTTATTTATTTTTTGTTAGTACGAAAATCTGAGATACCTAAATTGTCGGTTGTTCCGGTTCTCGGTCTTGGGATACTTTTGTGTACTTTAATTTTACCGACTGAAAACCAAAATTATTTGAACCTTTTTAAATTATGGGTACTTCCTGTAGTTGAGGGGACTATTTTGTTTTATATTCTTTACCAACTCAGAAAAGCAATCAAACTATATCGGCAAAAACGAGAGCTATCATTTGATTTTTTTACGGTACTAAAAAATACCTGCTCGGAGATTCTTCCTAAACATGTCGCTAATTTATTTGCAACAGAAATTGCGGTATTTTATTATGGTTTTTTCTCTTGGAAAAAAAGAGTATTAAAACCTCATGAATTTTCCTATCACAAAGAGAGCGGTAGTATTACCTTGCTTGTGGCCATTATTTTTATAGCCACCATCGAAACCTTTGTATTCCACATGCTATTAGCAAAATGGAGCGATCTTTTGGCTTGGATCGTCACGATTTTAAGTATTTATTGTGGCCTTCAACTTTTTGGGTTTTTAAAGTCAATGTTTTACAGACCGCTATCAATTGAGGACAATAAACTATTACTCCGTTATGGTATTATGGGCGAATCAGTGATTGATCTCAAAAATATTGATAGTATCGAAATTAGTTCAAAAGATATCGAGCCAAATACCGAAACTAAAAAATTATCTTTTTTAGGGTCTTTAGAAAGTCATAATGTTATTATTCATTTAAAAGAAGAAAACGAATTATTCGGACTTTATGGTTTCAAAAAAAAGTATAAAAACTTAGCATTGTTCGTAGATAATAAAGCAGTTTTCGCTAATGAACTTAATGAGGTTTTGGGAGTTCCTAAAACATAGTAACCTATTTGTAATTATTATCAGTTTCCAAGGACTTAATAACATCTTAAATTTTTAAAAATTTACTTCACCAGCACAATCAAGGTGTTTAACCTTTCCTTCATTACAGATTTTAAAACCTTTTATTGGTTGATGTTTTATTTCTTATAAATAAGGTTACTACAAAAGCTAAAAATCATTTATGTTAATGATTTGTTAATTTAATTTTTGATACCACCTAAATATTTTGAGGCAATAGTTTATATTTGATAAAAAAATTACGCTTAAAACCATCACCTAACTTTTCAAAGAGCAATAAAGTTAACTTAAGTGAATTCAAATTATTCATAAGTTAGTTCAAGTGATACTCAAGAGAAACTGTTGTTAAACATATTGGTTATGTATTTGCTTCTTATTCATAAGGTAATATTTAAACTATATCACAATTGAAAAGGAAAATAGAAAGACTGTGAAAAATAAAGAAAAATCATTACTAAAGCTTTCCAATATACTGTTGATCAGTATGACCATAGCCATTATATGCGCTACCTTTTTCCTGATAGCTTTAATTCAAAGCGGTAAAAATGAAGGGTTTTTAATAAATACCTCTGGGAAGCAACGTTATTTAAGTCAGAAATTAACCAAAACAAGTATCTTGTTCCTCTATAGTACGGATCCTGTGGAAATAACGAAATACAGAGCCGATTTAGAAGACGACCTTGCTTTGTTTAAAGCCAATAATGAAATACTGCTTGAGGATACAAAAACACCCGTCATCTCCGAGGCTTTGATGAAGCTTCAACCACAATTTAACATGCTTGTTGATCGTGTTCAAACCATTATAAGTAGCAAAAATTGTGATCATTGTTTGGAGGACATGCTTGGGGTGGAATCTGAATTTTTAGCGAATATGAATGCCCTTGTGTTGCAGTACCAAAACCGAACAGAAAATGAGATCCGTTTATTTTCCTATATAATTTTAGGCTCTAATATCATTTTGATGCTCCTTTTAATTTATGTAGTGATTAGAATATTGCGTCCTGCGATAATCAAAAACAGAGAGAACACGAATATTATAACCAATCAAAATACAACGCTGCATAAATTAAATGCAGATAAGGACACGATAATTGGCCTTTTAGCTCACGATCTTCGTGGTCCACTTTCCGGGATCATTGCTGTTTCTGATTTATTCATTGAAAACATTCAGGAATACGATAAGGAAATTATTCAGGAACAATTAGTTTATATGAACAAGACCACCCGAAAAACTTATGAATTGCTTGAAGAGATCTTGATGTGGGCCAACTTGCAATCCAATAATTTAAAAGTCACGCCTGAGCAAATCAATTTTAAAGCTGTAACCTCCAATGTTTTGGAAACGGTTTCGCAACGAGCTAATCAGAAAGATATCAATATTCAGGTTTCAGAGGAAGAGCCATTGGAATTTAAAAGTGATGTTAATATGTTCAAAGCTGTAATCAGAAACTTAGTGTCAAACGCCATTAAATTTACACATACCAAAGGTCAAATTAATATTTATGGGTCCAAAGTTGGTGAAGAAGCTATAATTACCGTTTCAGATAACGGGGTAGGGATCGATAAGGATATCCTTCCAAGATTATGGCAGATCAAGGATATCTATACTTCAAATGGCACCGACAATGAAACAGGAACAGGCTTCGGATTAAAGCTTTGTAAGGAGTTTGTAGAAAAACTTGGCGGGCGCATTTGGGTTGAAAGTGAGCTAGGGAAGGGAAGCCAATTTAAATTCACCATGCCTTTAAATAATGACCTTGCGTAAAATATGGGATTTGATCCATTAAAAAATGGCGTCTTAATCTAATTTATCGGTCAGCTTTTTAAAAACCTTTTTAGGATCCTTTTTTTCGTACAGAATCTCGTAAACTGCATTTATTATGGGTATGCGCGTTTTATTTTTATTTTTATGATTTAAAAGGTAAGCACTTTTAGTGGCGTAATAACCCTCTGCCACCATACTCATTTCCATTTGTGCCGATTTCACAGTATAACCTTTTCCGATCATATTCCCGAACATTCTATTTCTGGAAAAGACAGAATATCCCGTAACTAGCAAGTCGCCTAAATAGGCCGAATTATTAATGTTCCGTTTCATTTTATGCATCTTTTTAATGAAGCGCTTCATTTCCCGAATAGAATTGCTCATCAAAACACTTTGAAAATTATCACCATAGCCTAGACCGTGTGCTATTCCTGCGGCTATTGCATAAATATTTTTTAACATCACAGCGTATTCAACACCAATAACATCATCGGTTATTTTTGTTTTAATATATTCGCTCGATAAAGCAGAAGCGATCTTTTTTGCCTTAGTTTCGTCGGCGCACGAAATAGTAAGGTAAGACAAACGCTCTAACGCCACTTCTTCGGCATGGCATGGTCCGGCAATAACAGCAATGTTTTCGTAAGGAACTTTATAGATCTCATGAAAATGTTCACCAACAAGCAAACCGGTTTCCGGCATAATACCCTTTACTGCCGAAACAATTATTTTATCTGAAATATCAACCGTAAGTTTTTCCAACTCACTATGAATAAAAGCCGAAGGAATTACAAAGAACAACACATCAGCATAATCTGCTATGTCGTTAATGTCGTTACTAAGCTTTAATTGCTCTAAATGAAACTCTACTGAGCTCAAATAATTTGGATTGTGTTGTTCGCGAATAAGGTGTTCTTTTGTATAAACACTTCGCATATACCACCCAATTTCATCTAAATTTTCGCTTAGCATTTTCACAATGGCCGTAGCCCAACTTCCGCCTCCAAAAACCGCGTATTTTAAAGGTTTATCCATAGAATTTCAATCTTTTATCAATTCAAAAATACGCAAAAAATTACTCTTTATAACCCCTTCAGAATAATATCAAAATGATTTTTGGCACGCCTTTTGGAATTGTTTATACAAAACCACTTAAAATTTAGGTGCTTAAAACCAAGTTACCTGATTTTAGGATAAAACATAAGCGTATGAAAACTATAAAACTACTTTTAAGCTTTACACTAATAGCAACACTTATGACTTCGTGTTATACTGAGGTGATCGTAGATGATTACGCTCCACAGCCAACGATTAATGTGAATCAGGTATTAAGTTCTTATGAATTATGGTATGTTGATATTAATGCCACTCAAGGTTTTGGAGAAACACCCTTTTTGCAAAAAGCGTTTACTATTTCGTTTTTAAACGGGGTGATCTATGCCAATAATAATATTGTTGGTCTGGGTGATTCAGGCAACGGGTATGGAATTGATGTTGGAACATATAATGCTTATGATTTAATTTTAGATGTTAATCATGATATTGATGGTTTTAGCACTTTTGATGTGTACCTATTAAATAATAACACGATTGAATTGTATAATCCGAATAATGATACCTCATACTTTTTAAAAGGATATCAGCGTAGTAATTTCGATTATGATTTCGTATTCTATGATAATATTCACTATTTCTTACAGGAATATGAAGCTTGGGAAAAAGTATTTACCAGTAATTATGGGGCGTTAAATGAATTTGATAATGAAAACTATTTACAGTTTTTGGCAGGAGGAAACGACTCTACATTCCGAAGTTCTCAGGATACTCCGGGAACACCAGCTGGAAATTTATTTTGGGATTACACCGGGGTTTATGGGGTTGGAGATGTTGCGGGTAATTTCTACTTGAAAACTTTAACATTAGATTATGATTTCTTTAATAATGAACACTTCGAATTGAGCGTTATTAATGATAGTGAAATTGAATTGTACCATCCGGCTTCTGGAACCGTTTATGCTTTTGTTGGTCGTGGGTATATTCAGTTCTTAAAAACAGGAAACGTCAAAGGAGAATCAAGTACTATAGACAGTGGTAAGCTACGTAAATTTAAAGGTGAGCGTATTGATAATCCTAGAGAAAATAAAAGAACATAATAATTTTTGGTTGGTTATTTAGTTAGAAACCGTCGCAGAGCGCTCGCTCTGGGCGGTTTCTTTTTTTAATTATAATTCTTTTTGATATTCAAACTAAAGTGGACTTTGGTAAACAATTGATCTTATTTATAAAAGTTCATTTCATCTAAATAAATCCAGGCCTGATCGGGGATCATGGGCCTTACGTTCTTTCCATCTTTTATGGCCTTCCGGATGAAGGTAGAGGAGAGCTCCATAATAGGCGCATGGACCAAATGAACGTGTTCATGATCGTCAAACTGACTTTTGGGCGCAGCGGTTTGACGCCGCGGATACACATAGAGGTGATAATTTTTTAAAATAAGCTCATAATTCTTCCACTTTTGGAATCCTTTTAAATTATCCTGACCCATGATCAAGGCAAATTCATGCTGCGGATATTTTTCTTCTAAATGAACAAGCGTATTTATAGTGTAATTAGGCTGAGGAAGGTCAAATTCAATATCGCAGGGTTGCAATTTACTATAGTCTTTCGTAGCCCGGTAAACCAGTTCTAACCGCTGATAATTGTCTAATAGTGTTTGTTTCTTTTTAAATGGATTATGCGGGGTTACAACAAACCAAACCTGATCCAGATCACTGTATTCGGCAAAATGGTTGGCAATAACCAAATGTCCTATATGAATGGGGTTAAAAGAACCAAAGTATAAACCTATTTTCATGTGGTTAAAATTTTCGAACAGCGATGCTTTAAAGTTAAGAATTCACAAAACTATCCACCAGTGTTTCCGCCTGCTTTAAGGCATTGTCCAAGTCATCATTTACAATGATCTTGTCGAATAACGGTGCTGTTGCCAGCTCAGCAGAGGCTTTGGCAACACGCATATTTATTTTGTCCTCATTTTCCGTTTTCCGTTTTTTTAAACGGATCTTTAGTTCATCAATACTTGGAGGTTTTACAAAAATAGCCAGAGTTTGTTCCGGATATTTTCGTTTGATGCGCAGACCACCAGATACATCAATATCAAAAATAACGTGTTTTCCCATAGCCCAAATGCGTTCCACTTCTGTTTTCAGGGTGCCATAGAAATTATCGCGATAAACTTCTTCCCACTCCAGAAATTCATTGTTTTTGATCTTATTTTTGAATGCTTTAGCGGAAAGAAAATAGTAATCTTTTCCATCGACCTCCTTACCCCGTTTTTCACGCGAGGTTGCTGAAATGGAGAATTCTAAATTTAACTGAGGTTGCTTAAGTAAATGCCTGACAATAGTCGTTTTTCCAGAGCCGGAGGGAGCTGAAAACACAATAAGTTTACCGGGAGTATTTTGATCTGTATGCGCCACAAATAAGCTGTTTTTAGAGCACGTTTAACATTTGCTCTTTTATTTTTTCCAATTCATCTTTCATTTGAACCACCAGTTGTTGCATGGGAGCAAAATTACTTTTCGAGCCAATGGTATTAATTTCACGTCCCATTTCCTGAGAGATAAAACCTAACTTTTTACCATTGGATTCCTGAGAACTCATAGACTCATTAAAATAATCCAGATGATTTAGTAAGCGCACTTTTTCTTCGGTAATATCAAATTTTTCAATGTAATACACCAACTCCTGTTCAAAGCGGTTCTCGTCATATTTTTCTTTTAACTCTTCAACACCTTTAAGCAAACGCTCTCGAACGGCTTTAACCCGATCAGAGTCCATTGCTGCAACCTCTTCTAAAAGGTTACGGATATTCTCTACGCGCGCTTTAAAATCGGCTTCCAACACTTTGCCTTCATCTAATCGATGAGCATTCAGATCGGCTACGGCTGCATGAATCTCCTTCTCTATGGTCTCCCACTCATTTTCGTCAATTTCTTCACGAACCGTGTTTAAGGCATCTGGAAAGCGCACGGCCATTTTGAGTAATTCAAGATCATTACCTGGAACCACAGCTTTTAACTGATTCATGTATTGCTTTACAACCGGCGTATTGATCTGGGTTGAGGTATCATCGGCAGTGGCTTCAACATAAATAGAAAAATCAATTTTTCCACGCACCAGAGTGTCAGCTAGGAGTTTTCTAATGGCTAGTTCTTTTTCTCTATAAATCGAAGGCATCCGAGCATTAAGATCCAGATTTTTACTGTTAAGGGATTTCAGTTCTATCGTAATTTTTTTGGTAGGTAATTGCAGTACAGATTTCCCATATCCGGTCATTGAGTATATCATAAATCAACTTTTAAGTTTCACAAAGGTATTAAACCAAAACGATAGTAAGCCGTATTAAGGATTCTAAAAATAGAACTTTAAAAAAAGATTAACCAATATTGCGAAAATAAGTGATATTTTTATAGTCAATTTTTATAATTATGAAAACCCTTAAATTAAAGAAAAGACTCATGTCGTTGAGTTTTTTAATGTTGATAACGGTAGCGTGTAAAGAGAAAAATACTCAGGATAAACTGGTTCAAATTGATGTAGCAGAAGTAACCGATTTATCTGAAAAAGTTTTGGATAGTTTAAAAGAAAATCCGCCGGAAGGCATGATATGGATCTCTGGAGGCACGTTTATGCAGGGTGCCGTAGCTCAAGATAAACAAGCTATGGCTCACGAAAAACCACAACATCCGGTTACGCTTGATGGTTTTTTTATGGATATTACAGAGGTCACTAATGCCGAGTTTGCCAAATTTGTTGAGGAAACGGGTTATGTTACTGTGGCTGAGCGCCCTATTGATTGGGAGGAAATGAAAAAACAATTACCTGAGGGCACTGAAAAACCTGCCGATTCTATTTTACAACCGGGTTCCTTACGTTTTAAAAAATCGAAATCCTCGGTCCCTAACTTATATGATTTTTCGCAGTGGTGGGAGTGGTCTATAGGAACCAACTGGCGCCATCCTGAAGGACCAGAAAGTAATTTAGAAGGAAAGGAAAACCACCCTGTAGTTCATGTGTGTTTCGAAGATGCTTTAGCCTATTGCAAATGGGCCAATCGCCGTTTGCCTACCGAAGCGGAATGGGAATATGCGGCACGTGGTAATGCAAAAAATACCATTTATTTTTGGGGTGACGACCGTTCAAAATTAGCTCAGGAAGCCAATACCTGGGAGGGAGAATTTCCGGTAAACAACACTAAAATTGATGGTTTTGAGCGTACTGCACCTGTAGCATCTTATCCGCCCAACGGTTTTGGATTGTTTGATATGGCAGGGAATGTTTGGGAGTTTACAAACGATTGGTATAATGTGAACTATTATAAACAACTAGCTGCAAAAAATACAACGGCAACGAATCCGCAGGGTGCTGAAACGGCATACAACCCACAAAACCCTTATTTGCAGGAAAGAGTCATCAAAGGAGGTTCCTTTTTATGCAGCGATTCATATTGTTCCAGTTTTAGGGTTTCGGCCAGAATGGCTACAAGTCCGGATTCTTCAGCAGAGCATATAGGCTTCAGAACAGTAGCTGATCCCGATATGTTGGTGAATTAAAAATTATGAAAATTAAAAGGTTTTTCATTCTGGTATTCAGTTTTATCATTGAATATACCGGTGCGACAACATACTATATAGATGCTGTTTCCGGAAACGATAGTTTTTCAGGAATGGCTATGGATCAATCATGGCAATCATTGAAAAATCTTAATGCGACCACCTTTAAAGCGGGAGATAGTATTTTATTTAAGGCAGGCACAAAGTATAATGGGCAATTAATTCTTAAAGGCAGCGGTTCAAAAAATCATCCTATAGTTATAGATTCCTATGGCGAAGGCTCAAAACCTGTGATTCATGGTGAAGGTAAAGCCTTGTATACCCTTTTACTGCGCAATGTGGAATATTGGCAAATTCGAAATTTAGAGATTACTAATTTAGGTGATCAACGGCAGGCCAAAAGGCGCGGTGTAATGATACTGGCCGAAGATTTTGGAGATTGTCACGGCATTGTATTGGATGGTCTAGACATACACCACGTGAATGGCAGTTTGGTAAAAAAAGAAGGTGGTGGTAGCGCTATCTACTGGAAAAATTCAGGAGATCGCATCAAAACTCGATTTGTAGATCTTATCATTCAAAATTGTTATCTGCATCATTGTGGTAGGAATGGCATAAACTCCAGAGGTTATACGAAACGTGATCAGTGGTATCCTAGTTTAGGAGTTATTATTCGAAACAATATTCTGGAGCAAATACCCGGGGATGGCATTGTTCCAATTGGCTGTGATGGTGCTCTGGTAGAGCATAACATATTAAGAGATTTTCCCGATATTTTATCTCATAAAGAAGCGGCGGCAGGAATCTGGCCCTGGAGTTCGGATAATACGATTATTCAATTTAATGAAGTTAGTGGCCACAGAGCCAAGTGGGATGGTCAAGGTTTTGATGCTGATTGGAATTGTATTGGGACTATAATCCAGTACAATTATAGTCATGATAATTACGGTGGATTTCTCTTGATTTGCAATAACGGTTCTAACATTGGAAGCACTAGTAATGTTGGCACAAAAAACACTATAATTCGCTATAACGTGAGTGTTAACGACGGTATCCGACCTTATCCTACTGAACGAAAAGGTCCTTTTTCTCCGGTTTTCCATATTACGGGACCGGTAGAAAATACAGCCATCTATAATAATGTTATCATTCTACCAAAAAATTCTTTAGATCAATCTATTGTTTACATGGATAATTGGGGTGGTCCTTGGCCGATGAACACCATCTTCGAGAATAATATTTTTTACTCTAAAGGATCAAGTCAGTTTCATTTCGATAAAGATGAAAATACCCAATTTATACATAACAATTATTTTGGGGATATCGCTAAGCTTCCAAAAGATGAAAAAGGGATTTATAATGATCCTCAATTAAAGGATGCCCATGCTGTTGGTTCCGGTTTTCAAGTATTACATAATTTTTTGATCAACGAAAACTCACCTTTGATCGATGATAATTTGGGTTTATCCAAGGGTGATATCGAGAAATTTAAATCTATAGATTAACCTGATGGAAATTTACCTCACTAATACTTCGATATTAGAGCGTATTCAGCAAATGCAGCGCTATTTGGGGGGAATGGTAAGTCGGGAATGGGGAGCCTATAATCTTCAGGTTGACAACGATCGGGCGAAAGGATACGTTCAGTATATGGATTTTGACTGGGGCGTAACTTTAGTTGATTTTAATTTGCATTTTTTTGAACCCGTTATACTTTTTAGCGGATCGGAGAAATATAATCCCTTGTATTTTTTCTACTGCACTAAGGGTAGCTTTAATCATAAGTTTGACTATGAAACTAAAAAGCATCGGGTAGACCAGTTTCACTCCGTTATTAGTGCAGGAAGTTCCGACAGCAGACACGAGCTTTATTTTGAAAAAAACAAGGTGATCCGTTTAAACGTCATTAGCATTGTTCGGAAACAATTTTTAAAGAAGCGTCTTAATATTTCAGAAATGCTTAATGAAAAACTTCATGAGGTACTTATTGATACAGAACATGAAAAGGAATTTGCATACTATGGCCCGATAAGCTTAAAAATGGCAGATCATGTTCAAGCTTTACAGGATGTTAAGACCAAGGGAATGATCAGGAATTTGCAAATCGAGGGAACCGTATACCAGTTACTTTCCTCACATATAAAAATACATAATAGCTACGAGGAGTCTCGGCCTGTAGACATTTCGTTGTCGGAAGCCGAGTTAAGGTTGGTTCGCAAATTTGCTAAGAAAATCGCCAAAGATCCTTCCAAAAAGTATTCACTCAAAGGTATCGCCTTAAAAATTGGTCTGTCGCAAACCAAATTGCAGGAGGGATTTAAGTTTCTTTATGCTAAAACCGTAAGTGAATATATTCGCCACGTCCGCCTTGAGGAGGCACGAGATCTCATGCATAATTCTAATTTAAACATTTCGCAAATTGTTTATTCTATTGGGTTTACCAGTAGAAGTTATTTCTCAAAGATCTTCAAAAAAAAATATGGGATTTCACCTAGTACTTTCAAAAAACAAATCTCAATGCAAATTGATGACTACCTGAACCCAAATTAGGACCCAAGCACTGGTTTTATTATTACTGTTTAAGGTGTTTGTATCATGGATACCGTCAATTATTAAAGCTATACAGTTAAATTAAATTCTTAAAAACTGTAAATTTAGTTAGTTAAAATTGAAAGTTATGTCTGATACAACCCTATTACCGAATACCATACAATCCGTTAATCCATATAACAGTAAAGTATTACAAAAATATGAAATGGATGCGCATGAACGCGTTGAATCGAAGCTTCAAGGAGCCCATGAGGCCTTTCAACAGTGGAAAGAAAAACCGATAAAAGAACGCACGCGCTTACTTCAAAATTTAAGTCACTCGCTTGAGCATCATATGGAATATTTGAGTGAACTGATGACCCAGGAAATGGGAAAGCCAATTACTCAAAGCCGAGCTGAGATCCAGAAATGCATTTTTCTCTGCGATTTTTATGCTACTAATGCTGAAGATTTTTTAGCTGATGACATTATCGAAACCGATGCTTCGGAAAGTTTTATCAGTTACGATCCTTTAGGAGTTATTCTGGCGGTAATGCCGTGGAATTATCCGTTTTGGCAAGTGTTCCGATTTGCGGTACCTACGCTTACTGCAGGGAATACGGCCTTACTAAAACACGCTTCTAATGTCAGCGGTTGTGCTTTTGCCATTCAGAAGCTATTTCTAGACGCCGGTTATCCGTCGGCTTGTTTCCAAACCTTGCTAACCGACCATGAAATGGTAGATTATCTAATTAAGAATGATAAGGTTAAAGCGGTGTCTTTAACAGGAAGTGAAACGGCAGGAAGACATATTGCTAAAGTTGCCGGAGAGAGCCTCAAAAAGGCTGTTCTGGAACTTGGAGGGAACAATGCCTGTATTGTTTTGGATGATGCCGATTTAGATACTCATCTGGACACCATGGTGAACGCCCGAATGCAAAACACCGGGCAGAGTTGCATTGCGGCCAAACGCTTCATTGTAACCAAGGGAATTTTTGATGAATTCTTAGGTAAATTCACCAAGAGAGTAAAGGACCTACAATTTGGAGACCCAATGAATCCTGCTACGGAAATAGCCACACTGGCTCGCGAAGATCTTGCAAACGATCTTGAAAAACAAGTACAGGATGCTGTTCAAAAAGGTGCCAAAGTGATCCTGGGAGGAAAACGGGATAAGGCATACTATGCCCCAACTATTTTAACCAAGGTCACCACCGATATGGCCGTATTTAAAGAGGAAACCTTTGGACCAGTGGCTCCGATATTTAAAGTGAATGATTTTGAGGAAGCTATATCGCTAGCTACCGACACTAAGTTTGGCTTAGGAACCATGGTTTTTACCGAGGATATTGATAAGGTTAGAAAAACGATTTCCCGAATTCCTGATGGTGCCTTGTTCATAAATGAATTAGTAAAATCAGACCCAAGATTACCTTTCGGAGGGACTAAAGCATCTGGTTTTGGAAGAGAGTTATCGAAGGAAGGTATTTTGGAATTTGTAAATAAAAAAACAGTTTATGTCAAATAAAAAACAAGAAAAAGAAAATAATAAAAACAAAGAAAAAATAATGTCAGTATTAGCACGAAATAAAAGGCAACTCACTTACATATATAGCTCTGAATCCGTTTTAGGGAAAAAAGTGTTAGGCTATGTGCAAGCCATGAACAAGCATATTGAAACTATTGATATTTCAAAAACGAAACTTAGCGATACCGCTTGGGTAGAAATTTCTAATGAGCTAAATATGCCTTTTAAGAATATCTTTAAAGCAGATTCGGTCACTGATGAGCAAAACCATGACTTTGATGAAAAAGACTGGATTAAAATGATTCAAAATAATCCGGCCATATTGCACCATCCTATCGCTATTAATGCTGAAGATATCATGATTGTTTCCAGCCGTGCCGAGGTTCTCAAGCTCTTTGAGGTGGACTCCGCAGGACTTGAAAAAGGATTTAATCATGAAGAACCCACAACGTCTTCAACCTCCAAAGGAGAATCCTTTATTTAAAGCTTTACTAATCCTCTTTATCGTAATCGAGTCGTAAGTTGTTTTTTCCAAAATCTAGGGTTCGAATTGGGAATGGGATATTGATACCTTCCTTGTTGAACTCGGATTTGATTAGTTTGATAGCTTTATGCTTGGATTCTAACTCCTCTTTACTACTAATCATATTTACAGAAAATCTGGTGATAAAATTTATCGAACTGTCACCAAATTCGGTAAAGTAAAATTCAACTTTTTCGCCATTATTTTGTTTGAAGTTCTCAGAAATAATGTTGGTGACAATATTTTCTACCTGTTGAAGATCACTTTCGTAGCCTACACCGCAAGCAACCGTTATCCGACTTCGGTCGCTTAAGGAATAATTTGTGAATCTATTCTCAATGAATTTCGAATTCGGAATAATTACAAAATTATTATCGGGTTTTTTCAATACAATATTCCGAAGACTAATTTCTGAAACAAAACCACTGGTATCACTGGTTTCAATAAAATCATTGATGCGTATGTTTGGCATAAATGATAATACCACACCTCCGAAGGTATTGCTTAACGTGCCCTGGAGCGCGAGACCTACGGCCAAACCGACAACTCCCGCTCCAGCCAAAATACTGGTAAGTACTTTGTTGAGGTTTAGTACACCCAAAGCAATAAAAAAGCCCAGTAAAATTATACTAACATATACGATCTTGGAGATCATATCCTGAATCGATTTTTGACTAACACGGCTCAATAAAAATCTGTAAAGAAATTTCTTTATTCCTTTAGCAATGAATAGGAAAAGAACCATAATGAGTATAGCCAATATTAAATTAGGGAGTTTCAGGATAATGGCATCTACCCACCCGTTTAACTTATCCCAAAGTTTCCCAATGGTGCTTTCAAAATTAAATGTGTCAGTCATAATAATTGATCTTAAAAATTTGGCCTGAAAGGCTTAAAAAAACAAAATTTACCCTAAAAATAAAGGCATTACCTATTTCCAAATAGGAATAACGTCAATATTTTCATCGTTTACGGCATTGTTGTCCGTAGATAACAGGTATATTAATAATGAATTAATAATTAAAAAACAAAAAAGATATGGATATTAAAGATATGAACAAAGAACAATTAGAAGGAAAGTGGAAACAAGTAAAAGGAAAATTTAAACAGAAATATGCCAATATTACTGATAACGATTTAACCTATGCGGAAGGAAAGTTTGATGAAATGTTAGGTACTATTGAAGAGAAGACAGGAAAGAAAAAGAAAGAAATTTTGGAAGAAATTGAAAACTGGTAATCTCTGAAACCATACCAAATCGAAACCCTTGAGAAATCGAGGGTTTTTTATTTGGGATCTAATTAAATTGTTATATAAAGTAGTGGTTGTCAGCCTTTTTGCCATGACCTTTTATAACTTGCAAGTTATTTTTCTCTAAGGAAAGCTTATTTAAAAAGAAAAGCGCGCCTTATTACAAGACGCGCCTTTTCAACTCTCCCTAAGGAAATTATTAATAGCAATACAATATTAGTAGTAAAAGATTGTAAAATGTTACGGATTTCCGTAATAAAATAATGTAATTTAATATTTAGGCTTAAAGAAGCCCCAAATCTTTGATAATAGTCACCAAATGAGTCGCGTTATTAGCTTGAAATTGATCTTTGAGTCGATTCAAGCGTTTTTCAATGGCACTTAGGCTATTTGGTGACATATTGTTCTCTTGCAAATAATTACTAATTTCACTTTGTGAGAGTCCAATGGATAATTGTTTAATAAGCGTCAAGTCGTAGTCATTTATTTCAAGTTCTATCTCAGAATTCAAGGCTTGCTCTACTTGTGGAGACAGAAAGATTTTACCTTTGGAAATAACTTCCAGAGCCTTTGTTAGATGTGCCGAGCCTTTTCGTCCCTTGCATACATAGGCATTAACACCCTGAGTTTTAATCAGGGCGCGTACCTTTTGAAGCCGGTCTTCCATCGAATATATAATAATCGGCAGATTTGGGTAATCAGGTCGAACGGCTTTTACGAGATCTTCGCCGGAAAGTAATTTCCGGTTGTGATACTCTATTTTAAATGATAGATCTGAGATTAATAAATCATAAGGAACCTTGTCTAAAGCTGCTCGTTTTATTTTTAAAAAAGCCTCATCGCAATACTGTGCAGTTTCAACGATTTGAATACCGAGAGTTTGTAAAACATTCATCACACCGGCATTTATTGCATCGTGATCGTCTACCACCAATACTTTATTAAACATATTTAAATCGATATTTCGGCTTTAAAACCATGACCAGGTCTTGAAACAAAATTAGCGGTTCCTTTCAGTGATACAATACGGTTTTCCACATTTTGGAGACCTGAATATTTTTTTAAATGGCAACCAACACCATTATCAGAATAATTTAATGTTAGTTTATTACCTGAAAATTTAAAGGTGATGGCTACAATAGTCGCATTACTGTGCTTTTTCATATTTACCATTAATTCTTGAAGTATGCGATATAAGGTGATTTTTTTAATCGATTCCAATTCTTCCCAATCGATTTTAGATATGGTTCGTGTAATTACCGTGAGGCTGTTTGAATGGTAACGCCTCAACAAATCTCTTAAAACCTCCTCAAATTTTTCATTAAGGTCGATGGAACTGTTCTCTTTGGAAATATCACGTGTTCTGCTGTAAATATCTTCTAAAGCATCGAGTACCTGATCTCTATTTTCTGTGTCGCGCTCTAACTGGGTCATAACATTGTATACGTCGTTGGCTACTTCATCGTGTATTTTTTTAGAAATTCTTGTTTCGGTAAGATAAATTTCGCGTAGTTTATCCCTCTGATTTTTAGAGTGTAACATGGTAATAATCAAGATGGCAATTATGAAAATAATGAGGCCCATAGTTTGAAATAATATGTCTGTTAAACGTTCCTTTTCAATTTGAATTTGGATTTCATTAGCGATCTGTTCCTGGTTCAAATAGTCAAATTTGATGGAAGCATATTTATTCTCAGCCAACTGCTTCGCCATTTCTATGCTATCTTTCAATATTTTGTATTGATATTCTATGGTATTGGGACGGATTGAGATGAGGTTAGCTAGGGCATCTTCCTCATAGGATGCACTTAGGATTTCTTTAGAGATATGATAAGCTTCTTGGGCAAAAGCCTCAGCTTGTTCAAAATCTTTGCGGTCTTTATAATATTGCGAGAGGTGCTTGTAGCTGGTATAGACTCCTAGCTTGTCGTTTTGTTTAAGGTTGAAATTTAAGGCCTCATTCAAATGGTACAAGGCATGCTCCCGGTTAAGTTTTCCTTCTACAAAACCCAGATTGTCTAATGCCCGAGCAATTTGAATAGAGTCACCTAATTGTTTACTGGTATTATATACCTCGGCGAGTAAGGTTTCTGATTGTTCAAATTTGGATTGTTCAATGTAAACCTGCGCCATATTATTTTTAATATCATTCTTAAGCTCTGGAGATGTTGCCAAGGCTAGTCCTTTTTCAAAATATTTTAACGCAAGCTCATAATCCAATCTATCTTTACAGATTACTCCCAAATCCTTGTAAATACCAATTTTAGTTTGCTGTGTAAGATCTCCTGGTGGCATGGCATCTAAATAGCGTAGTACTTGTAATGCTGTGGTTTCACTGCCGTAATAATCTCCAAATCTTAATTGGATTATGGCTATTTGTCGAAGATCGTTAATGGTGGTTAAGGTATCCTTATTAGCTCTGCTAATCTTTTGCTTTTCATTATAGAACTTAAAGGCTTTAGAGAGATCAAGTGGAGATTTCGGATGGTTTACTAAATTTTTATAGTATTGTAGACTATCCTTGATTTTGATTGTTGGTAAATTTTTTGCAGTCGCCACATGGGATAGGCATAAAAAGATTAATGTCGCTATAAGATTTTTCATCTCTCCATTTTAATTAGTAATTTCTTATTCAAGGGAAATTAGTATTGGGCTTATCAATAAAATAAAAAGGAAAAGAAAATAATCAATAACTATTTTCAATGGCTGCATAAGGTGATTTGGTAACATTAAAACATGTGTGATTTCCTTACAATATAGTAAAAACAACTAACAAAATTAAAGCCTAAGTAAAGACTAAAGCTATATTAAGCCTTCACCTCATTTGTTAATGTTGTTCCATCAACATAACTTTTAATGTTTTCTAAGGTTGTCGTCGTGATCTTATCCATGGCCTCTTTGGTAAAAAAAGCCTGGTGGGATGTAATCAAAACATTAGGAAACGCCAGGAGTCTTAGGATTGTTTCATCCTTAATAATATGTTCTGAATGATCCTCGAAAAATAGATTTTCTTCCTGTTCATAAACATCAATACCTAAATATCCAATCTTTTTATTAATAATTCCATCAATAACGCCATTCGCGTCAATTAAAGCACCGCGACTCGTATTGATTATCATAACACCATCCTTCATTTTGGCAATGGACACTTCGTTTATAATGTGTTTGGTGTGTTGATTCAACGGGCAATGTAAGGAAATAATATCCGATGTTTCGAACAGCTCGTCCAAGCTCACATAGTTAACACCCAGATCATTTAATGCTTTGTTCTCATTAATATCAAAGGCTATTATATGGCAGCCAAAGCCTTGGACGACGCGACAAAAAGCAGCACCAATCTGTCCTGTACCAATAACGCCAATAGTTTTACCGTGAATGTTGAACCCGATCAGGTTTTTTAAAGAAAAATTACCTTCTCGAACACGGTTATACGCTTTATGAGTTTTTCGGTTTAGGGTTAAAATAAGAGCCATAGCATGTTCTGCAACGGCTTCCGGGGAATAGGCCGGCACACGTACCACTTTGATGTTGTTTTCCTGTGCCGCTTCCAGATCAACGTTGTTATAACCTGCACAGCGTAAAGCAATTAATTTCACACCATTTTCAGCTAGAATTCTGATGGTTTCTTTGTCCACAATGTCATTTACAAAAACACAAACCGCATCAAATCCACTGGTGATCTTGGCTGTTTTTTCGTGTAATGCAGTTTCTAAAAAGGTAAAATCGAAGTGATAATCTTCGTTATAATTTTCAAAATATTCCTGATCGTAGGATTTGGTGTTAAATACGGCAACTTTCATTTTGCTGGTTGGCTTTAAGCTTTTGGGCAAAGGGCCCAAGTTAAAACCTAAAGATAGTATTTTTACACAGATAAGTTCCTGCGAAAGTTGCCATATTAATGCGTTTATTTTATCTGATACACTATATAAAGTGTTGCCTGTACTTTAACGGTGCCTTTGCTTATCGCAATAGGAGTGTTATTGCTCATGAGGGCTGCACGATCACTTTCTACAGCCATTTTTGTTTGATTTTCAGGAAGACTGGCCGAAATTTCAACATTGCCAATTTTTAAAATTTCTTTGTTGGATTCCGGTAGGTTTTCCAGTAAACGATCGACCAGAATATTGGCCTTATTTAAAGCATCTACATAAGCGTCATTTTTTAAGTCATCCAATTTCGAATGGGAGTAACTCAAGCCACTTAAATCAAGATTTTCATTACTCAGCAAAGCGGTATAAATAACATCGAGCTTATCCAGATTCTTTACCGTAACAAAAACAGAGGTAGAACTTTTATAACCTTCGAACACACGGGTGTTCTTCTCCCAAGTATAGCTTTTATCCAAATTCACCGAAGTCGTTAAAATATCATCCTTATCCACGCCAAAACTTCGCAGGGTTTTCATAAGGTCATTAGACTTGTCTACTAAACAATTCTTTGCTTTTTCAATGGATTTATCCAAACAACTTAAATTGATATTAAAGGTTGCTATGTCCGGAAGTGTTTCTACCTCGCCTGTAGATCGAAGGGTAATGGTTTTATAAGTGACCTTTGAATCGTGTGCCGCCGCCTGGCTTTGACAATTCAACACAAAAAAAAGACTTAAAATGGTAATAAAATATTTCATAATGAATTTGTTTTTTTAAAGGAGTAGCAAGGTTTATGCCACTTATAAAATGAAGCGTATATTTATTATGCCCGACACTAAGAAACCGATATAAGATAGACGTTTAATATCTATTTTTGAAAGAAATAGTTCATTTAATTTTTATCCTCATACAACAACCAGACCTCCGGGTCTAGAATTAGGGCATCCGGTTTCGAATCCATTTTCGCCTCAAAGGTTTTTGATCCAGAATCTAAATTAAAAGTCTCTATTTTTATTTGGTTACCATGAACAAAGGCAACTTCTAGTGGAAAGCTAAAAATATGGTGTTTTTGAACTTGTTTCACATTTAATTTCAATTTTCCCTGGCCGTAATTCCAGTTCCATTGGAGTTCCGGGTACCCTTTGGTGAAGATCCATTGTTTAAAAAATTCCTTAAGATCTTGACCTGAAACGATCTCCATAGCTTCACGGAAATCCGATGTAGTGACATTCTGGTCCCGATTTTTCTTGTAGTAATATCGAATTCCCTCCCAAAAAACAGCATTACCCAGTTTATGCCGCAACATATTAAGTACCCAACTGCCTTTTTGATAGGTGTTGACACTTAAAACTTTCATGGGGTCTTTAATAGTGTTATCGACTATTGGTGAAGGATTTTCTTTGTAATATTCGATGATCTCTTTGCGGTCTATTTTGAGTTCCACTTTACGTTTTTCGTTACCATAAACAGCTTCCTGATACAGAACGGCAAAATAGGTAGCAAAACCTTCGCTTAGCCAAACCTCATTCCAGCTATTCTCAGTGGCCGAATCGCCAAACCACTGATGTGCAATTTCATGAGCTATAGTACGCTCATAAGTGTTATTCCCAGTTACAGAGTTCTCAGGATATGTAATGGTTCCGGCATTTTCGAGGCCTCCCCACTGGGTACTCGCTTGTACATTGGCCAATTTTGCAAAAGGGAAAGGGCCTATATTTTTTACAAAATAATTCAGGGCATTTGCCGAAACGGAATAGTCTGAAAATCCTTCCGATCGGTTTTCAGGATATACCCAAGCCGTCACCGGAATATGATCAACCATGCCAAGTAATTTTGTAGCAAATTTTGTAACCCCGATTGTAACCACTTTTGTGGCAACGGGAGCCGGTTCTTCGTAAACCCAAAGTTTGAAACCATTTCCTAAATGACTTTCTTCGGTCTTTTTACCAGTGGCTACTACATCGTAATGTTCCGGTGCGGTAACTTTAAATGTAACAGCTGCTTTATCGTAAGGATGATCCACGCAAGGCAACCAATGTCTGGCCAGATTTGGCCAGTTATCACCAAAAAAGGACCGTTGGCCAAATTTCGTTTTACCTATCACCAACCCTTTTTCTGCAATACCTTCATATTGTATTTTAAAAGTTCTTGTTTTATTATTGTTAGCTGTTAAGGGGATAGTAATTTTATTATCTGAAAAGCTGAAGTCAAGGGCATTGCCTTCTTCAAAAATACCGCTTATGCTCATGCCATATAGGCCGGATTTTTTAATGAGATCTAAAGTAAAATGTTTTGCCTGATCTGTAAATTCAACTGTAATAACTGCCTCACCTTTTATAGCATTGGTTTCATCATTCAGCCCAAGGCTAAAAATATAGCTTTGAACGTTGGCCGACTCTTGTCGTTCATAAACATCCTGTGCCCTTAATACAAAATGGTTCAGGATAATAAAGGCAATTATAAAAATGTGTTTTTTCATCATTTTTTTAAGATTATTTCAAAAGTGGTGGTTTTCGGTTTTTGGTGCCTTGTTCATAGGCATAGCATAATTTCACCAGTGTAGCTTCATCGTACATTCGCCCAAGAAATTGAAGACCGCCTGGTAAATTTCCACTGATGTGGCCCATAGGCACTGTGAATGCCGGTTGTCCTGTATGTGGACTAATAATTTGGTTATTATCCCCCTTGTATTCTTCCTCAAAATTAATAATAGTTGCCGGGCGGTTTTGCCACGACGGATAAACAATAGCATCCAGTTTTAGAGAATCCATAACATTTCTAATGGCCTCCCTGAAGGCTATTCGTCGTGTGTCGGTATAAGCGTCCAGGCAATCAGCGGAATCTTTACCCCACCGGCCTTTCAAACTTGCATAGGCCTCCAACCGCTCTTTCGAAAATTCAGATTTGGTCTCGATACGAATAATATCGTTTATGGTTTGAAGAGAATCTGACTTCACAAAATCTTTCAGAAAACTTTCTAGGTCCTTTCGGAATGTGGCACACCATTGATCTTCACTCAAGGCTTCAAAATCCGGAACGACCACAGGGTCTATAATATTGGCACCAAGGGAATCCAGATCAACTATGGCCTTTTCAAAAAGCGTCTTTATTTCAGGATCAGCCTCATCGCCAATTAATTCCCGAAGAACCCCAATTCGTGCTCCTTCCAGCCCATTTTTAAGCAAATACTTTTGGTAATCAGGAACTGTTTTTCCTTGAGCATATTCCGTGATAGGGTCTGAAACGTCGTATCCGGCCATTACTTGCATCAACCGGGTAGCATCTTCAACAGTACGACACATGGGACCTACCACATCATTTCTTAAAAATAGTGGCACAATACCACTTCGACTTATAAGGCCTAAAGTTGTTCTAAAACCAACAAGACTGCAGTGCGATGAAGGTCCTCTTATCGAATTTCCCGTATCAGTTCCAAGTCCTACCGTTCCAAAATTACTGGATACCGAAGCACCTGTACCGCCACTTGATCCTGCGGGAACATAGTTAGTATTGTACGGGTTTCTAGTCGTGCCATGCGTTGAACTTTCCGAATGCATAGGCGAGAAGGCCCACTCAGCCATATTGGATTTGGCCAGGATTATGGCGCCTGCATTTTTAAGTTTTTCAATAATGAAGGCGTCATGATCCGGATAATAATTTTGTAATGCCAGAGAACCAGCTGTAGTGGGCATACCCACAACATTGATATTATCTTTGACGATTACCGGGATGCCGTGTAAAGGCCTGAGTTCTCCTGTTTTTTCATATTCTTCATCCAAAGATTTGGCTAAAGCTAAAGCGTCAGGATTGATGTAGGTAATCGCATTTATAGTTGAATCATATTTTTTAATACGCTCCAGATAAGCTTGAACCAATAGCTCGCTAGTATATTCATAATTGCTGTAGGCTTTATGAATTCCTGATATAGTGAGCTCGCTAATAGCAATAGAATCCGGAGGTGTTGAGGTATTTTTGCAAGTAAAACACAAGCTGAAGAGGCATAGTAATCCAAGAATTTTTTTCATGTACAATTGATTTTTGAAGCAGGGTGTTTAATTCCTGTTTTCTGGATTGGGAGTCTAATTTATGAAATAAAAACTGTAATCTTTTAATAGAATAAATTCACGTGTATTAATTTCAATATTAGCCTGCATATAGCGGTTTTCAACTTCCCCCTTTTTTTAATTATTGAGTATTTGAACTCACTCTAATAATGTTTTTTCATTCATTTGTTTTCAATTTATTTTCTTCACAACACACGAATAAGAACAGAGCTAAAAAGCTTCCTTTCATGTCTGTTAATTTATTTCTCTTCTATTCTATTTTCTAAATCAGTTGAGGTAATACTTGTTATCAGCCAATCATCTATAACTTTCTTGAATGTAGCTGTCCATTCATTTCAAGTTGTATCTTAATTTGTTAAATCTTTGATTGTAGGATAGATTTGTTTTGGTTTTTCTGTTTTTTCGAGGAACTCTCTAAAATCTTTTGCAAACGCCATTTTACGATGAAGCCACCATTCTTGAGTTCCATCGTGATGAAAATATCCGATCATGGTATTCATGTGGTTTTCCCAAAGTTGTTTATCCAAGACAGACAATTTATGCTGGTAGAACATATTTTCCCAATGCCTGAAAAGCTGGATAAATAAATAATTAGAAGTTCTCTTGTCATCTTCATTTAAGTGATCCCAATTGGAGGTTGCTTTTTCAATCAATGCTCCTAATTCCCTGTTTTCAACTAATTGCCGAAGAAACTCCATGTTGGTTTTATTCAGAGAATCATAATAGTTTGCTCGTGAAGCCTGTGTGTTTTTCTTTATTTGATAGGCAAGAAACACAACAGATAAGATAACCCCGATACTCGCAATAGCATTTATAATTAATTCAATATTCATGTGGTGGATCAAAATTAGAATTTACAACATTTTATATATGCTTTACCACTTATCGAAGGCGGCTTTGTTTGTTTGATTTACCCTACTATATGTACCTCTGATCATTCTGATCTGATATAAATGACCATAAAAGTGTGTACAATGGATGGTCAAAATCGTCCTTAGGTCTACATCGGCTTTCTTTTTGTCGTGGTCATTGTAGAGGTATTGTGATGGCCTTTTTATTTGTTCTGCTGTTAGCTGTTTAACTAAGCCATCATACTTCTCACGCGCTTTAGTAAATCGCTTTTTCATGGCTTCAAGACTGTTAGCCTGAAACGACGTTGAAGGTTGTTCTTTTATAAGGTATAAGCCTGTCTCTTCTATGGCATCGCAAGCCCATTCTTCAAACCAGATCAGGTGACCAATGATCCACCGAATGGAATTAGCTTCTGTATTAATTTTCCAATCGAGCTCTTCTTTTGTTATGCCCTTTAATATACTCCAGATCCATCCAAATGAATCATTATCCATTTCTCTAAGGAGTTCTACTTCTGCTAATAAGTCCTCATCAATTCGATCTGGTAATTTTGGTAAAAACGAAAGAGAACCTAGGCCGACAATGGCAGGTAGCGCACCTAATAAAAAATCCTTTCTTTTCATAATGTATTGATTGTTAAGTGATTTGAAGATATGAAAAAAAAGTGATTTCCTTATTTTGAAATATAAGAAGAACCATAAAGTATTGACCTAAGGCAACACCATGAACTGTATTTCCTAAAATGGAGAGAAATGTTTTTAGAGTTATTTAATTTCTATTGATTAAAAGTAGGCTAGCGCTTTTTTAATTCAAATAGGTCTTTTCGTCTATCCTTTAAATTTCGAACACTACCAAATTGGTGTAATTCTCTAAGCAGATCAATATCCAAATCGGCTATCAAAATCATCTCTGTGTTCGGTGTCGCTTCCGCTTTTATCCCATTTGTTGGAAAACCAAAATCACAAGGGGTGAAAACCATGGATTGCGCATATTGGATATCCATGTTATGTACGTTTGGTAAATTGCCCACACTTCCGGCAATGGCAACATAGCATTCGTTTTCAATGGCTCTGGCCTGCGCACAATTTCTTACCCGTGAATATCCATTTTGCGTATCTGTTAAAAAGGGCACAAAGAGGATGTCCATACCCTGATCTGCAAGGAGTCTACTTAATTCCGGGAACTCAGAATCATAGCAAATAAGGATGCCTATTTTTCCACAATCGGTGTCAAAAACCTTTAATTGGTTACCTCCTTGCAATCCCCAAACTTTTGCCTCATCCGGGGTTACATGTAGTTTTTCGTAACGTTCTACGGTTCCATCTCTCTTACACAGATAGCCGACATTATAGAGTTTACCATTCAATATCTCAGGCATACTTCCGGCCACAATATTGATATTGTATGAAATGGAAAAATTTGAAAATTTCTGAACAATTTCCTTCGTATGTTTCGCCAGCTCTCTTATGGCTTCAGCTTCGCCCAAATGATTGTTCTTCGCCATGAGAGGTGCATTGAAAAACTCAGGAAAAAGGGCAAAATCTGATCGGTAACCGGAAACGGCATCAATGAAATATTCCGCCTGCTGAATTAAAGAATCAATATCCTGATAAGGCCGCATTTGCCACTGGATCAATCCGAGGCGTACCACCTTCTTTTTTATGGCGGCTTTCTTCGCAGGTTTTTCGTAGTAAATATTATCCCACTCCATTAAAACAGCAAATTCTCTGGAGAATGTGTCACCTTCTAAATAGGCTTTTAAAATTCTAGTGGGATGAAAATCATTAGACATTTGAAAGTTCAGAACAGGATCATCGATCTCCTTTCGCTTTACCTTTTCTATATATTCCTTCGGGCTTAATGTTTCCGAATATTTATGATAATTAGGAATTCGTCCACCAAAAGCAATCCCGCGCAGGTTCTTCTTTTCACAAAGTTCTTTTCTGTAATCGTAAAGTCTTCTTCCTAGTCGTAATCCTCTGTATTCAGGCTTGATAAACACATCTATGCCGTATAAAATATCACCATCATTATTATGAGAGTTGAAGGTGTAATTAGCTGTTATATCACGATAGTTATGGTTATCATCAAACTTGTTGTAATCTACAATGATAGATAAAGCACAACCTGCTACCTCACCATTGACTTTTATTACAACCTGACCTTCCGGAAATCTGTTTAGTAAACTGGTAATATGCTCCTCTTTCCAATAGGCATCAGGCATCGACGAATAAGCCGATTGCATAACATCTTTAATTTCTAAATAGTCTTCAATCTGTAGATACAGTAATTCAACTTTATCTATTTCGCTTAATTTCATATTTTACTTTTAAAATTTTTAATAACAAAGGGTAGAACCCCTAGTTGTAATTTAGATTTTTCTATGAGATTTCAAAATTATCATCATACTATTAAACCTTTTCTTTAACCGCCTCCACCGTTTTTTTAGCACTGCCAATAAAAATGGCATCGTCAATAATAATGACCGGCCGACTTAAAAACGTATAATGTTCCAAAATATACTGCTTGTAATCACGCTCACTTAAATCCTGATTTTTTAAATCCATTTCTTTATACAATTTAGCGCGCTTGCTAAATAGTGCTTCATAGCTGCCGGCCAAAGCTTTCATCGCTTCCAATTGCTTAACCGTAATCGCTTCACTTTTAATATCCTGAAAGACAAAGTCTGAATTCAGTTTTAATTCATTTATGATCCGAGTACAGGTGTTGCAGGTTTTTAAATAGTATACTTTTTTCATTTTCGTTTTTATTTGACCCAAAATACCATTAATTTTCAGCTTTAAAAGGATAATTCACTAAAAAAAATTGACCTATGACTTTCACTTTTGATGTTTTTAAGAACATCCGCCCGTATTACTTACAATACCTCGAAAATTGCTCTTTGGAAACCTTAAATAAGATCCCTGATGGCTATAATAACAACATGATTTGGAATATTGGTCATGCGCTCGTTACAACGCAAATGCTATGCTATGGACTTTCAGGACAGCCCTTAAAAATAAGTGAAGATCTGGTGAGTAAATACCGAAAAGGCACAAAACCGGAAGGCGATGTTACGCAGGCTGAGGTTGATGAGATAAAAACGCTTTTTGGAACCACGATTGATACACTAGAAACCGATTATAACAAGGGTATTTTTAAGAACTTTAAGCCTTACACGGTATCAACAACCGGAAATACTTTAACCTCGATTGATGATGCCGTGCAGTTTTCACTGTTTCATGAAGGTCTGCATTTGGGATATATTCTGTCGCAAATACGTGCCGTAAAAAACTAAACTAAAACTATGAAATTTAACACCAAAACTATACATGGTGGTCAGGAACACGATAAGGCCTATGGCGCCGTGATGCCACCCATTTATCAAACATCAACCTATGCGCAAAGTACACCCGGAGGTCATCAGGGATTTGAATATTCCCGCAGTGGAAACCCCACCAGAACGGCTCTTGAAAATGCTCTAGCGAGTATCGAGAATGGTCGCCATGGCTTGGCCTTTGCCTCCGGATTGGCCGCTATAGATGCCGTGATAAAGCTCTTAAAACCCGGTGATGAAGTGGTTTCTATTAACGACCTGTATGGTGGATCCTTCCGTTTATTTACCAAGATCTTTGAAGACTTTGGGATTATATTTCATTTTATCGACATGGAAGATGCTTCCAATATCGAAAACTTTATTACCGCTAAAACCAAATTGATCTGGGTAGAAACACCAACCAATCCCATGATGAATATTATTGATATTGAAGGGGTGGCTAAGATTGCTAAAAAACACAAGGTCATGCTTGGTGTTGATAACACTTTTGCCACACCTTATTTACAAAACCCTTTGGATCTGGGAGCTGATATTGTGATGCATTCGGCGACCAAATACCTGGGTGGTCACAGCGATGTGGTTATGGGTGCTTTGGTTGTAAAAGATAAAGCCTTAGCCGACAAGCTGTACTTCATACAAAATGCCAGCGGAGCTATTTGTGGACCTCAAGACAGTTTTTTGGTACTACGCGGAATCAAAACACTGCACGTGCGCATGCAACGCCATTGCGAGAACGGAAAGGCGATTGCTGAATATTTGGCACAGCATCCTCAGGTTGAAAATGTGTATTGGCCTGGTTTTGAAACACACCCTAACCACGATATTGCTAAAAGGCAAATGCGTGATTTTGGTGGTATGATTTCTTTCACTACCAAAGGGAATAATTACGAGAAAGCGATAAAAACAGTTGAGAATCTCAAAGTGTTTACGCTTGCAGAGTCCCTTGGAGGGGTTGAGTCTTTGGCGGGCCACCCCGCGAGTATGACTCATGCCAGTATTCCGAAGGAGGTACGTGAGAAAACCGGAGTGGTTGATTCATTAATCCGACTTAGTGTGGGTATTGAGGATATCGACGATCTTATTGCCGACCTGAAGCAGGCATTGGAGGCCTAGCGTAGGAAAGATCAGGTTAAAAATAATGAGGTTCAATATTATGAAATTCAAAAAAAAAGATCATAATATTTGAAGATATCGTATATTTGACCCATATAATTGTAAAATTTCTAATTTTAATTTAATGCAAGAAAATATAGAGACTTTTTTGGACATGGTTAGAGAACGTAACGGCGATGAACCGGAGTTCCTACAAGCCGTTGAGGAAGTTGCTGAAACCGTAATTCCTTATATCGTTCAACACGAAATTTATTATGGTAAAAATATTCTGCTCCGTATGGTGGAACCAGAGCGTGTTGTTCAATTTCGTGTGTGCTGGGTAGATGACCAGGGCGAAATTCAAGTGAATCGCGGGTACCGTGTTCAAATGAACTCGGCAATCGGGCCGTACAAAGGCGGTTTACGCTTTCATCCTACCGTGAATATGAGTATTCTAAAATTCCTGGCCTTCGAACAGGTTTTTAAAAATAGCTTAACTACCCTACCAATGGGTGGGGGTAAAGGTGGTAGTGATTTCGATCCTAAAGGAAAAAGTGATAACGAGATCATGCGTTTTTGTCATTCATTTATGAGTGAATTATTCCGTCATATCGGCCCTAATACAGATATCCCTGCCGGGGATATTGGCGTTGGTGCGCGTGAAATCGGGTTTTTATTCGGGATGTATAAAAAATTGAATAACGAGTTTACTGGTGTGCTCACCGGAAAAGGAATGTCTTGGGGCGGCTCTTTAATTCGCCCGGAAGCTACAGGTTACGGTGCGGTTTATTTCGCTGAAAAAATGCTGGAAACCCGAGGCGAAAATTTTAAAGGTAAAAACGTAGTTATATCTGGGTCTGGTAACGTTGCACAATACGCTGCTGAAAAAGTGATCCAGTTAGGCGGAAAAGTTTTAACACTTTCAGATTCCTCAGGATATATTTATGATGAGGCTGGAATCGACGCTGAAAAACTGAAGCATGTTATGTACCTTAAAAATGAAAAACGTGGTCGTATCAAGGAATATTTAGATAAATATCCAAATGCGCAATATCACGAGGGTGAAACACCTTGGCAGGTACCTTGTGAAGTTGCCTTGCCTTGCGCTACTCAAAATGAATTGAATGCTGATGATGCTAAAACCTTATTGGATAATGGTTGTATCTGCGTAAGCGAAGGAGCTAACATGCCGTCGACCAAAGACGCTATGCATACCTTCCAAAAAGCGAAGATTTTATTTGCTCCTGGGAAAGCGTCTAATGCGGGAGGGGTGGCTACTTCCGGTCTGGAAATGACTCAAAACTCTTTACGTTATCGTTGGACCCGTGAAGAAGTAGATAATAAGTTAAAAGAGATTATGTCTGATATCCATAAATCCTGTATTGAATACGGAAAAGATGAAGACGGTTATATCGATTATGTGCGCGGTGCCAACATTGCCGGTTTCGTAAAAGTTGCTGATGCCATGCTTGCTCAGGGAATTGTATAACAATTTTTTAGTCACAATATCTATAGGCCTTCTGAATTTCAGAAGGCTTTTTTTATGAATTAAAAATTTTTTAAACTAAAACTCGTTACTAATAGATATATTTGATTCGAATATCATGCTATGATTAAAAAATTTCCCATATTCATACTTTTTTGGGTTTCCTGTTTGAGTTTTTCTCAGGATTTTTCGGCATCATGGACGGGGCATTTCTCGTTTAACAATGTCTCTCAAGTCATCCAGGGTAATAATCGAATTTATGCTGTGGCTAATAATTCTATTTTTACCTTCGATCCACAAACTAATACTACAACCGAACTTACCACCGTAAATGGGCTTGCAGGTGAAACCATCTCAAGTGTTTATTACAGTGCTGACTATGGCCTTCTTTTGGTAGGTTATATCAATGGCCTGATGGAAGTGGTTTTTGATGATAGTGATCAGGTGTTGAGTGTGGTTGATATTGTGGATAAGATAACCATTCCCCAAAACGCCAAGCGTATTAATCATTTCAACCCTTATGATAATGTGGTTTATGTAGCAACTAATTTTGGGATCTCCGTATTTAATCTGGAACGTCTCGAATTTGGCGATACATATTTCATTGGGAGTTCCGGAGAACAGATCATTGTGAACGAAACAACCATACTTGGCGATTATATTTATGCGGCCTGTTCCAATAATAATGGCATAAAAAAAGCACTTGTTACGAGTCCGAATTTGATCGACTATAACAATTGGCAAACGATTACAACAGGTGATTATTTAGAAATTGATGTGGTTCAGAATCAGTTATATACCCTTCGGAACACGAGAAGCTTGTATCGTTTAATAAATGATGTTTTAAGTGAGGTCGCTTCCTATAACGATCTGCCAAGCGAAGTTCAGGTGGGTAACGATCAATTGCTAGTTACCACAAAGAGTCGGGTGTTTGTGTATGATCCTAATTTTAATCTACTGGCACAGGTCAATGTTAGCCCCGATTTTAATACCAATTTTCAATCTGCTACTTTTGGCTTAAATAGAATCTATATCGGGACAAAGGATTTTGGAATCCTCGCCACAGATTATCCGAATCCTACTGTTTTTATGGAAATCCGCCCGAACGGACCTTTACAAAATGAATCTTTTAAAGTCCAAGCTCAGCCGGGGTCATTATGGGTGACCTTCGGGGAATATGACGTGTTTTTTAATCCCTATCCGCTAAACAGCCGTGGGATTAGTTATTTGAATACCTCCGGTTGGAAAAATATGCCGTATAATGACCTGTTTGAGGCCAAATCGTTGAATGCTATTGCCATAAATCCTGAAAACAATAATCAAGTATTTGTCAGTTCCTTTTTTAGTGGTTTATTGAAAATTGAAGATGGTATCCCGGTAGTATTATATAACGAAAGTAATAGTGGTTTGCAATCACTGCAATTACCTAACGATCCGAGCTATAAAGATATTCGTGTTGGTGCATCTCAATTCGATGAGAATGGCCTCTTGTGGACCATTACGAGCTTGGTTAACGCTCCTTTGAAATCATATAATCCATCATCGAATCAATGGCAATCTTTCAGCTTTACGGATATAATCCCAGAGGAATATGGCAGTAACCTCGGGTTTTCTGATCTGGTGATCGATAGCGAGCAAACCAAATGGGTGGGCAGTTACAGGTATGGTTTGATAGGTGTAAAGACCAGTCAGGGAACATCCCAATTGAAAAATATAGTAAGTGAAGAACAAAATATGCCGGATGTCTATGTAACCGCTCTGGCTATGGATAAACGGAACCAGCTTTGGATAGGAACCCTTAAAGGTCTTCGGGTACTTTTAAACCCAAGCAACTTTTTCTCAGAAAATAATCCGGAGGTTGATAATATAGTGATCGAAGAAGATGGGGTCGCTAAAGAGCTTTTGTTTCAGCAATTCATAACCGATATTGAAGTCGATGGTGGTAATAATAAATGGATAGGTACCGATAATTCAGGAGTTTTCTATTTTTCTTCCGATGGTCAAAGAACAATTTATCATTTCACTACAGATAATTCACCTTTACCTTCTAACCGAATTAACGATATCTCATTGGATACTGCTAATGGAGAAGTATATTTCGCAACTCCAAAAGGCTTGGTATCCTTCGAATCTGGAAGTTCAGGTCCCTTAGGGAATCTTTCTAATGCCTACGTATACCCCAATCCCGTACGTCCGGGTTTTAACATGGTTCAGGATAACATAAAAATTACTGGTCTTTCAGAGGATATCAACATCAAGATTACGGATATTGAAGGAAATCTAGTTGCTGAGGCACAATCGAGGATCAACGATCGCTTCAATGGTTATAACCTTGAGATCGATGGCGGAACAGCCTATTGGAATGGCAAAAACATGGCTAATAATGAGGTGGCATCCGGGGTCTATTTGATAATGTTATCCGATTTGGAAACCTTCGAAACCCAAGTTTTAAAAGTGATGATCGTACGTTAACCCATGATAGTAACAACCGACGCCATAGTTATTTCTAAATTAAAGTATCGGGACAATGATCTTATTGTGCGTTGCTATACAAAACAATTAGGCATCGTTAGTTTTTTATTGTACGGTGTATTAAAAAGCAAAAAAGGGAAAACAAAAGTCGCTTATTTTCAATTGCTGTCGCAGTTACAACTCAACTTTGATTATAAACAAAATAAAGGCCTTCAAAGTTTAAAGGAAGTTCGTGTAGCGCAGGTTTACACCACCTTGCACACGCAGGTGTATAAAAGCAGTATTGTCATGTTCTTGGCTGAGGTTTTAGGGGCCGCACTACGCGAAGAAGAGCCCAATCCAGCCTTGTACGCCTATTTGGAACATACTTTAATGTGGCTCGATGCTCATGATAAGTTTGCCAATTTCCATGTACTATTCTTGCTAAAACTTTCCAAATATTTAGGGTTCTATCCCGAAATGACTAACATACAAGATCCTTATTTCAATTTGATGGAAGGTCATTTTGAGGCTCAGGTAACCGGGAAACACAGCATTTCCGGAGAACAAGTTCAGGTCTTAAAAACCTTGTTGCAAACCTCCTTCGAGAATTTGCCTGAAGCAAAAATTAACGCCAAACAACGTCAGGCCTTTTTAAATCTCATATTGTTATATTTTGAATTACATTTGGGCAGTTTTAAAACCCCAAAATCACTGGATATTCTTAATCAGGTATTTAATTAAATTCAGATAACCAGTCCATGTTCAATAAAAAAACATACACACTTGAAGAAGCTACCCGTAAGCTCGAGCGCTACTGTGCTTATCAGGAGCGCTGTCACCAGGAAGTGCGTCAAAAACTGGAACGTATGTACATGATTCAGGAAGCTATCGATGTGATCATTGGGCATCTTATTGAACACGATTTTTTAAACGAACAACGCTTCGCTAAAACCTTTGTTAGTGGCAAATTCTCGATAAAAAAATGGGGGCGACGCCGACTAACGGCCGAGCTCAAAAAAAGGGATGTAAGCAATACAGCTATTAAAGAAGCTTTAGCCACTATCGATGAAACCACATATTTAAATACCTTCAACGAACTGGCCGAAAAACGCTGTAACAGTATCAAAGAAACCAATCCTTATAAAAAAAAGAAAAAACTAATTGATTATCTACTTTATCGTGGTTGGGAAAACCATTTGGTTTTCGAGAAGGCATACCAACTTATTCCGTAATATTATTCTTTTTATTGGTGCGTGCAATAGCCTGCTCATTTTTCCAATCAATCCAGGACTGGCCTTTAACACGTCGCATCGCATTATCTAAATGGCGCATTACAAAAATATTGTATAAGGCTTTTCCTAAATTTTTAGGATGGCGAGCAATCGCGCGTAGACTCATCGAAAACCCCGGCGTTATATAACGCATGTAATGCCAGTAGCCTTCGGGCATATACAATACTTCCCCATGGTTCAATTCGGTCGTGTAACCCTTTGCATTTTTTAAAGCAGGCCACTTTTCAAGATCTGGGTTGTGAAAATCAATATCCTCTCGCGTAATCAATGCGTAAGGTATTTTATAGAGGGCGTCATTCTGTTTTTGGTCAAATAAAATACACCGTTTTTTACCTTCAAAATGAAAGTGAAAAATATTGGCCAGATCAATATCATAATGCATAAACGTATATGAATCGCGTCCACCAAAGAACAACATAGGCAAACCTTTCATAAGGCGCAAACCAAAATCAGGAAAGGTAAAATCCTTCTGTAGTTCCGGCACTTCCTTTAAAATATTCCATAAAAAAATACGGTATCTGGTTGGCTGGTTTTTAAGTAAATCCACATAATCCCGCATTTTCATTTTAGCATGGGGCTGATTAAAACCTTCTTTGTAATCCACTGGCCGGTCGTCGTAAAGCGGTACGGTTTTATCGCCGGCTACTTCCTTCATATAATCCAGGTTCCACTTCTTGTAAGCTGGCCAATCTTCAATACAGCGCTCGATTACCACCGGTTTTTGCGGCGTAAAATACTCGGCCATAAAAGCCTCTTTGCTTATAGTCTTTACACGGGGGATGTCTTGGAGGTTTAGCGACAAAATATAATTATTAGTAGCTCAAATGTAAGAAAAAATCTGACTTATAAAATACATTTCTGGGCGTTACTTCACTCGCTTAACCGCGAGCAAGTCGGGCTTTCCGCTGCAAGTCCTCGCTCGTACCTCGCTGTGGGCTTTTCACTGCAATCCCTAACGCGGGTGTAGTAAATTAATGAAACTTTTTAGGGTTTAACCGACTTCGCACGTTCTTTCGCCTGCTCATTCCGTTCAATGGTATGCCCGGGGCGGGTCCATTTCGGCTTTTCACCTAAAGGTTGATATTGCGAATCCTGAGCTTCTACCGTTTCCGGTTTCATTTTTTTAATAAAAGGTTTCTGTGGTGTCAACCCAAGCAATTCGAACATTTTCATGTCTTCATTAACATCCGGATTCGGTGTGGTAAGCAATTTGTCCCCTGCAAATATAGAATTGGCTCCGGCAAAGAAACACAAGGCCTGACCTTCTCGGGTCATTTCTGTTCGTCCGGCACTAAGGCGCACCTGAGTTTCGGGCATTACGATTCGTGTTGTTGCAACCATACGAACCATGTCCCAAATGGAAATCGGCTCCTGATCTTCAAGCGGTGTACCTTTAACCGCTACCAAAGCATTGATTGGCACCGATTCCGGTTGTGGGTTCAATGTTGAAAGTGCCACGAGCATCCCAGCGCGGTCCTCAATTTTTTCACCCATACCAATAATACCGCCGCTACAAACCGTAACATTGGTTTTACGTACATTATCAATAGTATCCAAACGGTCTTTAAAACCTCGGGTAGAGATCACTTTCTTATAGTGCTCCTCCGATGAATCCAAATTATGATTATAAGCATACAAACCGGCTTCAGCCAGACGTTTTGCCTGATTTTCAGTTATCATACCCAGAGTGCAACAAACTTCCATATCCAGTTTATTTATGGTGCGCACCATTTCAAGAACCTGATCGAATTCGGAACCGTCCTTCACATTTCGCCAGGCAGCCCCCATACAAACGCGTGAACTACCGCTGGCTTTCGCACGCAGGGCCTGAGCTTTCACCTGCTGGACACTCATAAGATCATTACCCTCAATATCCGTGTGATACCGTGCCGCTTGCGGGCAATATCCACAATCCTCAGGGCAACCACCGGTTTTTATAGATAATAAGGTACTCACCTGAACCGTATTAGGATCGTGATGTTCACGATGAATGGTCGCCGCCTCGTAAAGCAGTTCCATCAATGGTTTATTGTAAATATCTAAGATCTCTTCTTTGGTCCAATTGTGTTTCATTGCGCTCATAAATCTGCGTTTAGGATAGTCAAAAATAGTAATAATATAATTTAAACATCTATTTTTTACTCAATAAAATAGACACCGCATTACCACCAAACCCTACGGCATTTACCAGTACCGTTTCAATGGTTTTCGGAATCTTTTGAGCATTCAGGTAAGGAACATCAATAAATTTTTGATGCTGTAACATCAGTACGGCAAGCTCCATACTTAAGGCACCCGAGGCACCAAAGGTATGCCCGATTTTCCACTTGTTCGTTGTAAGAGCCGGAGGCGTTTTAAAAATAGCTTCAATAGCTTTCAGCTCAGATCGATCACCCTTTATGGTTCCCGGAGCATGCATTACAATAATGTCTACATCGCTAGGTTCGCGATCGCCCAAAGCCATTTTCATCGATCTTTGAAAACATTGTGCCTCTTCTGATATGGAAATGTTATGTTCTAAAATTTCGGTAGCATAACCATAACCTGAAATAATAGCTTGAGCATTTTCCTTGATGCCGGCTTCCAGACAGATCATAGCAGCCCCTTCTCCCAGAATCATGCTGTTCTGCCTTTTACTGAGATCTAAGGCTAGACAGGGAAATTTCCGTGACGTGTTCCCGTAAATTTTTAAAGCTTTCATTTGCCCAATAGTGAACGGCGTTAATGGTGCTTCACTGCCACCAACCAAAAATTTTTCGCTCATATTGCTATTTATCCACGCTATACCGTTAAGTACTGCATGCAGAGCTGTAGAGCAGGTTATCGAATGACTAATGGTAGGTCCCTGAGATTGCAGATCATGCGCAACCCATGAAGAAATATTACCCAGGGTCGTTGTAGGAGAGCTTAGAGTTTTTGCTTTATTTTGTTCTAAAAAATCCTGATGGTATTTTTCAAAAAGGGCGGTTGCTCCTCGAGATGATCCTATATTAATTCCAAACTGATCCGTACCGTTCCATCCTGCTTGCTCTATAGCCTTCCTGGATGTATAAATCGCATAAAGTACGGTCGGGTCTAAAGCTTTGTATTTGGAGTCTGATTGCCGTAAGGCTTCGATTTCAATTTTAATATCCTCCGAAATTTCTGCTACAAAAGCAGTCTCATTTTGAAGGGATTTTTTATGGAAGTAATGGTCCTGATTCTGGTAGCGGTCCCAAATAGCATCCGGGCTTGTCCCTAAGGGGGAAATGGATGAAATAGCCGTTATGGAAATAGGTTTTTGCAAAACACACAATTTGCTAGCAAAGTTATAGTATTTCTAAAGCTTCTTCAATAACATCATACACTTTCTGTAATTGTTTTTCAGTAATAACATAAGGTGCTTGAATGTAAATGGTGTTTCCTAAGGGTCTTAGATACACACCATGCGTCATGAAAAAGCGATACAATTCGTCTCTTAAACTACCATAGGTTGTCGTTTCAACCTGAACATCGAGCGCGAAGATAATACCTTGTTGCCGAATCGACTGGACCTTGGGATGTGCTTTGATCCTTTCGCCAAAGGCTCGATGAGACGCTGTTATTTTTGCGATCTGATTTTGAATTTCCGTTGATTGTAATAATTCCAAACTGGCCAGGGCTGCTGTGCACGCGATAGGATTTGCCGAGTAGGTATGTGCATGAAAAAGACCCTTTCCAATGTCGTCACTGTAAAAAGCATCGTAGATTTCTTGACTACAACTGGTGACGGCCATAGGTAAAAGGCCACCTGTAAGCGCTTTACTTAAACACATAATATCCGGTTGGGTTTCCAAATGCTGAGAGGCAAAATACTTGCCTGTTTTTCCAAAGCCGGTCATGACTTCATCGGCAACCATTAAAATCCCATTTTCCTTGCAAAATTTTAAAATCATATTTAAACCTTTCGGATCATGCATTTGCATGGCAGCGGCACCCTGAACCAGAGGTTCGTAAACAAAGGCTGCTACCTCATGCTCTAAAAGGATTGTTTTTAATTGGTCTAAAATGACTTCATGATTTTCGCCGTTTGGCACCGGAATACGTTTCACATCCAATAAAAGATCTTCAAAAGGACCGTTGTATACCGATAGGCTGGAAACGCTCATAGCGCCAAATGTATCCCCGTGAAAGCCGTTTTCAAAAGCGATCAGCATAGCACGTTTTTTACCTTTATTAAAATGGAATTGCAGAGCCATTTTTATACCGATCTCTACACTGGTAGATCCATTATCATTAAAAAATAATTTGCTTTGATTATCAGGTAGAATTTTCATGAGCTCCTCACTTAAGGCTACTGCTGGCTCATGGGTAAAGCCACTAAAAATGATCTGGTCCAGTTGCTTCATTTGCGCTGTAACCCGATCAGTAATATATGGGTTACAATGGCCGTACATACAGGTATACCAAGATGCGATGGCGTCTATATATTCTTTCCCGTTTTCATCCGTTAAAATACAACCCTGTGCTTTGGTTATGGCCAAACTATCAGGGTGCAATTTATGCTGGGTCAAGGGATGCCAAATATGTTTTTTATCACGTTCTTGTAAACTCATAGGTTTTTCTTGAAAATTTCAGCATATTCCTTAATCACGTTTTTATCAAAATAGGGCTCTTCATTTATCCGACCGATAACCGGAACACGAGTCATTTTTTTTATAATATTTTCAGTGGATGGATGCTCGTTGCCACTAAAAATAAGAGACACATCCAGGCCTTTTTCCTTTAAAGCATTCACCGTTAACAAGGTGTGATTGATGCTACCTAAATAATGTCGGGACACAACTATAACCTGATACTCTGGCTTAATAAGATCAAAAATGGTGTCTTTGTCATTTAAGGGAACATACAATCCTCCAGCACCTTCAATAACCAGATGATTTTTGGTTTTTGGGGGTTTGATCTTTTTCAGATCAATTTGAACACCGTCAATAATGGCAGCAGCATGCGGACTCATAGGGGTTTCCAAAGCATAACTATTGGGGTGGTACTGAGTTTTCGAATTGGAGATATATTTTTTTATTTTATGGGTATCACTTTGGTCAAGATCCCCAGACTGAATGGGTTTCCAGTAATCCGCTTCAAGAGCTTCAGTAATGATGGCTGAGGCAATGGTTTTACCAACCTCGGTTGAAATGCCTGTTACAAAATAGGTTTTCATTTTAAATCAAATTCTTTTTTACAATCTTCGCATCGGTATTTATGACGCGTATATAATGGAAAGATGGTTAACAAAGCACTGAATACAAACCAGAATAAGGACTTGGCATCTTGAATGCTGGAGTACATATTTATTTTTTGACTACTACAGTTTGGGCAACTAAGGATGTCACCCTCATCATCCCGAGCGTATTTATTTATGGTCTCTAAGATATATTGCGCTTTTAAGGCTTGCCGAGACAATACTTTAAGTTTTACTCCGCCTATAGCATGGCTTACCAAAGGGTCATTATCTATGGTCACATTATCAGAAAGAAAGACCTTTATACCTTCAGCTTCCAGCCGTCCCTTTATTATTTGAGCTTCCGTTGAATACTGAAATCGCGCTATGGTTTTAAAGGTATCGCTCATGGCACAAATGTAGCAAGGAACTTTAAAACATTCGACATGTCTTCCTTGGAATTATAACTGTGAATACAAAACCGCAGGCGCTCCTCACCCTTGGACACCGTAGGAGATAAAATGGGCTTGACATCAAATCCTTCATCCCTCAATTGTTTTGAGATACGCTTTACTTTTTCATTTCCGGGAATAATACAGGAATGAATGGCGGAACGGCTTTCAATAAAATAGGCGTCCAATTTTTTTTGAATGATTTCCGATCTAAAAAAAGCGATGTTACTTTGAAGGATATCGCGCTCCCTACTATTTAATAAGGCGTTGTATGCTGCTTGTATGGCCGCCAAGCTATGTGGTGACAAAGCTGTGGTATAAATAAAACTCCGTGAAAAATTGATCAGATATTCTCTTAAAACTTCACTTCCCAGAATAGCCGCTCCGTGGCATCCCATAGCTTTTCCAAACGTAATGATGCGGGCAAAAACTGGGTGTTTCAGTGATAAGGAATCCAGAAGGCCTTGACCTCTATTGCCAAAAACACCCACAGCATGGGCCTCGTCAACTACTAAATAGGCTCGATGTTCAGCTGCTAACAAGGATAATTTTTCAAGATCTGGAGAATCACCGTCCATCGAAAAAACAGATTCGGTAACAATATAAACTGTACCTTCCGGTTTCGTACGGTCGATCAGTTCATGTAAATGGTTCAGGTCATTATGCTTGAATTTAAAGGCTTGGGCATTACTCATAGAAATTCCATCTCGAATAGAAGCATGACTAAAAGCGTCATAAAAAATAGTATCACCCCGTTGGGGAACACAGGAGAAAAACCCCATATTGGCATCGTACCCTGAATTATAGATCAAGGCAGATTCGCTGTTGTGAAAATGAACTAAAAGGTTTTCAACAATATCAAATAAGGTGTGATTCCCCGATAGCAAACGCGATCCTGTTGCACCATTTTTCTTCAGACCGTGTTCCGTTAAAAAGTTGTGAGAAGCCTCAAAAAGAGCCTCCGATCTTGAAAAGCCTAAATAGTCGTTTGATGAAAAATCGATGAGGTTTTCCGGGCTTTGCAATGTTCTCAAAGCATTTGCAATCCGGCGTTCTTCTAATTTGGATTTTAACTTATTTGGTAACCCTTCCATATTACAAAAATACTATCTTAGAGGTTCAAAATTGTTTTTATGAATAGAATTTTTTTCTTCCTTACAGCAATAGTCTTTTATAATACACTAGCGGCTCAAGTCGCCTCTTCGTACCATATTAATTTTGAGAATGCAGTACATCATGAAGCTCAGGTTCAGGCTAATTTTACCGGACTTACCTCTGATACAGTCACTTTACAAATGAGTCGTGCCTCTCCGGGGCGCTATGCCTTGCATGAGTTTGTTAAAAATGTGTACGGACTTCGAGTTACTAATGGTAAAGGGGATACTCTAAAAACCATGCGCCCCGATCCCTATTCTTGGAAAGTTACGGGTCACGATGGAGCTATTCAAGTATTCTATACCTTATTTGCTAATCGAGGCGATGGTACTTACAGCCAGATCGATGAGACCCATGCTCACTTGAATATACCGGCAACCTTTCTGTATGTTCCTGAGCTGGCAGACCAACAGATGAAAATAACATTCCATCCGCGCAAAGACCTGGGCTGGAAAGTAGCCACGCAATTGAAACATGAAAGTGGGCATTCCTATTCGGCGCCTAACCTGCAATATTTTATGGATAGCCCAACGGAAATCAGTAATTACAGCAAGCGCTCCTTTAAAGTTCGCGGGCAAACCGTCAATTTTGTATTGCACCACAACGGCACCGAAAAAGAGCTGGATGATTATTTTGAGTTGGTTAAAAAAGTTGTGCTGGAGCAGGAAGCTGTCTATGGCACGTTAGCACCTTTCGATTATGATGAATACACCTTTTTGGCTTGTTATATTCCCAATGCCGACGGTGATGGTATGGAACACCGGAATTCCACGATCTGTACTTCTACCCGTAGTTTGGCCTCCGATGTAGCCAACCGTAATATCGGAACAGTTTCACACGAATTTTTTCATAGCTGGAATGTAGAACGCATTCGACCTAAAACATTAGAGCCCTTTAATTTTCAACATGCCAACATGAGCGGAGCGCTGTGGTTTGCTGAGGGGTTTACAAGTTATTATACCAATCTGATTCTAGTACGTGCTGGTATTATGACTCCGGATGAGTACATAACCGGACTTACAAGAACCTTTAATTATGTTTGGAATTCTCCCGCAAGGCAATTCTTTACACCGATAGGTATGAGTCAGCAGGCTCCTTTTGTTGATGCTGCAGCATCAGTTGATCCGGTTAACCGGGAAAATACGTTTATTTCTTATTACTCATATGGAAACATGCTCGGCCTGGCTTTAGATCTATCTCTACGGGGTAAAGGCTTGGACCTTGATGATTTTATGAAACGTATGTGGATGACCTTTGGAAAAACTGAAATCCCATATACTATTCAGGATATTCAAAACACATTGGCAGACTATGCCGGTAAGGATTTTGCAGACCATTTTTTCAATAATTATATTTACAAGAGTGATATGCCCGACATGAAAACTCTTTTGAATACTGTAGGTGTAAGACTCAGCCAGGACCCTTCAAAAGTCGATTTTGGTGCTGTCGTTGAGGCAGGATTAATAACCGAAAACAGCACGATGGGTGGTTCAGCATACAAGGTAGGATTAGATAATGGAGACCAGATCATTAAAGTAAATAACATTCCAGTGCTCGCAAGCACAGACTTTGATGCTTTCATTCAAACCTTTAACCCGGGTGATACGATCAAAGTCATATATCAACGATTTGATAAAACTAGGGAAACCCCAGTGATATTGCAGTCAAGTAATGACTATACCTTAAGTCTTTTTGAAAGTAGCCGCACCCCTTTAACTACTAATCAAAAGGCCCTGCGAAACGCTTGGCTGTCTTCAAAACAAATACCTTAATAAAAAAAAAGCAACATGAAAACCATATTATTAATTCTTTTTCTTGGAATATCTGGAATCGTATTCGCTCAAAAGGGCGAGGTAGTCACCACTGAAGATGGTCGAAAGGTCATTCTAAAACCGGATTTTACTTGGGAATATCTTGATATCAAAGCCTCTAAGGCTGTGGCAAAGATTGAAACCAATAAGTCAAAAACTGACGATACCGAGAGCTGTCAGCTTCCCGAAAATTTCAGAGAACCCCACCTGAATAGTAGAATTCAAAATAAATTAAAACGTGGTCATGCGACTATCGAAGATATCAAGGAAAAAGTAGCCAAAGACAATAATGTGAGCGTTTCAGAGGTAATCCTTATAGCGGCCTCCGAGCAGCAAACCAAAGGCGAGTATTTATTTTGCGTTAACGGCAAAAGGCTAACCTACAAGCGGCTGGGGAATACCATTATGAAAAAGGGAAAACTTTTTTAATCATAACCCTCATAAAATACTATATTTAGCTATTAATAATTTGGGCGTTACTTCACTCGCTTGAAATGCGAGCTTGTCGGGCTTTCCGCACTACAAGGTAGTTTGCTCCAATCCCTGTCTGATAGTAGGCAGGTCTAACGCAAAAACCAATATAGAACATGCTTTCATACAATGCCAAACCACTTACCATTTTCGCACCGGAACCTTCTTTGAGTTTAGGAGCTGCCTTTTTAGATATTGGTGTTTCGGCCGGATTTCCATCTCCAGCAGAAGATTTTACCCAAGAACGGCTCTCACTTGATAATGAGCTTGTAAAAAATAAAGAAACAACCTTTTTTGCCAGGGTTAGTGGACAATCAATGATCGGAGCCGGTTTGAATGATAATGACCTCCTGATTATTGATCGTGGTATAGAGCCTACCAACAATAAAATTGCGGTATGTTTTCTGGATGGCGAGTTTACTGTAAAACGCCTTAGGGTCGATCAGGAAGGCATATGGTTGCAGCCTGAAAATCCTGATTATCCCATTATTAGGATAACCGAAGATAATCATTTTATTATTTGGGGCATCGTTACCAACGTGATTAAGAAAGTTTAAAAGCTCATGGAAGCTGTTTATTTTAAAAGTGCTGATAGCTCTGGGGAGCTCCATCAAATATTAGAACTACAACGCGCCAATCTTCGAAATAACCTCCCTATCAATGTACAACAAGCAGAAGGTTTTGTTACTGTAGAGCACGACTTTAACCTTTTGGAAGCCATGAATAATAGTTGCCCGCACACCATAGCAGTATCCAATTCTAAAGTCGTAGGATATGCCTTGAGTATGACAACAGATTTTAAAGACCAAATAGAGGTATTAAAACCCATGTTTTCACAAATTGAACTCGTGGTTCCGAAGACCTTGAATTATATTGTAATGGGTCAGGTGTGCGTTTCTAAAGAGTACAGAAAAAAGGGTGTTTTTCGGGGTTTATATAACAAAATGAAAAAGGTTTTGGGAGATACCTATACGGCAGTAATTACAGAGGTAGATCAAAAAAATACCAGATCGCTAGTGGCCCATCAGGCTGTCGGATTTGAAAAATTAAAAACTTATATCTCCAATAATCAGGATTGGGAACTCATTATTTGGTATTTTAACCCTCAAAACAAGACCTAGAATATGGTACACCTTTCAGCATTAGATTTTGGAATTATCATTTCATTTTTTGTATTAAGCTTATTTATAGGACTTTATGTATCTAAAAAAGCTGGGGAAAACACTACTGAATTTTTTCTTTCCGGAAGGAATATGCCCTGGTGGTTGCTCGGGGTATCCATGGTGGCCACAACCTTTGCCGCAGATACACCCGGACTGGTAACGGAACTGGTACGAAAAAATGGTGTATCCGGAAACTGGGTCTGGTGGGCTTTTTTGTTAACCGGAATGCTCACGGTGTTTTTCTATGCGAAACTCTGGCGGCGCTCTGGGATTACGACAGATCTGGAATTTTATGAATTACGATACTCCGGGAAACCGGCACGATTTCTAAGGGGCTTTCGCGCCATTTATCTGGGTGTTATATTTAATGTGATCACGATGGCCGGTGTTTGCTTGGCAGGAGCCAAAATTGGGAATATTCTTTTGGGTATTTCTCAGGAAGAGGCTCTTATTTATTCTTCCGTAATTGTTGTGATCTATTCCTCTTTAGGAGGATTAAAAGGCGTGTTGATCACAGACTTCGTTCAATTTATTATCGCCATGGTTGGCTCGGTATGGGCTACCATTTACGTGGTTAACTTACCAGAAGTAGGTGGTCTGAAAAAATTGTTGCAACATGAAAATGTCGTGGATAAATTAGACATTCTACCTGATTTTACAAATTCTGAGGCCTTAATAACCCTATTTATTATACCGTTTGCAGTGCAGTGGTGGAGTACTTGGTATCCGGGTGCTGAGCCTGGTGGAGGAGGCTATATCGCACAACGTATGTTGGCCGCCAAAGATGAAAAACACGCAACCTGGGCAACTTTATTCTTTAATTTTGCACATTATGCCTTAAGGCCATGGCCTTGGATTATTGTTGGCTTAGCCTCACTCATTGTTTTTCCTACCATGGAAAGTATTACGACAGCCTTTCCCTCGCTGAATGTGGAAATGCAAGGTCAGGATGTGGCCTACGCCGCAATGATGACCTATTTGCCCGCCGGACTCATTGGGTTGGTCCTTACCTCGTTGATCGCAGCTTTTATGAGTACCATTTCAACCCAACTAAATTGGGGTAGTTCGTATGTGGTTAATGATTTTTATGGGCGTTTTATAAATAAGAATGCTACTGAGAAACAAAGGGTTTTGGTAGGACGAATTTCAACAGTATTGCTAATGATATGCGCGGCCTTGTTTTCATTTTATATAAAATCTGCAAAAGATGTTTTCGATCTTTTATTACAAATAGGAGCGGGAACTGGTTTGCTGTTTATCTTACGTTGGTTTTGGCGTCGCATCAACCCCTATAGTGAAATAGCCGCCATGCTGATCTCATTTATTATTGCCATCACCTTTTTTATAAACGGGAAACTGGATACTCCATGGTTTGAATTACAAAGCCACTGGCAATTAATTTTGGGCGTTTTAATAACCACCGTTGGATGGATTATTGTGACGCTTCTCACACAACCCAGTAACAAAAATGTTTTAGATACCTTCGAGAGTCTGGTGTTTGCGCAAAACGATAAATTTCATAACATAGGTTATAAAATTTTAGCCTTTTTTACTGGTATTATAGGCGTGTATAGTGTGCTTTTCGCTACAGGGTACTTCATTTATGGGAAAACAATTCTGGCGTTTTCACTCACTCTTGTGGCTTTGGTGAGTTGTGTATTACTTATAAGACTCTGGAAAAAAATAACATAAAAAAATCCCGCGGCTCGCGGGATCTTAATTTATATCGTGATATTTATTAATCGGCTAAAACGATCACCTTATTGTCTTTCATCTCCACAGTTCCGGAAACAATATGTAATAAGGTTGTGTTTTTATCACCTTTGCTGAATTTATCTTGCACGGCTTCATCCAATTCTATGTTACCGGTAATTTTAACAGTTCCGGCTTTTAAGAGGGATACAATAGGGGCGTGATTATTCAACATTTCAAATTCACCATGCAAACCTGGAAGAGCAACTTGTTGCACTTCACCACTAAATAGGGTTGCTTCCGGGGATACAATTTCTAAATACATAATATGGTTTATTTTGCTGCTTAAACTTCAGCTAACATTTTTTCTCCGGCTTCAATAGCTTCTTCAATAGTTCCTTTAAGGTTGAAAGCTGCTTCAGGAAGGTGATCTAATTCACCATCCATGATCATATTGAATCCTTTGATCGTTTCTTTAATATCAACCAAAACACCTGGAATTCCTGTAAACTGCTCTGCAACGTGGAATGGTTGTGATAAGAAACGTTGTACACGTCTCGCACGACCTACAGCTAATTTATCTTCTTCTGATAATTCTTCCATACCAAGGATGGCAATAATATCTTGTAATTCTTTATAGCGTTGTAACAACTCTTTTACACGTTGTGCACAAGCGTAATGCTCTGTACCTAAAATATCGGCTGTTAAGATTCGTGAGGTAGAATCTAATGGATCTACTGCAGGGTAAATACCTAGCTCAGCAATTTTACGTGATAATACCGTTGTGGCATCTAAGTGGGCAAAAGTTGTTGCTGGTGCAGGATCCGTTAAATCATCCGCAGGTACGTAAACCGCCTGTACAGATGTAATAGATCCTTTTTTAGTAGAAGTAATACGTTCCTGCATCGCACCCATTTCAGTTGCTAATGTAGGTTGGTATCCTACCGCTGATGGCATACGTCCTAAAAGGGCGGATACCTCAGAACCTGCCTGAGTAAAACGGAAGATATTATCTACGAAGAATAATACGTCCTTTCCTTGTCCTTCGCCGGCACCATCACGGAAATATTCAGCAATAGTTAATCCAGATAAGGCTACTCGAGCACGGGCTCCCGGTGGTTCGTTCATTTGTCCGAATACGAAAGTTGCTTTCGATTCCTTCATTTTATTTTTATCTACTTTGGAAAGGTCCCAGCCACCTTCTTCCATACTGTGCATAAAATCTTCTCCATAACGGATAATACCAGATTCCAACATTTCTCTCAACAGGTCATTTCCTTCACGTGTACGCTCACCTACACCGGCAAATACAGATAATCCACCGTGTCCTTTCGCAATGTTGTTGATCAATTCCTGGATCAATACAGTTTTACCAACACCGGCACCACCAAATAATCCAATCTTACCACCTTTGGCATAAGGTTCAATTAAATCAATAACTTTAATTCCGGTAAATAATACTTCAGTAGAGGTTGATAGGTCTTCAAATTTAGGAGACTCACGGTGAATTGGTAATCCTGATGCACCCGCCTTTGGTAAATTACCAAGCCCGTCTATAGCGTCTCCAATAACGTTAAATAAACGTCCGTATATATCTTCACCAATAGGCATTTGTATCGGTGCGCCTGTTGAAATCACTTCAGTACCACGGCTTAATCCGTCTGAAGAATCCATCGCAATAGTACGTACAGTATCTTCACCAATGTGAGACTGAACCTCAAGTACTAATATAGAGCCATCAGGTCTATTAATTTCTAAGGAATCATAAATTTTTGGAAGTTCAGCACCAGCTTCAAATTCAACATCGATAACCGGACCTACTATCTGAGCAACTTTACCTGTAACTTTAGACATTACTTATATGTTTAATATTATGCAATTTAATTGTCGGAAAACACTTTTTGTTTTCGCGTGCAAAGATATATTTTTTAATTTAAATCAAAAGTCGTTTTTCGAGGTTTTTTCCATAAAAAAACACCTTCATGAGGAAGGTGTTTTTTAATTTTTTATAGAATTTTAATTTACTGTAATAAGGGCGAATAGTTGGTACGGTAATTAGTAACATCTACTAAATTACCAGAAGCTTCGAAATTTGAACCATACTTCGCGTCTATTACTTTGAGGAATTCATTTGCTAATAACGCGTTACCTCTTGAAGTTGGGTGTAATCCATCCAAGGAGAAAACACCACCCGTTACTAAATCATTGGTAAAAATGTAAGGATCTGTTTCAAAACCGGTCTCAGCAATCTGCTGGATCAAAGACTTGGTATCGATATGGGCTAAACCCGCTGAATTAGCAGCGTTTTCAATAATAACATTATAGGCATCTGTAGCTTCAAAAATAGCGATGCGCTCATTAACTAAAAGAACCCATTTATCTTGTAAAGGATAAGTTAAACCATTAACTGAAAGTTGTCCGGCGAATTGTGCTGGAACTCCTGCCGTTACTAATTGGGTATAATAATCCACATTAACATCTCCCAGAATGCCGGCAGCTGTAAGTAAAATGATCTCATTTTCAGTGGCCTGCCTGGCTTGGCCGTATTGATTACCCAATAGGTTAGCAGTTGCGGCGTCCAAACCTCCACCTTGTAAAACGGCAGCTAACTGCGCACTGATATCTGGTAAATCTTCATCGTGAATAACAACCGGACTTTTCTCTGTTTCAGAAAATACGATCGAACGTTCCGGGAAACCTAGAAAAGTAAACGCAGTGTTAATATCAGAATAGGCCGCATTTAATAATGGGATTTGTTCAGCATAGGCGGCTTGCGAAGGGTCTTGAGGATCCAACGCATCAAATTTCACAGTCGAAAAGAAAGATGCATTTTCGATGTAAGGAACATTTGCAACAATACCTTGGGCACCACTTGAGGTTAGTGTTGCAATCAAACCATTGTAAACGGTTTCAAATGTGGCTGTATCAGTAATAGGATTGGAACCATCACCACCACTTAGAGCATAGCCCAAAACATCGTTTGAACCGATCCAAAGTGAAAAGAATGATGGATTTTGTGCCATAGCTAATTCTAGTACCGAGGCATTGGGAGTGCTTCCAGTCATTCTTACGAAATATGGGTTAGCAGCAGCAGGAAAATTGGCCAGATTTCCATAGCCGTTGGCTAGAAGATGAAAACTCTTGGCGCCAGGCACCCCTAAGTTATTAAATGGCCCTGTTGGATTGTTCAATGCGATATCTGTAGAGACGGTTACCGGACCTATAACAGATTCTAATGGTAAAGGCGCACCTCCCGTAGTCACGAGGCGCGGATTTTGAATTCGAGTTCCGGCCACGGCTAAACCTCCAAAATTATCGTTGGTTAAAGGTTGATTAAAACTACCGCCTCCAGCTAGTGCAAATTGTTGCGCCAAAATGTTTGGAAACGAATTTTCTTGTGCGGCTTTAAATAAAGCACCATCCATAAAACCTGCTGTTAAGGAATTCCCTAAAGCTACATATTTCGAAAAATTAGCAGAGCCAGCTGTAAGCGCAGGTAACTCCTCAGGTGTTTCCGGAAAAACATTATAATCTGCAAGCACATCCTCCGGTTCGTTACAAGCTACAATACTCAAAAGGCTTAGTAGAAGCCAAATATATTTTTTGTTTGTGATATATTTTTTCATTACGATTATAAATTATTAATTGTCCATGATAAATAATAGATTGATCCGATGTATCCGGTTCCATAGGCTGTGTAGTACTCCTCACCTAAGAGGTTTGTGCCACCAACTTTGAAAACGGATTTTATACTTGGAACTGTAAGGTTGATCTGAGCGTCAACCACTTGGTATTCCGGAACTAAACCGTTCCCAAAAGTGGCTTCCCAATAGTAATCATCACTAAACCTGTAATTGATATTAAATCCGAAATTTTTAAATAAATCGGTACTGCCAAATGATGCCTTGAATTTGTGCTCTGGAGTGTTGAAGTTCGTTACGAAATCAGGAAATTTTTGGCGGTCGAAATCCAGTTTTGCATAAGTGTAACTTCCACTTAAATCGAATTTGTCAAAAATTTTGGTTGTAATTCCTATAGATGCACCAAATGAATTAACATCAGCCGGTGAATTTGTATAAATACCATAAGTTTTATAATCGCCATTGGCAATAGCCGCCAAAGAAAGGGAGTTGTCACCTACAGTTCCGTAAAGCGGGGAAATCACACCAAACTGAGAAATAAAATCTCTATAGCTGTTGTAATAAGCACTAAAATCCACATTAAATTTTTCGTATTTTCCACGATATCCGACTTCTGCTGATTTTACCTGCTCCGGCTTAATTAAATTAGGATTACCTATCTCAAGTTGTGAAGGATTTCCTGTTGCAGCAAAGGCCAGAACAGAACTTGCTGAATACGAATTCTCATAGGCTGCACGACCAGTTTGCGTAATCGTGGCCGGTTGGCCAAGCATCTGACCTGAGGCACTCACATTATACGGTCTTGAGTAACGGTCTAGGTTTCTAGGTGCAGAACCAATTAAAATAGGGCCACCAGTATCTAAACCAATAAAAAGATCCTGAGTTGTTGGGTTTCTGAATCCGGTTTGTACCGATGCTCTGAAGTTATGATTCTTATTTACGGTTAAACCTGCAGAGATCCTAGGGGAAAAGAAGCCATCAAAAAACTCATTTTTATCATATCGAACAGACCCTGTTAATTTTAAGTCTAAGGATTCATTCAATTCTAAATTTTTCTGAATTTGGGTATACAAACCGTACTCTGAGTAAGGAATGGGCCCGTCAACATCGGTATATATTGTTCCAAAGGAGTTCAAGGAATATTTTCTGTAAGATCCGCCAACCTGAATTTCGGCAAAGTCGATAAGATGACTAAGGTTGTAATTACCGTTCACATGGTAGTATACAGATGCATCTTGAAACCTAGAGCCTGTTTGAAAATTAGGGTCCTTGGTGATTCTGTTAAAAGCTGCTTTAAATTCTGGTGATCCAGGTAAGAAACGCCCGGTATCTGCTACAGCCCGAGCTGCATCGTGCTTCTGTTGATCTGTTAATCCCATGGGATTTCCACTTAGCTCTATACCGGCATAAGTAGAAATATAGTCGCCAAACCAATCTTCATTACTTTTCCAAGCATTGTTTATATTTAGTCCAGTAAACAGCATATCGTAAGAGTCTCCAGCGTTATCTCCAACCATATAGGCTCTTAAGAAGAAGTTATCATTCTTAAACTCAATTTTATGTTGTTCTTGGAAGAAATTCCTGATCTGGTAACGATTGGATCCCTGATAAATCGTAGAACCCGTGCCCACTTTTCCGACATAGGAAATCTCAAAGTCATTAGCCCAGGGGCGGTAATAAAGTCCCCAGTCGGCTTTTATACTTTCAGCGTCATAATTGGTTAGGTGTCTTTCGTTGTATCCAGTTCGGGTTACATTAACGTCTGGTATTATACCTAAGCCACCAGATGCCGCTCTCATGTTAACGGTAAAATCATCACCATAAACATTAAGTCCGTTATAATCTGTAGCAGATCGAGTTTTGGAAGGATCGTTTTTGTCTTCTGTACTTACAGCTGCCCAGTCAGTACCTTTTAATAAGCCAAAATTAACTTTAGCCGCAAACTTATCGCTAAATTTATGGGCAGCACGAACACTCACATCGGTATAAGGGTTATCGCCTGCAGCTTCCTGAGATGTGATACCGCGTTTTAGTGAAGCACTAATTCCTTGATAATCAAACGGATTCTTACTACTCATGAACAAGATACCGTTAAAGGCATTCGCACCATAAAGTGCTGAAGAGGCTCCAGGGAGTAGTTCTACGCTTTGAACATCAGTTTCAGTTATACCAACAAGGTTTCCTATCGGGAAGTTCAGTGCGGGAGTGGAGTTGTCCATACCATCTACCAACTGCATAAATCGGTTATTTGCAAATGTTGCAAACCCTCTGGTGTTTGGCGATTGGAAGGTTAAACTGTTAGTATTTACGTCTACCCCTTTCAGATTTTCCAAACTCCCATAAAAATCGGCAGAAGCCGTATTTTTAATTTCTCGTGCACCTATTCGCTCTACTGTAACAGGCGATTCAAATATACGCTCCGGTGTTCGTGAGGCAGAAATAACAACCTCATCTAGAGCATTTCCTTCTTTAAGAACAATGTTTACGGTTTGGTTTCTATCCGTAATTTGGATCGATTGTGTTTCGTAACCAACATAGCGGGCTTCAATGGTAAATGGCGGATTTTGACTGTAGGTTAGTGAAAAATTTCCGTCAAAATCAGTGACAGCCCCACTTGAGGTTCCTATTACTACAATATTTGCTCCGGCAATCGGCACATTGTTTTCGTCCACAACCATGCCTGTTATTGTTGTTTGGGCAAAGGTTAGGGAACTAAACAATAACAAGAAAAAGGGGATAAGTGTTTTCATTTATTTAATTTAGTTTTAGTATTACAATATATGTATATATCCAATTAGTTATGCATAAAAGTAAAAAAAAATTATGCACGCATAGTAGTTATCTGTAAAAATACCCTAATTTCTTTAAGTATTTCACAAAATAAAGGCCGAATTATGTGATTTTAACATATTTCAGCCTCCCTAAATTCTTAAAATTAAAGCTTTTTTTTGTTACTCAACCGTCACCGATTTGGCTAGATTACGTGGTTGATCAACATTCTTACCAAGTAATACAGCTATATGATAGGATAGTAATTGTAATGGTATGGTTGTTAATAATGGTGAGAGAGATTCAGATGTTTCAGGAACCTCGATCACATGGTCGGCAAGTTCTTTTACCTGGACATCACCTTCTGTAACGATACCAATGATGCGTCCTTTGCGGGATTTTATCTCTTGGATATTACTTACAACTTTTTCATAATGCCCTTTTTTGGTAGCAATAACAACAATTGGCATATTCTCATCAATAAGGGCAATAGGGCCGTGTTTCATTTCTGCTGCAGGATAACCTTCGGCGTGGATATATGAAATTTCTTTAAGTTTCAAAGCGCCTTCCAGGGCTACGGGGAAATTATAACCACGTCCCAGATACAGACAGTTTCGAGTATCTTTATACTTATATGCGATTTCCTCGATTAACGGGTCTGACAACAAGGCCTTTTCCACTTTGCTTGGAATCATTTCTAATTCTAATAGATGCTGACGGAAATCAGAGCTGCTAATCGTCCCTTTGGCACGCGCTAGTCTTAATGCCATCAGGGTTAATACAGTAATTTGAGTAGTGAATGCCTTGGTAGAAGCCACACCAATTTCGGGTCCGGCATGCGTGTAAGCTCCGGCATCAGTTTCTCTTGAGATCGAAGATCCTACAACGTTACAAACCCCGAATACGAAGGCTCCTTTAGACTTAGCTAATTTAATTGCAGCTAAGGTATCGGCAGTTTCTCCCGATTGTGAAATAGCAATAACCACATCATCTTCAGTGATCACCGGATTTCGGTATCGGAACTCTGATGCGTATTCAACTTCCACAGGGATACGAGCTAGGTCTTCAAAGATGTATTCGGCTACCAATCCAGCATGCCAGGATGTACCACAGGCCACAATGATAAAGCGTTTTGCATTCAGGAATTTCTTCATGTTGTCCTCAACTCCTGACATTTTTATTATACCCTGTTCTCTTAGAAGACGACCACGGTAGGTATCTTGAATTGCTTTAGGTTGTTCGTGTATCTCTTTAAGCATGAAATGTTCATACCCGCCTTTTTCAATTTGCTCAAGATTAATTTGCAAGGTTTGAATATAGGTATCTACTAGGGAATCATCTTTGATCTTTCGAACTTTAATGCCCTTATGAAATCGAATAATAGCCATTTCTTCGTCTTCAAGATATACGGCATTCTTGGTGTATTCTAAAAACGGAGAAGCATCACTGGCAATAAAAAATTCATCTTCGTTTTCGCCTATTCCAACAGTAAGCGGACTTCCTAAGCGGGCCACTACAATCTCTTCAGGTTTATTTCTGTCGAAAACGGCAATGGCATAAGCGCCTACAACTTGGTTTAAAGCAATTTGCACTGCCTTACCTAGTTTTACGTTCTCTTGAATTTTTACATCTTCAATTAAATTGATCAGAACTTCGGTATCGGTATCTGATTTAAAAGAATATCCCCTTGTGATTAACTCTTTTTTCAGGGCATCGTAGTTTTCAATAATTCCATTATGAATGATCACTAAATCCCCGGAATTTGAGACATGTGGATGCGAGTTAACATCATTCGGTACTCCGTGGGTTGCCCAACGGGTATGACCAATACCTACGTTACCACTTGTAGAAATATCGTTATTGCATTTTTCAACCAGATCAGCTACTTTACCTTTGGTTTTGCAAACCTTCAAGTCGTTTCCATCATAAAGGGCCAATCCAGCACTATCATATCCGCGATATTCAAGTCGTTTTAAACCTTCTATTATAATGGGGTAAGCCTCCCGGTATCCTATGTATCCTACGATTCCACACATAATCTATTGTTTGATTTTGGGGTTAATAAAGAACAAATATGTAAAATAATTACTAGAATTACTGTAATTATTATACGAACACCGTGTTTTAAACGATAAAAGTCATTTTGGTTAAAAATGACTTTTATATGTTTGGTTTCAGTATGTTAAAATGTTCCTTACTTTAATTTATTATTGTTTTTCTTCCGTGTAAAATAATTTTAACACTAATTTTTTATCACTTGTGGTATTTGATCCGTAAACAACCGTTCCTCTTGGGCTTAATAAGGAGTTTGACGGGGTTGTTTTAACCTCGTCCGTACTATTTAGAATATCAGCAAAATCTCGGAAAGGTGAATTTGGACCATAAGAGTTCACATTATTGGAAATTGCAATTCCAATTTTAGTATTCAGGTTGTCCTGAATTAGAAGACTTTTCAACTGTTCCGTAAGCCTGATTTTATAATTGTAATTGGTGCCATCATTGGCAATACGTTGGCCAAGAGAAATGAATTTTGAATTAAATGGATCTCGTTCATTGGTTGTAGCGTCGGCTGAATAATCCACCGTTGGCTGGTTATTTGAGAGATCATAAGCATAAAGTCGGTCGTATTTATGAAACTCATCTCCGTTCTCATGAAGTGGGCCTTGAGCCATAGTTTCATCTTCATAAATTACTAATTGAGCTTCGTTAATTAAACGCTTTAATATGTAATTACCTGTAGAGGGATCTTTTACGTAGTCTCCATTGGCGTCTTTCAGTCTGAATAAGTCAATAAACGCTTGAAGATCTTCAGAAGTTCTAAACAAATCGACCACAGCCATGGAGCCTCCCATGCCTTTAAGATAGAGTTTTTCATCACCATCGGTACTGTTTCCATTTTGTAAGGTTGGCCCATCAAATTGGTTAATAAAGGTGTTAAGTCTGTTGCCATTAAAAGTAAACGTATAAACTCCAGCTACGGGATCGCCTCCTGTTTCGGTTGAATCTCTATGGTAGTAGATCACAATGTTAGCACCCGAGGAAGCTATATTCAGCAAGATCATATTCCCTTTTTGATCAATAGGTTCTGCTTTAATGTAAATACCTCTGAAATAATTTCTAAAATTATTAGCGTTTCTTAAAATGGTATTGTCTGCTTCATAGGCCTTGAAAATGGTGTTCGACCAAAAAGTTGTATCCAAATGAACACGTAAAGCAGGCACCGAATATTCTGTAGTAACCTCACCGCCGGTTGTTCTGTTTTCTGCAACAGCATTGGCGCTCGGTTTAAATTCAAGATCCTCATGTAATAAAGGGCCTTTAAAACTTTCGAAATCAATAATATTACTACCGTTAAGTGCTTTGTTAAGATTTTCATTAACAGCGGCATCAGCATATGAATAATACATTTGAGAGTTTTCTGAACCCAATCCAAACGGCACATAATCTCTGAGGTAATAATTATTGCTATAGACACTCAGTTTGATGGGGTTAACACTGCCATCTTGAGCTTCACCAAATAAAGAGTCTCTTATGCTGTATTGTGGAATGTTTCCCGAACTTGAAATTTGTTTGCTGAAATATGGAATTTTCATAACCACAGAATCAATAACCGTATTGGTACCAAAATCGGGATTAAAACTGGTTGGGGTTATCTGGCTCACAATACTGGCTGTTGACAGACCGTAAACCGGGTCGTCATAAACTCCTAAAAGATTTGATGCTAAATTATTTATTTGAACGGAATCCAATTTTTTATTGTACGCTACAATGGGTAATTCCATTTGCTGAGTTGCGAAATTCAAGTTTTCTTGCCCTAATACATCACTTTGTAAATCATTGAATTCTTTATCACAAGCAACGAAAGTTAAAACCAATATTAGGACAGGTACAATAAATTTAAGGGCGTTTGTTTTGTATTTCATAAGTTAAATTTGAAGAATATAAAGATTAGCTTAACATTTCGTCATTCAAAAAAGTCGTGTAAGCTTCACCAAATTCATCTCTACTTTTATATTCTAGAACAGGTTTACCGGATGCTTTTGCGTAGGCTTCAAGGGCTTCAGGAATTTCCTCAGAACCCATGATTAAAGCGTCAGAGTGATCAATTGCCACTTTCATAATGTTATTATATGAAGGTTCTTCAAGCACTGCAATGGCATCGTTATTTATGTTGTCAAATTTAACTTTATTAATCATATCTTTATTTAACGTATTGTTAAAACTTTGATTATAAACTGAGGTTACAATCTTACTTTCATTAAATAAAGGTTCGTCCTTATAAAACTCTTTTAAGTAAAGAGGTAAAAGAGAGGCTAGCCAGCCATGAACATGAATAACATCTGGTGACCAGTTTAATTTCTTAACGGTTTCAATAACACCTTTGGCAAAGAAAATTGCACGTTCATCATTATCAGAGAATAATTTACCATCCTCATCGGTTAAGGTTGCTTTTCTTTTGAAATACTCATCATTGTCGATAAAATAAACTTGAATTCGTTCTTTAGGGATCGAAGCGACTTTGATAATAAGTGGCATATCCAGATCATTGATTACTAAATTGATTCCTGATAGCCTGATCACTTCGTGCAACTGATGTCTGCGTTCATTAATATTTCCGTATCGTGGCATAAAAATTCGAATTTGTCCACCTTGCTGATTAACTAATCGCGGGGCTTCAAACGACATGGACGAAATTTCTGTTTCTGGCAAATAAGGCACCACCTCCGACGATACGTACAATATCCTCTTATCTTTCATAAGTTATTTTTTTGTTGAATTCATTATCAAAATAAAATGGATTCTTACGTATTTCTTAAGAAGGAAGAAACAGAAAGATTCCATTACATAAACCTTGTGCTTTTTAAAATTCACAATAAAAAACACGCAAAAGTACAAAATTTTATGCAGATTGCTTGTAAAATCTTAAGTTTGCGGGCGTTATTTTTTAAGAACAATTGAAAGTTTACAACAAAAAAGAAGACATAAGGAAAGCTATTGCCGAATTTAAATCGGATGGGCTCAGTTTAGGATTGGTTCCTACTATGGGTGCCTTGCATGAAGGTCATTTGGATTTGATCAAAAAAGCGTGTCGTGAAAACGATAAGGTAGCCGTTAGTATTTTCGTTAACCCGACACAATTCAACAATGTTGATGATCTGGAAAAATACCCAAGAACCATCGAAGCTGACCTGAGTGTTTTGAGTGATCTAAAAACAGATGCTGTTTTAGTATATGCTCCTGAGGTGGACGATATCTATGAAGGACAAACGATTTCAGAATTATTTGATTTTGATGGTTTGGAATATGAAATGGAAGGGAAGTTTCGTCCCGGGCATTTTGATGGTGTTGGAACTGTAGTGAAGCGCTTATTTAATATTATAGAACCAGATAAGGCCTATTTTGGAGAAAAGGATTTTCAGCAATTAGCGATAATTAAAAAATTAGTAAAAAAACAAAATATTCCGGTAACAGTAATAGGTTGTCCTATTTTTCGTGAACCCAACGGATTGGCTATGAGTTCCAGAAATTTAAGACTTTCACCCGAACACAAAAAGGCGGCACCTTTTATATATGATATTTTAAAAAAGGCCAAAGCGCAATTTGGCACAATATCTGTAGAAAATATAAAAGACTGGGTAGTCCAGCAGTTTGCAGAGGAAGCTTTGTTACAATTAGAATATTTTGTGATAGCTGATGCTGAGACCTTAAAACCAACAAAACAAATAGAACCTAAAAAAGCGTACCGAGCCTTTATAGCCGTGTATGCAGATGAAATAAGACTGATAGACAATATCGCATTAAATTAATTATCTTTGCCACATGCAAATTCAAGTTGTAAAATCGAAGATCCATAGAGTAAAATGCACAGGTGCAGAACTCAATTATATTGGTAGTATTACCATAGATGAAGATCTTATGGATGCTGCAAACATTATTCAAGGAGAAAAGGTGCAGATCGTAAACAACGATAACGGAGAGCGCCTTGAAACCTACTGTATCCCCGGACCAAGAAACACGGGTGAAATTACCTTAAATGGTGCCGCTGCCAGAAAAGTTTCTGTAGGCGATACCCTAATACTGATTACCTATGCTTTTATGAATATTGAAGAGGCCAAAGTTTTCAAACCTGCCTTAGTATTTCCAGATGAAGCTACAAATCTTTTAAAATAACCCGTTGAAATATACAACGAAATACATTCTAAAACTTGTACTCCCATTATTACTGGGAGTTTTTTTAGTGTGGTATTCGCTATCGCAAATTTCAATAGAAACTTTAGTGGGCTATTTTAAAAAGGCCGATTACACCTATATTATTCTGGGGATGTTTTTCGGGCTGTTAAGCCATTTGTCCAGAGCCTATCGCTGGCTGTTCCAATTAGAACCTCTTGGATACAAAATAAAACTAGGGAATAGTATTATGGCGGTTTTAGCTAACTATCTTATTAACTATACGATTCCTAGGGCTGGCGAGGTAGCCCGAGCTTCCATCATAACAAACTATGAAGGGGTGCCTTTTGAAAAGGCATTTGGAACTATCGTGGCAGAACGCATTGCCGATCTCATCATGATGTTTTTCATTATTTTGGTTACCCTATTTATGCAATTCGATTTTATATACGGCTTTTTGATGGATCGTTTTAACCCATTAAAATTAGTTATCATTGCCTTAATTGGGGTATTAGGATTACTTATCATTTTCAGGTATATCAAAACAAGTAAGTCTAAACTCGCCGTAAAATTAAAAGGATTCGTAAATGGTTTAATTGAAGGAGCACTGAGTGTTTTTAAAATGAAGAAGAAATGGCCCTTCATTTTTCACACCCTTTTCATATGGGCCATGTATGTTCTCATGTTCTACGTTACAAGCTTTGCGCTACCTCGAACCGCAGAAATTCCGTTTTCTGCACTTCTCATCGGGTTTATCGCAGGGAGTTTCAGTATTGCGGCTACGAATGGAGGCATTGGTTCTTATCCTGAAGCCATCGTTCTGGCTTTTTCCCTTTTCAGTATTCCTGCTGACCCCAGCAGAGCTTTTGGCTGGATCATGTGGTCGGCACAAACCATCCTAATCATAATTTTTGGCGGACTGTCTCTTATCTCACTTCCAATATTTAACAGGAAAAAATGGTCAACACCTTCGTAGTACTGTAGAATTTTTACTTTCAACCTAAAGCTTTATTTATTACCTTGTGCATTCATTCTCAAATCGTTTAGCAATGAAAAAAATACCACTGTTCTTTATATTGTTTTTTGCCACTTTTCAATGGTTTTCCGCGCAAGCGAAATACGAAACATTTCAATCTCAGAAGTTAGGTGAAGAGCGTCAGATAAAAATTTTATTACCTCGAAATTACGAATCCAATACTGATAAAACCTATCCCTTGCTCATCGTTCTGGATGGTGATTATTTATTTGAAGTTGTTTCCGGAAATGTCGATTTTTTGTCTTATTGGGAAGAAATGCCTGAAGCCATTGTGGTCGGGATTAACCAATATGATAAACGCTACGACGATTGTATGTATTCTGCGCAAAACGGCCTGCCCATTGAGAGCGGGGCACACTTTTTTGAGTTTGTTGGTGGGGAACTTATACCCTATTTAGAGCGTAATTTTCGTATAGGAAACTTTAAGATAGCTGTTGGACATGGTGACACTGCTAATTTTATAAATTATTTTATGTTGAAACCTGACCCGATATTCCGAGGTTACGTTGCCATGAGTCCGGAATTTGCTCCTCAAATGATCGATTATTTGCCGCAACGTCTAGGGTCGATGGAACAAAAGATCTTTTATTGTTTGTCCGATACGGCCTTGGATACAGGCTCCATAAAAAATATGGTGTCCGCTTTGAACACCGATATTAAATCGAAAGAAAATGATAATGTTCAGTATCAATTTAATTCTTTTGAAACACCTTCGCATTATGCCATGCCGGCTCAGGCTATTCCCAGGGCTCTTGAATTCATGTTCAAAGTGTTTCAACCCATTTCAAAACAGGAATATCAGGATACCATCCTAAAACTTGAGGGTTCACCGGTAGCTTATCTTAATGAAAAATATCAGGCTATCCTGGAGTCTTATGGTATCGAAAAACCCATTTTAGTGAATGATTTTAAAGCCATAGCCGCTGCGATCGAAAAGAATAAACTTTTTCAGGATTATGAGGAACTCGGTAAAATGGCAATTAAAATGTATCCGGATACTTTGCTGGGCTTGTATTATATGGGTCGTTTTTATGAAGAGTCCGGAGAACCTAAAAAGGCAATGCGTACGTTCGAGTCTGCTTATGCTCTGGATGAGATAGGAGGAATAACTAAAGATATGGCCATGGACCGCGCTGATGCCATTAAAGCAGATTTTGGATATTAATGGCTAAAGTAAAAACAACTTTTTTTTGCCAGAATTGTGGGAACCAATATACTAAATGGCAGGGCCAGTGCAATGCGTGCAAGGCCTGGAACACTATTGTGGAAGAACTGGTTCAAAAACCGGAAAAAAGCGATTGGAAACTATCTTCAACGGATAAAAAAATATCAAAACCGCTTCGGATTCAAGATATCGATGTGTCGAAAGAACCGCGTCTGGACACTTTCGACAAGGAATTTAACAGGGTTTTGGGGGGTGGTATAGTTCCGGGATCTTTAATTCTTTTGGGGGGAGAGCCGGGTATAGGAAAGAGTACGCTTTTGCTCCAAATGACGCTGAAATTGCCTTATAAAACGTTATATGTTTCCGGAGAGGAAAGTCAGAAACAGATCAAGCGACGCGCTGAACGTATCAACCCTGGTAACAATAACTGCTACATTTTAACAGAGACAAAAACTCAAAACATCTTTAAACAAATTTCAGAGCTTGAACCCGATTTAGTGATCGTAGATTCCATTCAAACCCTGCACAGTGATTATATAGAATCCTCTTCGGGAAGCATTTCACAAATCAAAGAGTGCACTGCCGAACTCATAAAATTTGCCAAAGAAACGGCAACACCAGTATTATTGATCGGTCATATTACTAAAGACGGTAATATCGCAGGACCCAAGATCTTAGAGCATATGGTTGATACGGTCTTGCAGTTTGAGGGCGACCGCAATCATGTATTTCGAATTTTAAGAGCACACAAAAACCGCTTTGGATCTACAAACGAATTAGGCATTTACGAGATGCAGGGCTCCGGTTTACGTGAGGTTACTAACCCCTCTGAACTATTAATTTCAAAGAAGGACGACGAGCTATCGGGTCATGCCATTGCAGCAACTATTGAAGGTTTGCGTCCGCTCATGATAGAGGTTCAGGCCTTGGTGAGTACGGCCGTTTACGGGACACCACAACGTAGCGCCACCGGTTTCAATGCGAAACGATTGAACATGCTTCTGGCTGTTCTGGAAAAACGTGCAGGATTCCGATTAGGTGCTAAGGATGTGTTTTTAAATATTACAGGAGGCATAACCGTTGATGATCCGGCTATAGATCTAAGTGTTGTAGCGGCTATTTTATCATCCAACGAAGATGCGCCGGTACCTAAAGATTTTTGTTTCGCTGCTGAGGTAGGACTCTCCGGTGAAATACGCCCGGTACAACGTGTTGAACAGCGCATTTTAGAGGCTGAAAAGCTCGGTTTTTCTACTATTTTTATTTCAAAATACAATAAAATCGCGCTTAAAAATACCAAAATCAAGATTGAGCTTATTTCGAAAATTGAAGATTTAATAGGGGTAATCGTCTGAATCCCGGCTAATAATGGCTTCAGGCCTTTGTTTATGGGCGTTTTAGTGGTCTGTTAAATAATAGAAAACCATGGGTTCTTTTTTGTCAAAATTCATTAAATTCGCGAACTTAAAAGAAAGACGAGTTGATGAGCACGAAATTTCCTGAATATAAAGGACTTGACTTACCAAAAGTAGCAGAAGAGATTCTGCATTATTGGGAAGAAAACACCATTTTCGAGAAAAGCGTTTCTACCAGAGAAGGGCACAAACCTTTTGTGTTTTTTGAAGGGCCACCTTCGGCAAATGGTTTACCTGGGGTACATCATGTATTAGCGCGGGCGATCAAAGATATTTTTCCACGATATAAGACTATGAAAGGGTTCCAGGTGAAGCGAAAAGCCGGTTGGGATACTCATGGATTACCTATTGAACTAGGTGTGGAAAAAGAGCTCGGAATTACCAAAGAAGATATTGGCAAAACCATTTCTGTTGAAGATTACAATGCTGCCTGTAGAAAGGCCGTCATGCGCTACACCGATGTCTGGAACGACCTTACCCAGAAAATGGGGTATTGGGTAGACATGGACGATCCGTATATCACCTATGAACCCAAGTACATGGAGTCGGTTTGGTGGTTGCTAAAGCAGATCTACAATAAGAATTTACTTTACAAAGGCTATACCATTCAACCCTATTCTCCAAAAGCGGGAACCGGATTAAGCTCGCACGAATTGAATCAGCCCGGAACCTATCAGGACGTTACGGATACCACGGTGGTAGCTCAGTTTAAAGCTAAGGCAGAATCACTTCCAGACTTTTTGAAAAATGAAGGTGATATTTATTTTCTGGCCTGGACGACGACACCGTGGACCTTACCAAGTAACACCGCTTTAACCGTTGGTCCAAAAATCGACTACGTTCTGGTTGAAACATATAACCAATATACTTTCGAACCTATCAAAGTAATCCTAGCTAAAAAGCTGGTGGATTACCAGTTTGCGGGGAAATTCAACCGTGTAGAAGAACCTTCAGGTTTAGAAGGGTTTAAAGAAAGCGATAAGAAGATTCCATATTTTGTTAGTAAGGAATTTATTGGAAAAGATTTACTAGGCATAACCTATGAACAACTGTTAGATTACGCCTTACCATACGAGCACCCAGAAAATGCTTTTAGAGTGATTGCGGGAGATTTTGTAACCACGGAAGATGGTACTGGAATTGTACATACGGCGCCAACCTTTGGCGCAGACGATGCTTTAGTAGCGAAACAAGCCACACCTGAGGTTCCACCCTTATTGGTGAAAGATGAGCATGGTAATTTAGTACCGTTGGTTGATCTTCAAGGAAAATTCAGACCGGAAATGGGTGAGTTTGCAGGAAAATATGTGAAGAATGAATATTATGCCGAGGGAGAAGCACCGGAAAAATCAGTAGATGTAGAGCTTGCCATCAAACTTAAAATAGAAAATAAGGCCTTTAAGGTTGAAAAATACAAACATAGCTATCCAAATTGCTGGCGCACCGATAAACCAATATTGTATTATCCTTTGGATTCCTGGTTTATCAAGGTAACCGATGTGAAGGATCGCATGTATGAACTGAATGAAACCATCAATTGGAAACCGAAAGCGACCGGAACCGGGCGCTTTGGAAATTGGTTGGCCAATGCTAACGATTGGAACTTATCCCGATCACGTTATTGGGGGATTCCTTTACCAATATGGCGCACGGAAGACGGTAAGGAAGAAATTTGTATTGGTTCAGTTGAAGAATTAAAGGCGGAAATGCAAAAAGCCGTTGATGCCGGTGTGATGGACAAAGCCATATTTGAAGACTTTGAGGTGGGTAACTTTAGTGAGGACAACTATGCGAAGATCGACCTTCATAAAAATATTGTGGACGCTATTGTTTTAGTTTCTGATTCAGGAAAACCAATGAAACGTGAAAGCGATCTGATCGATGTATGGTTTGATTCCGGGTCCATGCCTTACGCGCAGTGGCATTATCCATTTGAGAATCATGAGCTTGTTGATGATAGAATAGCCTATCCGGCTGATTTTATTGCGGAAGGCGTTGATCAAACCCGTGGTTGGTTTTATACTCTTCATGCGATTGGTACGATGGTATTCGATTCTGTCGCATACAAGAATGTCGTATCTAATGGACTCGTGCTTGATAAGAACGGACAAAAAATGTCTAAGCGTTTAGGGAATGCGGTTGATCCGTTTGAAACCCTGAAGGACTATGGAGCCGATGCTACGCGCTGGTACATGATTAGTAATGCGAACCCCTGGGATAACCTGAAGTTTGATATTGATGGGGTTGAAGAGGTAAAGCGTAAATTCTTTGGAACACTTTACAATACGTATTCCTTCTTTAGTTTGTATACCAATTTAGATGGTTTTAAATACAGTGAGGATGAAGTATCCTTGCAGGAACGTCCGGAATTGGATCGTTGGATCTTATCCGAGCTTCATACGCTCATCAAAAAGGTAGATGGGTTTTATGACGATTACGAACCTACCAAGGCAGCTCGGTCTATTTCAGACTTCACACAAGATTATTTGAGTAACTGGTATGTGCGATTAAGCAGAAGGCGATTCTGGAAAGGCGATTATGAACAAGATAAATTATCAGCCTATCAAACGCTTTACACCTGTTTGGTGACCATTGCGAAACTTGGTGCGCCTATTGCACCATTCTTTTTAGATAAATTGTACCTCGACCTTAATTCAGTGACCCAAAAAGAGGGTTTTGAAAGTGTTCATTTAGCACAGTTTCCTGATTACGATGAGGCGTTTATTGATAAATCGTTGGAACGTAAGATGGAAAATGCACAAACAATATCTTCTTTAGTCTTATCGTTAAGAGCTAAAGAGAAGATTAAAGTGCGTCAGCCTTTACAGAAGGTCATTGTGCCTGTTGATAATGCCCAGCAAAAGGAAGAAATCCTAGCTGTATCATCACTAATAAAGTATGAGGTAAATGTGAAGGAAATTGAGCTTTTAGATGACGCATCTGATATTTTGGTAAAACAGATCAAACCTAATTTCAAAGTATTAGGACCCCGATTTGGTAAGGATATGAAGGCGATAGCCAATCTGGTTATGAACTTTACACCGGAAGATATCAACAAAATAGAACAAAATGGTTCTTTAGAAGTAAATATTAATGGAAAAAATATTACCTTAGATCGTGCTGATGTAGAAATAACCTCTCAGGATATCGAAGGTTGGCTTGTTGCAAATGAGGGAAACTTAACTGTTGCTCTGGATGTTACCATCACCGATGATCTCCGTAGAGAAGGCATCGCACGGGAGCTTATAAATCGTATACAAAATTTACGAAAAGACTCCGGTTTTGAAGTAACAGACCGTATTGATGTTACCCTTCAAAAAGATGTACATATTATAAATGCTATTGAAACAAACATTGATTATATAAAAACAGAAACATTAACAGAAGCCCTAGAAATTAAAGACGAGATAAAAGATGGCATTGACATTTCGTTTGATGATGTAAATACCAAGCTTCATATACAAAAACACTAATATTATGAATTTAGATACGAACGTACGATACTCAGATAAGGAATTAGCAGAGTTCAAAGCTTTAATCCAGGAGAAAATAAAAAAGGCGCAACATGATCTGGAATTGATTAAGAGTGCTTACATGAACAATCATAACAATGGTACTGATGATACCTCGCCTACATTCAAGGCCTTTGACGAAGGAAGCGAAGTGATGAGCAAAGAGTCGAATTCACAATTAGCGATCCGTCAGGAAAAATTCATTCGTGACCTAAAGAATGCCTTGATTCGAATTGAAAATAAAACCTACGGTGTTTGCCGTGTTACCGGAAAACTAATAAACAAAAAGCGTTTGGAGCTTGTGCCCCACGCAACCTTAAGTATTGAAGCAAAAAATATGCAACAATAATACGTTTTAAATTTTTATGAAAACGTCTCAAACCCTTGAGACGTTTTTTGTTTTTCATCTTGACAGTTTCAAGAAATCAAAACTTTCATGTCCTTAAAAAAAGCCATAATACTAATAGTCGTTATTTTACTCATTGATCAAGTGAGTAAAATTTATATTAAGACCCATTTTTCACTTTACGAAAGCATAACGGTTTTTCCTTGGTTTAAAATTTATTTCATTGAAAACGACGGTATGGCCTGGGGTACCAAAATAAGTGATTTTATAAGTTTTATTACGGAACGATCGGCAAAGTTTATCCTGACTATTTTTAGGATTATTGCTATTGTGGGTATTGGTTATTGGCTTTATGAGGCTACAAAAAAGCAACAATCCAGAATATTGATTTTAGCTATTGCACTGATTTTCGCCGGGGCCTTGGGGAATATCATAGACTCCGTGTTTTATGGAGTTTTCTTCGATAGTAGTTTAAATCAGGTAGCCACGTTTTTGCCTGCTGAAGGGGGTTATGAAACCTACTTACAGGGTCGCGTGGTTGATATGTTATACTTCCCTTTGTTTAGTGTCGATTTGCCACATTGGCTTCCGGGTTTCGGCGGTAAACGGTTCAATTTCTTTGAGCCTGTTTTTAATGTGGCCGACATGGCCATTAGTACCGGATTTTTAATTCTTATTGTCTTCAATAAGAGAGCATTTCAAAAAAAGTAGATTTCAATAAAAAGAAAAAACTTGCGGTTAGTTTTTTCATTCCTCGCTTGTATTCACTATATTTATCAAGCTATTAAATCTATTCTGTAATTTTTGATGAACCTGAAGTATCCATTTCTAACCCTCTGCGCCTACTTTTTATTTAACATTTCTCCGGCCCAAAATACCTACGATATTGATTTTCCAAGTGCGAAAAGTCTAAAATGTAGAAAATTCACTAAACTCTTTGCCCAAAAACCTGAAGAGGTCAAGTTTTCAATAAAACGTGCGGGTAAAAAGCTCTATTTTGAAATTAACGACAGTCGTTGGTTTAACGAATTGTTTGAAAATCCATACGACGGCTTGGCCATAGATGTGGTCTCAAAAAACCGTTATGATTGTGCTGTTAATGAGGTTTCTAACGATCAAATACGCGGAACCTTATTGGCTCCGGTATATTTTTACGCTTTAAAAAATGGTTTGCGTGCGACGAATAACGGACGTTTACAGTTGTACGTTGGAGATGTGCCAGAAAACTTGCTCTATGATGAACTAGAGTATAATGTGTTGTTTCTGAGTAATAAAAACATGTGTCGTTATTATGTGATTTACAATTTGGAAAACTATGGCATGGATTTGCTGGATATGGGTATGTATCTGGATGAGGTGAGCTATAATACCAAAAAGGTACGCCCCGTTGATGATACGGAATATATCACCACTGAAGAAACTTTAAAATTTATCATTCCTTTTAAAAAGAATAAAGCGACTTATTCACAAGCTGATATTAAACCCGTTTATGATTCCTTGAAATTAGTAAAATACAATATTAAGAATATAGATATTAAGGCTTATTCTTCCATTGAAGGGATCTCCTCAAGGAACATAGAATTACAAAATTTGCGTGCTAATAGTGTCATAAAAGCACTACAGTCGTTCCAAATTGATGAAATTAAATATACCGTGTCGTCCTCTGAGAACTGGGTGGAATTCTTTAGCGATATTAAAGACACGAAATATGCCTATTTAGGCAACCTGAGTAAAAGCGAGGTGAGAAATGCTATCGCGGGCCAGACATCCAAAGACATGGAGCCCATTTTAAAAAATCATCGAAAGGCAGTTTTGGAATTGACAATTGAAAAGAAAACGAAATACGCCACCGAATCTGAAGATAAACTTGTAGCCGATTTTAATGCCGCTATAAAGAAAGACGATCTGGTAAACGCCAACGACCTTCAAAATTCGATATTTGAAAAACTTCGTGGGAGGTCCAATGCGTCCGTAACTTTGGATAATATGACGGTTCCGTATAACAAAAAATATATCGATCTGCTCATTAAAAATACAGGCTTTCGATATTTATCCGATTTCAGCGAAGCAATGATCGTGTTAGATCAACTAGAGCAACTTGAAAAATTAGATCCGGAAAACCCGAAAATAAAATACGATCTGGCAGCGGTTCGTTTAAAGTTGTTGTATTATAATGCGATAAGAATGGATGAACGCGATCTTCAAAATGAAATCACCAACCTAAAAGATTACAATATAGAGAAATCACTTATCGACCGGATGCTTGTAAACCTGCAAATTGTAATTGCCGAAAAATTAATGAACTTCCGGGATTTTTCAAACAAAGATAAAGCCGTAGATTACGTTTGGAAGAATTATAAAGACTTTAATTTATCCAATTACGATTATTTAAGTTTAGCCGAGTTTTTTAGTAATTTAGGTACCAGAGATATGGCTGTTGACCTATTGGAGGATAAAGCAAAATCGATTGATATTGATGAAAATCTATTGTTTTATTATTTGAATTTAACGCTTTTTGATAAGGATCTTACCAGTGAGGAAAGCTTTAGAAGTATCATGCTTAATGCCATAAACATCAATAAGGATCGCTTTTGTAAATTGTTTAAGTCTGAAGATGAAGGTGGTGTGACCTTTCAATTATTAGAAAATCCGTTCTTGAGGAAAACCTATTGTGAAAGTTGTACCGATCAAAATGAATAATTAGATTGTGGCGTTACCCCGTAATCGAGTTTAATATCGCTGTCGAAAACCGGAATATCCTCAGCTTCTGGCTCAAAAAATGACAAACCAATTTTAATCGTTTCCGAGGAGCAATTAGCGAGAAATTTGTCGTAAAACCCCTTGCCATATCCGATGCGATTTCCCGATGTATCAAAGGCCAGCAAAGGCACAAAAACGACCTGAATACTAGAAACAGGAATTTGAATGCCATCTAAAGGTTCTGGGATATTAAAAGCACTATTTTTAAGCACGGTATTGTCGGTTAATAAATAATGCGTCATAGCACCGCTCTCAAAATTGCTTTTAGAGACTATAATGTGCTTATCCTTCCCAGCTAGAATATTTAAAATATAGATGGTATTAACCTCATTTAAAGTTTCTATGGTTAAAAAAACATGGTAATATTCGAAGTTCCATATAGGTAATTTTAAAAGCTGATTAGCAATATTCAAGCTCAGGTCGTCACGCTGTTGTGGCGATAATTCGGCACGAAGGGCCTTATATTTTTTACGCAACTCAGCTTTTGTCATTCTTGTTTTTTAAGCTTGGTACTAATGTGAAATAAGGCATCACCCTGATAGACGATTGGCGATTCATTGACATTGATGATGTAGCCAGAAAATTTAGCGCGTACAAAATAATTGAATTTACCATATGGATCGGTAATGTTTCCAATGATATCCTCTTTTTTTACTTGCGTTCCAACGGGGGTTGAAGCTTTGAACATCCCTGAGAATTTAGCACGAATCCATTTACTTTCGGTAATAAACAAACATTCCTGTTTAGGTTTTGTTACCTTGAAAACCGTCTTAAGCATCCCCAAATGCTTTAAAATCCGCTTCGAGCCGTTGACACCTGAGTTGGTAACCAACTCATCAATATGAAATGATTTACCCCCTTCAAAAAGGAGTAAAGGCACCTCTAGTTTTTTACAGGTAGCCCGAAACGATTTAGATAAATTCTTAGAATATAATACGAACGGGGCACCGAAAACCTTGGCAAGCACATCGAGGGTTTTATCCTCTTTGGAATACCGCAGCTGAGGGGCATTAAATCTGCCGGATCCCCCGGTGTGAAAATCGATTACCAGATCAGCATGAGGCAGTACCTCATTTACCAGTTTGTAAGCTACACGTCCGGCCAATGATCCTTTCGGACTTCCGGGGAAAACCCGGTTTAAATCGCGTCCATCGGGGAATTCCCGTTTTAGGTTGATAAAACCAAAAACATTAATAACCGGCATGCAGATAATTGTACCGCATTTGGGTTTGTTTATCCCTTTAGCGATAAGTTGCCGAATGATCTCAACACCGTTCACTTCATCGCCATGAATACCGGCAGTAAACAAAACCGTAGGCCCGGGCTTTTTCGATCGTTCTACAATGATGGGAATATTTACCGGTGATGAGGTGTGTAAATTAGCTACATCAAAGTTCACTTCCTTTCGTTCTCCGGGAGCAATAACTTCTTTGAAAATGGTTATTGATTTAAGTTCTGAACGCATAAAAAAAATGAGTTATAAATCTGTTATTCTCTTTTATTTCGCTCTATGAAATGAATAATGCTTTTAGCAATATTCCTGCCTGTTGCAGCTTCGATACCTTCAAGGCCAGGTGTTGAATTTACCTCCAATATCAATGGCCCTCGAGACGATTGTAACATGTCCACACCACAAACCGGAAGTTTTAAAGCACGCGAGGCATTCATCGCCAGTTTTAATTCATCGTGATTTAATTTCAAAACCTTAGCAGATCCGCCACGATGTAAATTAGACCGGAATTCACCATCTTTTCCTTGACGTTTCATAGCGCCTACTACCTGCCCGTCAACAACCAATGCGCGAAGATCCGCCCCGCCGGCTTCTTTTATGAATTCCTGAACAATAACCCGTGCTTGTAAACCATTGAAGGCTTCTAAAACCGATTCTGCTGCATTTTTGGTTTCAGCTAAAACCACACCTAACCCTTGAGTGCCTTCCAGCAATTTTATAACCACAGGCGTTCCGCCAACATGTTCGATAACCTCCTCGACATCTCGGGAATAATTAGTAAAAACCGTTTTAGGCATACCAATACCTGCTTTACTTAAACGCTGAAAACTACGTAGTTTATCTCGGGAACGTTGTATGGCATCTGAAGTACAAATAGTGAAAACACCCATCATTTCAAATTGGCGAACTACAGCGCAACCGTAAAAGGTCACTGACGCTCCAATTCTGGGAATGATGGCATCTACATAATCGAGGTAACGATCTTTATAGTAAATGGTCGGCCGCTCTTTTTCGATAATGATATCGCATTTCAAAGGATCGATAATTTCCATACGATGACCTCGTTTTTCACCTTCTTCTCGTAATCGGTCTGTGGAATATAAGTTAGAGTTTCTTGATAGAATTACTATGTTCATGATTTTTTGGATAAAAATGAGACTTGTTCTAAATCGACATCAACGATAAATTTATGTTTTAAAAACTGCCGACCAATAAGAACTGGAAATTTCATATCGTCTCTTGTGCTTAAAGTTAAGTTAATCTTGTAGGTTTTACCAAAAAATACAACTTCAGATTTTACCTTGTACCGGTTTTCTTTATAACCATTGCTGCTTTTTACGTTGGTAAGACCGTATTCCTCAAAAACGATTTCAGTCTTTCCAAAATTCCGGTGAACCTCGCTATTAAAAATACAGCGCAGGTGATCACCTTCTTCAATAATCTCAGAACAATGGATTGCCGAGGTGTACGCCCCGGTATCTATTTTTACTTCAATATTGAAAAGTCCAAGTTTTGGAAAGTCGACCGTGTCTCTACGGCCTAAAATTTTTTTAGTCATAAATCTTTTTAAGGAGGCGAAAGGTACTAAAATAGTGGTAGGAAAATGTAATTTTTATAGGTTTTAGTTGGCGCTATTGACCTCGATCCAGTATCCGTCTGGATCTTGGACATATACCTGTTTTACACCATCGGCACGAATGGTAATTTTTTGGTCCTCCCCGGCCCAACTGGAGTATTTTATATCATGCTCATTCAGATTGTCTATAAAAGTATCGAAGTGTGGGGTGCTTAGCGCAAAATGAACCGCTTTATTTAGTGTGATATCGCCACTAAGAACGGAGATTAAATGAAGTTCTTTACCTTGACTTAATGATAACCACCGGATTCCATCTTTTTCAGTTCTATTAGTGATTTCGTTCAATTTTAATACCGATGTGTAGAAATTTACGGAAGCCTCCAGATCGGAAACCGATAAGGCCACATGATTGAATTGCATGTTAAAATCTTTAGACTTCTTCTGAGCTAAAACATTAACTGAGACTAAAAGGGCTAAAATAACGACGAATATTTGTTTCATCAGGATGAGGTTTAGAAGATTAAAAAACGTCTAACAAGGTACTAAAAAAACAAAAGCTAATTTTTAGTTTATCTATATTTTGGGCTACCTTTGAGCGTATGGATACGCCTGCCTTAGACATTCAACTCAAGACATTACCGAGCCAACCTGGGGTGTATCAGTATTTTGACAAGGAAAATAACCTTATTTATGTTGGTAAGGCGAAAAATCTAAAAAAGCGCGTTAGTTCTTATTTTACCAAAACGCACGACAGCGGTAAAACCAGAGTTTTGGTAAAAAAAATTGCCCGTATCAAACATATTGTTGTTGAAACGGAAACCGATGCCTTATTACTTGAGAATAACCTAATAAAAAAACATCGGCCACGTTACAATGTCCTTTTGAAGGATGACAAATCCTACCCATGGATATGCATTAAAAATGAACGCTTCCCAAGAGTGTTTTCTACACGTCGCGTCTACAAAGGTGGTGGTACCTATTTTGGTCCCTATACCAGTATGAAAACGGTATCGACCCTTCTGAGTCTTATTCGGGGCTTGTATTCCCTGCGAACCTGTAATTACGATCTGGCTGAAGAAAAAATACAAGCGGGTAAATATAAAGTGTGTTTGGAGTATCATTTAGGGAACTGTAAGGGTCCCTGCGAAGGTTTGGAATCGGAGGTCGAATACATGGCAAATATTAAAGCCATTAAAGAAATATTGAAGGGTAATTTTAAGGATTCCTTGTCGGAATTTAAAAATCAAATGCATGCCTTTGCAGATAATATGCAATTTGAAGAAGCTCAAAAAATAAAGGAAAAAATTGATGTATTAGAGAATTATCAAGCTAAATCGACGATCGTTAATCCGAAGATCAGTAACGTAGATGTGTTTTCTATAGTGAGCGATGAGAGCTATGGCTATGTTAATTTTTTACAACTATCGTATGGTTCCATTATTCGATCACATACCCTAGAGATCAAAAAGAAATTGGACGAAACCGATGAGACCTTGTTGAAATTGGCCATTATAGAAATTCGTCAGCGTTTTCATTCAAAATCTAAAGAGATCTATGTGCCTTTCAAGATCGATCTGGGTGATGCAATTAAAGTAACCGTACCTAAATTGGGCGATAAAAAACACATCGTGGATTTGTCATTACGAAATGCGAAATACTTCCGTATGGAGCGTTTCAAGCAAATGAAAATTGTAGATCCGGACCGGCACGCCAACCGTATTATGTCGCAAATGAAAGCCGATCTTCGCTTAAAAGAGGAGCCCCGGCATATTGAATGTTTTGATAATTCTAATATTCAAGGCACCAATCCGGTAGCCGCCTGTGTGGTCTTCAAGAATGGTAAGCCAAGTAAAAAGGATTACAGGCATTTCAATATTAAAACCGTAGAAGGACCCGATGATTTTGCCTCAATGGAAGAGGTGGTTTATCGCCGTTATAAACGCCTGTTGGATGAAGAACAATCGTTACCCCAACTTATTGTTATAGATGGTGGGAAGGGCCAGTTGTCTTCAGCACTAAAAAGTCTTGATGCTTTGGAATTACGCGGTAAAATCGCGATAATTGGTATAGCCAAGCGCTTGGAGGAACTGTTTTACCCCAACGACCCGATACCTTTGTACCTGGACAAAAAGAGTGAAACCTTAAAGGTTATTCAGCAATTACGGAATGAAGCCCATCGGTTTGGCATCGAGCATCATCGTAATCGACGAAGTAAATCGGCCTTGAATACAGAACTGGAAACCATCGAAGGCATTGGTGAAAAAACGATCGTAAGTTTGTTAAAACACTTTAAATCTGCAAAACGCGTAGCACATGCCAAATTGGATGAATTAGAGGAAGTGGTTGGCGCCTCAAAAGCTGCTAAGGTTTATCAGTATTTTAATCAAAAATAACCGTTATCTTTATGTTCAGATTGGGCAGTTGGTTAAAGTCCTTTCGAAAAGAAAAAGAATTAAACTTCTATCAGTTTTGAATAAAAAATTACTCCTTATTTTACTTTGTATAAGTGTTTTGTCTTCCGCCCTGGCGCAAAATAAAACCAAGGATGCTGAACGGCCTAAAATAGGGCTGGTCCTTAGTGGTGGTGGGGCAAAAGGCCTGGCGCATGTTGGGGTTTTAAAGGTGATTGATAGTCTGGGTATAAAAATAGATTATGTAGCCGGTACTAGTATGGGTGCTATTGTTGGCGGGCTGTATGCTTCGGGATATACTGGGAAACAACTGGATTCTATTTTTGAGGTCGTTGATTTCGATAAAATTATTAGCGACGATCTTCCACGGGAGGCTAAAGCCTTTTACGAACGCGATAATTCTGAGAAATACACCGTTACCTTACCCATTAATGGATTTAAGGTGAATTTACCATCAGCACTTTCACGGGGTCAAAACACCTACAATTTGTTCTCTAAATTAACATTGCCGGTAAATACGATTAAGGAGTTTAAAAATCTTCCGATACCTTTTTTCTGTATCGCCACGAATGTGGAAACCGGTGAGGAGGTCGTTTTAGATCAGGGTAGTCTGGCGCAATGTATGGTGGCTAGTGGTGCCCTTCCGTCTTTGTTTCAGCCGGTTACCATAAATAATGATGTTCTTATTGATGGTGGTGTTTTAAATAATTATCCTATTAATGAGTTACGGGAAAAGGGAATGGATATTATTATAGGTGTTGATGTGCAGGCCGGTTTACGGACCCGGGATGAATTAACTTCGGCGCCAGAAATTTTACTACAGATCAATAATTTTAGAACCATCAGGGCGATGGAATCCAAAACCAAAGAAACCGATATTTACATAAAGCCGGAGGTAAAGGAATACACGGTAATTTCGTTTGATGAAGGAGCTGTGATCATAAAGAATGGTGTTGAGGCAGCTTTAGAAAATTTTTCTAAACTGAATGCCTTACCAAGACGCGAGGAGCCGCGACCACCAATAAAACAAATCGATAGTATAAGTATTAACAGCTTTTCGTTTTATGGTTCCAGTCATTATTCGCGGGCCTATTTATTAGGTAAATTAAAAGTGAAACCAGACAGGAAAGTGAGTTACGAGCGTTTTGAAAAGGGAATTAACGCACTGGTGGCAACTAATAATTTTGATGCTTTTGAGTACGATTTAAGACCTTCAGATTCGGTTGATGGCTATGATTTTTATGGGTCTTTACGGGAGTCTAAGTACACCTCATTTCTGAAATTAGGAGTTCATTACGACCAGTTGTACAAAAGTGCTGCGCTTATAAACCTTACCAAAAAGCGTTTATTTTTCTCGAATGATATTGCCTCTCTTGATTTTATTTTAGGCGATAACCTGAGATACAATTTTGAGTATTTAATTGATAAAGGATTTTACTGGAGCATTGGTTTACGTTCCCGTTATAATCAATTTAAAAAAAATGTCAGTGCCCGATTATTACTTACAGATACCGAAATTGGAAATTCCGGAATTAATAAGCTTGACGTAAAATTAACCGATCAAACCAATCAGTTTTATTTGCAAACCCTGTTTCGTAAAGATTTTTCCTTAAGTCTTGGTGCTGAACACAAGCGCTTAAAAATTATATCTGAAACCTTATTTGCACCCAATTCCAATAATAAGTACGAGTTTGAGAATACCGATTACGTGAGTTTGTTCGGTAATCTTAAATTAGATACGTACGACAATAAATACTTTCCCACACAAGGTGTTTATTTTAATGGTGATTTACATTGGTATGTTTACGGTTCCAGTTTCAATCAGGATTTTAATAATTTTGCCATTGGTAAGGCAGAAATCGGAACAGCATTTAAATTTTCAGAAAAAGTAGGCATAAATCTGGAAGCCAGTGGCGGTTTTAAAATTGGGGATAAATCAACCCAAACCCTCGACTTCGCCCTGGGAGGCTACGGTGCAAGTTTTATCAATAATTTTGTTTCTTTTATAGGTTACGATTTTATTTCTTTAACCGGCAATAGCTATGTAAAGGCCTCTGCGGTTCTGGATTATCAAATTTTTAAAAAACAACACCTCACCCTAGAGGCCAATTGGGCCAATGTAGCCGACGATATTTTTCAAACTGGCCAATGGTTTACACTGCCCGATTATCGCGGTTATGGCGTAGGTTATGCACTTGATACTTTTTTCGGTCCGGTTCAGGCCAAATACAGTTATTCGCCGGAGCGCAGGAAAGGTATTTTCTTTATTAACGTAGGGTTTTGGTTTTAATCCTCATTTTATTATTACATCAAAAATTACGATATTTGTGTTGTTATGAAATATCCACAAAAGAAAGTCTGTTTTTTTTAGACAAGCATAGAAATGGATATTGCATGTGACCAAAAAAAGAAAATATAGATTAGCAGATGATATACTTCTGGCAAGACTTACTATTACTTCTTCATTTCCTTATCAAGAGAAACCCCGAATAAGGGCGCATTTTTCGTATCTTTATAGTAACTTTTTTGTAATTTATACCAGCTAAACCTTAGGGTTGAGGCCTAAATTTTAAAAACATTAAACCATGCCTTTTTATCATAAATTAGGAAGTATTCCTCATAAACGCCATACGCAGTTCAGAAAACCTGATGGCAGTCTGTATTACGAGCAGTTGTTCGGCACTATTGGCTTCGATGGCATGTCTACCAATAGCTATCACGAACAGCGCCCAACGCAGGTTAAGGAAATTAAAAAGCAATACAGCGTAGCGCCGAAGATTGCGCGCACCAACAATATTCAGTCTTACCGTTTTAAAGGTTTTCAAGTAAAACCGGAAGCCGATTATTTAGACAGCCGAAAAACGGTATTAATAAATTCAGATTGCGCCATTATTTTAGCCGCGCCACAGGAATCTACCAATGATTATTTTTATAAGAATACCGATGCCGATGAACTTTTATTCATCCATAAGGGTAGTGGAACCTTACGCACTCATCTGGGAAACTTAGAGTTTAAATACGGGGATTATTTGCTAATTCCACGAGGTGTGATCTATAAAATAGATTTCGACACCAAAGATAATCGTCTGTTTATCGTCGAGTCGCGCCGACCCATTTATACCCCAAAGCGCTATCGCAATTGGTTCGGTCAGTTGTTGGAGCATTCACCCTTCTGCGAGCGCGATATTCGTCGCCCGGAAACGTTGGAGACCAACAATGAGACAGGCGATTTTTTAATAAAAGTAAAAAAGCAAGATGATATTATCGAAATGGTATACGCCTCGCATCCCTTTGATGTCGTTGGCTACGATGGTTATAATTACCCGTATGCCTTTTCCATTCACGATTTTGAACCCATAACCGGCCGCATACATCAACCGCCACCGGTGCATCAAACTTTCGAGACCGATGCCTTTGTGGTGTGCAGTTTTGTACCGCGATTGTACGATTATCATCCCCAATCCATCCCGGCGCCATACAATCACAGCAACATTGATAGCGATGAGGTTTTGTATTATGTAGACGGGGATTTTATGAGCCGTAACGATATTGAAGCCGGGCATATTTCCTTGCATCCCGCGGGGATTCCGCACGGACCGCACCCCGGCGCTACAGAGCGGAGTATTGGTAAGACCGAAACAGAGGAGTTGGCCGTGATGGTTGATACCTTTAAACCCTTGCAACTTACCGAAGATGCAATGAAAATAGCCGATGAGAGTTATTTCAAATCATGGTTGGAGTAACAAGTATTGGGAGCTTTTTCCTGCTTTCCGCTATATCTTTTGTTGAAAAAACAAAAGGATGCCGCTGCAATCAGGGCTAGGGCAACAGAGTAAAGTTTAGACAACAGAATTAAAATTAGAAGACATGAGTAAAGACATAAAATCAGTAGACTACGGTCTGGAAAAAATATTTGCCGGTGCACAGGACTTTCTGCCGCTCCTAGGCACCGATTATGTAGAATTCTATGTAGGTAATGCTAAACAAGCGGCTCATTTTTATAAAACCGCTTTTGGTTTTCAGTCACTGGCCTACAAAGGATTAGAAACCGGCTCGAAAGACACGGTAAGCTATGTATTAAAGCAAGACAAGATTCGCTTGGTGCTTACCACGCCTTTAACTAGTAAAAATCCTATTAACGAACATATTGTAAAACACGGCGACGGCGTAAAAGTCATAGCACTTTGGGTTGAAGATGCCCGAAAGGCATACGAAGAAACTACAAGTCGAGGAGCGAAATCGTTTATGGCTCCGGTTGTAGAAACTGATGAGCATGGTGAAATTGTAAAAGCAGGGATCTACACCTATGGAGAAACGGTACACATGTTCGTGGAGCGTAAAAACTATAAAGGTACTTTTATGCCCGGTTTCAGACCCTGGGAAAGCGATTATAACCCAACACCTGTTGGTCTGAAATATATCGATCACATGGTAGGGAATGTAGGCTGGGGCCAAATGAATACCTGGGTGAAATGGTATGAAGACGTGATGGGTTTTGAAAACTTTTTGTCGTTTGATGACAAACAGATCCATACAGAATATTCGGCCTTGATGAGTAAAGTGATGAGTAATGGCAATGGGCGTATTAAATTTCCTATCAACGAACCCGCCGAAGGAAAAAAGAAATCACAGATCGAAGAATACCTTGATTTTTACGAAGGGGCCGGCGTACAGCACATAGCTGTGGCTACCGACGATATTGTTAGTACCGTAAGCCAGTTGCGAGAACGTGGCGTGGAATTTTTAAGCACCCCACCTGAAGAATATTATAAAGCCGTTCCCGGACGATTGGAGCAATTCAGTCATGAATTGCGAGAGGACATCGAGACCTTAAAAAATTTAGGTATCATGATCGATGCCGATGAAGAAGGCTATTTGTTACAGATATTTACAAAGCCTGTGGAAGACCGACCTACCTTGTTCTTTGAGATCATTCAACGGATGGGTGCACGCGGTTTTGGGGCAGGGAACTTTAAAGCCTTATTTGAATCTATTGAGCGCGAACAAGCTAGTAGGGGAACGCTTTAATTTTTAATAGAAATAAAAAAAAGGCCGGTTGATTTAGGGTGTAAGACCTTATTTGAAGCGGCTTTTTGCGTTAGGGATTGTACTGAAAAGCCCGCAGCCTTTTGGCGCGGCCTTGTAAGGGAAAGCCCGACCGCCGGCGCAGACGGTGGAAACGCCCAAATATCAGATTTTAAAAAACATCAAATAAACGTTAAGAAAACCTTATAATCTGTGGTGTTTGAAGAATTTTCATATTTTTGGAACAGTAATTGTATTTTGGTGTGATGAACAATAAATGTAAATTTTAAAAGTTACATACCCAAATACCCAAACCCTATGACGAAAAAACTACTTTTTTTAGGAATTCTATGCGCAATGCTTCAAGTGAGTTTTGCTCAAAATTCGTCGTTTAAAGATGGTGAATGGTTCAAGTTCAAGATGAGCTACAGCGGATTTTTAAAGGCGGGGAATGCCACTTTGAGCGTTAAAGAAACGAGTCTGGGTGACAAACCGGTTTACCATGTGGTTGGTAAAGGCTGGACTACCGGTATGATTAAGTGGTTTTTTAAGGTGAACGATCGGTATGAAAGTTATTTTGATAAAGAAACATACCTGCCTTATAAATTTGTGCGAAATATTTACGAAGGTGGTTACACGAAGAATTTAACCATAGATTTCGATCAGGAGAATCATAAGGCGCATGTTAATGATAAAAAGCACGGTGTCCAATCGGTTTTTGATACCAAACCAAACATTCAGGATATGGTGTCAACCTTTTATTATTTGAGGAATAATTTAGATACGGAAAGCCTGAAACCGGGAGATGAAGTGATGGTGGATATTTTTTTCGATGAAGAAAATTATGGTTTTAAATTGAAGTATTTAGGTAAAGATCGCATTGAAACTGATTTTGGTCAAATTGATGCCTTGAAGTTTAGACCTTACGTGATGGCCGGACGTGTTTTTAAAGAGGAAGAAAGTTTAACCCTTTGGGTTTCTAATGACAAAAATAAAGTACCTTTACGCATTAAAGCTGATCTGGCCGTAGGGTCACTTCGAGCTGATCTTGAAGCCTTTAAGGGCTTGAAATATCCGTTTGAAATTCATATAAATTAAAGCTGAATTGGACTCTGAACTTGAGAAAGCACTGGAAGAAAAATATGCCGCAATTGATCAAGACGTCGATGCGCATCTGGAAGGGCTGTTACATAGTAAACCATTAAATTATTGGGATTATATTCAAACAGATGCTTTGTTGAGTCTGCAGGTGCAACGCACGGTGTTTCCTGATGAGAAGGTATTTATAATGTATCATCAGATCTCAGAGTTGCTATTTAAAATGATCCTGAGTGAGATCGAACAAATTGCAGAACACAAAGCTTTAACTACAGCGATCTTTACAGATAAGATTATGCGAATAAGCAGGTACTTTGATGTATTGACATCTTCATTTAGTATTATGAAAGACGGGATGGATGTGGCGCAGTATAATAAGTTCAGAAAAACCTTGACACCTGGCAGTGGTTTTCAGAGCGCACAATACCGTAAAATAGAGTTTGCTTCTACGGAATTGACCAATTTAATTGATAACAGGTTTCGTGATACGATCGATAGGAACTCGTCATACGAGAATGCTTTTGAACACTTGTATTGGCAAGCTGCGGGAAAAGATTATAAAACAGGTAAAAAAACGTATACATTAAAAACGTTTGAAGCAAGATATAAAGCAGAATTTATTAGATTTACAAAATTTTATTATCAGAATAATTTGTGGTGCAAATTTAAAGGGTTGCCAGAGGCGGATCAGAAAAATGCAGACCTCATTAAAGCGATGAGACACTACGATTACACGGTTAATATTAAGTGGGTTATGGCGCATTACACCACAGCCAATCATTATTTGAACATTGGAGGACACACCGCGGAGGCCACAGGAGGTAGTGAATGGGTAAAATATATGCATCCAAAATATCAAAAAAGAATATTTTTTCCGGATTTATGGACAGAAGAAGAGTTAGCACATTGGGGACACGATGTTTAATTGCATTAATAGTATTTTTAGGGTTATTTACAGCCTGTAAAAATGAGGAGAAACCACCGAAAGAAGAAGAGGTGGTGGCCAAAGTTGAGAAGCCTAAAGACATTTTTGAATTCGGGTTTAAGCTGAACGATTTTATCGTGAAACGCGATACCGTTGAAAAGAATGAGAGTTTCGGACAGATACTGGAACGCAACCATGTTGGGTACCCCCGGATTTTTAATATCGCTCAAAAAGCGAAAGACACCTTTGACATAGCTCGTTTTTTACAAGCAGGAAAACCATATACCTTATTATGCGCCAAAGATTCTCTTGAAACAGCACAATGTTTTATTTATCAGCCGAATCTGGAAGATTATGTAGTGATCAATTTTAAGGACTCTATGATTTCTGCTTACAAGAGTAAGAAGCCTATTAAATTTGTAGAGAAGATTGCTACGGGTGTTATTAATGACAATATTTCTTTGACTCTGGAGGAAAAGGGTTTGAGTCCGCGTTTAGCGTATATGATGGCCGACGATATTTATGCCTGGACCATTGATTTTAGACGTTTACAACCTGGTGATCGTTTTAAGGTGATGTATACAGATAAGTATATTGATGATACAATATATGCCGGTGTTGATAAGATAAAGGCTGCCTTTTTTGAACACAATAAAGAATCGTTTTATGCCTTTCGATTCACTACAGATACAGTTAAAGGTATTGTAGATTATTTTAGTGATGATGCCAAAAATTTACGTCGGGCATTTTTAAGAGCTCCTGTAAAATTTAGTCGTGTATCATCCCGATATAATTTACGGCGTCGTATTGCCTACTATGGCAACAGGATAAGACCGCATAAGGGAACTGATTTTGCGGCGGCTGTAGGGACGCCTATTATGGCTACAGCCAACGGTACAGTAACACAATCTAGTTATACCGGGGGTAATGGCAAGTACGTTAAGATCCGCCATAATGCAACCTACGAAACCCAATACTTACATATGAGTCGCCGCAACGTAAAAGTTGGGCAATTCGTAAAACAGGGCGATATCATTGGATATGTTGGAATGACGGGAAATACCGCCGGACCTCATGTGTGTTATCGGTTTTGGAAGAATGGCCGACAGGTAGATCCTTTCCAGCAAAAGCTGCCTGAGGCAAAACCTATTTCAGATTCTTTAAAGAAGAAATTCTTAGATTATATAGAACCTATCAAAAAAAATATAGATGGTATTCCTTTTGAGATTTCGGAAGCCTCCGGAAATTTTAGTGTAGCCGAAAATGATAGTATAGATGCCAACCTAATGTCTTACAACCCTTAATTTATGACCTTACCAAGTGTAAATCCCACGACAACTGCTGCATGGAGAAAATTACATAACCATTACCAGGCAGTTAAAGATGTGCATATGAAATCCATGTTTGCCGATGACGATAAACGTGCTGAAAAATTTTCTATTGCCTTTGATGATTTTTATGTAGATTTTTCTAAAAATCGGATAACAGAAGAGACCTTCAAATACCTTTTGGAATTAGCCGATGAGGTTAAGTTAAAAGAGGCTATTGAAAGTCAGTTTTTAGGAGAGATCATTAATAAAACAGAGGGGCGAGCGGTATTGCATACGGCGCTTCGGGCTCGGGAAGACGCACGGTTTATTGTGGATGGTGTGAATGTTATGCCTGAGGTATATGCTGTGAAAGATAAAATGAGAACTTTTACCCAAGAGGTATTGTCAGGCGAGCGTAAAGGATTTACCGGAAAACCTTTTACCGATGTTGTAAATATTGGTATTGGAGGTTCTGATCTAGGACCAGCGATGGTTGTGGATGCCCTTAAGTATTATAAAAATCATCTTACGACTCATTTTGTGAGTAATGTGGATGGCGATCATGTGAATGAGGTGATTAAAAATTTGGATCCGGAAACCACATTGTTTGTGGTGGTCTCTAAAACATTTACGACACAAGAAACCATTTCAAATGCAAATACGATTAAGGACTGGTTTTTAAAAACCGGTAACCACGAAGCTATTGCCAAGCATTTTGTGGCAGTGTCTACCAATATTGATTCCGTGAAGGCCTTTGGAATAGACCCGAACAATATTTTTCCAATGTGGAACTGGGTGGGTGGCCGTTTTTCTCTTTGGAGTGCCGTTGGACTGAGTATCAGTTTAGGTATAGGATTTGAAAATTTTGACGCCCTGCTGCGGGGAGCCAACAAAATGGATGATCATTTTAGATCCACCGATTTTAAAGAAAATATTCCTGTTGTTTTGGCTTTGATCAGTGTTTGGTACAACAACTTTTTTGAGGCAGAAAGCGAAGCTATTATACCCTATTCTCAGTATTTAAATCAGTTTGCTACCTATCTGCAACAAGGTATAATGGAGAGTAATGGAAAAAGTGTGGATAGAAATGGTAACTTGATAGATTATCAAACGGGAACCATTATTTGGGGTGAACCCGGAACCAATGCCCAACATGCTTTTTTTCAGCTGATCCATCAAGGGACGAAATTGATTCCTGCGGATTTTATTGGCTTTAAAAAATCCCTGCATGGTAATAAAGATCATCAGGATAAATTAATCTCTAACTTTTTAGCACAAACAGAAGCCTTACTGAACGGAAAAACAAAAGCTGCTGTTGAGGCCGAAGGGACCTCTAAAGAAATTCTACCTTTCAAAATATTTGAAGGAAACAAACCTACCAATACCATTTTTATTGATAAGTTAACACCGGAAAGTCTTGGTAAACTGATAGCGATGTATGAACATAAAATATTTGTTCAGGGTATTATCTGGAATATTTTTAGTTACGACCAATTTGGGGTAGAACTAGGAAAACAACTGGCTACTAAAATTTTACAAGAATTTAACAGTGCTAGTAATAACGAACATGACTCTTCTACCGCTAGTTTATTGAGTTATTACAAAAGCAGCAGTTAATTAAATTACATATTATTATTAATATCGCAAAAAAGGGATCAATATTTTAATATTTATCCCTTTTTTGGTTATAATTATTATTAATATTTGTTAACAAATACTTAACATTTAATACCCTGTAATACTTATTTTTGCCTTGACAAATTTTAAATAATTAATTATGAAAAAAACTACTCAATTTTTATTTTTGGTTGTGAGTTTGATTACGGTGACATTTTCGTTTGCCCAAACTACAACTTCTGCTCTTAATGGGCGTATTACCGATACTAGTGGTGAACCCCTTCCAGGAGCTAATATTGTTGTCAAGCATATTCCTACAGGAACTGTTTATGGAGCAGCAACTGATATGGAAGGATTTTACAGAATATCAAATATGCGACCTGGAGGACCATATTCTGTATTAATTAGCTACGTTGGATATTCAGAGTTTTCAGAAGAAGGACTTCAATTAACACTTGGACAAACCACTTCAATTAACAAACAATTATCTGAGTCAGCTAGCGCTTTAGATGAAATTGTTATTACTACATCACGTAACAATGTTTTTGATTCAAATAGAACAGGAGCTGAAACTACAGTAAGTAAAAGAGACCTTTTAACGATTCCTTCTGCTTCAAGATCTATTGCTGATTTCTTAAGAGCTACACCACAGGCTCAGTTAACTGAGGGAAGTGATGGATTTTCAGTCTCATTAGGAGGGCAAAACAATAGGTTTAATAGTGTCACAGTAGATGGAGCCGTAAGTAATGATGTATTTGGTCTTGCTGGTTCTGGTACAGATGGTGGACAAACGGGAGCTAACCCTTTTTCAATTGATGCTTTGGAACAAATTCAAATTCAATTAGCGCCTTTTGATGTTAAAATATCTGGATTTACAGGTGGAGCTATTAATGCTATTACACGTTCTGGTTCAAACAATGTAGAGGGATCTATTTATACTTATTTTAGAAACCAAGATTTGGCAGGAAAAACACCAACTGCTTTAACTAACGAAGGTGATACAAGAGAAAAGTTAGCTGATTTTACTGCACTTACTTATGGTATTCGAGTAGGAGCTCCTATTGTTAAAGATAAATTATTCCTTTTCGTTAATTACGAAAAACAGGATAATGAAACGCCTCAGCCTTTTAATATCAGTAATTATAGAGGTGATTCATCAGCTGCGGATTTAGAAGCGTTAAGACAATTTATGATTTCTACTTATGGTTATGATCCAGGTGTTTATGATAATAATACGTCTACTTTGGTAAATAACATGGTAACTGCAAAGTTAGATTGGAATATTAATCAAAATCATAGTATATCATTAACACATAGGTTACAGGATGTTGATAACTTAGAGGCCAGAAACTCGTCTAATGGTACAATAAATTTTCTTAACGGATCGGAGTTGTTTGTTAATAAGACCAATGCAACTACTTTACAATGGAATTCTTCTTATAGTAATAAGTTTGCGAATAGTATGACTATTAGTTACAAAACAGTTAGGGATGATAGAGATCCTCTAGGAAGTCCTTTTCCAACTGTGCAATTAGAGGATGGTGATGGTAGAATCATTTTTGGATCTGAGCCATTTTCAACAGCCAATTTATTAAATCAAGATGTGTTTACATTTACAAATAATTTTGAGATTTTTAAAGGAAGACATACAATAACTCTCGGTACACACAATGAGTATTCTAACATGGAGAATTTATTTTTCCCTTATAACTATGGATACTACGAGTTTGATAATAATGGGATATCAACTGGGGTAAACCAATTTATAACAGGTCAAGACTCTGATTTTTACCAACATGGTTATTCACTTGTTGGATCTGGAATAGTTGGTGATGAATCTGCGGGTAAGTCAGAGTTTAATGTGTTTCAAGCTGGGTTTTATGCTCAAGATGAGGTACAAATGTCTGACAACTTCAAATTAACTGCTGGTATTCGATTTGATATTCCATTCTGGTCTGATGGTCCAGTAAACGAAGACTTTAATAATAGAACAATTCCATTGCTGGAAGCAGCAGGAAAAGATTTACAAGGTGCTAGAGTTGGTCGTGGTGTTAGCACTACGGTTCATGTATCGCCTAGAATTGGATTCAACTGGGATGTTAATGGTAATAAAACAACTCAAGTTCGTGGTGGATTAGGTGTTTTCACATCTAGATTGCCGTTAGTTTGGCCGGGCGCAACTTATAATAATAATGGCGTAACAGGAGGATTCACTCTAGGTTTTGGAGGTACACCATTTGAACCAGATGTAAATAATCAGTTCGAAGATGTAACACCAGGTTCAGGAGGAACAGGAGGTCAAGTAGATTTATTTGCTTCAGATTTCAAATTGCCACAACGATTTAAAGTAAATCTTGCAGTAGATCAAAAATTACCTATTTGGGGATTAATAGCTAGTGCAGATGTTATTTGGAATGATAATATCACAGATATTTATTATGAAAATTTAAATCTAAAAGGTCCTATAGGAAATTTATCGGGAGCTGATAACAGACCAGTTTATGATAGAAGTGATGAAATAGATGACACCTATGGTCTAGTTATTTTAGCCTCAAATACTGGAGCAGGAAATTCTTGGAATGCTGCCTTTACGTTAAGAAAACCATTTGAAAATGGATTTGCAGGACAAGTATCTTATTCTTATGGGGAAGCAAATGCTATTTTTGATGGAACATCTTCTCAAAACAGTTCGCAATGGAGAGGTATTCAAACTGTGAATGGTAAAAATTCAAATTTACCCGTTAGTAGGTCAGATTTCTCTCAAGGTCATAGAATTTCTAGTAATATGTCTTATGAGATAAATTGGAATGATAATATTAAAACAACCGTTGCATTATTCTATAATGGATCTCAAGGACAACCTTTTTCTTATACTTACAGAGAAGGCAGGGATATTCTAAATGATGACTCAAGGGATAATGCATTAATGTATGTTCCAGCAACAGCTAGTGAAATTGTTTTACAGGATAGATCAGGTTCTGCTGTTGGTACAGACGATGAATGGGCATTATTAGATAGTTACATTAGTAATGATGAGTATTTAAGAACCAGAAGAGGTAAATATGCAGAGAGAAATGCTTCTAGAGGACCTTGGAGTCATATTGTAGATTTTAAATTGTTACAAGATATTTCTTTCCCAGCAATGAAAAAGAAGAATACGTTACAATTATCAATAGATATTTTCAATTTTACCAACTTATTAAATAAAGATTGGGGAAGACAAACATTTGCGTTTAGTAATACTCAAATATTACAAACAGTGGATGCAGGAGGTCCAGGTGGAACACCTGTATTTAGTCTAAGAGAAAATGTTCTTGAGAATGGTCCTGTATTATTTGATGATAGTGGAATTCAAAGCTCAAGATGGCAAGCACAAGTTGGTTTAAGATATACTTTTAACTAAAGGTTTGTTTTTATTAATATTTAAAACCACTTCTTAATGAAGTGGTTTTTTTATGATGTATTAGTTCATTTTTCTTTTAAATACTGAATAAATCAGTTACTTTTATTTGCCCAAATTTAAATCATGAACCATTATCTTTTAGGTCTTTTTTGTTTTTTATTATCTCTTAATTGCAACTCTGGTAGTAGCGGAAATGCCAACCCGATAGATACAGGTCCCCCGGAAGCAAATGACGATTTTTACAATACAGCTGCCGGCCGGCCATTAGTTATGGAAACTTTATTAACCAACGATATTCTGGTGGATTCAGCGGTTATTTCTGATTTTGATAAAACCACATTAGAAGGTGGAACTGTGCTTCATAATAATGATGGAAGCTATACCTACACGCCGCCTGTAAATTTTATTGGTGATGATGCCTTCACTTATACGCTATGTGATAATAGCCAGCCCTCCGATTGTTCTCAGGCAAAGGTAACTATTGCGGTTGCTCCGGTTATTAAATTTAATATCCCTTCCCAGGTTGCAGACTATTACGATTCTGTGGTATTTGCTGATAATACTGATTACACCTTCAAAGTTTTAAAGAACCTTTCCATCGAAAAACACACAACCATTTTATCCTACGGACAGCGCCATAATTATCTTTACAATGCTGATGCCGATCTGGCTAATCCGGATAATGTGATCTTGATGTATTCCGGCGAAAGCCGTTATTGGAAAGAATATACCTCGGGAAACAATCCCTATTCACCGCAAACTTTTAACACCGAACATATTTATCCACAATCCTTATTGCAAGCCAATGATGCCGTTACCGATTTGCATCATTTAAGAACCTGCGATGCCGGAGTAAATAGCAGTCGTAGTAATTATCCGTTTGCTGAGGGCAGTGGATCTTATGAAAGGTTGGCTAATAAGGGATGGTATCCCGGCGATAGTTGGAAAGGCGATGTGGCGCGCATGGTAATGTATCTCAACATTCGCTATGGTGAAACCTTTGATAAAGTAGGGGGAATCGAATTACTTTTAAAATGGCATGTTGAAGACCCCGTTTCTCCTTTTGAGCTTCAACGTAATGCCGTAATTTATGGAGCACAAGGCAATCGAAATCCTTTTATTGATAATCCATATCTGGCTACTATGATCTGGGGTGGCACACCAGCCGAAAATACCTGGGAATAAATACTAATGGTCAAAAATGAAAAAGCACCTTTTATGCAAATGATTTATTAAATGATTAATTAGTACATTTGTTAAAACTAATATATAGATTCTACCCATGTACGAAACCATTCAACTACTACACTCATATTGGGCCTATCTTGTGCTTGTTATGCTAATCTTTGCCAGTATTAATGCTATTTACAAATCGGCAACCGGAAAGGAGTATAAAGCCAAAGATTTTAGGTTATCATTATTCACTTTAATTGTCTCACATATCCAGTTACTCATTGGTTTATTATTATATTTTGTGTCGCCAAGGCTACAGTTATTTAGTGAGTTAGGAATGGGAGCTGTTATGAAAGACTCTATAAATCGTTTGTACCTTGTAGAGCACCCTCTGGTAAATATAATCGCGATAGTACTTATAACGATAGGGTATTCGAAGCATAAAAAGAAATTAACTTCAACTGCTAAGCTCAAAAAAATAGCTATTTTTTATAGTTTGGGATTGATTTTTTTATTGTCCAGAATTCCCTGGGATGCCTGGTTATCTTAAGGCGAAACCGTTTTTAGTTTCTTTATCAAATAAATATACACCGGGAAATGATCGCTAAATCCATCGGTAAACCCCCTATTGCCCCAACTACGTAGGGGATATCCTTTGTAACGCCCGTCGGGGGTTACTATATAACGTTTGTTATATATACCAGCCTTATAAAACTGGAAACCTTTATAATTTTTATCCACTAAAGAACGGGACATTAAAATTTGATCGAATAAACTCCAGGCATCGCGATAGGCCGTAGTTCCCAGGCCCTGGCGAAAAAATTTCTCGTACGGATTATAGATACTACTTAGCCCCAAACGACTCGTTTTTCCTTTCGATTGTAAACCTTTCTTTAAACTATAACTCGTAGGATCATCGTTAAGGTCACCCATGATAATGATTTTAGCATAGGGGTCTTTTATCAATAGAGAATCTGTAATTCTCTTGGTGAGTTTAGCCGCTGCCAATCGTTTGTATCCTGACTGTTTTTCGCCACCACGACGAGATGGCCAGTGATTCACAATGAGATGGATGACTTCGCCATCCAACTGACCACTAACCACCAGTTGGTCTCGGGTAAATTCGCGTTTTCCTGTTTTATTATCAGAAATTTTAAGTTCATAACTCTGGCTTGATATAGGAACAAATAAACGTTTTTGATAAAGTAGGGCTACATCAATACCTCTAAGATCAGGTGAATCGTAGTGCAAGATTCCATAATTTTTGCCCAAGAGTAAGGAATCGTTTGCCAGATCCTGCACAACAGTTTTATTTTCTACCTCAGAAATGCCAATAATGGCTGGAGAATCATGACTTTCATCACGGCCAATATCGGATAAAACCTGGGCCATGTTGTTTATTTTTTTCCAGTAAGCTTCGGATCTACTCGCCTTCATTTCCATCATGGGGCTGTACTCGTCCAAAGTGTTGGGGTTGTTAATGGTATCAAATAAATTTTCGAGATTATAAAATGCGATGGTTCGGATTTTATACGGGTTGCTTTGCGCAGAAGCGGTGGCCAATATGCTCAAAAAGAGCCATAAAATGGTAGTTCGTCGTAGGTTCATGACAAAAGATTTGGGATTATTGCGAAAAACAACAACCAAAGTTACATTATTCTGATAAATGCTGTACATTTTGACAGTTAAAAAGGAATTATTGCTGTTAGCCCCAAACAGATGATGTACAAAATCCTGCTTATATTAACCATTGGACTATGCCCTCTATTACTTGCTTCCCAAACCACACAAGTTTCTGGGAGTGTTAGAGATGCTGCTTCTTTTAAACCTTTACCCGGTGTTACTGTTTCTATTGAAGGAACAGGCTTGTCTCAGTTTACCACTGTTCTGGGAACCTTCCAATTTGAAGGATATCTTCCCTTGGGTGAGCACATAGTTAAAGTTTTTAAATCAGGATATTACCCCAAGCGATTTCCTATTGTGATTCAAGAGGATAAAATTCTGATGATAAACGATATGACATTGGATCGGGATTTTGAAAATAGTCAAGATGATTTCATAATTACCCTTACGGACGATGAGTTGGATGAGGCTGTGGGTGGTGCTGATAATATTTCAGGATTACTTCTAGCCTCTCAGGATGTGTTTCAACGCACCGCGGCCTTCGATTTTAGCCAGGCCTTTTTTAGTTTGCGGGGCATGTCTTCTGAAAATTCAAAAGTGCTTATCAACGGTATTGAAATGAATAAACAGTTCAACGGAAAGCCGCAATGGAGTAATTGGGGTGGACTCAATCCGGTCCTCAGAAATCAGGAATTAAATCCAGGCTTAGTGCCTGCTGATTACAATTTTGGAGGCATTATTGGCACTACTCATATTAATGTTAGGGCATCAGAGGCTCGCTCTGGAAATAATTTTACCTATTCCAGTTCTAATAGAAGTTATAGTAATCGACTTATGGCAAGCCATGCCTCAGGGATGTTACCAAAAGGCTGGGCCTATACATTAGCACTTGGTAGACGCTGGGGAAATAGTGGTTTTCAGGAAGGAACCCTTTATGATGCTAATTCATTTTTTGTAGCTCTAGAAAAAAAACTAAATCCTAAACATAGTTTGAATTTTACCGGGATTTATGCCCCTAATAATCGAGGAAAATCCGCTCCTAATACACAGGAAGTTTACGATTTAAAAGGGATTAAATACAATGCCTATTTGGGGTATCAAAATGGTGAAAAAAGAAATGCCAGAATTAAGAGTGTCGAAGAGCCGGTGCTTATGTTAAATCATTACTGGGATATAAATGCTAAAACACACTTAAACACCAATGTAGGCTACCAGTTTGGAACTTTTTCTAACAGTCGATTGAATTATCAGGGTACTGATTTAGTGAATGGATTTCCTGAGGGTGGTGGCACGAATCCAAGTCCGACATATTACCAAAAACTACCCAGTTATTTTGAACGTAATGATCCTGAAAACCTGGGGAATGCCTACCTTGTTTTGGAAGCCTTTTTAGATGATGGTCAATTGGATTGGAATCGCCTTTATGAAGCCAATATAGCCAACTCAGCGTCAGGTGGAAATTCGATTTATGCTTTATACGCCGACGTAGTTAACGATAAACAGCTTACCATAAACAGTATTTTAAAAACAGAAATAAACACACACATCAGCTTAAATGCGGCAATCAATTACCGCCAGTTGGACTCCCAAAATTATGCTCAAATTCTAGATCTTTTGGGCGGTTCATCCTTTTTGGATATTGATGGTTTCGCAAGTACGATTAATGAAGCTCAAAATGACCTCCTAAATCCAAATCGTTTGGTACAAGAGGGTGATCGGTTTAATTATCATTATAAGTTAAACGCTGAAACCTGGGATGCATTTGTCAAAACTGAATTCAAGTTTTCTAAAGTTGATTTTTATACCTCCGGTCAAATTAGTTTCACGCAGTATCAAAGAACCGGGTTTTATCAGAATGGTGGATTTCCGGAGAACTCTTTAGGTCCGGGTAACAAATTAAAGTTTCTTGGTTTTGGTGTTAAAGCCGGTGGAAATTACAAATTATCCGGAAAACACATTTTTAATATGAATGCGGGGTTAATGTCACGCGCTCCCTCGCTTCAAAACACTTATACAAATGCCAGGGAAAATAATAATACGGTACCTGTTATCAGCCCAGAAAAAATTTTAGCGACCGATCTGAGCTATATTTTTCGTTCCTCACTTTTAAAAGCACGATTAACAGGGTATTATATTTCAACCAGAAATGAAAACCATATATCATTTTTTTTTGCTGATGGTATTGGAGGAGATAACACAGCCTTTGTTCAAGAAATCTTACAAGGCATTAATACAAATCGGTTTGGTCTGGAACTGGGTCTTCAAACCCAAATTACAAGTACTTTAAGTTTGAAGGGGGTTGCGGCCTTGGGCGATTTCTCCTATGCCAACAACCCACATTTATACCTAACTACCGAAGCAAATCAAAACGCCGAGGAGGCAGGTTTTGTGGATGGTTTTAAAGATTTTGGAAACTCATATTTGAAGGGTTATAAGCTTGCTGTTGGTCCGCAACGCGCCTTTAGTTTAGGATTTGAGTACCGTGATCCGGAATATTGGTTTGTAGGTGCCACTGCGAATTGGCTGTCGCATGCTTATATCAATGTGAGTCCGCTAACCCGCTCTTCAAATTTCAACACCGATTTTGACGGTCGGGTGTTTAACGATTATGATGAAAATTTGGCGAAACAACTTTTAGAACAAGAACAGTTTGAAGGTTATATGCTTGTAAATATGATTGCCGGAAAATCGTATAAAATAGGCGATAAGTACTTGAGTTTTTTTGCTAGTATAAATAATGTTTTGAATCAAATTTTTAAATCAGGAGGTTTTGAACAAGCAAGAAATGCCAACTACCGGCAGTTGCGAGACGATCAGGCTCTGGACAAACCCATTTTCGGACCCAAATATTGGTATGGTCGTGGTACCAGCTATTTTTTAAATGTAAGTCTTAGATTTTAAAAACGATTTCGATGAAAGTCATATTTTACTTATTGATTATTTTTTTAAGTTTTTGTTTAATGTCCTGTGTTCAGGACGGTCCCTTCATCATTCCTGAGGGATCTGTTAATGACCCAGATATTCCAAAGGAACAACTCACAACCTTTAAAGTTGTAAAGTCTTTATACGAACAGGCGGAAACTTCAGGAAAAGAAACAGTTATAATAGAAAGCGATGTAGATCTCTATATTGAAGGTTATGTGATCTCATCAGATCGTTCTGGTAATTTTTTTAAGGAATTAATTATCCAAAACAAAACCGATGCTTCTGATCCCGAAAATGACCCCAGACTTGGTATCAAACTGGCTATTAATGTCCCTAGCTTATCGGATATTTATTCCTTCGGCCAGAAAGTTTATGTGAAATTAAATGATCTTACCATAGGCGAAACTCAAGGTGTTTTGACCTTGGGAAAAGGAGGTGACGCTACTGTAGAACCAATTCAGTCTGCTACATTCAAGTCTGTTGTTTTGCGAAGTTCAGAAATTGTTCCTATTAAAGCTAAAACTTCCGCCTGGCAAAACTTAACCGAAGCCGATGAAAATACCTTGATCGCTCTAAGTGAGGTGCAATTAAACCAAACAGAATTAGGCGTGAGTTTTGCGGCGGAATCGTTTGATGAGTTTGATGGTTTACGCCGATTGGAAAGCTGCGAATCAGGCGTTACGAGTATTTTGCAGACCAGCACTTTTGCCGATTTTAAAGCTCGATTAGTCCCTCAGGGAACCTTTGATATTCAAGGTGTTTTCAGTCGGGATTTCAGAGATGATTTTTATGTTCTTTCTATAAATAGTATAGCGGCTATCACAAATGAAACCTCAGAGCGCTGCGATCGGGAAACGATTTCCTGTGGTTTAGCAGAAACTATTGGTTCGGGCATTTTATTTTTTGATGATTTTGAATCGCAAAAAAACAACGATTTAATTCAAGGACAGGGGTGGATTAATTATATAGAAGAGGGAAGTGTTGGTTGGAAAGCCTTTTCTTCCAGTTCGTCAAATGCTTCTTTGGGGCGTTCGGCGCGATTTGATGCTTCAAGTTCGGGAGATGTTAGTAATATTGGATGGCTCATTACACCATCGGTGGATCTTGATCTTTACAATGGTGTTACCCTTCGGTTTAAAACCTCAAATAGTAGAGCAGATAGCAGTTTTATGGAGGTGCTTTGTTCCTCAGACTGGGATGGCCGTCAAGAAACCATAAGTGACGCAACATGGAAGAATCTTCAGGATGCCTATATTGTAAAAGACACTGACGCTTTTGCCCCTTGGTTCAATTCTGGTGCGGTTAATTTAAGCTGTTTATCCGGAGTCATTTATATCGCTTTTAAATATACTGGTGGCGGTCTGGAGAGTTTTGACGGAGTGTACGAATTGGACGAAGTCAGTATAAATTATCGGGAATAACCTATTTTTTTAAGATGGTATATACCGGAAAGTGGTCGCTATAACCACCTTTATATTTGGCACCCACATAGGTTCTAAATGGCGAGCCTTTGAATGGCCCCTTGAAGAGTTTCAGAAAATCTTCGTCAAAAATGTCGGCTTTACTAAATTCGAATTGCGTTCTGGAAGGCTTAAAGAACGGGGTGCTAACTAAAATCTGATCAAATAAAAACCATTGGCGTTTAAAATGTACCGTACCTCTTTTAAAGGAGCGTAAATTTTCCATCGGGTTGTAAAGTTGGTAATTATTAACTAGGTATCGAATACTTTCGCTTTTGGGTTCATCATTAAAATCGCCTAAAACCAAAATTTTAGCATCTTCATCACTATTACGAATTTGTGAAATGATATACCCCACCCTTTCTGCTGAGGCCATTCTCTTAGGAGCCGTTTGTTCTAGACCTTCACGTCGTGATGACCAATGATTTATAATGAGATGTATTTTTTCGCCATCTAATAAACCGGAGACTAATAATATATCTCGGGTAAAATCGGGAGTTCCGTCCTCATCGGTAAGTAAAACACCAAAGGTTTCCGTATGTAAAATATCAAAAATATTGGTATCGTAAATTAATGCGACATCAATACCGCGCTCATCTAAAGAGTCAAAATGAACAAAATCGTAGGAATAGGTCGCTAGATATTCTGAATCAAGTAAATCTTTCAGCACTTTGGCGTTTTCAACTTCGGCTAAACCAACCAGAGCAGGATGTTTTCCTGTTTCTGCGCGGCCAATATTAGCTATTGCAAAACCCAATTTTCTAAGTTTATTGTTATATCGTTTAGGGGTCCACCGTCTTGATGACATAGGAAGAAAATCATCGTCGTTCGTATTCGGGTTATTCTTTAGATCAAAAAGGTTTTCTAGATTGTAGAATCCAATGGTCTGCATGTTATGTTGCACGGAGGGTTCGTCGGTTGGGTCAGACATAATTCAAAAATATAAAAACTAAAATAGCTATAATTGATTAACTTTGCCGTATGATAGAAAAGAAAGATATCGCTTTAGAAAAAGCAGTATTAATAGGGATCGTTACAAACGATCAAGATGAGACCAAATTGAAAGAGTATTTGGATGAACTGGAATTTTTAACTTTTACAGCAGGGGGTTATGCGGTAAAACGTTTTACCCAGAAGATGGATATGCCCAACCCGAAGACCTTTATTGGGTCGGGTAAAATGGATGAGGTTCGCGAGTATATCGAAGAAAACGATATTACAACTGCCATTTTTGATGATGAATTATCGGCTGCACAGGAACGGAATATTAGTAAAATACTGAATGTAAAGGTTTTAGACCGAACCAATCTGATTCTCGATATTTTCGCACAACGTGCCAAAACAAGTTATGCCCGAACACAGGTAGAACTAGCCCAATGCGAATATTTATTGCCCCGGTTGAGAGGTATGTGGACGCACCTTGAGCGCCAAAAAGGGGGTATTGGAATGCGTGGACCCGGTGAAACCGAGATCGAGACCGACCGCCGTATCGTACGTGATAAGATTGCCCTTTTAAAAGAGCGCATTAAAACAATTGATAAACAAATGGCCGTGCAGCGCGGGAACCGTGGTAAAATGGTCCGGGTTGCTTTGGTTGGATATACGAATGTAGGAAAATCGACCTTGATGAATGTGATTAGTAAAAGTGATGTATTCGCCGAAAACAAACTATTCGCAACGCTCGATACCACAGTTCGTAAAGTGGTAATTCAAAATTTACCGTTTTTATTGAGTGATACAGTAGGATTTATTCGAAAGCTGCCTACACAACTTGTAGATAGTTTTAAAAGTACGCTAGATGAGGTTCGTGAAGCCGACCTGTTGCTGCATGTCGTTGATATTTCACATCCTAATTTTGAAGAACATATCGAATCGGTAAACAAGGTGCTTGGTGAAATTGATAGCAGTGATAAGCCTACGATTATGGTGTTCAATAAAATTGACGCCTATGAAGCTGAGCCATTAGATCAGGACGATCTGGAGACCGAAAAAACCTCGAGGCACTATACCCTTGAAGAATGGCAAAGTACCTGGATGAATAAAATTGGTGAAAATGCCTTATTTATTTCTGCTATCAAGAAAGAAAATCTGGAAGAATTTAAAAAACGCGTGTACGATGAGGTGCGAGCTATTCATGTAACACGTTTCCCATATAATAATTTTTTATATCCGGATTACAACTACGAGGAAATGAATTAGGCCTTTAGACTGTTATTTTTTTACAGTGATAAATGTACTCGGTAAGTAGTTTTTTATTGGAGGTTAATTTGCATTCATCAAATACCATTTGAAATTTCTTGAAATTGAATTTGGTATAAAGTACCTGACTAAAATAGGATTCATTTTCCAGCAATTCGTAAGCATTTTCTAAAATAATTTTGGCTTTTTCATTACTAAAAAATGAAAATGGGATGGATGAGACCACACCACTTACAGGTCCCTTCACATACTTTTTTACTTGTTCAGCACCATCATTTATAACGATTAAGCGTTCGTCTGTAATAGTTTCCCTAACATGTTCGCAGAACTCTTTATTCACCTCAAAGGCGTACAATTTGGATGTGTGAGAAATACTATTCAGAATTTCTTGAGTAATATTTCCATGGCCAATTCCAAATTCAACAAAAACCTTCCCTTTTGCATTTGAAAGATGTTTGCAAATATCAATTTCAACTTCCCTGCTGGTTTCGGTTATAGCTCCGGTTTCAAATATATTTTTCGCGAAGGCGAATGCCGTCTTCAGTTTTTGATTCATTGTAGGTCTTTGGTGTTTTTATTTGAACATTAAATCCCAAGATAATGAAAATGAATAAATCCAAAAGTATGAACCGTAATTTAAATTATTTTCCTGACGTGTAATACCGGCTTGGGTGCCCCATAAATTTTTTTTGTTTTTTGAAGAAAAATAGTATCCCAAATTCAATTTTTGCGATTGTAATTTTACAATGGCATTTTGGTTGTTGTTAAAATTAAATCGGTTTTCTTCAGGTGAAAATCCGGCGCCTACATCAATACTAAAATAATTATTCACATCAGAGCGATAATGTCTGAATGTAAGGATTCCCGACATACTGGCTTTCGGCTCTCCGGGAGTAAGATAACCGCGTAATGCCCAATAGTCATTCTTGTTGTACCAACCTATGGAACCGGTATAAATAGTTGTAGTTGTTTGAAATTGCAAGGCTCTAAAACCTGCCGAGATTTCAAAACTTTTTGGAAGTGATTTATACAATTCCGCACCATACCGGATATCCGGAAACAGGAAAGATTCAGAATATCCAAAATTGGCATATGCATATAGTCCTGTAGTGATTCTGGGGTAAAGATCTACTTCAAATTGAAGACCGTTCGAGGCGAACCTACGATTGAAATTCAGTCTCGCCTGAATACTTCCATATTTGGTCGCTTTTCCGTAGCGTAGTGTGTAATACTGCATAGGATCAAACCGCTCTGAGTACAAATCGACGGCCGATCGTAGTCCTATAGTATTTAAACTTAATCTGGTTTTAAGGTTGGTTTGATAAATTTGAGATTTTTCGTGATCTGGATAACGTTCCAAATTTGATTCTATAGTACGCAGTGCATCTTCAGGGTTGTTGGCGGCTTCTTGTGCTGATGCTTTCAAATATATCAATTCAACATTTTCCGGAAAATAGTCTAAAGCCGTATTTACCTTTTGAATGGCCTCTGCTGGAGCTCCGGTCCAAAGTTCATTTTTAATGGTTGCCATCCAGGTATCCAATCGTTCAGGACTTCGCTCTAAAACATAATCAAAAGCTTTACGCGCTTTTTTATAGTCACCATCCCATGAATAGGTAGTGCCCAAAAAGGACCGAATGTCATGGTAATCGGGGTATTTTGTGAGGATCAATAGCAAGGTGTCCTGTGCCTGTTTTCGTTTTTTATTGAAGGCCAACTCTCGAGCAACCTCAAAAGCACGGTCAGGATCGCCCTTGAATTCCTGCGTTTGGCAGTAGGCGAAAGAACCGCCGGCTAATATTAATATAATGAAAACTATATTTTTCATGGGTTTTATTGCGGTTGATTTAGAGTGTTTCCAAAAGCCTTATAATCTGAAACTTCCGGATAAAGAGCTATTAAACGATCCATGATGATTTTTGCTTTTTCAGTTTCTTGTAATCGCTTATAAGCTTTGGCTATTTTGAAATCCAATTGAGGGCTTTTAATCTTATTTTCTAATGCTTTTTTATAAATGGAATCTGATTTTTTCTCTTGGTCTGACCACCAATAAAGGTCTAATAAAGCAGCATAGGTGTCCTCGTAATTTGGAGAACGTTTCAAGGTTCGTAATAAAACTGCTTCAGACTCATTATAAAGCTTTTCCCAGGCGAGTGTTCTGCCCTTTAAAACACGGGCATCCGTATAATTGGGGTGCTCATTAATAATATAATCGCAAAGTAAACGGGCTGTTTTATATTTTTTATCAATGGCTAGATCCCGTGAAATGACCATAAGTTCATCAAAGGTCTTTCCTTCAGAAAGCGACTTGATTTTGGCTATCTGAGCTTCTGTAAACTGCGTATTAGGAGTGGCATAAACATTAAGGTTTTCAGGGTATATTTTGTTGTGACTAGTAATGTAGGCATTCATTTTTTTGAATGCGTCTAATGAATCTCTCACTGATTCATGAAGTAATTCCTCATTCACTTTATAGGATCCAAAGTCGGACTTAATTTTATACAATTCACCATCTGAATAAAAATAATCATCATAAATAAAATCATTGATACTGCCTTTATAACGCATCAATGGAATTTTTTTATGATTCACAAAGGCTTTGGTGGTATCTAAACCTTTTCCAAGCCAGGCTACTTTTTCAAGCGGATTCATGTTATAATTCGCATAAAGTAATTGTAAAAAACTTGGGGTTACATCTAAATGCGACGAGATTGAATTAAAGGCCTGCGGTGCCTTTAATAGAGGGCTGTAAATTAAAAAAGGAACATGAAAACGACACAATTTATCTTTTTGATTAATAGGAATAAGCCTGTGGTCTCCGGTTATTACAAATATGGTGTTTTCGTATTCAGGGCGTTTTTTGTAAGCCTCCATGAATGATTTTAAGGATGCATCAGTGTATAAGAGACATCCGAAAATAGATTTATTATTTTCTATTAAGGTTTTGATCTCATCAGATTTCTGTAAGGTATTTAATTTTAAATCTACCTCGTGCATGTATTTTTCCTGATCTGGATAAATGAAAGGTTCGTGAGACGAAATGGTCATAACAATATCCAGGCGTGGTTCCTTTTCAGGGTCTAAGGTATTCAGTGTTTTTTGGAAAATAGCACTATCCGGGTACCCCCATGAAAAGCCCTGGTCGTCGCTATCTGTTTTTTTGTATTCAGGCTCGTACTTGTGAACATCAACAATATTATCAACACCGTTATAATCTAGGAAATTGACTTTTCTATCGAATTCTGATGGCCCACCCGAAAAATAATTGGTTTGATAATTATTGGCCTTAAGGATACTAATAAGAGAAAGATGTGACGGAATTGGACTCTTCTCCAGAAAGCCTTTGTCGCCATAAGGAAGCGAGCCAAATAGTGCCGGTAAAATTCCAAATGAACGTCCAGTATTACTCACAAAATTCTTCCAGTATAGTGACTGTGGAATTAGCGAATCGATATATGGAGTAAAGCCACTGTAAATATTGTTATCGACAAACTCGCCGCCCAGACCTTCTACCACAATAAAAACAAAGTTTGGTTTTTTTGTTTTTAGATCAAAAAATGATGATAACACATCAGTATTTGAACTGAAATCCCTTAAAAGCGGATAATCCGTTCGGTCTGCAAAGCCGTATCCGTTCAAGCGACGTTGTTCATTTTGATATTCGATAACATCACTGAATAAAAAGGCCGTCTTATTTTCATTACGGTCATTTGAAGTGTCAGAAAAAACAAGTTTAATACAACCGAAAATGATGATCATAACAAGACCAATCGCTCCCAAAGTCTTATCCAATATACGTTTTTGATAAAGCCTGTAAAAAAGGATTAAGGCTAATGGAAATACGATAAATGGAATAAAGTAACTTAAGGAAAAGGACTCGGATTTCGAGACTGTCATAAAAGCATCATCAAAGGAGTACCCTAGGATATCAGCACCTAAATTCACTTTAGTTGTTAAGCTATATTCAACTAAAGAAAATTGAAGAAGGGCTATGACAACTAATAAGCCTATTATAATAGGAACGGCTTTTCTTTTTGCCAGAACATTTAACAAATAGAATACAGGAAAAAGAATGAACCCAATGATTAAACCGGTCCAAAAATCATTGGAAAGTTTATATGCGATACTACTTAAGTAATTGCTCTGATAGGTATCGGATAATATGACTTCAGTGATACTAATAAGCCAAAAAACCGTGGTTAGAGCTAATATAGCAAAGGCATATTTTATAAGATTTTCTTTAGGTAATGTAAGGGTCATTGTTGGTTATTTTAACTTGAGGCTAGTCCTTTTCTGGTCATGGTTCCCCATTTTTTAGTTTTATTAAAATAGTAATCGTAATTACCTTTAATAGCGGCATATAATATTATGGGATGTAAAATAATAGGTTCCAAGGCCGTTAATAACACGAGCTTAATTCCGTTGCCTTTTTTCTTATATTGATGAAATGTAAATTCTTCAGAATAGATCGCTATTATTGAAAATAGAACAGAAAACGTATAGGCTAGCACCAAGAATGAAATAGCATATTCCCAACGCACTTCGTTTAGGGCTACGAGAACCATGAAATACACTAATCCAACAACTTCGATTATCGGTGATAATCGCTCAAAAATCAGCCAGTAAGGATAACTAAGTAACCCAAAGGAACCGTAATTCTTGTTAAAAGCAATTTTTCGGTGTTTTCTCAGGGTTTCAATAGTGCCTCTGGTCCATCGGTTTCTTTGCGACACAAAGGTTTTTACATTATCAGGAGCTTCTGTCCAACACAAGGGGTCCGGAATATAAGAGACTTTGTAGGGTTGTTTTTGCTCTTCCATATAGCGTCTCATACGAACAATAATTTCCATATCCTCACCAACGGTATTGGTGTCATAACCTCCAACTTTAATAGCGATCTCTTTGTCGAAAATGCCAAAGGCGCCAGAAATAACCAATAGACCATTCAGTCGGCTCCAGGCCATTCTACCCAATAAAAAGGCTCTTAAATATTCTAAAATTTGGGATTGTACTAATAAGTTTTTTGGTAAATTAATATCCAATAGACGTCCGCCTTTAATCTTACACGAATTGGCAATTCTTATGACACCCCCGGTGGCAATAACCCTTTTTTTGGTTTCTTCCAGAAATGGTTTTATCATTTTTTGTAGGGCGTCTTCAAGAAGCAAACAATCAACATCGATACAAGCTACATATTTACTTTTGCTAATATTCAACCCCATATTCAAGGCATCTGCTTTGCCGCCATTCTCTTTATCTACTACTAATAATTTTTCGAAGGCGGGATTTTTAGATTTAAAAACGCCTGCTCGTAATGATTTGGTCTCTATTTTTTGATTAATTATAAACTCCACTTTTTCAAGATTGTAAGCTTCTATTAATTTTTGCAGACTGTCGTCCTTACTGCCATCGTTTACTATTATAACCTCGTAATTTGAATAATGATTAGATAATAAGGACCTTACATTTTCTACGATATTCAGGCTTTCGTTGTAGGCAGGGGCTATTATGGTTATGGTCGGTGCCATGGGAGAGGATAAAATATCCTTGTAATTCACGAAGCTATTTTTCTTGGCATATTCTATAGTCTCTCGCGCTGATATAAAGGATAAAACGATATAGGATAGTATAGACAAAAAAGCAAATCCAAAGAACAAAAAGTGTAATATGTTTAATATAATTTTTACGGTACTGGTATCCATAATTATAGGTTGTTCACGAATGCAAGAATATCTGGATTACTATTTGTAGTAGTTTCTTCTTTGATATTCAAGAATTTGTCTAGGTTGATAGATTTTAGGATTTTAAGGGCTAAAAGTTGAATTTCGAAATTTTTATGGAATAGGTGTTTTTCAACGAACGGTTCATCATTTGGCATCACTAATTTTTCCAGCAGTTCGAAGAAACTAATTTGTTCTTCCAGGCTTAACGCATTAAAGTTGGCCTTCAAGAGTTCTTTGGCCTCAATACCATATAATTGTGTTAAAACTTCTATAGTCTGGATTCTGATTTCTTTATCTTCGTGCGATAAAAGTTCTACTAGGGTTTCATTGACCTCATATTGATTATAGACCTTCGCTAATTTCAAAGCGAATAAAACCACATAACGATTCTCTGATTTTAACCAGGGTTTGATGTCACAAATATTTTGATCTTCAATGTGATGCAAGGTTTCTAAAATTTCTATTTGAGCCCATTCCGATATAGGTTCTTTAATATTGTCCAAAAAGGAAAGTCCTTCGAAACTAAACAAGCTCACCATATAAATATGTGCTTCCTTTCGAACCTCGTCTCTAGGATGCGCTGTAAAGGGTTTAATACGTTCACTCGCCTCGATGACTTTAAATCGTGTCAATTCCTCGATACCTTTCCCTATAACATGCCATTTTTTAGCCTGAAGTTTGGCAACGGCATATTTATAAAGGCCGGTTCGGAAATATAATTTTTTAATGATATCCGACATTTCTCCAGAAACCTCATCCAGTAAGTTATATAGGGTTTTTATAATGATTCGTCGTTTCCAACTTACTTTGATCGGATCGATCAATTCACCTATAATTTCCCATTGCCGTTCAGATAAGTAATTTGGGTTGTCGTGCTGGGTGTAAAGATATTCTACTAATAAACTTTCCAACTCGGTTTTACCCTTTTGATTTTGGGTTTCTTTTTTTCGATTTGAAGCTCTCCAGATTTTCAAGTAGATGGTGAGAAAAACGATGGCAATTAGTATCAAAGCACTTGTTACCCATGCTATTTGAATGAAGTAGGGGAGATTATTATAAGTAGTAAGAATGTTTTGGGGCTCCATCATAGTTACTTACGATCTTTTTACGTTATCAGTTTTTTGACCCGGATGACCAATTCGTTGGGACTGAAAGGTTTTCCCATAAAATCATTTGCGCCAAGATCAAAGGCTTTTAATACCATTTCTTCCTGGCCAGCTGACGAGAATACAATTATAGGAACTTGAGAATTTAGTTTATTCCGTACATGGCTTATCACTTCTAAACCACTTATAAAAGGCATCATAATATCTGTTATAATCAGATCCGGTTGATTGGCTTCTATCGACTCTAAAGCTTCTTTTCCATCAACACTAGGAAATAATTCGTAGCCTTCTTTTTCTAATCTAAACTTTAAAAGCATTGTTAACGTAGAGTTGTCCTCAGCTAAAACGATTTTTTTCTTACTCATGGGGCATGAATTATTATTACAATGAAACAGGTGAGCAAGATAGTAAAATTAACCGACGAAATACAAAAAAATAGGATTAAATGTATTTCATTATCAAATATTATTAAATTTCAGGATAAGACGTAAAAAAAGTCGCACTTGGCGACTTCTTATATTTTACAACAGGAGAGGTATTTTATTAGAAATTATAACTTAAACCGATCGTATAGTAGGTTTGTAGTTTATTATCAACACTATCAAAAGTAGCATTAGGATCACCTCCAAGTGTGATTGGTAAATTTTGTAGGTAGTTTAAAGCTTCTTGTTTATTACTACGCAATCCAAAATCGAATCCTACACCAATCATTTCCCATAAGGTATAACTAAAGGTATTGATCCAGGTCCAATTGGAAAGATCACTAGACTTATAGCTTTGAAAGGTTGAAAAATTTGTTTTGAAATTAATAGCCCCAATTTCTCTGGTATAATCTGCAACAATTTTTGCACCTAGCGATGATTCAAATACAGTCGAATTTTTACTAAATACAAAATTGTAGTTTAAAGGATTCATGGTTACAACTAAATTGGCAATGGGGGTCCATGTGCCACCAACACCAACATCCAGATAGCCTGGATCATTAAAATTGTTAAGAAGTGTGGTTCGGTATTCCATCATGCCTGAGAGGGCGAAACTGTTTGTTAGATTTCTACCATACAGAGATGAAATATTAAACACATCAGTAGTTGGATTAAAGGTTGAATCATCTGTTGCAATATCCTTATTATCCAGTTTTACCCATTTTAAATTGGTATTTAAATTATTACGCCAAAAATATTTTGGCTGAATTAAATTAGCATATGCATTCACCGTTATACCGATGTTTCCCGAACTGTTATTCGGCGCGCCTTGTGCGTACCAATTATTAAACTCTGATAAACTGCCTCCAATAACACCGAATGCTTTTAGACGCCAGCCTGGTAGGGCATCAATTTTTGCCTGAATTGCATTCAGCTCGCCTTGAGCCACTTTCACTTCAGTTTGTTTTTCTGCCTTTTGAGCTTTTAATTCTTCTTTGGTTTGAGCTGCTAAAGATGCAACCTGCAGTGCGATAAAAGTAAATAGTAATATTTTTTTCATATCAAAAAAGGGGTTTATTTTCTTTTGAATAAAGGAACTGAAGAACATGCTTCACCATACATAATAGATTTAGATATGGGTTTTAATTTTGTCGCCAACATGATATAGGCGTTTTCCGGTACTGGTTTTTTTGAACAACCTTTAATAATAACAGGTTTATCTTTGTAATCTGAAACATCAAGGCTTTGAATAACATCCTGATAGATCGATGTTTCAAGGGCTTCTAAATCTCCGATGATCACTTTTTTTGCGATGTCTGCCAGTTGTAAACTTAAAAACAAATAAGCCCAACCCGGAATAATAGCATCCGAGGTGCAGGTTAGAGCAACGTAGCAATCCGTATACTCAGACCAGTCGTATTCAGCCACCTGCTGTCTGAACTCTTTTTCACGCAAGACAAAACCTTCATACAACCAATCTTTAATATCAAACAGCACGCGTTTGCCCTCAGGGTAATAGTCCTCAAGGTTTAAGGTAACCAGTTTACTGTTCGCGACGCGGTTAATAATCTCTTCCTGCATACGGTATATATAGTTTTAGATTGAAATAGAAGGCTAAAAAGGATATTACAAAATACCCAATTCCAGTTTCGCCTCTTCGCTCATTAAATCCTGAGTCCAAGGTGGGTCGAAGGTGATTTCTACTTCAGCATCTTTTACCATGTTTAGAGATTTCACTTTTTCCTCAACCTCTAAAGGTAAGGTTTCAGCGACAGGACAATTTGGTGTGGTCAAGGTCATTAAGATCTTCACCTCATGATCTTCATTTACCAGAACGTCGTAAATAAGTCCGAGTTCGTAAATATCCACAGGGATTTCAGGATCGTAAATGGTCTTTAAAACATTTACTATTTTTTCTCCTAATTCAGCAGTATCTATAGTGTCATTCATAATTTTCTTTTTTTAATTTATCCGATCAGGCATTTAACTGTGCATTAAAAGCTACAGCGTACATCTTTAATTGTTTGATCATACTTACCAAACCATTCGCTCTGGTTGGCGACAAGTGATCTTTTAAACCGATCTTATCGATAAAATCGGTATTAGCACTAATGATATCTTCAGGACGATGGTCTGAAAACGTTCGAATTAAAATAGCGATGATGCCTTTAGTAATAATAGCATCACTATCGGCGGTAAAATGAACTTTATCCTCTTTTAATTCAGCATGAACCCAAACCTTACTTTGGCATCCTTTTATAATATGATCATCCGTTTTGTATTGGTCGTCAATCAAAGGTAAATCTTTCCCAAGATCTATCATATATTGATAACGTTCTTCCCAATCTTCAAACATTGAAAATTCGTCAATAATCTCATTTTGTATCTCTTCAATAGTCACAATCACAAATTTTTATGCAAAAATACAATAACAAAGTTAGCTATTCAATATTTTCTGAAACAGATTGAATGGCTTTTACCAGATTAGCGATAGGTTCAGGGGGGTTACCATGGTCGAAGGATGGTGTTTTATAGGTTTTTCCTTCATAAATAATGCTTAAGCTGGCATGTGCTGCAGCATCATAAAAACGGCTTTCTGACGGTGCTTTAAGGTTTTCTAAAGATTTAACATCTATGGAGTCCAAAGTGTTTAATAGTGTTTGCCAGATTTTATCAGGACAGGGTTTTTCAACGGCTTTTTCGCCTCTGGCGGAAATTATTTTGATTTGCTTTTTATCTATAGTGATATTTTGAAAGAGTCCCCTTGAAACCGCAGTATATTGAAATGTTAATGCTTCCTGATTGATCTTTGAGGAATTACAGCAACGGTTTTCTGTTACTAAAAGGGATAAAAAGATGAAAACAAATTTCATAATGAATGCAGGTTTATTCTGTTTAATGATACAAAAAAGACGCCATTTTTGGCGTCTTTTTAAATTTTATTATGGTATTACTATTTTTAATTACTAACAAAAGTAGCTCTTGCACCACCTGATTGAAAGAGTGCACGCATTCTGTTGCGTTGACCATCGGTGAAAATATACATACATGCATCGAAGGTGTAATCCATATAGTTCATGGTCATGTCAGCACTTTTACAGCTCACGGAAGGGAATGTTGGGCATCCACCATTTGAACTTCCTGCAGCAGGAGTATCCTCTACAAAGTCATCGAAACGGCAAGGACCATCACCCCAGATGTGACGTAAATTCAGGTAGTGACCTACCTCATGCGTAGCAGTTCTTCCTAAACCATACGCACCGCTTGTAGTTCCGAAATAAGCACCGCCGAGAACAATACCATCAGTAGAAGGATTACCACCCGGGAATTGCGCATATCCTAAGATTCCACCACCGATATTGCAAACCCAAATATTCATATGGGTTTCCGGTGTAATAGGCGGATAAGCTGCTTTTACAGCGTCGTTAGTTCCCCATGAGGAGGTTGGATCGTTGTATCTGAATACACCGGCTACGCTGAAACTAAATCCGGCGTTTGTGGCATCATTCGCAAAAGTGGTTCCTTCGGGAAGTTGATCGATATGTGGATTTACAAAATCGTCATTTAAAGTTGCCATCTGAGTAGTTACTTGATCATCTGTAATAGTTGAAGCATCTGGATACACAATGTGTATATATACAGGAATATTGATGGTTCCTAAATTATCATCAATGGGTAGTACATCCACATCTGTTTCACCATTTCCTCCACCGCCATTACCCGCGCCTTCGGGTTTTTTGGAGGCAATAAATTTTCTGGTTTGATACTCAATAGCATACATTTTTTGTTCCAGACCAGGGTTTTCCTGAAGTTGTCTGTTTAAAACGTTCATGGTGTAGCAAGCTTTCTTGTTGCTTTTACCATCGGCTGTCTTAGCCGTGAGCTCGGCTTCGGGCGTGTAAACAGTAAAATCGCTCATGTCAATATCCTGACTAGGATTAATGGTTGATTTGTCGTTGTCGCAGGACGATAACAGTAGGGCTAGGGTTGCCATACCTAAAAATAATTTTTTCATTTATTTGATAGTTTTTATTAGTCGTCAATGAAGATAGAAACTAATGCAGAATTTTCAAAGTTTTCGTTATTTTTTCGCCGAAAAGTAAGAGAATTTAACAAAAATGAAAAAACTTTCCCATAAAATTGAAATATTGCTTAAGAATTATTATGTGAGGGGATTACTACTTCTATGATAACATTCTTTGGGCTTTCTTTACCCCGTCGACTAAAGCATCAATTTCTTCTTTGGTATTGTAAAAGGAAAAGGACGCCCGTATTGTTCCGGGAATATTGTAGTAGTCCATGATGGGTTGCGCACAATGATGACCCGTGCGAACAGCGATGCCTTGCTGGTTTAAAATAGTTCCGACATCATACGGATGAATGCCTTCCAAATTAAAAGAGATCACAGCTGTTTTATGTTCAGAGGTTCCATAGATCTTAAGACCTTCGATGGCTAATAGTTGTTTTGTAGCGTAATCTAATAATTCCTTTTCGTAGGCAGCAATAGCCTCAAAGCCAATAGCATTCATATAGTCCAGGGCTGCACCAAAGGCAATTCCACCACAAATGTTTGGTGTACCTGCTTCAAATTTATGTGGTAGGTCGGCATAGGTGGTTTTTTCGAATGTCACTTCGGAAATCATTTCACCTCCACCTTGGTAGGGCGGTAGTTTTTTTAACCATTCTTCTTTACCATAAAGCATTCCTACCCCGGTTGGACCACAAAGTTTGTGTGCTGAGGCTACGTAAAAATCGACATCCAGTTCTTGTACATCAGGTTTGATATGTGGGCAAGATTGGGCGCCGTCGATAAGAACAGCTGCTCCTACTTCATGCGCTTTTCCAATAATGTATTCGATGGGATTTACGGTTCCTAATGCATTTGATACATGGTTCACAAAAACCAGTTTGGTATTCTTAGATAATAAGGCGTCGAAGTCTGAAAGTACAAGCTCTCCATTATCATTCATGGGAATCACCTTTAATTTTGCACCGGTACGCTCGCACAGCATTTGCCACGGCACAATATTACTATGATGCTCCAGAGCAGAAACCAGGATCTCATCGGTTTTTGTTAGAAGACTACTAAAGCCGTGAGCCACTAAATTGATACTGTGTGTTGTTCCTGAAGTGAAAATAATTTCGTGCGACTTCTTCGCATTGAAATGGGCCTGGATTTTTTTTCGGGCTTGTTCGTAAAGATCGGTGGCTTCCTGACTCAGAGAGTGTACTCCACGATGGATATTGGCATTGTAATTACTGTAATAGTCAACAATGACATCGATAACCTGTTGCGGTGTTTGTGAGGTTGCGGCATTGTCAAAATATACGAGCGGTTTACCGTGTACTTTTCTTGAAAGTATTGGAAAATCGTTTCGTATGGTATTAACGTCGAACATAAATTTTGTTTTAGCCCCGATAGCAGCGGCATCCTTTTTTGTGGTTTTAACCCAAAAAAGATACAGCGGATAGCGGGAAATAGCTTCGTAAAAGACTAAAGATCGAAGCCTATACGAACGCCTAATTTGTTTGCGATAAGCTTAGTGATGCGGTGTTTGATCTCGGGAATTTTTACCGAGCTGAGCACGTTGTTGCTAAAGGCATACATAAGCAGGGCGCGGGCCTCTTTGTGCGGAATACCGCGACTTTGCATGTAGAACATCGCACTTTCATCAAGCTGGCCAATGGTACAGCCGTGGGAACATTTTACATCGTCTGCAAAAATTTCAAGCTGTGGTTTGGTGTTTATCGTGGCTTTATCGCTTAGTAAAATATTGTTGTTGGCCTGAAAGGCATTGGTTTTTTGAGCTTCTTTTTCAACCAAAACTTTGCCGTTGAATACACCTGTAGAACTATCGCCGAAAATGCCTTTATAATCTTGGTGACTTTCGCAATTTGGTTGAGCGTGATGTACCATGGTGTTGTGGTCCACGTGTTGTTTATCGCCTATAATGGTAACGCCCTTAAGCGTTGAATCAATACGCTCGCCGTTTTGGTAAAAGTTCAGGTTATTTCGGGTGAGTTTTCCACCGAAAGAAAAGGTGTGCACGGAGGCTACACTTTCTTGCTCTTGCTTGATAAACGTGTTATCTATAAGCGAGGCGTTTTGCGTGTCGTTCTGGATTTTGTAGTAATCAACTATGGCGCGTTTATTGGTAAAAATTTCGGTAACACTATTAGTTAAAACCGGATTATTATTCAAACTTTGATGACGCTCTATGATTTGTACATGCGAGTTTTCATCTACCACAATTAAATTACGAGGTTGTAACATAATTGCAGATTCATTTCCGGTTGAGAAATGTACTATTTGAATGGGTTTTTCAACCAGTTTATTTTTTGGAATATGAATGAATGCTCCTTCGCAAGAAAATGCCGTATTTAAAGACGAAAGGCTATCTTTGCCTGATGCTTTATTGAAATAATTTTCGATAACCAGGCGGTATTTTGGCTTGGCGATCGCCGCAGACATCAGGCAAATATCCATCCCGTCGTGAGTGGTTTGCGATAGATGTGAGGAATATTTTCCATCGATAAATACGATCTTATAGCTATCGATATCGTGAATGAAATATTTTCTTACTGCATTATAATCCAACGCATTTTCATCTTTTGGAAATACAGTATAATCTTCTTTCAAAATAGACTTGAGTGAGGTGTATTTCCACTCTTCATCCTTTTTGGAAGGAAATCCTTTTTCCTCGAATATTTTTATAGCTTCAGAACGCAGATCGTGCACGTAATTATCGACATCCACGCGGTCTTCAAAAACCATAAATGATGTTATTAATTTTTCCTTTAAATCCATTTGCTCCATTCTTAAGCGTTCACTTCTTCTTTAATCCAATCGTATCCTTTTTCTTCTAACTGGTGTGCCAGTTCTTTAGTACCCGATTTCACAATTTTCCCATTCACTAATACGTGAACAAAATCTGGAACGATATAATCTAACAATCGCTGATAGTGTGTTATAACAAGCACAGCATTGTCTTTACTTTTTAATTTGTTTACTCCGTTAGCTACAATGCGCAAAGCATCAATATCCAAACCGGAATCGGTTTCATCCAAAATCGCTAATTTCGGATCTAGCATGGCCATTTGGAAAATCTCGTTACGTTTTTTTTCACCACCGGAAAAGCCTTCATTTATTGAGCGCGATAAGAATTTACGGTCGATCTCTAAAAGCTCTGATTTCTCACGGATGAGTTTTAACATATCCTTAGCTGGCATATCATCTAAGCCTTGAGCCTTTCGTGTTTCGTTGATGGCAGTTCTCATGAAATTAGTAACGCTTACACCTGGAATCTCTACCGGATATTGAAATGATAAAAAGATGCCTTTGTGAGCGCGCTCGTCAGGAGCCAGCTCCTCGATATCTTCGTTCTCAAAAAGAATTTCACCTTTGGTAACTTCGTATTCTTCTTTTCCTGCAATTACAGAGGCTAGAGTGCTTTTACCTGAGCCATTAGGGCCCATGATCGCATGAACTTCTCCAGGTTTAATTTCCAGATTAATACCTTTCAGTATGCTTTTATCTTCTACGCTTGCGTGTAAATTTTGAATCTTTAACATCGTTATTTGCTCTCTATTTTAATCGTATTCTTTTTTAATTTTCTTTTGTTTAGTGGCTTATCCAACACTGCCTTCTAAACTTATTTCCAGTAATTTTTGTGCTTCAACAGCAAATTCCATCGGTAGTTTATTTAAAACCTCTTTACTAAAACCGTTGACAATTAAGGCGATAGCCTTCTCGGTATCAATACCGCGTTGGTTACAATAGAATATTTGGTCTTCACCAATTTTACTGGTTGTAGCCTCGTGCTCTATTTTTGCAGTTTTATTTTTTGCTTCAATATAGGGGAAGGTATGTGCACCACATTCGTTGCCCATTAATAAACTATCGCACTGTGAAAAGTTACGGGCGTTTTCAGCTCTGGGGCTTATCTGTACTAATCCACGATAACTATTTTGGGATTTCCCTGCGGAAATACCTTTAGATATGATCGTTGATCTTGTGTTTTTGCCTAAATGGATCATCTTGGTACCGGTATCGGCCTGCTGATAATTATTTGTTACAGCGATCGAATAAAACTCACCTACTGAGTTATCACCCTTTAATATACAGCTTGGGTATTTCCAGGTTACTGCAGAACCTGTTTCCACTTGCGTCCAGGAAATTTTGGCGTTCTTTTCGCATAAACCACGTTTAGTTACAAAATTATAAACGCCACCTTTACCTGAAGCATCTCCAGGGAACCAGTTTTGTACTGTAGAGTATTTAATTTCAGCATTGTCCATGGCGATCAATTCCACAACGGCTGCGTGTAATTGGTTTTCGTCACGACTTGGTGCTGTACAGCCTTCCAGGTAACTTACGTAACTCCCTTCATCTGCGATCACCAGAGTGCGCTCAAATTGTCCTGTACCAGCTTGATTGATACGGAAATACGTTGATAATTCCATCGGGCATCTTACCCCTTTCGGGATGTAGCAAAAAGAACCATCACTAAATACTGCGGAATTTAATGCCGCATAATAGTTGTCTTTTTTCGGGACAACAGTACCAAGATATTTCTTTACCAGATCCGGATATTTTTGAATAGCTTCCGAGATACTCATAAAAATAATACCTTTCTTGGCGAGTGTTTTTTTAAATGTTGTGGCTACAGAAACAGAGTCTACTACAACATCCATAGCAACACCGGCCAGCTTTTTTTGTTCGTCTAGTGAAATTCCCAACTTACTGAAGGTTTCCAGCAATTCAGGATCTACTTCGTCTAAACTTTCATATTTCGGCTTTTTGTTTGGCGCGGAATAATAGGAGATGTCCTGAAAGTTAGGTTTTTTGTAATGCACATTCGCCCAGTTAGGTTCAGTCATTTTTTCCCAAGAACGAAAGGCTTCCAAACGCCATTCGGTCATCCATTCCGGTTCTTCTTTCTTTTTTGAAAGGGCACGAACAACGTCCTCATTCAATCCTTTTGGAAATGTATCGGACTCAATATCGGTATAAAAACCGTATTCGTATTCTTTGGTTTTAAGTTCTTCCCTTAAATCATCTTCTGTATACTTCGACATAATTCTTTCTTGATTTTTATAATGAAAATGATTCGCCACAACCACAGGTACGGTTGGCGTTCGGGTTATTGAAAACGAACCCGGTGCCGTTTAACCCGCCTGAATATTCCAATGTTGTTCCAATGAGATACAGGAAACTCTTTTTGTCTACGATGATTTTGATATCGTTATCCTCAAAAACCTTATCGTCTTCAGCAGCGTTATTATCAAACTTCAAATCGTAAGACAATCCGGAACAACCCCCGCTTTTAACACCCACTCTAATGTAGTCAGTGCTTGGGTTATAGCCGCCATCGGTCATTAGTTCGATGACTTTCTTTTTAGCTGTTTCAGAAACTTTTATCATAGTCTTAATTAGATTTCATCTAAATAGTGCACAAATATACAACATAAGTCACGGAATACAGCGAAACCTAACATTATATTAGCATATAGTTTTATAGGTTTTGACTATAGACTGAACAGCAGAAAAAATTAAGGAAAAATTAAGAAAGGTCGTTAGGAGAAAAATAGCGAATCCAATTGATTTTGAGCTACATCCATTAAATTGCCTTTGTCGTCAAGAGTAAATTCTTTTCGGCAACATTTACAGCGCAGTTTGGATGAATGACTTTGCTGGTCTTCAACAAAGTAATTATGGCCAAAAATCATGCAGAACGGGTTGTTAGCGTTTCGTCTATTCATGTCGGTAGGTTTAGGGTGCGTGTAATGTAGAAAACAATTTTAGTTTTGCGATTTTCTCAAATTAACTTTTCGATGAAAAACACAAAAAAATGCATTTCGTCGATGTTTTTGTGTATTTCAAGGATTTTTAATTGTGAAATACAGGATTGGAGAAAACAAAAATTCATGTTTTTTGAGAATTGATTAAACAACTGAAGCTATTTAGTTCAGTTGTTTAAAGACGAGTTCTATCAATGAAATGAGAGGATAAGAGTTTTTTTTGGAACTATTCAGTAATCAAAATTAATAGATCACTTAATCCCTTATTTTCAATAATGTCATCATCACTACTTGATGATTCTCCAACTGTGATTACTGTATTATTAGAAAGTTGAATGGCATCAAAAGCCAGATCTAAATCCACGCCTCCGAATGTGTTTTGTGCTATAAGATTTCCTTTGTTATCAATTTTAATGACCCAGGTATCATTTTCCCCGTAATTAATACTAAGGTCGCCATCTGAACTACGCGAATTTCCCGCAATAATATAGTTATTATCTGGTGTCTTTTTTATGGAGCGCCCTGAATCAAAACCGCTGCCTCCATAGGTTTCCTCCCAGATGAGATCGCCGGAAGCGTTAATCTTGATCGCCCAGATATCAGCAGCACCGTGATTATTGGTAACGTCAATATCGTTACTTCTGGTTTCACCAACAACTATAAAATTGCCATCGTCTGATGATACTATAGCGCGGGCTTCATCGGTATTACTACCGCCGAAATTCTTTTCCCAGATTAACGTCCCGGTCGCCGAAACCTTGATGATCCAAAAATCATAGTTACCTTTATTATTGGTGATATCAAGATCTTCACTGTCCGACGATCCTACCACAATTAAACTACCATCTAAGGTTTCTGCTGCACCATAAGCGATATCTGTAAATGTACCGCCGTAATAATGGCTCCATTGTTTTTCTCCTAAAGCATTTAATTTAATAAGCCAATAATAGCCGCCAGAATGATTTTTAGCTGTTATCATTTTACTATTTCCTTGGCCTGCAGAAGCGGAAACATCCAAAGTGCCACATAATAAAAAACCGCCATCGTTTGTTTGTATCAAGGAGTATCCATTGTCTTCGCCGGAAAAACCAAATGATTTTTCCCATTGTATATCACCACTTGCTGAAGTTTTCACCATCCAGAAATCATCGAAACCTTGATTCACGGATAAATTACCATCCGAACTTTTACTATATCCTATTATGGCAAAACCACCATCATTAGTTTGGATGATAGATTGCCCCCGGTCATCCAAAGTTCCTCCATATGTTTTTTGCCATTCTAACTGATTTTCAACATCAAATTTTAATAACCAATAATCAAATGAGGTGTCATTTTTTCCAACAACATCACCGTCGTTACTTTGTGTCAAACCTAAAACGGCAAAGCCACCATCTTGAGTGGCTGTTATGGATTGAGCACTTTCATTTAGGGATCCACCGAAGGTTTTAACATCTGTATTTTTTGCTAGTTCGTTCGGGGTGCCTGTAGTTTCTTTACTGCACGATTGAAGTAAAAATATAAACGCGCCAAATAATAAAATAATGTAATATTTTCTTTTAATCATCGCCTTTTCAAATGGGTTTTATGAGCCACTTTTTCGAATGATGAACAAGCCTTTTTCAATATCACTCAGAATAATATTTCCGCTGGAGAAAAATGGATATACATTCCAGACTCCATTAAATTCTGCACTGTCATTCGCGGGATAGGTGTCGAAAAATCCAACTTCAGTAAACAATTTATTATCTATTTGTGAGATGTCAATGATCCGCACACCCGCTCGATAATTCGCCAGATAGAACAAGTTGTCTTTTATATAGCCATTGTGGTCTATAGCTGGAGCGTTTCCGAAATAATTAAAATGGAAAATCGGATTGTCCAGATCGGTGAAATCTAGGACTATGGTTTTAGTTGGATTACCTAGTCTAAATTCATCCAATTCATCGCCTACTATAAAATAGCGCATATCTTCCGTGAACGAACCTTGATGGGTATAGCGTACATTATTATAAGTAATTCTGGATATGATTGTTGGATTTTGTTTATCTGTAACATTAATAACCACCACCTCATTTTCATTGCTGCCAACAAAAATTTCCTGGCCGGTATAATCAGAATCCGGTCCATTGTAGGTTACTACTTCTGCGTCATGTGAGTAGCCTCCATCTCCGAAGCCACCTTCCGAAAGAGGGTTCAAAGGATCCTGAATATTGATGAAAAGAGGTCCTCCTGCATAGGTGGTGCTGCGATTTTGTCCTACCGGGTAAGCGTAGCCGGATGTTTCATTAATAACTATATTATGAGCACTTCCAAATCCTGTAAAATGAAAATCGGCAATAAAATTTTCAGGTGGGTTGCTCACATCCCGAAGGCGGGTGAGATCGAAAACCTGCATTCCATGCACATTGGCTTCACTTACAATAAAGGCATAATTATTATACACTTTTATATCACGCCATGAGCTGGAAGCTGTTGCTGTTGGCAGCATTCCCAAAACAAGGGGTTGGTCTGGTATTGAAATATCCACAAAAGATGTATTAGCATCTGTTCCCATCAAGGCATATTCTTTGCCGGTCGCAGGATCTGTCCAGCCCCAGCAATCATTTCCCGACGTTGCATTAAGTTCGCTTAGCGGCACTCGTCCCATAAGATCATAACCACCACAAGGATAAATGTCTGCAAAGCCATTTATACAAGGCGTACCCGGAGTATCGACTGCAGGTTCTACTGGAGGTACAGATTCATTAGAACAGGACTGACTTAACATCAGGGCGAAAACAAAAAGGATGGTTTGAATTTTATTGGGTAAAAACTGGGAATTTCTATATGTCAGCATGTCAAAATATTCAATAAAGAGGTTTCATATTAAGTGGTAATTTAAAACGAATTTTAATAACAATTAGTATGAAACATAAATAACCTCAGTATCTCTAATGATATTGTGATGTTTAACGATGATTAATAAAAAACGAAACGGCTATTTTATTAAAAAGTAGGCTTTTAAACCAAATAAGCTTATTATTTTTGCAGCATGATAGAAGATAAAAATCAACAACGGACCTCGCTGAGTGAATTGGGTGAATTTGGACTTATAGACCACCTGACCAAAAATCTTAAAGTGAAGCATTCTACAACTGTAAAAGGTATTGGCGATGATGCAGCTGTATTGGATTTTAAAAATGAACAAGTCGTAGTAACAACCGATCTTATGGTTGAAGGTGTGCATTTTGACCTGAGCTACGTGCCTTTAAAACACTTAGGATATAAAGCTGTAGTTGTTAATTTGTCAGATGTTTATGCCATGAATGCTATGGCGACTCAAGTTACGGTCTCCATTGCAGTCTCCAACCGTTTTCCTCTAGAAGCCTTGGAGGAACTTTATGCAGGTATTGAAACAGCTGCTAAGGTTTATAACATTGATGTTGTTGGTGGTGATACTACCTCGTCAACCAAGGGCCTTCTCATTTCGATCACGGCTTTAGGTAAAGCCGATGCGAAAAAAGTTGTTTACCGAAATCAGGCAAAACCAAAAGATTTACTTGTCGTTAGCGGCGATTTAGGTGCTGCGTATATGGGCCTGCAAGTTCTCGAGCGTGAAAAAGAAGTGTTTAAAGTAAATCCACAGAACCAACCTGATTTAAGTCCGTACACCTATTTAATAGAACGACAATTAAAACCGGAAGCCCGAAAGGACATCGTAGAACTACTTGAAAAATTGGGAGTAAAACCTACATCCATGATCGATATTAGTGATGGCTTATCTTCAGAGATTATTCATTTATGTACCCAAAGTAAGGTGGGGTGTGTGCTTTATGAGACTAAAATTCCGATAGATCCGGCACTTATTTCAACCTGTGAAGAATTTGATATTGATAGTACCACAGTGGCCTTGAACGGTGGTGAGGATTACGAATTGTTATTTACGATGTCTCAGGAGGATTACGATAAAATCAAAGGGAACCCTAATCTTTCTGTGATTGGTTATATGGAAGAGGAAAGAGAAGGCATAAACCTTATAACACGAGCCGAAACAAAAATTCCTATTAAGGCTCAGGGTTGGAAAAACTTTAATGACTAAACACAAGGAGCTCCTGGGGTGCTTTAGCTTTAGCTCTAATGCGATTCGCAGCACGATTCTGATGGATGCGTTCTAGAACGTCGTTAATTTCTCTAAATTTTGGAGTAAGCTCTGTAAGGTTGCCGTTGCTGTTTGTGGTATATTGTTTTTTACAACGTTTACAAGTATATTCTTTAACATGATAGGTGACTTCTCGAGTTACTTTAAACTGATGCCCGAACATCTTGCAATTAATGTTTCCCATGTACTTTCTTAATTTATTAGTTCAACTTTAAGGAGAGGAACTTAAAAGTATAAAAAACATTTATAATCGATGAACGGCAACATTAATAAATCGATGAAGCGATCGTTTTTTCCTTTGAACGTAATGCACGGTTGTGGTGAATACGTTCCAGGATCGCATTAATCTCCTTGAACTTAGGTGTTAACTCAGTGAGGTTGCCATTACTGTTTGTGGTTAGCTGTTTTTTGCAGTTGCAGCAGGTATACTCTTTAACATGGTAGGTTACTTTTTTTGAAACCTGATAATTATGTCCAAAAACGGAGCAATACATTTTTGGAAAAAACGGGGTGTGGTGGGCATGTTTTCTCATTTTGGCAGATTTTAGTGTCTAAAGCTAGTAAAAAAATCCAAAAAAACGATAAAAAGTATAATTTATTCGATGAAATGCACAATTTGATGTAGGAATTTGATTTTATTTTCTACGAAACTCATGTGCCCGTCAGGAAAAACAACCAGATTCATCTTGGCTTCTTCAGCTTCTTTTTTCAAAGCTTTAAAATCTAAAACCGGATCTTTTTTGCTGGCTATCATCAGTTTTGGTCGGTTTAAATTTGTGAGGAAGGATGAGCGCTCCGGACGAATCTTCATTCCTTCCAAAGCCGCAATAATTCCTTGTACGGGTGTTTTAAGGGCCTCTTCTGTAATGTGTGCAATAGCTTTTGAGTATACCTCAATATTGTCCGGTGAAAATAAATTAGGAATACCCATACGAATAAAACGCTTCGGGTTGTCTTTAACAGCCAAAATAGCACGATCCCTGTTCTGTTTCCGTTCCATGGAGTCTTCTTGGGAAGTAGAATTGATCAAGCCTAATTTAACAACAAAGTCGGGACGCTTTTCGGCGAAAGCCAAGGCAACGTATCCGCCCATAGAATGTCCTAAAATGATACATTTTTTAATACCAAGGTTTTCAAGAAGTGCGATAACGGGATCAGCCATCTGCTCCATAGTATGTATGTAACCTAAGCATCCTGTTTCACCATGACCGAGTAAATCGATGGTGATCAGGCGGTGGGATTTGGTAAAATCAGAAATGAAAGGTTCCCATATATTTTTGGTTTCCAAAAACCCATGAAGTAATACTAAAACCTCACCAGTACCATCGTCTGTGTAGGAAATGTTAATACCCTTATATACAAAGCTTTGATTATTCATAGCGTCTACAAAGATAGGGCTCTTGAATAAGAATTTTAAAATAATAACCTATTTAAGATTTTACTTTTTTGATAGCACTGAAAGCTTTATCAACATATTCCTCCTCGACTAAAATTGTAAATTCGTTGGTGGTCGATAGTACTTCGTAAAGTACAATTCCTTCCCAGGCAAGGCGCTTGAAAAAATGGTAATACAGTCCTGCAATTTTTGAATTATTTTGAGGGAGATTCACACTTATGGCCGACAAGCCTTCCTGGGTCGCCAAAAAGTGTTCGTTGGCTAATGACTCCTGAATAAAATCGTTCAAACTACTCGACACAATGATGTTGCTCTCATGAATACCACGTGTAAAGGTGTAAAACAACTTGGATTCCTGATTGATACGATCTAAGATCTTCGCGTGATTGTCGATAATGGTATCGGAATTTCGAATGGTAAAATCTGTTAAATTGGAACGCACCGTAATATCTCCTAAGTTTTCAATAACGCGTTTCATTTTAAGAGAGTTACCAAGAGTTGGTGGTGGATTATAGCGGCGTAAGGCCATCATAACAGCACCCGGTTTTACGTCCTTTTTAAGCATGTTACTAATGGGCTCCGTAAGTTCAAGAGCCAAGGCGCTAAAATTAATAATGTTCCGAGACAAGGCTTCTTCAAGATAAGGTTGTGTAATTAATATATCTTCGACACAATGTGATACCGTTTTCATGTTATAAAAAGTTCTTTATTGTTAAATATTTAACACTATGTGCAAAAATAAACTTTTTTTTCAATAAATAGTGTTTTTGTGAAGAGAGGTTATAGTTTTGCTTTTCAATTCATTATGAAAATTTAAAACAACTGATAAATGAAGGTTTTAAAATTTGGTGGCACCTCAGTAGGTTCTGTTGAAAATATGGCGCATGTGAAAGATATCATAAATGATGGTGTGCCTAAAATTGTCGTACTTTCCGCCATGTCGGGAACAACTAATACCTTAGTTTCTATTGCCCAAACTATTGCTTCAGGGAAAACAGCAGCGGCTATTGATCGCATCAATGAGCTTGAAGGTCATTATTTAAAAACCGTGGACGCCTTGTTGCATAATTCGGTTCTTAATGACCAAACTAAAATTTATGTTCAGGAACGTTTTAAGGGACTAAAAGATTTATGTACGCAGATGTATTCAAAAGACGTGGAAAATACTATTTTGGCTCAGGGAGAACTGCTTTCTACTTATATGTTTAATAATTATTTGAATCAGGAAGGCATATCATCAACCCTGCTTCCTGCTCTGGATTTTATGCGTATTGATACTGCGAACGAACCTGATTTGCCAGTAATCAAGTCTGCTTTTGAAAACGAATTCAAAAATGTTGAACCTGCTACTATTTATATTACACAAGGATTTATTTGTTTAAATCATGAGAATAAAATTTCAAATTTACAACGTGGTGGTAGTGATTATACAGCAACGATTATTGGTGCGGTGATTCAGGCTGAAGAAGTTCAGATCTGGACAGATATTGATGGGATGCATAATAATGATCCCAGATGTGTTGAAGGAACGCACCCTATTGCAAATTTATCTTTTGACGAGGCTGCAGAGTTGGCTTATTTTGGTGCTAAAATTTTACACCCGCAAACGGTATTACCGGTTCGTGCTGATGCCATTCCTGTACGTTTGAAAAACACTATGGATCCTTCGGCTTATGGTACTCTTATTTCCGATACTACCTCTGAAAATGGTGTTAAAGCTATAGCGGCCAAAGATGGCATTACAGCTATTAAGATCAAATCAGGTCGCATGCTTCAGGCACACGGTTTCTTGAAGAGAGTCTTTGAAATTTTTGAAGTTTATGAGACGTCTATAGATATGATAACCACTTCAGAGGTGGCCGTTTCCCTGACTATAGATGATACTAAAAATCTGGATAAAATATTAGCAGAGCTTGAAAAATTTGCTACCATTGAAGTTGATCAAAACCAAAGTATCGTATGTTTGGTTGGACACGCTATTGTAAATCATAATGAGACTTACAGGTTGTTCCAAATATTACGTGATGTAAAAATTCGGATGATCTCCTATGGCGGTAGTAATAACAATATATCTTTACTTATCAATACCACCGACAAAGTGGGAACCCTGCAAAAACTCAACGACTATGTCTTTGCATTAGCAGCGGTTTAAATTTGTTGAATTAATAGCTGGAAAAAGGGCGCTTTGAGCGCCCTTTTTTTTATGAATTCATAATGCTTTCTATGTCATCAGCATCAATAGGAATGTTCCGCATCAAGTTGAAAGGTTCGCTGGATTCCTGAATCACAACATCATCCTCCAAACGAATACCAAAACCTTCGTCTGGAATGTAAATTCCGGGCTCTACGGTAAATACCATGTTGGCCTGTATCGGCTCGGTTAAAATTCCATAATCATGGGTATCTAAACCAATATGATGTGAAGTACCGTGCATGAAATATTTTTTGTAAGCTGGCCAATCGGGATCTTCATTTTGAACATCGGCCTTATCTAAAAGTTTTAATCCCAAAAGTTCAGCGGTCATTAGTTTACCAACTTCTTTGTGGTATTCTCCGATAAGCGTTCCTGGAACCAGAAGTTTCGTAGCCTCATTTTTAACGCGATTTACAGCGTTATAAACCTCTTTTTGACGCTTGGAAAATTTTCCGGAAACGGGAATGGTCCGCGTCATATCGCTGGAGTAGTTGGCATATTCTGCCCCGATATCTAGTAAAATCAAATCGCCGGCTTTACACTCCTGATTATTTTCAACGTAATGAAGTACATTGGCATTATTGCCTGACGCCACAATGGGGCTGTAGGCAAATCCTTTGGAGCGATTATTTAAAAATTCATGCATGAACTCGGCTTCAATATTGTATTCCCAAACACCGGGTTTTACAAAATCTAAAATACGTCTGAACCCTTTTTCCGTGATGTTACAAGCTTGCTGCATGATATCGATCTCAATGGGGTCTTTTACCGAGCGCAAGCGTTGTAAAATAGGAGCGCTTTTCGCTACCGCATGTGCCGGATAAGTTGATTTTAGCCATTTTGTAAAACGGTCTTCCCGGGTTTCGGTCTCCACATTAGCTCGGTAGTGTTCGTTGGTGTTGATATATACCGTATCGCACTGTGTCATTAACTCGAACATGATCTTCTCCAAATCTTTCAGCCAGTAAACGGTTTTAACCCCGCTCACCTCAAAAGCTTTTTCTTTAGTTAATTTTTCACCTTCCCAAACCGCAATATGATCATTGGTCTCCTTTAAGAAAAGTAATTCCCGGTGTTTCTTATTGGGACAATCTGGAAAAATGACTAAAATACTTTCTTCCTGATCAACACCACTCAGATAAAAAATATCCCGATGCTGTTGGAATGGCATTGTGCTGTCTGCACTTATTGGGTAGATATCATTCGAATTAAAAACCGCTAAACTATTCGATTTCATTTCTGAGGCGAAATTTTTACGGTTCTTAACAAATAAATTTTTGTCTATTGGATGGTATTTCATATCGAATTTTTACTGTTATTTTTTCAATCCTTAAAAGTACAAAACTAAACATGTATATTGGGGATGATTTTCGTGATATTTAATGGGTTTTTTTCATCTTTTAATTCTTTTATTTCATTAAAAACAGAAACTTTAAGTTATAATTTTTCAGTATTTTTAATGCCGGTTTTGTTTTAATGTAAAATCATTCTAAATAACTAAACAAGGGGCTTGGAATTTGTCAAAAATACAATACTAGTGTACCTTTGCTAAACTTAATTTAACTACAAAATAATGAGCGGATTTTTAAAATCTTCGATAGGAAAAAAGGTGGCCATGTCGCTGTCAGCCTTTTTACTAATGTCCTTTTTAATATTACATTTTTCAATCAATTTTCTATCTGTTTTCAGTGAAGATATTTTTAACTCGGCCTCTCATTTTATGGGAACGAATTGGGTGATCCAATTTCTAATGCAACCCATCTTGATCTTTGGTGTTGTGTTTCACTTTGTGATGGGTTTTGTGCTAGAATTTCAGAACAGAAGCGCCCGAAAAATTAGCTATGTGAATTCAAATCCTGGAGGTAATTCTACTTGGATGAGTCGTAATATGTTGCTGAGTGGTGCAGTTATTTTGGCCTTCCTTGTGTTGCATTTTATAGATTTTTGGATTCCAGAAATGAATACTAAATATATTCAGGGCGATATGAGTGGACTCTTGGATGGAGGTGAAAGTTTACGGTACTACACCGAGACGGTTCATAAATTTGAAAGCCCATGGCGTGTTGGCGTTTATGTTTTAGCCTTTGTTCTACTGAGCCTGCATTTGCTTCACGGTTTTAACTCGGCATTCCAATCACTAGGGGCCAATAATAAGTATGTAAAAGGATTAAAAGGCTTTAGCCGTGTTTATGCGATCGGCATTCCGTTAGGATTTATTTTTATAGCCTTATTTCATCATTTTTCCCACTAAAACAACATAACGAATATGTCAATATTAGATTCCAAAATACCAGATGGCCCCTTAGCGGACAAATGGACAAAACATAAAAACGATATTAAACTGGTTAGCCCGGCAAATAAGCGATTGATTGATGTCATTATTGTTGGAACGGGATTAGCCGGAGGTTCTGCAGCAGCTACTTTAGCTGAGTTGGGTTATAATGTAAAATCGTTCTGTTTTCAGGATTCTCCTCGTCGAGCACATTCTATTGCCGCTCAAGGCGGAATAAATGCCGCAAAGAATTATCAAGGCGATGGTGACTCGACCTACCGCTTATTTTATGATACTGTAAAAGGGGGTGATTATCGTTCGCGCGAAGCTAACGTATACCGACTTGCTGAGGTGTCAACGAATATTATTGATCAGTGTGTGGCACAGGGTGTACCTTTTGCAAGAGAATATGGAGGTCTGCTAGACAACCGCTCTTTTGGTGGTGTGCAGGTGTCGCGTACCTTTTATGCCAAAGGGCAAACAGGGCAGCAACTGTTGTTGGGTGCGTATGCGGCCATGAACCGTCAGATTGCTCGTGGAAAAATCAAGATGTATTCGCGTCATGAAATGTTAGATGTCGTTATTGTTGATGGAAAAGCCCGAGGGATCATTGCAAGAAATTTAGTTACCGGAGAAATTGAACGTCACTCAGCTCACGCGGTCGTATTGGCTTCGGGAGGTTATGGTAATGCGTTTTACTTGTCAACGTACGCCATGGGAAGTAATGTGAGTGCCGCTTGGAAAGCCCATAAACGTGGTGCTTTCTTTGCTAATCCGTGTTACACACAAATTCACCCTACCTGTATTCCAGTTTCCGGAGACCACCAATCAAAATTGACGCTCATGTCTGAGTCTTTAAGAAATGACGGACGTATTTGGGTGCCTAAAAAGAAAGAAGATGCTGAAGCCGTTCGCGCAGGAAAACTAAAACCAACACAAATAGCTGAGGACGATAGAGATTATTATCTGGAGCGTCGTTATCCGGCCTTCGGAAATCTTGTGCCTCGTGATGTGGCATCTAGAGCAGCTAAAGAACGTTGTGATGCCGGCTATGGTGTAAACAGGACCGGTGAAGCCGTTTACCTTGATTTTTCATCAGCGATCGTTCGTTACGGAAAAGAGCAAGCACACGTAAAAGGTTTGGATTCAGATGACATGGAGGTCGTTAAAAAATTAGGAACTCAGATTGTAGAAAGTAAGTATGGTAACCTGTTCCAGATGTACGAAAAGATCGTGGATGAGAATCCGTATGAAACGCCAATGATGATCTACCCGGCAGTACATTACGCGATGGGTGGTCTTTGGGTTGATTATAATTTAATGACTACAGTTCCTGGTTTATATGCGGTTGGGGAAGCGAATTTCTCCGATCATGGTGCTAACCGATTAGGGGCATCAGCTTTAATGCAGGGCTTGGCCGATGGTTATTTTGTATTGCCTTACACGATCGGGGATTACCTAGCCGATGATATTCGAACCGGTGATATTCCAACAGATACTAAAGAATTTGATGAAGCCGAGAAAAACGTAAAAGAACGTATTGATGCTTTGATCAATAATAAGGGAACGAAATCAGTAGATTATTTCCACAAGCGTTTAGGAAAGATCATGTGGAATAAATGTGGTATGTCTAGAAAAGCTGAAGAGCTTAAAGAGGCTATCGCAGAAATTGCCAAATTACGTGAAGAATTCCATAAAGATGTTCTGGTTCCCGGAACTGCGGAGGAGTATAATGAAGAATTAGCTAAGGCAGGACGCGTTGCAGATTTCTTAGAACTTGGCGAATTATTTGCCAAAGATGCCTTAGAGCGCGAAGAATCAGCAGGCGGACATTTTAGAGAAGAATATCAAACTGAGGGTGGAGAAGCGTTGCGCCGACCAGAATTCCAGTTTGTGTCAGCCTGGGAATATAAAGGAAAACCAAGTGATGCAGTGCTTCACAAAGAAGCTCTGGATTATGAAAATATTCAAGTGAAAGAGAGAAGTTACAAATAAAAACATTGAAATGAATTTAACGTTAAAAATATGGCGTCAAAAAGATGCTAACGACAAAGGGCAAATGGCTACCTATCCGGTAAGTGATATTTCTCCTGATATGTCATTTTTAGAAATGCTTGACGTTCTAAATCAAGAATTAATTGAAAAAGGTGAATCACCCGTAGCTTTCGATCATGATTGTAGAGAAGGTATTTGTGGATCCTGTTCGTTGTTCATAAACGGAAGAGCGCACGGACCAGAAACCAAAATAACAGCTTGTCAGTTGCACATGCGAAGCTTTAAAGATGGTGATACCATTCATATTGAACCGTGGAGAGCAAACGCCTTTCCTGTAGTTAAGGATTTGATAGTAGATCGGTCTTCTTTCGACCGTGTGCAACAAGCCGGCGGATTTATTTCTGTAAATACCTCAGGAAATACCCAAGATGCTAACGGAATTCCCGTTAAAAAAGGGAATGCTGATAAGGCCTTTGATGCAGCAACCTGTATCGGTTGTGGAGCTTGTGTAGCAACTTGTAAAAACTCTTCTGCGATGCTTTTTGTGTCGGCTAAAGTTTCACAGTTTGCCTTGTTACCTCAAGGACAAATTGAAGCGACAGACCGTGTGCTTAATATGGTAAAACAAATGGATGTGGAAGGTTTTGGGAACTGTACCAATACCGGAGCTTGCGAAGTGGAATGTCCTAAAGGGATTTCTTTAGAGAACATTGCCCGTATGAATAGAGAATATTTAAAAGCGTCTTTGAAATAAGCTCAAGGCGGAAAACTATAAAATAAAAAGTCTGATGTTCTCCATCAGACTTTTTTTTGTTTTAATTTTTGAACAGATAACTCTGTACCTGGCCATCATTCGGAATAATCAATAATGCTCAAACTCCATTTTTCATTTTAATACTTTTTACAGCTTTGATTTGTTTATTGAATGGGCCCAAGCCAAAGTTTGACACCCAATCATAGTCTGAAAGTGATTTTAAAAGCAATCCTTTTAATGCGGTATAACCACCATGATAGGTATTCATACTTAAACTGTTACCGGAAATGATCACTGATTTTTTGGTGATTTATGGTGGGCTTATCAAAAAAATTAAAGCTCATTTCAGATTACTTTAGGAAATATTGCGATTAACCCAAATTATTTTTTTAAATATTTTAAAGTTATTTTTTTTAATATCAAATGAATAGCGAGTATATAAATGACTATTACAATGAAGTAATTTTCAATAAAATAATCCATGCTTAAATTTCCTTTAAACAATTTTAAAATTTTTGATGGGAAATCAATAATATTAGAATACTTTGAAATAATTATTTTACCCACAAAAAAAGTTATGATTACATAACTAATTAAGGAATAAAAAATTAGAAAATAATTCAGGTCATAATGTTTTCTATTTGGAGATAAAAACCTTTTAATTTGAGTAATAGACTTTAACTTCAAATTCGGTATTTCAAAATAATCCGAAACTATCCAATATCCATCAGTTCTAAAAAAAGGATTCAAATTAAATAGACACCTAATAAAAAACAGAATTATTAAATTATTAATACTTATAGAGTTTATTATTAATATAACAGAAACAATTATTAAAAAAATAAATTCAAAATAAATGCCTGCTACATTTATTATAATCCTTTTATACTTATTAAGCGACCAAGCTTTAGTAACATCTGCAAATAATACAGGGCTTATTAGGTATATGCCAAAGCCAATACTTGAAGATTCTTTTGTGAATTTATAAAGTGCTGAAACGTGGCCAAACTCATGAAATATTACCAGCAAGACCAAGTATATCCCAAACCAAAAAGCTTTTAGCGGCTGGCTATTTGAAACTGTTTTAGCGTTTAAGTATAAGATAATTAGGAAAAAGAAGAAAAATGAAGCACAGGTAACTGGGTTAATTAATTTTTTTAGAAATTTTGCTATAAATAAAGTTGAATTCCGAGGAAAAAGAATAAACTTTAATTTTAAATAATTTTGCAGTGAATAGTGTGTTATGTTATTTTGATACAATGCTTTAAAAATGGTGCTATCCTTGAATTCAATTAAGTGGCTTTCTACATTTGTTTTAATAAATAATTCGCTCATGGTAGTGTCTAGGCAATTGTTTGTGCTCCATAGTTTTATGACTCTTAATGTAATTGTATCGATTATAAAAAATCGATTTTGCGAAAGAATTTCTAGTATAAATTTATCCTTGCTTTTTTTGAAAATTAAAAACTCATTTCTAATAGTAATTGAACTATGTTTCTTTTCTGTACACATAACTTAAAGCTGTTAAACAATAGCTTGTAGTCAGAACATCACTTTTATAATATAAAATCTTATTTGGGAGATCTTTTGATCTTCCAACTTCCATTTTTATAAAATTATCTGAGCTGTAAGAGCCATCAATATTTTTATTTGATAATATATATTCTGCTCCTTTAACAATAGCTTCTTTATATGATTCTTCTTTTTTTGATTCATAAAAAGTTAGGAGGACAATTGCGGTGTTTAATAAGTTTTTTTTCTTCAAATTACCCCAACTTCCATTCACATTTTGGTTTTTCTTTAAAAACATCAATGCTTTATCAACTGAATCACTATGCTGTTGGAAACTATTCAAAAACCTCGTAGAAACATATGTCCCATAATAAACATCATCATACCATGTTGATTCCCAATATCCTTTTTTATGTTGTCTGTTAGACACAAAAATGGCGTTCTTCTTTAGTATTTCAAGACTTTTATTTCGAACTAAAAAGTTTAAAACGTTTAGATTACTAAAAATTGCATATCCAATATTCGAAATAACATCAACATCATGGGTGTCTCCCCATTCATTTTTTGTGCTTTGCATCTCTAACTCATTGTTCTCAGTAGAATATATCCAAGTTTTAAATAAAGGTTCATTTGAATTTTTTAGTAGTTTAGTCAGGGGAGTTTTAAATAAACTTTCTATTTCTTCCTGATTGCTACCCGTGAAAACTTGCATGATTTGTGCTAAATCATCAGAGTCACAAGGTAATTCCAATAAATCAGGAAAATACTTCCAACCAACTTCATTGTATTTATTACTTTTTAGGTATTCTTTTTCAAAATTAATAATGTCTTTTAGTTCATAGGCATCTATATTATTGACAATAGTTTTAAAATGTGTTGCTATTATTGCTCTTTGGAAAATATCCCCAACTTGTAGAGGTGTTGATTTAAATCCGAGCTGTGGAGAAAAATACATTTTGTGTTTTAATTTATAAAAGCCCTTTTCCCAATTATCCACAAGGTAATTGAGTGATAATTTTAGTTCCTTGTTTAATATATTATTATCAAGTTTTATTAAAGGCTTATTTGAGTAATTTTCATGAATGAACTTAGCAAACGTTTCCTTTTTTGAATACAAATTATTCACAAGCTTTTTTGCCCTCATTAAAATAAAAGGAAGATCTTCTTTCTCTAGAGAGTTGATACATTGCTCTATATTCTGAATAGCATAATTGATTAAATCATTAAATATAACTAGTAGAAAATAGATTTAATCTCTTTTTTACTAGTTATATTTAATTGTCTGGAGTTTATTAATTTAAGCGTTTTGTCTTTTGCAATATTGATTTGATTATTATCGTAATCTTCTTCAAAGTCGTCTATATCATCAAGAATTTGATATGATACATAAAACATTTCATATAAATCAATAAACCTTTGGTGTAAGACCTTATTTTTTTGATTTTCAATTACATAAATGGCATCAATTGATAGTTTACCAATACAAACTTTTGATATTACATGTTTTGTGTAATTAGTTATAGTGATATCAAAGTCCTGCTCATTTTCATTATAAACAGAGTCAAGCCACTCACTATTACGTAAATTAAAGAATTCCCAAAACTTTGAACCTCTTTCAAAAATATTTTGTAAAGATTGTATTGCATATGATTGCAGTGATTGAGACAACAAAATATGGTTTTTCATTTCAAGCGAATTAACAACTTGGTTATCTAATACTTTATCTGAAAAAATAATAGATAAATAATAAAGATAGGAGGAAAAACAAAGTTGTTTAATAACCTCAACATTTGTACACTTGAAAGGGCTAGCGTAAATAGCTGGCAAATACATGTATAAATTAGTTGATTGTTTTTTTTTTTTAAATCCTTTAAAAGATTAAGCTGATTTGGGTGTAAATTAAGTTTGGTAATCTCATTTATAACATAACTTTTAATAATAGTAGGATTCATTTTTCCTCTAGTAAATTAATTATACTTGCTTGCAAAGAATCTCTAATTACGGCATTGTACTTTTCCCAAAAAGCTGGGTCATATGTTTTTTCTAATTCATAAATGTTTTTACCTGGACTTAATAAACTTTTGTCTTTAGGCTTTCCTGTAGATTCAGAAAAATATGATTCAGCAATTATATTGTGCACAAATAATGGTGTACTTTTATTCTTTCTATTAAAAGTATTTCTAGTTATACTATACTTAATACTTTCAAATTCAAACTTTTCTTTTTTGTTTCTAAAAGTCATTTCTACTTCCCATTTACCATAGGTTAAGTACGTTTTAACTTTTTCACCATTAATTTCATTTTCCCTCTTTCGGTATTTAGAATTAGATTTTTCAGTGCCTTTATATGCAATTTTATAGAATCCATGTGTTTTCTTGTCAATAAATAGATTTCCTTCAAACACATTGTTGTTAGATATAAATGATATTTGGTATATATCTCGCCCATTTTGTTTAACAACACCTTTGAATGAATAATTACACCTATTGGGATTAAAAAGTAACAAATATTTAAAATTACTATAGGGAGATACTTTTGTGTTTGAACTTTTAAACAAATCTTTACTTTTTCTAATTTCTTTTACGTAAATGCTTATGTTTTCTTTTTCAAAACTTAATTTAGCATTTTCAACCAATAATGAAGCTTCAATAAAACCTCTCCAAACGCCATCCTTTGACTCATAACTTCTAAAAAATACATCATAATTTTGAGGGAGATGGTTTGTATTTAATTTAGAGAACGCATTTTTTGAAATTTCTTTTGAATTTATATTTTCTAGGATAATTTCATCTAATTCTATTGAAGATTCCTGTAGTTTGAAATTTACAGTATTATTTTCAAGAATAGTTTTCAGAATATTTTCATAGTCATTGAAGCCAATATGGGAAACAACTAGAGTGTCCTTCAAATGTATTTCATCAAAATTTAAAATAAATTTGCCTTCACTATTTGAGTAAGTGCCTATTGACGATTGTTTTAATCTAATATTTGAAAAGGGCAAAATCTCATTGTTATCAGAAATAATTTGCCCTTCAATTTTATTTTGCCCTAAAATATTATTAACAAATGTCAGGAACATTATTAAGATAAAATTCTTCATACGTTAATTTTACCAATCCCATGAATACTGTATCGTTTCGTCCCGACCATCATTATTTGTATCCTCTGTCGACCATTCTCCATCACCTTTAGAAGTAGTCATTTCTAATCTTTCTTCTAATTCTTCAATTTCAAATTTTTTCACTGAATCTAAATCAATTTTTTCCATTTTGTTTGATTTCAATGCTTTCATAAGTATTTAAATTTAAGTTAGACTATTCTGTTTTATCTAAGGTTAAATCATTTCGAATAGCCATACCAAATGATCAACCGGAATTATCGGTTAATTTTGATGGTTTATATATTTTGAAGGTGGTTTGCAACCTAATTAATAGGATTGCGATAGGTGGTTTTGAAAAATGTAATCTTTCTCTGAAGCGAATATATAAATAAATTCCATAAATTCGTACAATAAATAATTATTTTCTTTCAAAATAATTATAATACTATTTGATCTGTCTCAAACCAGCTGTTTTTATCTTACTTTTTAGTAAAACGAAACTTTAATTAATAGCAAAAATGAAATAATTGTAAACTAACCTAGCTGGTTATATTGAAAACCATAAAGCTCTTTTATTTAACTTAGGTTTTTTTGAAAGAATTAATATTGGTGAGTTTCCACCGGTCCAACATTCGGAATAATCAATAATGCTCAAACTCCATTTTTCATTTTAATACTTTTTACAGCTTTGATTTGTTTTTACCGCATAAAACTTCAATTTTTAAATTGTATATTTATTCCATTCGTAATTTTGACTGCATGCTGAGAAACTTTTTGTATTACCTCCTTTTTAGTTTATGTTTAAGTGTTTCAGCACAAAAAGGATCACCCAAAATTCATTCTGACTATTTTAATCCGCAGGAACTTCTTCGAAATATCCAAAATTTATCTTCAGACGCTTTTCAAGGGCGTCGCACCGGTACAAAGGGTGGTATTAAAGCTAAAAATTATTTAATCAATACTTTTAACAAAACGGGAATTAGGGCCTTAAAAAAAGAGACCTACGAGCAAACATTTTTTTTTGACCATAAAGGGAAGAGCTATAAAGGAACCAATGTTTTAGGAGTCATTCAGGGTACTACTTATAAAAATAAATACATTGTAATAAGTGCTCATTACGATCATGAAGGTGTAAAATACGGGAATATATACAATGGTGCTGATGATAACGCCTCGGGCACCAGCGCATTGCTTGTAATGGCTAAATATTTTTTTGATCACCCGCTAAAACATTCCATTATTCTTGCATGTTTCGATGGCGAAGAATTGGATTTGCAAGGATCTAATTACTTCGTAAAAAACCCTGTAGTGGAAGAACAAAATATTGTTTTGAATATTAATATGGATATGATAAGTAGAAGTGTTAATAACGAACTTTTTGTCGTTGGATCCAGATCAAACGAACAATTAAAAGAAAATATCGTGGGCTATCATTTTAATGATGAAATTAAACTCACACCAGGTCACGATGGTTACGACGGACTGGATAATTGGGTTTATTCCTCAGATCATGGACCTTTCTTTAAAAAGGGCATTCCCTTTCTTTATTTTGGTGTGGAAGACCATGAAGATTATCATCAACCAACAGACGATTATATAAAAATACAACCTGCGTTTTATACTCAAGCCGTAAATACCATTATTGAGGTTACTAAAAGGGTGGATAATATTTCCTTTAAAAATAGGCTTTAAGTTGTACAGATCCTGTATGGATGGTTTTACTTGTTGGTGTTTTCCTGCCGAAATAACTCAAATTCAGATCCAAAAAATCCGTTAGCTTTTTCTGTGCTAATAAACTCCAGGTAAAGTTTTTTCCTGGCTGTAGGCCTTCAAGTATTTGGTAGGCAACAGGTGTATTGGCATTGCCAGTAAACGCGTTTGAAAAATAGTTTAACTCGCCATTAATAGCGCCGGTTTTAGGATCAGCAAATGAAAATGACATCCCGTATTTCTGTTGTTGTAAGGCTTCTAGATTTCCGATGGTATTATCTTTTGATGATTGTTGAAAGAATACATCAAAACGGGAGTTGTCGTTAAATAAATAGGACAACTTTGGATTAAATAGGGCCTCGTTAAAATTAAAACTGCGATTGGCAAAGTTTTCACTGGTACTTTCATTTGTCCCAAAGGCGCTCAGTATATTGATTAACCAATTCCCTGAAATTTTATGGTTGAAATTGAATTGGTGACTATTTAAACTCGTGGTAATGGCCCCAATAGACAACACACGTCGTGTTTGATTATTGATCAAGGTATACGATGTTGTGTAATTTTGTTTTCCACGATTAAAAAATAAAACATTTCTAAAATTCAATTGGAGCCCAAGAAGATTATCAACATCTGAAACAAAGGGGTTTAAATTAAAGGTATTCCCTTGACGCTCTATTTTACGATCGATCAAATAACTGCTTTGATTATAAAAATGAGACAAAAATTTCTGTGATTTATTCTTACTCACGGCCCACGAACTCGGGTTCAGTGTAAGTGTTTGGCTCAGTCTGTTTTGATGGGTTTTTATAAACACACGATTCGGTAATAATACCCGGATATATTTTCCTTGGTCCTGAAATTGGGCAAGCTCAAACTCTTCTAGTTCCTGAATATTATTTCCGTTATAATCGATCCAGGTGTATGCCCCCTGTCCGGCTTCCACTTCCACATAGGTAAAATCCTGGCGCGGTAAGGTTCCGGAATTTGTTTCATAAACCGTATTCCAAAGCAGGATATTTTTAAAGAAATTTTGACTGAATAACAGGCGTGAATTTAAAGAACGTTCATTGGGAATGCCGGTTTCGTGGTAATTAAGTTGTCGATAATTCGCGAACACCATTAATTTGGTTTTGGTATTTTGAATTAATTGAGAATTAATATAAAACGTGTTCGAGCGGTTAACACGCTGTAAACGATTATTGCGAATACTATCGTTCACACGGTTTTTATAACCAACCTGAGCAAAAACTTTCGTGCTATCGCCAATGCCATAAAAAAGTTCGTAAGAAGAAAATTTTTGACTTATCGGTGTTAGGCTGTCGTTTGCAATCACTTTTTGTTCATTATGTTCCACGGCTAGTTTCGTCCCAACCCAGCTTTTCTTAAAACTATAAGCCAAACGATTATGTGATCGTAAAAAACTCGAGGTTGTAAGTATAGAATTTGTTTTTAAATAGCTGGAAAACGAGTTTATTTGAAAATGGTTCAATCGTAAATCGGTGTTCAAAAGCTGCCGATTTCCATTAAATCCTTCAGAATAGTTGAGATGTTCGAACTGATAATTCAAATAGCCTTTTTCATGATGATGCATCCGCATTCCCGATTTAAAAAAGGTTTGATTCCCTAGCTCACCGAGGGCCTGTGGTGCTCTGGACAGATTTAAATTCCAATCCCTGTTAAATTCGGCGTTGTACAGAATTTGTATCGTTCTAAAATCTTTATCGATAAAATCGGTGGTCACAAAGGCATCTAAATTCCAAAGGCTATCTTTTTTCACGAGTTGTTTTTCAATACTTATTTTTCCGGCGAAGCCATCATTATTGGCGTCGTCCAAATTGGAAAAAAGGTTAAGATCACTTTTGCTTCCAGCACCATCAAAACTAATTTTGGTTCTTTCATTAGGGGTATAAAGGCCTCGTATATTGGCTATTTGTAATTTTTTAGGAGCCACCAGTTTTATCACCGGAGCGAAGTTACCTTGATTCAAGCCTGCGTATTCATAAATATTATTAATGGTGTTTGAATTACTTAAAACATAGTCCCCTTGATTAGCACCAACCTGCGTAAAGGTAACACGATACAATTCGTCGTCCGGATTGTTAGAAAACACAAAAACTTCAACGCCGTCAATGAGTTCTTTTTTATATAAGATCCTGTTCTCTGAATAATTCTCAAGAACTTCAGAGGGGGCCAACATTAAACTTTCGTCGTCGCCGGCATTGGCTAAAACCCCGATCTGAGAATCAGAAAGGTTCTGCTGCAAAGCTTGATTTTTAGCATCATTTTCGGAATACACCGAAACACCAAAGCTCAGTTTTTCTGAATTGAGCTCACCTCCGGCATAAGTTACAAAGCGCGAATAATTACGTTCACTATACTGATAATCTACAGTAATTCGCATTTCGGAAGTGATAGGATATGTGGCATTAAAAATAATTTCACCGGCATTGTAATCGATAATATAATCTTTGTCTTCACCACGTTGTAAAGGCACACCATTTACATAAACAGTTTCACTGCCCGACACTATCAGCACATATAATTCGCCGTTTGGTCCTTGCAATTTGTATGGTCCCTGATTCCCTTCCTGAGCGGTAAACTGACTCGAGGTGAACTGACCCCTAACCATAGCGCCCGAGGCGAAAAGCCGGGTTTTTGAACTTTCACTTCCAAGATTCGCATTTACCAATAGGCCTTGAACGCGTTTGGAAAAATTCATGAAATAACTGTTGTTATTTTGAAGGTCTATATCGCCGGCCCGAATGTTCCATTTTTCACTGAATAATTCAATAAATACCTGATCGAACTCATCGAGACGCTGCGAATAGCCACTTTCCTGGAGTGGAATATTAGCATCCTGAATGGAAGCCCGAAGGGAGACCTTATCATTTAATTTTCCGGTAATTTGAAGATCGAGTTCACTGTTCAGAACAGAGTTTTGATTATTCCCTATAGTGACCCCACGTGAAATACTTCCCGAGGTGGTTAAACCATCGAAGGGGACAAAGTTACTTGTGGTATTAGGTTGTGATAGTGAATACAATTTATTGAGGTTGGCATTGTTCTCAACAATCACCGATTCATCCAATTGTTTATAGGTCTTGGTTAGAAAGTCGGGGAATTTTAAATATTGAACCCGAATAGAGTCGGTATCAGGTTTCTGTTTAAAAACTAATAAAGCCTTTAAAAAATCAATGGTATATAAACTGGAATCTACAGCTTGTCCTGAAAGATCTTTCACAGAAAACCAATTAGAATTAATACTCACTTTCTCAATCTGAATACTATCTTGAACAGCCGTTTTAAGCGTTTTATAATTGGAAACAGGCTCTTGCGAGAATGCATAAAACCCAATAAAACCAATAAGTAAGGCGCTTATATATTTCATGTGATAGTTAAACTGAAAATCGTTTAAAATATTATGTTTAAAACCGGCCTCATTTGCAATCATTAAAAAGGTGATCTCAATTTTAGCAGTAATACATTCCGAATTCGTGGCAACTAAATGTATAAAATGGCACGTATATATTTTTGATAAATCCGCTTAATTTATGGTGTAAATGTAACGCATTAATTATTTTAGCTGAAACAGACTATATTAGTCGACACTAACCAATATATTTAAAAACAGAAAGTATCTTAAATGAAAATTATATCTTACAATGTAAATGGCATTAGAGCGGCCATAAATAAAGGATTTATAGAATGGTTAAAAGCGGCAAACCCCGATGTTGTTTGTTTACAGGAAATAAAAGCCTTAAGGGAACAATTGGATTTGAGTCTTTTTGAGGAGGCGGGATACAAATACACCTATTGGTTCAGTGCCGAAAAAAAAGGCTATAGTGGCGTTGCTATTTTAAGTAAAATAAAACCGAAACATGTTGAGTATGGCACAGGAATTGATTCCATGGACAAGGAAGGCCGAAACATCCGAGCCGATTATGAAAACTTTTCTGTAATGAGTTTATACCTGCCCTCAGGAACCAATGATGCCCGTTTGCAACACAAGTTCGATTATATGGACATGTTTCAGGAGTACGTTGATAAATTAAAAAAAGACATTCCCAATTTAGTTATCTGTGGCGATTATAACATTTGCCACGAACCTATTGATATCCATAACCCCAAAATGAAAGGTGTTTCCGGATATTTACCGGAAGAACGCGAATGGATCGGGGAGTTTATCGATAGCGGATTTACCGATTCGTTTCGCTTTCTACACCCCGAAAAACAAGAGTACAGCTGGTGGAGTTACAGGGCCAATGCCAGAGCCAATAATAAGGGCTGGCGCATTGATTATGCCATGGTAGCCAACCCCATACAAGAAAATATTAAAAGAGCCGTTATACTTTCGGAAGCCGTTCACAGTGACCACTGTCCGATTATGGTCGAGCTCAAAAAATAATATCAAAAACAAACACAAACAACATGAAAAATCTATCTTTTTTAGCCCTCGCTTTAGTCGTTCTAACCTCTTGTGTATCTCCAAAAGTGTATAAAGATTTAGAAAAAAAGTATGCCGATTTAAAGCAGGAAAACCGGAAACTATCCGATGAGATCGATGTCCTTAATCAAGCTAAAAATGCTTCTGAAAACGAATTGAAGCAATTACAGGGAGCTTATGATGAAGCCATCGCGCAACGCGATAAACTTCAAATGCAATACAACGCTTTAAGTTCTAATTACGATAATTTAAAAGCATCCTATGATGCGCTCGAAAAGAATAGCTCTGCAGCCATCGCTGCAAATTCTCAAAAAAACCGAGAATTGTTAGCCAGCCTTGAAGCTAAGGAACAAGCTTTGGCAGCAGAAAGAACACGTCTTGAAAATCTTAAAAATGCCCTGGAAGAACGCTCAAACCGTGTGGCAGAACTCGAAGCTGTGATTGCCAAAAAAGATGCTGCTATGACGGCTTTAAAAGATGCCATTTCCAAGGCCCTAACAGACTTTGAAGGAAAAGGGTTAACAGTAGAGCAACGCAATGGAAAAGTTTATGTTTCTATGGAGAACAAGTTGCTTTTCGATTCCGGAAGCTGGGCCGTAAATAGTGAAGGTCGCCGTGCCGTAGAGCAGTTGGGTAATGTTTTGGCCGACAATCCGGAAATTGCCGTACTCATAGAGGGACATACCGATAATGTGCCTTATAAGGGCAATGGTATTCTTAACAGTAACTGGGATCTGTCTACCAAGCGCGCTACCTCGATTGTAAATATTTTACGCGAAAACCCCTATATTAATCCTGAGAATTTAACGGCTGCTGGTCGTGGTGAATACGCTCCAGTAGCTACTAATGAGACTACCGAAGGTCGCGCCAAGAACCGTCGAATCGAGGTGATCCTTGCACCAAAGCTAGATGAATTGAGCAAGCTGCTTACCGACAAATAATATTTGGGCGTTACTTCGCTCGCTAAAAAGTGAGCTTGTCGGGCTATCCGCTACAAGTCCGCGCGCTCCGCGCTGTGGGCTTTCCACTACTATCCCTAACGCATAAAAACCTTTTAGCGAAGAAATTCACTAAAAGGTTTTTTATCTTTACAAACGTTCAAAAAAAAGCTAAAAAGAAAAAGAAACATTAGAATATGAAATACACCACCATTCCACACACGGATATCAAAGTAAGTAAAATATGCCTGGGCACTATGACCTGGGGAAACCAAAACACTGAATCTGAGGGGCATGCCCAAATGGATTATGCCTTAGATCAAGGCGTTAATTTTTTTGATACCGCTGAATTATATCCCGTTCCAGCCAGTCCCGAAACACAAGGACGCACTAGCGAAATTATCGGGACCTGGTTAAAGAAAACCGGAAACCGCGATAAGGTTATTATTGCTAGTAAAATTGTGGGTCGCAACAGCGATTACATTTCTCATATTCGAACGGATGGTTTTGCCTCCATAGAAGATGCCGTAGATAAAGAGTTAAAACGCCTTCAAACGGATTACATTGATTTGTTCCAGTTACATTGGCCGGAACGTTTAACAAATACTTTTGGTCAGCGTAATTACAAACACGATCCAAGTGATGCTTGGGAGGATAATTTTAATAAAGTTTTGCGTGATTTAGACAAACAAATAAAAGCCGGTAAAATACGCCATGTTGGTATTTCAAATGAAAAAGCTTGGGGAACGATGCGTTTTTTGGAGGAGTCAAAACACTACGATTTACCCCGGATGAAAACCATTCAGAATTCCTATTCCTTGTTGAATCGTACTTTTGAGGGAGATCTGGCCGAGGTAGCGATGAGGGAAAATATTGGTTTATTGGCCTATTCACCGATGGCCTTCGGTGTATTATCCGGAAAATATATTAAGGGTACTGCCACTGATAATGCGCGTTTAAAATTATTTCCACGGTTTGCTAGGTATAGCAGTTCACAATCCACTGAGGCCACAAAAAGGTATTTAGAGATTGCTGAATCCAATGGCATGAGTTTAGCTCAAATGAGTTTAGCTTTTGTAAACCAACGCCCTTTTGTAACCAGTAATATCATTGGGGCAACCACTGTTGAACAATTAAAAGAAAACATTGATTCTGTAAATATAACTTTAAGCGAATCTGTTTTAAAGGATATTGATGCGGTGCAAGAGGCAATTCCAAATCCGGCACCTTGAATATTTCGGCATTACGGGGAGCAGAGCGACATGGTAATCTTAGGAAATGAAGTAATTAAATTTAACAGATTGCTTAGACTCCGAATATATTCGGAATGCTCGCAGTGACGCTTCCTAATGGTCATTCAGAAGGAACGTAGTGACTGAAGAATCTATTTCAATCATACGGGATTCTTCCCCTTTAAGCTTCCTCTGAATGATATTAAATTCATCATTCTAGTGAAGGTATTAATCCGCAACCTATCAAAATAATGTGTAAATTGGAAAAGCAAAAACTAAAATTTAAACCCCGAATAAACATATGAAATGGAAAGGTAGAAGGAAAAGTTCTAATGTTGAAGATCGTCGCGGACAACGGGGCCCGGGCCGGGGACCAGGCGGATTTAATCCTAACTTGTTACGGCCGTTGTTAAAACTCCTTTTTTCAAAAGTAGGTCTGTTTTTAATCGGTGGCTTTTTACTCGTTTCCCTGATCATGGGTAAAAACCCCTTAACACTTATTGGTCAGTTCCTAAATGGTGGTGTGCAAACGGAGTCTAAAACGCCTTATAAATCGACGGCTAAGGACGAAGAACTCGCCCAGTTTTCGGCTACTATCTTGGCCAATACTGAAGATGTCTGGCACAAGTTGTTGAAGAATTATCGCGAACCCACTTTAGTGCTTTTCAGCGGTTCTGTATCCTCAGCCTGTGGTTCAGCATCGAGTGCTATGGGACCTTTTTATTGTCCAGGGGATGAAAAATTATATCTGGATCTTAGTTTTTTCGATGATATGGAACGGCAATTGCAGGCTCCGGGAGATTTCGCTCAGGCCTATGTGATTGCCCATGAAGTAGGACATCATATTCAAAACATAATGGGGATCACTGATAAAATGGATCAATTGCGAGGTGAGCTTAGTAAAACAGAATATAATAAATACTCGGTTCGATTGGAACTTCAGGCCGATTTTCTGGCCGGGGTTTGGGCACATTATTCACAGGAGATGACTCAAATGATGGAAACGGGAGATCTGGAGGAAGCTATAAATGCAGCTAGGGCCATAGGCGACGATCGTTTACAAAAACAATCTTCGGGGCGTATTGTTCCGGACTCTTTCACCCATGGTACGTCTGCCCAAAGGATGCGTTGGTTTAAGAAAGGTTTTGAGACTGGGGATCTGTCACAAGGGGATACTTTTAATGCAAATCCATTGTAAATTGATTGTCATTACGAGGGGTGGAACGACGTGGTAATCTTTTTAACAAGAGTTCTGTTTCAATTTTAAAGATTGCTTCGCTTTGCTCGCAATTACGGTCTTGCGTTAGGGATAGTAGTGGAAAGCCCACAGCGCTTGCGCGAGGACTTGTAGCGGATAGCCCGACCCCGACGCAGGAAGGGGAACGTCCAAAAGATATTTGAAATTAGGTTGTCATTCAGAAGGAACGTAGTGACTGAAGAATCTTAAAATAAAAAACCCCTTCTAAAAAATTAGAAAGGGTTTTCGTTATTTAAGTTGTTTACCATTTTTATCGAAAAAATGATATTCAAGGTATGTGTAAGCATCTCGTGGTAAAATCTTTACCCATTTTTTGTGTTCAATAAACCATTTTGAACGTACAGATGGAAAGCCTTTTGTTAAGAAGGCTGCTATAAAGGGATGTGTGTTTAAGGTCATCTTTTTATAGTCTTTTTTAATAAGTTGTTCGAGGTCGTGCGTTATTTTCTGCACGACGCCAATAGGTGCTTCGATCTCGGAACCAATAACACCGCTAGGGTCTACCTCGCGGGTTTTAATATTCATTTCCGGACGAACACGCTGTCTAGTAATTTGTATCAAGCCGAACTTGCTTGGCGGCAAAATTTTATGTTTTGCCCTGTCATCCTTCATTTCATCACGTAGGTGATTAAACAATTTTTGCCTGTTGTCTGCTCTGGTCATATCAATAAAATCTACCACAATAATACCGCCCATATCGCGTAAACGCAATTGGCGCGCTAATTCTGTAGCAGCTATTAAATTAACTTCCAGCGCTGTTTCCTCTTGGTTGTTAGATTTGTTAGACCGGTTACCGCTGTTTACATCTATAACATGAAGGGCTTCGGTGTGTTCAATTACCAGGTATGCGCCTTTTGCCATGGAAACGGTTCTTCCAAATGAGGTTTTTATTTGTCGTTCTATCCCAAATTTTTCAAAAATAGGAACATTTGACTGATACAACTTAACTATGGATTCTTTTTTTGGTGCAATTTCTTGCAAATAATCTTTAATTTGAATGCTGAGCTCTTCATCATCAACATAAATACTTGTAAAGGTGTCGTTGAATATATCTCGTAAATATGACGAGGCTTTATTCATTTCACCAAGTACTTTACTCGGATGATGTGCTCGGTGTAGCTTTTTACACATTGCCGTCCAACGACTAAGCAAATTCTGTAAATCTTTATCTAGTTCAGCTACTTTTTTGCCTTGTGCTACGGTACGAACAATAATACCAAACCCCTGCGGTGTAATACTTTTTACTAATCGTTTTAGACGGTCCTTCTCATCGCGGTCTTCTATTTTTTGTGATATAGAAATGCGATTCGAAAACGGAACCAAAACAATGTATCTTCCGGCAATAGAGATCTCAGAACTAATTCTGGGACCTTTGGTGGAGATCGGTTCTTTTACTATTTGTACCAATAGAGACTGATTTGATTTTAAAACATCGGCAATTTTGCCGTTTTTATCAATGTCTTTTTCAAATGGGAAGTTTTTTAAAGAAAAATCTTTTAGTTTACCTGTGCTTACACGTTTTGTGAATTTTAAAAGGGAAGGTAGTTTTGGTCCTAAATCATGGTAATGCAGAAATGCATCTTTCTCATAACCTACATTAACAAATGCAGCATTCAGTCCAGGAACAGTTTTCCGTATTTTGGCTATAAACACATCACCAACAGAAAATCTGTTACCATCTTCATCCTTTTGCAACTCAGTTAGTTTTCCATCTTTTAATAAGGCAAAATCAACTTCTTCGGAACTAGATCGAATTATTAACTCTCTTTCCATGTAGTTAATTTTTATCCATCACGCTAAGGCGCGACAGATGGATTAAACAATATTTTTGTTTAGCAAGAAAACCTGCTAAACATCACAGGATTTTTTAAATCCGTGGAGTTCATAACGGTTATGAACTCATTTCAATGAACGTTTGTACTCTTAAACCAAAAAAGTAGTTATAGAAACTACTTTTTTGATCTATTTTTTCTTTTTGTGACGATTAGCGCGACGACGTTTTTTTCGCTTGTGGGTCGCTACCTTATGTCTTTTACGTTTTTTACCGCTTGGCATAAATAGTGTATTTTATATAATTAATATTTCTTTGAATGCGTTATTTTACTTCAACATTCGTTTTTACACCTTCAACAAATACTTTCGCAGGTTTAAATGCCGGAATGTTATGAGCAGGAATTTTAATAGTTGTGTTCTTTGAGATGTTACGTCCTGTTTTTTCAGCTCTTGTTTTTACAATAAAGCTTCCAAAACCTCTTAAATAAACGTTGTCGCCTCCTTCTAATGAGGTTTTAACTTCTTCCATGAATGTTTCAACAGTTGCTTGAACATCACCTTTTTCGATTCCTAATTTTTCAGAAATTTTTGCTACTAGATCAGCCTTAGTCATTTTTAAAATTTTTAATTTTGAGTTACTATTAATTTTCTAAAGGGATGCAAATATAGGAATTTAATATTCAATATTTCAAACCTAATTCATTAAAATTTAAGATTATAAACATTAATTTTCACTTAAGCTTTTGCAATATTCATGATCTTTTCAGAAATTATAACACGTTGGTATTCAATTAATAAGCGATATTTGCCATGGCGTGAAACCAAGGATCCGTATAAAATATGGCTCTCCGAAATTATTTTACAACAAACTCAGGTAAGCCAAGGCTGGCCTTATTATGAGGCTTTTGTTGCAACTTTCCCTAGCGTTTATGATTTGGCCAAGGCCGATGAAAGTACCGTTTTGAAACTTTGGCAAGGACTTGGATATTACTCTAGAGCCAGAAATTTGCATACAGCCGCTAAATATATCGTACAGGAATTGGATGGTGAATTTCCATCAAACTACAAGGATCTCCTAAAATTAAAAGGAGTAGGTGATTACACCGCCAGCGCCATTGCCTCCATTTGTTTTAATGAAGCCACAGCCGTTGTTGATGGGAATGTATATCGGGTTTTGTCGCGTTATTACGGCATCGATACTCCTATTAATTCTACTGAAGGGATAAAAACATTTAAAGCGCTTGCACAACGCGTGATGGACGCCAAACAACCCGCTGATTACAATCAGGCTATCATGGAATTTGGAGCCATTCAGTGTACTCCTAAAAGCCCGGGTTGCGCACAATGCCCACTTAACGAAAGCTGTGTAGCTTTTGGTGAAAACAGAATTGATAGTTTGCCGGTTAAACTTAAAGCTGCCAAGCCTAAAAAGAAGTTTTTTAATTTTTTGGTTGTTATTTCTGATGATGGAAAAACCTATCTCGAAAAACGAACAGGCAAGGGGATTTGGCAAAATCTGTATCAGTTCCCGCTCATTGAAACAGAAAAAAACCTGAATCAAAAGGCTTTTGCAACTCTGGTTAGTACGCATCCTTTAATAAAGACTCAAAATTTTGATCTGCGGCGCTATAATGAGGACCCTATAATTCATAAATTGTCGCACCAGCATTTGTATACCACTTTTTATATTGTGCAGGTTAACACCCTCGAAAATGGCATTCGTGCCAAATCCATACGGGATTATGCTGTGCCTGTGTTAATTCAGAATTTTATTGAAGCCTTTAATTTTAATTAGTTTACTATCAACACTCACATTTTTTTATTAATTTTAAAAAAATGCAAAGCAATACCGTAGTTTTGCAATTCAATAAATAGAGAAGATTATGTCTGGTACATTAAATAAAGTAATGCTCATAGGGCATTTAGGTGATGAAGTGAAAATGCACTATTTTGAAGGTGGCGGTTGTGTAGGACGTTTTCCTTTAGCAACTAACGAAACCTATACGAACAAGCAAACCAATGAACGTGTTACAAATACAGAATGGCACAATATTGTGGTGCGTAATAAAGGCGCCGAAATTTGTGAAAAGTATTTGAGTAAAGGGGATAAAGTATATATAGAGGGGCGTTTAAAAACTAGAAAATGGCAAGACGATAGCGGCAATGATCGATATTCTACCGAAATCCAGTGTACGGATTTTACGTTCTTATCTACTAAAAGTGAGAGTGATGCCAATGCCCAGGTAAGTTCAGCTCCGAGCTCAGCTGGAGTTCAATCCGAAACCAAACCAGAAGCTCCTGTCGCTTCACCTGATGATACAGACGACGATTTACCGTTTTAAACTAAGTTAAATTAAAACCAAATTAGTTGGACCCTGACCCTTCGAGTTTTAAAGCGTTATTTTTTTCAATTGATTTTTCAATTGCTTTTGGTGTCATATTAGTCGTGATACTACTGTTTTGCTCTGCATTGATTTCTGGTGCTGAGGTAGCACTTTTTTCTCTGCATCGTTCAGACCTGGATTCGGGTTCTGAAAAACCATCCAAACGGGTCGAGATAATAACAAAGCTTTTGGAACGGCCAAAAAAACTATTAGCCACCATATTAGTAGCCAATAATTTTATCAATATTGCTATTGTAATTTTGTTCTCATACATTGGAGAACACTTTTTTTCTGGCCTAACTCCGGTTTTAAAGTTTGTTGTTGAGGTTATTATTGTAACCTTCCTCATATTACTTTTTGGTGAAATATTACCTAAAATTTATGCTAGCCGAAACAATTTGAAGTTTTCACTTTTTATGGCTTATCCGCTCCGTGTGTTGGACCTTTTATTATCACCTGTTAGCCTACCTATGCGAAGTACCACCTTGGCGATTCACAATAAATTAGGAAAACAAAAATCAAATTTAAGCGTGGATCAATTATCGCAGGCCTTGGAGTTAACCAGTGAGGAAGACACCACAATGGAGGAACACAAGATCCTTCAAGGTATAGTATCCTTTGGAAATACGGATACCAAACAGGTTATGCGGCCCAGAATTGATATTTTTGCTTTGAATGTCGATCAGAAATACAGTGAAATTATTCCAGAAATTATTGCTAATGGCTATTCACGAATTCCGGTCTATCAGGAAAATATAGATAATGTTAAGGGGATTCTTTATGTTAAGGATCTATTGCCCTATATTGATCGGAAACAATTTGATTGGACGAGTTTGTTACGTGAAGCATTTTTTGTACCTGAAAATAAAAAACTTGATGACCTGATGGCTGAATTTCAAGAGAAAAAAGTGCATTTGGCTGTTGTGGTTGATGAATACGGAGGGACCTCAGGTTTGATTTCTTTGGAAGATATTATTGAAGAAATTGTGGGGGATATTAGTGATGAGTTTGATGATGAAGACCTAATGTATTCTAAAATTGATCACAATAATTATGTTTTTGAGGGTAAAACAGCTTTAAAGGATTTTTACAAAATCATTAAAATTGAAGATGATTCGGTTTTTGAAGCACATAAAGGTGAAGCAGAGACTTTAGCCGGTTTTGTTCTGGAAATTTCCGGTAGCTTTCCAAAATTAAATAGTAAAATCACCTTTGAAAATTATCTGTTTACGATAGAAGCCTTAGATAAAAAGCGCATCAAGCTTATAAAATTTACTATAAACCAATGAAAAAAAATAGCTTACTTTTCATCTTTATAGGCTTGTTTCTTATAGCCTGTCATAATGATTACACACCAAAGCCTAAAGCATATCTTCGACTGGATTATCCCGCGCCAAAATATCAAACCATTAAATACGATCTGCCTTTTAGTTTTGACAAAAATATCATCGCAGATCCGTTGATCTTAAAACAATTGAACTCTGATAACTTAAGTTATGGAATTAACTTAAATTACCCCGACTTGAAAGGAACTGTTTTTTTAACCTATAAGGCGATCGAGAACGACCAGAAAAATTTAAATGACTTTTTACGCGATGCTCAAAAATTTACCTTTGAGCATACTAAAATGGCCGATGAGATCCCGGCCTATCCATACGAAAACAGGAAGCAACGCGTATACGGGATGCTATCAGTGGTTAAGGGTAATGTTGCTTCTCCAGCACAATTTTATGTAACAGACAGTACGGAGCATTTTTTAACGGGTTCTTTGTATTTTCAAACAAGACCAAATTACGATTCCATCCTTCCGGCAGCCTCTTATATCCAAAAAGATATGCGCCACCTTATGGAAACCTTAAAGTGGAAATAAATTATTTATTCCTCCTCTAATAAGGTGTCAACCATTTTCATGTCACTCACCTGATATTCTTTTGAAACACCGGTAACGGCGTTAGTAAGTAATTCAGGATTTACCTGAGCATCATCGTATTCTACCAAAGCCAATTCTTTTTCAAAATTAACTTTAGCAGATTTTACACCTTTAATTTTTGATAATTGCTTTTGAATGGTGGCTGCACAACCCATAGCGCAGGTCATACCGCTAATCGTAAACTCAGCTTTCGTGAAATGAGTGTTTGGGTTTTCAATTTTTGCTCTTTCAGAGTCTTCAACCACCACCTGATTATCGATGGTTTTGGTCTCGGGAGCTACTTTTTGCTTACAGCTGGTGGCGCCAAACAAAATTGAAGTAGCACAAATAAAGATTTTTAAGGATGTCATTTCAGAGGATTTATTAATTAATAAACAGTTTATAAAACTATTAAATATTGACCTTTCCAAAGGGGCGATAAATAAATTTTATGATTTTTTTATTATATCATTCCTAGTTATTTCTTAATTTAAGAGACATAATAACTAATAAAACTAAAATAAATAACGACCCATGAAAAATATTTCCCTTCCCATTCGGTATGGTTTTATTACCGGAATTGTATTAATAGCTTATTTCTTGCTTTTGGATTTGTTCGGAAAGAGCACGAATCCCGTATATAGCTTTTTCAATGCGGCCATTACTGCCTTTGGTATTTACGAGGTAATCTACATATCAAAAATTAAAAGTCCGGCAACCTTTAACTATGGCGAAGGATTTAAAAATGGGATTATAACAGGTTTTGTTGCTACCGTAGTCTTTACGTTATTCTTTCTGGTGTACTCCACAGAGGTCAATGACTTATTTGTTGATCAATTACTTCAAACTGTAAAGCGAAATTTTAATATTGACGTGGGCCTCGTTACCTTTATTGTAGCCATTATGGGCTTTGCTACCACGGTGGTTTCAACACTAACGGTCATGCAATTATTTAAAAACAGCAATAATATGTCATCAAAGTAAATAAAACGTTTGTAGATTAATTATTTAGCAGTATATTTGCACTCATTTTTGAGTAAAATAATTTAAAAAAACGTTACGCTATGTACGCAATTGTAGAGATAGCAGGGCAACAATTCAAAGTTGAAAAAGACCAAAAGGTTTTTGTCAATCGTTTGCAAACGGAAGAAGGTAATAAGGTGTCTTTTGACAACGTACTTCTTTTAAGCGATGGAGACAAAGTAACTGTAGGCGCCCCAGCTATAGACGGAGCTCAAGTAGGAGCAAAAGTCTTAAAACACTTTAAAGGAGATAAAGTGATAGTTTTCAAAAAGAAAAGACGTAAAGGTTACCGTGTGAAAAACGGTTTTAGACCGTCTTTATCTGAAATCCAGATCGAAAGCATCGTTGCTTCAGGAGCTAAAAAAGCCGAACCGGCTAAAGCTAAAAAATCTGAAACACCAGCAGCTAAGAAATCTGAGGCGACTAAAACAGAAGCCAAGAAAACCGAAACTAAAAAAGTAGAGACCAAAGCTAAAGCTGAACAGGCTAAAGAATCGCAAGACCTTAGCTCATTTACTGTTGTACAGTTAAAAGAAATGGCTAAAGAAAAGGGACTTGAGGGATATTCTTCAATGAAGAAAGCCGAATTAATAGCTGCTTTAAGTTAATATTAAAATATAAAATCGAAATAAAATGGCACACAAAAAAGGAGTCGGAAGTTCGAAAAACGGTAGAGAATCAGAATCGAAACGACTAGGCGTTAAGATCTTTGGTGGTCAGGCTGCCGTAGCAGGAAACATTATTGTAAGACAACGTGGAAATACACATCACCCAGGTGAGAACGTATATTCTTCTAAAGACCATACCTTACATGCACAAGTTGATGGCATCGTAAAATTTAGTAAGAAAAAAGATAACAAATCGTATGTTTCTATCGAGCCTTTCGAAGCTTAAGAAAATTACGTTTTAAATTTATAAAAAACCCTTTCTGATATTCAGAAAGGGTTTTTTAATTTTAGGTTTGTTTTGATTCTATTCTATATAGAATATGACAGGTTCTTTTGTTTCATAACCCAATTTATGCCATTCTAACTGAATCGGTTTTTGAGCTCTTTCCTTATTCTGAATGTAAATACGAATAGGGTGAAACCCTTTTTGAAGCAGCATTGATTCTGTTTTTTTGGTGTTGAATTGGTAGCCAAAATCAGCATCTACCAATATCGCATCTTGCAAACGGATTAAGGCTTTTTCGGAAGCGCTAAAAGTAAACGTATACGATCCTGTTTCCGGAATCTTTATGAAGCCCTCCAGTAAATAATAGTCTTCCGGGATTGCTGAGAAATCGAAATCCTTTATAGCTGTTGTTACACCACTTGTTTCCGGTTTTAAAACAGACAAATTTGGAAGCCATGGATAGCTGCCTGAGAATCCCAGCCAGCGTAAACCTATTTTTGGATTTAGCAGTTTTGTTCCGGGAACAGGAAGGCTATCGTAAGGTCGTGGCGCAGTTAGGTTTTGACGACGCATTTGCAGAACCTTTGTTTTGAACCTATTTTGAAGGGTATCCATGCCCGATTCCTTCGCCAGATTATCGGTTTGATAGGTGTCTTTGGTTATGTTATAAATTTCAAAATCCGCATTTGGGTCACTGATATCATAGCGTAATCCCACATAATTATGATGTCGAACCATCTGCATGTTATTTCTAGAACGCCCTTGGTGTTGTGGGATAAAATCAGTGTATTTTGGTGTTTTTCCTTTTTGAAAGTATTCTATGTAAATATTGCCAGGGCTTTGGTGACCTTCACCTGTAAGTGTTGGAACTAGAGATGTTCCATCGCTATTTGCCGGGGCTGGTAATCCGGCTAGTTCTGAAAAGGTTGGCAGCCAGTCATATGAAATAGAGGGCGTATCGTTTACGCTATTTTGTGGTATGTGTTCTGGCCATCGTGCAATAAGCGGCATGCGGATGCCACCTTCTAAAAGATCACGTTTGATACCATTAAATGGCCCAAAACTATCGAAAAAATCAGGGGTACTATTGACGTAATTTTTTGGTAAGTACGATTCTCTTGAAGGGCCATTATCAGAGGTAAAAACGATTAGTGTATTATGATCTATTTTAAGGTCCTTAAGTAATTGGATAAGATCTCCTACGGCACTATCAATACGCCTTACGGAAGTTGCATAGCGTTTATAGGTGTCTGGCCATGGGGTTATTTTTCCTTTCGGGGAATAGGTAGCATTGGCATAATCAGGATGCATCCAGGAATCCGGAGTTCCTGAAGCCGTATTTATAAGTTGACCGGGTTCTCCCAGCCATTGTAAACCACCGTTTAAACCACCGCCTTGCGGATATGCCTGAGTAGGCAATTCCAAAACGGCGTGAGGCGTATCGTAGGCCAAAAACATAAAAAAGGGTTTATCATCGGTTTCTGTTTGCTGTTTAATCCACTGTTTGGCTTTGGCTGTCCAAAGGTCGGTAGTATAACATTTATCAGTAGTTTCGGTGATATCGGTATCGTTCTCCAAAACCTGGCCAACATTACGATATAATTTCTCTTTCGGGTAATGTTCATGGCCGTCAACATGACGCATGTAACCGAAGAAATAATCAAAACCACGATTTGCAGGTTTCCCCGGCCAGGTATGGCCATTTTCAGACCAGCGATTATCACCTTGTAATCCCCATTTCCCAATGACGGCTGTTTTGTAACCGGCATTTTGAAGGACAGTACCCAAGGTATGATTATCAGCAAGGGCCTTGTCGAATTGATTGTCGCGCACATTGGCGTGACCCTGACTCAGCCCGCTGAGCAAGGAAGCTCGAGAGGGGGCACAAACAGGTGCTGCTGCATAATGATGGGTAAGCAGCATACCTTCCTTCGCCATGGTGTCCAAATTTGGTGTTTGCATGCGAGGTTCTGCTGAGCCGTAGGTAATCTGTCTTTGGTTTTGGAAAAGAATTCCCAAGTCGCCATAGCCTAGATCATCGGTTAAAATGAAGATGATATTAGGTTGTTCTTTTTGATCTGACTCGTTATTTTGGCTCAAACCTAAAGATGAGCAGAGAAAACACAGAATAAAAAGGGATCTTGAGAAATGCATATTAATATTTTTTGTCTGGTGTTAATGATGATCGATAATCATAATGGTTAGGGACTAGTCCCAAGCTGCCCAAAAAATCCAGACATGCCGCTGTTACATTGTACTTGCGTTGGTTCTTTGAAGCTTCCTCCTTTATGGTGCCTATAAAAGGCGTTTTGTCCGAAACGTATAATAAATAATTTATGGTTCTTAGGGCTATAAATTCATTGGGGTCTTTGCAGAACTGGATAAGTAATTCTTTTGCATTTTGATCATTAAAAAGGTCGTAGGCTATGGTTGCTGCTGTTAGAGCCACTGGTGGATAACTGTCGGTCATCGCCTTTAGAATATCACTTTTATATTTTGAAAGGACCTTTTTATTTTGACTCTTTAATCCGGTAATCGCCCAGAAACGCATAATATTGTTAGTATGGCTTAAAGCCGTTTTTTGTTTTGATGCGATAGTTATGCCTTGTTTTCCTGATAAGGAAGCGATGCTGTAAATTTCAGAAAAAGGATATTTTTCCTGATCTAACCGGAATTCATAAGGCGTTGTATTTTTAGAAATTTTGTCGATCTCATATTCTGGGAGGAACATCACATCTCTGGAGTCCAGAATGCGGGTATCCAACTCTTTTTTAAATGCCCCTATTTTTTTCTGAAGCTCAGGGTCATCAATTAAATTTTTGGTTTCCCAAAGATCATTACTGGTATCATAAAACGATTCTGCTTTACGGGGATTGAATAAGGATTCCTGAAATGGGGACAATTTATTATTTTTGAAATCTTCGCGCATCAGCTGTTTTATTTCACCTATTTCCATATACCTGATGTATCTGAGTTCGGGCATAAACGGGAGGTAATTTCTGGTATAAATATAGGTGCCATCTGTGATGCTTCGTGTCATATCGATACCGTTGTCGGAGCGGTCGTTTGATAAGGCTATGTATTCTGGATGCCCGGCTTCCCTGTCTGTTATTACACGTCCTTTCATATGTTCAGGAATCGGGATTCCGGCTAGTGCTAACATGGTAGGTGCGAGATCTTCAAAATTAATTAACTCCTTTACGATGCCACTTTTTTTCCAGGGTGAAAGGTGTTTATATTTTTCAGGAAACCATGCAATAAATGGGACTTGGTATCCATAATTAATACCATTGGTCTTTCCTCTGGGCATACCTTCACCATGGTCGGCGAAACTAAAAATAATAGTACTCTCTCTCAAGCCTTCTTTTTCCAAACGCTCCAGGATTTGTCCGATTTTATAATCTGTAAGTGCGATGCTGTTGTAAACCCGGGCAAATTGTTTTCGCATTTCCGGGGTGTCATTGTAAATTGGGGGCATGTTGAAGCTATCTTCGGAAATATGAAGTTCCTGGGGAAGCTCGTCTAACACACTTTTTTTATAGGTCTCATAAGGAGTCGTCATGGTTCTGGACTGGTGGGAATCCATTAAGTTAAAAACTGAGAAAAAGGGTTGTTTGGGGTCGCGTTTCCACCAACCCGCGCTCTTGGAACTTTCATGCCAAGCCTCATTTGTAAAGGCTTTTGCGTTTTTTACATTATAATCTGTTTTTGCATTATTACTGGTATAATATCCCGCTTGTTTCAGATAATATGGAAATCCTTTTATAAATTCTGGCACAGGATAGTGGCTCCGATGATTTCCGGTACCTAGGGCATAGGTTCGCACTCCGGTAATTAATGTAGACCGCGATGGCGAACATACTGTACCTGTTGAAAAGGCATTGGTAAACTTCATGCCTGATGCTGCGAGCTGATCCAAGTTCGGGGTTTTTGCATTCTCATCACCGTAACATCCTATAAATTGTGGGGACGTGTCCTCGAAGGTAATCCATAATATATTCGGTTTTTCCTGAGCACAGGAAGCGATTGTAAATACGAGGCAAATAAAAGAAAGAATACGAGTGATCATTTTGGCTCTTTAAAAAATGAACCACTAATATAGTTTTTTTGAAGCAATTCAGGTTGTTTAATTAAAGGGAGGTTGAAGTATCGTGCACGAGCGATTGTAACAGCATCCTTTTTTGAATTTGTGAAAAAAAGATATCGTGGAAAGCGCGGTTTATTTTGATTTTTTTCAAAATAAACGGGCCATAAAAAAACCCTGAACAAATGGCTCAGGGTTCTAAATGGTATTCTAATGAGATATTAGTATCTGTAATATTCCGGTTTGAACGGGCCTTCCGTTTTTACACCGATATATTCTGCCTGTTCTTCACGTAGTTCTGTGAGTTCTACACCGATTTTTTCAAGGTGTAGTTTGGCTACTTTTTCATCGAGATGTTTTGGAAGCATATATACCTTGTTTTCGTATTTATCGCTGTTTTTCCAAAGCTCGATTTGAGCAAGGGTTTGGTTGGTGAAGGAGTTACTCATCACGAAACTTGGGTGACCTGTGGCACAACCCAGATTTACCAAACGACCTTCGGCCAGTATAATAATATCCTTGTCTTTAACAGTGTATTTATCTACCTGCGGTTTGATGGTATTTTTTGTATGACCATAATTTTTATTAAGCCATGCCATATCGATCTCGTTATCAAAGTGACCAATGTTACACACGATCGTTTTGTCTTTGAAAGCTTCGAAATGATGGGCTTGTACGATATCTTTATTTCCGGTTGTGGTAATCACGATATCTGCTGTTGGAGCTACAGTTTCCAGTTTTTTAACTTCAAAACCGTCCATTGCTGCTTGTAAAGCACAGATTGGATCGATCTCTGTAACCGTTACAATACTTCCGGCACCTTTAAAGGAAGCCGCAGTACCTTTGCCTACATCGCCATAACCACAAACGATAACGCGTTTTCCGGCAAGCATCACATCAGTAGCACGACGGATGGCGTCTACCGCGCTTTCGCGACAGCCATACTTATTGTCGAATTTACTTTTGGTCACCGAATCGTTCACATTTATAGCAGGCATTGGTAATGTGCCTTTATTCATACGCTCGTATAAACGGTGCACTCCGGTCGTAGTTTCTTCACTCAAGCCTTTAATTCCTGAAACAAGTTCAGGATATTTGTCCAGAACCATATTGGTAAGATCGCCACCATCATCCAAGATCATATTCAAGGGCTTACGGTCTTCACCGAAAAATAAAGTTTGCTCGATACACCAATCAAATTCTTCCTCGGTCATATGTTTCCAGGCGTATACCGAAGTACCTGCCGCAGCAATAGCAGCTGCAGCCTGATCTTGTGTTGAAAAAATGTTACAAGAACTCCAGGTCACCTCTGCACCAAGGGCTTGAAGGGTTTCGATAAGCACAGCGGTCTGAATGGTCATGTGCAAGCAACCTGCAATACGTGCGCCTTTTAAAGGTTTCGATTCGCCGTATTCTTCACGCAAACTCATTAAGCCGGGCATTTCTGCCTCTGCAAGTTCAATTTCTTTTCTTCCCCAGTCTGCTAGTGAAATATCTTTCACTTTGTGGGCAACGTAAGGCAATGTTTTTGTACTCATATATATCTTTCTTTTAAACTCAAAAATGTTAAGCCTCAAACACTTTGCTTTAGTATTTAAAATAGTTAAATTCGCTTTGCAATAGTGGTTTAAGTGCTACAGGCTGCAAAGATAACCAATAACTTTTAGAATATTAAATGCCACTTTATAAAACTATTAAGCCCAATTCCCAAACGCTTGTTAAAATTTGGCATATTGAAGAATCTTACGATGATTTAAGATCTGTGGTTAATTTAAAACCTGAGAGTTTAGAGCGTGTTTTAGGTATGAAAAGTGAACTGCATCAGCGTGGGTTTTTAAGTGTGCGTTGTTTGTTACAGGCTTTTGGGTATACTGATACCGACCTGTACTACGACGAATTTGGTAAGCCCCATTTAAAGGATGGTAAATATATTTCGATCACGCATTCTTTTTATTTCTCAGCGGTTATTGTGAGTGACGTGCCAGTGGGTATCGATATTGAAAAGCAGCGTGAAAAAATAGGGATCATCGCGCACAAATTTATTGATTATGAAGGCGATTATCTCCATGCGGAAGATACCGACTACGTGAATAAACTAACCGTGATCTGGTGTGTAAAAGAGTCTTTGTACAAATTATTTGCTACGCCGGGATTGAGCTTTAAAGCACATTGTTTGGTCATTCCATTCATGCTTCAGGACCAGACCACGACCGCCTGGATAGATTACAAAACAACAAAACACAAATACGAAATTGCGTTTTTGGAATTTGAAGGTTTTACCTGTGCCTATGCAACGCCATATTAAACCTATTTTGTTAAAACACGATTATAAAAAAACATATCATGAATATATCAGTTGAATTAACCTTGTCGCCGTTAACGGATGATTATGAGTCTATTATAATTCGGTTTATTAAAAAGTTGCGAGCATCAAAGTTGAAGGTGCTTGAAAATCCTTTAAGCACCCAAGTTTATGGGGATTATGATACCGTGATGACAGTGCTTAAAGAAGAAATAAAAGAAACCTTCATCCTTATGGAACATGGGGTTTTATTTATGAAATTGGTAACTACAGACCGACACGACTATGAACCCGATTTTTGATTTTTTTTTCGAACAGTATCATGATTACGCAACTATAGATATTGTTCTTGAAATTGTTGCGGTGATCTTCGGCTTTTTGTCAGTTTGGTACTCCAAGCAAAATAATATTCTGGTATTCCCAACAGGTATGATAAGCACCATTATTTTTGTGTATTTATTATTCAAGTGGGGGTTGCTTGGCGATATGATGATCAATGGTTACTATTTTGTTATGAGTGTTTATGGTTGGTATATCTGGACGCGAAAAGTCGATGCTACACACGTGACGCCCATAACCAGAATTACAGACAACGAAAAAAAACTGAGTACAGCGATATTTATTGCGACCCTCTTATTTGTTTATTTAGTTTATACTGTTTTTGACAAATGGACCCATTGGACGGCCTATGTTGATACGGTAACTACCGCAATATTTTTTGTGGGGATGTGGCTTATGGCGCGGCGTAAAATTGAAAACTGGATCTTCTGGATTGTTGGTGATATCATTTCGGTACCTTTGTATTTTTACAAAGGATTAACCTTTACGAGTTTACAGTATTTAGGATTTACAATCATAGCCATTTTTGGTTACTTAGCATGGAAGAAGCATTTAAACAGCAACCTGCAGACTGCATAAAAATAGTTTTATTTGGTCCGGAATCAACGGGTAAAACAACTTTGTCACGACAATTGGCAAGGTATTACAACTCGGTTTGGGTGCCTGAATATGCTCGTGAATATTTGCAAAACAAATGGAATAACGAGCGAAAAACATGTGAGCCACACGATCTTTTGCCCATAGCGGCGGGACAAATGGCACTGGAGAATGAACTGGCACAGAAAACGGATACCGTCCTGATCTGTGATACCGATCTGTTAGAAACCAAGGTATATTCAGAAGCGTATTATTTGGGGAGCTGCGATCCTCTTTTAGAAAAATACGCCTTAGAAAATACCTATGACTTGTATTTTCTAACTTATATCGATACGCCCTGGGAGGCGGATGATTTAAGGGATAAACCAGAAGAAAGGGAGGCGATGTTCCAAGCTTTTCAAAATGAATTGATCCTACAAAACCGACCGTATGTGTTGTTAAAAGGAGATAAAAAAACAAGATTGGAAATCGCAACGAAACATATAGATAAATTATTAAATACCGCTTTATAATGTTTACAGATAATGACATTGAAGAATTAAAGTCGAAAGGGAAAAATATAGATCAGGTCAGGGCACAGATCGATCAGATAAAAAAGGGAATGGCTTATTCCCGTTTAGTGTCACCGGCTACTATTGGTAAAGGCATTGAGCGTTTTGATTATGCAACGACAAATTATTTTATACGTATTTACGAATCGAGTCAGAAGTATCTTGATTGCGTAAAATTTGTTCCTGCCTCAGGCGCTGCCACGCGAATGTTTAAATTCTTGTTTCAATTTTTAGAGGAATACGATCCGTATGAAGAATCGGTTTCCAGCTATGCTGAAAAACAACCGAATGAGCTTTTGAAAACCTTCATTTCTAAAATGGAATATTTCCCGTTTTATGAGCAAGTGGTCGAAGTTATGGAGGATTTGAATCCGAATTATGACAATTTGGATGAAAATGAAGCTTATGTGGCTTTTGTGAAGGCCATGCTTAGTCAGGAGGGTTTGAATTATAGTTTTCTACCCAAGGGCTTATTACCATTTCACACCTATGATACAGGAACGGTGACCGCTTTTTATGAGCACATGCAAGAAGCTACATTATATGCATCCGCGAATCAAACTGCCAAACTTCATTTTACGGTTTCGGAAAAACACCTATCTTATTTTGCAGCCGAATGGAATATGATTAAAACCGGTTTGGAACAAAAAACAGCTACAGATTTTGATGTGACTTTTTCCACCCAAAATGATGAAACCAATACCATTGCTCTGACACCGGATAATAAGATCTTCAAACATAAAGGAAAAATTTTATTCCGCCCCGCGGGTCATGGCGCTTTATTGGAAAATTTAAATGCCCTTGAGGCTGATCTTATCTTCATAAAAAACATCGATAATATTGTTGTTTTCAATAAGAACAAAGAGCAGTCGCGTTATAAAAAATTGTTGGCAGGTGTGCTTTTAAATGCCCAAGAGCAGGCATTTAACTATTTACATGATCTGGATAAAAAACGTAAATCCGAAACGGAATTGCTTACTATAGCCGCCTTTATAACGAAAACCTTAAATGTAGTTCTCGACGAGGACTTTGATGATTTTTCTTTAGAAGAAAAGGCCAGCTATTTACATAACAAATTAAATCGCCCTATCCGAGTATGTGGTATGGTGGAAAATAAAGGCGAACCTGGTGGTGGACCATTTTGGGTTCGAGATTCTCAGGACAATGAGTCACTACAAATCGTGGAGTTTGCACAGATTGATATTAATGATGAATCGCAAAAAGCCATCGTTAATGAAGCGACACATTTTAATCCAACCGATCTGGTTTGTGGTGTTAAGGATTACGAAGGGAACCTCTTTAACCTCATGGATTATACGGATCCTGAGACAGCATTCATTACCATGAAAACTCAAAATGGCGATCCTATTAAAGCTCTAGAGCGCCCAGGTTTATGGAATGGTAGTATGGCCCATTGGAATACTATTTTTGTGGAGGTACCGCTGGATACTTTTAACCCTGTTAAAACCATTAACGATCTTTTGAAACCCGAACACCGCGGCTCGTGAATTACGCTAAAGATGCTATAATCAACGAATTGGATTTTAAGGCCGTTCGCAGCTCTGGAAGCGGCGGGCAAAACGTTAATAAAGTATCCTCAAAAGTGGAGCTTCACTTTAATGTTTTGGGCTCGGAAGTTTTAGATGAGCTTCTTAAAGAACGCCTGAAGCAGAAATGGCAAAACCGCCTTACGAAAGAGGGCGAACTCATTTTACAATGTGATACCAGCAGAAGTCAGCATAAGAACAAGGAAATCGTAATTAAAAGGTTTTTTAAATTACTGGATGAAGCTTTGCTTAAACCCAAAAAACGAAAACCCACAAAGCCCACGAAAGCCGCTATTAAAAAACGATTGAAAAGCAAAAGCATTCAGGCGGAAAAGAAGTCCTTTCGGAAAAAACCGGATATCTAAAAAAACACAGAAGGTTTAATTTGTATTCTCAAAAACCTTCATATATTTGCACCGTTCTCAAAAAAGGGGTGCCAATTACGGCTGAGATCATACCCATTGAACCTGGAACAGGTAATGCTGTTTAGGAATTTAGAATTTTAACCAAAGGTCAATCCATTGTAATATTTGATCTTTGATGGGGATTCAAAAAAAATCATATTAACAAATAAAGAATAATGACCTCTTTTTATTCGATTATAAATTTTTTTAATCGACATGAAAAATTATGTTCTTTGTACAGCACTTTTGCTGTTCTCAATTTTAGGTTTTGCACAACAAAACCAGGTGGCACAAGACACTACCAAAACGCAGAAACTTGATGAAGTTCTTGTGCAGGCCGTAAGGGTAAATGCAGATTCGCCAATTACCCATTCCAACCTTACAAAAGAGGAACTTGCCAAACGAAATTTAGGGCAGGACATGCCACAACTCTTAAACTTTTTACCATCGGTGGTAACAACCAGTGATGCTGGTGCCGGCGTAGGATATACCGGAATTCGGGTGCGTGGTACGGATGCTACACGTGTCAATGTGACTATTAATGGTATTCCGTATAACGATCCCGAAAGTCAGGGAACGTTTTGGGTAAATCTAGGGGATTTCGCTTCGTCTGTTGAAAGTCTGCAATTGCAGCGTGGGGTAGGAACCTCTACCAATGGTTCAGGAGCTTTTGGGGCGAGTTTAAATTTATTAACGGATGCCGTTTCCAATGAAGCTTCAGCAGAAATTTCGAATAGTTTTGGGAGTTATAACACTCGAAAACACACCGTAAAAATGAGCACCGGGTTATTGAACGACCATTTTGAAGTTTCCGGGCGGCTGTCAAAAATTTACTCAGATGGTTATGTTGATCGGGCATTCACAGACTTAAAATCCTACTTTTTACAAGGTATTTATAAAGACGACAAAACCTTGATTAAAGCCATCACTTTTGGAGGTAAAGAGTATACCTATCAATCCTGGTTTGGCCTTACTGCCGATCAATTACAGGAAGATCGCCGTCAAAATCCGTACACCTACGATAATGAGACCGATAATTACTGGCAAGACCATTACCAGTTACATTGGAATCAGCGATTTAATAATGCTTGGTCTACTAACTTAGGGTTGAATTATACCAAGGGGGAAGGTTATTTTGAGCAATATAAACCCGATGAGACAGCCGCGGATTTTGCGAACTTAATTGAAGACGGTTCAGATGTAATTGTACGTCGCTGGCTGGATAATGATTTCTATGTATTAACCGCGAATGTGAGCTATAAGACCAATAATTTGGAATGGATCACTGGTTTGTCGTTGAGTTCTTATACAGGCGATCATTTTGGTGAAGTGATCTGGGGAAGTGACTTAGCTCCAAACACATCGATTAGAGACCGTTATTATGATGGGACGTCTTTAAAAAATGACTATTCTGTGTTTTCAAAAGCCACACTTATTTTAACAAATAAGCTTACCGGATTTGTAGATCTCCAAGGTCGTTTCGTGACCTATAAAACCAACGGTTTGAATTCTGATCGCATTGATTTTAATACGAATGCGAGATTCGATTTTTTCAACCCAAAGGTTGGTCTAACCTATGAATTTTCCAATGCGAGCAGTTTCTATACTTCCTTTGCGGTTGCAAACCGCGAACCTAATCGCGACGATTTTGAGTCCGGAGTTACCGAACATGAAACCCTGAATGATATAGAATTGGGATGGCGATACAAAACTTCCAAATTGCGCTTAAATTCGAACCTGTATTATATGTTTTACAAAAATCAGTTGGTACTTACCGGAGCCCTCGATGATGTTGGCAGTCCGGTGCGTGCAACCAGTGGTAAAAGTTATCGATTAGGTTTGGAAGTAGATGCGCAATGGCAGATCAGTAAGGCCTTTAGTTTATCGCCGAATGTCGCTTTAAGTCAGAATAAGAACAGAGATTTTACAACATCCAGAAATGGAGAACTGGTAAATTTGGGGAACACTAATATTTCATTTTCTCCAGAGTTGGTGGTTGGTAATATGTTTACTTATAAGCCTATTTCGAATCTAGAAGTTTCACTATTAAGTAAATATGTTGGTGAACAATACATGGGTAACACCGATAATCCGGAGTCTGTTTTGGATAGTTATTTTGTAAATGATATCAGCGTGAATTATGTGATCACACCGAGTTCACTTTTTAAATCAATTACCCTAACGGCTTTGGTAAACAATATGTTCAACAAAGAATATGTGTCAAACGGTTATTTTGGATCTTTTGATTATCCGGATGCCGGAAGTCCAACCGGGACGACTACAGGTTATTTTGCGGGCTATTATCCGCAGGCGACCACTAACTTTTTGTTAGGTGCGACATTAAAATTTTAATAATATTTTTCCTCTTAACTTTCCCCTCCTCCGGAGGGGTTAGGGGAGGATTTAATTTGAAATAAATAATAAATTGCCATTTTTCTCTACACGGTAGAATTTTAAGCCACAAAGAAGATTGCCATTATTTAGCGGTAATCCGTTGACTAGGCTATATTCATTTTTGTCATCACAACCACAAATGGCGGTTAAACCTGAGGTTGGAGCTAATACCGAGCAAGGTTGAAGAACATGATTCGGATCGGCCGCATCCCAGGCAAAATAATCTACACCTGTATAGGCAATAATTACTCCTGCATTTCCTTGATTGGGTTCGTAAACAGCGTTTGATGGAAAATTAAGCACACCATATTGAGGCAGATTCAAGTCTATGGTTAAATTAACTCCAACATTCAGTAAAAAGCGGCAGTTCTCATTTTGGTTGATATTGCTGCTGCAGGAAAAAAAAACCATAAAAAGTAACAGGATGTAAGGCGATCTCATGGGTATTAAATTGGTTTTGAAAGGTACAACAAAAGTAAAAAGGGATAAAATTATTTTTAACAGTTTAAAAAATTCTGCCTGAATTTAAGCGATTTATGCGCTACAGTTTTAAGCTTAGGAGCTACATCATATTTAAAAATTTTGTATTTTTGTTTTACAATCTCGTGGGAACGAGATTTTTTTATATGCTGAATTTTTCAGCATCTTTTAATATTAAACGATGACGTTATGAGTAAAGTATCATACTATACACCTGAGGGATTAAAGAAATTAAGAGACGAGTTAAGGCAATTGAAAGATGTAGAGCGCGTAAAGGCCTCTAAAGCTATAGCTGAAGCAAGAGATAAAGGTGATCTCAGTGAAAATGCTGAATACGATGCTGCGAAGGAAGCACAAGGGATGTTGGAAATGCGCATTTCTAAATTAGAAGATGCTTTGGCGGGGGCTCGTGTTATAGACGAATCGCAATTAGATAATTCAAAAGTTTTGGTGTTATCCAAGGTAAAAATAAAGAACCAGACTAACGGCGCTGAAATGGTTTACACCCTGGTTGCTGATGGTGAAGCTGATCTGGCTTCAGGAAAAATCTCTGTGAATTCACCGATTGGAAAAGGACTTCTCGGGAAATCTGTAGGTGATGTGGCTGAAATTAAAGTGCCAAGCGGGACTATGAAATTCGATATCATTGAAATTTCCAGATAAAATTTAAACCATGGGCACCATATTTACAAAAATAGTTACTGGTGAAATACCGTGTTATAAGGTCGCGGAAACCGATTACTTTCTAGCATTTTTAGATATCAATCCGAATTCAAAAGGGCATACGCTTTGTATCCCTAAAAAAGAAGTAGATAAAATCTTTGATTTGGATGAGGATAGCTACTTGGAACTTATGCGTTTTTCGCGGATGGTAGCCCGGGCCATACGAAAGGCTATCTCCTGCAAGCGCGTTGGTATGACGGTTATTGGCCTGGAAGTTCCCCATACACATGTGCATCTTATTCCGCTTCACGACATGGAGGATGCTCGATTCATCAGAAAGGCAAAATTCACTGAAAACGAATTTCAGGAGATTGCAGATGCCATAAAAGCGGCGTTATAATTTCGAATAAAAGAAGGTAAAGCCTATACCTGCAAGCACAATCGCCACAAAAAATATAACGATCAAACCTAAACCTTTTAGCCGGAAAGACGATTTACTTGGTTGAAAAGCCTTAAGATGGTACTCGTAAACGCGCTCAATATCATCAGTCCATTGTACCGGATAAATGGTTGACTCACAATTTACGCAGGTCATTTCATTTTTCACTTCGGAAGTGAGCCATTTATAAAGCTTTGATTCGTGCAGTTTTTGATAAAACGTAACGCGAAGATGTTCATTACTATAACAAACTGGACAATTATTTTTTAAGCTTACTTCTTTAACTTCGATAAATTTTTTAGGCATTGGTGGCACGTTTTAAAATGATTTCCATTGTTGTTCCTTTATCTTTTTCAGATTGCAGAACCTTTATTTTACCATGATGAAAATCTTCAATAATGCGCTTTGATAGCGACATTCCTAAACCCCAGCCACGTTTTTTTGTGGTAAACCCGGGTTCAAAAATATTTTTAAAATCTTTCTTGGGAATCCCTTTTCCCGTATCAGAAACATGGACTTTAATATTGTTTTCAAGTTGTGAAATATCAATACTTAAGGTTCCACGTCCCTTCATCGCATCAATGGCATTTTTAACCAGATTTTCGATCACCCAACTATAGAGTTGTTTATTAAGATGTACGGGAATTTCTTCATTTGGGACGTTTAGTTCAAAATTTATCAACTTGGAACTCCGTGATTTCAAATAGTCAAAAGAGTTTATCGTTTCTTCAATAATATCCGTAACCTCCAGTTTAGGCAAAGATCCAATCTTACTGAAACGCTCAGTAATAGTTTGCAGGCGATCGATATCTTTTTCTATCTCATTGATGTACTCCGGATTAACATGTTCTGATTTTAAAATTTCGGTCCAACCAATAAGTGATGATAAAGGGGTGCCAATTTGATGCGCGGTTTCTTTAGCCATCCCTGACCATAATTTATTCTGAGTAGCATTTTTGGTGCTACTGTAGAAAAAGAATATCACAGCAACAAAAAGGATCACAATTAAAAGAAGGGCCAGCGGATAATATTTAAGTTTATTTAAAAGATCCGAATTCCCATAATAAATAGTACTTATTACCTTTTTATCTATAATTACGGGTATCGGTTTGTTTTCCTGTTTGAAGGTGTTAATGAGTTTATTAACGTAAAGCGCATCAGATATTTTACTTTCGTTAATATTATTGAAACTGGTGAGATTCCCGGCTGGATCAACAACAAGCATCGGGGTTGAGGTGTTGCTGGTTAATATTTTTAAAGGAAGTTCTAAATTTTCATTAGTGGAGCTATTGATCAAAGTGGATTGAGCAAACGCCCAGTTTTCCATTTTTGTGCGCTCTTCCTCTTTGAAATGCTGAAAAAACTCGTATGTTTTCCAAAGGATCAGGGTAACAATAATGAAAGAGGCAATCACCATAACCCATCGAAAGGCATTATTATTTTTTCTAAATACCATACTTAAAAAAATGAATCGTTAATATAATGCAAAACTGTTAATATTATTGCCCTAGTTGTTAGTAAATCTGTTTTTTGTTCAAGCTTAGAATAGTTACATTTGTTTTTATAAAAAAGTTTATGCCGACTATTGAACCCAAAAGTGTATCCGTAAGTCAATTACATAGTTACCTTTTAAGTGCTGTAGCGCCTAGACCAATTGCCTTTGCCAGTACGGTAGATGCCGATGGGAAACCAAACCTGTCGCCTTATAGTTTTTTTAATGTGTTCAGTTCAAATCCGCCCACGGTGGTGTTTTCACCATCAAGGCGTGTTAGAGATAATACGGTAAAGCATACCTTAGAGAACATTGAAGAAACCGGTGAGGTGGTGATTAATGTGGTGACCTACGATATGGTTCATCAAATGTCATTGAGCAGTACCGAGTACGATAAGGGTGTTAACGAATTTGAAAAGGCTGGTTTAACCATGCTAAAGTCCGAAGTGGTTAAACCGTTTCGTGTCGCTGAATCACCAGTGCAAATGGAATGCAAGGTGATGGACATTATTAAACTGGGATCTGAGGGCGGCGCAGGAAACCTGATCATTTGCGAGGTTGTAAGGCTTCATATTGATGATGAGGTTTTAGATGAAGATGGCACCATTAACCAGGTGAAATTAGATCTGGTGGCTCGTGCTGGGGGTAGTTTTTACTCGCGTGCCAAAAAAGGATTTTTTGAAATCCCAAAGCCTGTAAAAACAAAAGGAATTGGTGTTGATAGTTTTCCCGATCACGTTAAGAACAGTATGATCTTAACGGGAAATAATTTGGGAATGTTAGGGAATGTAGAGGCTTTACCAACTCCGGAAGCCGTAGCCGAGTTTGTGGCGAGTTTGTCAGAGCGCTACCCGAATATTAAAACGGCAACACACAGGGAAAAGCATAAATTGGCTCGCAATTATTTAAGCTTTGGCGACATCGATAGTGCCTGGAAAATATTGCTCAGTTAAACATATAGATTAAAGATTATAAATAAGAAATAAACAGTAAAACATGGAAGTTCAAGGAAGAATTAAATTTATAGGAGAAACACAAACCTTTGGAAATAACGGATTTAGAAAACGTGAGGTTGTTGTAACCACTGAGGAACAATATCCCCAACATTTGATGATCGAGTTTGTTCAGGATAAAACAGATTTGCTTAATAGTTATCAAGTTGGACAACAGGTAAAGGTTAGTATCAATTTACGAGGAAGAGAATGGGTGAATCCTCAAGGGGAAACAAAATATTTTAATTCAATACAAGGCTGGCGTATTGAAGCTCTGGTGGACTCTGAAGCTTCAGGGAATGTTCCGCCGGTACCGCCAGCGGATGCCTTTGAGCCTGCCGGTGATTTAAATGAAGACGACCACGACGATTTACCGTTCTAATTGAATATTTGAGTTCAGCTATAGCGAAAATCTATTAAAATATAAACCTTTCAATATGCAATTTTGAAAGGTTTTTTTAATTTTATGCGATGCGTTTTTTAGATGACAAAATAGCGTTTCCTCCTCCTCATGAAGCTACTGCTGACGGTCTTGTTGCCGTTGGTGGCGATTTGTCTATAGAACGACTAATCCTGGCTTATAGATCTGGTATTTTTCCTTGGTTTGAACACGAAACACCTATTTTATGGTGGTCGCCCGATCCTCGATTTGTACTCTTTCCCGTAGATCTTAAAGTTTCGAAAAGCATGAAAAGGATATTAAATAAAAAGCAATTTAAAGTGACGGTGAATCAGGCTTTTGATGCCGTGATCACCAATTGTGCCACAGCTGAGCGCCAAGGGCAGCGTGGTACCTGGATAACTCATAATATGATCCAGTCTTACAAAAAATTACATGAGTTAGGTTATGCTAAATCCGTAGAGGTTTGGGACAATAATGCCTTAGTTGGGGGACTCTATGGTGTGGATTTAGGGAATGGAGTTTTTTCAGGCGAAAGCATGTTCACAACCGTAAGCAATGCGAGTAAAGTAGGTTTTATTTCATTCCTGCAAAATAGCTCGTATAGGCTTGTTGATTGCCAGGTTTATACAGAACATCTGGAGCGTTTAGGAGCTAAAGAAATTCCCCGAAATGAATTTTTATCTTTTTTGTAGGAATTGGAAAAATGAGTTTTTCTCAGCAAAAATAAAAAAGCAGGTTAGGGTTGACTTTTTTTTTAATCAATATTTAGAACTCAAATTTCATGGTATCGAAAACAATCAACTTCATGATCATTCACCATTCCGGTGGCTTGCATGTGGGCATAAACAACAGTCGACCCTACGAATTTAAAGCCCCGTTTTTTCAAATCTGCACTTATGGTGTCACTCAAAGAGGTATTGGCAGGGATATTTTTATGATGGTCAAGTTTATTTTTAATGGGCTTCCCGTCAACGAACCCCCAGATATAATGACTAAAACTTCCAAATTCTTTCTGGACCTTAATAAAGGCCTGAGCATTTGTAACAGTAGCTTTTATTTTTAATTTATTCCGAATTATACCGGCATTTTTTAGTAAGGTGTCTATTTTTTCCTGAGAATAACCGGCAATTTTTTTGTAGTCAAAATCATCGAAAGCATTTCTGAAATTTTCACGTTTACGCAAGATCGTAATCCAGCTTAAACCGGCCTGAAACGTTTCTAAAGTTAAAAATTCAAAAAGCGTGTCATCGTCATAAACCGGAACACCCCACTCGGTATCGTGATAGGCTTCATACAATGGATCACCCAAGCACCAACCACATTTGTGTTTTGACGTCGTTTTCATTTTAAATCTTAAAGCAAAAAAAGATTAGATAAAAAGTAAAAGTATGACAAATATCAGCTTAATTAAAATATGCAGCCTGTAATTTTGTATCGTTAGTTTTTGTTATAATTTAAATGAAATCCGATGAATTCGATAATAAAAGCAAGTTTAGATCGCGGGATATCTTATGATACCTACAGAAAACTTATGGGTCAGTGGAGTTTAATAAATGCTACTTCCGGCAATGAACAAAGTGAATCTCATGTTCATTTCACAAAATTGAATGACAGGCGAATGAAGCGGTGGGATAAAACACTAAAAATAACCAAACCTTATACCGAAAATATTTTGAGATTCGAGCTCAAGATCACCTGGTTGGTTTTAGCCGAAAGTTGGTGTGCGGATGGGGCACATATTATTCCTGTGCTGAATAAAATTGCAGAACTAAACCCGAATATTAGTTTAAAAATTGTTTTCCGTGATGAAAATCCGGAGCTTATGGATGCATTTTTAACCCATGGTAATCGGGCCATTCCTAAAGTCATCATGGTCGATGATCAAACAGGGAAAGTGATTGCGACCTATGGGCCACACCCCTCGGAAGCCGAAGGTTATGTAAAGCGGTTTAAAGCCATGAATGGAACATTGACAGCTAGCTTTAAAGAAGATTTACAATATTGGTATAATAGAGATAAGGGACAAACTATTATTGAAGATATCACCCAAATTTTAGGTCGGTTACAGCCTAGTGTTTCCCTATAAAATTAAAGGTGATGGTCCCTAGTTGTGACGCTTTGTTTACAGCCGAACTAAATTTTGATTCCTTGGCGTATTCCAGAGCATGATTCGTTAAGCATTCATTGCTGGTAGAAGACGAATTATTGATATAAGCATCAGTAACATCGCCTTTCGAATCAACGGTAATGTTCACTACTATTCTACCCCCAACTTCGCATAGATAAACAGGAATAGGAATATAGATTTTTTCTCTGTCGATAAGAGAAAAACTAATGGTACTTCGCCCATTATTACTGTCTTCTTTTTGTTTTTTTAAGAGCTCATTAACCTTATCAAATGAAGATATTTCTTCACGGTTTAATTTAGAATCTTCGTAATCATGTGCTTTGGCAAATGATTTCAATTCTTCGAAACTTGAATTTTTTGGAACATAATCTTCCGGTGGAGCAATCGATTTATAGGCCTGATCAAAGCGTTTATTTTCTTTGTTCTGGTTGTATGCCTGATTCGTTTCGGCCTTGGCATTATTCAGTTTGTCCAGAGCTTCCAAAACTTTGATTTCCTCAGGGGTTAACGGTTCTTCCGGAACAACTTCGTAATAACTTTCGGCGATACTAGCTTCTTTTTGTTTGAGCCCAAAACTGAAAACGGAAAGAACCACCGTTCCTGCTATGAAAAAGGTTATTAATAAGGCTTTATGTTGATCTGTTAGGTGCAAATCGTTTTAAATTTAGAGCATTTCTTCAACCAATATACGTAAAAATAAAGAATTTAGTTGTCAAGGCCTTCGATAAAGGTATCTATACTCAGGGCCGTATCGACATGAAAATCACCAATTTTGGTCCGTCGTAAGGCTACTAAATGGGCTCCGGAATTTAAGGCTTTTCCAAAATCGTTTGCTAAAGATCGGATGTAGGTGCCTTTGCTGCAAACCACTTTAAAATCGACATTTAAACCAGAGATATTTGTGATGTCGAAAGTATCGATAGTAACTTTCCTCGACTTAATTTCGACCTCCTGGCCCTCACGAGCAAATTCATACAGGCGTTTTCCATCCTTTTTTACGGCTGAAAATACCGGGGGTACCTGTTCTATAGTTCCAGTGAATTTCTGAGTGGTTTGGTGAATTAAAATCTCTGTAATATGTTCTGTTGGGTAGCTTTTGTTGATCTCGGTTTCAAGATCATATGATGGTGTGGTGCTCCCTAGGACAATGGTACCCGTATACTCTTTGGTCTGTCCCTGAAAGGAGTCGATCTGCTTGGTCATTTTTCCGGTGCAAATGACTAATAAGCCGGTTGCCAAAGGATCTAGAGTACCTGCATGACCTACTTTTATTTTTTTAATATTGAAGGCTTTTCTGATCGCCCAGCGGAGCTTATTAACCACTTGAAAAGAGGTCCAATTCAAGGGCTTATCTATAAGAATAACCTGTCCTGCAAGGAAGTCTTCTTTTGTTGGCATTTCTTAAAATATTAAAGGAATGGTTATAGCTAAAACACCAACAATAAAACAATAAATAGCAAAGTAGGATAATTTACTTTTTTTAACCAAGGTGATCATCCAGGTGCAAGCAAATAAACCTGCAATAAATGCTGTAATAAAGCCAATGGTTAGGCCTGTAATGTTGTCTGAGTGAAAACTTAATTCACCTCCCATAATATCTTTAGCAATTTTACCCAGAATGAGCGGCACAACCATTAAGAAGGAAAAGCGTGCTGCTTTGGTTTTATCATTTCCAAGTAATACGGAGGTCGAGATCGTAGCACCGGATCTTGAAATTCCGGGGAGCATTGCAATGGCCTGAGATAAGCCAATAATGATTGCATTTCCAAAACTGACATTTTTACCTGTGTTCTTGGCTTTATCAGCCAGATATAATAATAAACCTGTAACAATAAGCATAAAGCCCACGAGTATTATTTGACCACCAAACAATTTCTCGAGTTCACTTTCAAAAAACAAACCGATAATAACCGCAGGGATCATGGAAAGGGCTATTTTGGCTATAAACTGCAAATCAGAATTCCATTTAAAAGTAAGGGCCCCTTTTATAAGACTCAAAATATCTTTTCTAAAAACCACGATAGTGCTTAAAGCTGTTGCAAAATGAAGTACAACTGTGAAAAGTAAACTTTCCTCCGGAACCCGTGTATCGCCTAAAATGGCTTTGGCGAGTTCTAAATGGCCACTTGATGAAACGGGTAAAAATTCTGTAAGGCCTTGAATAAGCCCAAGAATAATGGAGTCTATTAAATTATTCATGCCGCAAAAATAGCCAATTAAATGTAGTATTTATAACACTCTGTTAAAAATGATTCAAATAAAAAGCCATCCAATAATCATGATAAGGGCAATCCCTGAAAGGCCTTGTAATAAGGTAGATACAGTTTGTGTTTTTAAGGCTGTGACCGTTTTCATTCCAGAGCATTGAGCTACGACCCAAAAGAAACTGTCGTTCAAGTGTGACACAGTCATGGCACCTGCACCTATAGCTAGAACACACAGGGCGCGACCCAGATCACTGTCTAATCCAAACGATACAAGAATAGGAGCCATAATGGCTGCCGTAGTTATAATGGAAACGGTCGACGACCCCTGAGCAGTTTTCAATAAGGCTGCGATCACAAAAGGCAGAAAAAGGCCGAGGTTATAATCTGCAAAATGGGTTCCAATAAAATCGCCAATACCGGTAGCTTGCAATATGGCTCCAAAAGCTCCTCCTGCGCCTGTGATTAAAATAATGATACCGGCTTCTTTAAGACCACTGCTTACCCAATGAAAATGATCGGCTTCCGGTACACTTTTCTTTAATCTGAATGCCAGAAAAACCCCAATGAGTAGGGCGATCACGGGATTTCCAATAAAGTTTATAACCTGTGCTGTATGACCTTGACCAAAAGGATGTGTGGGATAATCTGCTATCGATTTTAGTGCAATTAATACAATGGGAATAATTATGGGCAAAAATGCCGGGGTTGGTTTTGGTAAAGACTTTGTTTCCGAGTTTTCTGATTTGGATGCATCAGCTTCACTCTCGTTCTCAGCCTCATATATATAATGTTTTTGAAGGTATCTGGCCCAGAAATAGCCAACAAGAGATACCGGTAAGGCCACCGCTAAGCCCAGTACAATAACAAGACCCAGATCGGCATTTAAAGCTGCCGTAGCAGCCAATGGTCCCGGGGTTGGTGGTACAAACACATGGGCCGTGTATAAACCTGCAGCAAGCGAAACAGCTAGGACGGGAATGGCAATTTTACTATGCTTGCTCAGGGCTTTATTCAATGGGGATAAAATGATGAATCCCGAGTCACAATAGACAGGGATGGATACAATAAAACCAGTAATATTCATGGCCAGTACCGACCGACTTTTTCCAATGGTCTTCAGGGCCCATTTTGCCATGGTTTTGGCACCGCCACTTTGTTCTAAATAAGCACCTACAATAGTTCCGAATGCTATAATGATACCAATACTCCCCAATGTTTTTCCGAATCCGGTCGTGAGTATATTCGTTATTTGGTTGCTGTTCAGACCGCCAACAAAGCCCATAACAATTCCGGCTAATAGTAGTGATAAAAAGGGATGAAATTTGTATTTTGAGGCGGCAATAACCATGAGAATGACTACAACCACCAATGCTACAAGAATGACCATGCTTTGTGTTTTTTGAATGATTTAAATGTACTAATTAATTTTTTGAGATGAAATTTGTGCTTGCTCCCGATAAGTTTAAAGGTAGTTTAACAGGCTTGCAGTTTTGTGAGGTTGTTAAAAAAAGTCTGCTTAAGATAATGCCTGAATCAGAGATTAAATTCCTTCCCCTGTCCGATGGCGGTGATGGAACTATTGAAATTCTAGATTATCATTTGAACGGGGAGACCATTTCGATTACTGTAAGTGACCCTCTTTTCAGGCCTACTCGAAGTACTTTTCTTTATATGCCTGCTATTAAAACAGCTTTTGTTGAAATGGCGGGAGCTTCTGGCATGGCAATTTTAAGAAAGGAAGATCAAAATTGCTACTATACAACAACTCTGGGAACAGGTGAAGCTATTGTTACTGCCATGGATAGCGGTGCTGAAACCATTATTTTAGGTATAGGAGGTAGTGCTACAAACGATTGTGGCATTGGTATGGCAACGGCCTTGGGGTATCGTTTTTTGGATGATCAAGGAAACGACCTTTCCCCCATTGGAAAAAATCTTTCTTTAATACATCGTATTGAAACCTCAGGTGTTGATAAACGTTTAAACGATATTTCTATAAAAGTGGCTTGCGATGTATCTAATCCCCTATACGGTAAAAATGGAGCAGCCTATGTTTACGGACCACAAAAAGGAGCCTCGCCAGAAGAAATTTTGGCTTTGGATAAGGGCTTGCAGCATATTTCCGATATTTTTAAAAAACAATTTGGAGTGGATGTCCAGGAGATCAAAGGTGCCGGAGCGGCCGGAGGTATGGGAGCTGGAACTTCGGTGTTTTTAAATGCTGATCTGATCCCCGGGATCGATCTGGTAAAGGAATTGATCAATTTCGATTCAAAAATTAAATCTGCAGATTGGATTATTACCGGTGAAGGGATGTTGGATATGCAGACCTTATCAGGGAAAACGATTCATGGTGTGATCACTTCCGCGAAAGCGAAAAATATAAACGTCGCCGCTTTTTGTGGCGGAATAAGTCTGGAAATGGAGGAGCTTAAAACGTTTGGAATTGATTATGCGGATGCCGTCATGCGTGAGGCTAAACATCTGGAAGACGCTATGGAAAATACCCAGCACTATTTGAGTATAATTACCGAAAAATTCGCAAAAAAATTAAAAGAAAGTTAGTCTTTGTCCGGATTCAAAAGAATAGCATAAACCTGAATACCAAAACCCATTAAAACTAACATGGGCGCTAACCGAATACGACGCCAGTTAAATATTTCAGGATTGAATACATTAGGATCATCACTACCGCCACCACTCATTAAAATAAAGCCTAGAGCAATAAATACAAGCCCTATAAACATCACTTTATAGTTTTTTTTACCAAAAACAAAGGTTGGTTTCGACGTGTCTTTTTCTTTATCTTTTCCCATATGTGTTACTACTTGTGCCACAAAGTAACACAATTATTTAAAACTTAAGTGTTAAGTAATTTATAAATACTTATCCTGCATTTTAAACCAGACTTTTTTTAATAATGTTTTTGATACTATCAAAAATAAGTTTTCACTTTCGACAAACGACTAGATCAAGAGCGGATATCAACTTAAAACTTCCAATCTCCTTTTGTAACTTGAATTTTAGTTGTTTATTCGTGATGGATTGGATCATAGTCACTTAATTCACAACTTTTTATTCTAAATTTCACGACACAACCGGTTTAATCTAAACTTTTAAAATTAACAATATGCAAAAAATAATTTCATCATTTTTATTCATTAGTTTAATCGGGAACTTAGGTTTTGGGTTATCGCTCAGGGGAATTGTTGATAAAAAATTTAATTCTGAAACGGATAGTGTTTATGTGTCATTAATATGGAGCTCTGATGAGTCTATAACCAAGGATAGTTACAATTATGAAGTTGGGGAAATTATAAATGGAAAATTTAATTTTGAAATAGATAAACTGCCTCACCAAAATGTTTTAAAAGTATTTCGTGGCGTGCCAATTGCAGCAGCTTACATCATCGTTTTTAAGGATATTGATGGGGATAAAAGATTTACTGAAAATGACAAGATCATGGGATTAAGTGAAGACCATGTTGTTTGTTATGCTGAAAATAATTTAAAAGAATCAATGATCGCTTTTTACAAGACTCAGAAAAAATCTGAACCGGATCAAGATATTTTCAAAAGGTTTGAAAAATGGGAAAAAGGATTAAATATTTGTAAAAAGATGAATGATAAAAAAAAGAAAAGATATAAAAAGAAATACGGAATAATTCATGATATATTAATTCCTGACAATAACCCGGAAGTGTATATTAGAACCTCCGATAATTTTAAAAAATCTGATATTAAACCGCCTAACTGGACTTAATAATAGAGTTCGTCAGTCTTCAAATTTAAAAAACGCTGTGTTGCAATGTGTGTACTGATCCATGTGATAATGACACCTAAACTAAAAACAAGAATGAACAACCCGACCATTAAGGTAGGATTGTTAAGTAAACTTAACTCCGGAAAGGTTTGATTCACGTAATACAATACAATGGCCATACCTATTAAAGCCAGAATAGCACCTATTATGCCTAACCGTACGCTTTTCCAAACAAAAGGTCTGCGAATAAATTGCTTGGTAGCTCCAACCATTTGCATGGTTTTAATGGTAAAACGCTTTGAATATACAGATAAACGAATGGAACTGTTTATAAGTAATACGGCAATAAGGGTAAAAATACCACTGATTACCAGTATCCAGAAACTGATTTTTTTAACGTTGTTATTCATCAGGTTTACCAGATCATTGTCGTAAGTGACTTCATCTACAAAATTTTTGGTCATAGCTTCCGTAGTCAATACCTCTAATTGCTCCGTGGTCACGAAGTCGGCTTTCAAATGAATATCAATAGAGTTTTGTAAAGGATTGTAGCCAACAAAATCCATGAAATCTTCTCCATTTTCGGCCTTCATAATCTCGGCAGCCTGCTCTTTCGAAACATAATCGATCGATTTCACATAATCGGCCATCGCCAGACTTTTTTCGAGCTGTTTGATTTCAACATCCTTGGCGGTATCTTTCAAAAAAATAGTAACGACAACCTGTTCCTTAAAATGATCGGAAACTTTTTTGGCATTTAACACCAGCATACCAAGCAAGCCCAATAAAAACAAGACAAGAGCAATACTTAAAACCACTGAAAAATAGGAGGAGATCAGGCGGCGTTTTTGGTGTTGTTCAAAAGATAGGCTCATAACAATCCGGGATTAATGATGTAAAAATAATAAAGTATATTTAAAGTCCATTTATATAAACTAAAACATATGAACATTGTTGTATTTGGCGCCGGAGGTGTGGGTGGTTATTTTGGAGCCAAGCTTGTACAAGCCGGATTTGACGTGACATTTATAGCCCGCGGTGCACATTTGGATGCCATTAAAAATAAGGGTTTACAAATAAAAAGTGTAAAAGGCGATTTTACAGTACACCCAAGTGCCACGGATGATATTACTACGGTTGGCACGCCTGATCTGGTGATCCTAGGGGTGAAATCGTGGCAAGTTACAGAAGTTGCCGAAAAACTGAAACCCATTATTGGTGGTGATACCGTGGTGCTACCACTTCAAAACGGTGCTGATAATGCTGATAAACTTAGGGCCGTTCTACCGGAAAAAAACGCTCTTGCCGGTTTATGTAAAATCGTAAGTATGGTTGAAGCTCCGGGAATTATAAGGCATATAACCTATGAGCCTGAAATTGTTTTTGGAGAATACAATAACGAAAAAACAGAGCGTGTAAAAACCCTGAAAGCAGTTTTCAACAAAGCTGGTTTCAAGAACACCTTGTCTGATGATATTCATCTGGATATTTGGAAAAAGTTTCTGTTTATTTGTACTATTAGTGGCATTGGAGCACTTACCCGTGCGGTTTTTGGTGTGATGCGTTCACATGAAGGCATTCGAAAAATCATCCACGATACAGCTAATGAAATGGTAAGCGTTGCTAATGCCAAAGGTGTGGGTTTAACAGCTCAGGATGTGGCTATGGTGATTCACATTATCGACCAGTTAGATTTCAATACGACGGCATCGATGCAGCGTGACGTTATGGAGGGGAAACCGAGTGAATTGGAAAACTTCAATGGCTATATTGTAAAAGAAGGGAAAATACTGGGGGTTGAAACACCTACCAATACTTTTATCTATCACTGTCTGTTGCCACAGGAAGAAAAAGCGCGGTCTTAAATTTTTACTTTCGCTTTTCGGCTTACCATATAAACACCTAGAATAACAAGTATCCCACTGCATATTTTTACGATGTTCACATCCTGGGCATATTGGTTTTGGTTGAAAAAATTGGCATATATGGTAACCATAATAAAGCTGATAAGCGGCTGCAAATAAATATAACTGCTGGTTACAGAAGGCGATACGTGGCTAAGCGAATAAATATTGAACAAATAGGCAAAAAATGTGGTAAATAGTACCACAAAACCTACGGTTAAGTAGGTTCCTGTGGTAAAGGCTTCATAATTTGTATGCATAAAATCATTGATGCCAACGGGAAACGTGAATAAAAACCCAAATAAAAATACCCAACTTACCACCGTTACGGCATTGTATTTTTTCATAAGGGGTTTTACAATCACCAGATACAGAGCATAACTGGTCGCATTCAGAAAAACAAAGAGATTGCCCAACAGGGAGCTTGTACCTGATGTTTCGTTACCGTATAATACAAGTGCTATAGCGCCAATACCACCCAAAGAAATACCAATAAGTTTATTTCGCGTGATGCGCTCATGCAATAATATAGCGCTAAAAACGAGCACCAATACAGGAACTACGGTCATAATAATAGACGCATCCACCGGGGAGGTCAGGTTAATACCATGAAAAAACAATAATTGGTTGGCTGCGGCACCCAAAAATCCACAAAGTATTAAGCGGAAATAGTCTTTTGTGGCCACAGGTTCTTTAATCACAAAAGTTTTTAAGATCCAGAACAAAGGGGTAGCACAAAGCAAGCGGATAAACACAAAAGCATTCGGTCCAATTTTATCGGGCATGATGCCCTTTGCGATAATGTAATTTACACCATAAATCAGGTTGGCACCAAGCAGTGCTAAATGTGCTTTAAGGATACTTTTTGTCAAGCGATAATTTGTTTAAGCTGCAAAAGTAGGGCTTAATTCATTAAAAAAAGCATTTTGCAAAATGCTGTGTTTATTTAATGCCGCTCAAGGTTTTACAGTTTGTTTATAAAGCGTAAATTTGCGCTTTCAAAAGCGGAAGACCGAAAATGACATACGATTTCAATACGATAGAAAAGAAGTGGCAAGACTACTGGGCAGAGCATCAAACCTTTAAGGCCGAGAACCAAAGCGATAAACCCAAGTTCTATGTGCTGGATATGTTTCCATATCCCAGTGGAGCAGGGTTGCATGTGGGACATCCCTTAGGGTATATAGCCTCGGATATTTATGCGCGTTACAAGCGTCATCAGGGGTTTAATGTATTGCACCCTCAAGGTTACGATAGTTTTGGCCTTCCGGCGGAACAGTATGCTATTCAAACCGGTCAGCATCCGGCAATCACAACAGCAGAAAACATAAAAACCTATCGCCGTCAGTTGGACCAGATCGGATTCTCTTTTGATTGGTCTCGGGAGGTACGCACTTCGGATCCTAAATACTATAAATGGACACAGTGGATCTTCATTCAACTGTTCAATTCCTGGTATAATTACGATACCGATAAAGCAGAAGACATTTCAACACTAAAGAAAATATTTGCTTCAGAAGGAAATGCAAAGGTGAATTCCGCTTGCGACGATGATGTAACAATTTTTACTGCGGATGACTGGAACGGTTTTTCTTCAAAGGAACAACAAGACCTATTATTACAATACCGCTTGACCTATTTAGCGGAAACCGAAGTGAACTGGTGTCCTGAATTAGGAACGGTATTAGCAAATGATGAGATCGTAAATGGCGTTTCAGAGCGAGGTGGCCATCCGGTGATCCGAAAAAAAATGACACAATGGAGTATGCGTATTTCCGCTTACGCGGAACGTTTGCTTCAAGGTTTGAATAAGATCGATTGGACCGACGCTTTAAAGGAAAGTCAGCGCAATTGGATTGGGAAATCGGTCGGTGCGTCCGTTACTTTTAAATTGAAGAATTTCGATGAAGTTATTAGCGTTTTTACTACAAGGCCGGATACCATTTTCGGAGTAAGTTTTATGACGCTTGCTCCCGAGCATGAATTGGTTTCAAAAATCACAACGCCTGCACAAAAAGAGGCCGTAGATGCCTATGTTGAAGCTACGGCGAAACGTAGTGAGCGTGAACGTATGGCCGATGTGAAAACCATTACGGGTGTTTTTACCGGAGCTTATGCGGAGCATCCCTTCACCAAAGAGGCTATTCCGGTTTGGATCGGCGATTACGTATTGGCCGGTTACGGAACAGGAGCTGTAATGTCTGTGCCGTGTGGCGATCAGCGCGATTATGACTTTGCAAAACATTTTAAAATTCCTATTCCAAATATTTTTAAGGATGTCGATATCTCTGAAGAAGCTTACGCTGATAAGGATAAAACCATCATTTCAAACAGTGATTTTTTAAATGATTTAACGTATAAAGAAGCTACAAAAAAGATCATTGAAGCATTAGAAGAAATAGGTCAGGGAAAAGGAAAAATAAATTACCGTTTGCGCGATGCTGTGTTTAGTCGCCAACGCTATTGGGGTGAACCTTTTCCGGTTTATTATGTGGATGGGATGCCGCAGATGATCGATGAGAAATATTTACCCATCACCTTACCTGAAGTTGAAAAATATCTACCCACTGAAACCGGTGAACCACCTCTAGGCAACGCCACGGTTTGGGCCTGGGACACCCTAAAGGGTGAGTTGGCAAAAAATGAAGATATTGACCATGTTAATATATTTCCATTAGAATTGAATACCATGCCGGGTTGGGCAGGAAGTTCGCAGTATTTTAATCGCTACATGGACCCACATAATGATGAAGAGATCTTTTCTCAGGAAGCTATCAACTACTGGCAACAGGTAGATCTGTATATTGGAGGAAGCGAGCATGCTACAGGGCATTTATTGTATTCCCGATTTTGGCAGAAGTTTATGTTCGATAAAGGACTGGTGCCTTATGATGAATTTGCTAAAAAGCTTATTAATCAGGGGATGATCCTGGGGACGAGTGCTTTTGTTCACAGAATTTTTGCAAGTGCGCCTCTTTCGGGGTCTGCTCAAGAAAATGTTGAAGCAGTTCAAGGAATATTTACATCGAATATTTTTGTAACACAGAATATTGCAGAGGCTATTGAAAATGAAACTTTAAATGCTGAATTAGAAACGGAGATTCGTAAATTAATTGATGATGAAGTTTCTAATGCCAATAATAATTTAAAGGATGGTGAAGTAAAGTATGCTACTTATTACAATTCCTTTGATTCCTTACCGATTCGTGTTAAAGTGCAATACGTTAATTCATCTGACGAATTGGATATTGAGGGTTTGAAATGTGATAAAGAGTTTGGAAAAGATTTTGAAAAGGCAATTTTTATTAAAGAAAAGGATGGAACGTTTAAAGTAAAACGTGAAGTCGAAAAAATGTCCAAATCCAAATACAACGTCGTTAACCCCGATCAGATTTGTGAAAATTACGGCGCCGACAGCTTGCGTTTATATGAAATGTTCCTTGGGCCTTTAGAACAATACAAACCCTGGAATACCGCAGGAATAACAGGTGTGCATAGCTTTCTTAAGAAATTATGGAAATTGTATATGTCGGATTCCGGACTTTATGTAAGCAATGTGGAACCATCAAAAGACAGTTTAAAAACGCTACATAAGACCATTAAAAAAGTTCAGGAAGATATTGAGAACTTTTCATTCAATACGTCGGTGTCTACGTTTATGATCGCCGTAAATGAACTCACAGCTCAAAAATGTACGTCCAAGGCCATTTTAGAACCTTTATTGGTATTGATTTCACCGTATGCACCGCACATTGCCGAAGAACTATGGGAGCAGTTAGGTCATGACGAAAGTATTTCAACAGCACCATTCCCGAAATTCGACGAAAAGCATTTGGTGGAAAGCAGTAAGAACTACCCGATCTCTTTCAATGGAAAAATGCGTTTCACTATGGAATTGCCTTTGGATATGAGTAAAGAAGATATTGAAAAAGCTGTTCTGGAAAACGAGAAAACTCAAGAACAATTGGCTGGGCGCACTCCTAAAAAAGTGATTGTGGTTCCTGGAAAAATTGTCAATATAGTGGGCTAATGTTTTATTCGAAAAACAATGTTTAATTTCCACCCTATCGAAATTGTTGGTCTGCTTGCAGCCGTGTTCACCACGTCGGCCTTTGTGCCACAGGCCTACAAAACATGGAAGAGTAAAAATGTAGATTCTATCTCGCTTACTATGTATCTCACGATGTTAATTGGGGTGATTCTTTGGTTTATTTATGGCATATACATCAATAGTTTATCTATGGTTTTGGCCAATGGTGTAACGTCAATATTAGTTTTTTGTATTGTTGTCATGATCTTAAAGGATAAACCTAAGCGCTAAAACAGACCTTTTTTATACTTTCAAATTTTTGCCTTTTAACGATACTGGATTACAGAATACATAATTTAACAGTATTTTCACTAAAAGAAATCGAACAAAAAGGCCTTATCACTCAAAATATTCAATTTTTTATTTATAATTTTGCCGCAGAATTATAAAAATCAAACAACAGGTAATTATGAAAATTGGAGTTCCTATTGAGATCAAGAATAATGAAAACCGTGTGGGGATGACGCCTTCCGGTGTTTTTGAATTGACGAAACGAAATCACACGGTCTACATTCAGAAAAATGCAGGTAATAACAGTGGTTTTTTGGATGACGATTATAAAGAAGTTGGTGCTATTATTCTTGATACTATTGAAGAAGTATATGCATCTGCCGATATGATCGTAAAGGTGAAGGAACCTATTGAACCTGAGTATAAATTGATCAGAGAAGATCAGGTAGTTTTTACTTATTTCCATTTTGCTTCAAGTGAAGTACTTACCAAAGCGATGATAGAAAGTAAAGCGGTTTGTATCGCTTATGAAACTGTTGAAGATAAAGACGGTAGTTTACCATTATTGATCCCAATGTCTGAAGTTGCCGGGCGTATGTCTGTACAACAAGGCGCAAAATATCTTGAAAAACCTATTATGGGTCGTGGTATCTTATTGGGTGGCGTTCCTGGAGTACCTCCTGCCAAAGTTCTTATTTTAGGAGCCGGCGTCGTAGGGATTCAAGCAGCACGTATGGCAGCCGGTTTGGGCGCTAACGTATTTATTATGGATATCAACATGAAAGCGTTACGTTATGTAAGTGATATCATGCCGAATAACGTGATCAGTGAATTTTCAAGTGAATACAATATCAGAAAACATATCAAAGATGCCGACTTGATTATTGGTGGCGTATTAATTAAAGGCGCTAAAGCACCGAAGTTGATTACCCGTGATATGTTGAAAGAAATGCAACCCGGAACCGTCATGGTGGATGTTGCTGTAGATCAGGGAGGTTGTTTTGAAACTACCGTGCCAACCACGCATCAGGATCCTACCTATATTATTGATGATGTTGTACATTATTCGGTTGCAAATATGCCGGGAGCTGTACCTTACACCTCTACGATGGCGTTAACGAATGTTACCCTTCCTTATGTGATCAGGTTGGCTGATATGGGCTGGAAAAAAGCATGTAAAAAGAATAAATCACTGTCGAAAGGCTTGAACATCGTCAAAGGAAAAATTGTTTATCCTGAGATCGCCGAGGCGTTTGATATGAATTTGGAAACGCTTGCCAACTGACAAATTTTCACGCTTTAAAATTGGCGTTATTTTTGTTATAGTTAAAGGGTAAGAACAAATTATTATAACATATGTTAGGATACTATTTAATTATTGGAGGAATTGCCCTTGTAAGTTGGCTAGTTAGTAGCACACTGAAACGCAAGTTTGAAAAATATTCAAAAGTACAGCTCCGTAATGGTATGAGTGGTGCAGAGGTTGCCGAGAAGATGTTGTCAGACCACGGTATTACGGATGTAGAAGTGATCTCGACACCCGGACGTTTAACAGACCATTACAATCCTAAAAATAAAACCGTTAATTTAAGTGAAGCTGTTTATAACCAGCGGAATGCAGCTGCGGCTGCAGTAGCGGCTCACGAATGTGGGCATGCCGTTCAGCATGCGAAAGCTTATAGTTGGCTTACGATGCGCTCTACCTTGGTGCCTGTGGTTAGTGTGTCATCTGGAATGTCTCAGTGGTTAATTATCGGAGGTCTTATTCTTGGTGGTGCTGCCGGAGTCGGTTTAGGTTGGTATGTTGCCGCCGCAGGTGTTGCCCTTATGGGGTTTGCTACCTTGTTCAGCTTTATCACCTTACCTGTGGAATACGATGCCAGTAACCGCGCTTTGGCTTGGTTAAAGAACAGGAATATTGTAACACCCGATGAATACAAAGGCTCTGAAGACGCCTTAAAATGGGCGGCCAGAACCTATCTGGTTGCGGCCATAGGAGCACTTGCCACCCTTGTGTATTGGGCTTTACAAATATTTGGTGCTCGCGATTAAAAACAAGTATGGAAAAAATTCAAACCCTGATAGTATCTATCAGGGTTTTTTTGTGTTTTGAATTTCGATTGTACCTATGGCTTTTCCCTTAGAAACTGTATCTTTATAGTTATGCAACACACCTCAAAATTAACCCATGTTGGCACCAGTATTTTTGCCATTATGAGTCAGCTGGCTAAAGCACACCAGGCTATCGATTTATCACAGGGCTTTCCCGATTTTGAAATGGATAAAAATCTGGTAGATTTAGCCGTTCAGGCGATGCAAAAAGGATACAATCAGTATGCACCTATGCCTGGTGTTTTAGAATTGCGGTTAGCCATTTCAAAGAAATATGAATTGTTGTATGATACCAGCTATCATCCGGAAACTGAAATAACTGTTACTGCGGGTGCAACTCAGGCTATTTTTGGGGTGATTTCCACGTTTATTAAAAAGGATGATGAGGTTATTATATTTAAACCCGCCTATGATAGTTATGAACCGACTGTTGAATTAAATGGTGGTATACCAGTGTCTGTTGAATTGCGGGCTCCGAACTTTAAAGTAGATTGGAGTGTGGTAAAAAAGAAAATAACTTCTCGAACGAAAATGATTGTGATTAACACGCCTCAAAATCCTATTGGGACGGTATTTTCGGAAAGGGATATGCTAGAGTTACAAAAGCTAACAAATGATACGGATATCATGGTTTTAAGTGATGAAGTATACGAACATATCATTTTTGATGGCGAGAAACATCAAAGTGCCTGCCGCTTTCCCGGACTGAAATCACGGACATTTATTACGGCGTCTTTTGGAAAAACATTTCATAGTACCGGATGGAAGTTGGGCTATTGTTGTGCGCCAAAAGCACTTATGGAAGAATTTCGAAAAGTGCATCAATTTATGGTGTTTTGCGTGAATCATCCCACGCAGTTGGCTGTAGCCGAATACATGGCGACGCCGAAACATTATCTGGAGTTACCCACTTTCTATCAGCGAAAGCGTGATTTCTTTTTAAGTTTGATCGAATCGTCGGGCTTTACTTTTACACCCTCGAAAGGAACGTATTTTCAATTGTTGGATTATTCCAATATCACCGATGAAAATGATGAGGATTTTGCTAAAAGATTAGTTCAAGAACACCGTTTGGCATCCATTCCGATTTCGGTATTTTACAACGAAGCACCACCAACAAAAGTCTTACGTTTTTGTTTTGCAAAAAAAGAACACACTTTAGAACAAGCAGCACGAATTTTAAACTCAATTTCATCATGACAGATAGCTTAAAAATCGCTTTAATCCAGGCCGATTTGGTTTGGGAAAATCCGAAACAAAATCGTGATAATTTCACCAAAAAAATAGAGGCTATTTCAGAAGGTGTCGATATCATTATTCTGCCGGAAATGTTTTCTTCAGGCTTTACCATGAATGCTTCCGATGTCGCCGAACCAATGTCTGGTGAAACCGTAGCATGGATGAAAACCATGGCGGTGAAATCAGGTGCAGCAGTTACCGGAAGTCTGGTGATCGAGGAAAATAACAAGTATTATAACCGCATGTTGTTTGTTGAGCCGTTAGGAGCGTTTTCAATATATGATAAGCGCCACACCTTTACTTTGGTAGGCGAAGACAAGGTGTATACGGCCGGTACTGAAAAACTGATTGTGAATTATAAAGGATGGAAAATTTGCCCGTTGATATGTTACGATCTGCGCTTTCCGGTTTGGGCACGAAATACGGAAGATTACGACGTTTTAATGTATGTAGCGAATTGGCCAAAACCGCGTGTTTCAGCTTGGGACGCCCTTTTGGAAGCACGGGCTATTGAAAACATGTGTTACTGTATCGGTGTTAATCGTGTAGGAGTCGATGGTGTAAAAAGTGAATACTCCGGCCATTCTGCCGTGTATGATGTTCTGGGAAAACGCTTAACCGCTTTTGACCCTAATGAAGAGAAAACTGAAATAGTTACTTTAGAAAAACGGCATATTGAAGCGTTTCGGAATAAATTAAAGTTTTTAGATGACCGTGATACCTTTACGGTGCATTAAAATTTAATGTTGTGATCTGTCCCCAATCGGAGCGTACTTCAATATCCTGAAAATGGATCACGCGTTCGGGAGCTATCTTTTTAAGATAATTACCGGTATCATATTTTTCATTTCCATTTTTATCTTCAATCACGCGTATACTATACATGCCGGGAGCTAGATTTAAAAAATCGACACGGTTTTTACTGGCTTCATATTGCGAAGCCTTAACCACACCACTTTTGTCGGTGAGTTCAATAATTATAGGAAAGTTTGGATTCACCAGATTAAAGCGAATGGAGCCAAGATCTGAAGCATTTCTGGTACTTACCCTGAAGCTCAAACTATCATTTTTGTCACCAAAAAAATCAGTGATGGCCTCGGGTAAAACATCAATAAAATAACCGTTACCTTCGGTTTTATCGAAATAAAAATTTAAATTATTTTCAAGGGTATCAAGAGCTGTCGTAAAGGTGATGTTTGTTGAATCCTTATCCATAATACGCACCTTTGAAACATCCAAACTATCAAAGGGTGTGCTACCTGTTAGGATAAACGGTTCGTTTAATTTTAAGCCTCCCGAAGTACCTTTAATTGCTAAGGTATCCCGTTTTTGTTCACTTATTCGCACCGTAAAGTCTTTTTTGAATTTCGGTGGGTTTGTAACGGTAAACAAAAGGGTATCTGCATCCAATCGGGGGCGGTACCAATAATTTAAGGTGTCTGCTTTTGGGTCTTTGGTAACACGCGATGTAAAATCGTCAGGAACTTCAGAATTTATTTCTATAGCCATATCCTTATAATCACCTTCAAAACCAAAAGCAATTTTTTCTCCCGATAATAAACGTGGTCGCGCAGCTTCAAAATCGATTTCCTCATAAAATAATTTTAAAGTATATGAGCTATCTGTTGGTACCGTTATAAATTGTTTATGAAAAGCGATCTGATCCGTTTTTTGCTGAAATTTATTGTCGTTATTTTCATCCTTTAAAGCCATCAAAAAATAGGTTCCTGCCTTTAGATTTTCTAAGGTAAAAGTGGTTAAGCTATCCAGGGTGTTTGTTAGGTATCGTGGGGGTTGTTTGTAAACAATAGAATCATTGAAGGTAGAATCTGCTTCATATAACATAACGGAAACAAACGATTCGGGTTTACGACTTAAAGCATCAACGATCTGTCCTCTAACGGTTAATGAATCAATGTATGTACCTGTTGAAAACACATAACGATAGAAAGGGAAGGGATTGCCTTCATTATTATCTACGATACTATTTCCAAAATTAAAGGCATAGGTCGTATTGGGTTGTAAAGTGTCGAAGATCTTAATGGTGATTTCCTTACTTGCAGTACCCAAAGGGGTAATTTCAGGCTGTGTTTTCATTGGTGGTGAGATCACCAATTGTTTTTGAAGGTTGTTTAGCTTTATATACTCATCAAAATATATTTTAATTTCCCGGCTGTTAAACCCTGTACCATAATTTTCAGGCTCTGTTTTAATAACGGCAGGCGGCGTCTCATCTTTTGGGCCACCCTCAGGATTACCACGGTTAGCACAATTATTGGCTGAGATCCCAATGATGAGCGCTAAAAGGACATTTAAAAAAGCTTTTTTCACGTGTTTATTTTTATTGACTTTTAATGGTCACCAGTAACCTTTGATATTTAAAATAATAATTCTTTTGATACTTAATAATTATTTTAAATATGTCGGTTTCATTAAGAAATTAAAATTTTTTACAAACCTACATAAATTATGGATATAACGCTTGCTTTGTTATGCTATTGCCATAGTCGCAATGCTTATTTTAACGTTTTCTGCTTGTTTCAAAATGTTGATGCAACCTTCAAGAGTGGCACCCGTGGTAATGAGGTCGTCTACAATTAAAATATGTTTCCCTGAAAGTTCTTGAGGACGTTCCAAGGCGTAAAGATCATTGATGTTTTGAGCCCGTTCACTACGCGTTTTTTTAACCTGTGATTTAGTGTGAACTACTTTTAATAAAAGATCTTCCCGATATGCGGCATCCAAGGCCAGAGCGATACGTTGACCGAATTTAGTAACCTGATTGTAACCACGTTTTCGTAACTTCTTTTTGTGCATGGGCACCGGAATAACGACATCGATGGTCTGCCATTCCGGGAGATTTTTTAGTTCACCGCCCAGCCAATCGCCCAAAACTTCCCCGATATATTGGTGGCCTTTGTATTTGAGTTCATGGATGAGTTGTTGCACCAGTCCTTTTTTTTCAAACCGAAACAAGGCTGTGCCTTGCTCAATATCCGCACGGCCATAAAGCACTTTTTTTATAGCGGGATTATGGTCGAAGTGAAAATTGGTTATCGGTAAGGCGTTACGACAATGTATGCAAATAGCATCTTCTTGAGCCATAAGTGGTTGGTAACACGCATAGCATACTTTTGGGAAAAACAGGTTAAGTAAAGACTGTAGCATTTGGGAAAAACTTGGTCATGGTATAAACTTAGAAAAAATAAAAGGATTTAACCGTGTTATTTTTTAATAAGACGCACTTTATTTATGGCGGTTTTATATTTTTGCACCATGGTAAATCAAGATGATCAATTTAAGAAAGTAATCTCTCATGCAAAGGAGTATGGTTACGTGTTCCAGAGTAGTGATATTTACGATGGATTAAGCGCAGTTTATGATTACGCACAGAACGGGGCAGAGTTAAAGAAAAATATTCGTGAATACTGGTGGAAAGCCATGGTGCAGATGAATGAGAATATTGTGGGGATAGATGCTGCCATTTTTATGCATCCGACCACATGGAAAGCTTCCGGGCACGTTGATGCCTTTAATGACCCTTTGATTGATAATAAAGATTCTAAAAAACGCTACCGCGCTGATGTACTTATTGAAGACTATTGTGCTAAGGTGGAAGCTAAAATTGATAAAGAGGTCGCTAAAGCGGAAAAACGTTTTGGCGATGCATTTGATAAAGCCCAGTTTGTGGCTACTAATCCTCGTGTTTTAAGATATCAGGAAACCATAGATACCACTTTATCACGTATGGCCAAATCGTTGGAAAAGGAGGATCTAGCCGATGTGAAAGCCTTAATTGAAGAATTGGAAATTTCAGATCCTTTAACCGGCAGTAAAAATTGGACTGATGTAAAGCAGTTCAATTTGATGTTCGGAACTAAACTAGGGGCTTCGGCTGAAAATGCGATGGATCTGTATTTACGTCCTGAAACGGCTCAAGGTATTTTTGTTAATTTTTTAAATGTACAAAAGACCGGGCGTATGAAAATTCCGTTTGGGATCGCTCAAACCGGAAAAGCTTTTAGAAACGAAATTGTAGCCCGTCAGTTTATTTTTAGAATGCGTGAGTTCGAGCAGATGGAAATGCAGTTTTTTATCAAACCGGGAACCCAGAAAGAATGGTATGACTACTGGAAGGAAACCCGTTTGAAATGGCATTTGTCTCTGGGAATGGGAAAAGAAAATTACCGTTTTCACGACCATGAAAAATTAGCGCATTACGCTGATGCCGCTGCTGATATTGAGTTTAAATTCCCATTTGGTTTTAAAGAACTGGAAGGGATTCATTCGCGTACTGATTTCGATCTTAAAGCACATGAAGAATACTCCGGTAAAAAATTACAGTATTTTGATCCTGAAGAAAATAGAAGTTATGTGCCTTACGTACTGGAGACTTCCATTGGTCTGGATCGTATGTTTCTAGCGGTATTTTCGAATGCCTTGGAGGATGAAGAATTGGATAATGGTACAACCAGAACCGTGTTAAAATTGCCAAGTGTTTTGGCGCCAACCAAAGCCGCTGTTTTACCTTTGGTTAAAAAGGATGGTTTACCAGAGATCGCTCAACAGATTATTGAAGATTTGAAATGGGATTTTAATGTGTTCTATGATGAAAAGGATGCTGTTGGAAAACGTTACCGTCGTCAGGATGCCATTGGAACGCCTTTCTGTATTACCGTAGATCACGATACTTTGAAAGACAAAACTGTGACTATTCGCTACCGTGATAGTATGGAACAGGAACGCGTGAAGATCGATGATCTGCGTGATCTGATTAAAAAAGAAGTGGATATGGGTAATTGGTTGATGAAAATCAAATAATCCTTCTTGATATAAAATAAAAAAGCCGAAACGTTAGTTTCGGCTTTTTTTTATACGGCAATTTGCCGGTCTATCTGTTGATCTAGAGATATTAAGGATTCGGTGCGTAGCACTCCCGAAATGGACTGAATATCTTTGTTGAGTAAATGCATGAGATGCGCATTATCAAAGCAAAGGATCTTGATGAAAATATTCCATTGGCCGGTGGTATAATGGCATTCGGTGACCTCGGGCATTTTTCTGAGGGTTCGCACAACATCTTCGTAGTTAATAGCTTTGTCCAAATAAATGCCTACAAAAGCCAGAGTGGAATAGCCTAGAACCTTGGGATTCAATATAAATTTGGATCCTACCAAAAGCTTTGATTTTTCCAGTTTTCTTAATCGTTGGTGAATGGCTGCCCCTGAGATACCTACATTACGGGCGATTTCCAGGATTGGTGTACGGGCATCAGTTGTTAGAGCCCTTAGGATTTTTTTGTCGATACCGTCTATAATAACGGTCTTACTTTTAAGCTTCATGTCGGTTTAGTTTCGTTTTAAAAGCAAAAATAATAATTAACTTTTAATTTGAAACTTTTTTTACGTCAGGGATTGTAGCAACTACCGTGTAGTGAGGAAAGCCCGACCCGCAGGGTAACGCCCAAAGCCTAACTATTTAAAGGATTGTAGCCTAAATAAGGAACTTCTTTCTCGTTGAATTTAATATTGAAATTTTTTAATTCGGTCAAAATAGGTTCGTAAACTTCTTTGGTGATCGGAATGTGCACGCCTGGCGTAGTAATCTTATTATTTAGGATAGCTAGTGTAGCCATGGCGACCGGAAGGCCTACGGTTTTGGCCATGGCAGTATAAGTCTGATTTTCACCGATACACACCATATTAGATTCTATCTGGTGTTTTTTGCCATTCTTTTCGTAACCAAACTTATGGTACATCACAATCATGTCTTTGTCATCATGATCCAGGGTCCAGCTGTCGCTTAGGATCTTTTCCAAGACCTGAGCTGGTGTAGCCTTTTTTAAACCAACTTTTTTGGTGGCATCAAAAAGATTAAGTTCAATAAGTTTGTCCCAGACAATATCATCCTGATCGATCTTTAACTGATGACGCAGTTTAAGCTCAACGGAATCGGTTGGGCTATACGGCAAAAAGGCGTTAACAAAATCGCGGTAACTCATATTTTCACTGTCGTCAATGGTGTAACTGTCGTCTGTCATACCAAGCGTAACAAATATATTCCAGGCACGGCTAAAGCCCACACGTCGCATGGTCCCACGGTATAGTGTTTTGGTATTGTCTAGGCCATATGCGCTTTGATATTTTAGTGAATCGCGATTGGCGTAGGCTTCAAAACGGCCAAAATTTTCGATATCTAAAAACTCGGTACGTCGAAAGAGACGCTGATAGGGAATATATTTATAAGACCCTTCCTGTAAAAATTTTGCAGCACCACCTTGGCCGGCAACCACGACGTTTCGGGGATTCCAGGTAAATTTGTAGTTCCATAAATTATCATCGCTTTCGGGTGCTACCAAACCACCACAGAAGGACTCGAATAAAATAATTTTTCCGCCGCTTTCGCGAATACGGTCTATAACCTGCATGGCGCTCATATGGTCAATACCCGGATCGACGCCTATTTCATTCATTAAAATAACACCTTCCTGTTGCGCAGATTCATGAAGCTCCTGCATCTCATTACTTACATAAGATGCTGTTACCATATGTTTTTTGAATCTAATACAATCTCTGGCGACCTCAATATGAAAGCGTGCCGGAAGCATGGAAATAACAATATCAGCGGCCCTTATGGCCTTTTCTCTCTCGGGTGCATTAAAGACATCGAGAATTATAACCTCGGCATTGGAGTGTTTATTTACTAGGGAATTAGCATGATCCGTATTCAGATCGGCCACGGTTACAAACAAATTTTCGGAGTTTGAATTGTCTAAAAGGTATTTTAAAAGGTATGAGGTGGATTTTCCGGAACCTATTATCAAAATCTTTCGCATAAGTAATTTTAGTTAAGTACTTTTGTATATCTAATGTAGTTATTTTAACTACTTTTTTGATACCATACATGAATAAAACTATTTTATTAACGGCATCAGCTTTTGGTTTTATCGGCATTATTTTAGGAGCCTTCGCTGCTCACGGTTTGAAGCAACTTATTCCTGCTGAATCGGTAACCAGTTTTGAGACTGGTGTGCGTTACCAAATATATCATGCCTTTTTCCTTTTGTTTTTAGGTTTGACCCCGTTTTTGAACGAAAAAAGCAAAAAATTCATGTATTGGCTCACCCTTTTTGGGGTTCTTTTTTTCTCAGGATCCATTTACGGATTGGCAACCAATAGCTTGTATGCTTTCGACTTTAGCGCTTTGGCATTTATTACGCCGATTGGTGGCTTATTGCTCATTTTGACCTGGGGGCTTCTTTTTGCTAATTTGCTAAAATTAAAGCCTAAAAATAATAATTTATAAATATTAAACATTAATAATATTATATTTTTGCGATATAATTAAAATCAATTCAAACAATGCCTAATTCTGATCAACTTACTACAACGATTTCGTTAGAAGCTTACGGAATAAAAAATGCAAAAGTAAAGTACCAATTATCCCCTGAAAAACTACAGGCCTTAACTGTTAATAAAGGACAAGGCGTGGAAACCGCTTCAGATGTTTTAGCAGTGAATACCGGGGAGTTTACAGGGCGCTCACCAAAAGACCGTTTTATTGTAAAGGATGATATAACGGCCGACAAGGTTTGGTGGGGTGATATAAATATTCCCTTCGACCCGGAGAAATTTGATGCCTTATATGATAAAGTAACGGATTATCTTTCTGAAAAAGATATTTTCGTGCGGGATAGTTACGCTTGTGCAGATCCGAAATACCGATTGAATATTCGTGTCATCAATGAATACCCTTGGAGTAATATGTTTGCTTATAACATGTTTTTGCGTCCAACCGATGATGAGTTGGAGGATTTTGATCCCGAATGGCTTGTTGTGAATGCCCCGGGATTTATGGCCGACCCCAAAGTTGATGGTACACGCCAGCATAATTTTGCCATCTTAAATTTCACTAAAAAAATAGCCTTGATTGGTGGTACAGGGTATACCGGAGAAATAAAAAAAGGTATATTCTCTGCTTTGAACTTTATCCTTCCTGTGTATAAAAACACCTTGCCAATGCACTGTAGTGCCAATGTTGGTAAAAATGAAGATACTGCCATTTTCTTCGGCCTTTCCGGAACAGGTAAAACGACCTTGTCAACCGACCCGAACCGAAGTCTGATTGGTGATGATGAGCATGGCTGGACAAATGAGAATACCGTTTTTAATTTTGAAGGCGGCTGCTATGCTAAGGTTATTAATCTTTCAAAAGAGCATGAACCTGAAATATATGATGCCATTAAAAAAGGCGCTATTTTAGAAAATGTGATCCTTGATGATCATGGCGAAGTTGATTTTGAAGATACATCTATCACCCAAAATACGCGGGTGAGTTATCCGATTGATCATATTGAGAATGTCAGAAAACCCTCTATTGGTCGAAACCCTAAAAATATATTCTTTTTAACCGCAGATGCTTTTGGTGTGATTCCACCAATTTCGAAATTGACACCTGCTCAGGCAGCCTATCATTTTATATCCGGTTATACAGCTAAGGTCGCTGGAACAGAAGCCGGTGTGGTAGAACCCGTACCTAGCTTTTCAGCCTGTTTTGGCGCTCCTTTCATGCCCTTGCATCCGGCTAAATACGCTGAAATGCTGAGTAAAAAAATGAAAACCAGTGGTGTTAATGTTTGGCTGGTAAATACCGGATGGACCGGAGGTCCGTACGGCGTTGGTACCCGAATGAAACTTAAATATACACGAGCTATGATCAATGCTGTATTGAATGGTGATCTGGGATTATATAATTATGATGATTACCATATTCATTCCGTATTTGGCGTGGCCCAACCCCGTGAATGTCCTGGTGTTCCTACAAGTGTGTTGAGTCCGCGAGCAACCTGGAATAACGACAAGGCCTATTATGAAACCGCCTTTAAGTTAACTAATGCATTTCGAGAAAACTTTAAGAAATTTGAGATGCATTGTAATGAAGAAATTCGGCGTGGTGGTCCTCAGCGCTATGCTTTTTAAAATAAAAAAAACCCCAATAAGAACTATTGGGGTTTTTTATTTTGGTTGTGGTTGGTTTGTATTATAGAATGATAATTAAAAGCAAAATAATAATAATGGCACCGGTAGAAATGTAAAGGCCATTTCCTGAAGATCGGAGTTCTCTTTTAATGGTCCGTACTTCTGTGCGAAGTTCTTTGCGCTCTGCACGAGATAAATCAGATTTATCCATGTCTTTTATTTCCTCAATACGGTCAAGCATGGTTTTAACTTCTACTGGAATTTCTGTTTTTTCAGTGGTATTTGGTCCGGGATTGGTTTCAGTGGCCATTGCCGAATTTGGAAGCATTACCAATGATAACACCAATAGGGATAAGCAAAGCAGCTGTTTTTTCATAATGAAAAGTTTTAAACGTTAGTGTTATAAATGTACAATTTAAAATTGACATTTGAACGCGTTAATGATTTTAAGAAACTTTAAATGGGAGTAGTAGAAAAACAAACCGCCCGATTTTTTAAAAAATCGGGCGGTTATAAGTATAATATTCCAAGGATTATTTTCCCTTATTTACTTTATCAATATATTTTTGTAAAGCCATGGTCATAGAAGGCGTTTCCGGTGTTGGTGCGGCAATATCCACACGTAAACCTTTTTCTTCAACAGCTTTAATGGTGGTATTTCCAAAAACTGCAATACGGGTATCATTCTGTTTGAAATCCGGGAAGTTCTGGAAAAGTGATTCGATTCCGGAAGGGCTGAAAAATACGAGTACATCGTAATATACATTGGCCAGATCCGACAGGTCACTAACCACAGTTTTATAGAAAGTCGCCTGTTTCCAGTCGATATTTAAGTTGTCTAAGGTTTCTGGAACTAAGGGTTTAACCTTATCCGTAGTAGGCAACAAAAACTTTTCGTCTTTGTATTTTTTAATCAAAGGCGCTAATTCTGGGAAAGTTCGTTTGCCCACATAGATCTTACGTTTTCTATAAACGACATATTTTTGAAGGTAGTAGGCTACAGCTTCCGATTGGCAGAAATACTTCATGGTATCTGGTACCGTAAAACGCATCTCTTTAGCTACTCTAAAAAAGTGATCTACCGCGTTCCTACTTGTTAAAATAATGGCAGTATACTTCGCTAAATCGACTTTTTGTTGTCTGATTTCTTTTGCCGATACACCCTCTACATGTATAAAAGGTCTGAAGTCAATTTTAACCTTTTGTTTTTCTTGTAATTCAAAATAAGGCGAATTCTCAATTTTAGGTTCCGGCTGAGATACTAAAATGGTTTTCACTTTCATAGGTTCGAATGGTTTTATTTCATGAAACAAACACCTTATATAAAACAAGGTAGGGTGCGATTTCAAGTGCGCAAAGATACAAAATAAAATAGAATAAATGATTTTTTATCAAACTTTGGTGGGTTTTCAATGATGAAAATAATCCTGTTAAATTTATCAACAAAAGCAACACCAAAATACTGTAAATCAACGTACTAGAAATATCTAATGTATATAAAAAGAAGGCGTTAAGAGGCAATAAAATTAGACCTAAGAAATTTTTGTAACTAATTTTTTGAAACAGGTATGTATCGATAAGGTTATCCATTTCAAATAAACTACCAATCAAGCGTTCCAAAAGTACTTTTGCGATTATAAAAGTACCCACACTAACACTTATCTTTATGAGTACATCTGGGTGTACCATTTGTACTCCAAACGCATACTTGTATATGATATAACCAAATACCGTAGTACAAACAATGAGGTTAGCAAATAAAAGTGCATCAAAAAAATCCACAAATTTTTGATCTTTAGAATAAATTTTCAAATACTTAGGTTTGATAAGGATATTCATAAAATCTAAAAAACGGGCAGGTGCTGCAAGTTTAGCAAGCGCAATAAAAATCAGACCTGCTGCAAGCAAGATGGTAAGAAGCTCGTTATGTTCAATATATCGAAGCATAGCGTAAAATTATTACAAATATTGACATCCAAAGGGAATTATTAGGGAATATTTAAAAAAAACTATTTTATAAATATTTACATTTGCTAAAAAACAGACCAATACCAATATGTAAATTGTATGGAGCACAGTTTAGTTATTATTCCTACATATAATGAGATCGAAAATGTCGAGTCTATTATTAAGGCGGTGTTTCAACAATCTGATGCGGTACATGTACTTATTGTGGATGATAATTCTCCTGACCTAACGGCAGGAAAGGTTAAGGAACTACAGAGTCAGTTTACCAATCGCTTATTTTTAGAAGAACGGGAGGCTAAAACAGGATTAGGAACGGCTTATATTCACGGTTTTAAATGGGCTTTGGCCAGAGATTATCAATATATTTTCGAAATGGATGCAGATTTTTCCCATAACCCTAAGGACCTGCCAAGATTGTATGCTGCGTGTCAGGACCAACATGCTGATGTTGCCATTGGATCCCGTTATATCAAGGGTGTCAATGTTGTGAATTGGCCCTTGAGTCGCGTATTGATGTCATATATGGCATCGATTTATGTTCGGATCATTACAGGAATGAAAATTCAGGATACCACCGCTGGTTTTGTGTGTTACAAACGCGAGGTGTTAGCGACTATAGATCTGGATCAAATAAAATTTATTGGTTATGCGTTTCAGATCGAAATGAAATTCAAGGCGTATCTCAATCAATTTAATATCATTGAAGTGCCTGTTATATTTACAGACCGAACGAAAGGTGAGTCTAAATTGAGTTCTGGCATCATTTCTGAAGCTATTTTTGGAGTGATAACTATGAAATTCAAAAGTCTGTTTAAAAAATAAATTACTATGCCATTGAAACAAACCCTAATAAAGAATGCTAAAATCGTAAATGAGGGCAAAACCATAGTCGGTGATATTTTGATCGAAGGTGAATTTATTAAGGCTATTGAACCTTCCATAAGTGCAAAATCCTCTGATGTTCTGGTAATTGATGCTGAAGGGAAGCATTTGTTACCCGGAGCCATAGATGACCAGGTTCATTTTAGAGAACCGGGATTAACAAACAAAGCCACGATCGCTACCGAGTCGAAAGCGGCCATAGCGGGTGGAATTACCTCCTTTATAGAGATGCCTAATACAGTGCCACAAACCACAACAGTGGAAAATCTGGAAGCTAAATTTGATATTGCGGCTAAAACATCTTACGCCAATTATTCCTTTATGTTCGGGGGCACAAATAATAATTTAGATGAGATTTTAAAGGTAGATCCGAAAACCGTGGCCGGTTTAAAATTATTCCTGGGATCTTCTACAGGAAATATGTTAGTAGACGATCCTAAAATTTTGGAAGCGATCTTTAAAAGTACAAAGATGGTTATTTCGGTGCATTGTGAAGATGAAGGGACCATTCGAAAAAATTTAGAAGAATATAAATCGCAATTCGGAGACGATATTCCTATTAAGTATCACCCTATTATTCGTAGTGAAGAAGCTTGTTATTTATCCTCTTCAAAAGCGATTGAACTGGCCAAAAAAACGGGAGCACGACTGCATATCTTTCATTTAAGCACAGGAAAGGAAACGAATTTATTCACTAATAAAATTCCATTAAAAGATAAAAAAATTACCTCTGAGGTTTGCATTCATCACCTGTGGTTTAATAGTGATGATTATGAGAAAAAAGGAACTTTAATTAAATGGAATCCTGCTGTAAAAACGGAGAAGGATCGCCTTCAGATTTGGGAAGCTTTATTGGATGATCGTATTGATGTGATCGCTACCGACCATGCACCACATACTTGGGAAGAGAAGCAAAATGTATATACCAAAGCGCCTTCCGGAGGTCCACTGGTGCAACATGCCTTACCAGCCTTGTTAGAAATGTATCATCGTGGGAAGATTTCTATCGAAAAGATCGTTGAAAAAAATGCGCATAATCCTGCGATATTATTTGAGGTTGAAAAGCGCGGCTATATAAAACCGGGTTATTATGCGGATCTGGTATTGGTTGATCTTAATAATCCCTGGACGGTAACCAAAGATAATATTCTATATAAATGCGGCTGGTCGCCTTTTGAGGGAACTACGTTCCGATCACGGATCACACATACCTTTTTGAATGGTGCATTAGTATATCAAAATCAGAAAGTTTCTGAAGTAAAACATTCTAAACGCCTAACTTTTAACCGATGATTTTAAAACGTTTTGTGCTTTTTGGATTTATGCTGATTGGGATTGGGTGCTACCAATTTGAAAAACCCGATAAACCCGATAATTTGATTCCAGAGGATAAAATGATCGATATATTGATCGATGCTAAACTTATTGGGATAACAAATTCGGCCAACAAAAAAATCATGCGTGATGCCGGGATCGATCCGGATACTTATATTTTTAATAAGTACGACATAGATAGTTTGCAATTTGCACAGAGCAATGAGTACTATTCGTATTACATAGATGAATATGAATCTATCTACACAAAAATAGATGATAGTGTGAAAGTGCTACTGAAAGATCTAAAAGATCGTCAGGAAGAAGAGCGTAAAGCTACCGCAAAACGTAAACGTGATTCTATTAATGCGGTTCGTGCAAAAAAAGATTCTGTAATCGAAGTTAAAGCTTTTAAAACCTCGCCTGCAAAATTAAAGCAGGACGATGCGGGTCTTATTCCTCCTGTTTCAGATAGTAGCGCCCAACCTCAGTAATATAGTCTTCGATAGCTGTAAACTTGTAATCTAAGGTCGATTTGATCTTCGAAGTATCATACTCTTTTTTAGTTGTAAGGGCATGAACCAGGTTTTTCGTTAGTTGGCGTCGTTTTCCCGTAAGTTTACGCTTCAGCCAGTCTAATCGCCAGGCTATTTGTAAAAAAAGGTAGGACGCTTCTTTTGTTGGGGGTGGCGAATTAACGGCTTCTGCAAGATGCTTTATAAAATCTTTATATGACCAGATTTCAGAAATGAGAATAAAACGTTCATTAGAAATTTTTTGATCCATCAAAGTGGTCATAATATTAACCACATCATTAACAGCAATAAGTCCGACATTTCCAGAAGTATAGAAGTCAAAACCTTTTCGGGCTCTTTTAAACAAATTACCGGTGCCATAACGCCAAATACCCGGACCTAAAATAACACCCGGATTAACAATCACCCCATTTAATCCTTCCTGCATGGCACGCCATACTTCCAATTCAGCACCGTATTTAGTAATCGCATAAACATTATTATTCGCCTCAGGATTCCAGGGAATATCTTCATTAATTGGGCTGGTATGGGGAGCAGAACCAACGGCAGCAATAGAACTCACATAGCAAAATTTCTTCACCTGTGCAGCCATACTGATATTCACCATATTGGCAGTACCTTCAATATTTATTTTACGTAGTTGATGATATTTATCGGGTTCGAACGACACGAAAGCAGCGCAATGATACACATATTCCACACCTTCCATAGCATCTGTTAGGGCCGGAATATCTGTGATATCGGCCTTGACCCAATCAATGATATCATAAAGGGTTTTATAGTCCTTTTGATAGGTTTCAAAAATGGCTTTGACGTTCTTTAATTTGGCTTCACTTCTATATGTGGCCCGAATATTTTCATTCTGTTTGGCTAATTTATAGAGTAGATGACCACCAACTAAACCGGTTCCTCCTGTAACTAAAATCATACCCCTAAAATACTAAATTAATAGTGGCGATTATTTAATTCTGTTGAAATTGTTTTGATAGCTTTATTTAAGAAGAAAAGGTCCAAAGTGTTCAGATAAAAACCCTATAAAACTTTAAGACGATATTGAACAGTTTTATACATTGATTTTTATCTTTGCCTAAGTTTTTAAAATAAAGCACTCATGATACAGAATTTTGTAGAAGAATTAACATGGAGAGGCATGATCCATACGGTGATGCCCGGAGCCGAAGAACATTTAATGGAAGAGATGCGCAGTGCTTATGTGGGCTTTGATCCAACGGCTGATTCTTTACATATTGGAAATCTGGTACCTATTATGTTATTGGCGCATTATCAGCGTTGTGGCCATAAGCCTATTGCCTTGGTTGGTGGTGCAACTGGAATGATTGGTGATCCTTCGGGGAAATCCAACGAACGTAATTTATTGGATGAAGCCACGCTACGTCACAATCAAGAGGCCATCAAAAAGCAATTATCTCATTTTCTGGATTTTGAGAGTGATGAAGAGAATGCGGCAATTTTGGTGAATAATTATGATTGGATGAAGGATTTCACATTTTTGGAATTTATCCGGGATGTTGGTAAACACATTACGGTGAATTATATGATGGCGAAAGATTCCGTAAAAAACAGGATTTCTTCCGATGCCTCGGAAGGCATGAGCTTCACCGAGTTTACCTACCAATTGGTTCAGGGGTATGATTTTCTTCATTTGTACAAAGCGAAAGCATGTACTATTCAAATGGGAGGAAGCGATCAATGGGGGAATATCACTACAGGAACGGAATTAATTCGCCGCATCGAAAGTGGAAAAGGCTATGCCATTACCTGTCCGTTAATCACCAAGTCGGATGGTTCGAAATTCGGAAAATCCGAGGGTGGAAATGTTTGGTTGGACCCAATCAGAACATCACCTTATAAGTTCTACCAATATTGGTTGAACTCCAGTGATGAAGATGCTGAAAAGTATATTAAGATCTTTACTTTTTTAGATAAAGAAATAATAGACGCCTTGGTTAAAGAACACCAGGAAGCGCCTCATTTAAGGCTGTTACAAAAACGTTTGGCAGAGGAAATTACTACTATGGTACATTCTAAAGCCGATTTAGATAACGCTATTAAAGCCAGTAATATATTGTTTGGAAATTCGACTAGTATCGATCTTAAAGAGCTTAACGAGCAAACTTTTTTAGACGTTTTTGACGGGGTTCCAAGTACAGATATTGAAAAAAGAAATATTGAAAATGGTCTGGATATCGTGACTGCTTTGGCAGAGCAAGGAGGCTTTCTAAAATCGAACGGGGAAGCCCGAAGAGCTTTAAAGGAAAACTCGATTTCTGTGAACAAGGAAAAAGTTACTTCCGATTATGTTATTACTGCAAATGACCTTATAAACGATAAATTTGTATTGCTCCAACGAGGTAAAAAGAATTATTTCGTTATTCAAGCTATATAACTCAAAACAAAAAAACCCGGACAAGCGTCCGGGTTTTTTTTAACAAACCAACCAACTAAAAAATTTTTCTTTTCCTAGTTGGTTCATTGGTCGTAGAATTTTGAAATAACTTTCAATATTTCGTTTAATTTTCAATATTATTTTTATCGGTCTAAAAATCAAGATTTTGTGGTGATAATTTCGAACTTTTTATTACAAAACCATAAGGTTACAGCCCCGAATATCTGAGTTGTCGAAGCGTCCAATAATTTCAAAAGTCCCATCCCCATAAACTTTTCCCAGATCTTGGGTCGCAATAAAGGAGCAAGAATTTACATTAGCTAAATCTATTATATTGATCCCTCCGGTTTTCTCGGGTTCTTGCAAGGCTAAAGCGTCTTCGGTATCACGGGTAATAATGCGCATCCAGTTGGGCGTGTGAAATATACCATTGCCTTGGGAATAGGCTTGACTGAGGAGTTCGGTCATGCCATATTCACTGTGAATTACAGACACACCAAAGCCTTGTTTTAAGGTGTTGTGGAGTTCTTCACGAATAAGTTCTTTTCTGTATCCCTTCATACCTCCAGTTTCCATAACTATGGTATTATTTAATTGAAACCGATAATTTTCAACGAGATCCAATAAGGCAAAAGACACACCAATAAGCAGCACTTTTTTACCACTTGTATCAAGATTTTGCAGCGTGTTTTTCAATTGTTCGAGGTTATTCAAATAAAAACCACTTTCTGGATGACCTGATTGTGTGATTAAGCTATTCACCATATAAATGAGTGATGATCCTTTACGCTCCAAATATGAGGGTAATAAGCCAAGTATCACATAATCTGAAATGTCACCATAAAATTTCTTAAAACCCAGATTAAAACTATTCTCATAGATATTAATATCTGTTATAAGATGCTTGCTTGGATTAGCACCGGTAGTGCCTGAACTTGTAAAAGTATGACTTACCTTAGACTTTGAGCTTAGCACATCATGGGATTTAAAAAACTGTATTGGCAAAAAAGGAATATCCTCCAGGCGTTTTACGTCACCCGGATGCCGGTATAACAGATCGCAAAAAGAGCGATACACGCGATTATTTTCAAACTGATAATTAAAAATTTCCAACGCTTTGGTTTCAAAGTCATGGTTGTTTTTAATTTTAAAAATAGTCGATGGATCAATCATGAATGCTCAAAAATACTTTTGTATTGCTTTGCAAAAGTAGGCAAAAGTAAGCAGAGCGACCAGTTGATTTGACGCTATTTCACAATCAATTTTTGAATAGATTCGTGGTTATTCTGGTTTAATTTTAAAATGTACAAGCCAGCCTGAAGCGTTGAAACATCAAGGGTATTGCTAGTTAGCGATCGTTCTAAAATAAGCTTGCCAATCTGGTTATAAACCGCTACAAGGATTTCAGATTTGTCAGTCCCTATTACCGTAACTAATGGAACAGAAGCCGGGTTAGGATATACCTTTAAACCAGATACGGCGGTTGTTCTTAAACCAAGAGTAGATTCATGGGCGTTGGGACTTCCAAAGGTCGCCATCGAAGGATTTCCGTTAAAATTGGACACCGGGATAGGGTCGCCGGCAACCGTATAAATTTCGGTATCTCCGGGATGTTGAACGGCAAAAAGTTCGTTAGATTGGGCATCCCTGAATACCAAGAAAGGCTCCCCGGAAGTGCCTCCAATGAACTTAAAATCTGTTCCTCCAAGATCGGCTCCGTAAAGCGAGGCTTCGTCACCGGAATGATCCGGAATGCCTATGGCATCATAAACCATATTGAATGAAGAGGTGTCATCGACAACACCATCATCATTCGTGTCAATGTCTGTACTTCCCTTACTTCCTGTAAAGGTATTTACTAAAATCAAGGTGAAAGAAGGGTTTTCTAGGTCAAGGATATTAACGACCAAGAGGCCATTTGAATCAAAGTTACCTGAGACGGCTTCTGCATCTTGAACTTCACCAATGTTCTTATCGCTGTCGCATTCTATACTGAGTAAATAGCCTGAAAATGCGGTGTTTGGAGTACCCTTAAGCTCTATAGGCACAGTTGTGGGGTCTGCTCCATCCGGGTTGGGTTCAAATTCGTTGATAAATACTTGTGAGTAACTGAGGGATGCAATTAGTGCGCAACTAATCGCTAAATAAATGGATTTCATAAGATAGATTAAAATTTGAGGTACTCAAAAGTAACAAAAAAGGATAACTTAACCGAACTTATTGGAGAAAATCTAACTATTTTATAACTAGCTTTCTAACTTCTGTTATATTGTTTTCAGAAATTTTTAAGACATATACGCCTTTGCTGAGGTTCGTTACATCTAAAGTTTTACCAGAGAGACGATGAGCTGCAATTTGTTTTCCTAAAACGTTAAAGATAGCAACGGTTTTAGACGCATTATATCTGGAAGTAATATATACCGTATTTTGACCATAATTTACCGGATTTGGATAAATGGTCAATCCTTCAATTTTTTCCTGAGACAATCCATAATTAGGATTTGTTTGAGCAAAGCCATTCAAGGCTGTCAAAAAAATTAAAGAAAATAAGAAAATATAAAAGTAGTTTTTCTTCATACGACTATTTGGTATTGTAAATTTATAAAAGAATTACAAAAGTCATACCAAAAATATGTTAAAGATTAGGGTTTTACATCGAAAGATTAACTTTCTGTAAGGTGTTTGTTATCTTAATGTTATTTATAAGTGCCATGGTGTTAGATTATGATTTAAGTTTTATCTTTACATCTAAAGTCTAAACTAAGGGCATACTTTTTATGAAAAAAAAGGATATTAAAATTTTGCTGGTTGATGATGAACCGGATATTCTGGAAATTGTAAGTTATAATTTATCAAATGAGGGTTATCAGGTTATTACCGCTGAAAATGGTCAGGAAGGTGTAAAAAAAGCAAAAAAAGAATTGCCTCAACTAATTATACTTGATGTCATGATGCCTGAAATGGATGGGATCGAAGCCTGCGAAATCATTAGAAAAATTCCTGATTTAGAAAATACTATAGTTACATTTTTAACGGCTAGAGGTGAAGATTACTCTCAAGTTGCTGGCTTTGAGGCCGGAGCCGATGATTATATTACCAAGCCAATAAAACCGAAGGTATTAGTGAGTAAAGTGAAGGCTTTATTGCGTCGATTCAAAGATGAAGAGGTAAAAAACACCATGAGAATCGGGCAGCTTGAGATTAATCGTGATGAATATAAAATAACGTCTAAAGGTAAAGAGATCCTGCTACCGAGAAAAGAATTTGAATTACTGTCCCTTCTAGCTTCAAAACCCGGAAAAGTATTTAAAAGAGATGAAATTTTAAATACGGTTTGGGGAAATGAAGTGGTTGTAGGAGGTCGTACAATTGATGTTCATATCCGAAAGCTTCGTGAAAAATTAGGAGATAAAAGTTTTAAAACGGTTAAAGGAGTAGGCTATAAGTTCGTTGATTAATGGAATCTAAATTCAAAAGATCATATCGATTTGCATTTCGAACCTCGCTGCTTATCACAATGTTTGTAACGCTCTTGGTGGGCGTTTTTTTATACCGTTTAATGACGCCGCCATGGTGGGCCATACCAGGTATTTTTATTTGTACCTATTTATTTTCATTTGTGGTAATTCAATTTCGGGTACAACGGTTTATTTACCGTCGGGTTAAAAAAATATACGATGATCTAACCTTGCTGGAATCTGCTAACCTAAGCCAGGGTGCCATTACCACAGACATGCGCACATTAACGCAGGAGATCGATAAATTTGCTCGCGATAAAAAAATTGAGATCGAAACTCTTAAAGTAAGAGAAAAATATCGAAAAGAGTTTTTAGGTAATGTGTCTCATGAACTTAAAACTCCGTTGTTTACTGTACAAGGCTATATTGAAACCCTTCTTGATGGCGCAGATAAGGATAGTAAGCTTCGACGAAAATACCTCGAACGGGCCAGTAAAGGGGTTGAGCGTCTGGGGTATATTATAAAGGATCTGGATATGATTACCAAACTTGAGGTTGGTGATCTAAGCTTAAAAACAGAGGTTTTTGATATCGTTGAGTTGGTGAAGAATGTGTTTGAAATGCTGGAAATGAAAGCTAGTAAAAAGAAAATTACCTTGACCTTCGACATGGAATACCCAAACCCCGTTTATGTGAAAGCGGACCGTGAGCGCATTCAACAAGTATTGGTAAATTTGGCGGTGAATTCTATAAAATACGGTCGCGTAAAAGGAACTACCGAGGTTAGTATTGAAAATCTGATAAAAAATAAAGTGATCGTTCGAGTCACCGATAATGGTGAAGGTATTTCAGAAGAGCATTTACCCCGCTTATTCGAACGTTTTTACCGTGTAGACAAAAGCGGTTCCAGGAAAGAAGGAGGATCCGGTCTAGGCCTTTCCATTGTTAAGCATATTATTGAAGCTCATGACGAGAAGATTTATGTTGAAAGTGAATTTGATGTAGGCAGTGAGTTTTCATTTACTCTTGAAAAGGCGAAAACACCAAAAAACACGACTATTAATAAGGGGAATGAAAAGGTTGAAAGCCCCTCCTAAGCTTTTATCGTTTTAAATCTTATATCTTGTTAGAAGACTCTAGCAGAAATCCTTAATTTTGCCCCAAATAAAATCGCATACAAATTGTGGGAAGTAAAAACAAATTAAGACGTTTTAAGGAAAACGAAACCTTTCAAAATGTTATTCAACCGTCCCGAGACGAACTGGTTAATGCCAACTTTAAATTGAAGGGGAAATGGCGTGCGGAGATTTTTAAAAATGAAAATCCGATCGTCTTAGAACTGGGTTGCGGTAAGGGTGAATATTCGGTGGCATTAGCAAAAAAATATCCCCACAAAAATTACATTGGAATTGATATCAAAGGTGCACGTTTCTGGCGCGGTGCGAAAACAGCTTTGAAGGAAGGTATTCCCAATGTCGTGTTCCTGAGAACCCAAATTGAACTTATTGATCATGCCTTCGCTGCCAATGAAGTTGATGAGATCTGGATTACTTTCCCCGATCCGCAAATAAAATATAAGCGCACGAAACACCGCATGACAAACGCAACCTTTCTAGAGCGGTATAAAAAGATACTTAAACCGGATGGGGAAGTACATTTAAAAACCGATAGTGAATTTATGCACGGCTATACTCTGGGATTATTGCATGGTGCAGGTCATGAGGTTTTATATGCAAACAATAATGTATACAAACAAGAAGGAAGCCCAGAAGAGGTTACGGCGATTCAAACCTTTTACGAATCACAATATTTAGAGCAAAACAAACCAATTACCTATATTAGGTTTAAAATTAAATAATGTGAATATTACCTTGGTCTTTTTTACCGGTTTAATAGTAGCACTTATTGGTGTAATACCTCCCGGGCTTTTGAACATGACAGCTGCAAAAATCAGTTTAAAAGAAGGGCATGTCCGTGGTGTGTTATTTTCAGTTGGGGTATGTTTGGTTGTTTTGGGTCAAACTGCAATTGCGGCTATTTTTGCCAAATATTTAAGTCAACATCCAGAGGTCATCCATATTCTTCAGCGGGTAGCTTTCGTTATTTTTGTTTTGATTACGGTGTACTTCTTCTTTATTGCCAAGGCTCAACCAAGTTCGCAGCTTCAGCCCAAAATAAAAAGTAAGCACAGTCGCTTTTTTCAAGGCATGTTCATGTCGGCAATCAATATGTTTCCTATCCCTTATCATGCGTATATGACACTTACTTTAGCTTCCGTTGGTTTACTGAATTTTGAGAAGCTTAGCATAGCATCCTATGTGGCGGGAGCAGGCATGGGAACTTTCGTGATGTTGTATATTTATATGTTTTTTTTCGATAAAATCGGCACCAAACCTATAGCTTCACAAAAGAATATGAACTACAGTATTGGTGCGATAACCGGTGTTATTGCGATGATCACACTTTTTAATATTTTGAAGGATCTTTAAAGATGACTGAAGATTCAATTTCATTTTTTGAAAGAGTTCACGAAGTGGTGCGTCTTGTTCCATACGGCCGGGTTACCAGTTACGGGGCTATTGCCCGGTATTTAGGGGCAGCAAAAAGTGCGAGAATGGTAGGTTATGCTATGAATGCCTCGCATTCTAAAGATGTTCCTGCGCATCGGGTGGTTAATCGTAAAGGTCTGCTTACAGGGAAACATCATTTTGAAGGAACCAACCTCATGCAACAACTTCTGGAGAGTGAAGGTATAGTCGTTATAGATAATCAAATTCAAGATTTTAAGGAGGTTTTTTGGGATCCTTCTGAAGCTTTAAACCCTTGAAAGGGCGACATAAATAAATTCAATCCTTCAATTGTTAAATCTTCTTAAAGGAATCATGTCCCTTACATTGATATTAGTTATCTTTGCTATTTAGAATTAATCTTAATACATGAAACTAAATAAACAAGACATTTTAAAAGCTTTAGAAACGATTACAGTACCTGGTGAAGGTCAGAATATGATTGAAAGTGGTGCTGTAAAAAATGTTAATGTTTTTGGAGATGAAGTTATCGTAGACATCACGATCAAAAACCCCAGTTTACAGGCTAAGAAACGTACTGAAGTCGATATATTAAAGACCATCCATGATGAGGTTTATCAGAAGGCCAAAGTTAAAACGAACATTACGGTTGAAGCTCCGGCTAAACCAAAATCGAATACCATAAAAGGAAAACCGATTCCCGGCATCACTAATATAATTGCTGTAGCCTCAGGTAAAGGTGGCGTTGGTAAATCCACTATGACGGCTAATTTGGCAGTAACCTTGGCAAAAATGGGGTTTAAAGTAGGTGTGTTAGATGCCGATATTTATGGGCCTTCCATGCCGATCATGTTCGATGTAGCCAACGAAAAACCTTTAGCCGTAAATGTAGATGGGAAATCAAAAATGAAACCTATTGAAAATTATGGTGTGAAGATCCTTTCTATAGGATTTTTTACTCAGCCTAATCAAGCTGTGGTTTGGCGTGGACCGATGGCTGCTAAAGCCTTAAACCAAATGATCTTTGACGCGGCCTGGGATACACTAGATTTTTTATTGGTCGATCTGCCTCCTGGAACAGGTGATATTCATTTAAGTATTATGCAATCACTTCCAATAACAGGTGCGGTTGTAGTAAGTACACCTCAAAATGTGGCTCTGGCAGATGCTCAAAAAGGTGTAGCCATGTTCCAACAGGAAAGTATTAATGTTCCGGTGTTAGGAATAGTTGAAAATATGGCCTACTTTACACCTGCAGAATTACCTGAAAACAAATATTTTATATTTGGTAAAGATGGTGCAAAAAATTTGGCTGAAGATCTTAAAGTACCGTTTTTAGGTGGTATTCCATTAGTTCAAAGTATCAGGGAAGCGGGTGATGCAGGCCGACCTGCAGGATTACAAACAGGAACACCTTTGGAAGAGGCTTTTGAAGCCCTAACCAAAAAAGTAGTGGAAGAAGTGGTTCGAAGAAATGAAGATCTACCGCCAACTGAAGCAATAAAAATCACAACGATGGCTGGCTGTTCAGCAGTAAAAAAATAAGATATGACCTCAGAAGAAGTTAAACTAAACGTTGAAAAAGCTCTGGATGAGATTCGCCCGTTCTTACAAAGTGATGGTGGAGATATCTCCTTGTTAGCTATTGAAGAAAACGATACGCTTGTAAAAGTACAGTTGCAAGGAGCCTGTGTAGGTTGTAGCGTGAATCAAATGACCTTGAAATCAGGTGTGGAAATGACGATTAAGAAGTATGCACCTCAGATCGAACAGGTTGTAAATATTATTGATTAATTTAAAATCATAACGATGCTAATTGGTTAAAAAATGAATTAACCAAAAGACACACACATCTAAAATTTATTATTTAATCAAATAAATTTAAATTAAATAATTTTTTCTCTTTTGAGAAACGTATCTAGACTATCTGCTGCATCAAAGCACTCGTTAACTTTTGAAACATTATTGCAAAATTTTGTTTCTAAATCAGGAGAAGACTTACAACTAAAGTCCACTAAATCAACTTTTTCAAAATCTTTATTTATCCTTTTACATTGTTCGTACAGACTATCTATGGTTTTGTATTGACTAGGGTTAAAACCTTTTTTTACAAGATAGCCTTTTAAGTAATTCTCTATAGCAGACTGAGAATTTTTGCAAACTAAATAAGTCACAATATCTTCTTCTGGTTTAAATAATTCTCTATTGGCTTGGTTCAGTTTTTGAGAAGCTTTAACAAAGAATTTTATGGCTTCTGTTTCCATAATAAAATTAATTAATGATTAGTAATTACTAGTATACATTCTCCATACTTTAATCGTAGTATGGAGAATGGCTTTTAAATTTATACATAACCTTAAGTTATGTTTACATATCTCTATAAAGTTCTAAACGTTCCCATTTAGAATTAACTTCAGTTTGAGCTTGCTCAAGAAGTTTAGCCCCTAGTTCGGCATTGTCTTTAACCACTCTTGAAAAGCGTGTTTCATTGTACATAAAATCTTTTAGTGGTATTGAAGGTGCTTTGGAATCTAGTTTAAATTTCTTGCCTTTTGGCTTAGAGGGATCAAATCTAAATAATGGCCAATAACCACTTTCTACAGCTTTTTCTTGCTGTGATGCACCATGAGCTAAATCATATCCATGTTCACCACAATGCGAATAAGCAATTATTATCGATGGTCCAGGGTAGGCTTCAGCTTCTTCAATAGCTTTAAGAGTTTGAAGATCTTTGGCACCTATAGCGATTTGAGCTACATACACATTTTCATATGAAACGGCTTGCAACGCCAAACTTTTCTTGCTGGTGCGTTTTCCAGAAACTGAGAATTTCGCACTTGCTCCCATTGGTGTCGCTTTAGATGTTTGACCACCTGTGTTTGAATACACTTCTGTGTCTAATACCATAATGTTGATGTCCTCTCCTGTAGCTAAGATGTGATCTACACCTCCAAACCCTATATCATAAGCCCAACCATCTCCACCTAAAATCCATACAGATTTTTTACGTAGGTATTCGGTTAATTGAGATAATTTTTTGGCATTTTTATGATCGATATTCGCTAGTTTGATTTTTAATTTGTCTAAATTTTTGAAGTTTTCTTCTTTCTCAGCTTCCGTTTTTTCAGGATTATTTAAAATCGCATCAACCAAGTCTTTTCCAACTTCATTTTCAATCGATTTAAGTAAGTTTACTGCAATTTCTTGTTTCTTACTTAAAGCTAATTTCATACCTAAACCAAATTCAGCATTGTCTTCAAATAATGAATTAGCCCAAGCAGGGCCACGACCAAATTCATTAGTTTTATAAGGTGTTGTTGGTAAATTTCCGCCATAAATTGAAGAGCAGCCTGTGGCGTTTGCAATCAATATACTATCGCCATAAAGTTGTGTTAGTAATTTAATATATGGTGTTTCACCGCAACCAGAACACGCTCCTGAGAATTCAAATAACGGCTCAAGAAATTGTGATCCTTTAACGTTTGTTATTTGTAACTCTGTTCTGTTATAATCAGGTAAATCAATAAAATAATCCCAGTTTACATTTTCTATAGCTTCTACTTCAAGCTTTTTATGCATGTTGATAGCTTTATAGTCAGGATATTCTTTACTTACTGCAGGACAAACAGCAACACAAAGGTCACAACCTGTGCAGTCTTGAGGAGAAACTTGTAGCACATAAGATTCTTCATCTTTATTGAAAGGTCTTCCCTTTGCTGGCGCATATTTTAACGATAACGGAGCATCTGAGAATTCATCATTTCTAACAACTTTTGCTCTTATGGCGGCATGTGGACAAATAGCAACACACTTATTACATTGTGTACATAAATCTATGTCATCCCAAACGGGAACTGTATCAGCAATACCGCTTTTTTCAAATTGTGTGGTTCCTGTTGGGAAAGTACCGTCTACAGGAAATGCACTTACAGGTAGTTCATCTCCAAATCCACCTAATATTTTTTCTAACACCTCAGTAACAAAACCATCAGGCGCATTGTGCATGGCGGTTTCTAAATGTCTTTCACTAGTCACTTCTTTTGGATAATCTACTTGTTGGAGATTAGCAAGAGAATTATCAACAGCAGTAAAATTCATTTTAACTATTCTATCTCCTTTATGAGAATAGGATTTTACAATAGCATCTTTTATTCGTTGGATGGCTTCATCTTTTGGTAAAATTCCTGAAATAGCAAAGAAACAGGTTTGTAATACGGTATTGGTACGTTTACCAAGATTTGATTCGTCTGCTACTTTGGTGGCATCAATAACATAGAAATTAACTTCTTTTTCAATAATTTCTTTCTGAATTCTTTTGGGTAAATGATTCCATATATCATCTTTAGAATACGGCGAGTTTAATAAGAATGTACCCCCATGTTTTAAATCAGCTAACATGTTATACTTTTTAATAAACTTATATTGATGACTCGCAATAAAATCCGCTTTATCAATTAAATATGAGGAGTATATTGGTTTTGGACCAAAGCGTAAGTGAGAAATGGTTTGAGCTCCAGCCTTTTTAGAGTCATAAACAAAGTAACCTTGCACAAAATTATCTGTAGTATCACCAATAATTTTGATGGAGTTTTTGTTAGCTCCGACAGTACCATCAGACCCTAATCCATAGAACATGCAATTAATGGTATGCCGTTCTATTATAAAAGATTCGTCAATTGGTAAACTTAAAAAAGTAACATCGTCATTAATACCAACGGTAAAGTGATTTTTTGGTTGGTCATCTAATAATTCATCATAAACCCCTTTAACCATTTTAGGTGTAAACTCTTTTGAAGATAAGCCGTAACGGCCACCAACCACAATAGGCACCTCTCTGTCACTTTCAATTAATGCGGTAACAACATCTTGGTATAACGGTTCACCAACACTTCCCGGTTCTTTCGTTCTATCAAGAACAGCAATTTTTTTAACGGTTTCTGGCAACTCATTAACAAAGTGTTTTATTGAAAATGGTCTAAATAAGCGCACAAATATGACCCCTACTTTTTCTCCGTTTTTCACCATGGCTTCGACAGTTTCTCGTGCAGCACCTTCGCCAGATCCCATGAGTATGATAACACGTTCTGCTTTTGGGTGACCTTCATAATAGAATAAGCTGTATTTACGACCCGTATGTTTGTAGAATTCATTCATTGTTTCCTCAACAATACCAGGAACTTTTTCGTAAAACGTATTAGCAGCTTCTCTTGCTTGGAAGAATACATCCGGGTTTTGAGAGGTTCCTCTAATGACTGGATGATCTGGGTCAAGCGAGCGTTTTTTGTGATCCATAATAGCGTCTTCTGGCATCATGGCTTCAATAGTATCATCAGAAATGCCATCTATTTTTGAAATCTCATGAGAGGTTCGGAAACCATCAAAAATATTCAGAAAAGGCACCCTAGATTTTAATGTTGCAACCTGAGAAATAAGCGCAAAATCTTGAGCCTCTTGTACAGATCCTCCAAATAACATGGAGAATCCAGTTTGCCTGGTAGCCATAACATCGGAATGGTCACCAAAAATTGAAAGTGCATGTGTGGCAACGGTTCTTGCGGCTACGTGTATTACAGTTGGTAATAATTCACCTGCCATTTTGTACATATTAGGTATCATTAACAATAACCCCTGTGATGCTGTAAATGTGGTTGTTAATGCGCCTGCTTGCAAAGAACCATGAACGGCTCCCGCAGCACCACCTTCACTCTGCATTTCAACAATTCTAGGGACATTATCCCAAATATTTTTCTGTCCTTTTGAGCTATAAACATCGACGTGCTCGCCCATAGGTGATGCGGGTGTTATGGGGTAAATAGCGCATACCTCATTTGTTTTATGTGCAACTCTAGCAACAGCCTCATTAGCATCACAAATTAGTTTTGGAAAATCTTTTTTCATAATAGGTTATCTTGTTAAATAAAATAAAATTCACAAAAAGGTCCTATTTCAGACTCTTTGTAAAATATCTAATCGCGTGTAGACCTAACAAGATTTTTATTAAAGACCAAAACCTTCAGGTCATTTAAGTAAATTGACTATAAATTTAAATATGAATTAGTTCATAATTTATGACAATTGTCATGTGGAAGGGATAATTAAAAAAAAATATCTGAGGGTTTCATAAAATCATGAAACCCTCAGATATTGCGTTTAACCTTAATTATTGAAATTAGAAATTTAGTACAGAATAGAAATTCTAATTATTAAAAATTATGGTTTTGAAAATTACACGGCATGCAACCAAACTTTTTTCTTTAATAATGTGTCTTCGGTTTCTACATGATTTTCATCAGGTATACAACAATCAACAGGACATACGGATGCACATTGCGGTTCATCATGAAATCCTTTACACTCAGTGCATTTATCTGGTACAATGAAATAAAATTCATCAGAAATAGGGGCGTTCATTTCGTCGGCATCTACCTCATCACCATTTAAAAGTTTTACGTCGCCACTTAGTTCTGTTCCGTCAGAATATGACCATTCTTGATCTGGTTCGTAGATTGCATTATTCGGACATTCAGCAATACATGCGTCGCAATTAATGCATTCATCTGTTATTATTATTGCCATTATTTATCAATTTATAAGAATTAATATTTGTAAAAATAAAATACATTTTGCTGGGATTATGTGATAAAAGTCATATTTAGAATTAAAAAGTGATATTACATTTGGGTATTATAGGGCAGTGAATTCTTTGTCAAATTCATTGCGTTGCGTTTTTTAAATTATCAAGTTATGGTAACAAAGCAATTAAAACATCAGCCAGAAATCCTTGAAGCTGTTATTATAAGATTTGTTGGTGATTCCGGCGATGGCATGCAATTAACAGGAACCCAGTTTACAGATACCTCCGCTATGTTTGGAAATGACATAGCAACATTTCCAAATTATCCCTCCGAAATTAGAGCTCCACAAGGAAGTTTATACGGTGTTTCCGGCTATCAAGTACATATCGGAAGTGTTGAAATAAGTACACCAGGTGATGAATTGGATTTGTTAGTTGCCATGAATCCTGCAGGGTTAAAAACAAATTTATACGCTGTAAAACCAGGTCATACAATTATTGTCGATACAGACGCCTTCACTAAGAAAAATATAGAAAAAGCACAATACACTTCAAACCCATTAGAAGATGGGAGTTTAGATAACTACAGAGTAATTCAAGTAGCCATGTCCTCGTTAACGAAGGAGGCCTTAAAAGATATTGAAGGTTTAGATAATAAAGAAATTAACCGAACAAAAAACATGTTTGCTTTAGGTATGGTTTATTGGATGTATAATAGATCAACAAACCATACTATAGAATTTTTGAATAAAAAATTTAAAGCGAAACCACATGTCATTGAAGCAAATACTAAAGTACTTAATACAGGTTTTTATTTTGCGGAAACATTGGAATTGATTCCCAATGCATATACTATTTCGCCAGCTAAAATGCCAAGTGGTACCTACAGAATTATTATGGGTAATGCCGCAACAGCATGGGGCTTTTTGGCAGCTGCTGAAAAATCAGGATTGGAATTATTTTTGGGCTCTTATCCCATTACCCCAGCAACAGATATTTTACATGAATTAGTAAAACATAAACATTTTGGTGTAAAAGCATTTCAGGCTGAAGATGAAATAGCAGGAATCACATCTGCAATAGGGGCCTCATTTGCAGGCGATTTGGCCATAACAACAACTTCAGGTCCAGGGCTAGCATTAAAAGGTGAAGCTATAGGATTGGCTATGATGATTGAGACACCTTTAGTAGTTGTTAATGTGCAACGAGGAGGGCCTTCTACAGGATTGCCAACCAAAACAGAGCAATCTGATCTATTGCAAGCACTATATGGTAGAAATGGTGAAAGCCCTGTAATTGTTTTAGCAGCAAGTACACCTGGTAATTGCTTTGATATGGCTTATGAAGCCGCCAAACTTACAATAGAACACATGACCCCGGTTATACTCCTAACAGATGGATACATAGCTAATGGTTCAGCACCATGGAAAATTAAAAGTGTTAATGAGATGCCCGAAATTAAGAACAATATTATAAAAGAAGCAGTAGATGAGTGGCATCCTTATGATAGAGATGAAAAAACACTAGCCAGGAAATGGCCTCTACCTGGAACGAAAGGTTTAGAGCATCGTTTAGGTGGATTAGAAAAAGATAAAGTAAGTGGTAATGTATCATATGTTCCAGAAAATCATGAATACATGACCAAAATTCGAGCCGAAAAAATCAAAAGAGTTCAAAATTATATACCAGATTTAACTACTGAGTTTGCGACTAGTGGTGATTTATTAGTAGTAGGCTGGGGAGGTACTTATGGGTCTCTGCATTCAGCAGTTAAGCATATTAATGAATTAGGCTATAAGAATATAGGATACGCACACTTTAAATATATAAATCCACTACCTAAAAACACGGAAGCAGTTTTAAGAAAATTCAAAAAAATTGTGGTTTGCGAATTAAATAATGGCCAGTTTGCCAAAGTATTAAAAATGAATTTTAATGGATTGAATTTATCTCAATTTAATAAAATACAAGGATTACCATTCGGAAACAGGGAATTAATTGAAACATTTAAACAATTAGTTGAATACCATGGAAGCAATAATTGAAAATAAATATACGTATAAAGATTTTGAAAGTAATCAGGAAGTAAGATGGTGTCCGGGATGTGATGATTATGTCATACTTCGATCTATGCAAAAAGCGCTCCCAGAAATGGGTGTAAAAAAGGAGGATGTGGTCTTTATTTCTGGAATTGGATGCTCATCGAGGTTTCCGTATTATATGAATACTTATGGTATACATAGTATTCATGGTAGAGCACCTGCTATTGCTACTGGTGTAAAATTGGCTAACCCTAATCTAAGTGTTTGGGTTATTACTGGCGATGGCGATTCCATGGCTATTGGAGGAAACCATTTTATACATGTATTACGGCGAAATATAAATTTAAACATTATACTCTTTAATAATGAAATTTATGGTTTAACAAAGGGCCAATTTTCGCCAACCTCATTAATAGGTCAGAAAACAAAATCATCACCTTACGGAAATACACAACCACCATTTTCACCTGGTGAATTAGCCTTAGGAGCGCAAGCTCGGTTTTTCGGAAGAATTGGAGGAAATACACCAAAAGAAATGTCACAAATGTTTATTGATGCCGAAAAGTTTAAAGGAACTTCCTTAATTGAAGTGCTTCAAAACTGTGTCATTTTTAATGATAGTTGTTTTACTAAATACACGGATAAAAACGTCCGAGAAGACAAACAATTATTTGTTGAACATGGTAAGCCAATGATTTTTGGCAAGAATAGAGACAAAGGGCTTGTTTTAAACCGTCTGAAATTAGAAGTTGTGACTATTGGCGAAAACGGGGTGAAAGAGGAAGATTTATTAGTCCATGACGCAAAAGAGCAAGACCCCACTTTGCACCAAATGTTAGTTAGACTCGAATATCCATTGGTAACAGGTATCATTAGAAGTTTTGAAGATGTCACTTTAGAAGAACGAGAAGATTCATTAACGGCAGAGGTTAAATCTAGATCAAAATTTAGGAAAACAGATGATTTGTTTTTCTCGGGAGACACTTATGAAATTAAATAAATAAAAACGTAGTTAAATGGGTTCAGAGGCTATCATTGTATTTTTTATCGCGGGCGTCGTATTAGTTGCTGGGGCAAATTTTTTGTCGAACTTAATATCACATAAATCCGATAATCCACAAAAGCGCGAACCTTATGAAAGCGGTATGGTAACCAAAGGCCCTACTTGGGTTCAATTTAAAGTAGGCTATTATTTGTTCGCTATTCTATTCTTAATTTTTGATGTGGAAGTGGCATTTTTGGTTCCTTGGGCTGTTGTGTTTAAGGATGTAGGGTTTGTGGCTTTAATCGAAGTAGTCATATTCCTTTTAATATTAGGATTAGGGTTATTGTATGCATGGAAAAAAGGAGCATTAAAATGGGAGTAGAAGACAAAAAAAGGTATCTATCGGAGGTTCAAGACAGGGATCATAAATTTCCAAAAAATTTCCCGGGAAAGGTAATTCCTGCCGGAAATGGAGCGAACGTCATTGTTACTTCATTGGATAAAATAATCAACTGGGGGCGATCAAATTCTCTTTGGTCACTTTATTTTGGCACGAGTTGTTGTGCGATTGAAATGATGCAAACAGGAGCTGCAAGGCATGATTATTCGAGATTTGGTTTTGAGGTTGCACGTCCTTCCCCAAGGCAGGCAGATTTAATCATTATAGCAGGCACCATTGTTAATAAAATGGCGCCTGTTTTACGTCGTTTATACGACCAGATGGCAGAGCCAAAATATGTTATTGCTATGGGTGCTTGTGCTATCTCTGGAGGCCCCTTTTTTTATAATACATATTCTGTTGTTAAAGGAGCGGACCATGTAATTCCGGTAGATGTTTATGTTCCTGGGTGTCCGCCTCGCCCGGAGGCTTTATTAGAAGGGATGTTAATGCTTCAAGATAAAATTAGAACAGAAAACATGAAGCATAAAGACAATCCTATAGACGGGTTTGACGAAGGACTATAAAAATGGAATTATGAAAAACGAAGCGTTACAAGATTTAATAGGGAGTTGGATTCCAGATTTAGAATTTTCTGAAGAAGCATCCCAATTTTTGAATATTTCCGTAAAACCAGAACAGCTTCATCATTTAATGACGGCATTAAAAAATAATCCTGAAACGTATTTTGATTATTTATTTTGTTTAAGCGGTGTTGACTGGGAACCAGAATTAGGTGTCGTCTATCATTTAGAATCTACCAAGTATCGTCATATCGTTGTTGTAAAAGTGAAAACTGAAGACCGGGAAAATCCAATCATAGATACAGTAAGTGATATATGGAGAACTGCTGAATTTCATGAGCGCGAAGTTTTTGATTTTTTCGGAATAAAATTCAATAATCATCCAAATTTAAAGCGATTGTTTTTAACAGATGAATGGGATGGATTTCCCCTGAGAAAGGATTATGTCGATGATATTAATATGGTTATCAAATAAGTAAATATGGAAACAGTTACTATTAATAACAACTTTAAATCTGAAGAATATTTTATTAATATGGGGCCTCAGCACCCTGCGACGCATGGTGTGCTAAGATTAATATTGACTATCGACGGTGAAATCATTAAAAGAGTAGAACCAGACTTAGGATATATACATCGTTCTATTGAAAAAATGTGCGAACGTGATAGCTATCAGCAAATAGTTCATTTAACAGATAGAATGGATTATCTGTCATCTCACATTAACAATGAGGCCGTCTGTTTAACTGTTGAAAACGCACTTGAAATTGAGGTTCCTGAGCGGGTAAAAGTAGTTAGAACTATTCTAAGCGAGCTTACTCGAATTGCATCCCATTGTTTGTGGTGGGGCGTTATGGGAATGGATGTTGGCGCCTTGACTACCTATTTTTATGGTTTTAGAGATCGTGAAATGATCAATGATATTTTTGAGGAAACTTGTGGCGCCCGATTAACAATGAATTATAATATCCCGGGCGGACTGATGTTCGACATTCATCCAAATTTTGTTAATAGAACTAAAGAATTTGTATCGCATTTTAAGTCGAAACTTCCAGAATACGATGAACTGCTAACGGGTAATGTAATATTTCAAAAAAGAACAAAAGGGGTAGGAATATTATCAAAAGAAGACGCTATTTCCTTTGGAGCTTCTGGTCCCGTAGGACGAGGTTCGGGATATTCTTGTGATGTAAGAAAGCATCATCCTTACAGCGCATACGATCGTGTAGTTTTTACGGAATCTTTAAAAACAGAAGGGGATACGTTTGCCCGTTACCTTGTTAGAATTCAAGAAATGTGGGAGTCTCTGGCTATAATAGAGCAACTAATAGTTAATATTCCAGATGGCGATCACAAAGTAACTACCAATGCAGTTATCAAATTACCAAAAGGAGAGTTTTACCAACGGGTAGAAACAGCTCGTGGAGAATTAGGAGTCTATATCATTAGTACAGGAACAAAAAACCCATATCGACTTAAATTTCGATCTCCAGGATTTTCAAATTTATCGTTACTAAATCATATAGCAGTTGGTGGGAAAATAGGAGATTTAGTTGCAAGTATGGCCACTTTAGACTTGGTAATTCCTGATATTGATAGATAATATATAACACTATGAATATAGCTTTAAATATAACCAAAACTATACAAGATTGGCTTGTTAGCTTAATGCCGGAAAGTGTCGCTAGTATTGCTGCCATGGTTTTGGTCGCTCTAATTTATCTCGTAATTTTTGCAGTGGCGGGACTTTACTTAGTATTACTTGAAAGAAGGGTTGCTGCTTGGTTTCAGTTACGAATTGGACCTAATAGAGTTGGTCCACTAGGATTATTTCAAACCATGGCAGATGCTTTGAAACTAGTTTCAAAAGAGTTGACAGGTACTGTTAAAGCAGATAAATTTTTATACAATTTAGCACCTTACTTTGTAATTATATCATCACTAATGGCCTTAGCTATTTTTCCTTTTACGCAAGGTTTTCAGGCATTCGACATAAATATTGGTGTCTTCTTTTTAATAGCGATCTCTTCTATTGGTGTGATTGGAATATTATTAGGTGGATGGAGTAGTAACAATAAATTTGCACTAATCGGAGCCATGCGAAGTGGTGTTCAAACAATAAGCTATGAGTTGTCCATTGGGTTGTCCTTATTAACGATGATATTACTAACGGGAACCTTGCAATTGTCTCAGATCGTTGAGGTTCAAAAAAATGGGTGGCTAATTGTTCAAGGGCATATCCCGGCAATTATTGCTTTTATGATTTATATGATTGCTGGAACGGCCGAAACCAACCGAGCGCCTTTTGATATGGTGGAGGCGGAGTCTGAATTAGGGGCTGGTTTTCATACGGAATACTCAGGAATGAAATTTGCCTATTTCTTTTTAGCAGAATTTATAAACATGTTTATTATAGCTGCTATCGCAACTACTATTTTTTTTGGAGCTTGGTTGTCTCCCTTTGGAATCACTCAATCCGTTCCGTGGTTAGGAGTCTTTTGGTTTTTAGGCAAAACATTGGTTTTAGTGTTTCTAATGATGTGGTTTAGGTGGACTTTTCCAAGATTAAGGGTTGACCAATTACTGACCTTGGAATGGAAATATTTGTTGCCTATTAACTTAGTAAACTTGGTGGTTATGGCAATAATTGTTTGGTTAAACATAACGATTAATTTTTAGGGAAGATGAGTTATTTTTCAGAGATATATAAAGGAATAAAAACACTGCTTACGGGCATGCGCGTTACTGGAAAGTACTTTTTACATTCACGGAAAGGAGCTATTACACAGCAATATCCAGACAATAGAGACACTTTAAAAATGTTTGAACGCTTTCGTGGAGAAGTAGTGATGCCACATGACGAAAATAATGAACATCAGTGTACAGGTTGTCAAAAATGTGAAATTGCTTGCCCTAATGGAAGTATTGAGATTATTTGGGATAGAGGGATCGATGAAGAAACCGGTAAAAAGAAAAAGAAAATCGATAAGCATATTTATCATTTAGGGCTTTGTACCATGTGCGGTTTATGTATAGAAGCTTGTCCAACTGATGCCATTGTTTGGGCTCAAAATTATGAGAACTCTGTTTACGACCGAACAAAACTTACAAAAGTTTTAAATAGACCAAGTTCTAAAGTTAAAGCAGGAATAGAAGATTAGCGCTATGGAAAAATATATATTTTACATTTTATCGGTTATTGTAGTAGCTTTTGCAATGGCTTCTGTGTCAAGCAGAAAAATGCTGAGGTCTGTTATCTATTTATTGTTTGTCCTTTGTGGGATAGCCGGATTTTATTTTTTAATCGATTATAATTTTCTGGCAGCCGTTCAATTAACTGTCTATGCGGGTGGTATTGTAGTACTTATAATATTTTCTGTTTTATTAGTGCATCACATAGAAATGGAATTGGAAATAGCCAAGAGATCCAAACAACTACTCATAGGTTCGACATGTTTAATTGGGCTTGGCGTTTTTTTATACACTATTTACAATCATACTTTTAATGTTATACAAAACACCAATACAACAACAACTGGAGATATAGGCTCTAGACTGTTAAGCTTTGAAGCGGGGGGATTTATATTGCCATTCGAAGTCATTAGTATTTTGTTGTTAGCTGCTATGATTGGTAGTATTGTCATTGCAAAAGGGAAAAAACTATCCACTAAAAACAATGAGCCTTTATGATTATTGGAGTTAGCATATACGAACTACTTACCGTCACCTCAATCATATTTTTTATAGGGGTCTACGGTTTCATGACGAGAAAAAACCTAATATCTATTTTAATTTCAATAGAACTCATATTAAATGCTTCAGTTGTAAATTTTGTTGTTATTAACAAATATCTATATCCGGATATGCTACAAGGAGTTGTTTTTTCATTATTTATTATTGCTGTTGCTGCTGCCGAAACTGCTTTGGCGGTATCTATAATAATAAACCTGTACAGGCAAATCAGTTCTGTTGAAGTAAAAGACACGGAAAACATGAAATATTAAAAGTTTAAATATGAATCTAACTTATATCATATTAATACCCTTAATTCCACTGCTGGTTTTCTTGCTACTAGGAATTTTTAATCAAAAAATTAAACCTAAGATTTCAGGATATATTGGGGTTTTAGGACTAACAATTTCTGCAGTATTGTCTTTTTATGCAGGATATAAGTACTTTTTTGAAATCGGAAAAGTTGGTGGTGTTTATCAAACATTGACTGCAAGAACGACATGGATGAATTTTACAGATACGCTTAGTATTGATATGGGAATCCTAATTGACCCAATATCTGTTATGATGCTGTGTGTGGTATCTATAGTGTCTTTGATGGTACATGTTTATAGCCGAGGATATATGAAAGGGGATGATGGTTATACCAAATTCTTTGCTTTTTTAGGTCTCTTTTCATTTTCAATGTTCGGATTGGTGTTAGCAACAAACCTTTTTCAAATCTATATTTTTTGGGAATTAGTAGGAGTGTCGTCCTATTTATTGATAGGCTATTATTATACAAAACCTTCCGCCGTATCTGCAGCTAAAAAAGCATTTATTGTTACGCGTTTTGCCGATTTAGGGTTTTTAATAGGCATCTTAATTGTGGGTTATTACACAGGTACTTATGATTTTGAAACGCTGAATAACCCGGAAGGAAGTGCTATTTTAAATTGGGCAGCAACCTCTTTTATGGGGTTGTCCGGATTAACTTGGGCTTTAATTTTAATTTTTATTGGTTGTGCTGGTAAATCGGCGATGTTTCCATTACATATTTGGTTACCAGATGCTATGGAAGGTCCTACACCCGTTTCAGCTTTAATTCATGCAGCTACTATGGTCGTTGCTGGAGTGTATTTAGTAGCAAGATTATTTCCTATGTATTATTTCGTTGAGGATGGATACGCTCTTAATATCGTTGCTTATGTTGGTGCTTTTTCGGCGCTGTTTGCGGCGATAATAGCCATTACTCAAACTGATATAAAGCGTGTTTTAGCATTCTCAACTATGTCTCAATTAGGTTATATGATGTTGGCGCTAGGTGTTTCTGGTTATGAAGGTCATGAAGGTTTAGGATATATGGCATCTATGTTCCATTTGTTTACCCACGCTATGTTTAAGGCCTTATTATTTTTAGGTGCAGGATCTGTAATTCATGCGGTTCATAGTAATTTAATAACCGATATGGGTAATTTGCGTAAGTACATGCCCATAACCAATATTACCTTTTTAATTGCTGCATTGGCAATTGCTGGGATTCCTCCATTTGCTGGTTTTTGGAGTAAAGATGAAATTTTAGCAGCTGCTTTTGAGCATAACAAACTTATCTATGTAGTAGCTGTATTTGTAGCCGGGTTAACGGCTTTCTATATGTTTAGATTATACTTTGGTATTTTCTGGGGAAAGGAAACAAAATACAAACATAGGCCCCATGACTCTCCACTTTCAATGACATTTCCTTTAATAGTATTGGCACTATTAAGTATTGTTGGAGGATTTATACCGTTTAGTGAATTTGTAACACCAGATCGTACTGGTTTTGAGGCCCATTTAAATTATCCGCTTGCCGCTGTTGCTGTTAGTGTTGGTTTAATAGGAATTTTATTGGCCTGGGTTTTCTATAAAAAAGAAAATAGATTATCAGAAAGATTTGCAATTGGGTTTGGACCCTTATACAAATGGTCTTATGATAAATTTTATTTTGATGAGATTTATCTTTTCGTTACAAAAAAGATTTTATTTAAATGTGTTTCTGCACCAGCAGCATGGTTCGATAGACATGTGGTTGATGGAACGATGAACCTTATTGGAAACACCACAGTGAATACATCAAAAAAAATAAAGGGACTCCAATCTGGAAAAGTTCAAGATTATGCTTTTGCATTTATTTCAGGAGTTGTCATTATTGCTATAGTGTTTATTTATTTATGGACAAACTAATTGAATAATATGGATATTTTATCACTTTTTGTGGCAGTACCGGTAATCACCATTTTAGCATTGGTGTTTTCAAAGGGTTTAAAACAAGCCAGACAAATAGCTATGGTTGGAAGTTTTGTTCAATTGGGAATGGCCATAAATTTAGTGTTTGCTTATTTTAAAGAAAGAGCTGTTAATAATGATATCATGATTTTTACCAAAGATTTAGTTTGGTTTAAACAATTCAATATTCATTATAGTATTGGTGTTGATGGAATTTCAGTAGCACTTTTGGTCTTAACCTCTATTGTTGTTTTGGCAGGTGTTTTTATTTCCTGGAAAATGAAAGACCTACCCAAAGAATTCTTTGTGTCGTTGATTGTTCTTTCAACGGGCGTTTATGGGTTCTTTATTTCTATAGACTTATTTACCATGTTTGTATTCTATGAAATTGCGGTTATACCCATGTATTTGTTAATTGGAATCTGGGGAAGTGGACCAAAAGAATATTCAGCAATGAAATTAACATTGATGCTTATGGGAGCATCTGCGGTATTATTGGTTGGCATTTTAGGAATTTACTTAAATTCAAATGCCGATGGGGGGCCTTTAACTTTCAATATATTAGAAATTGCACAAGTGAACATCCCTTTGGAAGCTCAAAAACTATTTTTTCCATTAACTTTTATTGGTTTTGCAGTAATCGGCGCTTTATTTCCTTTCCATACATGGTCGCCAGATGGCCACGCGTCAGCACCAACAGCAGTATCCATGCTACATGCAGGGGTTTTAATGAAACTAGGTGGTTATGGGGTTTTTCGAGTAGCTATGTTTTTATTACCTGAAGGAACATTACATTGGTCATGGTTCTTTATAATATTATCAGTAATAGGTGTTATTTATGGTGCATTTGCTGCCATCAAACAAACCGACTTAAAGTACATTAATGCATACTCTTCTGTGAGTCACTTAGGGATGGTGTTGTTTGCACTGTTAATGTTAAATAAAACGGCTTGGAATGGTGCCATATTACAATCACTTTCTCATGGGTTTATGACGGCATTGTTCTTCGCTTTAATTGGGATGATTTACGAAAGAACACACACAAGGGATATTAGAAAATTAGGAGGATTGCTTAAAGTAATACCTTTTATTTCAGTTATCTACGTTATAGCTGGTTTGGCATCATTAGGACTACCTGGGTTTAGTGGATATGTGGCAGAAATGAACATTTTCGTGGGTGCTTTCCAACATGATGATATGTTTTATAGAGTGGCCACTATTATTTCTGTTTCTGCCATTGTGGTGACTGCAGTTTACGTATTAAGGGTGGTTGGTATCATGCTCATGGGGCCGGTTAAAAATGACGATTTTTTAGAGTTGCATAGAGCAACCTGGTTTGAAAAAACGGGAATATTGTTATTACTGATACCTATAGTGGGGATTGGGGTTGCGCCTTTATGGTTAAGTGATATGATTTTAGCAAGTCTTGAACCTTTTATAAAAGGTGTTTTATAATTTAAAAGAACAACTAAAATGAATTTCAGTAATTTTTTATTAATGCGGCATGAAATTTTGCTTTTGGCAATTATCTTGATATTGCTAATGGGCGAAATTTTTATTCGAGTAGAAAAGAAAAGCAGTATCATTCATTTAGCACTATTTCTTTTTGGAATCCATACGGCCATAGGTTTTTTTGCCATTGAAGAGGATAGTTTGTTTGGAGGGATGTTCCGAACAAATACAATGATTCATTTCTTTAAGAACGTATTAAATATTGGAGTATTGATTTTATTATTGCAGTCGGCTGATTGGTTAAAGGAAAAAATATTCAGTGAAAACAAGGGAAGTGAATTCTTTATTTTATTGTTTTCCTCGTTGCTTGGTATGTATTTTATGATTTCGTCTGGAGATTTCTTGATGTTTTATTTAGGGCTGGAATTATCTACTTTACCAGTAGCAGCATTGGCAGCTTTTGAAATTGGAAAACGAATATCCAGTGAAGCAGGGATAAAGCTCATATTATCTGCTGCATTGGCCTCAGGTGTATCATTATTTGGAATTTCCATGCTTTATGCGACTTCGGGTTCCATTTATTTTGATAGTATTACTGTAGTGATCACATCAAGCCATTTGACCTTATTAGGAATGATCTTATTTTTTGCAGGATTAGCATTTAAAATTTCGTTAGTGCCATTTCATTTCTGGACGGCAGATGTATATGAAGGCGCTCCAATTAGTATCGCTTCTTATTTGTCTGTCATTTCAAAAGGGGCTGCGGTATTTATATTAATGATTTTATTGTTCACTGTTTTAAAACCACTCATGCATGTATGGGAGAATATGATATATGTAATTGCCATAGCAACCATGTTTATTGGTAATTTATTTGCTTTAAGACAACAAAACATGAAGCGATTTTTGGCATTTTCGTCTATTGCCCAAGCAGGATTTATTTTATTGGGTTTGATAACAGGGTCACAATTAGGCACAGCAACCATGGTTTATTTCGTCATGATTTACATATTTTCAAACTTGGCAGCGTTTGGTGTTGTACAAGCTATTTCCTTGCAAACAGGAAAAGAAAACATGAATGATTATGAAGGCTTGTATAGAACCAATCCAAATTTAAGTATAATCATGATGTTAGCCTTGTTTTCATTGGCAGGAATCCCTCCTTTAGCAGGTTTCTTTGGTAAGTTCTTCTTGTTCACGGCAGCGGCGAGCAAAGGCTACTATTTATTGGTGTTTTTGGCGGTTGTTAACGTTACTATTTCCCTTTATTATTACTTATTGGTTGTCAGAGCGATGTTCTTAAGAAAAAGCAATAACCCTATTCCATATTTTAAGAACAAACTATACATGCGGCTAGGATTAATAATCGCATTTGTTGGTATTTTAGTGATTGGATTATATAGCCCTTTGTATGATTATATTTATCAATTAAGTAATGCATTTAATTAGAAGATTATGGCTTTATCAGGTAAACATACATTTGGAAGTATAGGAGAAACAAGAGTTACTTTTGTTGAAAAGGGGGTTGATGAAAACCGACGAAATTTTCTCAAAGAATTATTAGAACATAATGGTTTTGAGGTTATCACTGAAGAAGAAACCAGAAAGTCTAACGAAGATCCACAATTATATTCAGTGGGGGTTACTGATATGGTTTTTAACCCCACTATTTGGGTTTTTGAACGCAAACTCAAAACATTGGATGGCCATAAGGTTACCCAAGATTATTGGAATCAAAAAACACAAAGTACCAATCCGCATTATTGGAACAATGGAGAAAAATAATCAATTCAATCTACTAATATTTAATATCTAAAACACGGATTATTAATGATTTTGAATTAAATTATTTCATAACCCTATTAATCCTATTAAAATTATAGGATATTAAAATATGCCATTCTAAAATTTAATTATATTTTTGCACTTATTTTTTAAGGATAAAAAAGCATTAAATAATTAGTATTAGTAATGGTTGATATTAAAATAAAGATAACCGATAGAGAAGGTACAACGCATGAGGTTGTAGCACCAACTGATATGGCCATGAACCTTATGGAAGTCGTTCGTTCGTATGAACTTGCTCCTGAGGGTACCATTGGTGTTTGTGGCGGAATGGCCATGTGTGCATCTTGCCAATGCTATGTTCTAAGCGATACCGAACTTCCTGAGATGAGTGATGATGAAGAAGCTATGTTATCTGAGGCTTTCGATGTGAAAGATAACAGCCGCTTAGGGTGTCAGATCCCTATGACGCCAGAAATGGAAGGTCTTGAAGTTGAATTGGCTCCTGAAAGTTAATCACCACCAAACCACAAAACATTTTTGTAATTCGCCGTTTTTTGATTTTATCCAAACCATAGGTGAAAATCGATCATTTATATCCGACTCAGCTTCTTTTTTAAAGACCTCAAAAGACATCCAATTTACATTTGGATGTGGTGATACCAACCAATCTTTCTTATTTGGAATATAAAATTTACAAGTATCGAATTGATTAATCTTATTCCAAGGAATATAAAACCCATATACACACTCTGGGTTTATTTTATTTAAGGTAATATTTTGCTGTTCAAGGGGTAAGAACAACTGTGCTTTAAAGTAAACCTTTTGAGTCAGATCTTCTGACTTCAACCGTAAGGATTTTAAATAGGTTTGGCAGGCCTTTGAATGCAGTAAAGGCAGTTGTTTGTTCTTTAATTTTGAAAGCTTTTCAACCAAAGTATCCTTGCGATTCGGTCCAATAAAATGGTCAATTTCTGATTCACCTACCGAGCCGTCGTACAAATAGAACTTATACACAATTTCTAAATGGATAATTTGCTGGTCTTTTTTAAAGAGGCAATCCAATTCCCCTAATGTGGTTTTTCCATCATGAATTTGAATATTCTCAGCTAAAATGGTGATATTTTTATGTGACCTTAGTTCGAAGAAAGCAAAACGTTCGACGTAATTCCCAAGCCTCAAACGGTTGTCAATCGCGATATCAAAATGAGTCGGTTTTGAGATTATTTCAAAAGGACTGAGATCAAACAAGCTTTTGCCTAGCCATAATACAGGCGTATTCAAAAAACCTTCATAACGGTTTTGAACTGAGTTGCTCAAGTTAATCTTCTAATTTTTGAATGGCTAATGGTAGAATTCTTTCCACAAACTTGCTGTATGCCAACGCTGATGGATGAAGGCCGTCTGAGGCTACCAATTCGGGCTTATCTAAACCTTCACGCGTAATATCTGTGATGTTTACAAAAGTGATTTCTTTTAAATTACAGTAATCTTGAGCAAAACTGTTGTACTTGTCGATTTCTTCAGAAATACTGGTACTTCCTCTACCAAAAGGTGTAAACGCATAGTCAGGTATAGATACAACAACAACATTATTTTTATCATTTCCAGCTTTTTCAATAGCTGTATTCAAAAGCTGAGGAAATTCGTCTTCATAAATAGAAAACGACTTTCCCTGATATTGATTATTGACGCCAATTAAAAGGGTTACCAGATCATAATTGGAAGGTGGGTTTTCAGAATTAATACTGTTTATTAGGTTGGTTGTTGTCCATCCGGTTCTGGCGATAATATCGAGTTCCACAGGATCGCTCGAACTTAAATTCTTGATCAAACTATCTTTTAATTGCTCAGGAAACCTGCAAGTTTCACAGACACTTTCACCAATGGTATAACTATCCCCCAGAGCTAATAACCTGGTAATATTATCGTCGAGAGAAGGCGTTTCAGCTTCCGAAGCCGTATTTAAAGGATTTTCAGGATCCGAAGGCAGTTCGCCGTTACTACAGCCAATAAAGAGTACAATGGTACTCAGAATCATATACAGTTTCTGTCTCATAGAACATTTTTAGTAAAGATAATGAATTATTTTAACGACACTGTTTCACTTTAGTACTGCGCTACGGGCTGTCTTTCTTCTATGAGGTATTCAATGCAGTCCCATAACGCAATACGTTTTTCAAGAGCACGTTTAGCAATCTCCTCAACAGCTTGCCATTTATTTTGGTCATCACCACATAATTCAGAAATCATTGTCATTGCCATAGGGCCATGCTCATCACCGTCCAATTCGATGTGGCGCTCAAAATAGTAAATGAGTTTAGATAGATCAATTTCGTTGAGGTTACTTTGAAATTTCTTCAAAATCTCGGTAAACATTTCCGGTATGAGATCTTCCCGTCCGAATGTGAATGCCGAAGCAATCTCATGTGGCTGACCCTGTTCAATAAGTTCAAAGGTGAAATTTAAAAAGTCTTTTACAGCTTCGGGTAACGGACTATTTTTAATGGAAACGAAAATGTTTTTGGTTTCCTGAATGTGGTCTAAAAAATCCGTTACTAATTCGGTATTCGCTTGGGCATCGCGCATCGCATCTATGTAAAGTTCGTAATGACTTTTGCGATGTCCAAACTGGTCAATATCGGTTTCTTCGGCTAAAACAATTTCATTAATTAAATAGCGGGTTTCAGGATTCCCAAGCGGCATCCACGGCGTGGTTGTACAGGTTAATTTATTTTGAAGGGCTTTCAATAAAGACATAAAATCCCAAACCGCAAAAACATGATGCTGCAAAAACAGTTGTAAGTCATTAACCGTTTTAATTTTATTGTACAGGGAATGGTTCAGTAAGTTCTTCTGATAAGGCTTAATAGCCTTGTGAATATAATCTATGGTCATGGCGCAATTTTTTACAAAAATAACATTTCAATGACCTTTTTGAAACCAGAATTTTATAAAGTTTTGTTATGGTTTTATTACTTAAAGGCATTCAAACCGGTGACGTCCAAACCGGTAATAAGTAAATGAATATCATGGGTCCCTTCATAGGTTATTACACTTTCCAAATTCATCATATGGCGCATGATGCTATATTCGCCTGTAATCCCCATGCCGCCTAAAATTTGACGGGCTTCCCGGGCAATATGTATCGCCATATCTACATTGTTGCGTTTCGCCATCGATATCTGGGCCGTGGTGGCGGTACCGTTCTCTTTCATAACTCCTAATCGCCAGGCTAAAAGTTGTGCTTTTGTAATTTCTGTGATCATTTCAGCCAACTTCTTTTGTTGCAATTGAAACTGGCCAATAGGTTTGCCAAATTGTGTACGCTCTTTACTGTAACGCAAGGCCGTGTCATAGCAATCCATAGCAGCACCAATAGCTCCCCAGGCTATACCATATCGAGCAGAATCTAAACAACCAAGTGGAGCGCCTAATCCAGATTTATTAGGTAATAAATTTTCTTTAGGAACTTTCACATTATCAAAAATTAGTTCGCCTGTCGCTGAAGCTCTTAACGACCATTTATTATGTGTTTCCGGGGTAGAAAAACCTGCCATCCCGCGTTCAACAATTAAGCCATGGATACGACCTTCTTCATTTTTAGCCCAAACTACAGCTACATCTGCAAAAGGAGCATTACTGATCCACATCTTGGCACCATTCAATAGATAATGATCACCCTTATCTTTAAAATTGGTTACCATGCCACCGGGATTACTCCCGTGATCGGGTTCGGTAAGTCCGAAACACCCCATCCATTCACCACTCGCTAATTTCGGTAGGTATTTTTGTCGTTGCTCTTCGTTACCATATTTCCAAATTGGGTACATGACCAATGACGATTGAACTGAAGCTGTACTTCGGACACCGGAATCACCACGCTCTATTTCCTGCATGATAAGTCCATAAGAAATTTGATCTAATCCGGCGCCGCCATATTCCAAGGGAATGTAGGGCCCAAAAGCACCAATTTCGGACAGACCTTTAATGATCTGTTTTGGAAATTCAGCTTTTTGAGCATAGTCTTCAATAATAGGTGATACGTCGCGTTTTACCCAGTCTCGGGCAGCCTGACGTACTAGTTTATGTTCGTCGGTTAACAGCTCGTCTATATTGTAATAATCCGGTGCTTCAAATAAATCTGGTTTCATGCTTTTTTATACGGTGTTGAATGCAATATTCGTAAATTATACAATCCTTTTTTATTAAAAATTGAATAGATGTCAAATTTAACCAAAGTAAATGATTTTTAACGCCCAAAATAAGGAAATAATTTGCTGAATTATTGATTAATGAATGAAGCTAACAGGCGATGAAAATGATGTACGCCTTGCTCTCGTGTAGGCGAGAATCTACCGGCCTTGTAAAATGAAGAGCGCACGCCTTTTTGAACATTCTCCACCACGTCCTCATCTTCCTTCTCAACCTTATCAAGATTGCTTCCTGCACCCTTTTCTAAATTCGACCGATCATAAACGTAACTTAAAAAAGACACTTTTGTTCTATTAATGCTTAATGGTTTTACCAGGTTGACAGACAAACCCCAAGGGTAAAAATTGAACATCATATTGGGAAATACCCAAAAGTAATAGGCTGCAACATGTTTACCGTAATCAATATGGCCTTTAGGAAGATCGAAGGTATTCTCATCACTGTTGGTGTAGCCAATCTGGACATTGCAATGTTTGTAGATTTCAGTTTTATAACTGCCATAGTCCAAAACGGCATTCAGATCGTTATGTACAAACGGAACGTGAAACCCTTCCAGATAATTATCACAGTACAACGCCCAATGGGCGTTTACCATAAAATCTTTGTGCAGGCTTTTATCTTCTTTAAACTCATCTAAAGGTAAGAACCCAATACGCTCATTCATAACATCCAAAACTTCCTGAAAATCAAAATCAGAGTTTAATCCGGCAAACAAAAAGGGCCCCCATTGTTTCAATGCAAAGCGGTGCAAACTATCGCAAGGCCTCGGGAAATCTTTGGTCTGTTCAAACTCAGGCATTTGTTCAAAATCCCCCTTTAAATTAAAACTCCGACCATGATAGCGGCATACAAGTTTTCTTGAAACTCCCGGTTCTATAGCTACCAGATTTCCACGATGGGTACACACATTAGTTAAACAAGATAGGGTATCATCGTTGTCTCTGGTAAGCAGCATGGGTTCGGTGAGATATCCATCGAGAAGCACAAACGGATGCACCGACTGTTTTTTGGCGACCAATGCCTTATCGCCAATCCATTGCCAGGACTTTAAAAATACCTTTTCTTTCAGGTCTTCAAACAACCGAGTATCCTTATAAAAAGATGCGGGTAAGGTTTCTGCTTTTCTAATATCAGGGTCGATATAAAAACTGTAGGCCATATCCTATTTAATTGTATATTTAGTCGCCTGTAATGTACATAATTAAACCATACCTACCTTTAAAGTACTTTAAATGACTTCAAAAAAACCTCAAAAAATTGGTTTAATTACAACCACCTCTTTAGTTATTGGAAATATGATTGGTGTTGGAATTTTTGTTTTACCTACCACATTAGCAGAATTTGGAAGTATTAGTTTGCTAGGCTGGGTGTTTACCGCGGCCGGAGCTATCATTTTAGCTAAAATTTTCAGTAATTTAAGTAAAATTATTGTTAACAAAAGTGGTGGTCCTTATGTGTTTTCAAGAGAAGGTTTTGGTGATTTTATTGGCTTTCTTGTAGCTTGGGGTTATTGGATCTGTGTGTGGTTGGGGAATGGTGCCATAGTAATTGGCGTTGTAGGCGCTTTGAGTTTCTTTTTCCCGGTTCTAAAAACAGACCCCTTAATGGCATTAGGTGTAAGTTTGGCTCTTATTTGGCTTTTTACCTGGGTCAATTCAAGGGGAATTAAAGAGTCTGGAAAATTTCAAGTCGTTACAACTGTCCTTAAGGTAGTGCCTTTATTATTTATTATAATTTTTGGTGTATTCTTTTTTAAAATTGAAAATTTCCCCGCTTTCAATCTAACTTCAGAGAGTAATTTTTTAACACTACCTGCCGTATCCGTGTATACACTTTTCGCTTTTTTAGGTCTTGAGTCTGCCTCAATTCCAGCAGGGAACGTTAAAGATCCTGATATTACAGTGCCAAAAGCAACCATGATTGGTACAATTTTCACCGCCATTATATATATTTTGGCTACTATTGTTTTATTTGGTATTCTCCCTAATAGCGTATTACGGGATAATCCAAAACCTTTTGCAGATGCAGCTCAACTCATAGCAGGAGATTTTGGAGGGTATTTTATAGCTGTAGGCGTCGTTATTTCAGGAATTGGTGTTTTAAATGGATGGATACTTATATCTGCACAAGTTCCCATGGCAACGGCTAGAGACGAATTATTTCCTAAAATTTTTAAGAAAGAAAACAAAAATGGCGCCCCTGTATATGGACTGGTAATAGGAAGTACATTAACCAGTATTGGCATGATTGCGAGTTATGGAGGTGGATTGGCTGAACAATTTAAAATGATAGCTGATGTTTCAGTTTTTGCGGTTTTAGTGCCGTATTTGCTTACTTCAGCGGCATATATTTTAATTGTAATTGAAAGGAAATTACACCTCAATAGTGTTATAAAAACCTTTGTTTTGGGTGGACTGGGATTTACCTTTTCTCTTTGGGCTATTTTTGGTTCAGGTGCCGATACCGTTTTTTACGGATTTATCTTATTGCTTTTAGGAATACCCTTTTATCTCATTATGCGCTACAACAAACGAGTGAAATAATTACATCTTTAAATAGAAATCTTTGGTCAAGGCAATGTAATCTTCGGTGTAATCGTGTCGAGAGATTTCTATAATAAGTTCTTCTTTTTTTAGGTCGCTTTCGCGGAAGGAAAACGCGATAAGACTACGTTTTGTAATTGAATTTGGTTGGCCTTTTACATGAAGTATTCGGTGTGGAAACAAACCGTAATTTTTGGCTAAAGTCAGAAATTTTTCTTCTTCTTTAAATGGAATAATCACTGAAAAAACACCAGATTCAGACAATAGTTTTGAAGCACTTTTGATTAAATGATTGAAGGGTAAAGCATCAACAAATCGCGCCATATCCCTCTGATTATTATCAGTTTTATAATCTTCAGAATAAAACGGCGGATTTGAAACAATCAGGTCGTATTTGTCCTCTATTTCATTCACAAATTCTTCAAGTGAGGCATGATAACAGAACAAGCGATCGTTCCATGGCGCCGCTTCAAAATTCTCTACACATTGTTCATATGCGTTATCGTCAATTTCAATGGCATCAATAATTTCAGCGGTGCTCCGTTGTGCAAGTATCAGCGCAATAACGCCGGTACCAGCGCCAATATCTAAAATAGAATAAGGTTTGTTCTCAAGCGGTGTCCAAGCTCCAAGCAGCACGCCGTCCGTCCCGATTTTCATGGCACAGCGATCCTGATGAATCGTAAATTGTTTGAATTTAAAAGGCTTACTCATAGCACCCGGATTTCGATCGTGTTAGTCTTCCAAATAGAGATCAATCAGACCTTCGGGCGCAGCTACTAAAATCGTTTTATTTTTTCGATTTACTTCTTTAATGAAGTCATCATTCATAGGAATTAAGATCTCCGTGCCCTCGTGATCGATCACAAAAAGGGATTGTGCTGTAGAATCGTTTATAGCTTTCAAGATTCCCACGTCTCCAAAGTTCTTATCGATGACCTTAAAACCCAAAACTTCATGAAAATAGAATTTATTACCCTCTAATTTTGGCAGTAGGTCAAGGGGTAAATAAAGGCCGCTTTTTAAAAGGCTGTCGGCATCCGCCTCAGTATCGACATCTTCGAATTTTATTCGCAGTAACTCCGATTTATGTAGTTGCAACTCCTCGATAAAAAAGGGAACCAAGCTTCCACGAAGCTCCAAAAAAATGGCATCTAAATTTTCGTATAATTCCGGTTGGTCGGTATCTAATTTAGCCAATAATTCGCCTTTGAAACTGTATTTTTTTACAATCTTTCCTAAATAAAAGCAGTCTTCTTTTTGCATGGTATAAAAATAAAAAACTCCGATAGTAGCTATCGGAGTTTAAAAGTATAAAAAATAAATTTTTATTCTTCTTCTTTTGCAGCTTTTGGTTTTTCAGCCGCTTCTTCTTCAGCAGGAGCTTCTTCCTTGGCTTCAGCTTCTGGAGCTTCTTCTTTCGCAGGAGCTTCTTCCTTAGCTTCAACTTCAGCAGTTTCCTCAGTAGCAGTCTCTTCAGCAGCAGGTGCTTCAGTCTCAGCAGCAGCTTCAGTAGCTTCTTCTGTTTCTTCGGCTTCTTCTACTTCAGGTTCAGCTGCAGCTAATCGAGCTTCGTTTACTGCTTTTTCAGCAGCTATTCTTTCAGCTTTAGCTTTAGCTTCGGCTTTAGACAAACCTTCAGCTTTTGATTGGATCTTAGCTTCTTTTTCTTCCAACCAAGCCTGGAATTTCTTCTCAGCTTGCTCTTCAGTTAAAGCCCCTTTAGCAACACCACCTAAGAGGTGTTTTTTCAATAAGGCTCCTTTGTAAGATAAGATGTTCTTCGCGGTATCTGTTGGTTGCGCACCGTTTTGTAACCACTGTACAGCACCATCAATATTTAAATCGATAGTCGCTGGATTGGTGTTAGGATTATAAGATCCTAATTTTTCTAAGTACTTACCATCACGCTTTGCACGTGCATCGGCTGCAACAATCCAATAATAAGGTTTCCCTTTTTTACCGTGTCTTTGTAATCTAATTTTTACTGGCATAATAATTAATTAATTGAGGTTCACGACCTCGGTTATTAATGAGGGCGCAAAGATAATATATAATTTTGAATTTTCAACCAAATTATTTTAATCATTTAAGGTCTTAAAATTCACAATTCGAGATGGTTTAGAAATTTTAAATAAAAAGTATTGAAAATCTGCAGATGTTAAATGAGCGTTCAATAAATGTTAAACCTTAAGAAATTCTATTAAATATTGTTAAAAAGTTTGTAATCAAGTGTTTATGTTTTTATCTTAAGTATCACGGATGTGACATTGTTCGCATTTTTAGAAAAGACCAAAAATGTTAGTATCTTAGATATTAATTTTCGTGGAAAAAGCACGGCCTGTAAGGTTGTGCTTTTTTTGTTTACAAATGTTTATAACTTAACTTTAAACAAGTAGGTTTTTGATGTATTTTTATTCCTTTATTCTGAATTTTTAACGCGCCAAAGGAGAACACATATGTACTTGATTTTTGATACCGAAACTACTGGATTGCCTAAACGCTGGGATGCCCCGATTACCGATACGGATAATTGGCCTCGCTGTATTCAGATTGCCTGGCAATTGCATGATGGCATGGGTAATTGTATCGATCATCAGGATTATTTAATTCAGCCTGATGGCTTCAATATTCCTTATGACGCTGAAAAAATACACGGTATTTCTACGGAATTAGCACAAGAAGAGGGTGTGCCCTTAATGGAGGTGCTCGAAAAATTCAATGAAGCCATGTCGAAGACCAAGTTTATTGTTGGTCAGAATGTGAAGTTCGATCTTAATATTATGGGTGCGGAATTTGTGCGTAGCGATGTGGCCAACCCTTTGCAGGAACTTCCGGTTTTGGATACTTGTACTGAACATACCGCTGAGCTATGTGAGATTCCCGGTGGGCGTTATGGAAAATTCAAATTGCCAACTTTAACCGAGTTACACGAATATTTATTTCATGAGCCCTTTGCTGAAGCACATAATGCGACCGCCGATGTGGAAGCTACAACACGTTGTTTTTTGGAGCTTATTCGTATTGAAGAATTTACCAAAGAAGAGTTGGATGTTGCTCCGGATTATTTCAAAAAATTTCAGGAGGAAAATCCGAAAGAGATCGCGCTCATTGGCTTAAAGCATATTAATTTAAAGCGGGAAAGTGCGAAGATCAGGGAGCGCCTTAAAAAACAATCTGAGCCTGATATAACAAAGGAGGATATCCAACAGAATGTTTCTGAACTTCAGGAGGTCTCCTTTGCGCATTTACATAACCACTCCCAGTTTTCGGTGCTACAATCTACTATGAGTGTTGCCGATCTGGTAGACGCCGCCGCCAAAGATCACATGCCTGCTGTAGCCTTGACCGATCATGCCAATATGATGGGGGCTTTTCATTTTATCAATGCGGTGAACCGCTATAATGGGTCTATAAAATCTAAGTTAGCGGAAGCCGAGGCCAATGGTGAGACCATAGCGGAAAAAGAAATAAAACCTGTTCTTGGTTGTGAGTTTTTTGTGTGTGAAGACCATAAAGATAAAACCCGAAAAGATAATGGTTACCAAGTGGTGTTTTTAGCTAAAAATAAAAATGGATACCACAATCTGGCAAAATTATCATCGCATGCTTTTGTTGATGGGTTTTATTACGTACCTAGAATAGATAAACAACTCATTGAAACCTATAAGGAAGATTTGATCGTGCTAACGGGCAATCTATATGGGGAGGTGCCAAGTAAGGTCCTTAACGTTGGCGAAAATCAGGCGGAAGATGCTTTATTATGGTGGAAAGAACAATTTGGTGACGACCTGTATATTGAATTGATGCGTCATGACCAAGAGGATGAGAACCGTGTGAACCCCGTACTTATTCAGTTTTCCAAAAAGCATAACATAAAGGTTGTTGCCACAAATAACACTTATTATCAAAACCAGGAGGATGCCAATGCGCACGATATTTTATTGTGTGTTAAAGATGGTGAAAAACAGGCTACGCCGATTGGTCGCGGTCGTGGTTATCGCTACGGACTCCCGAATCAAAATTACTATTTTAAGTCGGCAGACGAAATGAAAGCTTTGTTCAAGGATGTTCCCGAAGCTATTAGTAACATTCAGGAGGTTTTAGATAAAATTGAGCCCTACCAATTAGCTCGCGATGTGCTATTACCTGCTTTTGATATTCCAGATAAATTCAAGAATGAGACCGATAAGGAAGATGGTGGGAAGCGTGGTGAAAATGCTTATTTACGTCACTTAACCTATGAAGGGGCTAAAAAACGCTATGGGGATTTACTGTCTGAAGAGATCAAAGAACGTATAGATTTTGAACTGAGTGTCATAGAAAATACGGGTTATCCGGGGTACTTTTTAATTGTAGAAGACTTCATTCGCGAAGCGCGAAATATGGACGTGTCTGTGGGGCCCGGTCGAGGGTCTGCAGCAGGTTCGGTGGTAGCCTATTGCTTATGGATCACCAATATCGATCCGCTAAAGTACGATCTACTTTTTGAGCGTTTCCTGAATCCGGATCGTATCAGTATGCCCGATATTGATATTGATTTTGATGATGAAGGTCGAAGTCGGGTTATGGATTATGTGATCAAAAAATACGGCGCCAATCAGGTTGCTCAGATCATTACTTATGGTACCATGGCTGCCAAGTCCTCTATTCGAGATACGGCACGTGTGCTGGATCTGCCACTGTTTGATGCTGATAGAATTGCTAAGCTGATTCCAAACATGTCGAAGTTGAACAAGATCTTTGGACTGGATGCAAAGGAACTAAGCCAAAAGTTCCGCTCGGATGATCTTGAAAAAGTAAACCAACTTTTAAATATTTCTGAGGGTTCAGACTTGGAGGCCGAAACGGTGAATACGGCTCGAACTCTTGAAGGTTCTGTGCGAAATACGGGGATTCATGCCTGTGGTGTGATCATTACGCCGGATGATATTACCAAATTTGTACCGGTGGCCACGGCGAAAGATTCAGAGTTGTATGTCACCCAGTTTGACAACTCGGTCGTAGAATCGGCGGGCTTGCTGAAAATGGATTTCCTGGGATTAAAAACTCTGACCTTAATAAAAGACACGGTTAAGATCGTAAAGGCAAAGCATGGTATAGTTCTAGACCCGGATAATTTTCCACTAGATGATGAAAAAACATATAAGTTGTTCCAACGCGGTGAAACCGTAGGGGTATTTCAGTACGAATCGCCAGGGATGCAAAAACACTTAAAGGATTTAAAACCTACAGTGTTTGAAGATCTTATTGCCATGAATGCCTTATATCGTCCGGGACCTATGGAATACATTCCGAGTTTCGTACGCCGAAAACACGGTGATGAGGCTATTGAATACGATCTTCCGGCTATGGAAGAGTATCTCCAGGAAACTTATGGAATCACGGTGTATCAGGAGCAGGTGATGCTCCTATCGCAAAAGCTAGCCAACTTTACCAAAGGTGAAGCCGACGTGCTTCGTAAAGCCATGGGTAAAAAGCAAATTGCGGTACTCGATAAAATGAAACCTAAATTTATCGAGCAGGCCAGTGGGAATGGGCATGACCCTAAAATTCTTGAAAAAGTATGGAAAGATTGGGAAGCCTTCGCGAGTTATGCTTTCAATAAATCGCACTCTACGTGTTATGCCTGGATTGCTTACCAAACAGCCTATTTAAAGGCCCACTATCCTGCGGAATACATGGCAGCTGTATTATCCAATAACATGAACGACATCAAGCAGGTGACCTTTTTTATGGAGGAATGTAAGCGCATGAAATTACCGGTACTTGGCCCGGACGTTAATGAATCGTATTACAAATTTTCGGTAAACAAAGAAGGTGCTGTGCGTTTTGGTATGGGAGCCATAAAGGGTGTGGGTCATGGAGCAGTAAAAACCATTGTGGAGAACAGAAAAGATGACGGACCTTATAGTTCTATTTTCGACCTAACAAAACGGATCGATCTGCGTGCTGCTAATAAAAAAGCCTTTGAAAATCTCGCACTTGCCGGTGGATTGGATTGTTTTAATAAAACACACCGTGCGCAATATTTCCACGACGATGGCGATGGGATCACGTTTCTGGAAAAAGCTATAAAATACGGGGCGAAACATCAGGAAAATGAAAATTCAGCGCAGGTAAGTTTATTTGGCGACGCCAGTAATGTTCAGATTGCAGAGCCTCAAGTGCCACCATGTGAAGAGTGGGGTACTATGGAAAAACTGAGCAAAGAACGTGAAGTTGTTGGTATTTATATTTCAGGGCATCCGTTGGATGATTTTAAAACTGAAATGCGCACTTTTTGCAATAGTACAGTTGGCATGTTTTCAAGCTTGGAAGCATACATCAATAGGGAACTGGTATTTGGCGGTGTGGTAACTGATGTACAACATCGGGTGAGTAAACAAGGAAAAGGCTGGGCTTTATTTACGATTGAAGATTATACCGATAGTTTTGAATTTCGCATTTTTGGTGAAGAATACCTGAAATTTCGTCATTTTTTAATGAAAAATAATTTTGTATTCGTACGCTGTTTTATTCGTGAGGGATGGATCAATAAGAACACTGGTGAGCGCGGTGAACCTCGTTTGCAGTTCAATAATTTTCAATTGCTTCATGATGTTATGGAGGCCTATGCGAAGAAATTGTCGATCCAGGTGGATATCAATCAACTTCAGGAAGATCATATTTTAGCGTTGAAGGATCTTCTAAAAATGCATCCTGGCAATCAAGGCCTTAATTTCATTATTTACGATGCCAAGGATGAAATAAAATTAACCATGCCTAGCCGAAAACAAAAGGTAAAAGTAAGTCAGGAATTGCTGGATGAACTTGAGGAACGAGACCTGCGTTATAAATTAAATTAAGCCTTTGAGACTCAGTTTTGTCATGCAATAGCACCGATTGATAAAGCTATAAGTAAAACAAATAAAAGAGGTGTAAGCTTTCGGGAAATTTTTGACTAATTTTGTAGCATAAATAGAAATAAAGACAATCTTTAAAATAAAAATATTATGGCATTAGAAATAACAGATGCAACGTTCGAAGAAACTGTATTAAATAGTGACAAGCCTGTTTTAGTAGATTTCTGGGCGGCTTGGTGTGGACCATGTAGAATGGTAGGACCCGTTATTGAAGAAATCAGTAACGAGTATGAAGGAAAAGCCGTTGTAGGGAAAGTAGATGTAGATGCAAATCAGGAATTTGCTGCTAAATATGGTGTACGTAACATTCCAACCGTTTTGGTATTTCAAAACGGAGAAGTAGTTGGTCGTCAAGTAGGTGTAGCGCCTAAAAACGCTTATACTGATGCTATCGATTCACTATTATAGACCTAAGAAAAAGAAAAATGAAAAGGTTTGTCAGAAATGGCAAACCTTTTTTTATTTTAGAGCTTTAGTACGTGAAATTCATTTAATTTCATAGTTTTAAAATTCTTTGGAAAAAACACAAATTATTATGAGTGAAAATAAAATTCAAAATGCCATAGATGCCAAGCTTATTGAAGAGCGAAAAGTATTTTTATGGGGACAAGTGGATGATGATTCGGCCAAACATGTTATAGACCGATTAATGTATTTAGATGCTTTAGCAGTCAAAGACATTCACCTTTATATTAACAGTCCGGGTGGATATGTTACCTCCGGGTTTGCTATTTACGACTGTATGACATCTTTAAAAAGTGATGTCTCTACGATATGTACGGGGTTTGCGGCATCGATGGGATCGATTATTTTATCTGCAGGTAAAAAAGGAAAGCGTTTTATTCAGCCTCATGCCAGGGTAATGATTCATCAGCCTAGTGGTGGTGCTAGAGGGCCTGCCAGTGATATCGAAATTACGGCTAAAGAAATTTTAAAAACGAAGGAGATCAGTGCTAAAATATTAGCGGATAACTGCGGACAGAAAGTAGAGAAGATTATGAAAGATTTCAATCGTGATCATTGGTTGGGTGCTGAAGAATCTGTGGCCTATGGTATTGTAGATAAGGTTTTATAGAAGAGAATAGAGAAGAGATAATAGTTAAGAGATTTTCTTTTTAAATCTAGAAACACAGGTGATGGATTTACAGCAGGAACTTAATAAAGTAGGCGGATTTAAAAATCTAGAGCTTCTGGCTAAGCAGGTCGTTGAAGGCTTTATTTCAGGAATGCATAAAAGTCCATTTCACGGTTTTTCAGCGGAATTCGCAGAACATAAAATTTACAATCAGGGCGAAAGCACCCGTCATATCGACTGGAAATTATTTGCTAAAACAGATAAGCTTTATACCAAGCGCTATGATGATGAAACCAATCTGCGGTGCCATTTGATCATTGACAATAGTAGTTCGATGCATTATCCAAAAATGAAGGCGTTTAGTTTGGATACTCTCAATAAAATAGCCTTTTCTACATTGGCTTCTGCCGTTTTAATGAGTATTTTAAAACGGCAACGAGATGCAGTAGGGATGAGTATTTACAGTGATTCCTATGATTTTTATGCGCCTGAAAAAGGCAGTGAACGGCATCACCAAATGCTATTAAATGCTTTGAATGATGTTGTGGTCTCAAAACCTGTAAACCGAACGACCGAAACCTATAAATATCTGCATTTGATCGCTGAGAAAATCCACAGGCGTTCTATGATATTTTTATTTACCGATATGTTTCAAACCGCGGAATCTGAAGATAAACTTTTTGAAGCCTTACGTCATCTAAAATATAATAAACACGAGGTGATCTTGTTTCATGTGATAGATAAGGCCAAAGAAGTGGATTTTGATTTTGATAACACCCCAAAGCGTTTCATAGATGTGGAAACCGGAGACCGCATCGATCTTTATGCCGATAACATCAAGGAAAGTTATAAGGAGTCTGTAAAACAATATCTTACGGACTTAAAATTAAAATGTGCGCAGTATAAGATCAAGTATGTTGAGGCAGATATTCACAAGAATTTTGATACCATTTTAATGACCTATATGGTGGAGCGCCAAAAGTTTGCTTAAATAATAAATTTATAGAAAAAACATAAAAAAACGTTTGACATATAAAAAAACACGTGTATATTTGCAACCGCAATAAAGCAACGGTCTGGTAGTTCAGTTGGTTAGAATGTCGCCCTGTCACGGCGAAGGTCGCGGGTTCGAGTCCCGTCCAGACCGCAAAGATCCTGAATCAAGTTCAGGATGACAAAGTTGTGTTGGCCACTTAATTGTGGCTCGTAGTTGACCTAATTCATTTTAGGTGAGACTCGTGAGAAGCTTTTCCTTATAGGAGAGGCTTTTTTGTTTTTAGTAGTTATTGAAAAAAGGAGGCAATACGCTTATTATTGTACAACCCAATCTGTGAAAACACGATCTATTTTGACTAAGCTGTCAAGTTTATCTTGCGTTGGTTTTAGCAATTCATAGGCTTCCTGTCCTTTATCGCTTAAAATGCCAGCATCGGGTTCAAAGTGATCCCGTTCTTCCTCTGACCGAATAAAATAAAGTTCACCATATTTTTCAGAGTTTTCTCCACGTTCAGCCTTTAATAAATACAGCTGAAGCCCAGAATAACTTTTCTCATTGGCAGGAATATAGTACTCTTTATAAAATTTTTCAAAATCTGAATATGTGGTATTTTCCTTCGGAGTAACTTCTAATTGGTGTATACCAAGAACATATCCCTTTGGTATCCTAAGATCTACTGAAAATGGCAAGTTGCTGGAGCACATGAAGCGATTAATTAACCAACTATCATCAACTTTCTTCCAGATTTTAATATATTTTCCTTCATCTAAAATGAGATTATTGCGGACGAAAAGTTTATACCGACCCTCCTCAGCAACCAAATCACCCTGGCCTTCCATAGTTACTATTTTAAGTTCCATTTTTTCCACACCGCTTTCCACGGTCTTCCGCCAGAAAGATGCTATGCTCTTTCTTCCTGAAATAACATCTGAATTAGGAATAAATAGTTTGGCGGAATCCATATAAACCAGACTAGCTTTTGTTATGTTTCCGCCATTGAAAGCTTCGGTGAATACTTTATTAACATTTGAAATTTCATCAAAATTATCTGTAGATTGTTGTATGCAGCAAGTGGTAAAAGCAAATATTGTAAATGTTATGGTTTTTAAAATAATGTCATTCTTAATCATAAAAGGTAAAATTAAATGTGTTTTAAGTTATTGAAATACAAATATTTAAATATATAAAATATAATTTTAAGTAACTTTAAACAGTGAAACATATTAGAATAAAGGAGTGGCTTTTTTGTTTTTGGGGTGTGTTAAAAAAGGATACAAGGAGGTACACGTCAAATCACTGAGGTAGACCTTTAAATTACCTTGAATGAGTTTTATTTTTCATAGGTTTTAAATGTTCTTCTAAGATTTTTAATAACTCCCGCCCAAACTAAATAGTTTTGAATGTCGCTTTTCTGATCTATGTATTGCCCTTTATAATGTAGGTTCTAGCTTTACAGGTAATAATATTATTTCATAATGTAAGCTCAAATTCAAATAAAGCAGGAATAAAATAAGAGGTAATTATAATTACTATTCATCTAAAATTAAGAATTGTAGTAAAAAACTTAAATATTATTTATAAATTGGCTAAGGTTTTTGTAAAATATTAGTTTGAAGTTTTTTAGAAATTTATTCTTTTTAATCTCTGTTTTATCTCAAAGTACTTTCATTTATTCACAGTGTTTTAATTGCGGATTTAATATTGGGAATCATACAGATGATAGACCTCAAGATTTGGATCTTTTGTCTGATGGGGTGCTCTTGACAACTGCTTACTACGGTAATGGAGAGATACACAAGTATGATTTCAATTGTAATCTGGTATGGACATATAATTTTGAAAACGAATATGATTTTATTCAAATAACAAAGACAGCAGTTGATGCAAATGATAATATTTATGCAATAATAGATAACAGTCAAGGTACTACAAATGTTGGTGGAATTGAAATTAGTGAAGGCCTAAGTTTAGTTAAAATAAGCTCTAATGGGGGATTGTTATGGGTTAGACCAATTGGAAGTTGGATGATGGGAATAAATCTTCACATTTGGAATGATAAAATCTATGTGGTTGGACATTTTGAATCAACAATAAATATTAATAATGAATTTATTTTAAACTCTCAAGCTGAAGATTATTACATAGCTGTCTTTAACCCTAACGGAAACTTTCTAGATGCTAGAAGGTTTGGAGAAACGTTAGATGATGTTCTAATAGATTCTGAAATGGATCATAACGGGAATATTTATATAACGGGTAGATCAAGATCAACTTATGTATACTCTCATATTACCAAAATAGATCCTGAATTAAATTTTATTTGGGTCACTGAAATTTCAAATGATTCATCTAGTATTAATATCTTGAATCCTTCAAATTTATATTACAATAAGACTAACAATAGACTTTATTTATGGGGTAGCTTTAATGGTTCAATAAAAATTGGAGGTCAAGAGCTAATTGGATATGATAATTTTTTCAGGACTAATATGCTAATTGAATTATCTGCTGAAACTGGTAATATTGAAAGAATAAAGTTGTTTGAAAATAAATCAACACTACCCATGCCTTCAATAGGAGGTAATTGGTTAACAAACAATATAAATACGGGACGGATGTTCCACAGTAACAATGAATTAATTGTCTTGACTAGTTTCCAAGACAGCTTTACTCTTGATAATGTAACAATAATGTCCGCATTTGGTGGAAATTATTATCATGAGGATTTGGTGTTATTTAAAGTAAAATTGGATGATTTTAGTAGCGAATTTATATTAAAGACTACTGGGGAAAGTTATTTTGATAACCCTGACGCTACATATCAAGATGGACCAGGTCCTATTTTAATTCATAATAACAATATTTATGTAACTTCATTTTTTGAAAGTTCACCAATTTCTATTGACAATACTACTATTCCTAATAATAGTGGCAATAATGATAGTGATGTTTTATTTTATAAATATAGTTTATTGGAAGACAATCAGTATTCTATAGGTTTTAATAGAACTTGTTTTGGTGAGGGAACAGAATTTTTTATAGACGGAGACTTTGATTCTGTAGAATGGAATTTTGGAGATATATTATCTGCATCTAATAATCTATCTAATGAAATAAGCCCAATACACGTGTTTACTAATCCTGGTCAATATTTGGTTAAAGCGAATATTATTTGTGGTGAAGATTCACAAGAAATTGAAATAGAAGTTATGATTTCTGAGCCGCCAGTAATTTATTATGTAGAGCCATTATATTCATGTGAAGATACCTTTAATACTGGAATATCAAATACTTTTGATGTTTCTTTTATTGAGGAAAAACTTGTGGGTAGTCAAAGTAATTTAACAGTGAGTTATTTTGATTTGGAAGGTAATCCGTTGCCTTCTCCTTTACCTAATCCTATGGCCAATTCAGTTCGAGACATTGAAACAATTACCGTTAGAGTATCCAGGGAAGGCAACCTAGGATGTTATGCAGAGTCAACTTTTGATTTAATAGTTAATTCTTTACCAGTTACTAAAGTTATTAATGATTTATATTCATGTGATGATGATAACGATGGAATTGGTTTTTTTGATGTAAGCCATTTAGAAACAGAATTAAAATCAGGACAGGAGGATATATTAATTCAGTTCTTTTATGAAGATGGTGAGCAATTACCTGTGCCATTGCCAAATACAATTTCCAATAAACTTGTAAATCAGGAAACAATTACGGCTAGAATAATAAACCCAAATACAAGTTGTTTTTCTGAAACTACTTTTAGACTTGTTGTAAACCCTTTACCACAAGTTTATCCAATTGAGGGGATAATAGGCTGTGATGATAATAATGATGGAATATCTGAATACTTTGATACATCCAATGTTGAAAGCACAATTTTAGGTGGGCAAACTGGGATGGAAGTTAGTTATTATGATGTTTCTGGTAATTTAATTTCCAAACCATTGGATAACCCTTATACCAATTCAAATCCTTTTCAGGAAACTTTAATAGCAAGAGTAACAAATGTTCAAACTTCCTGTTATGTTGACACACCTTTAATTTTAAAAACATCGGCTAAACCTCAAATATCTACTCCAGTAGATAAATATTCCTGTGATAAAGGTGATGGTTTTTCTGATTTTAATTTAGAAAATATAAAAAATGAAATTATTGGCAATCAAACAGACATAACCCTCCATTATTTTGATTCAGCAGGAAATGATATTTCAAACCTGATTAATAGTAACTATACCAATCAAGAGCCTTGGAATCAAACAATATTTGTAAGAGCGGAAAATTCATTGAATAATCTTTGTTATTCAGAAACTAGTTTTGATTTAATAGTAAATACTTTGCCTCAAGTTCAATTAGATGATTCTTATTTTTTATGTGATCTAGAGCAAAGCTACAATTTGGTAATTGAGAATAAATATGATACTTTCCTATGGACGTACCAAGATGGTAGTGTAATTTCAAATAATAATGAGGCTATTCTAATAAGTGAAGGGGGTTATTCACTTACCGTAGGGAGATTTCAAAATGGCATAATGTGCGAAAACAGATTTAATTTTGAATTAATAAGATCAATTTTGCCTTCAATCAATGATATAGAATATCAGGAGTTATCGGATAGTAATTTTATAAGAATTATTGCTGCTGGTGATGGTGATTTTGAATATTCGCTAGATGGCATAAATTATCAGGATAATAACTCTTTTGATAATTTACAGGGAGGGGTTTACACGGTTAGGGTTAGAGATAAATTTGGATGTGGAGAAGATTCAACTCAAGTTATTATAGTAGATTATCCTAAATATTTTACCCCTAATGGAGATGGTATTAATGATACTTGGTTTATAGCAGGTTTAAGTGATCAGTTTCAAGCTCGGAGTGATATTTTTATCTATGACCGCTATGGAAAACTTTTAAAACAACTAAGTCCCAGTTCCATTGGTTGGGATGGTACATTTAATGGTTCAATGTTACCTTCAGACGATTATTGGTTTAGTGTAAGTCTAGAAGATGGTAGAACATTTAAAGGGCACTTTACTTTAAAAAGGTAAAAAAGATGATTTGGATACAATCGAAGTTGTTTTGAAATTAACTGTCTGATATTTAACTATATATTTAATGGTTCATGAGTCCCGTCCAGACCGTAAAGATCCTGAATCAAGTTCAGGATGACAAAGTTGTGTTGGCCACTTAATTGTGGCTCGTGGTTGACCTAATATATTTAGTAGAGACTCGTTCGACCCTTATTCCTTACAGGAGAGACTTTTTTGTTTTTGGGGATTTCTTATTATTCTCAATATCTTTTTTGTAACTTGTAATTGTTTTGTTTGCAGTTGGTTATGAAAAATCCATTGTTAAAAAATCCGGTTTTATTAAATGTTGTTATTCTTATAATTTCAGGTTTCATCAGTTGGTTTACCTTGTTGATGGGAATAGCACACATTATTGAAGGAATTAAGCAGAACATTAATGGAACAAGTCCTGATATTCCTAAAGAGGAAGCTATACTTGGCGTGATTATAGTGACTTTGTTATGTGTTATTGGAATTATATTTTTACTTCTAACGATTGCGGCGATTCTAGCTATTATTAAAAGAAATAAATCCTGAATTTCAATTTATATCGTGCTTTACTCGTTCGATCCTTATGCCTTATAGGAGGGGTTTTTTGCTATCAGAAGAGCGTTGGTATTGGGATTATAGTGATCCTCCTTAGAACATCGATGAAATGCAAGATTTTGAATTGGTTAAAACTTTATTAATCCAGATTTTTGAATTTTTAGTATTTAATCCATAATTTCATTGCTCATTATGGAACATATAAGTGTTAAGTAATTATTCTCCTTATATGTGATTAATAGCTAGAGCCCTTCTGCAAAAGAAGGGTTCACTAGTCTTAATATTGTTTTTTTCCTCCTTTGGTTCTTTTAGAATTACCTTTTCATAGACATTTTTTTATGTGGTATCAATCTTCCTTAAAGCTAAGAATTACAAGCTTTTAAGATTTGATATTGTCATATTTCGCAATGCTTTCAGGTTCTCCTTTCTTAAGGTGAGTTATTGTTGTTTTCTCTGTTAATATTTGATTAACAAAACCTTCCTCAGTGGAGTTTGGGGTTTAAAGTTTTGAGTAAAAATTCAGTCTTTTGAAATTTCTAAATCGGTTTTGTATTCACGATATTAAAAATCTTATTCTACCCTCAAAATAACCTTATTCACCCCTTTTTCGAATTCGTTTTTTGACTAATTTAGGATAACCAACTTAACTCATTTTAAATGATATGAAAAAACCCTCAATTTCTTCAAAAGTTATACCAATAACCTGAAAACATTTTTTTTAATATTTCTGCAGGTTCTGATTGTATTTAACAAAAAGTAATCTTCAATAAATTCAATTTTTGAATGACGCTTTGTTGTTTGAATTTCAAGGTCCTAATTAAGGATTAGATAAAAAAAACAGCCATGATACAAAACGAAATATCATTGTGACGGAAAGAAATGAGCTTGTTACGAATAGAATTATCCTTGTTACAAAACGAGCGCACAGTCTTAAATACTTTAAATAAATTTAATTAAACGTGATTAACAAACCAATTAACTAATTAAACAATCAACCAACTAAACTAAAAATTATGAAACAAAATCAACTTTTTATAAGGCTTATTTTTTTTAGCCTTGTGTTTATGCTAGTAAGCTTTACTACCTTCGGTCAGACGGAAGTAAGCGGTACAGTTACTTCAGCATCAGACGGCCAACCAATTCCCGGAGTAAATGTTATTATAAAGGGAACTGCAAGGGGTACGGCAACCGATTTTGATGGAAATTTTAAGATCGACGCGTTATCAAACGATATTCTAGTCTTTAGCTTCTTAGGGTATCTTACCCAGGAATTTACCGTAGGTAATCAAGAAGTGTTAAATGTGTCTTTAGAAGAAGATGCCGCAAAATTAGACGAGGTGGTAGTCGTTGGTTACGGTACTGCAAAGCGAAGTGATTTAACCGGAGCTTTGACCTCAGTAACAGCAAAAGATTTCGAAGATCAACCTCTGAACCAGGTGAGTCAGGCTTTACAAGGTAGAGCTGCAGGGGTACAAGTAACTCAAACAAGTGGTGTTCCCGGAGGTAGTTTTAAAATACGAATCCGTGGCGCAAACTCCATCACGGGAAGTAATGAACCTTTATATGTAGTGGACGGTCAGTTTGTTGATATTTCTACCGTTAACGTTAATGACATTCAATCTATGGAAGTTCTTAAAGATGCTTCTGCAACGGCTATTTATGGAACAAGGGGTGCCAACGGTGTTGTTTTGATCACAACAAAAAAGGGACGACCAGGTAAAGCTAGAATTAATGTGAATCTCTTTACCGGTATCTCCAATGTAACTCAGAAATTGGACCTCATGAATGCTGTTGAATTTGCCGAAGGCGTTAATTTTTCAGAAGGTGCAGAAGTATTTACTGCACAGGAAATCGAAGACTTACGGTTATCTGGTGGGGAAGATTGGCAGGAACTATTATTTCAAACGGCCTATTTTAATAATGCTCAAATTTCCGCAAGTGGTGGTAGCGACGTGGTGGATTATTACATCTCCGGTAACTATTACGATGCTGGAGGAACTGTGGTAAAACGCCAGAATTTTAAACGTTTGAACTTAAGAACCAATTTAAATGCAAAGTTGTCTGATAAGGTGAAAATCGGGCTTAATTTTAATCTTGGCCAGGAAGAAAGAACCGGGGTGAGAGCTGATCTTGGCGTTGGACTTTCCTTTGATCCAACGACGCCTGCTTTTGATGAAAATGGAGATTATAATTTCAACTCTATAAAGAACCTTGCAACCTCACAAACCAATCCGTTGGTATCTGCTGAAAATGATATCCGAGAGAATACCATTGATCGCATAAGTGTTAATGGTAATATTAACTGGGATATTGTAAAGAATTTAGTGTTTAATTCTTCTTTTGGAATTGTAAAAACTGAAATTCATAATAATAGTTATCAACCTTTAATTTCGAGTAATAATGGCATTGCCAATGTTGATAATATTTATTCTACGAATGTATTTAACACCAATAGGCTTACGTATTCGTGGGATATCGATGAGAACAATAGTATTAAGGTTGATGCGATACACGAATTAGTATTGGATCAAAGAAATCGTGTAGATATTAATGCTAGTGATTTTTTTACTGACGTTGTAAGTTTTAGAGACTTATCTGTAGCTAGTGTGCAAACAGTAAATAATTCAGAGAGTAATAGAGATCTCGAGTCTTTTTTAGGTCGTATAAACTATTCTTTATTTGATAAATATTTATTTACAGCTTCATTTAGAGCGGATGGCACCAGCGTGTTTCAAAAAGACAAATGGGGTTATTTCCCATCAGCATCTGTGGCATGGAAAGTTTCAGAAGAAAACTTCATTAAAAATATTGAAACCATTAATAATCTGAAAGTTCGATTAAGTTATGGACAGGTTGGAAACCAAGGTATAAGTCCTTTTGGAACTAGAGATAGAGCAGTATTAGGCTTAGGGGTTAATTATCCTTTTGATGGAAACTTTACTATAGGAATAGCGCCTTCTAATAGAGTAGCTAACCCTGATTTAACTTGGGAGACTACTGAGCAAATAAATGCCGGTATTGATGTTGGCTTATTAAATTCGGCCATTACGCTTTCAGTAGATTATTATAAAAAGAATACCACAGATCTATTATTAGATACACAACTACCGGAGTTTGTTGGACCAACCCGAAAATTTGTTAACGCTGGTGAGGTTGAAAACAAAGGGTTCGAGATTACCTTAGGAACTAGAATATTGAATAATGAGGATTGGCGAATCAACTCTACTTTAAGTGTTTCAAGTAATAAGAACAAAGTATTGTCCTTAAATGATGATGTTGAGTTCATTGTTATTGGAGATGCTATTCGTGAAAACACATTTCCTGTAAACCCAACACGGGTTGAGGTAGGATTACCTATTAGTACGTTCAGAGGTTATGTTTTTGAAGGCGTATATCAAATAGGTGAAGAAGCAGAGGCAGCTTTATTTAATAAAGCACCCGGCGATGCCAAGTATAGAGATATAAATGGTGATGGTTTAATTACAACAGATGATATAACAACGGTAGGTGATGGAAATGCTGATTACACCTGGGGTTGGAACTGGGATGTTAGTTATAAGAATTGGAGTCTTAACTTCCTGCTTACGGGATCTCAAGGGAATGATATTTATAATTTGCAACGTGCAAGATTAATGGCCCTTGGAGCTCAGCAATTTCATGCCGTTCATGGCGATTATAGAAATAGATGGACACCAACGAATCCAAGCAATATACCTTCCGGACGAGATGGAACAGAAATTTTGTCGTCTCAGTTCATAGAAGATGGCTCTTTTGTAACGATGAAGAACATTGCTTTAGGATATGATTTTGATAGTGCATTCCTAGAGAAGATAGGCTTCGTAAATACCAGAATCTTTGTAAGTGCGGAAAATTTGTTTACAATCACGAATTATTCAGGGTTTGATCCAGAAGCCACAGCATTTGTAAGCAATGAGGATGCCGATGTAGGAATTGATTATAATTCTTACCCTATTAACCGATCGGTAACATTTGGTCTTAATGTTACTTTTTAATCATAAAAATAAATACGATGAAATATATATATAAAATATTTTTGGTTGGAATGGCTCTAATTTCAGTTCATTCATGTTCAACACTGGAGGAAGATACAGGCAGTTTATTATCTGTTGGTAAAATAGATACTGAAGCTGATGTTGCTAATAACGTTGCTCCCATTTACAGAAGGCAGCTTAATATGCACAGAGACCCTCATTATTTAAGAACCGCTACTTATGGAGGTGATGATATTACAACTTGGATTGCAGGTAACAAAGCACCTTTAAGAGTTTTTGATAGATTTGATTATGGTAGTGGAGAAAACTCGGATATAATTTGGCTGCCCCATGCATGGGATAATTATTGGCAAACGATATACTATTGTAATACCTTAATTGAGGGGTTGAAAACAGCAACAGCACCAGAACTAATTGTTAAACAAGCCGATGCCGAAGCACGCGTATTCAGAGCCTTAAGTTATTTAAATTTAGTAAAGATCTATGGTAATATGCCTTTGATTCTGGATGGTGTTTTACCTACGGGTAAAGAACAACGAGCGACTGTTCTAGAAAATTATCAACAAATAGAAAGCGATCTACTTATTGCCGAAATTTCTTTGCCTTTGCCCGGAACCGAGGATGAAGGTCGGGCATCAGCAGCTTTAGCAAAGTCAGTACTTTCTGATTTGTATCTAACCTGGGCAGGGTGGCCTGTAAAGGATGTTAGTAAATATCCCTTGGCAGCTGCAAAGGCTAAGGGAATTATAGATTATGGTTACTTTGAACTTATTCCGATAGATCAATTATGGACCTTAGCCGGAGCAGAGGGCCGTGAGACTATATTTTCATTTAGGTTTCCTGACGATCAAAGTTTTGGTAATCAGATAGGGACAGCATTTACCTTTCATCAAGGTAGAGGATTTTCGGATTGTTTTCCTGAATTACAATTTTTCTATGATTTTCCTGAAGGACCACGAAAAGATTATACATTCTTATTGGATATTCCAAACAGAAATGCACCAGATAATGTCATTACACCTAGAGATCCTCCAACGATTTTTTGGCCGGATTCTGATAGAGCGCACCCCATGTATAGAAAATATGTGTTTTCTGAAGACCTGACATTTGGTTCCAGACCTGTAAACTTCAGATCAGTCGATATTTATAGATATGCTGAAATTTTATTGATCTATGCAGAAGCTCAGGCCAGAGGTGCAGGAGAAAATGCCAATTCTATAGAAGCTTTAAATCAAGTAAAAAGAAGAGCTGCAGGACTACCATATGATGTTCCAAACGGAACAGTAGATGTTGCTACAGCTTCACCAAATGAGATTGTTGATGAAAAAGGCTGGGAGTTGGCTGCGGAAAATAAAAGATGGTTTGACCTGGTTAGAACAGAGCGCGTTGCTGAAATGGCTGCAAAACGAGATCCATCGGAACCTGTGACTCTAGTAAGAACACCAACCTCTGCGCAATATATAGCTCCAATTCCATTTACTTCAATTTCGCTAAGTGAATTGGTGCAAAACCCAGAAGGTTTTAAAATTCAGTAATTTGTTTTAGTTTATTAAATGGCGAAGGTTTTCTCTCTATTTCCTTCGCCATTTTTTAATTTATTAAGATAGGGTCTTGGTAATACCAAAATTATTCAACTAAAATTTAGAATCTTTCAGTCATAAAAAAACGATTCCCGCATTGGTAATATCATTATATCCAATGCGATAATCGTTTTTATTTATCCAATTTCTTGACTATTAATGTAGCATTGCTTAAAATCCTATGAATAGTCACTTATAATCAGAATGGTGTTATTCAAAAAAAAAACAACATTTATGGTTTTCTTTAATCAATAATGGTTATGACGCCAGTCTGAGGAGCATGAAATTCACAGTTGTAATACAGTGTGGCAGGTGCCTCAGCAGGAACTGTAAATGTTATTGTTCCTGAATCAGTTCCGTTGTTGGTAACTCCTGTATTATAGGCATTTGCAGTTCCTGTTCCCTGAGCAGATTTGATATAAAACGGGTGTCCGGTGGCATTCACTGTAAATGTGTAGGTTTTTCCACGTTCTAAGGTTAGTGCTGGATTACTTGCGTTATTAAATCCACTGTCATTAAAGATGTAAGCCGTAGAACCACTGTTTGTAACATTATAATTTGTTGCTTGTGTCGCGCTTCCATCATTCGCTCCTATGTTGCCTTGCGCTACAATGGTTGCTAAGTCTGAATCGCTTAAGTGTACGTTTATATATCCATTAATGCTCAGAAGATCCGTATAACTAACTTGTGTACCATTATTTAAGGCGGATATTTGTGTTTTGCTCATGCCGGTAGTTCCGTCAACAGAGTTCAAAGTTGCGATTATTCCTCCTCCGGTAGCAGCATCATTTTCATGAATGTGTGCGGGGTGAGAACCTCCTTCAGGCGTTCCTTCTAAAGCTAGGGTTATTAAAGTTGTTCCATTAACACGTTCTTCAAAGGTTGCAGTACCACTTATCCCTGCAACATCAGCAGTATTCAGAGCATAGGATTTACTATTACCTGTGAGTTCATTTTGTCCGATATCGCCTTGAGCAACAATAGTTCCCAATTCGGCAGCACTCAGGTGCACATTGATATAACCATTATAACCTAAAACATCGCTATATCCAAATGCAGTATTGTCATTTAATTGGGCCACATTCGTTTTACTCATACCTGTATCACCATTTACAGAATTAAAAGTGAAAGCGATGCCTCCGCCTTCAGCAGCTGTATTTAGATGAATGTGAGCCGGATGTTCACCGCCTGCAGGTGTATTTTGCAATGCAAGAACAGCCAAGGCTTCACCATTAACACGCTCATAAAAAGTCGCAGTACCATCAATTTCAGCTACAGCTACAGCATTTAGTGAATAAGCTTTATTATTCCCTGTTAGTTCATTTTGTCCAATATCACCTTGAGCAACAATAGTCCCCAATTCAGAAGCGCTTAGGTGCACATTAATATAGCCATCAAAATCCATGATATCAGCATACCCAAATGGAGTATTGTCATCTAATTGGGCGACATTAGTCTTACTCATTCCTGTATCACCATTTACTGAATTAAAGGTGAACGCAATGCCACCACCTTCTGCAGCTGTATTTAGATGAATGTGAGCCGGATGTTCACCGCCTGCAGGTGTATTTTGCAATTCAAGAACAGCCAAGGCTTCACCATTTACACGCTCATAAAAAGTCGCCGTACCATCAATTTCGGCTACAGCCACAGAACTTAAACTATAAGCTTTACTAGTGCCTGTTAGCTCATTTTGGCCAATATCTCCTTGAGCCACCAGCGTACTCAATTCAGAAGCGCTCAGGTGTACATTTATGTAGCCATCGAAATCGAGAAGACCGTTATATGAAATAGCGGTTCCATCATCTAGTGCCGTAAAAACTGTAGTACTTTTTCCGGTACTACCATCAACGGGTTCTAAACTAATAGCTATTCCTCCGCTTTCAGCGGCGGTGTTAACATGAATGTGAGCCGGATGGCTTCCGCCGGAAGGTGTGTTTTGTAAGTCTAGATCAACTCGTATTGAATTGTCATCTAATTCTAAAACTGTCGCCGTTCCCGAAATAGAGGGGTTTGCAACGGAGTTTAGAGCGTATACTTTCGACATCCCGGTGGGCTGAGGCTCTTGGGGATTGTCTATTACCGGGCTGTCATCACTACAATTAGTTAATGACAAACTCAATAACAAAACTAAAACCGATTTGAATGTTTGTGGTAATTTTTTCATTTTGTTTAATCTTTTTTATTTATTCTTAAACAAAGATACACTTTTTAATGATATATATAGTATAAATCTGACTTGAAATGAAAAATAATATTCACGCATAACTCAACATTCTATGGTTTGTGAGGAAAGGATATTTTTATAAAATGAAATTGAATTAGAGTTTTAAAGCGACTATTTTTATTTAAAAAGAAGGATTTTTTCATTTTCCTTATTAAGGAGATAAACTTTTTATTTAATCTCCTATAAAAATGACTGTCTATCAAATTATTACATTGAAATAATGACTAAATTTAAAACTAACAAACCAAAAATTTTAGTGATGAAAATTAAACTACTAGTCCTGACCTTGGCATTATTTTGGGCCTGTTCTGATGCCAGTAAAAATTCGGAAGATATAAAATAGGTTATTCTAGATCTTGAAAAAAAGGCCCTTGATAGTTGGGCCATGGGAGACCCCTTGGGCTACGCTGAGAACTTTGCTGAAAATGCTACCTATTTTGATGATATCGGCGCCCAAAATAGAGTAAACGGGAATGCTGCATTAACAGCTTATTTTAAATCTTTGGAGGGTAAGATTCCAACGCATAACTATGAGCTTGTTGATCCAAAAGTTCAGGTATTTGATAATGTGGCTATACTTACCTTGCGGTATAATGCCTCCACCATGGATAACCAGCCAGGTCCGCCATGGAAATCGACCTCCATCTATAAATTAATAAATGGAGAATGGAAGGTGGTTCATGCCAACTGGTCTTTAATAAAGAATTAACAGGGAAAATTGTTAAGGAAATCTGTAATGAGTTGCGGAGGTTAAACTTAATAATGTGCCTTTGCCTGCAACCGACTATTGGTATATTATTGTTTATAATAAAGAAGAAACAACTCAGAATCATTTAGCTCTAAAACTCTGATTAGCTCCTTTTTTAATAAAAAATGGTCCGGATTGGTGCTTCATGGATTATTCTGGATAGTAACTATTATTGATCGGATTAATTTTAGTATTAATTAATACTTCTGGTATTAAAATTGATGCCTTATTTAAAATTTTAAAATATGAAACGGATCATTATTTGTTTGGTTGTATTCGGATTCACCACACATTTTGGATTTGCTCAGTCTAAAATTAACAGAGCTGAAAATAGTCTAAAAAAGGAGCACACATCGTATGGTAATACCGCTAATGATAATAGGAGTGATGGTGATAACAGCGATAACTTTTTTGTGCAAGCTCTGACGGAAGTATTTGTTCAGGGATTTTTATATGTAACCTATTATTCTTTCATTGGAGGTCCCAACGAATTTTCCAATAGTAAAATCAGCAAATATCCCTATTACAATTCAGACAAGGGAAATTTTAATTATGATTTCGACGAAAATGTAAGTAGGTTTCGAGCTGACCTGTCAAGCCGTTATATTTTCGAAAATAACACACTTAATGGAATGCATTTAACGGGAGATCTAAGGTTCCTTAAGCGGATAGGTTTTGAAGCAGACTACACTCAATTATGGGAAAAAAGTCCGAACTTCGGATCAGATGCCTTGGCCATATATAGCTTCGTGGCAAAGTATCATCGGATTCCAAGTCAAAAATTCGATCTGTGGTGGGGTCTGGGAACTACCTATGTTGCAGGTAGTATTAATGAATTTGGTTTCACCTATGGCTTAGGAGCCGAGTTGTTTTTTGCCAGACCCCTCAGTGTTGAAGCAAATTTTAATCAAACGTTTATCAATACGGAAACGGTTAATAAATTGAATTTTTTATTGAATTATCACAAAGGGAGATATAAGATCTTGGGGGGTTATGAACACCTAAAAATAGGAACTCAGGATTTTTCTATGATCATTTGTGGGTTAGGACTGTCCCTATAGTGATCGTTAACCCAATTTCTTTTTAAGATTGGGTCTTATTGAAATCTATCCCGTGGTCCATAGTCTTCTCTTTTTTCTTAAATCGATACGTGAGATTACAATTAATCAGGTAATCGGCAAATGCAGCGTCTCCCTGCCTAAAAACTCCGGTTTCTGCTGTTCGTTGCTTATCCTCGTAACTCTGAGTTCTGTTCCGGATAAGTGCTACAGGAACATTTAAACCGATACTCAATTTATTGGAGTTATAATAGATCCCGGGATCCACAGACACAACATATCCAGGTCTGCGATATCCGGCGCTTCCTCCAATAAGATCGGAGGAAGGAATGCCTTCCAATCTTCCTCCTAAATACAGGCTAAATCCCTGAAGATTTGTAAAATAGATGGCTCCTAATTGAGCGGCATATTGGTCGGGAACTGAAAATTCACTTCTTCCATTTCGTGTTAATACACCATTGGTTTCCCTTGCGTTAAATAAATAATATAAGGTGGTGGTAAGCATAAATTTGTGTGATAAACTATGAAACCCTTCAACATTTAAGTTAAATCCAAAACCACCATCACCGGGTTGAATGGATTGATCGACCACAGCATCTATTGTTTGGTCCCTATTGGGGCCCTGATTGTAGAAGGTGTCCGTATATGAAAAATCCCCGGTTGGGAGCTTAATACCGGCCCCAATACCATAATTGTAAGACCGCGAATTGGGTTCAAATAACCAATATCCGGCTCCAATTCGTAAATCGGCCAAACCGCTTGATCGTGTTATATTACGGTCACCAAGACTGTTTCCGCCATGTTCATACATGGAAGATCTTTCGTGTGAAACAAAAGGGATCAGTAAATTGGCATACAACCGATCACTGAGATAGTAGTTAACAGCAACATCAACAAAATAAGAGTGATTTATAACGTTGGTGCCTTCTGTTATGCGATTGGTTTCTTCAGTAGTACCTCTGAAATGACGAAACGATTTGAAATAACGAACATTTGTACCAACTGAAAAGTCTCCTTTGTTTAGGGAAGATCCCATTTCCATTTGGTTGGCATTACAGGATGAAAAACCGCGTATGGCCACACAACCTTGGGCCATCAAAGAATGATTAATAATTATGGTTAAGAAAAGCACTAAGAATATTTGTAATATTTTTTTCATCTATTTATTAGGATTTTTATATCCGGCTAAAGTAGATGTATTCATATACTCGACGTTGTAAGTAAAAGTTAAAAACCTTAATGAAAGATTAATTTAACTAATGAAAGATTAATTGATTATAGAATACTTAAGGTCTGAGTACCAATTTACCTGCAGTCATTTTGGATATACTGATCATTAAAAATGTAGATCTTGTTATAATCGACTGTGAAACGACCGATATTAAAATGACAATTAAAACTCATTTCGTCACCTTCTGTTATAAGATTAAAATCAACATTTGGCGCCAAGGAGGGATCGCAGGATATGGGTTTTGAATAGTCTTCTAAACGATTTAATGAAATAGCTTTTATTTCATCTTTGATGGTTTGTATCTGTCTCTCGTTATCCAACTGTTTTTCTAAAACCTTATCATCTACAAATTCAATATCGCGACCTAAAGCCTTTCCGGTACGTTGAATTAAACTACTATCAATTTCAAATTCGGTTCTGAAAAAGGTATGTACAAAAGCGATCTTGACAAAATTTTCGTCTTTGTTGAGGTCTGAGGTATTATATGAATTTCTAATTTTGGTATTCGACCCTTTTGTTAAGAAGGAGTCTATAGGATACTCCCGCTTATCGTACCATATTTCATGTTTTTGATATTCGTAACCTTCAAATGACTCTCCCAAGTCATCACGCTCATCCATACATCTTGCATACATTATGGCTTCTTTAGCAACATAATGAAAGCCATTTTGTTCACGATAAAAAGGAATTTTATATTCATTCTTCAAAGTCCAGTTCCCTTGATATTTATAACAAGGATAATAACAGTCGGCAGGGAGCTCTTTTAATTTAGTGTAAGGCTGTATGTAATTATTATCAAAGCCCCATTTCAACATATCGTATCGGGAAGAGTTGGTAACCACCTTGGTTTTTTCTACAGAATTATAAATACTGTATGATAACCAGGCTATAATGGATACAAGAAAAAGAATAACTATGAAATAAACTTTGCGTTTTGGCCGAACCATCGAAATGGTATTGGTTTGATTTGGGTTAGATTTTTTAATGTGATCTAACTCTAATAAACGATCTATATTTCTAACAGCCCGCTTGAATTCACCTTCTGAAGCGGTATTGTTTATCAATCGCGAAAACTGCGAATCACTATAGAACAAATCTCGTGCTATGGTAGAATTACTGGTCGATTCAAATTTATTTCGCGCCACATCATAAGTCCCATAACGTTTAGAGAGTTTGGCTATAAAACTATGGTGAAGATCATCTGTGTTTTTGTGGTTTTCCATTTAAATAATGACGGCAATCGCGATGGTTAATGTAATAAATTTCGATAAAATTTGATAAAATTTGCTAAAACCCTAAAATTCCGATTAAAAAATTATATAATTGACAAAAAATAACCCTAAATCTTAAGACTTTACCAATATAGTTTGATTCTAATTTAGGAGTCTAATTCAGTAAAACTAAACTATTAAAACTAATTTTAAAATGAAATGTTTAACTAAAACGCTATTTTTTTTATTTCTCTGCTCATTTCAATTCGTGCTGGCTCAAACGGAGGTGCAAGGAACCGTTACCGATGAGCAAGGCCTGCCCTTAGCAGGCGTAAGCGTATTAGAAAAAGATGCAAATAATGGAGCGGTTACCGATTTTGACGGTAAGTACACATTAGAACTCAAAACGCAAAACCCAAGTTTGACCTTTAGTTACCTCGGATTTAAATCCGTAACTATTCCGGTAAATTCTCAGCAGGAAATTAATGTGGTTCTTGAAGAGGACCTTGAGGATTTGGATGCTGTGATTGTAAACGCCATTGGTTTCACAAAGAAAAAGGACGATCTTGGATATGCCAGTTCAACGGTTGAAGGTGACGCCGTAGCGAAATCAGGTGAATCAACGGTTCTAAATGGCTTATCGGGTAAATCTTCAGGTGTTAGAATTACTAGAAATTCCGGTGATCCCGGCGCTGGTTCTTACATCCAAATTCGTGGACTTTCCTCAATTGAAAGAAACAGTCAGCCTTTAATCATTGTCGATGGAATTCCAATAAGTAATGATGTACGAGGAAATAGTGATCGAGGAGGGGTGAGTCAACAATCTCGTCTAAACGATATAAACCCTAACGATATTGAATCGGTTACGATTCTTAAAGGTGCCTCGGCGGCAGCATTATGGGGTACGCAGGCTCTTGGTGGTGTGATCAATATCACCACGAAATCTGGAAAATATAACAGTAAAATGTCGGTGAGCTTAAAATCAACGTATTCTTTAGATCAGATAAATGTTAAATATCCAACCCAGACAAAATTTGGTCAGGGAGATAATGGCGTTTATAATCAACGGTCCAGAGACTCGTGGGGTGACCTGATTTCGGCACGCTCCGGTGAAGATGATGTTTTTGACACGACAGGAGAATTTTATGTCGATCAGAATGGCCGAGTATATTACCCAATACTTCAAAAAAATTCCAGACAAATTTTTGATGATTCCAATTTCGATCAGGTGTTTGGGAATGGGCACTTTCTGGAAAACAATTTGAGCATCTCAGGTGGTACGGCAAAAAGTACCATGTTCTTTAGTTTAAGTGATTTGAATCAAGAAGGTATAATCAAAAATAATTCAGATTACAGACGGTCTACAGTTCGATTCAATGCGAAGACAGATTTTACAGATGCAACAAATTTAAAGGTTAGTTCAACCTATGCCAGAACCAGTTCAAATCGAATTCGATTAGGAGCTAACTCATCTGGTTTATATTTAGGTTTATTGCGAAACCCGGCTGATTTTGATATTTCCGGATATCGCGGAGATTATTATCCATCCAGTGATAGTTCACCAATTCCTAATAGACACCGATCCTATAGAGAGCCATTGGGTGCTGACGCCACAGCGACCTATAACAATCCATTATGGACCATTAATGAACAAGAAAATAAAGCCGATGTAGATCGTTTTATAACTAATTTTCAATTAACGAATACCCCTAACAGTTGGTTAACGCTGATCGCTCGAGCAGGTGTAGATCATTACTCCGAAAAGCGTTCAGAGTTTATGACTCCGGGTTCGGCCGCAGGAGCCTTCAGATCGGGATATTTTGAACAATCGACAGCATCAAACACGATATTTAACACTGATTTTATTTCCAAAGCGGCTTTTAATGTGGAGGATGTTGTAGATGGAACCTTTTTGTTAGGTTTTAATTACAATAGTAAATCAAGAACAGTTAACGGTGCAGAAGGTACCGGATTTATTCAATTTTTAGATGTGGACAGCGGAATTCGTGATATCGATAATACCTTAATCCAAAACACAGCGGTACAAAGTTCTTTTGGACGCGAGCGAACGGCTGCGGTATATTCCTCACTTTCATTTTCTATGTATGATATGCTTTTTATTGAAAGCACCATGCGTATTGAAAACGCCTCGACCTTCGGGGAAAATTCAGATAAACCTTTCCTATTTCCATCCACTTCCTTGGCTTGGCAATTTACAGAATTAGAGCCTTTTGCTGACGGCGACTTTTTATCTTTCGGTAAATTAAGAGCGTCATACGCAGAAGTAGGGGTGCAACCTGCGAGGTATAATACTTCTAGTGTATTTGTATCACCTACCTACCGCGATGCTTTAGGGGGCGGTTTAAATACCGGATTGTTTGGGAACGGAGCTTTTGTTCCTAGTATTAATAGAGGAAACGCGTCTCTAAAACCGGAACGAAAGAGAGAATTTGAATTGGGTACTGATCTGAGGTTTTTAAAAAACAGATTATCTCTTGGTGTTACTTATTTCCAAAATGTTACCGAAGATGTTCTCTTGAATTTCCCGGTGGCCAACTCAACAGGTTATGCCAGTATTTACACCAATGGAGCTGAGATAGAAAATAAAGGTCTAGAGATTGACCTGAGTTATAAAATTTTGAACACAAATAATTTCTCATGGTCTTTAAATGCCAATTTTACCTCTGTTAAGAATGAAGTTACTGATTTAGCAGGTGCTGAATCTGTAAACCTTGGAGGTTTAGCTGCGGTAAGTTCCAGAGCTGTTGAGGGCTACCCTTTGGGCGTGCTTTGGGGTTCTAGAATATTACGTAATGATGACGGATCAATTGTTTATGATGAATTTGGTTTTCCCGAACAAGATCAGGTTGAAGGGGTTATTGGAGATCCCAATCCAGACTGGCAAGGTGGACTTACGAGTACCTTTAAGTACAAGAATTTTAGGCTATCGGTATTATTCGAAACCTACCAAGGTGCTGATATTTTTGCCGGAACAAAATCGGTAATGAGTGATTTAGGAACCTGGTATGGTACCGGTAACGAGGTTACGGCTACTAGAAATTACTTCGAAGCGAATGGAAATATTATTAATATCGGAGAAACCTTCAGAGGAAATATAACTGATTTTGGAGCGGGTCCTGTGGCCTTAACTGAACCTTGGTATAATGGCGACGGAGGATTCTTTAGTGGTGGTAATGATGAGCTTTATATAGAAGATGGTTCATGGACACGGCTTAGAGAACTTAGATTGTCTTATTTGTGGGCTTCCGATTGGTTGAAAAACACCACAAGCCTGAAATCCGTAGAGTTTACAGCAACGGGAAGAAATTTATTCTTATGGACCAAATTCAAGGGTAACGACCCCGATACGAACCTTTCCGGAGTGAGTCCGGCACGAGGGATTGATTACTTCAACAACCCTGGAACAAAATCGTTCTTGTTCAGTATAGCTTTAAATTTATAATCAAGAAAACATGACTATTATGAGATCGTCAAAATATACTTCTGTCGCAAAAACAAATGAAGATCAGGCGACTAAACATAAATCATATCATAATCTTTTTAATATGAAACGATATATATTATTGGTCATTATGGCCATATTCCTTCAATCCTGTAGTGATTTGGTTGGTGGAATTAATACAGACCCGAACAACCTAACAAAAAGCTCTTATCCGTTAATATTAACGGGTGCTGAGGTCGGTAATATCTTATTTCAATCGGGTGAAAACGCGCGTCGGGCTGCTATTTTTGCAGGCCAATATACAGGTATAGATCGCCAGCATTTAGGCTTTAGTCAATATTCTGTGACTACTAGTGATTTTAATGCCCTTTGGAATGATGGTTACATTGATGCCTTGCGAAACGCCAAAGTTACTGAAGACGCTGCAATTAATGATAATGCAGGTCCGGTAACTATAGGGATTTCTCAGGTATTACAGGCTCAGGCCTTTGGTACTTTGGCATCCCTTTATGGTGACATTCCTTATGATCAGGCCGTAGATGTGGCTTTTCAGGATCCGATGTACGAAGAACAACGAAGTGTCTATGCGAAAGTTCAATCTTTATTAGATCGGGCTATTTCCAATTTACAACAAGGTAGTGGCCGTCCTGCCACAGGATCTGACGTTTATTTTGATGGTAATCCACAGGCGTGGGTAGAATGTGCTTACACACTAAAAGCGCGGTTCTATATGCATGTAAAAGATTATGGAAAGGCCTATATCGCTGCTCAAAATGGTATAAGTTCTATAGATCGAGCCATGTACGGACCTCACGGGACCGCAGCCGAAGATCGTAATTTGAACTATCAGTTTTTTGCAGTTGAAGTACGTCAGAACGATTTAATTGTGTCTGATTTTATGGCTGGAATGATGGACCCGGGGAGTCCGAACTACCGCGGTAATGCCAAAACGAACGAAACCGCTCGAAATAATTTTTATTTCAATACCAACAGTGTAGGCGTTCAGCCAAACACAAACGATGGTCTTGCAGCACCTGATGCGCCGTCGTCATTAATTACATACGAAGAGAACCTTTTGATTTTAGCCGAAGCAGGATTCCGTGTTAATGGATTTAGTAGTGGTTTGAGTCATCTTAATGATTTTAGAGCATTCATGTCCACAGGTGGTTATTTAAGAAATATCGATGCGGCCAATGTGCTTTATGAAGCTTATAACAGCGCAGATTTTGATACCGGAGGTATAGAGAATCCTGATGGAATTAACCCGGATGATGCCTTATTACGAGAAATTTTACAAGAGCGTTATGTGACTTTATTTGGTCAGGTGGAGGTATTCAATGATACTCGAAGAACTGAAAATGAGACGGTTGTGAGGGTTCCAATTACACCGAATACCGGTAGTGAATTACCACAACGTTTCATTTATCCACAAAGTGAAATAGATAGAAATAGCAATACGCCCAATCCGATCCCGAACTTTTTTGATAAAACACCAGTAAATCAGTAGGAGAAAACAAATGAGCATACTTATGAAATTTTTTAAAACAGGATTTTTACTTTTCCTTCTTTCGACTTGCTTATCGTCATTTCAGGCGCGAGCACAGGAAGCAAAGGAACCCCTAAAAATATTGTTTGTAGGCAATAGTTTCACCTTTTTTTGGAATATGCCTCAATTGGTGCAGGCCATGGGTGAAGACCAAAAGGTGCCGTTGGTGGTACGACAATCTACGGCCAGTGGGAGCAATTTAAAACACCATTGGAAAGGTCAGAAAGACACGAACACCAAAGCGCTTATCAAAGAAGGCCAGTGGGATTATGTGATCCTTGGAGACCATAGTCTAAGTACCATTGATGCGCCGGAAAGATTTGAGACCTATAGTAAAAAGTTTTCAGAGCTTATTAGATCTGTCGGGGCTGAACCTATATTCTATTTGACTTGGGCCTATAAATCTAATCCTTTAATGCAATCTAAAATAACTGAGGGATACCTTGATTTGGGAGAGAAACTGAAAGCAAAAGTGATTCCTGTGGGACCAATTTTTATGAAGGCACGCCAACTGCGTCCGGATATTGATCTCTATTTTGATGATAAACATCCGTCTTCAGACGGTTCTTATTTGATTGGTTTAATAATTTATAAAGCCTTAACAGGGCAATCCGTATCTGAAATTCCACACCGGGTTACGACTACAGATAAAGATGGTGAAAAAATATATATGTCATTCGTGTTACCGAAACGGGCCGAATTTTTCAGACAATTAGTAGAAGAAACAGATTTTGAACAATTAACGAAGTAAGCAGATGATTTCAGTTAGAAGAACGATTTTCTTAATTTCAGGACCTTTACTGTTTCTAATTCTACAAGGACTGGAGCCACCCGAAGGAATGCCCGATAGTGCTTTTGAATTGCTGGGTATAACCTTATGGATGGCCTTGTGGTGGGTCACAGAATCTGTTCCCATTGCAGTCACGGCATTATTACCTATTGTATTATTCCCAATGACAGGTGCTGTTGATTTAGAGACTACCACAGCATCTTACGGACACAAATATATCTTCCTTTATTTGGGAGGATTCATGTTGGCCATAGCGATCGAAAAGTGGAATTTACACAAACGAATCGCCCTTCATATTATAAAATTCATAGGGACAAATGTATCTCGAATTATACTTGGGTTTATGGTAGCGACCGCTTTTTTATCCATGTGGATATCGAATACAGCTACTTCTGTAATGATGTTGCCCATTGGAATGTCGATAGTAAAACAACTACAAGATAATCCTGAAACGGAAGAAAATGAAAATCTTCTATTTGGTAAGGTGCTCATGCTTAGTATTGCTTACAGTGCCTCAATAGGAGGTATAGCAACACTAATTGGTACTCCTCCAAATCTTGTTCTAGCTGGATATGTCGAGGAAGTTTATGGGATAGAAATCACCTTTTTACAATGGTTGAAATTTGGTTTGCCTATCGCTATTCCGCTTTTAATCTTAGCTTGGATTTACCTGACCAAATTTGCTTTTAACTTTAAACAAAAAGAATTCCCCGGAGGGAAGGAAGAGATTAATCGTTTATTGGCCAGTATTGGTCCGATGAAGCGAGAGGAAAAAATGGTTAGTGTTATTTTTGTTGTAACAGCCATTTGTTGGATAAGCAGATCCTTTGTTTTACAACAATTTTTCCCGGCTATTGATGATACCATTATAGCCATGGCAGCCGGCGTAGCTTTGTTTATGGTACCAACTAAAGATTACAAGAACCGTATCATTACCTGGGAGGATTGTGTGAATTTACCTTGGGGTATCATTCTGTTGTTTGGTGGCGGTATGGCCTTGGCGGCAGGATTCCAAATTACCGGTTTAGCCGAATGGATGGGAGCGCAAATGGGCTTGTTACAAAGCTTATCATTAATAACCCTCGTACTCGTAATCATTGCTTCCGTAAATTTATTTACGGAGTTCACATCGAATTTGGCGACCACCGCAATGCTTTTACCCATTTTGGCACCTATAGCCATTTCTTTAGAAGTAAACCCTTATATTCTTATGGTTGCCTGTACCATTGCAGCTTCGTGTGCCTTTATGATGCCGGTAGCTACCCCTCCAAACGCGGTGGTTTTTGGCTCAGGATATCTAAGAATTCCCGATATGATAAAAAGTGGTATCTGGATGAATATAATTTCCATTCTATTTTTAACCGTAATGGTATATTACCTATTACCTGTGATTTGGGATTTTGATGCAAATAATTTTGCAACATTTCTAGAGCTTAAAAAATAAAACTAAACTAAAAAACTAATAAAAGTAAAAACGAAACATATCATGAAAAACTTTAAGAAAATAGCCTTTTACTCTGTGATGGCAATGAGTATTTTAATGGCAACCATATTCGTAGCTTGCGGTAAAGATGATGATGTTATTATACAAGATAATACCTTGACCGCCATGCAAAAAACCATCAATGGTTCGAAATTTGAAAGTGGTGCTAATAATGTTAGTGTTTTTGCAAGCATTACCATTATATTTTCGCACACATTAAATACGGAACAATTTTTATCGGCATTGTCATTTAGTTCGAGCGCAGGTTCGGTAGATTATAATCTAGAATTTTCCAATACAAATTCTACCATAACGATAACACCAATAACACGTTTTGCTTATGAAACAAACTACATGTTGGAAGTGCCTGTCGGTGATTATGGGGTTAAGGGAGAATCTTTGGAAGCTCCATTGTCCTTGAATTTTACCACGGCGGCTTATGTACCTCCAGTTTTGAGTTTATCTAGTGATATGTTAGAGTTAGATGAAGATAATGTTACTGCAACTATAACAGCCGAATTAGATAAGGTTTCAGAAGATCCAATTACCGCAACTATTGTATTTGGTGGAATGGCAACTGAGGGTGAGGATTATACCGTTACGGGAGATGTTAATATTAATATTCCTGCCGGTAGTACTTCTGCATCTATCACATTAACGACTGCTTTGGATAGTGATAATAGCGAAGGACCAGAGACCATTATTCTTTCTCTTGCGGATATTGTAAATGGTATAAGTGGTGAAGATCTTACGATTCTGATCAACGATCAATTACCACCCTTGTCTTTAAAAGGGGTAACAGCACTTACCTGGGATGGGTCTGGGACTAATGACGGTAAAGCTATCCACGTTGTTGCCAATCAGGATATTCCGGATTTAAGTATTTACGGATTAGGAATTGCTAATAACGGTGGCGGAACAGATGGTTTGGAGTATAATTTCCCAGCACAGTCGGTGTCTGCAGGAGATGATATTTTGGTAGCCAGAGAACCGGCATTGATCTCAGCATATTTTGGAGATTGTGCCAGCGAATTTGAATATATTTTACAATCGAATACGTCCGTGAGTCAGAATGGCGATGATGCTATCGAACTCTATAAAGGAACCAGTGTTATAGAAACCTATGGGGACGCCAATGTTGATGGTACAGGAATGGCATGGGAATACACAGGGTCCTGGGCTTACAAATTTGATGGTTTTTGGACTTACGGTGGTGTAGGGTGTTCCGTTGGAACCACAACGACTCAGAGCTCTAGCTGTCCATATCCTATTTGCTCAAATGCCCTGTCCTTAAAAGGAGCTTTAGCGTTACTTTGGGATGGTTCAGGAACTAATGGTGGTAAAGCTGTGCACTTGAAAGTACAAAAGGATATACCAGACTTAAGTGTTTATGGTCTAGGCGTTGCTAATAATGGTGGCGGTACAGATGGTGTTGAATTTACTTTGCCCGCAATTTCAGTGTCAGAAGGAGACGATATCTTAATTGCGCGTGAACCAGCTACAATTTCGAGCTATTTCGGTGCTTGTATAAATAGTTTTGAACACGTTATTGAGTCTGGTGCCATGAACCAAAATGGTGATGATGCCATAGAATTATTCGAAGGTACCACCGTAATTGAAACCTATGGCGATGCTAATGTAGATGGAACAGGACAAGCTTGGGAATATTCTGGTTCCTGGGCCTATAAGCTGGATGGAAACTGGGTTACCGGTGGTGTAGATTGTGCCGCTGGCTCAACGAGCACACAAAGTTCTCCTTGCGTTTATCCTGCATGTAATTAATAGATATAAATTTTAGATTAAATAAAAAGAAGGAAAGGTAGACTTAATGACAGGAATGATAAACACTCAAAGTAAGAGCAATGTATTAATAGCGATTCTAATCCTAATATTATTAGGGTCTTGTGGAAAAAATGGTGATCCGGCTGAAATATTGGCTATTTCAGTCCTATCGGTTACAGCCAATGGATCACCTCTTCAAGACGGTGCAACGAATATTCCAATAGACGCGACCATCGAAATAACTTTTTCTTCAGAAATTATACCTTCAAAGTTTGAAAGTTTAACAAGAATTTCTCAGGGAGGTACTCCGGTGTCCTATTCGGTAACCTATACTAATGCCGCCTCCAAAGCGATTGTTGCGCCGAATCTATTAGAATCCGATACACCTTACGAGTTATCGATATCGGCTGGTGAATTAGGCGCAAATGGCGCTGTTTATAATAGTGGGTTGACGTTAGGATTCGTTACTGCTTTAGGAAAAACACCTTGTTTAACCGGTTCAGCATCTTGTGTTCAAACCATGGATATCACTGCAGGTTCCGGAGCTACATTTCAATTTGACATGTACAGTAATTATGATTTTATTGACGATTCAGAATTTAACTTTGAAAATATCGAACGGCTCATTGTTGTTGTTCATGGTGCTAATCGAAATGCCGATGATTATTTTACCTATTTGTCAACGGCATTACAAAGCGCAGGTCTGGAAGAAAGTACCTTGCTGATAGCCCCGAACTTTAAGGAAAATAGTGTAGCAACCAATAATGATTTATTTTGGGATGCTCGCTGGCGTGAGGGTGCAGATTCAGGAAACACCAATAGCGCGGTAAGTTCTTTTACCGTAATAGATAAACTTATAGAATCCGTTAAGGCATCCGGTCAATTCTCAAACCTATCAAAGGTATTTGTAACGGGACATTCCTCTGGAGGTGCATTTACACAACACTATGCTTTAGCCAATACCTCTGAAAATACATACACCGACCTCTCTTTTGAATATATTGTGGCGAATAATCAATATTTTTATTATCCTGATGGTTTGCGTTACAATGAAAGCACCCAGCAATTTGAAACACCAACAGATTGCTCAGGATATACGTATTGGCCTTATGGTTTTGATTTTGCTGTCCCTTATCTTGACGGCATGGCACAATCTGCGATCACAGAGCAACAGGTTACCAGAAATACAACGTATTTAATTGGAAGCAACGATACCTCTACCACAGGAACTTTGAATACTACAGATTGTCAGGCCACATTATTAGGGTCGAACAGAGTGAAGCGCGGAGAGCATATGTTATTATACATGCAAACGTATCATGCCAACACGAATAACCATAGTAAAATAATAGTCAATAATGTAGGGCATGACGGCCAGGCAATGTATCAATCTCTGGAGTTTAAACAGTTTTTAGAAGACCACAAATAAGCAAAAGGGATTAGGTATCTTCTACAAAATAGAAGTTATTATCATTGGAATTGTAAAACGTAATTAATATCACATTTTACCTTTTAAAGGTGTCTCACCTGTTTATGAATGGATCGGGTTTTATCCAGGCAAAAAATATAAGCGTACCTATTTATTTTTTGGTCCCTTAGCTTTAGCCTTGCTATTTCCTCTACCTTTATATTTTAAAATATGCTGTGCATTATAGCGCTGTGGACTATCGGTATCCAATTCTAGTTCCACTTTAGGGGAGTTATTTAGATCAATACGTCCAAAAATACTGGGAAGATTTACACTAATTTGCCAGTTATCTCTATTTAAATAGATATACACACCCTTTTGAAGGTCGTAGTACATGTTATGATCCGGAAAATAGATTTGATGCACTTTAGCTCGATAGCCATGTGCCGGTGCCCAGGATGGCGGGCCTTGCTTTTTTTGAGCAACCGATTCCAGAGGAAGTAAAAATAAAAGCATCAGAAATAAACTGAGAGTTGTAATGGTTTTTTGGAGTTTCATAGATTTGGGGTTTTAATCGTTATTAACGGGGTCAAAATATAAACATTTCTTGGTATTTACGGAAATTAGATGAATTTGGACGCCTTCAATTATTAAGTTAAAATTTCACTACAGCCCTAATTCTATTCTCATGTATTGCGGTGGATCATAGGAATTATGTAAATATTAACTTTTCTAATATTTAAGTTCAAAAAGAAGCGATGTTTAATTATCAATTTAGTCCAAAGTTTATTTTATGGGCTAAAATTTTTATTCTTTCTATTCATTTTAGTGCAATTTCTCAGGAAGAAGACTTGGGTAAAATCGTTATTATAGGTACTATTTCTAATTTCAATATTAGGCCGATTCGTGGTGGTTTATATCTATGTTGGATTTCTGATAAATAATGTAATAACCGATAAAAATGGGCAAATGATGTTATTGAAATTTTTCTCGGAGAAAGGTAAAAAAAAGGAGTTTTTAAATATACCTTTCTAATACTTCGGCCATAGTTTTTAGATTAACAGGCTTTGTAATAAATTCGGATATCATTTTCGTGTTCTTAGCTTTTTTAATATCGAAAGGACTAATACTTGAGGTTACCATAACGACTTTTATATCAGGAAGTAAATTTTCCGATAATTCTTCTAAAGTCTCAAGGAATTCCCAGCCATTCATAACAGGCATATTTATATCCAAGAGGATCAGGCCCGGTAATGGTTTAGATTTTTCATTAACAGCCAATTCAAGATAATGTAAAGCCGATCTGCCATTTGTAGCGATCTCTACAGGGTTTTTAAAGCCGAGCTCCTCAATAAGTTTCTTGCAAATAATGTTGCAAATGGCATCATCATCAACCAGAAGGATACCCCTGTTTTTATTTTCAATCTTCATGTACTCTTTTACTATTAAAAAATAGAGGCTGAGAGTTTATAAAATTCTAGTGGATTTCTAAAACACAATAACCCTATTAGTTTTATATTTTCTTACATGAATATGAAGTGTAGGTTGCAGGATTTCAGCAAGAATTTTTTTTGTAAATTTAATATATTTTTGAATTTAAAAGTAGAAATTAGATTAAAATAATTTATTTCGAATCCCACAGGTGTTCTAGAAATCAGTTTTTTTGACCACCTTTTTAATCATGGTATCAAGTTCTAACCCAGACTCTTTTAAACCATTAAATAGTGTCACCTCATCTTCAGTTAATTCTCTTCCATTTGTAAGGAGGTCTATAGATTCAAGAATACCTAGAATGCGAGCAAGAGGAGCTCTTATTTTATGAGATTGTGTCCAGGCAATATTTTGTAGCATTTTATTCTTTTGTTCCAATTCGTAAGCGTGCTTTTTTAAATTCAGGTTTAACTCGTTTAGTTTGGCCTGGGTTTTTTTCCTTTCTGTAACATCTTTTGCTACCGAATAGGTTAATCCATTACTGAATGACGGTGTAGCAGCCCAGCTTAACCAAACAATATCACCCGATTTAGTAATGTAACGGTTTTCAAAATTGTAAACGGGATGTCCGGAACTTAATATTCCGGCTTGATCCATCGTAGAATTTCGGTCCTCTGGATGTATAAAATTCATAAAACTCTGCGACAGCAATTCCTCTTCTGAGTAGCCTAAGATTTTAATGGTTGCGGGATTTACTCGTTTGAAGTAATTTCTTCCATCACTAATGGTGAGCATGTTCGGAGTTATATTAAAAGCATCATTAAATTCGATCTCCAAATTTTTACGCTTAATTTCTTTCCCCAAAAAATCTATAAGGTCTTTAAAAAGAGGTCTTTTATACTTTGATGGCTGAAGTTTTTTATCCGAAAGGAGTAATAAGACACCCTGTATTTCATCGTTGGCCATCAGTGGGATCCCCAAGGCATCTTGAAGCTTGGTTTGTTTTGCAATTTCCTTTCTTACGAACAAAGGGTTATTTTGAATATCGTTCAAATAATATGGTTTTTTTTTCTTTAAAATCTCCCCTTGAAAAGTCTTATGGAGTTCAATTTCAAAAATTGAATTTTGTAGTGCGAAATTTTCCCCTTTCTGATCCAGAAAAGCACTGGATATTAGCTCAAAATTTTTGCGACTATCATTAGTTATCCAAATTTCTCCGCATGAAAATTCCGTCATCCCAAGGATACTACTCAAAGAAGCGTCCAAAGCTTTTCCAAGTATTTCATATTCAGTAAAAAAAGAACCGATCTCGTTAAAAAGTTTTTGTGCATTTAATTTATTCACCTGTTCAGTTATATCACGTTCAATAGCGATCCAATGGGTATACCAACCGGTTTCGTCAGGTACAGGTACAACAGTAAAATTACACCAGAATTCTTCACCATTTTTTTTGTAGTTTATCGTAGTAACTTCGTGAGACTCCCATTTGCGTAAAGCTTCACCAAGTTTTGATAAAGCTTTAAAGTCTGATTTCGGACCTTGAAGAATTCTTGGGGATTTTCCTATCACATCTTCCGGGGTATACCCGGTCATCGTTGTAAAGGCTTCATTGACATAAATTATTTTCGGACCGGGGTCTTCGAATGGTTCGGCCTCTGTAATTAGAACCGCGTCCTTGGTATTTGTGATAACACTTTCTAAAAGTTTAAGGTGTTGCTGCTCTTTCTTCTTTTCAGTGACATCGTGCAATGTACCGTAAATGTTTATTATCTTATTTTCTTCATTTTTTATAGCGAATCCGTGTTCCTCAATATGTACGGTGTTACCTTCGGGGTTTAGAGTCCGGTAATTAATTTCAAAAGGTTTACCTAATTTAACACATTCACTTTTTGCTTTTCGAACCATCGCTTTATCCTCCTCAAAAACATTTTCCATCACCTCTTCAAAGGACTGATGTGTTGGTTTTTTTAAAAGATCAGAAAATCCTTTAGAAAATAAAAATTCCTTTGCAAGGACATCATAACTCCAACTGCCAATATTAGAGATGCGTTGCACTTCTTCCAAGTGCCACTTATTGCGTTTTAATATTTCTTCAGTTTTTTTCTGAGATGAAATATCAATATGCGCCCCTACCATGAATAAGGGCTTGTCATCTAACGACCACTCGGTAATAAACCCTGAAGAGTTGATCCATACATAATGACCGGCTTTATGAAACATTCTGAAGTTGATGTTGTAAAACTCTTTTATTTGTGAAAAACATTCCTGAATAGCATTTTCCGCGAGCTTTATGTCATCGGGGTGCACGAGGTTTGCCCACATATCGTAATTTATGGGTTCTAGTTCTTTTATAGTATAACCAACCATGGCAGCCCATTGGGGTGAGATCTCTAATGCCTCATGTTCTATGTTCCAAAACCAGCTAGCAGCCTGAGTAGATTCTATTATTTTTTTGCGTTTCAGGTTTTCATTAAATATATGTTTCTTTTCGCGCTTTAATTTTTCAATTCGAAGTTCATTAGTGTAACTCACACCGGCTTGCTTTAAAACAGCTTTTAAAAGCGTTTCAGTTCGCTTTGAATAGTTCTGAACAGAATCAAAGTAAATATAAAAAACCCCTACTAGGCTTTCCTTTAAACCTAAAAGAGGCATGCCAATAAAGGCCTTTAAGGAGTCTTTTTGTGTGTAAACTTTCTGGAAGTCTTTGTCCTGACCCAAATCGTTCCGAAGGATGAGTTTTTTGTTTTTTTCAACTGTGGTTAATAATTTGTTTAAGAGAGGCTGATTATCACATGCTTTAGGGTCAAGTGAATTCGTATCGGCGTATCCCTTATAAAAAACAGTATTTTTTGGTACGTTTAAAACAGACTTTAGGATATTTAAAGTATCTGTGATGGTGGGTGCTAGATCTGTCATGGAGAGGGAGAGGGTGTTATGCTATTAGGTATCTGTAAGGTATTAAATATTTTAATATCGGATACCTTTTAGTCTGAAAATAAATTAGACATCCGAATAAGAAGTAAATATTTAAAATCAAAACCCGACCAAAAATATAAGAACTGTAATAATCGTTATGTAACTTAAGTTGCTTTAAAAAATTTATTAGCAAGGAGTTACATTTTTGGTTACAAGACGATACTGATAATATTTTGGGTAAATCAACATATTAGAGTTTGCGGTATTAATTTTAAAATGACCATACTTTTTGTGAATTCCTAGTCTTTCTAAAATGAATGAGGGATGGTTCTTTTTCCTTTACGAATTAGTCCATTACGGTAGCATTCTTCATTTCGAATGCCTCAAGTAAATTATTGTAGTTTAGGATATTATAAATAAAACTTAAAGTTTTTGGATTTGAGTACCTTATGTAACATAAGTTACATTAAAGTTATTTTATAAGAGGTATCTATGCACCATTCAAAATTCTCATTAAGAATTTAAGTTAATAGCAATTTGACGCACTCAGGGAATCTTGTGTGCGTTTTTTTTAACTTGAAATGATCTGTTCCAGAATGTGTTCCACACCCTGTTCTGTATTGGTTTTCGTCATGTAGTTTGCTGTGGCCTTAACTTTAGGATGAGCATTACCCATGGCGAAACTATAGTCTGCCAATTTTAGCATATCAAGATCATTATTGTAATCTCCAAAAACAAGGGTTTGTGCTTTAGTAACACCTAAATTTTCTTGTAGCCTTTTTAAAGCGTAGCCTTTATTTGCTTCAGGATGGGAAATATCTACCCAATTCGCGCCGGAAACAACAACTTGTAGGTGGTCGTTCAAATGTTCTACCTTGGGATAAATGTATTTTTCTGATGATTCAAAATGGTAGGCGGCAATTTTTAAAAAGGCATCCTGAGAAACGGCTGATAGGTCGTCTACAATAGTAAATTCCGTATAATATTCTGATATTTTTGAAATAAACTCAGGCTCATCATTTTCAACATAAGCCGTGGTTTTTCCACACAATACCGGATAACAGTTGTCTACTTGACGCAGGGAACGAATAGCCTTAACCATATCATTTTGGGTGAGTTCCAATAATACTTCAGTTTTGTTTTGGTGCGTAATAATACTGCCGTTTTCGGCAATTATTGAAATATCTTTTAGAATAGGGTGGAGTTTCGTTTGAATGCTTTGCATCTGACGGCCACTTGCCGCAATAAAATGAATATTTTGCTGTTTCAATCTTTCAAATTGATTAAAAAAGCGGTTGCTTACTTCATGATTATCATTCAGTAAGGTTCCATCCATATCCGATACAATAAGCTTAATATTCGAGAAATTCATTATCATCTTATATTTGAATTGCAAAGATGCTAATTAAAAATAGGTACAGACAAATTTTATCAGAAATAATAGAGCAACTTCATTTAGTTATTGTTTTGTTGAATTAAAATATCTTATTTTAGCACAAAGGTACTTGGTAAGAATATATAATGTTCTCAGTGTATCATGAATTGAACGGTATGGTGACTTTAAAACAACTGGCAAAAGAGTTAAATGTTTCAATATCAACGGTTTCTAAAGCTTTAAATAACAGCGAAGAAATTGGGGAAGAAACAGTGAAGCGCGTCAAAGAATTGGCGGCCTTGTACAATTATAAACCCAATAAGATTGCACTAAGTTTAAAACAGAACAAAACCAAAACCATTGGGGTTATCATTCCTGATATTCTAAATCATTTTTTGTCAAAGGTGCTTTTCAGTATCGAACGTGAGGCTACAAAGCATGGGTATAATATTATAACTTGTATTTCAAACGAATCCTTAGATAAAGAAAAGGAAAGTTTGCAGCTCCTTGCAAATGGTAGTGTTGATGGGTTTATTTTATCGGTAGCCAAAGAAACCCAAGTTAAGAACGAAGTTGAACATTTTAAAAAGACCTTAAGTAGTGGTTTGCCTATTGTAATGTTCGATAGAGTGGCGCACGATGTGCTTTGTGACAAGGTTATTGTTGATGATTTTGAAGCGACCTATAATGCTACAAAACGCTTGATCAATGAAAAACGAAAGCATATAGCCTTTTTTAGTGATATTGATGATCTTAGTGTTGGAAAACTTCGTGAACGAGGCTATCGCAAAGCTTTAGAAGAAGTTGGTGTGCAAGAACCTTTGGTATTGAACTTAAAGAAAAAGGACGACCAGCAAAAAAAGATAAAACAGTTTTACAAAAAGTATAAAGGTATTGATGGCGTTATCTCCGCAGATAGTTCTTCCGGAGTTATAGCTATTAATATGGCTATTAACCTAGGTTTAAAGGTTCCAAAGGATATATCAGTCATTGGTTTTTCAAGTAAATCAGTAGCTAATCATTCGATTCCAAAGTTAACGACCATACGGCAGCATGCCAAAGAGATTGGAGCTAGTGCTGCACAGTTATTAATCCATCGTATGCAAATGGCACCTGATGAGGACGTTAAAACGAAAATTGTTAAAACAAGTTTGGTTCAAACAAAATCTGTTAAAAAGTAAAGTTTTCAACAAATTGTTAATAATATTATGCATTTCATCGTCGATTTGTGTATTTCAACGAGTTTTTATATCTTTGTCTCAATTGTAAGCTACATTAGCTAATCCTAATGGGCGCAAATTCCCCTCAGCTCATTTAGGAAAATTAATCCATTCAATTTTAGACCCTAAAAAGGTCAACTCCCTCAATACAAATTTTAAAAGAAATCTGTACACTTAGTCGTGTATTCGATTTTAAAGTTAATTATCCATTTTCCCTCATGCCTCGGTTCGAAAGAACCTGAGGCCAGACGTTTAACAAACTAGAAAATTTATAATAACCTTAAAATTGAACCGATTATGAAAGCCTTAAAAATTACCTTATCTGCACTTGTTATAGCTGCTTTATTTAGCTCATGTACCAAACAAGATCTTAATGAGAATGATATTTTACAAGATAACCAAACTATTACTGTATTTGATACAGGTGGCAATGGTGACAAGTAATCTTGTTTTATTAAAATAACGATTTAAACTCCTTATCATAATGTAGGGAGTTTTTTTATTCTATTTAAAAAATTATAAATACATTTGAGAGGCAAACAAATTGTTATTCCCTCTTGAAAAAGCTGTTATACTTTCTGGTACTTTTATTTGTTACAAATAATTTGTCGGCTCAGATTGACCAAAACCTACGGCTCATAGATTCCATTAAAAAAAATATTCTTCTAGAAAAAAGTATAGATTCAGTTTATTATGCTAACGCTCAAACTACAATAGGATACCTGTATCGGTCTATTCAAATGGGAGACAGTGCATATTATCACTATAAAAAAGCCGAAAAGATTTACCGAAATAGAAATGCCCAATTTAACTTAGCTGAGGTTCTCTATGCGTATGCCGTTCTTCAAAAAAATGAAAATGATTTTACAGCGAGTGAGTTATCAAGCGTAGAGACTTTAAAAATTCTTGATGGCCTAAAGGAAACAAATGAGGTTATTCAGTTAAAGTCCAATACTTATAATAGTTTGGGTCAGGTTTTTCAATTCCTTGAGCAATACAGTCAAGCCATTACATACTTCGAAAAATCAATAGCATTGGAGCGTTCTATTGATGGTTACGATCCAAAAAGTGTTGCAATAACCCAAAATAATTTAGGTTTAACCTATCAAAAAGCAGGGGATTATCAGGAAGCTTTAAAAATATTTACGGATATTTTGAATTCTGACGTTGTCGGAAAAGATAACCTGCAATATGTAACTTTACTAGACAACTATGCTTATACCAAATTTTTGTCTGGAGATACAACAGAGATTCCTGAACTATTTTTTAAAGCTTTGTCGATAAGTGATAGTATTAACCCTACTGGTGGCTATAAGGCAATTATAGTCAATCAGCATATTGCAGAGTACTATCAAAAAAAGGGAAAAAAGGACTCCACGATTCATTATGCACTTCAGGCAAAAATGATTGCTGAAAAATTTCATGCAGATGAGGTTTTAACATCTTTACGTCTTTTATCTGAAATTGAATCTGGAGATAGAGCCTTTTATTATTTGCAGCAATATGTTAAATTAAATGACAGTATACAAAAAACTGAACGTCTTGTACGAAATAAAACCGCACGAATACGTTATGAAACTAAAGAAAAGGAACAGCAATTGGCCGAGGTTTCTAAAGAACGAAGATGGTTAATCTTTATTTCGATCGGGGTGATGCTGACCTCTATTTTAATTTATATTGTGATCACACAACGCAATAAAAATAAAGAACTCAAATTCATTCAGGAACAACAAGAGGCCAATGAAGAGATCTACAACCTCATGCTTAACCAAAGTGATAATATTGAAGAGGCTCGTGTTATGGAAAAGAAACGTATATCAGAAGAATTGCACGATGGGGTTTTGGGCCGTTTGTTTGGTGCGCGGCTGAGTCTGGATAGCCTAAATATGAACAACTCACCGGAAGCTATAAAAACACGGGGGCAATATATTGAATCGCTAAAAACAATCGAACAAGATATCCGGAAAGTATCGCACGAGTTGAATGCCGATTTTGTATCCGGCGGAGGGTTTAAAGATATTATTAAAACACTGTTAGAAACTCAATGTCTCGCATATGGTTTAAAATATTCCTTTGTGCACGATGATGACATTGATTGGGATGGTGTTCCAAATAAAACGAAAATACATTTTTACCGGATCATTCAGGAATCCCTTCAAAATATTTATAAGCATGCCAATGCCACTGAGGTGAAACTCCAAATAACCCGTGAGAGTGATAAAATTTTACTAATTTTAAGCGATAATGGTGACGGTTTTGATGTGAATAAAGCGAAATCAGGCATTGGTCTGAAAAATATGAAATCCAGAATAAAGGAAATAGAGGGATCCATAACCTTAGCGTCTCAGTTGGGTGAAGGAACCTCAGTAACTATTGAAGCTCCAAAAAACTAAGATTAGTACATGACAGAAACCATAAAAATTCTGATGATCGATGATCATCCCATGATTATTGAAGGGTATCAAAATACCTTACTATACACAAAAAAAGCCCATCAAGAATTAAAAATTGATATTGCTAATAATTGTGATGAGGCTATTAGGTTTATGAATAAATCTGTTGATTTAGACTATCCTTATGACATGCTTTTTGTAGATATAAGCTTGCCCCCGTCAAGTGATGGGTCTATGAGCTCAGGGGAAGATCTTGCAGAGTATGCACGTCAGTATTTACCAAAGGCAAAAATTATTATTCTTACTATGTTTAGTGAATCGTTTCGAATTCATAATATCATTAAAAATATCGACCCCGAAGGGTTTCTGATTAAGAGTGATCTTACTTCAAATGAACTCGCCAGTGCGTTTCAGGCCGTATTGCATAATCCTCCTTTTTACAGTGGAACGGTGAATAGCCATATTCGTAAAACCATCGTAAGCGATGTTGTCATTGATGACAAGAATAGAAAAATACTTTACCTCTTATCGCAGGGTATTAAAACTAAAAACCTGGCCTCGCATTTGGATATTTCTTTAAGTGCCGTTGAAAAACGAAAAAAACAACTTAAAGAACTCTTCGATATTCAGGATGGCCAAGACGAAACGCTACTTGAAGAAGCTCGTAAAAAAGGGTTTGTATAATATTAAGATTTTTACCGAGAAGTGGGGGTTTATGTTAAAAAATGGATAAAATACATTTTTTTATGAGTGCGGAGCTCCCATTATAGTAGAGTTCTACAGCTTAACCGTAATACTGTTGCGGTTTTTCCACAGTTCAAAAAGATAGGTAATGTTTATATTTGATGTATCAACACTTCAAAATTAATTAATCCCTCAATTTTTTTTGTTGATAATAGCAATTTACATAAAATCCCGGGGAGGTGAGAGAACCCCGGGATTTCTTCTTTTTATACCGAAAATAAAGTGTCTTTATAATCCCAGATTTTACTTAGGAACAAGCCTAAATAAATAACCGCAACTACTAATTTTATAAAGGTAGAAGCCAGAAATCCTATTAAGGAACCCACGGCCGATTTAAAGGCGATCCTGGAGTTCGGAGCGTGCATCATTTCCCCGACGAAGGCGCCAATAAAAGGCCCTATTATAATGCCTCCGGGAATTGGAGCCAGAAGGCCAATAACTAGGCCAATGGATGTAGCAATCATACCTGCACGCGTGCCGCCAAACCGTTTAGAACCCACGGCTGGGATGATATAATCCAGAATGAAAATCGCTATAGCAATGATGAAGGTGATGATGATAAACGTTAGGTTCATGGGAACAGCTTTTGTTAAGTGCAATATTAACAGACCGATCCAACTTAACGGAGGCCCCGGTAAAATAGGTGCCAAACTGCCAATTAAACCTAATATCATAAATAAGGCGGCAATACAAACAAGGAAGATATCCACAGGTAAGGGTTTAAAGTTACTTATAAGACTAAAATAAATCAATTATCAATACAAACTTATAATCCGTTTAAATATTAAATTTTAAGTTCGGTTTTATTTTTTATGGCCGTATAGAAACTAAAAAAATTGTACTTTTCGGTATTGGAACGTTTTATGAAGCAACTTTACTTAGGTATTTTAGTTTTATCCCTAACATCGTGTAAATATTTCGATGTGAAAAAAACATCTTCAGAAGCCATTTTAAAAGAAAAATTAGAAACTTTTAACTGGAATGATGTCGATGAATATCCGTCCTTTTCATTTTGCGATTCTTTAATTGAAAAACAAGCCGTTAAAAGCTGTTTTGAAAATTATATCACTAAAAATATTTTGAACTTTTTAGAGAACGAGAAATTAGTGGTTACCAGAGATGTTAATGATACCATCGCTCTGAATTTTCAAATATCAGATACAGGTGAAATAGTCCTCTCAGATTTTGATGTTGATTCTGTCACGGCTCAAGAAATTCCAGAGATCAAATCCCTGATCCAAAAGAGTATTGGGGCTTTACCCAAAATATATCCGGCTACCAAACAAGGCCAGCAGGTAAAAACAAAGTTTGAGCTGCCTTTGGTTATCCATGTAGAATAAATGCGATTTCAAATAGTTTATGCTAACAAGCATAGCCTGACAAACCAAAAAGAATTGCTTAGTTTTGTTAGAACCTAAACCCCAATATACCTGCAAATCTTAAACGATTATGACATTTAAAATTTTTGATATTCGAATTCCTGCTTTTATATTGTTTACTATAATTTTTTTCGCTTCCCCGGAAGCGCAAACTGATAAAAGTACCTTGAAAGCGCAAATTGCTGTTGGACTGAACCAGCCATCGGTCTCAGGATTTGTTTCTGGTTTTGAGGCGAAACCCGTAAATTTTCCAACCATAAATTTAGGCTTGCAATATCAGTTCAGTTCGATGTTGGGCGCTAAATTCGATCTGGGTTATAACCGCTTTTCTAATAAAGAGAATACTCGTGATTTTAAAGTGAATGCCACACGCCTCAATTTACAACTGGTTTACGACGCCTCACAGGTGTTTAACCAAAATCGATTTGGGCTGTTCTTGCATGCCGGACCGGGAATCACTATGATTAAACCCTTGGGAAATTTCCCGGAGAATAAAACATCCTATTTTAATATCATAGGAGGTGCGGAGTTTCATTATGGCTTGTCAGATACCATGTCTGTGTTTTTAGACGCGTCCTACATCGCGGGATTTGCTAAGGATTTCGATCCCATCACTTCAGGATATGGGTCGTTCAATGGTAATTTAACTACGGTTTCTATCGGACTGTCATTTTCATTAAGTGGCTGTTATTTTTGTGAACAACGATGAGTAAAGAAAAGATCATATTAGGGATCGATCCCGGGACGACTATTATGGGTTTTGGCCTGATCAAGGTGGAAAATAAATCCATGACATTTCTTCAATTAAATGAACTCGACCTCAGAAAATATAAGGATCATTATCTCAAATTAAAACTTATTTTCGAGCGTACTGTGGAACTCATCGATACTTTCAACCCCGATGAAATTGCCATCGAAGCACCATTTTTTGGTAAAAACGTACAAAGTATGCTCAAGTTAGGAAGGGCGCAAGGAGTGGCTATGGCTGCCGGATTAAGCAGGGAAGTACCCATTACCGAATATTTACCAAAAAAAATAAAAATGGCAATTACCGGGAATGGTAATGCCAGTAAGGAGCAGGTAGCTAAAATGCTACAAAGTTTATTGAACTTAAAAACCTTACCCAAGAACCTGGATGCCACTGATGGTTTAGCAGCTGCAGTGTGTCATTTTTACAATGCCGGAAAGCCTGAAATTGGAAAAAGTTATTCCGGCTGGGATGCTTTTGTGAAGCAAAATCCTAAAAAAATAGGATAACCTGATCGCGTATGGCCGGCATTTATATTCATATTCCGTTCTGTAAGCAAGCTTGCTTTTATTGTGATTTTCACTTCTCAACCTCATTAAAGAAGAAAGAGGCCTTGCTCGGGGCCTTGGTGAAAGAATTAGAATTACGACGTGATATTTTCGAAAACGTTCCGATAGAGACCATTTATTTTGGTGGAGGAACTCCTTCTTTATTATCGCAAAGGGAAATAGAACATCTTATCAATACCGTTTACCAAAACTATCAGGTTTCAATCAACCCGGAAATAACGCTGGAAGCCAACCCGGACGATCTTACTACTTCAAAATTAAAAGATCTTTCTAAAAGTCCTGTGAATCGTTTGAGCATTGGTGTACAATCCTTTTTTGAGCACGATCTAAAGCTTATGAATCGCGCGCACAATACTACAGAGGCGAAGCAATGTTTAGAAGAAGCTACTAAGTATTTCGAGAATATTTCATTAGATCTCATCTATGGTATTCCTGATGCTTCCAATGCGCAATGGGAACAAAACATTGAAACGGCTTTGGCTTTCAATATTCCTCATATTTCCAGCTATGCATTAACGGTGGAACCAAATACGGCATTGGCTTCCTTCATTAAAAAAGGCCTTATAAAAAATGTGGATGATGCCCAAAGTCAGGAACAATTTCATATCTTAATAGCACTATTAGAGTCAGCCGGTTTTGTGCATTATGAAACCTCAAACTTTGGTAAACCGAATTTTTTTAGTCGGAATAACACCGCCTATTGGCAAGGAAAGTCTTTTTTAGGAATTGGACCTTCGGCGCATTCTTTTTACGATAATCAACGTACCTGGAATGTTCGGAATAATTCGAAATATATAAACAGTTTAGAGGAAGGCGTTTTGCCGATGGAGGTGGAAACCTTAACAAAAACAGATACCTATAATGAGTATATTATGACGGGCCTACGCACCATTTGGGGAGTCTCTTTGGAAAAAGTACTTACTGATTTTGGACCCATGTATAAAACGTATCTTTTAAACCAGGCAGAAAAATACATAGATCAGGGTTTGATATATGTAAAAGAAGATACGTTACTGGCCACTAATGAAGGAAAATTTTTAACCGACGGCATCGCTGCAGATCTGTTTAAACTCAATTTATAATGCAAGCTAAAATACAGTACAATTCAAAACAATATACCATCGACCTGGCAAAGCCCTTGGATATTTCTATACCATTACGGGCTTCAAAAACCAATGTTAATGCGTGGTATATTGATCCCCCGCGTATTGAAGCTGTGGTTGATGGTGAATGGGTAGCGAAGGTTTCTGAAGGTGCGAGCGTGAATTTTAATGATATCCATTTTAACCCACACGGACATGGCACCCATACCGAATGTGTCGGACATATTGTTGATGAAGTTCACTCTATCAATCAAAATTTAAAACAGTTCTTTTTTTTGGCGGAAGTCATCACTGTGGCACCAGAAAAGTATATGAAAGACCGTGCCATTTCGCCGAAACAATTAAAATTAGCCCTGGGCAATAAAAAGCGCGATGCTGTTATTATCAGAACCATTCCAAATACGAATGATAAATTATCGCGACAATATTCGCACACCAACTGGCCTTATTTCTTGAAAGACACCATTGATTATCTCGTAAAAAAGGGCGTTAAGCATTTACTGGTTGATTTACCTAGCATAGATCGTGAAGAAGATGGTGGTGAATTGGTGGGCCATAATGCCTTTTGGAACACCTCCGGGAAATTGCGTATGGATGCCACCATAACTGAAATGATTTTTGTACCGAATACCGTAAAGGACGGCACCTATTTTTTGAATCTTCAAATTGCGCCGTTTGAAAATGATGCCACTCCAAGTAAACCCGTGTTGTATAAAATTGAATCCTAAACAGTAGGCTTTTTTGAATAAGTATGAATATCGAAGATTATCGCAATTATTGCCTGGGTAAAAAGGAGGTTACCGAACACTTTCCTTTTGATAATGATACACTAGTTTTTAAAGTCCTTAATAAAATGTTTGCATTGGCTTCTTTAAAAGAATGGGAAGCCGGCACCGGTTTTATTAATTTAAAGTGCGATCCTGAGTATGCTGTCGAACTTCGTGAACGCTATGAGAGCATTAAACCGGGTTGGCATATGAATAAGCAGCAGTGGAACAGTGTTTATATACATCAGGGAGAATTATCTGCTGATTTTATAAGGTCACTTATCGATCATTCTTATGACATGGTGGTAAAAAGTCTTCCTAAAAAGCAACAACAAAAAGTACTGTAATAACAGCTTTAAAATATTAAAATGAGTTTATTAGAAGCATTAAAAGAAATAAGTAATAATAGTTGTGAGCTTTGCGGAGCCCAAAATAAGTTAGAAATATATCAGGTTCCTCCTGTATCTACGGGAGGCGTTGATGGTAGTTTGTTGGCTTGCCAAACCTGTATCGATCAGATTAATGATCCTGAAAAAACAGATCCACACCATTGGGGTTGTTTAAATGACAGTATGTGGAGTGAATATGGGGCTGTTAAAGTAGTGGCCTGGCGGATGCTTTCCCGACTCAAAAAAGAAGGTTGGTCCCAAGACCTTCTAGATATGATGTATTTAGAAGATAACCTGTTAAGTTTTGCTAAAGCCATAGGTGAAGGTCAGGAGAATGGCGTCCCTACAGGGGTTGAGGTTAGCCCTTCGATGCAGCATGGTGGACCGTATCCGGCGTCTACCGATTCCAGATTTACGGCTGTTGGTACCAATGCGATCAAGCGTTGGGTGCGCCCGGTGAGCTATCAGTCATTTCCTCAGGAATTATTGCCTGAGACACTTAAAACAAATGCGTAATACATGAGCAGAAACACTTTTGTTTGTATTGATGCCCATACCTGTGGCAATCCTGTTCGGGTTATAAAAAGTGGTGGTCCGAAGCTTATGGGAAACTCCATGAGCGAAAAGCGGCAACATTTTTTAAAAGAATTCGACTGGATCCGAAAAGGGTTGATGTTCGAACCTCGCGGGCATGATATGATGAGCGGAAGCATTTTATATCCGCCACACGATCCTGAAAATGACTTTTCGATATTGTTTATTGAAACCTCGGGTTGTTTACCCATGTGCGGTCACGGGACGATCGGTACCATCACCATTGCTATTGAAGAAGGTCTTGTTACACCTAAAATTCCTGGAAAAATAAAAATGGAAACTCCTGCCGGTTTGGTACATATAACCTATCAACAAACCGGTAAAAAAGTAGATTGGGTAAAACTTACCAATGTAAAAAGTTATCTCGCTGCTGAAAATTTAACCATAGACTGTCCCGAGTTAGGGGAACTCTATTTTGATGTCGCCTACGGCGGAAATTTTTATGCCATTGTTGATCCTCAAAAGAATTTTTCGGGAGTTCACAACTTCTCAGCCGGAACAATTATTCAATATTCTCAGGTCGTTAGACAGCGGATTAATGAGAAATACCCGGATTATTTTATTCATCCGGAGGATCCTACGATCAGAAATGTGACGCATTTGCTTTGGACAGGAATGCCTATAGACCCGACGTCGTCCGGGCGTAATGCAGTGTTCTACGGAGATAAAGCAATAGACCGTAGTCCGTGTGGTACGGGAACCTCCGCAGTCATGGCGCAGCGTCATGCCAAGGGAACCTTAAAAAAAGGGGAGCCTTTTATACACGAAAGCTTTATAGGTAGTAAATTTATAGGGTGTATTGAGGCGGAGACGGAATTCGGTGGCAAACCTGCTATCATTCCGAGTATTCAGGGTTGGGCAAAAATCTATGGTTATAACACCATAATTATAGATTCTGAGGACGATCCATATGCACACGGCTTTCAGGTAATTTAGTTTTTATGGAAAAAAACATTGTAATAATAGGCGGAGGTATCATTGGTTTAAGCACGGCTTACTTTCTTCAAAAAGAAGGGCATCAGGTTACGGTGGTCGACAAATCCAATTTTAGTTCCGGAGCGTCTTATGTAAACGCAGGATATATAACACCGAGTCATTTTATCCCTTTGGCATCACCGGGTATTATGAGTAAAGGGTTGAAATGGATGATGAATCCGGCAAGTCCGTTTTATATGAAACCACGCCTGAATGCTGATTTTTTAAAATGGGTTTGGGCCTTCAAGAATTCGGCCACCAAAAAAAATGTTGAAAAAGGCATTGTGCCTTTAAAAGACATCAATCTGTTAAGTCGTGAACTGTATGAGGCCATGAAAGCTTCGGGTGATTTTAGTTTTCATTACGAATGTAAAGGGCTTCTAATGTATTATAAAACTGATAAAGCGGGTGAAAAGGAATGGCAGGTGGGACAGCGCGGTATTGACGAAGGTTTGCAGGTGGAACATCTTTCGGGCGAAGCCTTGAAAGCTATTGAACCCCATGTAACATTGGACGTTAAAGGTGCGGTGTATTATTATGACGATGCCCATACCACACCAACCAATTTTATGCCCCAAATGGTTCACTATTTAAAAGCAAACAATGTGACCATTCTGGCTAATGAGACAGTGACGGACCTTGAAGTCTCTAATAAGACCATCAAGAAAGTGAAAACAAATACACGTGAACTCACTGCGGATAGTGTGGTGTTGGCGGCTGGTACTTGGAGCCCCATGCTTTCTAAAAAACTAGGACTTAGTCTGAAAGTTGAAGCTGGAAAAGGCTATCGGATCAATGTGGAGCGCCAGACCGGCATTAGTATTCCGTCTGTACTCTGTGAAGCTAAGGTTGCTGTAACGCCTATGGAAGGTTTTACTCGTTTTGCCGGCACTATGGAAATAGGAGGGATTAATCAAAATCTCAATCCTGTAAGGGTAAATGCGATAGCTATGGCAGCAGAAAATTATTTCCCGGACCTTAAAATAACCGCTGAAGAAAAGGCTCAGGCTGCTTGTGGATTGCGACCGCTATCTCCCGATGGTTTGCCTTATATTGGAAAAAGCAAGGTTTGCGATAATATGATAATCGCTACGGGTCATGCTATGATGGGGTGGAGTTTAGGTCCGGCTACTGGGAAATTGGTTTCAGAAATTATAGCAAACAAAAAATCATCCTTAGATTTGTCTCCGTTCCATCCGGACAGAACTTTTTAAAATACACAATATGAAAACGTACGGCATTGGTGGTTCTACACCCGAAGCTGAATTGGGAGCTATTCAGCCTAAAGCCCACCTTGTAGAGCCTATTCAGAAATCAGAATTTCAATCGCGTATCCAAAAAGCGGCTAAACTGTTACGGGATAATAAAGTTCCCGCTATGTATTTGCATGCCGGTACCAATTTGTATTATTTCACAGGTACGCGCTGGAAGACTTCTGAGCGCATGGTAGGTGCATTACTTTTTGAGGATGGGTCCGTGGAATATATAGCGCCTTATTTCGAAATTGGTACTGTTCTGGATTTCATGTTAGTAGAGGGACCTGTTCATGGCTGGGAAGAACACGAAAGTCCGTATGCTTTATTTTCTAAAGTTTTAAATGCGCGGGGTATTGAAGGAGGCAAAATCTATATGGATGAAGCCACACCGTTCTTTATTTCGAATGGCATTTTAGAATTGAATAACGGTCTAAAGTTTATTGATGCTAAACCTATTACAGCGGGATGCAGGATGAATAAATCTGAAGCAGAGCTGGCTATAATGCAATTGGCTATGGATATTACGCTAGAAGTACAACAAGCAGCGGCTCGCATTATGCAACCCGGGATTACAAGTGAAACAGTAACGCAGTTCATTCATGAGGCTCATAAACGCTATGGTGCCAAAGAGGAGGGCTCTTATTTTTGTATCGTCCTTTTTGGCGTTGATTTCTCTTTTCCGCATGGCGTGAAAAAACCAAAAGCACTCGAGGAGAATGAGGTAGTCCTAGTCGATACCGGTTGTCAGATCCACGATTATATTTCAGATATTACCAGGACTTATGTTTACGGTCAGGCTAACGAGCTTCAAAAACGGATTTGGAACATTGAAAAAGAAGCACAACAAGTGGCTTTTCAAGCGGCGACTTTAGGTGCCGAATGCGGTAGTATTGACATTGCAGTTAGAAAATACCTTGAATCTCAGGGATTAGGTCCTGACTATAAATTACCAGGTCTTCCGCATCGTACAGGTCATGGTATTGGTTTGGATATACACGAATGGCCGTATTTAGTAAAAAGTGAAAAGACTAAATTAGAACCCGGGATGTGTATAAGCAACGAACCAATGATTTGTGTTGCGGATAAATTCGGTATTCGTCTGGAGGATCATATTTACATGACCGAACAAGGACCGAAATGGTTCACCAAACCAGCCCACAGTATCGAAGATCCCTTTAGATTGAGTTTGAAATAAACTAGTTGTTCAACTCGCGGCTATCTAAACGCATAGCCAGCATATACTTTTTAAAACCAGCCTTTACGTAAGCATTTATTGCAGGAATATTTTCCGGATAGACATCCAGCCGAATTTCATAAACCTCACGTTCCTTACACCACGCAATTAAGGCGTCAATAATAGTCTTGTTGAAGCCTTGCCCACGATGTTCTTCGGGAACGAACATAAAACCTAAATAACCTTGGTATTGATGTTTTAAATAATGTCGGTCGGGTAGAATTCTGGCGTAACCTGAAGCCACTAGTTCGCCATTCAATTCACCTACCAAAAGCACGGAATTGTCATCGGTAATCAGGCTTTTTAAATTGTAGTAATGAATATCACCTTCCTGAATGGTTGGATTGAAAGGACGCTCGGCTTTAATAACACCTTGCTCAAAGTCCAACAGCGTGGGGATATCCTCTAAGGTCGCTTGTCGAATTTGTAGTGTCATACCTTAACTGGAAGTGTCAGCGATAATTTTCCAATCGCCATCGATTTTTTTGAAGACCAGCATAAAAATACCATCGGCGTTACCGACTTCCCGTTTCAAATGATATTCGCCTAAAACAAAATAAGCGTCGACTGAGATCTTCGAAATATCATTGATCCTGAAACTTAGGGTGCCTGTGTGATCTTCAGTGGGATAGGCTTTTTTATAACGTTCCAGAGTAGCATTCCAACCTGTGGTTACCCCATTGGCACCATAGAATTTTAAAGAGTCGCTTTTCCAGTACCCTTCCATAAATTCTTCGATATTATTTTTAGACCAGGCTAATCGCTGTTCTTTCAATACTTTTTGAATGGCTTTTTTATCAGCCTCCTCATTTTGGGCGGAGCTTCCAAAAGCTATCATGAGGCAAAGGATAATAATAAGTTTTTTCATTTAAATTATTTTGTTTGGAAAGATAACATAAAATCTTCATTCAGTATTTTTCGTAGATAAAAAATGAGTTCCTCCGCATTGTTTTGATTGAAAACCAGAGGTGGTTTGATCTTTAAAACATTGTGATCGGGACCGTCTGAACTCATTAAAATACCGAAATCTTTCATACGATTGATAAGGTAATCTGTGTGTTCCGGTAGTGGGTTTAACCGGTCGTTTGTTAACTCGATTCCGAGGAACAAGCCTTGCCCACGCACATCTCCGATAATAGGAAAGTCCTTCGCTAACTTCATAAGTTCTCCTTTTAGGAATGAACCTATCTGCAAAGCATTTACCTGCAGATTTTCACGTTTTATAGTTTTTAATACCTCTAATCCAATGGCGCCGGAAACCGGGTTTCCACCGAATGTGTTAAAATATTCCATGCCATTAGCGAATGCTTCAGCTACCTTTTGCGTGCAGGCTACAGCGCCTACCGGGTGACCGTTACCCAGTGGTTTCCCCATGGTTACAATATCAGGAACAACATCATATAACTCGAAACCCCAAAAGGTACTTCCCATTCTTCCACAACCGGTTTGGACTTCGTCTGAAATACATAAAGCACCTGCATTTCGAATCTCTTGATATGTTATATTTAAAAACCCTTCCGGAAGTTCAATTTGCCCCCCACAGCTAATAATGGGTTCAACAATAAAGGCTGCGGGCTTACGGCCTTTTTCTTTAATGGTCTCTAGGCATTTTTTCACCTCGCTGACATAAGATTTTCCGGCATTCGTATCCCTATATTTTCCTCTAAAGGAATCCGGTAAAGGAAAAATATGAGTATGTTCGGGTTTCCCGTGTCCACCTTTACCATCAAATTTATAGGAGCTAATATCCACACATAAATTGGTATTGCCGTGATACCCCACTTCTGAGGCAATAACATCTTTTTGGTTGGTAAAAGCTTTTGCCATGCGAATAGCGAGTTCATTAGCTTCACTACCGGAATTCACAAAATGGATCACACTGAGTTCTGGCGGCAAAGTTTCTAAAAGTGCTTCAGCATATTGATTTATAATATCGTGTAAATAACGGGTGTTAGTATTAAGAACAGCCATTTGTTGCTGCCCTGCTTTAACTACGGCAGGATGCTCGTGCCCTACATGAGCGACATTATTTATGGTATCTAAATATTTTCGGCCTGAAGGGTCCATTAAAAATGCTCCGGAGCCACGAACGATCTTTAGCGGCTTACGGTAAGACAGGCTTAAGCTTTTACCTAAATGCTTTTTTCTGAACGCCATGAGGTCATCATCAGAAGGAACCGATTTAGGTTGAAGGGCTTTGTCTTTAAAAAGTAAATTAGGATCCGGACAAATACTTTTCCAAATGTTGATTTGATTAGCATAGGCTACACCCGGAAAATCAATGGTGTATTCCAGTAGGGATAACATGATCTGAAAATGCAAATGAGGCGCCCAACAGCCGTTCTCCTCAGGATTTCCCAAGGCACCAATTTTTGAACCTGCTTTGATCGTATCACCAATATTCAAATTTTCAACGCTGGCTATAGATAAATGACCATATAATGTATAGAATTCGAAACCTTTCTCTATGTGTTTCAAAACGATCAATCCGCCATATTCCTTGTATCCTGCATCGTTTTTGGCGATGACTACAACGCCATCAAATAAGGCATTAACCGGCGTTTGCTCGGGGAGCCAATAATCGATACCCAGGTGGATGGTGCGACTTTCACGACCGTAATTACCTATTTTATCATAGGAAGTTGACGTGTAAAGCGGACGTGGTTCTAAGTAGCCACCTACGATGATTTTTTCAGGGTTTTCTTTTTGAAGTGTGTCTATTTTATATTGAAAAAAGTCCAGATCGTTGAAATTGGATTCGTGACCGACCCAGGTGCTCGATACACTCAAATCGAGAAGACAGGCGCCCGAATTTGGGGTTTCTGGAAAGAGTTGCTCTAGATCGAATTTTTGTGTTTCAGCCCAGGTTTTGAAGGCTGTTTCTTGCGGATGTGGATGGATACCACACGCTGCACGAAAACTGTAATAAGCAAAATCCGGAATAACCGATCTCCAAATTTTTAGAAGGTTCCAGGCGTCAGATTCACTGACAAGCAAATAATCATTTTCAGGATCTTTTTCTTTGGCTATAGCCGAATTAGTTACCGAAACCACCAAACGCATGGCGATACAATTATACAAGTGTTGTAATTCTTCATCTTTTAAAGGAAAAGCCTCGTGATATCCTTTAATAACTGGTAGAGCAGCTTCAAGCGGATCCGGATGATCCATTATAGCATAAGTACAGGTAATGGCGACATCATTGATGATCTGCGAGTAAATGGTATCCCCAAAATCAATGATCCCGCTAACCTTTGGTTGAATAAGATTAGAGGTCACGACGATATTATGGTCGTTCAGATCATTATGTACCACACTTTTCCGCAATTTTGAATAATCGTTTTGAAGCAACTCAAAAGAATTTTGAAAATGAATGATCAGCTCTTGTTCTTCCTTGGAAAATAAATTAAGGTATTCTTTGGTCCATAAGGCTTGAGCAATATCCCATGCGAATTCGTAACGCGCTTTTGGGTGTTCAAAAGTTTGAAGCATTTCAGTAATGCGACCTGCGGCAAGGCCCAATCCATAGCGTAAGTCTTTCGATTGCGGATTCATGGAATGCCACATTCTACCAGGTACCCAGCTTAATAAACGCATGTAGCGATCATTTCCAGCGTCATCTTTAAAAACACTTAAGGCTTTACCCTCGGTATTCAGGATGCATTCTGGAATTTTAAAATCTTTTTGTTGACCTTCCAAATGCTGTAATACGGCATTTTGATACTCTAAAGTAGTTTGAGATTCGGTTGTGCCTCCAATTTTAAGGACGTAAAGTTCGCCATCTTCTGTACTTACTTTAAAATTAATATCCTGGTAACTTACCAGAGGGGATAAAGTGGCTTGTATGTTATAAAATTTAAAAAGCAGGTTTTTAACTTCCTCTTGTGTAAACTGAACTTGGGTTGGGATATGCATGTCTAATTAGAACAGATTGATTGTGGTAAAAATAAATAAAAGTGATTTCAAAAAGGCTGTTTATCGATAATATTGACATCGAAATTTTTTTCAACCAATTTAGGTTTCGATTTATCGAAAACATCTAAGAAATCGTTCAAATTGTGGTAATTTTAGTTCAGAATCAGATTATTAGCCTTCCTAAGATTTTATTTTTTTAACCCATTAAAATAAAAAAAATGAATTTGAGAATTACCAATTGTAACAACTTCTTTAAAATTAAAGGCCATCTGAATCGTGAAACACTAGCCGTTTTTCAAGCTGAGTTTGATCATGTTCTGGAACGTTTCAATGCCTTCACTATTAGTATTGAAGACCTTGAAGCTATGGATCGCTATGGTGTGGAAGCTATTGCAGCGTTGCATAACGAAGCTGTTGCTCAGCACAAATCTATGTCGATCATTGGATTCGGCAGTAAGGATCTTTACGATCATTTTAAATCGGAGGTAGCCGCTTAAATTTTTAAAATACCGATTTTTGCTTATTATAAAAGGCATCAGCCTGGAGTTTTAATATCTCCTTGGCCTTTTTATGCTTATAATCGTAAACTTCAACATCCGATTCGAGGTCTGTATACAAGCGTTGGTTAATCACCGTATCGGTCTGTAGCATACCTTCACGTGCCGTTTTGTTTTGCGTGATATGTGTTTTAATTGCGAGCTCTTCATCGTCCAATTTATAGTCGTAAGCGCCTTTTGGTGCCAATAGTTTGGCCATGATCGGAGCAGTTTCTACGGCTAGAAATAACAGAAAGATAAAAAATGAGGGTAACCAAGGTAGCTTTCCTAAAGCTCTGATACGGGCCATGAGACCATCAAAATTATCAATAACAGGTTGCGTTTCGCCTACCTGATTGGTATAATCCGTTTTGAGTTGCTCGATACGTGATTCAAGGGCCTTGATCTTTTCTGAATTTTCTTGTTTCAGGGCTGTAAACTCTGTAAGAGCAACATCATGTTTATCTCGTTTTTCCTTGTACACGGGACCTTTTCCTAAAAGTTTAGTGCCGGTGCGGCCTTCGGCTTCGCCGATATAAACATCATACAGGTTATTTACTTCAGTCTCTTTCGTTTTTAAGGCGTTATTAAGATCTGTGATTTCCTGCTCCAAAGCTGTTATTTCAGGCGAGTATTGTTCTAATATCTGATTTTGATTTGCCAGGGTGAGATCGTTCTTTTCTTCCAGTAGTATCTGGTTGATCTCTTTTTCAAAAATCTTTAGCTCTAAAGGTTTTGAGATTACCACTGCGATAATGATCGCCAGAATAATTCGGGGTGTCGCCTGAAGGAACTCACTTTTAAAACGCCCAGTCTTTTTGATGGTCGACACAATAAAGCGGTCGAGGTTAAATATGAGCATGCCCCATATGATTCCAAAGAAAATAGCGATCCAAATATTGTCGAATACAGTATTTAAGGCATAGGCTGCCGCGATAAAGGCCATGAGCGCTGTAAAGAACACGCTGGCTCCAATACCAACGTATTTATTTTGTTCCCCGGGACTGCAGTCTTCTAAAATTTTGGCATCGGCTCCTGAGCAAAGGATAAAGAATTGCTTTAACATGATATGATTGTTTTTTGATTGATTGTTTATTAGAACGCAAAAATCATTCAAATGTTACATCACAAAGCAAAAAACATCCATTTGAAATTCGGGTTCTAAATGACTGATTTACTGTAACAAGTGTTACACTCCAAACCCTGCTTTATCTGTAAATTTACATAGGTTTTAAAACATTGAATTATGAAAACTGTTGTTATTGGAGGGAACTTTGCAGGAATGACTGCTGCCCTCGAGATCAAACGAAAAGGGAAAGCACAACACGAGGTTGTGTTAATCGACAAATCACCACTTTTTCTTTTTATTCCATCGCTGATCTGGGTTCCTTTTGGCCGAAGAGATATTCAAGATATTTCATTCAGAAAAGATACTATATTAGAGAAAAAAGGTGTCACATTTTTAAAAGCCGAAGCGCTTCAAGTGGATACTAAAAAAAATAAAGTAACAACCGACCAAGGTGATGTGTTTTATGATCATTTAGTCATTGCAACAGGGCCTAAGGTAAAATATGATGTAGCTCCCGGAGTTAAAGAATATGCGCACTACATTGGAACACCAAACGGTGCCATGAAAACCAGAAAAGCACTTGAGGAATTCAAGAAAAATCCCGGCGACATTGTTATTGGGGCCACTCAAAATGCCGGCTGTATGGGTGCCGCTTATGAATTCCTATTTAACGTAGAAAAATGGCTTAGAGAACAAAACATTAGAAAAAAAGTAAACTTGTACTGGGTAACACCTGAAACCTTTTTAGGCCACTTTGGTATCGACGGGATTACTGGAGGGGAAACCATGTTGAAATCTTTTATGAAGATGTTTCATATTCACTACAGAACCGAAGTGGGTATCAAAGAAGTTTTTGAAGATAAAGTTGCATTGAGCACCGGTGAAGTATTGAATAGTCGTTTTACAATGTTAATGCCACCGTTTGTAGGTGTGGATTTTGTAACGAAATCTAAAGACCTAAACGCTACAGCTGCCGGATATATTCCTGTAACAGACGATTACAGACACCGTGATATTCCAAATGTTTGGGCCGCTGGTATTGCCGTAGATGTAAAATTACCTTTTACACCGGGGAAAGTACCGTTCTCTGGTCCGAAAACAGGTTATCCTTCTGATGAGACTGGTAAAATTGTAGCCGAAAATATTATTAGAACAGCTCAAGGTAAAACCGAGTTGAAGAAAAAAGCTTGGGGTAAAATACCCGGAATCTGTGTGATGGATGCCGGTAAGAAAGAGGTTATTATTTTAAGTAACAGCTTGTTCAAACCCAGAAAGTTTGCCATCATGTTACCGAATGTGATTTTTGATTTTTCAAAAGTATTATTTGAGAAATACTTTATGTGGAAAACCCGACATGGGTATTCTCAATTGCCCTAAGATTGATTGTTAGATGTGAAAATTACAGCTTGTTTATGACGAGCTGTTTTTTTTGTTTTTACCAGAGCGATTGCTCTCAATAATTGCCGTGGTTAAGATAAGAGTGCCTCCGATGAAGGTATTCACGTTTGGAATTTCGTTCAGGAACAGGTAGGCCATAATGATACCAAATATGGGCTGTACACTATTGATCAGGCTGGCCGTACTTACCGAGAAATATTTTAGTGTGTGAATGAACAGGGAATGCCCGATGGCTGTGGTTACTAAAGCTAATAGAATCACGTAGGGATATTGCGTTTTTAGGTTACTCACATCCATAAAAAACATTACCGGGAGCAAGACCACACTGAGAATTCCGATTTGCTGCAGCATAAGCACCGTGCCGTTGTACTGCTTTACGTGCTGTTTTAAGAACAGATTTCTCAAGGCATAACAAAAGGCTGAAAAAACACCGAGTAAAATACCTTTCACATCGCCACTTTCAAAATTAAATTCGGGGGCTAAAATGTAAATCCCAATAAGGACAATAACACCTAAAACAATATGCACGGCATTGAATTTTGTTTTGAAGAACAAAGGCTCTAATAATGCGGTGATGACTGGAAAGGTGAATAGGGATAACATCCCCAGGGCTACATTTGATAATTTTAAGGCATAAAAATAAGTCACCCAGTGCGTACCCAGCAGCAGAGCGCTGAGTAAAATAGTAGGGAGATCTTTTTTAGATTTTAATTTGATATTATACGATTTGTATCGGCAGAAGAGGTACAAGAATAAACCACCCAGAGCACAGCGCAACCAAATAATGGTGGGTGTTGGTAAATCGATGAACTTTCCCAGTACGCCGGAGGTGCTTATTAAAAGTGTGGCTACTGCGAGTAGGGATAGTTGGTTGGTGTGTTGGTTGTTTGTCATGGTTTACGGCTTTGTGTTAGGGATTGAAGCGGCATCCTTTTTTTGACGCAGGAAAAAAAAAGATACAGCGGAAAGCCCGACTCCCGCCCAAAAGCGGGAGGAACACCCTTATTATTCATTAAATAATGCTGTAAAATGTTTATAAAATAGGGGTATGGTTTCGATGCCCTTAAAATAGTTGCGGATGCCGTAATGCTCGTTTGGGGAGTGTATGGCGTCGCTGTCGAGGCCAAAGCCCATGAGGATGGTTTTGCTGTGTAATTGCTGTTCGAAAAGGGATACGATGGGGATACTGCCGCCGCCTCGTTGTGGTAAAGCGGGAGTGCCAAAAGTGTCTTCGTATGCTTTGTTGGCTGCCTGATAGCCAATATTATCGATTGGTGTTACGTAGGCCTGACCACCATGGTGCGGGGTGACCTTTACCGTGACCGCCGAGGGTGCGAGACTTTCGAAATATTTGGTAAATTTTTCGGTGATATCGTGCCAATCTTGATCGGGAACTAAACGCATGGAAATTTTAGCGTAGGCCTTACTAGCGATAACCGTTTTGGCACCTTCGCTGGTGTAGCCACCCCAAATTCCGTTGACATCCAGAGTTGGCCGAATGCTGTTTCGCTCGTTTGTGGTATAGCCTTTTTCCCCATAAATATCAGGGATACCGATAGATTTTTTATAGTCCTCCAGATTGAAGGGTGCTTTGGTCATTTCGGTGCGTTCTTCTTCGGATAGATCCTGAACCTGATCGTAAAATCCGGGGATGGTAATATGGTTATTCTCATCATGTAATTGAGCGATCATTTTTGCCAGAATATTGATGGGATTGGCTACCGCGCCACCGTAAAGTCCGGAGTGGAGATCGCGGTTGGGTCCGGTCACTTCAACCTCTACATAGCTGAGTCCGCGTAGGCCAGTTGTTATGGACGGTACATTAGGAGCGATCATCCCTGTATCGGAAATAAGGATCACATCATTCTTCAGTTTTTCTCTGTTATCTTTAACGTAGGTACTTAGATTTACACTACCAACTTCCTCTTCGCCTTCGATCATGAATTTCACATTGCAGGGTAGGGTATTGGTATTGGTCATGATCTCGAGGGCTTTCACATGCATGTACATTTGCCCTTTATCGTCACAGGCACCACGGGCAAAAATAGCACCGTCGGGATGTATGTCTGTTTTTTTGATTACCGGTTCAAACGGTGGGGAATCCCATAGATTTAATGGGTCCGGAGGTTGCACATCGTAATGTCCGTATACCAGAACGGTGGGTAAGTTAGGGTCGATTATTTTTTCGCCATACACAATAGGATGACCCTCTGTAGTACAAAGTTCTACGCTATCGCAACCGGCTTTTTCGAGACTGGTTTTAACGGCTTCGGCCGTTTTTAGAACGTCTGCTTTATAGGCTGAGTCGGCACTGATGGAAGGGATCTTAAGCAGTTCGATGAGCTCGTTCAGAAAACGGTCTTTATGGGAATTAATATAGGATTGAATAGTATTCATTTCGGAATTTTAAGGATTGAATTCAAAAGTATAAAAAAAGAATGTTTTTAGTGGTTTGAAGTTTGGAATTTAAAAATCTTGTTTATATTTGCATCCCGATTATCGCGGGACTCAGCGGGCGTGGTGGAATTGGTAGACACGCTAGACTTAGGATCTAGTGCCGCAAGGTGTGGGAGTTCGAGTCTCCCCGCCCGCACTGAGAAAAAAGCTTCTTGAACTTCAAGAGGCTTTTTTGTTTATGGAAAATCTTTATCGAGGAATCCAGCTAAATATGTCTATAGAATCTTGTTTTTTACTTTTTGATCACCTTTTCAATTACGGACCCATCGAGTTTAAGGAAGTATGTTCCTGAACTGAGGTGAGAGATATTTAAAGTTCGGATACCCTTCGCTTCATTAATTTTTAAAACTTCTTTGCCCTGAGTATTAAATACGGATACCGTTTTTAATAGTTTAGAAAAACGAATGATACCTGTTGTTCCATTCGGATAGGAGATTCTTTTTTCCTTATTTTCATTTGAATTCTCCAGGTCTAAGGTTTCAATACTTAGATTTATGTATTTTACAATATCGCAACCGGGGTCATCATAGATGTCTGCAAAAAATGCGGATTCTGTGTAAAGGGTTCCGGCATTAGATAAATAACTGTCGGCTGCGGTTATGTTCAGCGTTTCCGATCCACAATCTGTTATCTCTGTTAGGGGCTGTCCGTTATCAATTTGGTAGGGGTTATTCTCCATAATATTGTTAGCGCCGCAGATATTACTGGCTTCAGGGGTTACTAAAAACCCTCTTGCGAAGGAATTTCTTAGCGTGCTGTTAAGTACTTTGCCGCAATTGACATTGAAAAACGCAACACAGTCGTCTCCGGGGGAATCAATAAAGCAATTTTCAACGATCATATTGGTTGAAACAATATCTGAAGGCTGGTTCATTTGAGGACCTCCTGAAGGGGTTGATAAGCAAGGCATTTGACCATTAATGGGTTCGCCACGTTCAATTCTGCAACCCCGTATTGTAAGGTCTGAAAACCCACCACGAACAAGGCCTCTGGAACTTCCCGTCCATTTAATGTTTTCAAAAACAACCTCGCCACCTCTATTAAACCAATAAATTTCTCCTTCATGTTTTGATTTAACGCCAACCAAATCTCCCACGGCATAATTTGTTAATATCTGGTTTGGATTAGATAAATAAAACTTCCAGGTATTACCACTTACTAATTCGGGATATAGATAAACACCATTTCGATAACCCCAGGGAACCTGATCATTATCTTCTTGAATCACCTGGGGATCCGATGTGCTATTGGTATATTTCCTGAAATATCGGCCCTGGGCAAATGTATCGTCATATAATTCTAATGGCGTTGGAAAACCATTTTGTATTTCCAATACAAGCTCTCCGGCTGCTATACTCACCACGGTGCCTTGTGTAACGGTGTAACCGGGTCTGGCCATATGCATATCTTGAAAGGTTATTCTATACACATCAATGCCATTCATCATGTCCTGTCTGGTCTCGGTGAAGATGAGTTTAGTTAAATCCATGCCAGCGCCTTTAAAAATTAGTCGTCCATTTGGTCCGGGTTGAAACCCGGGTCTAAAATTTATTCCATGACTTCCGTTACCACCTATATTATAGGTGCCTTCGTCAATGGTTACGATTATCGTGTCATCGGGATGAGATAGAAAATGGGTCCGGGCATCCGAAATAATATTTGCAAAGCCTGACTGTGTAACACCATAGGTTGCGTTTAAATTCCATGTAATTTCTGCTGCAAAAAATTGGATGGGAAGAAATACTCCTAAAATAAGGCATAACGTGGTTCTCATGATTATTTGGATTCTTTTAATATGACCAAAGTTCCAAATAATCTGCTAAAGGCATTAGTTATTTTGTAACAATAAAGGGCTTGATTGTAACCCCGGCAAAATATTGTGAGTAGTTTATGAAGGTGAACCGATCTTTCTGCGTATTCCTAAAAAGCAAAAAGCCTCTTGAATTTCAAGAGGCTTTTTTAATTTATAAACTTAAGATGAAATAAAGGTTTTTTTAAAATGCCTTATTACCTTAAATATTTAGGTTTAATTTTTAACCAACTTAATAGTTCCTATTCCTGCTGGTGTTTCTATTTGAGCAAAATATAAGCCTGTTTTTAAACCTGAACCATCGATACTGGCTTCAAAAGTTTTAGGAGCCATAGTAATAACATTTTTCCCTAAAATATCATAAACACGGATGTTTGTGATCTCAAGATTAGATGTTTTTACGATCCAATTATCGCTGGTTGGATTTGGATAGGTTGTAAAATTAGATTGTGCAAACTCTTCAGAACTCAAAGCAGATTGCTGAAAAACTACAGAACCTAAAGAAGCCTCAAGAGCTGGATCTGCAGGTAAACCATACACAATAAACCCATATTGGAAATGGGTGTCGGCGGGCACTACATCAGTAAAGGGACGGGTTACAGAGAAAGTGCCAGTACCTGTAACTATAGTTTCATAACGAACACTACTGGAATAATCTCCTGGGAAAACAGCAATAAATGCTTTAACAACATAACTACCATCAATGGTGAAAGCATTAACATCACCGCTAAAAGTAACGTCTTGAGTGAAAAACTCTGGGTTGGCACCTTTGCTTACTTGCAGATAAGATAAAGCTTCAATATTCTTGTTAGGGTTACTTGGTGGAGTTCCAGGATTATCGAACCAAGCAGCATTGTTATTTTCATCAGTCCAAATACCATAATTTGGTTTTACAGTCACCGTGGTTCCGTCAAATTCAGTTTTCTGCTTATCAAAAGCATAACCAAAACCGAAAGCAAAAGATTCATCCGATGTGTTAAATGCATTTACATAAGGATTCCATCCCGTACCGTCTGCATTGGAAACGGAGACATTCAACTGCGCAAAACCGTTGAAGAATGTTAAAGTTAATAAAGAAAATAAAAGAGTAATTTTTTTCATAATAAATTAGTTTTAGTGGATAATTGAAATTTATCTTTTAGTAATTTTAAAAAGATATGTATTTTTATTAAAGATTTTTCAAAAAACACCCATACAAATTACATACAATTCAAATAATTTTAAAATTTTTTAAAAGAAATCAAAAAATATATCGTTTTAAGCATGAATTTGTTTGAATGACTCTTAATATTAACTTCATTCTTCAAGAAAAATATCTTTAATGTTGTGGTGTTGTTGTGGTGTAGTTGTGGTTAATGATTAAAACCTTGAAGTTTAATTATTCACTAAAAGAGCTTTAAAATGCAGAAAATCAATAGAGTAAAAAAAAGTTGTTTTATTCAATTGAATAAAACAACTTTTTTGAGGTTTTTAATTCGTTTAATTAAAGTAGTCCTAAAGGAATAATTTTTTGTTATAAACAACTAAGGAATCTCTCGTAAACTTAGAGTTTTCATTTTTATCCCATAATCCCCAGTAGGCTCCAACATCGCCTTCTGATCCCACTTTCCATGATTCATCAAAAGAGGAGAAATAGAATATGTCAATATTATCTTCTGCAGCCCATTTTTGAGTATTTACAAAGTACTTAATGGCATTTTCGAAAGAGGGTAAAGCACCTTGCAAGCCTTCCCCTTCACTTGGCCAACCGGTCTCAGAAATGATCACTTTTTTACCTTTACCGGCCTTAACAGCTTGGTTATACATGTCTTTCATATAAATCAAGGAGTAATCGATATCACAACCTTCCCAATACGGGTAACAATTAGCGAGTATAACATCGCAAGCTTCGGTAATTTTCGGACGATGAGCAAACTCATAATAGGCGTCTACATATCCCATGGGGATATCTGGAATGGCTGCTTTAACTTCAGCCATGTGTTTCAGAAGTTCTTCTTCCGTAAGGTCTTTTCTATACATCACTTCATTGCCCACAGCAGCAATATCAACATAACCCTCTTTTGCTAATTTGATCAGTCCTGCAATTTCTTTTTTATTAATTTCAGGATCATCTCCCAGCCATGCACCTACTAAAGTTTTCATTCCATATTCCCTCGCTATAACCGGAATTAATTCATTACCATCTGTGCAGGAAAATGAACGAACCCATTTGGTATATGGTTTAATAATTTTCATACGCCGGCGTATTTGTTTTTCTGTTATCTGGTCGCCTGGTTTTTGATCTTCTTCATAAGGACTAAAACCAAGACCATGCATACCCTTATTTAATACGCGCTTAAAAATATTTTGCAGCCCTTTTTTTGTTTTATTATCAAGGTTTAACCCTGATAGTGCCATTATTTTGTCTTCTCTGTACGACATACTTATTTAAGTTTTAGAGTTCTCCTCTACGTTTCACTAATTCTTCTTTAATCTCTACAGCTCTGGCTTCTGAGAGACTGTATTTCCACATCACCCACATGGCCAGTGCAGCGGTTCCTGATGGGATTATAATATCGGCTATTCTCAGCCTATTCATCGTATCTAAAGTTTGGACTGTAACGTTGGGGTCAAATCCTACTATTTTTAGTATGAGACCTCCTAAAACCAGAGCAATAGCTTGACCAAGTTTAACCATCCACCAATAAATAGCTCCGAATGTGCCTTCTTTACGAGGCATCCCGTTGGTTAATTCATCCAGATCGCAAACATCGGCGGTCATACTCATCATAAGAGTAAATAACCCTCCCATTCCAAAGGCGAAAAAGGGAATTGGTATAAAAATAAGCCAAGGGATATCGTTAGCCGGATTTATAGTAAACCAAGACATTCCTATATCGTTAAGAATAGGATTGAGGTATCCAAAAATAGAAGCCAAACCTGAACTTAAGCCTTCTCCGAATGCTGTATCATTAAAAGAACTATTTAACTCTTTATCAAAACCCCACCATTTTAAAATATATCCTACAACAGAGAGGCCGGTAGAAATTAAAAAGGCATTTCTCTTACCCCATTTATTGGCCATTTTTGAAATAATAGGTATTACTAAAAAAGCGGTGATCATAGCGTTAATGGTATTAAACCAGGCGGGCCAAGTTCCTGCTATTTCGTAACTTCCATTATACATGTAAAAAACAATAATAAAAACACCAAAGGCTGCTACCAGTTGAAAACCGTTAAATACCAGAAATGTAGCTCCGCATAACTTCATGAAAGGTTTGTTTTTGGAAACTTGCTTTATACCTATAAACAAGTCTTTCATGTTTGAAGCCAAAGTTTTAAAGGTGATTTTTTTTCTGTTTTCCATATGTGCAGAATCTATACCTTTACAAAATAGGGCCGGCATTATTCCAAAAACAACACACATGGCGCCTACTATCAGCGCCATTGTTCGGACACCTTCGGTTTGCGTATTAAATGTTTCGGTGTCTGGAATGATAACATATAACCAAGGCACGATCATCCATGCGATTTGTCCCATACTATTGGCAAAACTCATCAAACGGGTTCTTTCGTTGTAATCAGAAGTCATTTCATAACCTAAGCCTACCAAAGGGGTAGCAAACATGGTATTCCCCACAAGAAACAGAATTTGAAGGATCATGACTTGCCAGATAATGAGTGTTTGTGAAGCATTATCATCAATCTGCCACATTAAAAAGAAAAGTATACCACTTATGATGGCTCCTGTAAAAATGTAGGGTCTTCTTCGGCCCCATTTTGAGGTTGTATTATCTGATATAAAACCCATAATAGGATCTGTGAGGGCATCAAATATCCGTGGTAACCCTCCTAAAAGTCCTGCCCACAAGGGGTCTACACCCCAGGCTGTTAATAAAAAGAACTGAATAAATACACCGAGTGTTCCCGGTAAAATGTTTAATATGAAGTGACCTGATCCAAAAGCTGCCTTTTGGCCTATAGATACACTATCTCTTGATGCTGTTTTAATTTTAGACATGTTTTAGTTAGGTTAGTTATCGGTAATTAAAATAGTTTGAATTGCTTTAGCATCTATTACAAAATCGATGCTTTTATTATTTAAAGTAAGTTTGATATTTTTTGGTGTTTCCTTTTCATTAAATAAAACGACACAGATACTACCATCAGGATTTTCAGCACTGGTAGCCATTAATTCTTTATCTGAATTTTCTAATGCGATAATTTTAGCATTTGGTCTGATGTATTTGCTAAAATGAGCCATAGTATAGTACAGTGGTGTAAAATAAACTTCGTCGGTATCCGTATCAACAAGAACGGGTGCTACACACCAGTTTTCAAACCAGTTAGGACCACCTTGCTTATCTAAAACCATATTCCAATCTACCCAGCCATCAACCCAATTATTAAGACAGCCAATAATATCTCTGGCATACCGGTTTACAGGAGCATATTTAGGATGTAAGTATTTTTGATCTTCCGCAGCCCAGTCCCAGCCCCAATCGGTAGCTTCTTTTTTCCAGTACCACGAATCATCGCGCCAAACAGGAACTTGCGAATCAACGCATCCTTCCGTTTCTATTAAATATTTATTTGGTGCTTTGGTATGCGCATATTGAAGTGCCTCAGGAAATACTTCATAGGTACTTTCATACCAGTGAATAGCCGTACCGTCAAAATATTTTGAAGAGGCTTCATCCCGAAACATTTCATCTACCCATTCTTTTAAACCTGCACGATTTTGATCATAGCCTAAAATTATTTTATCTCCATAACCATCTTTCTCTAATTTGGGGCCTAAATGAAATTGTACAAAATCCGTCATCTCCTTCGGAGTAAAATGCATACTTTCCCAATTGTTTCCGTTACCATGTGGTTCGTTTTCAACTGTAAAACCCCAAATATCAATCCCTTGATCTTTATACGCGTCCAAGTATTTTGAAAAGAATAAAGCCCAGGTATCATAATATTCAGGAAGTAATTTTCCCCCAACCCATTGTTTGTTATCTTTCATCCAAGGTGCTGCCGTCCATGGCGAAGCGAAAATTTTAAAACCATCTTCGGATATGGCAATGGCTTCTTTTATCATGGGAATAAGATCATCTAGATCTTCTTCAATTGTAAAATGCTCAAGGTTTTTATCATCTTCTACAGGGCTATATGAATATTGACTTAATGAAAAATCACAAGAATTCATATGGGTTCTGGTTAAGGAATATCGGGCACCATCTTTAGCAAAATAGGCCTTAAGAATAGTGTCCCTGTTCTTTTTACTTAGTCTATTCAATAAATAAGCTGAAGATTCTGTAAAAGCGCCACCAAAACCGGTAATGGTTTGGAAGGTTTTTTCAGGATTTAATTTAAGCGTTACGGAATCATCTGCTTTTTGAAAGGTTGTTAGTTCTGTAAGCTTGTTACCCTTAGCCGAAGTTTCAAAAACGGTGAATTTTAAATTAGTAGTCATTGGAGTACAACTTAAAATTGTTATTAAAAAACAGTAAATACATAGCTTAACTAAATTCATTTTTGTAAAATTATTTTTAATGTGAAAAATTTACTTCTTCCGGAGCCGGTGGTACAAGTACATCTTTCATTAGTAATTCTAAATTTCCATTATAGGTTTTTATTATGGGGTTTCCATCTCTTGTTAAACCTTTGAAGATCCCTTTATCAACTAAGTCCCAAATGGCATATTTAGCTTCTCCTTTTAAGTTTATCAATCCAAAATGGTTTTCAGAACCTAAGGGGTTTCCGGCATCTTTCCACGGTTCATCAAAGGCCTCAAAATAAAAACAAGAAATATTATTTTTGTTGGTCCACGCTCTCAATAGTTGGTAATAGCGCCCGGCTTTGTATTGATCGGTTGCTCTTGAGCCATTAGCTCCGTAAAGTGAATTTGACATTGTCGCCCAACCCGTTTCACCAATATGTACGGGTTTATTAATACCCAAACTTTTCATGTAATTGGTAACACTGTCGTGTTGCTTTTGCGCAAACCTAATAGCACGTTGGATAGCAGAATCAATTTTTTCACTATCTGTAAGCGTTTCTTCTTCAGAAGGTACAAACCAAAAATCCGGATTGTAATAGGAGTTATGCATAGGATATGTATGCATAGAAATATAATCTACAGCTTTAATTAATTTATTTAAATCATTAGTATGGTATACAGGATCTCCACCACCCCAGGATGAAAAATCATCGGAGCTTGTAATCCACAAATCATTCGGTAGTTCGCCTGATTTTTTAAGGTTTTGTAAATGATTAACCCATTTTAAAATGACATTTGGGCGCACAAAATAACTTGTAGCCCAATGTACCATGGCTTCGTTTCCTACAGAAATAATTTTTACGATCTCCGGATATTTCTTAGCTAAAACTACTGCTTGTGCAATCTCTTTGGCATTTTGTTTACTTTCAACCTCGTGGTTAGGAGTTTTATCTGTCCAGGCATTTTCACAGTCTATCCAGGCACCAAGCATCACATACATTTCAAAATTAGGGTCTTCCCCTTTTAAAGCTGTAATAGCTTTTAATAAATTTGAAGCTTGATCCAGGTGAACATTATAAGTTCGAACAATTTTAACCCCCATAGCGGCTAAAATTTTCATATCATCTTGTAACTCTTTAATCGTGGGTTGGATATCACGTGTTTTATGGCGGTAACCTCCGTAACTAATAGCTAAGTATTTGGGATTTCCTAAGATATCGGCTGCAGTCATGTATTTATATTCTTTTTCCGGGGTTTTTTTATTTTTCTGGTTTTCGAAACATCCTGTTAGCATTCCAAAAAGGCAAATGGCTAATGTAATTTTTTGAATTTTTTTATGCTTTTTTTCGAATATCATCAGATGCTTTTCATTTTAAAAATCAAAAAAGTGTTATTAGTTTTAGCGATTAAATGACACTGTTATTTGACGTACTTCTCCTTTTCTTTCAAAGATGGATTTAGAGATCGATTTGTCAAGGATCATACTATCTGAATTCAAGCTATTACCATTATTTAGCTCTACTGTTAAACCAACATCATTTGAGATCTTGTAAACAATAGGGACCTGACAATAGGTATAGCATAATGTATGAGGCTCTAAATCTAAATTTTGCTCTGTTTGATTCACATCAATAAAACGGAAGTTTGAGGCTTCTGTTAAAAATTCTTTGGTTTGTAATAAACGGGGATTGAATACTATTTGTCCATTGGCAACAAAAACACCCAATTCTCCAAATCGGCTTAGAATATCTTCTTTTACTTGTCCTGTCATTCCCGGCTGTTGTGCTCCTTTTGTAGCAGGCGTATGGGAGTAGGGATCTGTGGGGAATGCCCCGTATAATTCCGGTGATTTATGAACGCCAATACCCGCATTTATCTCGTAATAATGTTCAAACAATTTTCCGATTACAAGATCACTTTCATTTGTGTTAATGGCGAGTAAACAATTTTCCTGAACCGCTAGTAATAGTTTGGATACCATATGCCAATAAATAGATCCTAATCCTTCGTAACCAAAAAATGTTCCTGATCGACCCGTAAAAGATTTGTGATCAAAAACAGATTCAAATATTTGGAGTAATAATGATTCTTCTGATTTAATTAAAGTCTCATAAGAGCTATCTAAACTATTTAAGGCCTTTTTTAAACTATTGGCATTGTTAAAATCTGCATTAAAGTGATACTGTCCTTTGATATCCCGATTAATAATACTTTGATCACCTCGGGCGACTAATTGTTTGAGCAATTTCGATTGTTCCACTTTTTCAGAAGGAATGTTGTTCTTTTTGTCAAACCTTGGTAATTCCTTATTGGGATATAAAATATAACTGTATTGGTCTTCTCTGAATAGCGCACTTTCTTTTAAACCATTTAATAAATCTAAGGCCTGAGTAGGAGTGAGGTAGCCCGAACTTAAAGCAGCTACTTGCCCTTCTAACATTTCTGATAAATAAGAAATAGAGATCTCATGATCATTTTCAATCGTCATTAAATTGTAGGCATGATACATATTATCAGGCCGTTTATTAGCCTCGATACTGTGTTCTAAATAAGCTTTTGTAACCTTTATAAAATTCGAAATATCGTTTAGGCTTAGTGCTGATTTCTGGTTTTTAAAACCATTATTATATATGGTTTCTCTGAATTGATTTCCAGCATTTCCTAAACCATCCAGAATATTTTTTCTGTCTTTATCCGATATTTTACCTGATAAAACAGCCTTGTTTTTTTCGAGAGTTGCTACAATAGCATTAAAGAAAATTTGTAATTCTTTAGAAATATGAATCTCCTGAGTTTTTGCTTTTTCAATGATCTTTTCAAAGAAATTTAAAAAACGGTATTGGTAATTAAGGGTCACCATGGATACACCGTTACCAACCAAAGCGTTGTTGGCATCGTTCCACTCGGGGCGTTGTGTATTTAACCAAATTCCGCCTTCAGGAATGAAGTTGGAAATTTTAGACAGAACAGTAGCTAATAATTTTTCAATTAAATTAACCTTATAAATATGAGCATTTTGGTCTTCCAATAAAGCGCCATCTGCACCTAGAACGGCTCTTTTTTCATTTATTTTATGATCTAACTTAAAGTCAAAATCAATAGTGTCCTTAGGATTTTTTAAGATCTCCTGATACGATTTAATTTTGTAGGGCACATTAGCATAAACAAAAATATCTTGATCAAATCGTTTTTCTAAAGCACCAGGGTAATGGTTTTCTATAATTTCTAAAAACTTTAATAGATAAATTATTTGATGATCGCCCCAATAACCTATATAAGACCAAGGGTCGTTTTCTTCAATAATTTCCCAATCAAAACCATCTTTGGTAACCCGATACGGATTATAACCTTCAAAAGTAGTCGCATTTAAAAATTTATGGATCATACCTTCAATAAACTCCGGATATGAATGTGCTAATGCTTCCCAGTTTTGGAAAATATCACGCCAGTTTCCTTCATAATCCAAAATTTTTGAACCGTCAATAGGACTTTGTGTGTTTATCGAGAATTTATTCCATGGTCTACTTGGATCGCCATGTCTTCTACTGAATTTAAGTGGTAAATATTCAAAGCATAAGCGCTTAAAGTCGTAATTTCCGTCTTTCTCTGCCAGTTCTTTTAATTTATTTAATAGAATAGTTTTCCCCCACTGATTTAATAAAGATTCTTTTTCTTTAAATACCGTTTGATTCGCTTTGCTTAAATATGTTTTGAAGTCTTCAGTTTCAATAGTATAACCTCGATCGAAAATACCACCACGCATGATATTGAACATGGTATTGGCAAAGTGTCTGGTATTGGTTAATGGGTCTGCAGTTTTTTGAAGACCATCTGAACTTCCTATTAATTCTACGAGAGTTTTCGAGCCTAATTGGATGTCAGTTTCTACAATTTCTGCGACCTCATTTTCATTTTCTATAAGATCAGAAATTTTAACAACATCAGATATGGATTGATTTACGTTAGCGACAAACATCCAGTTTTTATCAGCGTTTCCGTCCAATATTATATCTGAACAAATAAAATAGGCGCCTTTTTCAGCTTTAACATCTACTTCTGTAGTCACTTTTCCACCACTTCTAAACGTATCTAGTTGTATAGATGACAGTAAATAGGTTGGTTTATTAAGGCCAGCCGACCAAACTATATTAGCCTTTAAAGCTTCACTTGGTTCTGCTTTATCTACAATAACTGCACTTAAGGCATAAATTCCTAAACCAACATTTTCCTGCAATTCACTTTTCTTGTAGGCATCGACTAAATTACTTCTGCTATTTTGTAAATCTGATGATACATTACTGGGCAGGATGTTTTGTAAACCATCTAAAACCGTTAGGGTTACCATTTGATCAGAATCATTTATGATTTTAGATTTTTTTATAAACCCGTATTGGTTACTGGAATTCCATTGGTATCTGAAGGTCAACCCTAAATCAAGATTTTTTTCTTCAAAAACCACTTTATTTCCAAGGCTGTTTTTGTATAGATTGGTTTCAGTATTATAAATGCCTTGTTGACGAATTGAAAATGGCTCCCAAATAGTTGCTTTATCTTTTGTTTTAACTTGAAAAATGGTTTTACTACCGGTATATTCAGCCATTTCAGTAATCTTGTCATCCGTGTAATAAGGGAATAAAGAGGATTCCGCATTTTGCCTACCGGCTGTTAATCCACCGTTGCTGGAAATAAACATCCAATGGTTAGAATCACTTACTACACTCATAAAAAAGGGACGCATTTTGTCACTGTTTGAAATCTTGTAAAAAGATTCATTCTCAAAAGTGATTAATTCTCCTTTAATTTTTTCCATTTTATTGGAATCTTTAAGGTCTTCTTTATAAACTTTACTATTCATTTATTTAAGCTTAATTTTATTTTAAAGGCTAGTTCAAAAAATGAATTTTTTTACCAGCCTTTATGTAATTTAATGTGAATTTAATTTTAATCTATTTAATTTTAAGAGATACATTATCTATATAAACTGTTCCATCACAGGTTGTTGCTCCTCCACAAACTACTTCAATTAATAAAGAAATTCCTCCAGAAACGGTTCCGCCTGATGTAAATGTAAATGTATTTGTATTCCAAACTCCGGGAGTTACGTTTACTGTTCCTAGATTGTGAAGAATAGCTGGTTCGCCATCAACAGCACTTTCAGAGAATGCAAGAACATTCACTACAGCACCATCAGCCAGAGATAAGACTCTGGAGTCAAGAACAACTTCCATTAATTGATTTGGAGATACAACGCCAACACCAACACGTTCTGCTTTAACTCCGGGGTTATTAAATTGACCAGCAGTTATTTTGGCGGAATAAACGCCACCGCCACTACTAAAGTCGCTGCTTATAGCTGATGAACCACCATTGTCAAAAAACAACCATCCTGAACCATCACCGTTACCGGCTTCAAAATCACCGTTTGGAATTAACTCGCCGCCGCCACCGGCACCGCCGCCGCCGCCGGTTCCATCTAACACCAGTGAAACGTTATCAATATTAACTAATCCAATTTCTGCTCCCGAATCAAACAATACACGTGCATCTGGTGCACCAAAGCCAGTAGCTGTAAGTGTAAGCGTAAATGTTTGTCTAACGGCTGTTAAATTTACCGCTTCTGTCGTGTTTGAAAAATCACCACCACTTAGGCCTATTCCTGCTAATATTGTTCTTGAACGATCAGACCATGCATCAAAAGTTAAAGTATAAGTGGCATCCTGAGTTATGGCAAGTTTTTGACTCATATTGACATCAAACGCATTTCCGGCTGCTGTGACATCTACTGAATAATATGTGTTACCAGCATCTGTTACTACAGGAACGGGATCGCTTCCTACTCCAATTGTCCAAGGGCTAGCTCCGTTTTCGAAGTCGCCGTTAACAAGTAAACCGGAGTCAAAAGCACCGCCGCCACCGCCGCCGCTTCCTGAGCCATATAAGGCCAGGTCGTCAAAATAATAGGTGTCTGTATTGTTTGCATTCAGATCAAAGAAAATAACTATTTTATTAAACTTGTTACTGTCTGCACTTGTAAACGGAAATGTTAATTCTTCCCATCCACTAGTTACCGAAGTCGTTAAAAATTGTTCTACGTTATTTCCTGCGTTTCCAATTTCTTCAAGTTTAATTCGTACTTCGGTGTTAGGTCTTGAAGACCATACCTTAATTTTTAAACCGGTATTCGCATCAAAATCTAATTTCGAATCTAAATCGATTTGATTATTATCCCAAGGGTTATTACCTAACTTTGTAATTTGACCTACTTTACAGGACATGTTCACGTCATTATCAAAATCCGGATTATCTATCCACTGAAAATCACCGCCATCTTCGATGATACTAGCACTAGGATCAGACATAAATGTAAGATTTAAATCTGCTCCCGATAAAGACTGCATAGTTTCAGCTGTACATGGATTGGCAACTTCACCAGTTACTTGAGTGATATCATCGATGTAGAAAGTTCCTACTGATGTACCAGGGCCGTCAACAAATAATACCATATCGTTGTAAGATGCGGTTGAAGTAAAGGTAAAGGTCAGTTCTTCCCAACCTGAACCTGTATGGTTTACATCAACCTCTATTGGAGCTTCAGTACCATCTTCAAGTTTTAATTTAATAGGTAGTGCCTGATCTGAAAATAATTTAAATCTAATGCCCTTAAGGGTTGTAAAGTCTATTGGAGTATCTAAGTTGAAGAAAGCATTTTCAAAAGCTTCACCAGAATTAGTAATGACACCAACTTTCGTTTCTTGCGCATTAATGCCTGATGTTTCAGGGTTATCTAAAACATTGAAAGATACATTACCCACAATTTTAGAGGTGTAATCAATACCATTACAATCAAAATCTATTGGTAACTCTAAATTTGTTTGTAAACAAGGAATATCAGCAGTTTTAATCTGTGAAATATTATCTATATAAAAGGTGCCTGAGCTTGTGCCAGGGCCATCTACAAACATAGTAAATCTGGAGTAGCTGGCAGAAGAATCAAATGAAAAATAGATCATTTCCCAGCCCGATCCGCTATGACCTGCTGTAGTTTCAACAGCAGCTCCTGTGCCTTCTTCCAATTTTAATAAAATATCAACAGCTGTATCTGACCAAAACATAACTTGAATGGTTTTATCTGTAGTTAAATTGATAGGAGCTCCTAGATCCAGATAAAATCCTTCATAAGCTGCACCGCTATTTACAATTTTTCCAACTTTAGTAACTGTATTGTTTACTCCTGAGGGATCAGGGTTGTCCACCACACTAAAAGCGGCTCCGCTGAAAACTTGAGCATCGTATTTTGTGTTTTCACCATCAAAAGTGATTGGTAAAGTTGCTATTTCGGGAATTAGAACAACGATTTCATCCTCAAAAGTATCGGTAGCTCCTGAAACATTTTTAGCTTTTAAAGTAACCGTATAGGTGCCGTTTTCATAAATTTTCACAGGATTTATTTCAGTAGAGGTGTTCTCATCTCCAAAATCCCACTCATAGGTATTTGCATTCTCTGAAACGTTTATAAAAGTAACAGTACCATTATCTGCATTAAGTGTATACGTAAAATTAGCAACAACTTGAGGTAAAACAGCCTCATCCTCTTGGCAGCCTAAAGCGATAAGCGCTAGGAATAAAACTGTAATTTGCTTAAAATTTTTAATTAATTTTTTCATTGTTTTTTATTTTGTTAGTTGAAACTATTCTTATACACTCGTACATAATCTACAAGCATGGTTTGAGGAAACACGGTTTCTTCATTTGGAGGACCAGGTAAAGAACCTCCTACGGCCATATTTAAAATAATATAAAAAGGGCCATTATTAAATACCCACTCCCCGGGAACATCCTCAGGGGTAATTTGATTATATAAAACATCGTCTACATAATAATTTATGTAATCCGGACCCCATTCTATGCCAAAAATGTGAAAACCGGTATCGAATCTGTCATTTTGTAATTCATAAGATTTGCTAATAGACTCTCCTCCAGAATATCCTGGTCCGTGAACAGTACCAAATACTGTAGTCGGGGCGTTACCAGTATATTCCATAATATCAATTTCGCCAATTTCCGGCCATACTTTTGTGCCGTTAGAATCATCTCCCAACAACCAGAATGCCGGCCAAATACCTTGGCCATAAGGAAGCTTAATTCGGGCCTCAAAACGCCCAAAGGTTTGTTGAAACTTGCCTTTGGTTATTAGTCTGGCCGATGTGTAAGATGCACCTTCGTAATTTTCTTTTTTAGCCGTAATGATGAGAATACCATTCTGTACCGTTACATTGTCACTGCGGTCTGTGTAATATTGTAATTCATTATTACCCCAGCCATTATTACCTGTGCCGATATCAAAACCCCAAATATTGTTATTTGGAGCGCCATCCGTGCTAAATTCGTCCTGCATCACTATTTCAGTAAAAGTGGCAACGGTTTGTTTTTCATCTACTTCGCAACCAGTGAATATAAGGGTGATAAGTAGAAATGAAATCAAACTTAAAACACTTGGTTTTGAATACTTTATAATTGTTTTTTTCATTTTTAGTTTTTTGAAATTCATTTATCCGACTTATTGCTTGTAGAAATACATATTGTCTACCAAAATTGTTGATATAGTGGCATCAGATATAAAGAATATTTGTGCCAAATTACTTCTACTGGATAAGTTAAAATCGGATAAAGGGATATCCAAACTAATCCATTGGTTTGATAATAGTTCTGAACTATTTAAAGTTATCCTTCCACTAGAATCATTATTTCCTCCAAAGGCATTATCTGATCCAAAATCTCCTAATTCTATAGAAATAAAGTCACCGGATTGAATAGGCTCCTGTACTTGAATATCTACATGGAAAAAGGTGTATTGAGAAACGTCTATCGTAGGGTTTTTAAATTCTGTAGCCACAAAGTTGAGATCAGTGTATTGTATAATATTGTTGCCATTTACATTAATATTTGCGCCACCCAGAGTTGTTTGGAAAGGAGCAAAAAACCCATTGTAAAAATCGACCGGGATATTATCATAAGCGTCGCTAAAAACAGATATGACATTATTAGCCATCTCTGTTGGATCTGGAGCCGCTACAAAATTGCCCAACGATTCAAGAGTTAAAGATCCTGCTGCTTTTACGCCATTTAATTGCGCTGTAAGAACTGTTGTACCTGCACCTATAACGGTGTAAACACCTGATTCATTAATTATAGCCACTTCCGGATCAGAAGATTTAAAAGTGAAATATGCCGGTGAAGCTGTTACGGTTTGATTAATGCCTGAAGCTAAATTAAAGGTTTGTGTTAAATCCGCTAATTGGTTAGTAATTCCTATAAAGCTTTGTTCACTAATATCCTGTCCACCTAGAATTGCAGGTTTCGGTTGAGCGATGGTTCCCAGTTTTTCAAATTTTAATTCGTCAATCCAAAAACTATAACCTACTTCGTTACCAACAGGTCCAATACCAGCTGCGGCATATCGTAACATGCCACGTTCCTGAAAAAGTTTAGAAGGATCAGGAATTGGTATAATGTATTTCACCCAGTTTGTGGTTAGACTCACATTAGTTCGGGTGGTTATAAATTTATTTTCTATAAAATCTTCACCAAACCCTATTTCCGAAATATTTACGGCCTGAGAAGCTTTTGCCCAAAAAGTTAAAGCGTCGAAATTAGTTAGGTTTCTACCGGAACCATCACCATCAATTCTAAAAATAGCTCCTGCAAAATTACCTTCGGGGTCATTTGCATTAGGAACATCAAAGCGCATGGAGGCAGTGCCTTCATAGCTAACTTCATTATCTACAGACCAGGCTGTAGCTTTAGATCCACCGTAGGGTAGGTAAAAACTAGTACCTAATCCTATAGGGTTATCTGTAAAAACATCTGATGTGGATGGGTATTCGGCAAATGTAGCTTCATCCGAAATTTCTCTTTCGCAACTTACAATAACTCCAAAAGCTAAGGCGAATAAGAAAAGTGTTTTTGAATAAACTGTTAGTATATTTTTCATTTTCATTTTTTTTATTTTCCTATGTTGATGTGTACGTAAGTTCTGATTTCCCATTCCTGACCATCATCAAACCCAACGGTACTCACCGTTGGTACTGGTGGAAATGTATTTGGCTCTACCTGATTAGGTGCGTATCGTGGGGAGTACTCGTTAAGTGATCGCCAAGTCCCTCGGATACCAATTTTAGTATCGGGTAATATAAACCAATCTGGTTTCCCGATGGTTGTTGAAATGTCCAACATAAGTTGAACAGGGTAGGTGAGGTTAAAGTCTCGGTGATAATCATAAGGTCCCCAATCATTAATTTTGAAAGCGTGAACCACCTTAAGTTTATTATAAATTACTCGTATATCACCACCTACACGATCAATAACTCTTTTATCGCTGCCATTGGCTTGCCCATTTCCTGCATATAAATTAGCAATAACACCTAAATCACGACTGGCTTTAGATACAATTCTTGAATGTGCTTCCCATAAATCTACTGCTGGGGCGGAATTAGAAAAGGCAAAAGAATTACGGCTGTCTAAAAATCCAATAGCGGCATCCTGAGTGGTTGGAAGATGTCGATAAACGAAACCAAAATTAAATGCCAATTTAGCATCCTCTGATCTGTCGTTATCCCATTCATACATCCAGGTTCCTGGTGTTGGATCGTAAGTAAATAATATTTCGCCGGCAGTTGTTTCTCTATTGGATCTAACCACAAACGGATCAGCCTGTATATTTCTGAGTCTTCCAGGCGATTGCACGTCATTTGGCATGGCTCCAACAATGGGTTTCTGCCATAAAAAATTAGGTGCAATTTGCATGTTACCTATAGTATAGGTAAACCCAGTTAGAAAGTTGGTTTGGTTACCACTACCTGTATCCTTTAAACGCCAACCTGTAAATGTTTGTGTTTGATCGGCTCCTCCGTTGGCTACTAAACCTTGTGCAGCACCTTGAGCATACCAATTAAATTTTCCTCCCTGATAGGTTATTTTTGCCTTTGCACCCCAATTATCTTTCCAGTTGATTTTATCATTATAAATGATGTATTTATCATCAGAACCAGGATTGTTTGGGTCATAATTAGGGTTGTCTTTTGTTATTTGAAATTCTCTACCATTTAAAGGATCTCCTCCCCAAATACCGCCAAGTTGAAAATCAAAGGCACCCAATTCTTTTTCAACCATTAAAGTAGCTCTTCGTGTTTTTGGCTGCGGAATTGCAATGGAAGTAACAGCTTGCCCTGCCTGATCAAGATCTTCATGATATACAGCAGCCAGATCAAACTGACCAATTTTCGTTTGATACTTTAATAAAACAGCCGGGTTAGCACCCCACCATAATTGTGGTCCGAATGCCGCCTTAAAACCTTTTAAGCTTCTTTTTCCATCAACTTCAAAACCTGAAATTTCACCCTGATAAATGTCAAGATTTGGTCCATAATTAGCCTCTGGGTACAAGCCAAAGAAATCACCTTCGTAGCCCCAGTGATAGTGGCCTGTTCGGTAAAACCCTCTTAAATCAAAATCTTTTGCATTCCAGGTATATTCTGCGTTATAAACTTGGATTCTGTTTCCTGTTACAATATCTACAGGTCCATCTTCAGTTTGAACTGTAACCGGGCGACCTCTATTTTCGTAAAAAATCTCATTGATTGGATTAGTTGCTACATTTCCTAAAATGTTAAAGTTAACATTCGCTACCATGTTTTCACTAGGTTTGCCTTCCACACCTACAAAGTAGGATTGCATTTGATCAAAGCCTAATTGATTAGGATATGTTGAGTTATCATTGGGATCTGCATCTTGAGGGGTTGTTAATAAAGTACCTCCAGTATTAAAGGTTGTAAACTCTGCTCTTAAATTGCTTATTCTCAATTTTTGACCACCACCATTTTCAAGAGCTGCCTTATCACCTCGCGCTTTTAAAACGGCAGCCATTAATTCGATACCATCAAAATGATTTTTAACTTTCTCGATTGTAACGCCTTCTCTATAAGGATTTAATTGATGCGCTTCCTTTAAAGCATAATAAGCTGCTCGAGGATATAATTCATATAAACCTCTTGGGTTTGTGGGGCCTTTGGCGCAAATACCAAACCATTCTTCATTCATGTTATTTTCACCAGGCAACAGATCTAAGGCATAACCACCATTAGCCCATGAAGCATCGTTATCATGAACATCAGCATTTTTTCTTTCATCAAAAGCGAATTTCCACCAGCCATCGCTAAATTGAAAAGTAAAACCTCCTAGAGAATTGTTTGCCAAACCGAATCCTGCCGCATTTTCATATATTTCTTTCCAGTTTCCTAAGAGGTAATAAGCCTGAGATTTTTGATCTTCTTTATTTTCAATGGCATTATAGGCATCGGCTCCAAATTCTGTAAACATAATAGGCTTATTCAACTTGTCTTTTACAACTTGAAAGATATCTCCAAAGGAAACCCCGCGATATACATTGGTACCATAAATATCTATATCGGGACATTCCTCTGCTACAATATCCAGAAACAGGACATCACCATTACAAATAGCCACGGGATGCGAACCATCCATGGATTTCATTTTTTTGGCAGCCTCATTCATGAGTTTGTACATTGGTCTACCTCGGTTTTCTCCAATGAAATTTATTTTCTTTTCATCATCCGGAAAATCTTCTGTTTCCGCTCCTTGCCAAAAAAGGCCATAATTATTTTCATTCCCTAATAGATATAATAAAAGACCCGGTGTGTTTTTATATTCACGTACTAGCGTTTCAATTTCGTTCATCAAGAACTTTTGGGTTTGTTCTTCAGAGTAAATAGTTATAGGTGTCCAAACGCCATCCAAGGTTAATCCATAGCGACCGAATGAATGATTAAGCATGGTATAAATGCCGTAATTTTCATAAATATATTTAATCCATTTTGCCGGAACGCCAGTGTATAAACGAAGAACATTAACGTTCATGTTTTTTAAAAGAGACATTTCTGAATCGAGCCCGGCTTTAATAACGTCATCTGATTTTTTCCAGAAATTAGCATTAACAGTATTTGTTCCAATAGGGATGTAGTCCCAATTCATACCATTAATCATGAAATCTTTTCCGTTTACGACTAATTTCATGCCCTTATCATTATTTACAACCTCTACCTTGTTGGCTTGCGCAATCGTGGTTGTTGTAATTAATAAGAGTAATAATTTTAAAAAATTATTTTTCATATCTACTTAATTTGAATGACCCGTTATTATTCACTTTTTTATTTAAAAGTTGATCCTGGGTTGATTTTTCTAAAAATAAGAAAACCAATTATGTTTTTCGTTAAAAATACCTATACAAAAATCATACATGATAAAAATTGTGCTTAAACTTTAACAATTTTTCAATAAAAAACATGATTTATTGAATTATTACTTTTTTAAAAAGTTGTTAAAAACAATCTGATGTGTGTTTTGTATAGCTGTTGTATGGGTATTTTTTATTAATTATTATGGTTTAAAATTTTTAGAAAGTAATTTTTTAAAAATAAACCCTTTTATAGCTGTTTAATTTATGATTATTGATATAATCTGACATAATCGATCTCCATAATATCCTGAGTGAATCCTGCAGGTACGTTCCCACCCAAAGTTCCACCCATGGCGATATTCATAATTAAAAAGAAATCATTATTGAAAGGTAAATTGCTGTTTAAAGCGATTTCGTAATACTTCACATTATCAACATACATTTTAATGTATGTTTCAGACCACTCCATGGCATACACATGAAATTGAGACCCTGCATTTGAAATAGCTGTTTTTAAACCGTAACTGGCCGTACTTTGACTAGCTGAATTATACCAGTGGCAAGTGGCCAAAACTTCATTTTTATTGGTTCCGGTTTGCTCCATGATATCAATTTCTCCACAATGGGGCCAGCCAGCTGTATCAAAATTACTGCCTAACATCCAGATCGCTGGCCATGTGCCTGCTGAGCTTGGTAGTTTCGCTCTAACTTTAAGCGTACCATATTTAAACTCTTTCAGGTTTTCAGTTTTTAATCGTGCAGACGTGTAACCTCCGGCACCGTCAGATTTTGCTAATATTTTAAGAACACCATTTTCAATAGCTGCATTATTAATGCTGTTGGTATAGGTTTGTAATTCCTGGTTACCCCATCCGCCAGCACCTAAATCATAGGTCCAATTTTTGGTGTCCGGTTTTCCATCTTTAAAAAACTCATCGGCCCAAACCGGAGCAGTACCGTCATAATAGGAAACCGTCACTTGTTTGAATACGTTTATGCTATTGTCCGTTTCTGAGTAAGCGATGACTTTTATCTCATGAATCGCTACCCCTTTTTTTTCGTTGAAGGTTACCTGATAGGTTCCATCCGAACTTCGAATGGCGGCTCCGTCATTAATAATAAAGTCATAACTTACTGCATTGGTTGCTTGAGCAATTAAATTCACTATGCCTGATCCATCACCATATGGTGTATTTGAGGTTACACCTTGAACCGTTGTTGTAAGCGCCAAATTTGAAGGTACTGTATTTGTCGGAGGACTAATTGGTGGCGAATCTTCAGAACTCGAACAAGATAACAGAGCAAGTATGACAAGATTAAAATAATAGAAAGAAGTTTTCAACATAGATAGAAGTTTCTTGAAATTTGAATTTGAAAATAAGGGGGCTATGCAGCCCCCTTTATTTAAAAAATTAACACTTCAATATGGATCTTATTCTGCGATCAAAGTGAAACCCCAATCGAACTGACCATTTCCATCGGTTGTTTTTATAACCATCTCATTTTCTGAGCGGCTTAAAATTTGATATTTATGATCTCCGCCAACGTAGTAGCCAATAAATGATAGACCACTTAGTGAAATGGTTTCGACATCACTTGGAGCCGACAAGGACCATTGTCCAGTATAATCAGAGTACGGATATTGGATGATGTCTTGTCCTTCTGCTTCACCTCCAGCACCATTTAGCTCTTGAATAAGAACTTCTCGTCCAAATACGGTACCTGAAGTATCAGTAGTAGGATCGTCATTGGTGCTATCCGTGATATGTGTGAAGGTACCATCTTCATTAAAGATGTATCTGTCATCATACATACCCACGTGACTTTTATCGCCAGCAGCAGCACCGTAATATTCAAAAGGATTTGTACCTCCAGGAGCACCTAAACCAAAATGGTCCTTAGCTTCCGATTTGATACGCCAGGTTCTTGAACCATCTCCGTACAGCATTTGTAATAGATCTGCTGGTGGTTCGTATAATGAAAGCACATTATATTCTTTAGTTACACTGGTAGACACGCCACCTGTTCCATAAGCCACTGCAGTAATGGAATAGGTAATCTCACCTAGGGTAGCAAAGATGTAAGATACTTTGCCTGATTTTTGAAGAATGGTTTGTCCTTCAACAACGATGTGGAAAGAGGTTGCATTTTCAGCGGTTGCTGAAATTTCAACCCGACCACTACCAAGTCCGGGAGCAGTCGATTCGTCTAGATCGCCGTCCTCATCAATATCGTCCAGATATTTTACTGATATTTGAACGTTAGAAGGTGCTGAAATATCACCAAACGGGATGTCCTCATCTTGACAGCTGGTGAAAAACAGCAAGCCGAAGATTAACGTTCCAATTATATATTTTAAATGTTTCATTGTATTCAATTTAAATTATTTAACAGATTAATTGGTTAGTGCGAAATCATCATAATAGTACGATGAACCGTCTCCAGCTGTGCCGAAATCGAAAAATATAACAACACGCATGTAGTCTGCAACAGGTGCCGCACTAAAGTCGTATGTTAAAGTTTCCCAACCATCAGCAACAGTCGTAGTAAGATCAACCTCATGAGTTACAGAGGCATCTACATTCTCTAACTTTAGTTTTACTGTAATACCGGCCTTTGGTGACCAGGTTTTAACACTAATACTTGTGTATGAGGTTAAATCTAGTGGTGTGCCAACTTCAAAGAAACTACCAGCCCATACTTCTGAGCCATTAGATTTAGTGAGGGCCGCAACATTTGCGCTGGTGTTGATGCCAGACGCATCAGGGTTGGCAATCACTTCAACTCCTGCACCACCGAAATTTGTGAATGTAGGTGCTGCACCTTCAAAATCCTGGAATCCAAGCGGAGGAAGTTGTCCTGTTCCTTTCAATTCAACATCATCGTAATAGTATGTTGAACCGTCTCCGGCTGTACCAAAGTCGAAGAATAACACCACACGCATATAATTTCCGGCCGGAGCTTCAGAGAAATCAAATAATATATTTTCCCAAGCATCCGCCACTGTTGTGGTTTGGTCTACTTCATAAGTAACAGAAGCATCTGCGTTTTCTAATTTTAATTTAACTGTAATACCTGCTTTTGGTGACCAGGTCTTAACATTTATAGAACCAAATGTTGCCAGGTCTATAGGAGCTCCGGTTTCAAAGAAACTACCTGCCCATACTTCTGAACCATTACTTTTAGTAAGGGCCGCAACATTAGCGCTGGTATTGATGCCAGAAGCATCTGGGTTAGCAATAACTTCAACTCCTGCACCACCAAAATTAGTGAATGTAGGCGCTGCACCTTCAAAATCTTGTATCATTTGAGCAATTGGAACGCCAGCAAAATCCTGCTTAATATTATCTAAGTAGAAGGTCCAATCTGCACCACCGCTACCAACAGTACCGATATCGAAGAACCAAACTATTTTCTGATAACTTTGCGATGTATCAACATCACTGAAATCGATATCTACATTTTCCCAGGTGCTATTTCCTTCAAGTGTCACTTCTTTTTCTATGAAAATTCCGGGATCATTCAGATTTTCAAGTTTCATTAAAAACTTACCTCCTGCTCGTGGAGACCAAATATCTAAGTTAATAACCTTTTTGTTGCTGAAGTCGATTGGTGATGATAAAATAATAACGTTACCAGCCCATACTTCAGGTCCATTTTTCTCAGTTTTTGCAACTATTCCAGCTGGTTTGCCACTAGTATCTGGGTTGTCAACAATTTCAGCAGTTGCACCACCAAACCCTATATATTTACTGGCATCGAAAACTTCAAAGCCTATGGGTAATTCAACCGGTACATTGATAGTAATATCTGTTGTGCCTTCCGTACTTTCTGCACCACCACTCAAGGCTACTACCTTGATGGTGTAATCACCTACGGCAGGATATTCAAAACTTACCGTTTCTCCTAATTGCATTGGCGTAGCAACCTCATCTGGATTTGAAGTATCAAAATACACTTCAAAAGATGCAGCGAAATCTGCTGTAGCAGATACATTCACCTGGAATGGATTAGCGGAATCGATCTGTGCGTCGATAACCAAATTTTCAGGTGCCTTGAATGACACTACAAGATCTTGTGTTACCACATTTTTCAATCCTGTAATGCCAATAGCTTCTACCGTGAGGGAATATGTTCCCTCGGAATAAACGTGTTCATAGCTTTCTCCTTGTTTTACTGAGGCTTGTACTTCACTGCCATCACCTAGATCAATATTATAGGTTACAGCACCCATGCCGTTCGGCGTTATTGAGACAAGACCGGAGTTGTCCTGAGATATTTCAAAAGCTAATGAAATATCTGTTGGAGACTGGGCCGACTCAACAAAGCTTAAATCGTTATTGTCCGGATCGCAACTCACGAAGAGTACCAAAACGAAACTGATTAAATATTTTAATGTTTTCATATCTTATGTTTTTTTATTAGTAACCTGGATTTTGAGCCCATCTTTCTCCTGATAACTGGATTTCTTGAATAGGTATAGGAAATAGATCGTGTTTACCAGATTGGAAACCTGGAATATAATCTGATGCCTTATTTGTTCTTACCAAATCAAAGAAACGATGTCCTTCACCCATAAGCTCTAAACGACGTTCAACTAAAATAACATCGTTAAAGGCGTTTAAGGAAAGCCCTGAATAATCTGATGCATCAGCCGTATCAATTGGTAATCCAAAAGCTCTTCGGTGAACTTTGTTTAATGCTTCATAAGAATCAGTTGTTGGACCTCCATTAGCATTGGCAGAAGCCTCCGCATACATTAAAAGAACATCAGCATATCTGATAGCTCGGGTATTGTTAGGGTTGGTAAGTGCTGGATCAGGACGGTTCAAGTCACCCTGACGTGCGATATATTTTCTGTTGAAATAACCTGTTTGCTCATAACCGGCATTCTCATTGTAAGAGGCCTCAGGGTTATCAGCTAGCCACTGAACAATATCCAAAATAGAATAATCTCTGCGGATATCACCATCCTCATAAGCATCAAATGATTCTTGGGTAGGAACATTAAAACTGTATCCAAAATCGAAAACAGGACCTTCATATTCTCTTGGGCCATTAAAACCTATAGCGTAGTTACCTTCTAAACAATAGAAACAGGCATAAGAACCTCCGTCAACATCAGAATACTGAATCTCGAAAACAGATTCATCATTGTTTTCTTGCTCGTTTTCCCACATCAACGGTGCTTCAGTTGGTGTTAATAAGCGGTATGTGCCACTATCTATCAAGCTTTTTAACACGGCAGCTGATTCAGGATATTTTTTATCGAATAAATACACTTTTCCTAAAAGGGCTTGTGCTGCACCTTTGGTAATTCTGCCGGTTTGATTTACGGTTACCGGTAAATTAGCTGCAGCGAATTCCAGGTCTTCTTCAATTTGAGCATAAACCTGAGCTTGAGGCGTACGATCTATTTCGAATTGATCACCAAACTGGATTCGTGTGTCAATGGCCATAGGCACATCTCCAAACCACTTTGTTAATTGGAAGTAGTAATAGGCGCGAAGGAATCTTGTTTGTGCAAGTACACTGGTTTTATTAGGAAAATCGAGTTTATCCTTAAATTCCATAATGTAATTCGCACGATTAACACCAGTATACATCCATGTCCAGATATCTCTAAGCTGCGCATTTACAGGTGTGTGGATCATGTCGTCTATTTCCTGAAATCCAGGTGTGTCTAATGCATCTTGTCCACCACATAGGGTATTGTCTGAGGCAATCTCGCCCAGTTGATAAATTTTTGCAGTAGATTGCAGCATATCATAAGCGGCAACCAAAGCATCTTGGTAATCTTCTTCAGAGTTGAAGAAATCCTCTGTGTTCGGATCTGGTGATTTTACATCAATAAAATCATCAGAACATGAATTCATTGCTATTAAAGCAAATAACGCAAGGATTTTAATATTTATATTTTTCATAATGACTTAATTAAAATTTTAAGTTAACACCTAATAGGAATGTTTTAGCACTTGGGTAGAAACCTTGGTCTATACCGCCTCCAATTGGAGCACCTGTAGATGCTGTTGGATCGTAACCACTATATTCTGTTAGTGTAAATAAGTTATTTGCAGAAACATAAAAACGCAGTTTATTAATCTTAGAATCTTCTAAAACTTTACTAGATAGAGAATATCCTAACTGCACATTTTGCAAACGAATAAAAGAACCATCTTCTACAAAGAAATCAGAAAATAAATTGTTAGGAGATGTTCCACCGGTAACTCTTGGATACTCGTTAGTCGTTCCAGGTCCTGTCCATCGTCTTAATCTGTAAACCGTGCTGTTGGTTAGTGGGTTCGTGTTTTCATAGTTTCTTACAATATCATTTCCTATTGAAGCAAACGCATACGCAGAAAAATCAAAATTCTTATAATCTAAACTAATATTCAGACCCATCGTAGCATCCGGAATTGGGTTTCCTATATCCACTTTATCATCCTCGTTAATAACGCCATCATTATTTTGATCTATATATCTGATGTCACCCGGTTGTGGTGCAACGTTACCTACTGCAGAGTTGTCAATTTCTTCTTGATTTTGATAGATCCCATCGGTTTGAAATCCGTAGAAATATCCAAGCGGATGACCGGCTTCCATTCGAGATGGTGCAGGCTGTCCAATACCAAAGGCGCCACCTTCAAGAACTCCAGTGTCTGTATTCACATACTTCACTTCGTTTCTTAAATAGGTTACATTGTAATTAATACTGAACTTAAGATCGTTGGCAAAGGTATTGGTGTATCCTAATACTAATTCAGCACCCTCGTTCTCAACAATACCACCATTCACATAAGGAGCACCACCGACACCTAAAAGACCTGAAATTTGAGGGATCACGAGTAAATCTTCTGTACGCTTTTTAAAGTAATCGGCTGTGATACTAATTTTATTGTTAGCTAACTTCATATCAAAACCAATATCTAAGGTCTTTTGTTTCTCCCATTTGATTTCAGGGTTACCAATGGCGCCACTGGCGGTACCGATAATTTCTTGGTTATTGAAGATGTAAGTACCTTCACCATCTAATAGTGATAGGTATCTGAAGGCTCCAATTCTTGAGTTACCAATAATACCATAAGAAGCTCTTAATTTCAAAAAGTTAATTGACTTGCTATCCTTCAAAAAATTCTCATCAGAAGCAACCCATCCTACAGAGCCGGAAGGGAAGTAACCGAATTTGTTTTCTGGGCCGAAGTTTGAAGATCCATCACGACGAATAACTCCAGAAAGTAAATATTTACCTTTATAATCATACTGTAATCTAGCAAAATATGATAACAGTCTGGTATCAAAGGTTCGGTATCTTCCTGTTGTCCGGTTTAATAATTGAACAGTATTAGCATTTTCTAAAGTAGCTTGCGCCGGATCATTAGTTGGTAAACCAAAACCAGTTCCACCTTTAAACTCACCAGTTTCTTTTGAAACGGATGTTGCTAAAAGTACTTTTAAGTTATGAGTGTCATTAAATTTGTTCTCATACTTAACAAACGCATCAAAAATGTAATCTCTGTAATATGTGTTAGTAAGGGTAACAGTAGCTTCATCGAGTACGTTAAATACCTTTCCACTTCCAAAGAAGGCGGTAGGATCGAATATTTTACCTTTAACTTCAGCGTAGTTGAACTGTATGTTTGATTGCGCGGTAAAGTGATCTAAAAATTCATAAGAAAGACTCGCGTTACCACTTAATCTAAAAATTTTAGTTCTATTATAATTGTCATCGATCTGTGCGATAGGGTTGATAACCTCAGCTCCCAATCCATCTGCAATAGTATACTCGCCATTGGCGTCTCTTACACCCAAAACAGGGTTCATGTTTAGTGCGTTGAATAGTACAGATGCGTTTGAGTTTTCGGGAAGGTTTCTTTTATTAGAACGTGTTAATCTCACTCCTGTAGCTAATTTAAAGTTATCTAGGAAATCAACATTATAATTTGCGCTATTCGTTAAACGTGTATAGTTTGATGACGAACCGCCAACAATACCATCTTGAGTCAAGAAACCACCACTGTATGAATATGTGCTTTTTTCTCCACCACCACTCAATCGAATGTTATGATTTTGAATTGGCGCATCTTCAAAAACCTGATCTTGCCAATCTGTTCCAACACCCAAGGTACCTATATTAGTGTATGGTGGCACATTACCAGCTGCCGCTAAAGCTTCATTCACTATTAAGGCATATTCTGTAGCGTTTAACACTGGAATTTTTCGTGTCGTTTGCTGAAAACCACCATATGCATCGTACTCAACGCTAAGAGGCATTTCTTTACGACCTGATTTTGTTTTGATCAAAATAACACCGTTTGCCGCTTGAACACCATAAATACCGGCGGTGGCATCTTTAAGTATGTTGATACTTTCAATGTCCGATGGATTTATAACACTAAGGTCTTCAATTCTCGTCCCATCCACCAAAATTAATGGTCTACTATCGCCATTGGTAGAAATACCACGGATACTAATATTAGCACCACCACCTGGAGAACCGGATTGTGTCGTAATATTTACACCGGCAACCTGACCTTGTATCGCTTGTTCAATACGTTGTGGTTTAAGCGCCTCAATATCCTGCGCCCCTATAACACTAACAGCACCGGTAGTTTCCTTTTTGGTTTGTGTACCATAACCAATAACAACAACCTCGTTTAATTGAGAAAGGTCTTCTTGCATGGTTACAGCAAGCGCACTACCATCAGTAACTTGTAAAGTTTTTGTTACGTAGCCAACGTAACTGAAAGAAAGGGTTGCGCCAACTTCAACATTTGCAATGGTAAAAGTACCATCGAAGTCGGTTACCGCTCCTTTACTCGTGTTTACAACAACAACGTTAACACCTGGAATCGGAATACCAGAAGCGTCTTGTACATTTCCACTAACCTGAACTGTTTGTGCACTGGCTACGGTGACACACAGAAGAGCTAGAATTTTTAAAAAGGTTTGTCTCATTTGAGTTAAGTTTTAGTTTTTTGTAAATGTATTAAGCACTTTTTGTTAACAAGTATTTAACACCTTTACAAAAAACATACAAGGCAAAAAAAAACGCTCAAATTTGTGAAAACCTTAATATTCTTGGTGGTTTATTGTGAATTTAGGAATGTATTGTATAGGCAGAAAAACCCTCAATGTTGTGGTGTTGTATAGGTGATTTCCCTATATGTTGTGGATTATATTTCTAAAATATAATCGGAAAGACTGTCGTTATGCTCCAAATTCAACTTTTTACGTAATCTGTAGCGTTTCACTTCGACACTACGTGGTGAAATGTTAAGTAGGGGTGCAATTTCTTTAGAGGATAAATTCAAACGTAAATAAGCACATAGTCTTAAATCATTTGAGGTTAATTCCGGGTGAGATGATTTTATCTTTTTCAAAAAGTCCTTATCGGCGTTATTGAAGGCCTCCTCAAATAACTTCCAATCATCATTATCGCTTAAATTTCGATCAATTATTTTATTTATCTTCTTAAGTTGCGTCACATTATCTATGCCTTCCAGTTCCTTTTTAATATTGTTTAAGAATTCATTCTTCTTAATCAAACTCATAGTTGAAATCCCCAGTTCTCTATTTTTGTTTTCAATATCCTGCCGAAGTTTTTCATTATTGAAACGCATGAGTTGTTGTTTGTTTTCTAATTCCTTTAATTCTAGTTCTCTTGTGGTTTTTTCCAACAGACGTTCACGTTGTTGTTTGTAATAATGCTTGTAAATGTTGTGCATAATTATAGAGAATATAATTACAAAAAGTACATAAGCAATGATCATGGTTTGCGATAAATACCAGGGTCTGTCAATGGCGAATGTGTATGACGCCGTATTTTGAGATAGTGTATTTCCAACTTTGGCCCGAACGGAAAAGGTGTAATCACCAAAAGGTAAATTTTGAAATGCATTTATTGGCGTATCCGACCATTCACTCCAACTGGAATACAAGCCATCTAGTTTGTATTGGTAATATACATCCAAATATTTATCGAATTCCGGTACATTGTATTCGAACGTAATATTATTGTATTTGTATTCAAATGTTTTATTACTGCCTAATTCCACTAATGAAGTACTATCCGCAATGGAATGGGTTTGGATGGTATTTATGTTTATTTTGTAATCTTTTTTCTTCAATTTATTCATGTCCAAAACAACATAACCGCTTGAGGTGCCAATGAGATACTGATCGTCTTTAAGCCAGGCAATATTTTCATATCCCGTTAATCCTTTGGATAATGTTCTTGAAATTGGGATACGATTAATTTCCGGTGTTTTGGCAAATTTCCCTGTAGTAATATAATTCAGATTGTCCTTTGAAAAATTCCATAGCATGTCTTGCGTTTTATCTAAAATCATTTTTCCAGACAAATAAGAGTCTTTAGTATAAAGCTTAGATAAAATACTGTCTTTTTCGAACTTATTATCTTGATTATTAAATCGGTATACACCTGAGGCGGTACTATAAAATATAGAACCATTGTATTTTACAACACAAGATTTTAGGCTTTTTCCTACAGTTGTGTCGATCTCAGTTTCTTGTGCTTTGGTCAGTTCAGGATTTACTTTAATTCTGAATACACCTTTATTCTCATGGCTCACAAAAATGGTGTTGTCTTGAATCTCGAAAAACCTACTGGAAATATCAAAGTTTTCAATTTTGTTTCGGATGTGCCACCCTTGATTATCAGCTTCAATAATATAAAGGCCGCTATAATTTCCCTGTAAAAACAGTTTCGGATGATCAGGAATGGGTTTAATATCCCATGCCCCCCGGGCCTCCAAAGCTAATGTAGCCTTGTTGTTTTTAATAATAAAGGTACCGCTGTCATGACAACACCACAAGGTATCGTCAATAAGTCTTAAGTTCCAAACGGGTCCTTGAGTATTCTTTATGAGATTGAAGACGGTGCTTTTAGAATCCAGTGGTTTGTAAAACAAGCCCTGATTGGTACCTAGATATAAGGTATTTTCATAAATCAAAGATGCGTAAACAGTACCAAGCTTACCTTCATTTTCAGTGAATAACGAAAAGGGAGAGGTCATATTGATGCAATTGATACCATTATCTAATGCCAACCAAATGTTTTCCTTATCGTCTTCAAAAATATAATGAATGGTATTGTTGCTCAAACCGGTTTCTGTATCGATCTGTTTTATAATTTCTCCAGAAGGTGAGAGAAGGATTATACCGTTAGATCGCGTGCCTAGAATGTATGAGCCATCACGTAATTTGGCACTTCGATAAACACTAACCTCTGTTAATACTTTATTGGCTGGGACCTGCCACTTATTAAGAGCACCTTCCTTAAAGGTGTAAAACCCATTATTCTCGGTTTCGATTAAGATGGTATCTTTCTCCTTATAAATATTAACGAGTAGATTTTCTTTAATTACAAGATCGTCAGAGACCAATTTGGATTCTCCGTTGTCTATCATGTATAATCCCGTTTTTTCTTCCTGGAAATATATGTCATCTTCTAATTTAAATACTTTATATATAATCCCTTCCGACGTAATGCGGCTGTAGGTGTTATTTTTTTTATTATAAATGAAAATACTTTTGAATGATTGAAACAGAATGTATTCATCAACTGCAATAATATTCCAGAATTCTTCGTCTTCAAAAAATTCAATGTCAAGTTCGTCGGAAATGGAATGGTATTCCAGAATGCCAAAGGAGTTTTCTTTCCAAAATCCAAACTCCCGATAGCTTCCGGTATAAATTAAATTGTCAATGACATGAACAGAACGCATAATACCACTGGGAGATGGGAATAATTTCCATCGGGAACCATTAAATTCTAGCAATCCGCTGTTGTTTGCAACGTAAATGTAGTGGTCTTTAGACTGCGAAATACTCCAATTTTGATTTTCAGCGTTATAAACTTTTGATTCATAAATGGCAATAGGAGGTAATTCCTGAGCCGCGGAAAAAAAAATACTAAAGAATAAAATATAAATGAGTGTTCTGCAATACCTCACCTTGATAATTTTATGTTGAGGTGCTAAGTTAGTGAATTTAACGCTATTATTGAATTTCCTCTTTTTTTGTATGGTGGTTATCGCGTTTTGTTCAGAAATTCTTCGGATTGAATTTCAGGATTAATTGAGTATTAAAACTTCAAGAAATAAAAAAACTAAAAAAATCCATAGGTGTCATGATGACACTTATGGATTTTTTATTATATATTTGCAAAGATATTTTTATGCGGAGATTATAAAAAGTTTCGTCATGAATGTTATCAACTTTATGTTAACAAAAGTCATAATCAACACAATTTAAGCACATATTACAATGAACAAAAAAATCGATCAGCAAGCGGCAGATAATATTAGAGCACTAGCCGTAGCCATGGTAGAAAAAGCAAAATCAGGACATCCGGGAGGCCCCATGGGTGGTGCGGATTATATGCACATCCTTTATTCAGAATTCTTTAATTACGATCCTACCGATATGACCTGGCCGTTCAGAGATCGATTTTTTATGGATGCCGGACATTTGTCTACATTGATGTATGCACAATATTACTTGTTAGGGAATTATGCCAAATCTGATTTGGAGCAATTCAGACAATGGGGATCGATAACACCTGGGCATCCTGAAGTGGATGTAAAACGTGGTGTGGAAAATACCTCGGGACCACTTGGGCAAGGACACACCATGGGAGTTGGTGCCGCTATAGCAGCCAAGTTTTTACAGGCCCGTTTTGGAGATTGGATGAATCATAAAATTTATGGATTTATTTCAGACGGCGGTATTCAGGAAGAAATATCTCAGGGTGCCGGCCGTATTGCGGGTCATTTAGGCTTAAGTAATTTTATCATGTTTTTCGATTCAAATGATATTCAATTATCAACTCCTACGGATGAAGTAACCACTGAGGATACTGCTATGAAATATAAGGCCTGGGGTTGGAAGGTTATTACTATTGACGGACATGATCACGATGAGATTCGTAAAGCCTTAACTGAGGCAAACAATGAAACTGAAAGACCAACCTTAATTATAGGAAAAACCATAATGGGGAAAGGTTGTGTAACTGCTGAAGGTGCTATGTTTGAAGGGTATACAGAACTTCACGGTCAGCCTATTGGGAATACCGGAGCAGATTATGAAAAAACACTTTTAAATTTAGGTGCTGATCCGGAAAATCCATTTGATATATTTGAGGAGGTAAGTTCGTTCTATAAAGAAATAATTGCTAATAAAACGGAGCAGGCTGCCCAGAAAAAAGCTAAAATATCGGCTTGGAAAAAAGATAACGGAGCTTTGGCTAAAAAACTAGATTTCTTCTTTTCAGGAGAATTACCGGAATTAGATTTTTCTGAAATCGTACATAAAGAAGGTTTGGCTACCCGAGCTGCATCAGCGAATATTCTTGGTTATTTAGCCGAGCATGTTGAAAACATGATCGTGTCTTCCGCCGATCTTTCGAATAGCGATAAAACGGACGGTTTCTTAAAGAAAACACATGCTCTTCAAAAAGGTGATTTCACCGGAGCGTTTTTACAAGCTGGAGTAGCCGAATTAACCATGGCAGCTATTGCTAATGGTTTGGCCTTACATGGTGGTGTCATTCCTGTAGTTGCCACATTCTTCGTATTCTCTGATTATATGAAACCTGCCATTCGGTTGAGCGGTATCCAAGAATTGCCTGTAAAGTTTGTTTGGACGCATGATGCCTTTAGAGTAGGGGAAGATGGACCAACACATCAGCCAATTGAGCAAGAAGCGCAGATCCGATTATTAGAAAAATTAAAGAACCATAGTGGTAAAGCTAGTTTCATGGCTTTGCGACCTGCTGATTCAGCTGAAACTAGTGTAGCTTGGAAAATGGCTCTGGAAAATAAGAACACACCTTCCGGTTTGATTCTTTCAAGACAGGGTATCAAGGATGTGCCGGCACAGAGTGATTCTCGATATAATGATGCCTTGGCCGCTGAAAAAGGTGGGTATTTGGTGAAAGAGGTTGATAATCCTGATGTGGTTCTTGTTGCAAATGGCTCAGAAGTTTCAACCCTTATTGATGCAGCAGGCATTTTGGAATCTGAACATAACCTTAAAGTGAATATTGCTTCGGTAATTTCCGAAGGTGTTTTCAGAACCCAGGATAAGGCCTATCAGAACTACGTCATTCCAAAAAACAAACCATTATTCGGTTTAACAGCCGGTTTACCAGTAAATTTAGAAGGTCTGGTTGGAGAAAAAGGTTTTGTATTTGGAGTGGATCATTTCGGTTATTCCGCTCCGGCGAAAGTCCTTGATGATAAATTTGGATTTACCGGTGAAAAAGTGAGTCAAGAAGTATTAAATTATTTAAAAACAGTTTAACAATAATAGTATGAAATTTTTTATTGATACAGCAAACCTAGACGATATTAAAGAAGCCCAGGCTTTGGGTATTTTAGATGGTGTGACCACCAATCCTTCCCTGATGGCAAAAGAAGGTATTACAGGGGCAGAAAATATTACAAATCATTATAAAAAGATATGTGATATTGTAGATGGTGATGTAAGTGCTGAAGTCATTGCCACAGATTTTGAAGGCATGGTAAAGGAAGGTGAAGCGCTTGCTGCTTTACATCCACAAATTGTGGTGAAATTACCCGTTATCGCTGATGGCATCAAAGCGTGTAAATATTTTTCAGATAAAGGCATCAGAACGAATGTGACTTTGGTATTCTCAGCAGGACAAGCCTTATTAGCGGCCAAAGCGGGGGCTACCTATGTATCTCCTTTCTTAGGACGTTTGGACGACGTTTCTACCGACGGTTTAAATCTTATAGCCGAGATCAGACAAATCTATGACAATTACGGTTTTGAAACCCAAATCTTAGCGGCGTCTATTCGTCACACGATGCACGTGATCGACTGTGCAAAATTGGGTAGTGATGTAATGACCGGTCCGTTATCGTCTATTACAGGATTACTAAAACATCCATTAACGGATATAGGCTTGGCGAAGTTTCTTGAAGATTACAAGAAAGGGAACTAATCTATAGCGTGTCCTTATACACATGAGAATTGAAAGTCTATTTGATCAGCAAACCCAGCAGATTAAGATCGCTGTGGATTGTATTATTTTTGGATTCAATAATAATAGATTAGAATGTCTTTTAATTCATAGAGAGGCAGAACCTCAAAAAGGAAAATGGTCATTAATTGGCGGATTCATTGGCAATGATGAAGATCTCGATGAAGCCGCCAATCGTGTTTTGTACAATTTATCTGGTTTAGAAAATGTGTATATGGAGCAGGTGAAGGCCTTTGGTAAAGCCAATCGTGATCCCAGAGGCCGGACCATATCCATAACCTATACAGCATTGATCTTACGATCCGAATACGATGATGACAAAATAAAGGATCACGGTGCCAAATGGTTTCCTGTTAATGACCTGCCGGAATTGGCTTTTGATCATATAGATATGGTTGAGGCCGCAATTATACGCTTACGCCGTCGCGTAAGGAACACGCCAATAGCACTAAATTTAATCCCTGAAAAATTTACAATTCCACAACTTCAAGCCTTATACGAGGGCATTCTTGATGAACCACTTGATAAACGTAATTTTCGAAGAAAGATAGCCCAGATAGAGGCTATTGTGAAGCTCGGTGAAAAAGACATGACAGCCTCAAGAAGAGGTGCCTTTTTATATGCTTTTGACGAAAATCTATATAACAACACGCAATACTTTAATCTCTGAGGTTTTTATTACTTAGGTTTAGTTCCTACTTTTACATAAAAACTAAATAGATGACTTCAGTCGACGATTTATTGGAACTTCTCATTTTAGATCATGTAAGTGACCACACATTTACAGGAATTAGCAGTTCTATTGGAAGTCCGCAGGTTTTTGGTGGGCAGGTTTTAGCGCAAGCAGCCAATGCAGCCTACAGAACCGTGGATAAAGCGCGCATTCTTCACTCCTTACATGCCTATTTTTTAGAAGCAGGCGATCTTAAAATTCCGATTGATTATAAAGTCGATATTCTTCGTGATGGCGGTAGCTTTTCCGTACGTCGGGTTACGGCTAGTCAAAAAGATAGTATTATTTTTATCATGGCGGCTTCATTTCATCAAAAGGAATCCGGTTACAGTCATCAACAATCTATGAAATCTGGATTAAAGCAGCCTGAGGAGCTTTTAAGTTGGACGGATATCTTGCATCAATACAATGACTATTTACCTAGTGGGCTGAAAGCCTTTTTTGAGATTGATCGCCCAATCGATTTTAAACCAACCGTAATTGGCAATCCTTTAGAACGAAAAGATTTACCGCCGTATAATGATGTTTGGTTTAAACTCAAAGGTGATGTGGGTAATTTAGATTTAGCTACGAAGCAACAGATCCTAACCTATATATCAGATTATAATATTTTGGTATCAGCTATGAATCCGCATGCCAGTAAAGCGCACTGGGGCAATATTCAATCGGCAAGCCTCGACCATTCCATGTGGTTTTTCAGAGATTTCGATTTTACTGATTGGTTACTTTTTTCAATTGAATCACCAAATGCTCATGCAGCTAGGGGTTTTGCCCGAGGAAATATTTTTACTAGAGATGGAAAATTAGTGGCTTCAGTAGCTCAAGAAGGACTTATGCGACCAAAAAGTTAACATGAAACACAAAATACTAAATATCGGACATCGAGGCGCCAAAGGGTATGTTGCTGAGAATACATTACCATCGTTTAAAAAAGCGATCGATCTGGGTGTCGATGGTATTGAATTGGATGTTCATGTTTGTGCCTCGGGCGATTTGGTTGTTTTCCATGATTTTTCCTTGGAGAAGCTTACAAATGGAAAAGGGAAAGTTTCAGATCATACATTAAAGGCCTTAAAAAAACTTAAAGTGCTTCAAAACTATCCGATCCCAACGTTGGTTGAGGTTTTAGATCTTGTAGACAGAACGTGTTTTGTTAATGTGGAGCTAAAGGGTAATGGTACGGCAGCTGAAGCTTGTGATATAATCGAAACCTATGTCAAAAAAAAGGGCTGGGCTTATTCCGATTTTATAATTTCTAGTTTTAAAGAAGACCTTTTGACCAAGGCCTTCACCCACAACAAAAATATACCCTTAGCGGTCCTAACGGAAACCAATGTAGATCGGGCTGTAGCTTTCGCTGAAACCATTAGTGCAGAGGCTATAAACCCTGATTTTACTTTATTAAATTCGGATAATGTGGGTCAAATTCACGAAAAAGGCTATAAAATTTATGTCTGGACGGTAAATGAACCTGATGACATAAAACGTATGAAAAAACTTGGTGTAGATGGTATTATCACCGATTTTCCCGATAAAATATGATAAGCAGGGATGTGATTATTGTAGGTGGTGGAGCGGCCGGATTCTTTGCTGCTATAAACCTGGCTGAACGACGACCTGATCTTAAAATAAGCATTTTAGAACGTGGTAACGCGGTGCTAACTAAGGTGAAAATTTCCGGAGGCGGTCGTTGTAATGTAACGCATGCTGAGTTTATACCAAAACCCTTAACTGAAAATTATCCAAGAGGACAAAAAGAATTGTTGGGTCCTTTTCACCAGTTTATGACCGGTGATACCATAGCCTGGTTCGAAAAACGTGGTGTTGCTTTAAAAATAGAGGACGATGGCCGTATGTTTCCCGAAAGTGATTCTTCTCAGACCATTATTGATTGTTTTTTGGATGAGGCTGAAAAGAACGGAGTAGACATCCTTTTGAATCATTCGGTTAAAACCATCCATAAAGATGATGATCAATTTAGTATAGAAACCTCGAAATGCGTGTTTAAAGCACATTTTGTAATTGTTGCCACGGGGAGTAATCCAAAAATCTGGGAAGTTCTAAAACAATTAGGCCATACTGTTGTGCCGCCAGTACCATCGCTATTCACTTTTAATTGCGCTGATAAACGCATTAAAGACATTCCGGGAGTCGTTGTTCCTCAGGTTCATGTTCAGGTTTTAAGAACTGATCTGGAAACTGAAGGTCCGTTACTCATAACGCATTGGGGTTTTAGTGCTCCGGCTATTTTGAAGCTTTCCGCCTTTGGCGCCCTCGATCTGGCCAAATTGGATTATAAATTTGAAGTGGCCATCAATTTTTTGAATCAGAGTTATGAGAAAGTAATTGAAGGTTTAAAGGATCAGAAACAACAGTTAGCTAAGAAATTAGTTTGTAAATGGACCAGCTTTGATATTCCAAAACGACTTTGGGAAAAATTGGTTCTAGCATCAGAAATTGACGAAACCGGACGTTGGGCTGATCTGAACAGAATTCAATTAGATAATTTAACAAAACAGCTCACTCAGGCGGTTTTTCATATTGATGGGAAAAGTACCTTTAAAGAAGAATTTGTTACGGCCGGAGGTGTTGACCTGAGGGATGTCAATTTTAAAACTTTTGAAAGTAAGTGTTGTAAAAACCTGTTCTTAGCTGGAGAGGTTTTAAATATTGATGCCGTAACTGGCGGATTTAATTTTCAAAATGCCTGGACTGGTGCTTTTATAGCAGCTCAAAATATAGGGGCCTAATTTTTTATTTTTTCATGGGCACATACTGAAAGTTATTATCTTTGCCCACAGATTTGAATACCATGACGGACGCACAATTTATTCCTGAAAATTATAGTAAAAACCTTGATAGCGGTGCCTTTACCTGGTCGTCGCCCAGCAATATTGCTTTGGTGAAGTACTGGGGTAAGCGGGATCCGCAAATGCCTGAAAATCCGTCGATAAGTTTCACGTTGAACGATTGTAAAACGACCACAACACTGCGTTTTTTAAAAAAGATAGAGGAGGATGAATTTTCTGTAAGGGTGTTTTTGGATGGTTCAGAAGTTCCCGATTTCAAACCTAAAATCCTCACTTTTTTTAAGCGCATAGAAGCCTATCTACCCTTTTTAAAAGATTATCATTTTAGGATAGAAACGTCTAATACCTTTCCTCACAGTTCAGGAATTGCATCCTCAGCCTCTGGAATGAGTGCTTTGGCCCTATGTTTAATGAGTATTGAAAAAGCCCTTTCTCCCAATATTTCAGAAGAATTATTTATAAAAAAAGCGTCATTTTTAGCACGATTAGGTTCTGGAAGTGCTTGTAGAAGTATTGAAGGCGACCTGGTAGTTTGGGGAAAACATGAAGCGATACAAGGTAGTTCGGATTTGTATGGCATTAAATATCCGTATGAGGTTCATGAGAATTTTAAAAATTATCACGATACTATTCTATTAGTGGATAAGGGTGAAAAGCAGGTGAGCAGTACGGTGGGGCATAATTTGATGCACGGACATCCGTTTGCGGCACAGCGTTTTCAGCAGGCAAAGGATCATATTTCAAGATTGAAAGGTATTTTTAAATCAGGCGACTTAAATGGTTTTATAACCTTGGTGGAGCAGGAGGCTTTAACCTTGCATGCGATGATGATGACCAGTTCGCCCTATTTTATTCTAATGAAACCAAATACCTTAAAAATTATAAATGCGATCTGGGCCTTTCGTGAAAAGACCAAGGTCCATGTGTGTTTTACGTTGGATGCTGGTGCCAATGTACATGTTTTGTATCCTGAAAACGATGCAGAACAGGTTGGTGAATTTATTAAGAATGAACTAGTTGCATATTGCCAAAATGGTCATTATATTAGTGACAAAATTGGTTTTGGTGCAAAACTGTTGTAATTTTGTCCCGCTATCAAAAAAAAATTGCTGAATGAAAGGCCCTCTTTTTTACTCTAAAATCTTACTCTTTGGTGAATATGGTATCATCAAAGACTCTAAAGGATTATCGATACCTTATAATTTTTATAATGGTGCTTTAAAGGTGGAAAAGGAGTCTTCGGAAAAAGCTAAAAAATCTAATGAAGGCTTAAAACGTTTTGCTTCTTATTTAGAGAATATTGATCCTGATTTAGTACAGTTCGATATTGAAGCCTTAAACCGGGATCTGGAAGAGGGTATGTATTTTGATTCTTCTATTCCGCAAGGTTATGGGGTTGGTAGTAGTGGTGCTCTGGTTGCCGCTATTTACTACAACTATGCGAAAGACAAGATTACTGTTCTGGAAAATTTAACCCGAGAAAAACTCTTAAGCTTAAAAACCATTTTTGCTGAAATGGAGTCTTTTTTTCATGGAAAATCATCCGGTTTGGATCCTTTGAACAGTTATTTAAGTATTCCAATTCTTATAAATTCCAAAGATAATATTGAAGCTACTGGTATTCCGGCGCAACAAAGCAATGGCAAAGGCGCTGTATTTTTAATTGATAGTGGTGTTACCGGCGAGACCGCACCGATGGTTCGTATTTTCATGGAGAACATGAAACAGGAAGGTTTCCGTAATATGTTGAAAGATCAGTTTATAAAGCATACTGATGCCTGTGTTGAGGATTTTTTAACCGGAAATATCAAATCACTTTTCAAAAACACTAAGCAATTATCCAAGATCGTTCTAAATCATTTTAAGCCTATGATCCCTGCGCAATTCCATGAGCTTTGGAAAAATGGCCTGGAAACCAATGAGTATTATCTTAAGCTTTGCGGTTCCGGTGGAGGTGGCTATATTTTAGGGTTTACCGAAGATATTGAAAAGGCGAAACAAGCGCTTTCAGACTATAAGCTGGAGGTTGTATATAACTTCTAAGATCAACTTCTTTTTTTAAATGAGGTATTCTGTTTGGACAGAACCTAATTAGGTTATGGTATGACTTCAACAAAACAGAAACATATAATTCTCAAGTTCTTTAGTATGTTCTCTGCTATTCGGGGATATAATATCTTGATCATGATCATTGCGCAATACTTGGCGTCAATTTATATCATGGCTCATGATAAACCCGTACGGTCCGTTCTTTTTGATGAAAACTTGCTGATGCTGGTCTTAGCTACTGCAGCAACGATTGCCGGCGGTTATATCATTAATAATTTTTACGACTCGGAAAAAGATTTGATCAACCGACCCTTAAAAACGCAGCTGGACCAATTCGTAAGCCAGAATACAAAACTGTCTTTTTACTTTGTTCTTAACTTCGCCGCAGCCATTATGGCCAGTTATGTCTCGTTTAATGCCGTATTGTTTTTTTCCTTTTATATTTTTGGTATCTGGTTTTATTCGCATAAGCTTAAAAAATTACCCTTTATTGGCAATTTAACTTCAGCCATACTCACCATTACTCCCTTCTTTGCTATTTTCCTCTATTACAAAAATTTCGAGACGGTTATTTTCATTCATGCCATGTATTTATTTTTACTTATTTCCATGCGTGAGCTAACCAAAGATCTTGAAAACATCAAGGGTGATCTGGTTCAAAATTACCACACTATTCCTGTGGTTTATGGGGAAAAGGTTTCGAAAGTTATGCTTACAGTATTGTCGCTTTTGACTTTGATCCCTACCTATTTATTATTGAATTATTTTGATATCGGGTACATGGATTTATATTTTTATTTTAGTGCGTTTTTATTGCTTATTTTTCTCTGGGTCTTACGTTTATCAAAGCAGAAAATACACTACCTAATTTTGCATAACATTCTAAAATTCATCATTGTATCCGGTGTTTTTTGTATTGTTTTAATTAAAGTAAGCGTCGTTTTAAATCGTATTTAATAAATTAAGACCTTCAAGACAGGAAGTGATTATTTTAAGTATATCTTTGCACTAAAATTTTAAACGCATGAGCAGACATCAAGGGAGTACAGGAAAGGGAAAAGCATCAGGACGTGGCAGTGGAAACAAGCGTTCGGGAAGTTTTGCGCGTGGCAATGCCCCTGTGAAAAAAGCAGTAGTTACACCTAAAAAATCGGCTGCCTCAGACGAGATCCGTTTAAACAAATATGTGGCTAACGCCGGAATATGTTCACGTCGGGAAGCTGATACCCATATCGCCACAGGTTTGGTGACAGTCAATGGTAAGGTTATCACTGAAATGGGCTACAAAGTGAAAATTACTGATGATGTGCGGTTTGATGGCACGAGGATAAATCCGGAGAAAAAGGCCTATGTCTTACTGAATAAACCCAAAGGTTTTGCTACCACCACAAGTGATAGTAAAGGTTCGACTGTTATGGACCTCGTAGCCAATGCTACCAAGTCAAGTATCAAACCAATAGGTCGTTTAGGACGTAATTCTAAAGGGTTGATTTTGTTTACCAATGATGATAAAATTCACGATAAATTCACCAATTCAAAGCATGGTGTACCACGCTTATTTCATATTGAACTCGATAAGAATTTAAAACTTGAAGATCTTAAGAAGATCCAGAGTGGATTTAAATTGGAAGGCAAATTAATTACTGTTGAAGAAATAAGTTATATCGACGGGGCAACTAAAAAAGAAATTGGTTTGAAAATTAAGAATACGGGAAATAGTATTATCCGAAGTATTTTTGAGCACTTCAATTATAACATTATTAGTATTGACTGCGTGGCCATTGGGCATCTCACCAAAAAAGATCTTCCACGTGGCCATTGGAAACACTTAAGTAAGCAGGAGCTGGATCAATTGCAGATGCTGTAGTCTTTACCAAAAACATGCTTATTTTAAGAGTTTAGAGAAGTAATCTTTACCATTCGAATCTTGCCATGAGATGAACACGTAAATGTGGTTCTCGAAATAATCGAGCCATTTTTATCTTTGTACGCTAAGGTACTAATAACAGGTATTTGGGTTTATTCCTTTATCTATTTCTAAAAATGAGCTATTAAAAAAATTAACGCCTTTGTGATTATTATGCTGAATTTTAGTATCTTAGGTGAGCTATTAACCAACTAATCACCATCATGTTTAAGTTCAGTTCCTTTTTTTGGCTGATCCTGTTATTTCATTTTATGAATACAAGTTACAGTCAGACCATTTCAATCGATGAAAATTCAAAGCACTTTAAGAATACCAAGCAGGTATTTAGTAATAACCCAATAGATGCTCGAGATACGCGAAAATTTTCGGTTATTAAAGTGAATGAGGAGAGTATCGTTTTTAAATTAGAAAATTCAAATGGCTCCACCGGTGATGAGACCCAATTGCAGTTAGATCGCAGTTTAAATTTAAATCATCAAAGCTTCCGTTTGTGGTCTGATTTGGTTGCCGAACACGTTACAGCAAAGCAAATTATAGAGCATTCGACTCTGATACTTAATAAAAATCCATTTGAAAATGGTATGGATGGATTAAAGGGTTATATAGAACTTGAAGTGCGTTTGGAAACGAGCTATAAATATAAGCTTCCGAAAACTAAGGATTATGATTATTTTACTTATGCTCTGAATTTTGAATATGATGAAGATGGTGGCCTCGGAACCAAATGACTAGGCACGGATTAGGTTTGCCTGCCAACAGGTTGGCGTTAAGGTTTGGTTATCTCAATTGAATTACCAGATGTTAATTATTGCACGAACTAAAGATCATCAAAATTACTATCCCTCAAAAGTATAAACCGCTTCCTCAATCCCGTCATTGTAAAATGATTTTACATATTTAAATCCGTTTTTCACATAAAAAGCATCCAGTTTTAAATCTTCGATCGTTAACCAAAACTTTTGATTTGGAATCCTTTTTTTTAGATTATCTAACCAAACAGAGCCTAAGTTTTGATGTCTTTTTTCTTCAATAACATAAATAAAACCTAAATACAAAAAGCCTTTGTTAAACCATGCCTTAGACTCATTTTCGGCATATAACATATCTGGGGGACATTTTGAAAACACCAAACCTCCGGCAATTATTTGATTATTATCAATCAGTAAATAGCCGCTTGTACTCGCTTTAAAGTTTTTCCAAACTGGCACTATGCTTTCCTGCCAATCTTTTGGGAGTATTTTAAAAAATCCCAGATAATCTGTGCAAGCTTCAAAAGTCATTTTTAAATGGTGTTAAACTTATTTATAATAAACCCCATGACCAAAGCTTATCGGAATCTTCAGTCCATCGGTCGCCAATGTCTGTGCGGTAATAAGCGTTATTAATTATGATGTTATTAATTCTATTATACATCATTCTCTGAGCATCTTTCATGGTGTTTCCTGAACCTGTAACTAAAACGGCAATACCTGTGTTGCCGGTAATTAACCATTCATCATTTACCTTTTTTAAATGCATAGGATGTACACCCTCTTTTCCGTTCTTTTTAATTACCACAACGGCATCTTTTGAAAACAAGTCGAATGTTTTTTTATCATCGTAAGGAAATGGAGGTACTACTATAAATGCACCAATTTGAAATCCTTTTTTAACATTCATCTTAAATTGTTTTTTAGAAGCTAATTTAAAAAACAATTCTCCCAAGGGTTCCATGATGCCATCGCTTTGGATAAAAATTTGAGGATAACCAAATCTGGAGGTAAATTCTAAAGGATAAATGCCATTTCCGTTTACAATACAATTAATATCGATATGCCCAATATAGTTATGTTTAGAAAGTGTATTTTGAAATTTCAATAAGGTGGCTTCAAAAATCGGAGAATCTTTTGTCCAAAACATACTAGTTCCCATTTCGCCCGTAGAAACACCCAATTCTTTTGGGAATAGTTTTTTGTGCTCGAAGGTAATATTGATGGGGTAAATAAATTCATTTCCATTAAAGAATGCGGCAATGGATACCTCAACGCCTTTTACTTTTCGTTGTAATTGAAAGTTTCCAAAATTATTACCCCAGGATTTTTCGTAAGCTTTAAGGACACGAATAACATCTAATCCTTCATCATCGTTTCCAACAAAAAGTAATTGTTTAAGCTCTTGGGTTTCGCCACAAGGTTTAATTACATAGGTGTTTGGATGAGCTTTAATGTAATGTATGGCATCATTAAATGAGGTGAACTCTTCGGATGGGATAACCTTAATTTTATGTTTTTGGAGTTCAGACTGCCCAAAATTTCTGTCTAATTCAAGTTTATCTGTGTATTCGGTTCCGCCAATAACAAGTTTTCCTTTACTTCTTAGTTCGCTAGCAATTTTACCATAACCGGTATAATCAAAAACAATAATATCGGCCCAATCAATATGCTTCTCCCAATGAGCAACTTTATTTACAAAACCAAAACCGATTTCTTTGGAGGCTTTATCTTCAATAAACATTTTAACCGCATGACCTTCAGATTTTATCGTATTGATAATATCCAATGATTCGCCCCAACGCGACACAAATAGAAATTTTTTACTGTAGGGTTCTTTTGTTTTCACAAGAAATATTTATTTTTTAACTGATTTATGGCATTATTTTCCATACCAAAAGTAGATAAATAATTCATCGAAAATACGTGGGTGAGTAAATAGTTAGCGGTTTAATTACACTATATTTTTAGGTATTCCTTTGGATGGTTTTTAGCTATGAAGTTCTTTTGCGTTAGGGATTGAAGCATTGTTGGAGCGCCTCAAAGAGCGCGACTGCGAAAAGCCCGACTCCCGCTTTTTTGCGGGAGTAACGCCCTAAAAAAAAAGACCTTTAAAAATGCCTTTGTTGGATTAATTTAGCTGTTATTTCTTCCTGTACACTAAGCCACATTGAAATTTTTTTTAAAACGCTTTGCTGTATTGAAAAATAAATTACATTTGCCGCACTTTTAGCTGAACAAATTGAAACCTGTTTCTATGTTCGGGCTTTTGAACATTAGGAAGTCATATTCAAAAGCAGCTTACAGATTAAGTAACCGAATTTTAAAGCTAACTTCCGCTATTTCAATTCATACTGTTCTTAACAGCTATGGTTTCGTGCCTATAACTAAAAATCAAATTCGTATTTGATTGGTTTTGTTTACCTCATTGTTTACTTTTAAGGACAGAACCTAATTTTTAATTTTTTTTTATTACAATTTGAACACGAAATACTTTGATTTAATAAATCAGACTTTTGATTTTCCTCAGGAAGAATTTAAGGTCGAAAAAGGCCAATTGCAGTTTCATGATATTGATTTAATGGAACTCACGAAACAGTATGGCGCTCCGCTGAAATTCACTTATTTACCACAAATATCGAACAACATTAACCGGGCTAATAAATGGTTTAATGATGCCATAAAAAAGTATGGTTACAAGGGACAATACCATTATTGTTATTGTACCAAAAGTTCGCATTTTAAGCATGTTCTGGATGAGGCTTTGAAAAATGACATCCATATTGAGACCTCTTCGGCTTTTGATATTGATATTGTTGAACAGTTGAAGGCTTCAGGAAAAATCACTAATGATACCTATGTTATTAGTAATGGATTTAAACGTGCACAATATATTACCAACATTGCAAGATTAATTAATGGCGGGCATAAAAATGCTATTCCGATAATTGATAATTATGAGGAGATCGACCTGTTGTCACAGGAGATAAAAGGAAAATTCAATGTGGGTATCCGGATCGCTTCAGAAGAAGAGCCTAAGTTTGAATTTTACACCTCCCGACTTGGAATTGGCTATAAAAATATTTTACCGTTTTATAAAAATCAGATTGCGGGTAACAAAAGGGTATCGCTTAAAATGCTACACTTTTTTATTAATACCGGTATTCGCGATAACGCCTATTATTGGAACGAACTATTGAAATGTTTGCGTGTTTATACCAGTTTGAAAAGGATTTGCCCTACGTTGGACAGCCTAAATATTGGTGGCGGTTTTCCAATTAAAAATTCTCTGGCTTTTGAATTTGATTATGAATATATGATTGATGAAATCATAAACCAGATCCAACTGACTTGTGAGGAGGAAGGTGTAGATGTTCCGAACATATTTACAGAATTTGGTAGTTTTACCGTTGGTGAGAGTGGTGGTGCCATTTATGAAGTGTTGTACCAAAAACAACAGAATGACCGCGAAAAGTGGAATATGATCAATTCGTCTTTTATTACCACACTTCCGGATACATGGGCTATAAACAAACGTTTTATTTTACTGCCAATAAATCGCTGGCAGGAAAGTTATGAGCGTGTACTTTTAGGAGGTTTAACCTGCGATAGTGACGATTACTATAACAGTGAACAACATATGAATGCGATTTATTTACCAAAATATCATAAGGATAAGCCGCTGTATATCGGGTTTTTTAATACCGGTGCCTACCAGGAAACCATAGGTGGTTTTGGGGGTTTACAACACTGTTTAATTCCGTCGCCAAAACATATTTTGATCGATAAGGCCGCTGATGGAACATTAACAACAAAAGTGTTTAGTGAGCAACAAAAAAGTGAAGACTTGCTTCATATTTTAGGGTATGATACACAGCCAAAACACTGATTAATATAAAGTTTTAAAAATTAAAAACGATAATGAGTACAAAAGGACCAATCTCTCAATTTATAGAAAAACATTATTTACACTTTAATGCAGCTGCTCTTGTAGACGCTGCTAAGGGTTATGAAGATCAATTAAATAAAGGCGCTAAAATGCTAGTGTCGTTGGCAGGTGCTATGAGTACCGCTGAATTAGGAAAGAGTTTTGCTGAAATGATTCGTCAGGATAAGGTGCATATTATTTCTTGCACCGGAGCGAATCTGGAAGAAGATATCATGAATTTAGTAGCGCACTCACATTATAAACGTGTACCACAGTATCGGGATTTAACACCAAAAGAAGAGTGGGACCTTTTGGAAAAAGGACTTAATAGGGTTACTGACACCTGTATCCCAGAAGAAGAAGCGTTTCGTCGTTTGCAAAAGCACATATATGCTATTTGGAAAGATGCTGAAGCCAAGGGTGAGCGTTATTTACCGCATGAATACATGTATAAAATGTTACTTTCCGGTGTTCTGGAGGAATATTATGAGATTGATATTAAGGATTCCTGGATGTACGCCGCAGCAGAAAAAAACCTACCCATTGTTTGTCCCGGTTGGGAAGACAGTACCATGGGTAATATTTTTGCCAGTTATGTTGTGAAAGGAGAGCTGAAGGCCAGCACGATGAAATCAGGAATTGAATACATGACTTTTCTTGCTGATTGGTACACCGATAATTCGGAGAAGGGGATTGGGTTTTTTCAGATTGGTGGTGGTATTGCCGGTGATTTTCCAATTTGTGTAGTGCCGATGTTGTACCAAGACCTGGAGCGTACAGACACCCCTTTCTGGAGTTATTTTTGTCAGATTAGTGATTCTACAACGAGCTACGGATCATATTCTGGAGCAGTACCCAACGAGAAAATAACCTGGGGAAAATTAGATATTGATACTCCAAAATTTATTGTAGAAAGTGATGCCACTATTGTTGCGCCATTAATTTTTGCTTATCTTTTGGGCATGTAAATTAAAGCTATAAAGAAATTTAAATCCACTATAATGAAAAATAAAAATGATAACCGTAAGCGTGTCATTGTAGATTTTAAAAAATTAACCCCGGAAATTTTGGCTATGTTAGTTGAGAAATATCCTGATGGTTATGACGACGATCAGATTATTTCATTCCGAAATCAGCATAACGAAATTATTGAAGCTGTTGAAGTAAATACGGAAGACACAAAATATTTAGTAAAAGTGAGTACCAAGCTTGCCGTTACTATGGAAAACTACGATGAAGATGATTATGAAGATTTTGACACGGATGATCCGGAAGCAGTTCAGGATCCTGAGATTCTGGATGAAGACTTGGATGATGATGATGACAACGAAGACGATAACGATTAACCAATTATAAAGAACCATGAGAACAGCTGTTTTTAAATCCTACAAAAACGGTTATTTTACGTTTTGGTTTGAAAATGGCGAGGAGTTAGCTTTTGAAGAAGTACATCCACGCGTTTTAAAGCAATACGATTTAAAAAACGATAAAAGTCTAATTGACACAGATTTCCGAATAACGTTTGTTGAAGACGATTCAGACGACGAGGTTATTTACCGCGTTGAGAGTTTAAAACCGATAGAATAAAATTTTAGAAACACCGCTTTTCGGTGAAAATCTATTTGCGGTTGCGTCATATTATTGACTCTTTTTACTCGGCAATAACGATTCAGAGTTAGCTCAGGAAATTAGTTGTTTGGTGCTTTTTTATAAAAAGTTCCCAAAGGAAAACCCCGTACACAATACTGTACTCTAAGGTGATAACGATAAGATTCTCAGATTTATCGGACGTATCAACGTGGAGGTATGCTAGGTAACTGAGGATAATGACACCGCTCCACACTAACGGAAATTTAAACCCCGTAAAAACACTTAAAATGAGCAGTGTTGCAATATACCATGGATGCACAGTGGTTGCAGTAAAATAGTAAAAGGACAAAGCCAAAAGCATCGTGGTAATGAGTTGTAAAATGTTTTTGTTCTTCCTAAAAATAGCTAATACTGCCACAACTAAAAACACAATGATCGCGATCCATTTTCCGATAGTGGCAATTTCATTATACCCGCGAAAGCCATAACCAATGGCTCTAGCGATGTAGTACAAGCTTGCGTTGAATTCAAATTTCTGAAACCACAATCCAATGGTTTGGGTGTAATTTTCAATAAAGGTAGCCGAGTAGAATGGTGTAAATAATCCAAGGATAATTATTCCAATTATAATATAGAATGTTAGTAAATTTTTTATTCCAAGGAAACTAAAAGATCTTCTTTTATCATTATCGTTAGAGGCTGTGAACCATTGAAAAAACAGAGGTAAGAATAATAGCGGAATTAATTTAACTGAAACAGATGCGGCTAAGGGTATGGCTGCAAGTCTCCATTTACCAATGTGAAGTAAGTACAAACTCCACATTAAAAAGAAGATCATTAGGCCTTCAAAATGTAAATTACCGGTTAGTTCAATAATAATAAACGGATTCAGTATATACCAAAATATTAGGTAATCCGGTTTACCTAAAAGAGTTAATAATTTTTTCCCAAAATATAAGGTTCCAAAATCGGCTGCGATAAGGATGATACGGAGTACGAATACAGAACCCAAAATACTTTTGTTAGCCAACATAGCTGCTATTAAAAAGCACAATTGATTCAAGGGTGGATAATTGGAGTAATGACTAGCGTTTAAAGCACCCATGCCCTGGTACAGGTTTTCAGCCTGCGATACCGGGTAAGCGCCACCAGACATAAAGCTTTCTACGGTTTGTATATACGGGTTAAAACCTTCCAAAATAATTCTGCCGTCCCAAATAAAACGATAGAAATCCTGAGATAAATTAGGGATGCTTAATAAAAAAACAGCCCGAAAACTAAAAGCCAACCAGGTTAAGAGTTTTGGATTAGATTTTAGTTTTTGAACGAGAATGTAAAAGAAACCGAATAGGGCGGCATATAGACTTACAAGTTTTAAATACTCAGTACGTTGTAAATCATAGGCAAAGATCCAATAGCAAACAGCACTAAAAATTATCAGCAAAACTACGGAGCTTTTAAATTTATTGAGCGAATTAATTATAGGCATAATTCAAAGATACATCAATTTGAAGTTGAAAAAGTGTTCCATTGGTTAGAGTGTGTTTCAAAAACAGTAACTTAGTAAACTAGGTACTTAATATATCAAAACTACCCACTATGAAAACACCTTATATTTTTTTTCTTGCACTTTTAATGGCGTTATGTATTCATGCTCAAGATCGGATTAATGGCGCCTTATATGCTACCCGTTCCGAGGTTCTTGCCCAAAATGGCATGGTTGCCACAAGTCATCCATTAGCGACGCAAGTAGGTCTGGATATTTTAAAAAAAGGAGGTAACGCCATTGATGCCGCAATAGCAGCCAATGCCACTTTAGGATTAATGGAACCCACAGGTTCAGGTATCGGGGGTGATTTATTCGTTATTCTCTGGGACGCTCAAACTAAAAAACTATATGGTCTTAATGCCAGTGGGAGGTCTCCTAAAACCTTAACTTTAGAATATTTTGAAAAACAAGGACTTACAGCAATACCAAGTTTTGGACCCTTACCTGTAACGGTTCCCGGTGCTATAGATGGTTGGTTCGAGCTTCATGAAAAATTCGGATCATTACCTATGAAAGATATTCTTCAGCCTTCTATAAACTATGCTGAAAACGGTTTTCCTTTAACACAACTTATAGCATGGTATTTCAATCTGAGCATTAATCGATTTAATCAAATGGCCTTTCCAAATATAGAAGATACCTACATGCGTAATGGTAAAATACCTCAGGAAGGTGAGGTGTTTAAAAACCCATATTTAGCCAACACATACAAAAAACTGGCTAACCAAGGGCGCGATGTGTTTTATAAAGGAGAGATTGCTAAAACTATTACAGATTTTATTCAAAGTCAGGGGGGATTTTTGTCAATGGACGATTTTACCCAACATAAAAGTGAATGGGTCGATCCGGTTTCTATTAATTACAGAGGTTACGATATTTGGGAATTACCACCAAACGGACAAGGTATTGCTGCTTTACAGATGCTACAAATATTAAAAGTTTATGACTTTTCAAAGATTCCATTTGGAAGTACGGAACACCTGCATTTATTTACCGAAGCTAAAAAACTGGCTTTTGAAGATCGCGCTAAATATTATGCCGATATGAATTTTGCCAAGGTTCCGGTGGAAACTTTAATCTCGGAAGCCTATGCTTCTGAGCGGGAAAAATTAATTTCTGATAATGCATCAAAATATTCAGCAGGTGAAATAAGTGCCGGCGAAACTATATATCTTACTACGGCAGATAAATATGGCAATATGGTGTCTTTTATTCAAAGTAATTATCGCGGAATGGGTTCGGGAATGACACCGCCAAAACTTGGATTTATGCTTCAGGATCGAGGAGAGTTGTTTAACCTGAAACGAGGCTATTATAATACCTACGAGCCCGGGAAAAGACCATTTCATACTATTATTCCGGCATTTATTACAAAAGACGGACAACCTTTTATGAGTTTTGGTGTTATGGGAGGTGATTTTCAGCCCCAAGGTCATGCCCAAATCATAATGAATATCATCGATTTTGGTATGAACGTTCAAGAAGCCGGAGATGCCCCACGCTGGGACCATTCTGGGTCATCATCGCCAACAGGAGAGGCTGCAGAATATCCCGGAACTATTCATGTTGAATCTGGAATCCCATATGAAACCGTTAGAGGTTTAATGAAAAAAAGACATTTTGTTGGTTATGGGCTGGGTGGTTATGGTGGTTACCAAGCCATTATGTGGGATGCCGAAAATAAAGTGTATCACGGCGCTTCTGAAAGTCGAAAGGACGGACAGGCTGCCGGGTACTAAAGTATTACACTTTTGATGTTAATGATTTGAAGAAGACATAACCAAAACCAATGAAAAGCATTAAGTGGAATGGGAATAATCCAAAATCGCCACCCTGATCACCTACCACAAAGGCACTATAAAGGCCAAATCCGAAATACAACATTAGTAGACCTTCAAAGATCACATGTACGGAAATGTTCTTGCTTATGTATTTGTTGGTTTTCCAATTATCTTTAAACTTAGCGATATTGAATTTAGGAGTTCTTACGAACTCGCTTTTCTTTCCTAAATGCCCTTCAATAACAGCGATGGTATTGTGCAATGAAAAGCCCATAGCAATGGAGAAAAACAGGAAGAACATTCCAATGTATTGAATGAAATTCTTAATCCCGTCGCCGTAAATATTACGGTACATGATCCAATAGCAAATAAAGAAAATTATAGTACTCGTTACGAAGAAACTCATCACTATGAAATAGGTTTTCAAGTGTTCGTATTCGTTTTTAATGTAAAGCATGGGAATACTTAAAACAGCCACAATTAAAATATTCAAAAACATGGTGCTATTGAGTAAATGCAGCAATCCGTGAACCTTAGTTTTAGCTGATATATTTTGACTTTTCAAGACACGCCAAAGCATTTTCCTAAAGTTCTCAGCACCACCTTTATTCCAGCGGAACTGCTGGGAACGTGCTGCACTGATAACAATCGGCAGTTCGGCCGGGGTTTCAACATCCTCCAGATATTTGAATTTCCAGTTCTTAAGTTGTGCCCGGTAGCTTAGATCCAGATCCTCGGTCAAGGTATCACCTTCCCAATTACCGGCATCGATAATGCATTCTTTACGCCAAACACCGGCTGTACCATTAAAGTTAATAAAATGCCCTTTACTATTTCTTCCAACCTGTTCCAGAGTAAAGTGAGCATCCAATGCGAAGGCTTGTATTCTTGTTAGTATAGAGTAGTTTCGATTTATATGGCCCCAACGGGTTTGAACAACACCTATATTTGGATTTTTAAAGTAAGGTACCGTGCGTTTCAACCAGTCTTCTTCAGGTAAGAAATCGGAATCAAAAATGGCAATGAAATCACCTTTGGCAGTTTTAAGGCCCTCTTTAAGTGCGCCTGCTTTAAAACCTACACGGTTTTCCCGGGTCATGTGTTTGATATCCAGTCCTGTGGCCTGTAGCTTTTTGATATGCTCACGTGTGGTTTCAACGGTTTCATCTGTAGAATCGTCTAGAACCTGAATTTCTAATTTATCTTTTGGGTAATCTATTTTGGCTATGTTATCCAATAAACGGTCCATAACATACATTTCGTTATAAACTGGTAATTGAATGGTTACCGATGGAATTTCATCCGGGTTCGATAAATCAAATTTTTCTGCAGTGTCTTCTTTGCGCTTGGCTGTGAGGTAATTGAACAACAGATTTAGCTGCGCCAGGGCGTAAGCCAATATCATGATCAATGCGAAGGTATAAACTGCTATGATTATCTTTTCTAATATCATTTAATACTGTATTTAAAAATCCAACCTAGAATTTTTATGCCTGCAAATATAGCACCTTTTACCGTACCAGAAACTTTTGAAACACCAATTCTGTTTCTGTAATGAACCGGAACCTCGGAATATAAGAGGTTTTTCCTTAGGGCTTTTAGTTGCATTTCTACGGTCCAACCATAGGTTTTATCTTGCATGTTAAGGGCTAAGAGCTTTTCATATTTTATAGCCCTAAAGGGACCAAGGTCCGTAAATTTGGCATTAAAAAAAAATCGCATTAGCGTAGTGGCTAACCAATTTCCAAAAATCTGAGGCATGGTCATCGATCCCTTTTCTCTTAGATGTTTGACACGAGCACCTATAATCAAGTCTTTGTTCTCTTTTATAATAGGATTAACAATTTTATTTAATTCCTCTGGATAATCACTATAATCACCATCTAAAAACACAACGATATCCGGTTTTAAAGTTTGTCTGGCGATATACTCCATGCCTTTTAAACAAGCATAGCCATAACCCTTATTCATCTCTGTAAGTACTGTGGCACCGGCAGTTTTAGCATTGGTTTCGGTAGCATCGGTAGAGCCATTACTCACCACGATTACTTCATCTACGATTTTTGGAATGTCCTGGATGACGAGACCAATTGAGTTTGCTTCGTTATAAGCTGGAATGATAACTTTAATTATGGCCATTTGAAATTCTTAGGGCTGTAAAAATACAATTGTTTGGGCTATTATTTTTTATTTACAAAGGTCATTAAATCGACATCATTGCCCAGTAAAATATCATTGGGGTTAATCCGACCTTTCATGGTGTCATTTTCCAATTTTAAAACACCTCTTGGACATACCGCACTGCATATACCACAGCCCACACAACTGGAGCGTACAATATTTTCGCCTTTCTGCGCGTATGCGCGAACATCAATACCCATCTCACAATAGGTGGAACAATTACCACAGGAAATACATTGTCCGCCGTTTGTAGTAATTCTGAATTTTGAAAAAAAACGTTGCTGAAAACCCAGGATGGCGGCCATAGGGCAACCGAATCGACACCATACACGATTTCCAAAAATGGGATAAAAACCTGTACCGATAACACCTGAAAAAATAGAGCCAATGTAAAGGCCATAGGCAGATCGTAAGGAACTTGCTTTTATCAAAAAGATTTTCTCGGTGGTTCCAGTGTAATGCATTATAAATAATGCTGCTATAATTAGAAAATAACCTATGGCACCATAGCGAGCATCCTTCCCTAAACTTTCACGTTTAAATATCATGACTACTGTAAATACTGCAGTTAACAGCAAGCCAACCCCAATTAAAAAAACATTTTGGGTTAACCAATATCGGGAAGGGTCTTTACCCAAATAGGTGTAAATTACGGCAGTAGTCATGATTACTGAAAACACCAGAACAGCGTGGATTAACCAGCGCTCCAGTTTCCAGGCTTTTAATGATTTATCACTAAGATGCCGAAAGGGATCTCCGGCAGTTTCAGCCAAACCACCACAACCACAAACCCAGGAGCAATACCAGCGTTTTCCGTATTTGTAAGTTAAAATAGGTGTGATAATAAATATCGAAGCGATACCAAAAAGAAGCATCGATAGACCTAATGTCCCTGAGGATAATAAGCCATTTACAGACCATTGATCGAAAACATAATAGTTTAACGGCCAAATACTTTTCAGGTCGTAGTAGGGTAAATTATAATCCGGACTCGCATTCAGACGCGACATAAATTCCGGGATTAAAAAGGCAAAGCCTAATTGAAAGAACATGACCGAAACAGTTCGGATTTGTTCGTATCTATTATGACGGTATTTTAATATGAATTTATATCCAAAAATGATGATGGCTAGCGTGTAAAGTGTGCCATAAACAAACCATTGACTCGCTGGATTCCCACTCAATAATTTACTTAAAGGATCGAATAGACCAACGAGGCCCGTATTGTTCTCCCCGTTGGAAGCTAATCCTAAAAGGCTCGGATAGAAATACAATACAATATAAAAGAGCGTCAAGACAAGTCCTAAAATCCAACCCAGGGTTCCTCTGGAACTGATAGCTTTAAACCAAACCCCGTCATTTTTAATTCCTTTTTGTTCATTGAGATAAAGGTCATGGGTAAATAAAACGACACCTATGGTCATAAGACCTAATGCCAGACTTAAAAAAAGGCCTTGATTTGGAAAGGAGGTATTCAAGGCGGCCAAAGTAAGTATGAACAAGCCCGAAGTTCCCAGTGCAACAGCAAATTTTTGTTTTGTTGTTAGCGGTTGGGCATCAGGTTTTACCAATGCCATAGAGGTATTTAATTTAAGGCTCATTGGGTCGAGGTTTCAAATGTTTTTAAATAGGTACTTTTAATGGTGTTTTCAAAATGTGTATAAAACTCCGGATCAAAATTGGCCTCCTCCAGATGTTCTATAACATAATCGATATCACGTTTATCGGTAAGCCAACGATCAAAAACCTCATGACGCATTCGAATTCCCAGGGTATTAATGCCCAAAAATGTCTTATTGCTCTTATTGTATGCGATGGTAATACATTTCGTGTCATCATCATGCCTCCAATGAAAATGTGCTTCTTCATCTGTTGGTTTTGCAGAAACCCAACCATACGTTTGATATTCAATATCAAAAAACTTAGCTGAATTAAACCAATGTCCGGGATTGTACGTCATGCGATTTCCACAAATGGTTTGGGCTAAAGTTTCACCCATCATACGTCCGGTGTACCATACGGCTTCTACCGATTTTCGACGTCCTATAGGCTCGTATTGCTCGGCACAATCACCAATAGCATAAATATCTTGAACATTGGTTTCTAGGTAGCGGTTAACCTTTACACCGCGTAAGGTTTCAATACCCGATTCTTTTAAAAAATCAATATTTGGTGATACACCGGCTGTTAAGCCCACAAGATTACAAGGGATTTCTTCACCGGTCTCCGCGATAACGACTGATTTTACCTGACCATTTTCATCCGATTTAATTTCTTTAAGATTGGTCTTCAAACGAAGGTCAATATTATGGTTTCGAATATGTCGTGAAATCATTTGGCTATCACCTTCTGGTAAAACATTATTCCAAAAACTGGATTCCCTTACCAAAAAGGTTACAGGAATTTTGCGGGTGCTGAGCATTTCAGCCAACTCAATACCAATCAAGCCACCACCTACAATAACAGCCCGTTTACATACCTTGTTGTTTGGGGCATAGGTTTCTAAGATGTCAAGATCTTGTTTATGATAGAGCCCGGTAACACCTTTAAGATCCTGTCCAGGCCAGCCAAATTTATTGGGTTTGCTGCCCGTGGCTATAATGAGCTTATCATAGCTTATTGAACTGCCATCATTTAAATGAATACTTTTATTTTTCGGTGTAATACGGTTTACAAAGCCTTGTTTTAGATCGATTCGATTCTTTTCCCAAAACCAGTTTTCATAGGGTTGGGTCTGCTCGAAGGTCATGTGTCCCATATAAACGTACATCAAGGCCGTACGTGAGAAAAAATAGGGTGTTTCGGCAGAAATGATCGTGATTTTCTTATCGGAATTTTTTCGGATGTGCCGGGCAGCAGTTATTCCTGAAATGCCATTTCCTATAATAACAATATGTTCCATAAAGAGATTTTGAGGGCAATCAATCATTGATAAAGATAAGAACTTATTTTAAGTTTAATTTAGAAACCGAATATTTTTTAAAAATGGATTAGTATCTTTCGCTTAAGATAAGATTCGTCAAAAAATGAAATTTTGTAAATGCCTAACGGTTTTAATCTGTTTAATTGTAGGGTCTTGCCGAAGTCAGCCTGATAAAATTAATGGCGTTAGTTTTGTTTCTTCGCGGGAAGCCATAGATGCACAACACATAAGACCTATTTTGGATTTGAACGCCAATTATTCCGCTGTTATGCCTTTTGGTTTTATCCGCGACCTTCAACATCCAGAATTGATATTTAATACAGAACGGCAATGGTTTGGTGAGCGTGTTGAAGGTGTGAAGCAATACGTTAAAGTGTTGCAGGATCATCAGATTCAAGTCATGTTGAAACCTCAAATATGGGTAAGGCGTGGCGAATTTACCGGGCAGATCACTATGGCCAATGAAGCCGACTGGAAAACCTTTGAAGCCTCTTATTCAAAATTTATTTTAACCTACGCTGAACTCGCCGAACAATTAAATGTGCCTGTGTTCTGTATAGGTACTGAACTTAAAAACTTTACACACGATCGCCCGCAATTTTGGGAAGACTTAATTTCAAAAATAAGACGCATTTATAAAGGTAAATTAACCTATGCTGCTAATTGGAATGAGTATGCTACAGTGCCATTCTGGAGTTCTTTGGATTATGTTGGTATTGACGCATATTTTCCGGTTAGTGACAAGAAAATGCCCACTGTTGAGGATTGTCTTTCAGGATGGGGAAAATATAAAATGGACATGAAAGGTCTGTCTCAAAAACTAAATAAACCTATCCTATTCACCGAATATGGATACCGCAGCGTAGATTACTCCGGAAAGGCGCCATGGAACAGTGATCGTGATATGAAGGGTGTTAATTTACAAGCCCAGTGTAATGCTACAGAAGCTCTTTTTAAAACCTTTTGGAATGAACCGTGGTTTGCAGGTGGATTTCTATGGAAATGGTTTCATAATCACGATAAGGTAGGCGGTGAAAACAATACCATGTTTACACCTCAAAATAAACCTGTTCAAGCTCTGATCAAAAAGCAGTACCGCTTAAATGGGTGAATTTCAATAATAATTATTAAAAATAGAATAACATGCGAACTTTTGCTATTGGAGATATCCATGGCGGTTTTAAGGCCTTGATACAACTTTTAAATACTATGGAAATTACTGAGGAAGATCAATTGATTTTTTTGGGAGATTATGTTGATGGTTGGTCGGAGTCGGCTCAAGTAATTGCGTTTTTAATGGAGTTAAAGGAAACGTTTTCTTGTGTTTTTATAAAAGGAAATCATGATGTTTGGTGCGAAAACTGGCTAGAAGAAGGCGCTGTTAATCCGTCGTGGTACATCCATGGAGGTAAAGCCACCTTAGGAAGTTACACTGATATTTCACGAGAGGAAAAGCAAAAACATCTGGAATTTTTTAAAGGCATGAAGCCGTATTTTCTAGATGATAATAACCGCTTGTTCATTCATGCTGGTTTTACCTCAATGCATGGTGTGGGTAAGGAAGTATCTCAGGATACGTTTTTTTACGACAGAACGCTTTGGGAAATGGCACTTGCCTTAAATGAGCATATTAAAAAGGATGATCCAAACTATCCCAATCGGCTGAAACATTACAGTGAAATCTACATCGGTCATACACCAACCACCCGTTATCAATCAGACCTTCCGATGCAAGCCGCCGGCGTTTGGAATATTGACACCGGTGCTGCCTTTAAAGGGAAATTATCGGCCATAAATATTGATACTAAAGCCGTGTACCAGAGTGATCCTTTACCGGATTTGTATCCTGATGAAAAAGGCAGAAATTAATAATCAAGGACGTGTTTTTTGTAATAGTTGTTGAGGTGCGTAGCCGAAGCGCCGAAGAATTTTTTTAAATGTATAATCGCATAATGATATTGCACTCTCCAGATCCCATGTGAATTGTACGTTCGTGCCGAGGTGATCAACCATTTTTTTATGATTACAAAGGTTTTTCGCTCGTATAATTTTCGGATAAGGTCATTGTCTTCGTAAATAAAAAATTGTTCATCATAACCCCCAACGGCCTTAAAAAGAGCTTTTGTAATAAACAAACTTTGGTCGCCACCTCTACAGGAGAGAAAAGGTAATTGCGTTAGCCAGCCAGCAAACTTTAACCAAGGATGATTACTGTCAAACTTCATTCTAAAGCAGCCGGATTCGCTACCGTTAGTGATTTCATTCAGAATAAGTTTATCAAAATGTTTAGGAGGTAAACAGTCAGCGTGCAAGAAATAAAGGATCGTTCCTTGTGCCTCTTTAGCGCCAAGATTCATTTGTTTCGCCCTGCCTTTTTTGGATGGTAATACTAAAATTCCTTCTGTTTTTTTTAAAAGATCGAAAGTACCATCAGTACTACCGCCATCTACAAAAATAAGTTCGAAATGGCTTGGGTTAGAGGCATGTTTTCGCAAGTTTTCCAAAAGTATTGGAATGCTGTTCACCTCGTTTAAAACCGGAATTATAATGGATAGTTTAATCATTTAACTCCCAATTGTAAGTTTGATATCGTATTTGGGCCGTTTTAGAAATCTCAATTTCAGTAAATTGATTTAAAAAATCGATAAAATTCTGTTCTTCCTCAAAATCATTACGAAACCATTTAAATATTTTAGAGATCTCAAGGCTATTTTCTGATAGCTCATTCCGTTTGGGATCGTTTATGAAATCTACAGTAGCTTGTTGTAATTGGTCATTGAGTTGGTCAGGCGTGTAGGCTGAGTTTTTTAATTTCGGACAGGAATACGAGGCGCAAACAATGGCAAAATGAATACGTGGCTCTTGCATTTTTCGTAAAATCTCATGTTCAATAGTATCTAGATCATAGGTTTTACTTCCTAATGTCCACAGGGCCTGCTTCCATGGATTTCGGATATCTTTAATGCTTTCCACGGGGTAATGCCTTAAAATCAGATCGATCGTTAAGGCATTATACGCATTGATCCAATAGCTAAGAACTTGTTCTTTCGACCAGTGCTCATTTGGTGTTTGGGTACTTAATGTTTGGATAAAACGCTTTAGGGGTGACCAATCTTGTTTAAAGCCCTCATAGTTAACATTGCCGTCGTCTGAAACGTGTTTTTGAAGCAATACCGTCCAGTGGGCATAGTCTGGTGTTTGTAATGCATTTGTTTTATTAGGAACATTAATGCCTTGATTTTGAGTAAAGGACCCAAAGGTTAGTAGTAAAATAAGCGTGTAGACTTTCATCTTTTTTAGTTACGATTATTATTTAAAAGATAGAATCCCAGTTGAATGAGACTTTCCTAAAGTTCCCATCATGATCAAAACCTAATGCAATATCCCTGCCATAATGAGACATAAAATCAGTCCGGAACAAATAACACCATAAGCTTTACACATGATTTCGTAAGCTTTCTATAAGCTAATTATTGATTAGAAAATCAGATAACGGATCTAACAACAGCCACCACCATCGTAATGATAGGTTGATTCACTGATAAAAATATCGTTTCGGTCGATCGCAGCCAAAGCTTTGGCTGTTTTATCACAAACAGCCAGAGGCTGATTTTTCAATAATACATGGCCCTTTTGATCATCAAAATAATCATCTTCCCCAAAGTAAATAGCGGCTTTCCCAGTAAAGATACAGGGGCCGTCTTCCGGCATGGGATCTTTAATGGCGGCTACTTCAATAGATTCTATATAAATCAGTTCATCCGTTGGGTAATGCTTAGAATCTAAAATGCGGTATGGTTTACGGGCACGAATCTCGATAGTTCCGAAACCGGCGTCGGTGAGCATTTTTATGTAATCGGCAATGGGTAAACTACCACTTAAACAAAGGGCACGTAAGCGATTGTCGTTACGTAACGTGTCGTTCATGGGTTGTTCGCAGGTGGGATCACTCATGACGAGGCGACCATGGGGTTTTAAAACCCGATACATTTCGGCAATAGCCTTTTTGAGATCGTCGGTCTTAAAAATATTAAACAAACAATTTTGCGCTGCAACATCGATACAATTATCTTCAACCGGTAAATGAAGTGCATCTCCTTTTTTAAGATCTACAAATTCACTTTTAAACCAAGGGTTTAGAGCTTCAGCTTCAATAAAGTTTTTGCGTGAGGCCTCTAACATCTCATCGACCACATCAATACCCACAACACCTCCTTTTTGACGGTTGAAATATGCAAATTGTAATAACTCCATGCCACCACCAACGCCAACGTATAACATTTTAGGGTTATTGGCCAGATCACGTGCATGAACGGTACTACCGCAACCATAATTCATTTCCTGCATGATCCTTGGGATCTTTAATCCTGGAAGTTCCCAGATCGGGTTTGTGGTGCAACATAGCCCTACATCAGGGGTTAAAGCGGCTTCTTTATATACATTATGCGTCGTTTCGTGATAGCTCATTTCTTTTTTTTTGATTTGGAAGATAAGTCGTTTTGCCTTAGTAAACATAACAGCCTAAATTCAGATTGTCTGGCGAATTTAAATTTTTTGGAGTTTGAAAACATCTTTTTTTCGATAAATCTCGTATGTTTGACGTAATCTATGCCTAGGCGTATCGACCATCGAATATCTCCCTCATAAATTAATTAATTTTTTTAGATACGTTTTTGCTATTAACCAAAAGCAGTGTTTACTGTACCAAAATGTATTAACCACTAAAAGAAAATTATGAGAAATTTTTTTATTTGTTCAATCATGCTTCTGGCAGGAAGCTCTCTATTTGGCCAAATCCAACCCGCCAACAGCCCCTGGTTTTTTGAAATAGGGGCAAATGTTGTGGATGTATATCCGGTTGGCGAAGACCTTCCCCAAGGTCCTTTTTTTGATGAATTTTTAAACGCGAAAGATCATTGGAATTTGGGGGTTCCTAGTGCTCGTTTCGGCTATTATTTTAAGGAGGATCTATTTGTGAGTTTAAGAGGCTCTTTCAATAGTATTAAAAGGTGGGGTGAATTACCAGGGCAATATGTTGCCAAGGTTAACGACCTGAATTATATTGGTGTTGATGCCATGATTAATAAAGACTTGAAAAAGATATTTAAAAATGAAAATTTCGAGCCTTATGTTGCCGCTGGATTTGGTTATACCTGGATTCAGGAAGGACAGTACAATGCCAATGGAAATGGTACCGGAGAACTTGTAGGAGCGGGAACCTTGAATGGAGGTTTAGGTTTGAAATATTGGATATCCGACAGTTTTGGTTTCAATATCGATATCACTTATAAGCACAGTTTTGAGGATTATTTAACGAAACACTGGCAACATAATATTGGCATGATCTTCAGGTTTAGAAGAGGTGACTGCGATTGTTATTAGGAAGCTTTTAAAACCGTTTACTTAACGTTGTGTGTTATTGCGGTAGCCGCGTTAGGGATTGAGGCTTTGTTGGAGCACCTTGAAAAGTGCGACTGCCGAAAGCCCGACCCTTGTGGTAACGCCCTTATTTTAAAGAGATCTTATGAGTTCTTTGAATAGGGTGATCATATTTGGCTCGGCTTTAGATGCGCTGTCGAGAATGTCTTGAATATTTACCGGTTCGAGGTTGTCGGGGTCACACTCGTCAGTTAGTACGGAAATTGCCGCGGCTTTGAGATTAAGATGATTGGCAACAATTATTTCGGGAACGGTGCTCATACCTACCGCATCGGCGCCTATGATCTTGAGCATGCGATATTCGGCACGGGTTTCTAGTTGAGGTCCAACCACACTGGCGTAAACACCTTCGTGTAAAGTGATGTTGTTGTTTTTGGCAATGGTTTTAAAACTTTTATTGATCGCGGTATCGTAAGGAGCACTCATATCGGTGAAACGTTCTCCCAATAACTCGACCCCCTTAAAGGCTAGGGGCGAACTGCCTTGTAAATTGATATGGTCCTCGATGAGCATGAGATCTCCTTTTTTGAAGTTTAAGTTGATGGCTCCTGCGGCGTTCGATACCAAAAGCGTGGTGATACCTAGTTTTTCCATAATACGCACCGGAAATGTAACATCCTTAAGGGTATAGCCCTCGTATACATGAAAGCGCCCTTGCATGACTACCACGGTTTTACCTTCTAAAGTGCCGTAAATGAGTTTGCCTTTATGGAATTCGACCGTAGCAGTTGGGAAATTGGGAATGTGATTATAACTGGCTTCCGTGATAATGTCTATTTCATGAATTAATTGTCCTAATCCTGTGCCGAGAATGATACCTATTTGAGGCGATTCGAAGCCTTTACCTTTTAGATAATCTACTGTTTGATCAATGATTTTCTCCATAATATTATTTTATTTTGGATTGTAGTAATGTATTGTTTTTGAAAAATGCCGATGCTTGAAGATCTTCCAGCGTATCGATATCATTCAAGGTTTCCAATAAGCTGTACGGGGTATCATCTTTTTCGAGCTCATTAAGGGTGATTTCTAGTAATGCTGCCGTGCTCCAGGGCTTATTTTGAAATACCTGAGAATGTAATTTAGACATGCCAATAAGGTAGTAACCACCGTCTTGGGCCGGCCCGAAAACCAATTCATTCTGACCTAATTTATGAAAGGCACTTTTTATGAGTTCGGTACTAATATCAGGAAGATCGGATCCGATTAAAGCAATGCGTTCATAACCTTTTTGAAACCCGTTTTGGAAAGCGTTATACATGCGTTCTCCAAGATCGTTACCTTGCTGAACATGTTTCTCAAAACCATTCCAGGAGTTTTCTTCTATAGTCTTTGAGAAGTAAACGTGTTTATCTGCTTCCAAATTTTTAACGGCTTGTCGCGTAAGATCTACCAGAGTGTTGTATATCTCAAAAGCACCTTGGTTACCAATGGCACTGGCCAAGCGTGTTTTAACAGTTCCAGGAATGCTATTTTTTACGAATATAATAACTAAGGTTTTATTCATAGACTTGAACACCATTGTTTAACCATTTACCCCATTCCTTGGAATAGGTGTGAATGGTATCTGTTGTTTTATTTTGATTGTTGTAAACCCTGTGGGCTGTATTTTTCCACTCAATAATACCCCCGAACAAATTATATACGTTGGTATAGCCTGCTTGTTTAAGCTTTGTGGCAACCGCTTCGGATCGTACTCCGATTGTGCAATATACTACGATCTCACTTGTTTTATCCGGAATTTCAGCCTCGACCTTCTTCAGATCAAAATGAGTGTATCCTACATTTTTGGCGTTTTGGATGTGGCTCGTGTTATATTCTTTTTTCTCGCGGGCATCTAAAAAAATAACATCTGTATTTACAGTGTCTATATCGGAAGCGCTTATGTAAGGGATCTTGTTGTTATTATATTTTTTTAGAACCTTAGCAAGACTGTCTTGAGCAAAACCAGTCAGAACAAATAACAAGGCAACAAATGTGATTAGATTTTTCATACTACGCTACGGAACCTTGACAACTACTACCGGCGCCAGCAGTACAACCATAACAGTGTTGCGAAATAACAATGTCTCGGCCTTCCAATAGGGTTTGGTTATAATTGCTTATGTGTTTTACCTTACTATTTACAGGTAGTTCCAGCATTTGGTTGAAGTCACAGTCATATAAATAACCATCCCAACTTACGGAAAGCGTGTTGGTGCACATGACATTGGCCACCGCTGCCGGATTGTAGGCTTCAACTAAATTATACATATAATCCTCATAATTTTCTGAGGCCAATAAATATTCTAAAAATCTTGAAATAGGAAGATTGGTAATGGCAAATAAATTATGAAAATGGATACCAAAATCATCCAACAAGGCCTTTTTAAAATCTTTTTCCATACTGGCTTGATCTCCTGGGAGAAAGGCTCCAGACGGGTTGTATACCAAATCCAGTTTTAAATCGCTGTTAGGCAGGCCATAACCTACGACATTAAGTTCTTGTAAAGCTTTTATGGAGCTGTCGAAAACGCCATCACCTCTTTGTTTATCTGTTTTACCACGTGTCCAATGCGGCATGGAACTCACGACATGCACCTTGTGTTTTTTAAAAAATTCCGGTAGATCGTGATACTTTTTGTTGGCACGTATGATGGTTAAATTAGACCGTACGATAAAATCCTTAACACCAATTTTTGAGGCTTCTTCAACGAACCATCGGAAATTTGGATTCATTTCAGGAGCACCACCTGTAAGGTCCAGAGTATGCGCCCCGGTATTTTTTATAACATCCAAACATTGTTGCATGGTTTCCCGAGTCATGATCTCTTTCCGATCTGGACCGGCATCCACATGGCAATGCGAACATACCTGGTTGCACATGTACCCCACATTGATTTGAAGAATTTCTAGAGGTTTCGCTTTTAGCGGAAATTGATTTGTTTCGGCAATCTTATCTTTAAATTTGGGTAGGTCGCCATTTTGAAAAATACCGTTCGATAATATTTCGAGCTGCTTTTTACTCTGGGCTAAATCGCTTTCACGCTTGTGTAGTGATTTTGTTGCCATAAATTACATATCAAGTTTATTCACTTTATTCATCATTTGAACCCCATGCACTAACGAAGCGCCACCGCGGATGGCTCCGGCAACATGAAGCGCCTCCATCATTTCTTCTTTAGTGATACCACGCTGTAAACCATCGCCGGTGTAAGCATCAATACAATACGGACATTGAATGGTGTGTGCTACAGCTAAAGCGATAAGTGATTTTTCTCTGGCCGTGAGTGCGCCTTCTTCAAAAACTTTAGAATAATAGTCGAAAAACTTAGCGCCTAGCTCTTCATTCCAGTCACTAATTTTTCCAAACTTTTTTAGATCGGCCGGATCATAATATGTCTTTTGCATAATTTGAATTTTTTCTAAATATAAAGATTGCTCCGTTTAAAGTCGAAAAGTTTAAGGTTTCTTAACAAAAAAAGACTCAATGTTATTGAGTCTTTTACTTTATGTCGGATAAATCAACTTTTTAATCTCGTAATATACTTCTTGAGATCACAATCTTTTGAATCTCAGATGTTCCTTCATAAATCTGTGTGATCTTGGCATCGCGCATCAAACGCTCTACGTGATAATCTTTTACAAAACCATTTCCACCATGGATTTGAACGGCCTCAACGGTATGTTCCATAGCAACTTTTGAAGCGTATAATTTTGCCATAGCACTGGATTTGTCGTAGTTGTTTCCCTGGTCCTTATCCCAGGCAGCTTTCATTACTAAATGTCTGGCTGCATCAATATCCGTGTACATATCAGCGAGTTTGAAAGCTATAGCTTGATGATTACTGATCTCGGTGCCGAATGCCTTTCGCTCTTTGGAATATTTTAAGGCCAACTCATATGCTCCTGAAGCGATACCCAGGGCCTGAGCAGCAATTCCTATGCGTCCTCCTGAAAGGGTTTTCATAGCAAAACGGAACCCTGAACCATTAGCGCCAATGCGATTCTCTTTTGGCACTTTCACGTCGTTAAATTGAAGGGTGTGTGTGTCGCTTCCTCGGATACCCAGTTTGTTTTCTTTCGGTCCTACATGAAAACCTTCCATACCTTTTTCAACAATAAAAGCATTAATACCATGCGAACCTTTGTCTCTATCGGTCTGTGCGATCACCAAATACACATCGGCACGCCCACCGTTTGTGATCCAGTTTTTAGTACCGTTTAAAAGGTAATAATCGCCTTTGTCGATCGCTGTTGTATGTTGTGATGTGGCATCACTACCGGCTTCGGGTTCACTTAAACAAAATGCACCAACAAATTCACCAGTGGCCAGTTTAGATAAATACTTTTCTTTTTGGGCCTCACTACCATACTTTTCAATACCATAGCATACCAATGAGTTATTTACTGAGACGATTACAGAAGCAGAAGCGTCAATTTTGGATAGTTCCTCCATGATCAGGACATAAGAAATGGTATCCATACCACTACCACCATACTTTGGATCAACCATAATACCCATAAATCCGAGGTCTCCCATTTTCTTTACGAGGGCATCAGGAAACTCCTGTTTTTCATCACGTTCAATAACACCCGGGAGCAATTCATTTTGGGCAAAATCTCGTGCGGCATCGCGTATCATAAGATGTTCTTCTGTAAGGTAAAAATCCATAATTCGTAAATATTAGGTTGTTTTTTATAAAAAAGTTTACAAATATACCTTTTTAGTGTGAATTTTTCAATATTGATTATTATTTTTACCCTTAAATGAAGAAAAATTTATTTCGCGTTATTGGTGTGATGTCAGGTACCTCCTTGGATGGTATCGACCTGGTTCTGGTTGAGTTTGAATATCAGGGAGTCTGGCGTTATAATATAAAGCACTCAGAAACAGTAAAATATCCGGATACTTGGTATCAGATTTTGAAAGATCTGGTGAAATTTTCAGACGATCAATTACAAGTCATCGATACTGATTACACTACTTTTCTGACTGAAGTTATACAAGGGTTTATCAATAAATTTCAGATCAAAGATTTTGATGCTATATGTTCTCATGGTCATACGGCAAAACATGAACCTGACAAAGGCTACACCTATCAAATAGGGAACCTACCAATATTGGCAAAGAAATTGGGGCAGGCTGTGGTGTGCGATTTTCGAGTTCAAGATGTTGCCCTTGGTGGACAAGGTGCGCCTCTCGTGCCAATAGGTGATAAGTTATTATTTTCTGATTTTGATTTTTGTTTGAATCTTGGAGGCTTTGCAAATGTGTCGTTTTCCCGAGATGGAGAACGGGTGGCTTATGATATTTGTCCGGTGAATATTGTATTGAATCATTATGCGAAACAATTGGGGTTCGACTATGATGACGGAGGAAGTATAGCTTCAAATGCTTCTTTAGATGAACCACTTTTACGCGCTTTGAATGGATTAAATTTCTATAAACAAACCTTTCCAAAATCACTAGGGATCGAGTGGGTTCATTCGGAAATTTTTCCATTGATTAACGAGAAAGATATCTCTACTGAAGTTGTTTTAAGAACCTTAACAGAACATATTTCAGATCAGATCGGTTTGGCAATCAAGATGAAACCGGAAGCTTCTGTACTTATCACAGGAGGTGGGGCATATAATACGTTTCTCATCCAACGGATAAAAGAAAAAACTTTGAATCGTTTACACATTCCGGACAGGACGCTTATAGAATTCAAAGAAGCCATTATTTTTGGGTTTTTAGGGGTTTTAAAATTGCGCAACGAAGTAAATTGCTTAAAAAGTGTTACTGGCGCATCTAAAAATCATAGTTCCGGAAAAATATTTACACCATAAAAAGGCTAAATTTAAGGGCTAAGCTTTTTTAGTTTTTTATATTTGTTGAAACAATAATTGCAAAACTTTTCTAATGAATCAATTGTAACTACTCCAATTTCAAACTCCGGAAAACACAACACTTGAGATTCGAAATCCTAATTAATTAGAAATGAAAGAATTATTAAAAAAATACGAAAATAAAGCCCCTGAAATAGTGTTTAATTGGAGAGATTCCGAAACCGATGCTGAAGGTTGGGTGGTTATTAATTCCCTTAGAGGAGGTGCTGCAGGTGGCGGAACGCGAATGCGGAAAGGACTGGATATGAATGAAGTCCTCTCTCTGGCAAAAACCATGGAAATTAAATTTACGGTATCAGGTCCGGCCATAGGCGGTGCTAAATCGGGTATTAATTTCGACCCTAACGATCCGCGAAAAAAAGGTGTTTTAGAGCGCTGGTATAAAGTGGTGTCGCCCCTGTTGAAAAGTTATTATGGCACTGGTGGCGATTTAAATGTTGATGAAATCCATGAGGTGATTCCGATCACAGAAGAGAGTGGTGTGTGGCATCCGCAAGAAGGTGTTTTTAATGGGCATTTTAAACCTACTGAAGCAGATAAAATAAATAGAATTGGGCAGTTACGTCAAGGTGTTATTAAAGTGATCGAAAATCCGATCTACTCACCTGATGTATCTCGGAAATATACGGTAGCTGATATGATCACCGGATTTGGTGTGGCTGAAGCTGTTAAACATTTTTACGATATTTATGGTGGAAATGTAAAAAGAAAGCGCGCGGTAATCCAGGGATTTGGCAATGTAGGCGCTGCTGCTGCCTATTATTTGTCCCAAATGGGAGCCAAAATTGTCGGGATCATAGATATTGGAGGAGGCTTAATTAATGAGGAAGGTTTTTCGTTTGAAGAAATTAAAACCTTATTTTTAGCTAAAAATGGGAATACCTTAAAAGCTATGAATTTAATCCCTTTTGAGGAGATTAATGAAAAAATATGGAGATTACAAACCGAAATATTTGCGCCGTGTGCAGCTTCAAGGTTGATTACCAGAGATCAGATAGATGAGATGATAGGAAGCGGATTAGAAGTTATTTCTTGTGGTGCTAATGTGCCTTTCGCTGATAGAGAAATTTTCTTTGGGCCCATCATGGAGCAAATAGATTCACGGGTAAGTTTAATACCCGATTTCATTTCTAATTGCGGTATGGCGCGGGTTTTTGCGTATTTTATGGAGCGTCGTGTACAAATGACAGATGAGGCTATTTTTAATGATACATCCGATCGTATTAAAGAAGCGATCGAAAGAATACATAATAAAAACAATTCAAAAACAGGGATAAGCGCCACTGCTTTTGAAATTGCATTAAACCAACTTATTTAATATTTACAACATGGAAGCTTTACTTATTTTAATATTTGCCTTGGGTTATTTAGCTATAACGCTTGAACACAGTTTAAAAATAGACAAACTAATTCCAGCTCTGGTGATGATGGCCGTTATGTGGGCCCTTATCTCGCTGGGAATCGATGCTTTTCCAAATTGGTTCGATTCAGCGCAGCATAACCTCATGGAAGGTTTTGGTCTGTTGGATCACAGCCGTAAGATGGAACTTATGGAGGAAACCTTATTGCATCATCTTGGTAAAACTTCTGAAATTTTAGTGTTCCTTTTGGGTGCTATGACCATTGTTGAGATTATTGATTATTTTGATGGTTTTTCTACCATTAAGGATTTTGTTCGTACCAAGAGCAAACGAAAAATACTTTGGATATTTTCAATTCTGGCATTTTTCCTATCTGCAATCATTGATAATCTAACAGCGACTATTGTTCTGATCTCTATTCTTCAAAAAATCGTTAAAGACCGTGATGTGCGTATTTGGTATGCTGGCCTGATCATTATAGCGGCCAACGCCGGGGGTGCTTGGTCTCCAATTGGTGACGTTACCACCACAATGTTATGGATTGGTAAAAAAGTATCGACCGGGCATTTGTTTGGATACTTGTTCGTGCCATCTTTGTTATGTATGGTGGTACCGAGTTTTATTGCATCCTTCTTACCCGTTTTCAGGGGGGAACTGGAAATAGAAGAGACTGAAGAAAAGAAAAAGTCGAAATTCAGCAGTACCATGTTGTATTTAGGTTTAGGAGCCATCGTTTTTGTTCCTATCTTTAAAGTTGTTACCCATCTGCCACCTTATGTAGGGATGATGCTCTCTTTGGGGGTTGTTGCTATATTTGCAGAAATATACAGTAATACAAAATTCAGTATGACAGAGTTTTATGCTGACGAAAGTGATGCTCACGCCAGTCACAGTCCCGTGCACCATTCACTGTCTAAAATCGAACTTCCTAGTATCTTATTTTTCTTAGGTATTTTAATGGCGGTTGCAGCATTAGAATCCCTTGGGATCCTGTTTAATTTTGCCGGTTCTTTAGAAGAATATATGCCAATGTTAGGAACAGAAATGCACTACGCAGATGGTTCCCGTGGCGTTTCCGACCTGGTTATTTTATTATTAGGGGTAGGTTCTGCTATTATTGATAATGTACCTTTGGTTGCTGCGAGTTTAGGAATGTTCCATGAACCTATGGATAATGAGTTATGGCATTTTATAGCCTATTCCGCGGGTACAGGTGGTAGTATGCTTATCATCGGTTCAGCTGCAGGAGTCGTAGCCATGGGTATGGAAAAAATAAATTTCTTCTGGTATTTGAAGAAAATCTCATGGTTGGCCCTCATAGGATTCCTGGTAGGTGCCGCAGCCTTTATGGTAACAAGAACTCTTTTTTAATATACTTTAATTTGAAAAGCAACGTTATACACTTGCAATAAACGACCTATATATGCTATATACATTAATACAAACCCCAACAAATGCAGCTCAGGCTATGGCTAATGACGAGTCTGTAGAGAAATCACTATCTATTATTGAACTTATTACCAGTGGCGGCTTAGCCGGACAATTGATCATTGCGATACTTTTCGTTTTACTCATCATTGCCTGTTATATTTATTTTGAACGTTTGTTCGCTATAAAGGCAGCTTCCAAAGTTGATTCGAATTTTATGAATCAAATAAAAGATCATGTCAGCAATGGAAAAATTGAAGCTGCCCAATTATTATGTGTTCAATTGAACACCCCGGTATCCCGATTAATAGGAAAGGGCATTACCAGAATTGGAAAGCCTTTGGCGGATATTAATACCGCTATTGAAAATGCCGGACGACTTGAAATTTACGGTTTAGAAAAAAACATCAGTATTCTGGCAACTATTTCCGGAGCCGCTCCAATGATCGGATTCCTTGGAACTGTAGTTGGAATGATCCTTGCAATTTTTGAATTGGCAAACTCTGGAGGTACGATCCAAATGGATGTGCTTGCCGGCGGTTTGTATACTGCGATGACCACGACGGTTGGAGGATTGATTGTTGGTATCGTAGCCTATATTGCTTACAACCATTTGGTCGTTAGAACCGATAAAGTAGTTTATCAAATGGAAGCCAACTCACTGGAGTTTTTAGATCATTTAAACGAGCCTACTTAATATGAATTTCAGAGGAAGAAATAAAGTAACACCCGAATTCAATATGTCGTCCATGACGGATATTGTGTTCTTATTACTGATCTTTTTTATGATTGCCTCCACACTGGTTACCACCAATGCTATTGATATTGTGTTGCCAAAGGCCAGCGGAAAAACCGAGAATAAAAAATCGGTTTCGGTGAGTATAAAAAAAGATTTAACCTATTATATCGACCAAAAACGCGTTGGAGAAAGTGTTTTAGAAAATGAATTGATGGCTGCGGTATCCGACCAGGCAAAGCCTACCATTATCCTCAGGGCTGAAAAATCAGTGCCTGTAGAAAATGTGGTTAAGGTCATGGATATTGCCAATCGAAATAAAGTGAAAGTTATCTTAGCCGTGCGGCCAAATTAATGAGCTATTTCAACACCAAATATCAAAGAGATTCAGCGAAGCTCACAACGCTAATCGCCATTATTCTTTTACTACTATTATTCGTAGTAGGAACACCTTATATGGATCCGCCTGAAGAATATGGTGTGGCTGTAAATTTTGGTAATAGTAATTTTGGTCAAGGTGATATACAGCCTGAAAAACCTGTGAAATCAGAACCAAAACGTGTTGAAACACCACCTCAAACAGAACAAACAGCAGCAGAGCCTACAAAAACCGCGGAAGCTAAAGAAGAGGTTTTAACGGCTGATAACGTCGAGGAGATTGCTATAAAAAAGCAAAAGGAGGCTGAAGCCAAAGCAAAAGTAATAGCAGACGCAAAGGCAAAAGCGGAGGCGGAAGGTATAGCGAAAGAAAAGCGTGAACAGGAAGAAAAAAAGAAAAAACTGGATGCTTTGATCGGCGGGGTTAGCAGCTCTGAAGGTGCAACAGGAAGTGAAGGCGATGATAATGTTTCCGGTGATAAAGGACAACTCAATGGTGATCCCTATGCCCCAAGTTATTTTGGTGGGGAAGGTACCGGAAGTGGCGGTGTAGGTTATGGTCTTAATGGCCGTGGTCGTGCCACCTATTCAACCTTGAAACAAGATTGTAATGAATCAGGTTTGGTTATTGTGAAAATCACAGTGAATCAGGCAGGTAATGTAGTTGAAGCTATACCCGGCGTTAAAGGCACAACGAATACGGACCCCTGTTTACTAGAGCCTGCAAAAAAAATAGCCTTATCGCATAAATGGCCTGCGGATTCTAATGCGCCGGTAAAACAAATTGGGTTTGTTAAGGTAAACTTCAAATTGGGGCAATAGAACATGACCTATCAGGAAACGCTAACCTGGATGTTTTCTCAGTTACCCATGTACCAACATCAGGGTAAAGTAGCTTATAAAGCAGATCTATCCAATACTACAGCACTTGCAAATCATCTGGGTCACCCGGAAAATAAATTTAAATCCGTTCACGTGGCGGGCACCAATGGTAAGGGGTCTACAAGCCACATGATAGCATCTGTACTTCAAGAAGCGGGTTATAAAGTTGGTTTGTACACGTCGCCTCATTTAAAGGATTTCAGGGAGCGTATCAAGGTAAATGGCGATTCGGTTGATGAGGATTTCGTTGTACAGTTTATTGAAGAAAACAGATCTTTTTTTGAATCACATACCTTATCATTTTTTGAAATGACTGTAGGTATGGCATTTCAATATTTTTCAGAGAAAAATGTTGATATTGCTGTTATTGAGGTTGGCATGGGCGGACGACTTGATTCTACGAATATTATTACACCTGAAGTTTCGGTGATTACCAATATTGGGTTTGATCACATGCAGTTTCTGGGTGATACTCTTGAAAAAATAGCTCAAGAAAAGGGTGGCATTATAAAACCGGGCATTCCTGTAGTTATTGGGGAGACCCAAAGCGAGACAACCCCTACGTTTAAAGCCCTTGCGGAAAAAAATAATGCAGATATAATTTTCGCCGATCAAAAGCCAAAGACTAGCTATGTCTCAGATTTGAAGGGGAGTTATCAGATAAAGAATATAAATACAGCTGTTCAGACCTTGTATTTACTTAGGCAAAAAGATTATACAATTTCGGATAAGGCTCTGGAGTATGGTTTGTCTCATGTGGTCAAGAATACCGGTTTGCTAGGGCGTTGGCAGGTTATTTTAAAGAAGCCTTTAGTTATTTGTGATACGGCGCATAATGAGTCTGGTTTAACCTATGTGATGAAGCAATTACAAACTTTGGAATTTGAAAACCTGCATATCGTACTTGGTGCGGTAAAAGATAAAGACCTCAATTCCATAATAAACTTATTTCCTAGGGAGGCGCAGTATTATTTTTGCAAGCCTGATATTCCAAGAGGATTAAATGCTGAGGTATTAAAGAATAAATTCTTAGAAAAAGGTTTTCACGGAAGTGCATTTCCTTCAGTAGGAGACGCCTATAATGAGGCTCTTAAAAAGGCTTCGGATCGTGATCTGATATTTGTAGGAGGCAGTACTTTTGTAGTGGCTGAAATAATTTAAAATTTTAATAAAAAAGCTTTTGCGGTATTAAAAACTAATTTATATTTGCAATCCAATTTAGAGGGCGCATAGCTCAGTTGGTTCAGAGCACTTGGTTTACACCCAAGGGGTCGGGGGTTCGAATCCCTCTGCGCCCACGAAATCATACTTCTTAACTGAAAAACGTCAAGCTTTAGCTTGACGTTTTTTTATTTGGACTCCTTGAAAAAAGAGTTTCAAAATATATGGATATACCTTTCAGGGATCAATCTATTTTAGATTTGACTAAAAGAAATAATAACCATATTTAATTTCTTAAAAGCTATTAATTTTTTGAATGCTTATTAAACCCCTTAATAACTACAGGCCCAATTAATCCAGAAGGAATTAAAGCTTCTTCGGGCGTGAATTTATCTACCAAAACCCAGGTAGATCTTTCATCTTTGTTTAATCTATTATCCTTTGTCAATTGGTTCCTCCATACATTTACTACTTCAACCTCAATGGTGTTTTCACCATCTTTAATAGCTTTGGTAGCTTTCAATTGATAGGGATATATCCAGGTAGTTCCCAAAGGAATGCCGTTTATTTTAACAGAGGCCATAACACCAACATTTCCAAGGTCAATAAAAAGATCCTCTTGGTTTTGATCTTTTTCAAAATTGAATGATGATTTATAAACAGCTGTACCCGAATAGTATTTTATATTTTCGTCTTCATTCGTGGTCCAATCACTAAGTTCGTGAAAAATAACACTCTCTTTTGGCCCCAAGGATTTATTTAAGAATTCTACTGACCATGTATTTTTAAGTTCTTGAACTACAGTGGTTTCAGGAAAGTTTTGTGTATAATTTGCCTCCTGATTCAATTCTGCATTTGAAAATACAATAAACCAACTCTGAAGTTGTTCGAATTTTATAGGAACTTGGATTCTTCCGTTTTTCTCAGAGAATTCATTTAGCTTACGAATTTCTCCAGTCATGGGATCCCATAATTGAGGCTTCAGTCCTTGAACTCTAAACGAGGGGTTGATACTTACCTCCTCGTCACTTTGATTCGTCAGGAAGTATATTTCCATTTCCGGAAGGCTCCGGTGTGTCCATAAAACGGATTTACTATCTTTAATTTCTACATCTTTTTGGATGTTCAGTTTCGACAAGGTTTTCTCAAGGTCTTGATTTTTTACAATAGTCCCATTTCCATAATTTATAAATTTACTTGAATTCATTCCCCACATCTTACTAGCTAATTGCTTTACCAAACTATCACTTTCAGGATAATTTTGTAAGCTAGGAGATTTAACCGGAGGGTCACCAAATATTTTGCCGCCTTGTTTCACTAAGCTTTCCAATTTTGAAAGTAGTTCAGGCCTCATGGTATTCAAAGGGGGCAAAACCATAAGACCATATGACATCCCGTTAGGTAAAACAAATCGCCCATTTTCAACCTGTAAATTATTCAAAATAACTTCGGCATTGATATAATCGAAGTCATAACCATCAGGTAACTCAGGGTCTCTTACGCCAGTCATTAGAGGAGCGTCTTCACCAATAAAATAACAGACATCAGCTACGTAATTTCCTTGTTGTAAAAGGTGTTGGCAGCGTCGTAGATAATCGAAATAGGCTTTTCCTTTTTTAAACCAAGTATTATGTCGATTAAATTCTGAACTAAACCACGCATTGACACCGGGAACTCTTTTATCATCAGGTTGATGAATATATAGGTGTAATACAAAATGATTAATACCTTCTGTATACGACCAATCACCCCTTTTTTTGAGCATTGCAGGATGTCTGACATATGATCTGTTTGCTGCTGTAAAAGCTTCTGCAGAAACCATGTTTTTACCGTAAATGTGTGCCGCTGAAGATGCTGCTTTGCATTCAATGTCACCCAATGTTCCTTCATTCCAGAATTCACCACTCACCAAATCTGATTGTCCACCGTACATTAAAAATTCTGATGGGAATCCCCAATGACCATAATTTTCTAGCCAAAGTTTAAGATTATCTTCATTACTAGCCTCCTTGAGACCACCTACGTATTCATAGGCAACAGCATCAGCAATCGACCTGCGAAGATCCCAGAGAAATCGATTGGATTCTTCCACACTACCCACAACCCTACCGGAAAACACGGGTAAATATTTCGTAGGGTCATAACCAAATTGAGATTTAAATTTTTTAGCGTAATTATCCGTCCAGTTTTGGGAACCCATTTCATAACTATCTGCTATAACATATTTAAAGGCGCTCTTACTTGAATCAGGAATCCGCTCTAATAAAGCTCCAATGAATTGGTTATAGTGGAATTTAACAAATTCTTTATTTGCTTTGTCAACCTCATAACCCTTTCCTTGCGGGGCAGCAGGCGCGTTCATGGTGCCTGTTGGCGTCATCCCAAAACGCAGTATGGTCCATTGACCCTCAGGAGCATTCCAACGAAGGGTGTCTGAATTATCCATACTATCGCTTAAATCTAAAACGTTATTGGTGTCTATTTTGTAATTTTCATTTTTAAGAGATTCTTGTTTTTCCCAGGAATAGGTATCCCATGAAGGAAATGGAGTAGGGTGCATTTTCCCTAAACTTTTCTGCGCATAGAACGCAAGCCCAGACCCCTCAGAAATTTGGATTTCTGCAATATCCCAGAACGATTTTTTAGATTTTTCATCGGCCTGAAGGTTATAAAAATCTGAACTTAATTTAAATTCTAACCTAAAATGATTGGCGTTTGTTTCAGGCAAATCTATTAGTATTGGTGCATATTTATCAGGACCCACATTAGGATCCAGTTTACTTCGGTTAATTGAAAATGATTTTAAAAATTTAAAGATGCTATCTTTTTTTGCAAAAACGCTGCATTCTACCTCAAAGGGTTTTTTACCTGGAATAATTTTCAAACTTTGAGCATTTATATTTTTATCAGAAATAAAATCGATCTGATAATTTTGATTACCTGTAAAAAATGAAGCTAAAGTTGTTGTGTCTCGATCTATGATATTATTTACGCTTTTGATACTTGGTTTGGTTGAAACGACAGTGTTGTCTGAACTTAAGAAGTTTTTTTCAGATGAAATCGATGGGAATGCTAACACGTAAGTATCCTGAAAATTTTTAGTTGGCTTTTCGAGTTTAATATTGATATTTTCTCCGCCACTTACCTGGGTCTCAGAATAGGTTAAATAGCGCATGGCCATTTCCGGTTTTATCCATGGCCCTCCGGATTGACTCCAACCTGGACAGTTAAAAACCCCGATGTCGACCCCAACGCGTTTTCCTTCATTAACTGCATGAACCATAAGATTCCACCAAGCCTCACTTAACATGGGTACTTTTCCGTCCTTTTCTTTTGGATTTATATTTCCTATTAAGGCGCCACCAATACCAGCTGCTCTCATGGCTTCCAAATCTTTTGTGATACCTTCTTTTGAAACATCATCTCCTATCCAATACCAATAACACCAGAGGGTATTATCTGGATTTGGAGTAATAAAACCAGATTGAATGTCAGAGAATGTAACCTGAGTTTTTTGATCAGTGCATCCAAGATTTAAAATAATATTTAGAGCGATTAAGGCTGTAGTGATATTTTTAAGAGATAAATTTCCCATTAGTTCTCGAATTAGAGGTTTTAAATTGTTAAGCTGGAACTTTGAATGACGTGTAATTTTATTGATCATCAGTGTTTAAATATTAAAAAACAGCCTGTATTTATGATAGCTTCAAATTGAAAAAGTGCTAACATGATAGTACAGGACAATTTTTCAAAATTGGTCAAATAACTTTGAACGATGTTTAGGAAAGAAGGAGTTAAAAAAGCCTAAACTAACTTAATTGGAAATCGAAGGTATAATATTTACCGGAGATTTTAAAATTTTTTTGAGGTTGCTTCATAAAGGAAAAGCCTCGCAATTCTTCTATGCTATTAATTGAAATTTTGGAATTAAATTTCGAATCGGCTACCAAATTATTTTCCGGTAAATTTTAAAAGTTTTTTCGACGTAAGTTGTAGGTTATAATGCTGAAATATTTCAGAATAATAATTTTTAACCAATCCTTGGAATTAGCTTAAAAAGACTTATTAATCGGCGCCAATTCAACATTAAAATATGAAAATTAAATGAAGCAATTTGAAAAATGTGGACGCACACACAGTATAGTACAGGATACTCAATCAATATGTAATTTGTAAAATTGTTCCGTAACTAGGTAAGGTCATTGATCTTTAAAATTTACCAACTAATAAAACTAACTTTTATGTTAACATTATTCGACCAAATGAAAAAAAAGTATTTAAAGAGAGTGTCGCTCTCAAGTTTATTTTCGTTGCTTGTCTTTGTTTTTTTCAGTTTTGGGATTTCTCATTTAGAGGCTCAAAATAAAATTACAGGGAAAGTAACAAGTACAGACGGAATGCCTCTGCCAGGCGTAAATGTAGTTCAAATGGGTACAGGCAACGGAGCAGTTACCGATTTTGATGGTAATTATGAAATTACATTGCTCTCTGGAAAGAGGACTTTGATCTTTTCATATGTTGGGTATTTAACCAAAGAGGTGGCTATAGGGTCTAAGGACCTCGTGAACACTTCCCTTCAGGAAGATGTTGCAGCTTTAGACGAAGTTGTGGTTATTGGTTATGCTCCTGTAAGCAGAGAAAAGGTTCTTGGAGCTCTAACAACTTTGAAATCGGAATCTCTGGAAGAAGCAACACCAGTTAATGCCTTTGATGCGGCACAAGGAAAAGTTGCCGGGGTTCAAATATTATCGAATGGCGGTCCTGGAGAAGGGTTTGACGTTCGTATTCGGGGTGTATCTACATTCGGTGGTGCCGGAACCAGTCCCTTGTTTGTTGTGGATGGGCAACAATTAGACGATATCGATAACCTGAATCCAGATGATATTGCGTCGTTTGAGGTGATTAAGGATGGTGCTACAGCAGCAGTTTATGGAGCCCAAGCAGCTAATGGTGTAGTTTTGATTACAACTAAAAAAGGAAAAGCAGGTCAATTAAGGGTGAATATCAGTACTGTAACAGGTTACAGTCAGTTAGTTGGCGATATTCGTGTTTCAAACACGCGTCAAAGAGAATTATATGACAGGTTAAAAGTAAATGGAAGCTCCGCTGGTGCGAACTCTATAGAACGTGATACGCTGAGCTTATTAAGAACAAATTCTTTTGACCTGCAGGATTTAGTAACACGACCGGCCGTAAGGCAACAAACCAATATTGGTGTTGTGGGTGGTACTGAAAAGATAAAGTTCTATTGGAATAGTGGTTATATGAATGAGCAAGGAGTTGCCATAGGAAGTGACTTCAAAAGGTTAACTACAGCATTGAAAGTGGATGTTAACTTCTCCGAAAAGCTTCAAGTAGGATCAAAAATAAACCTTACTTATGACGACCAAAATGGTTTAAATGAAAGCCAGGTATTTCAACAAATTGTTGAGCGTATTCCTTATTATCCGGTTTTTGAGCCGGACGGAAGTTATTCTCCGGAATTTGGAGGACGAGCGAATCCTATTGCGCAGACCTTGCGTACTATTAAATCCAGGAACTATCGTGGACAAATATTCAACTACGCACAATTGGAGTTCTTACCTAATCTGACTATTAAATCAACATTGGGTATTAATTACAGGTTTAGAAAAATCAACCTTTTTGATCCAATTATAGTGTCAAGGCCGAATAACCCTGTGCCTACTGGTAGAGAAACCTTTGTTAATGCATACAATATTCAGCAAGAAAATTTCTTGAACTATAAAAATAGTTGGGGCAAACATAATTTAGGTGCTTTTGCAGGAATGCAAATACAAAAAAATTACTCAGAATTATTTAATATATCCGCTGATTTTAATAATGATTATGTTCAAACGTTCGGAAATGCGGATCCTTTAAGAGTAAGTATTCTTCCAAACACAGGTAATAGTGCAAACTCTTTGTTCTCATTATTTGCAGGGTTTAATTATGATTTTAAAAATAAATATTTAATATCAGGTACAATCCGTCGTGATGGGTCTTCAAGATTTGGAGCTACCAACAAATACGGAAATTTCCCTTCTTTAAGTTTAGGTTGGAAAGTGAGCAAGGAATCGTTTATGAAGAAAATTAAACCTATAAACAATCTAATGCTCCGAGCTAGTTATGGAGTCGTTGGTAATGACCGGATCTCTGATTATGAATTTACAGGAGCTTATTCTGCAGGTTATATTTATAACGGTCAAGGTGGAATCGTTCCTACACGTCTAGGAAATGATGAATTGAAATGGGAGCAAACCACCTCAACCAATTTAGGTATGAGTTTAGGTATGTTCCGAAACAGATTCACGGTAGATGTGGATATTTGGAAGAAAGAAACCACCGATCTTTTAGCTTTTGTGCCACTTCCTGAAGAATCCGGATTTGCTCAAATTCGAAGAAACGTAGGAGCTATTGATAATAAAGGGATCGATTTGGCCTTTGGTGGTACACCTATAAAGACCAAAGATTTTAGTTGGAACACAACATTTAATATTTCCTTCCAGAAGAATAAAGTAACCAAATTAGATGGAGGTACTCCTTTTGATTCGGGATTCTACAGAATTGAAGAGGGGCAACCGATAGGAAACATTTTTGGATTTGAAAATTTAGGTGTTTTCCAATATGATGAATCTAATGCTTACACAGATAACGGGACCCAATTAACGCCTAATTTCGATCAGGATGGTAATTTCGTAAACTACACTTTAGATGGCTCTGAGTATACAGGAACAGTGAACCAAATGAGAGTAGGAAATACCATCTTACAAGGTGGAGACATCATGTGGGAGGATATTGATGGCGACTTCCAAATTTCCTCGGAAGACAGACAAATAATTGGTAATGGTTTGCCATCTTATTTTGGAGGTTTCTCAAATGAGTTTAAGTTCAAAAGCTTTAGTGTAGCCTTTTTGTTCGATTATAGTTTCGGACAGGATATTTACCGACGTTGGGATGAGGCCCGAAACGATTTGAATTCAAATGGTGAAACTCCAGGTCCTGATCGTATTGAAAATGCTTGGGTAGAACAAGGCGATGTTACCGTATATCCAAGATTAAACAGGGTGTCTCAAAACCGGTTTGCACCTAACAGCTTTTTTGTAACTAAAGGCGATTACATTAAATTACGTTACGTCAGGTTCAATTATGATTTACCAAAATCTGTTCTTGATAAACTGAAATTTGTTAATGCGTTATCCATTAATTTAGCTGTAAATAACGTGCTTACCTGGACAGATTATATCGGATTCAATCCTGAACTTGGTAATAGAGGAAACCCTTTAAATCCTGGAATAGATGGATTGCGATATCCAAATGATCGTGAAATTATACTTGGATTGAAACTCCAGTTGTAGTAAAAAAATAAACAAGAAAGATATGAGACAATATAAATTTAATAAGAATATCCAGCTAGGTGTTTTAATATTCACCATTTTAGCCATCTGCTTCTCGTGCCAGAATATTTTAGATGAACAACCACAAAGTGAAATTGGTCCTAAAGATTTTTGGAAGAATAATACGGATGCAGAATCAGGAATTATTGGGATGTATGATGCCATGCAACCAGCCTATCGAGTTGCACACTTTTTATGGGGTGAATTTCGATCTGATAGTTATAAATTAGCCCAGGATGGTGCGCCAATTGATTACAAAGAGCTTGTTTTACAGAATATAACAAGTGGTAACAGAGAAACATTAAAATGGGACAATTTATACGAATTGATAAATCGTGCAAATACCGCTATCAAATATATTCCTCAGATTACAGCTTATAATGAAAGCCTTTTGGCTGAGGCGCATGCGGCAAGAGCTTTCGCTTACTTTGATGCCATCAGAGTTTGGGGTTCCGTTCCATTATTCACCGAACCAACAGAATCTGTTGCGGATTTACAGAAATCAAGAACGCCCGGTGACCAGATTTTAAATGAGGTTATCATACCGGACATGTTGAAAGCGGAATCAATTATTGGTCCCCCAACAAGTGACTTTAGATTTTCAAAATCTAGCATATTATGTTTGCAAGCTGAAGTTTATATGTGGATGAAGGACTATCCTAAAGCCAAAGAAGCCATAGAAAAAATGATAGCTCTTGGAGGGCATAGTTTAGTGACTTCCGTTCAGGCGTGGCAAGATCTTTTTTCTAATACACCACAAACAGCGGATACCCCAGATGGAAGAGGAAAAATTCAAACTGGACCGGAACTTATATTTTCCATCCGTTTTGATTTAGCTGAAGATGAAGACAATCCGGGACAAAGATTAGCGAACAGATCAGGTGTTTATAGATTATTCTATGCAGGGATTCCGAGTTTTTATATTTCTGATTCTTTGAATGTTAAATGGACGAGAAGATTCCCTACAGAACAGGCGGAATGGGATGCCAAATATCCTGGAGTACAGCCCGCAGTTACAACCTCAACAGGTCCGCTTTACGGAGACTGGCGTTATTTTGCAAGTCGCCAAGGTCGATTTGACGGTTTTGAGGGAAATGCTTTAGTAGCCAAATGGAATTATGATAATTTTAGTCCGGTTCAGGATGATACAGATATTGTTCTTTACCGATATGCCGGCATGTTGTTAATGCTAGCTGAAGCAGAAAACCAGTTAAATGCAGATGGGATCAGGGCTCTGGAAATTTTAAACCAACTGCGCTCTGCCCGTTTACTTCCTCAAGTAACTATGGCCGAGTTCGGTCTTACTCAGGAAGATCGGGAAAACTATCTTTTAGATGAAAGACAATTTGAATTGTTAGGTGAAGGTAAAAGATGGTGGGATTTACGAAGAACTGATAAGGCAATAGAAATTTTGAACCCGATATTAAGTGAAATACCTGAAGCTTCTATATTAACCGAAGACAGGTTATTATTTCCGATATACTTTGAACATTTAGATGAAAATCCAAATTTATTACCGCAAAATACCGGTTATTAATTTAAAAAATATAATTATGAATATTAAAGTTTTAAAATTCTCCGCAATTATAGTTCTGATACTTTCTGTATCATCTTGCGATGTCGGATTACAAGAGCAATTTGATTTCCAACCGGAGGCCGTTGAAAAAGTTCCTTTTGAAAATATTACAGCCTGGGAATTCATACAATCCAGAACCCCTCCATTACTGGCTAATGGTAGGTATGATGCTTTAGAGTTTAATTATTTTGAAGCGGCTATCAGAAAGGCAGATATGGTAAACGAGTATAATCAAGTGGCAACAACGGATAGAACGTATCTTATGTTAGATAACCGAGCCTTTACAGGTAATGGGAATATCATTCAGATTGTTACGGGATCATCTTCAGTTCCTGCAGGTCAAACCGCTGATGAAACTATGGATCGGGTAGATACTCCAGCGAAACTTGAGAAATTAAGAACGCTGCTGCGTTACCATATTGTTGCTTCTTATGTTCTGCAAGTTCCAACCTTGTTTCAAAGTGAAACAGATTATTTATTTCAGACCCTCATTCCCGGTGATGATGGCCTTATCGCATTCAGAAGAGATGTTATTTATCGCATAACTGTAAATGCACCTGGAGCACCATTGCCAACCACAGCAACAAGCTGGTGGGAACAGGTTTGGGCCCATAATTACCAATTCAATAATGGTATTGGTCATGTACTTAGAGATCCCGTAAGAAATAAACCATATTAAAATACTAAAAATATAATACCTTTTGTAATTATTTATATTAGTATTAATTATTCAGAAAAGAACTCCTCTTGAATTATCAAGAGGAGTTCTTTATTTTAAACTGATGTTTTAAGGATAACTGTAACGTCCTGAAAACACACAGTTTAATTATCAGGAATTTCTATTGAAATAAATATGCCGATTTCTGAAAGCTTTTAAGGCCTTTTTTATCATTAAAATTCTAAAGATCGGCATTTTAATAATCAGGATAGAACAGGATACTACTTGCTATCTAATGTGGTATTTTTAGCTACATTTAATTTTAAATAACCTTTTTATTTATACAACCCCATTTTTATGAAATATAGTAGAATTTTATTAATTCTTGTAAGCGTCTTCTTTTGTTTGAATAGTGCTCAGGCACAACAAAAAAATCAAGAAAAAAGGCCTAATATTATATTCATACTCACCGATGACCAACGTTTTGATGCTATTGGATATGCTGGGAATAAATTTGTTGACACACCGGAGATGGATAACCTTGCCAAGTCCGGAACCTATTTTAACAACACTATAGTGACCACACCAATTTGCGCGGCAAGTAGAGCCAGCATTTTAACAGGATTACATGAAAGATCTCATAATTTTAATTTCCAAACAGGTAATATTCGGGAAGAATATATGGTTAATTCTTACCCTGCTTTGCTCAAAAACCATGGATATTTTACCGGTTTTTTTGGTAAATATGGTGTTCTTTATGATCATCTTGATAAACAGTTTGACGTTTACGAGTCCTACGACAGGAACAATAATTTTAAAGACCGACGAGGGTATTTTTATAAAACTCTTGAAAAAGATACGGTTCATTTAACTCGTTATACCGGGCAAAAAGCACTGGATTTTATTGATGCCGTGTCTGGAAAGGATAAACCATTTTGTTTGTCTTTAAGTTTTAGTGCGCCTCATGCCCATGATAGAGCTCCGGATCAATATTTTTGGCAACAGGAAACAGACCAACTACTTCAAAACACCACCATACCAGAGCCTGCATTAAATGAAGATAAGTATTTCGATGCCTTGCCTGAAAATGTAAGAACAGGTTTTAACCGATTGCGATGGACGTGGAGATATGATACTCCAGAAAAATATCAACATAGTCTAAAGGGCTATTATCGTATGATTTCCGGTATTGATAGGGAAATTAAAAAGATCCGTGAAAAATTAAAAGAACAGGGATTGGATGATAATACGGTAATCATCCTGATGGGTGATAATGGCTACTTTCTGGGCGAGCGGCAATTGGCCGGCAAATGGTTGATGTACGACAACTCTATTCGGGTTCCATTAATCGTATACGACCCTAGAGTCAAAAAGCATCAAGACATTAATGACATGGCACTAAATGTTGATGTGCCTTCCACCATTGTAGATTTGGCTGGGATTCAAGCACCGGATTCATGGCAGGGGAAAAGCCTGATGCCGATCGTTAAAAAGGAAACGAATTCTCTGGAAAGAGATACGATACTTGTTGAGCACCTTTGGGATTTTAATAACATTCCTCCAAGTGAAGGAGTGAGAACTGAGGAATGGAAGTATTTCAGATATGTGAATGATAATACAGTCGAAGAGCTTTACAATCTTAAAAATGATCCTTTAGAAACTAAGAATTTAATTGGAAAGAAAAAGTATCAGGAGGTCGCCAAAAAATTGCGAAACAAACTTGATGAACTGATTCAGATAAATAGTAACAAATACAGAAAGCCACCATTTGATCTAACCGTTGAATTAATAAGAGATCCTAGTGAAGGGGTTGCTATTTTAGACACCAAACCAGAATTTGGTTGGACGGTTCCGACGCTGGCAAAATACCAGTCAGGCTATCAAATTTTAGTTTCTTCTTCACTGGAGATCATTAAAAATAATAACGGTGACATTTGGGATAGCGGACGTGTGGGTTCTTCAGAGTCTACAAATGTGGAATACAAGGGGCCTAAACTAGAGGCTGGTAAAACCTACTATTGGAAAGTTAGAATTTGGGATGATGAAAACCGATTGGTTGATTATTCTAAGCCACAAAAATTTATGGTAGGGAATCCCGATAGTTATATTCAGTCTACTGAAAATAAGTTTGAAACAGATACTATAAAGCCTTTGAAGTTTGAACGAAATGACGGTATTTATTTTTTAGATTTTGGAAAAGCTGCTTTTGCAACAATGGAGTTTAATTATAATGCTGAAACAACGCATACGCTCACAATAAGAGTAGGTGAAATGTTGGAGGATGGGAAAATAAACAGAACGCCACCAGCTAAAAGTAATATTAGATATCAGGAACTTAAAGTAGAGGTGAAGCCGGGCCTCAACCGTTATCGCATTCCAATTAAAGCAGATGAAAGAAATACCATGCCGAACAAAGCTGTTGCCTTGCCGGAAGGATTTCCAATATTGATGCCATTTAGGTATGCTGAGATTGAAGGTGCAAAGTCTCCTATTTCGGCTGATGATTTTGAGCAATTGGCCTATCACACTTTTTGGAATAATAACAGCAGTCAGTTTGAAAGCGATGATGATATTTTAAATCAGGTTTGGGATTTATGTAAATATTCTATAAAGGCCACAACCTTCAATAGATTTTATGTTGATGGAGATCGAGAGCGTATTCCTTATGAGGCGGATGCTTATATAAACCAGCTTAGTCATTATAATACAGATCGGGAATATGCTATGGCAAGAAGAACCATAGAATATTTTATGAAACATCCTACCTGGCCAACAGAATGGCAACAGCATGTGGCTTTATTGATTTATGAAGATTACATGTATACCGGAAATACGGAACTTATTGAGCGCTATTACGAGGCTTTAAAACATAAATCACTTTATGAATTGTCTAATCCTGATGGTTTAATCACGGCGGAAAAGGTAACTCCCGAGTTTATGTACAAACTTGGCTTTGAAGAGGGTTACAAAAAACCCTTAACAGATATAGTTGACTGGCCTTCAGCTAATTTTAATGGCAGCAAAACTAAGGGTGAGCGTGATGGTTTTGTTTTTAAGCCCTACAACACTGTAGTCAATGCTTTTTTCTATGAAAACATGAGAATTATGGCTGAGTTTGCACACGTTTTGGGAAAAACTGATGAGGTCCTCGATTTTAATTTTAGAGCTGCTAAAGCTAAAAAAGCTTTGAATGAGCTCATGTTTGATAAAGAGCGTGGGATTTATGTTGACGGAATAGGAACAGAGCACGCTTCTTTACATGCCAACATGATGCCATTAGCATTTGGTTTAGTGCCTGAAGACCGCTTGGACTCGGTATTAAAATTCGTTAAATCTCGAGGTATGGCCTGCAGTGTTTATGGGGCACAATTTTTAATGGATGGCTTATATCGTGCTGGCGAGGAAAATTATGCTTTGAAGTTATTAACAAGTAAATCAGATCGCAGTTGGTATAATATGATCGCTGTTGGTTCCACAATCACTTTAGAAGCCTGGGATACAAAATATAAAAATAATTTAGATTGGAATCATGCTTGGGGAGCTGCACCGGCTAATATTATTCCAAGAGGTTTATGGGGTATAAAGCCCAAGACCCCGGGTTTTGGTATAGCCACAATTAAACCCCAAATGGGTGAATTAAAATCTAGTGAAATTGTGGTACCCACAGTACGTGGTATGATAAAGGGCAATTATTCCTACAACGGACCTCGACTACAAACATTCGTTATTGAAATACCTGGAAATATGGAAGGAGAGTTTAATATTGATCTCAAGAATCGTATGGATTTAATTCATAATGGACAGAAGGTTTCTCCTTTTTATAATGTCATTCAATTAGGTCCGGGAGAGCACACCATTCAACTAAAAATAAACTCCTTCTAAAAAAAATCACTAAAAAAAAAGCAATTATGAAAAAATTATACGCAATCTTAACCATGCTAGTAGTTTGTATGGCTACAATGGCTCAAACGACGGTTCTATCCGCAAGCTTAACGGAAGAAACTCAGGTAGCACCTGATGGTTTATTTTTTGATGGTGTCCAAGGCGTAGACTATCAATTCGGGCCTCGAATTACCCCACACGGCGATTGTATTGATGTTGTTAATGGCTATGTATTTGTTACCTGGTACAAGGGCGGCATGGATAAAAGAAATTTAATGTTGTCTAGAAAAAATCTTAACGATCCTTCGGGAAATTGGGTGACTATTGAGTTCCCACATCAGCATATTGGTTTTCAGGGTGATCCAACAATTGGGGATTCTCATAATACGGCAGCGATCGGGGTGAGTACGATAGATAATACCATCCATCTCCTTTATGATATGCACGCATATAGTTCTGCTAATTATCCGAATGATTATTTTAATTATAGTGTTTCGTATACCAATAAGGCTTTTGTTCCAGATGCTGAATTTAATTTGAGCATTTTTAAACCAAAACAAAACTTTTTGAAATCCGGGGATGATTATCAATTGGCAACCTATCCGGTAATCATGCGTGCCGGTAATGGTGGTTTAATAGCACGCTACAGATATGGTGGTTCCGGTAATGGCAATATTCTTTTTAACTACTACAATGGGGTGTCCTGGAGTAGTAGCTGGACCTACTCTTTTGGCAGAATTACAGCCCCGGATAAATACAGTCTTTATGGAGAAGAAAAGTTTTTACATGGTAAATTTTATTCGGGATTTTCCATTCGATATGCGAATAATCCAAATAACAATTACGCTCTGAATAACGGATTGTTTTTTACTTATACCAATTCAATACCATTTGATAGTTCCGGGAACTGGTTTGATGCAAATGATAACGGTATAGCTGTGCCTTTTTCATACCCTGATGCGCTTAAAGTGGCAGAACCCTGTGATGATTATGGAACATCAACTTCACCAAGAACACCCAATGATCCTGCTTTCACAGTAACTCAAAGTGGAGCCATTCATTTTGTTACCCGAGTAGACAATCAAAATGTGCACTATTATAAGGCGGCCGGGGCTACAACCTTTTCTCGGGCAGCCGGCGGTGGTATTCCCAATCCGGACGTCCGCGGGGATATGTTTAGCTATAATGATAAAGTCTTTATGGTGGAACTAATAAGTGGGAAACCTGTTGTTAAGTCTACCTTAGAAGGTAATAATAATTGGAGGATAGCTTACTCTAGCGCCGACACAAAAGTATTTAAGCATTTTGACGCTGTTCAGGTAAATGATAAACTCTATGTATATCTTATGGAAAATGTGGCAGGTGATGCCTGCCCCATGTATCTTCAGGTCTTTACACTTTCTGAGGTGGAGGATTCCACTCCAGTTACCGGATCTGATATTGGTATAGAGGCTGAGAACTTTACTACGGCATCACCCGAAGTTTTAGTAGGACCCAATATTGATGCTTCAAATGGAGAATATGTTAGTGAATTCCCAGGAAATAAATTCCTGGAATATAAATTTAATGTTGACGTGGCAGGTGATTATGATTTTGTATTGACTGCTTCAAATAGAAACAGAGATGATTCCATAATGGATATCGAAATAAATGGTGTTTTGTATAGTAATACGCCAATAACCAGAACTTTGGATTGGAATGTGTTCGATACTTCCACAATTTCTAACGTGAGTTTGGTTCAAGGAGAAAACACGGTGATATTAACTCAGAAATTATCCTTATCAAGTAGGCCAGATAGGTTAGACTTTAACTTTAACTCAGCTTTAAGCACGAATGAATTTGAAAAAGAAGGGGTGTCTATTTATCCAAATCCGAGTACAGGGGTTTTCAACCTGCTTACCACGGTGAAAAATCCCGAGTATATCTTAATGAATCTTCAAGGGCAAGTTCTGGAAAAAGGAACTTTCACCGGAGAGCCATTAAATTTCTCTGAATATTCGAGTGGATTATACTTCTTGCAACTAAAGTCTAACGAGAGTAAAATGATTAAACGTTTATTAATTAAATAGTTAAAAAATTTAAATAAGTGCAAATTTTAAAATTCAAGGCTTTAAGTTTTCTGTTTATCATTTTTCAAATTTGGTTTGGTTATACTCAAACAAAACTACCTAATTTTTTTAGTAATAATATGGTCTTCCAACAACAGGAAAATGTTCCAATTTGGGGGACGGACCTACCGGGAACTTCTGTTAATATTCTATCAAGCTGGGGTGAAAGCAAATTAGTTGAAACGGACCAAAATGGTAATTGGAATACAACTTTAAAAACACCTAAGGCCTCTTTTAATTCGGAGGAAATCAGTATCAGCGGGACCTCCAAAATTACCTTGCATAATGTTTTGATTGGTGAGGTGTGGTTTTGTTCCGGCCAATCTAATATGGAAATGCCCATGAAAGGTAACAAGAACCAGCCAATTTGGGGCGGCCCAGAATTAATTGCCACTTCAAAAAATCAGCATATACGGTTGTTTAATACTGAAAGAGCGTCTAGTTTATCGTTAGAAACCAATGTGGTAGGCGAATGGGAAGAAGCGCGTCCGGAAACCGTAAAAGCATTTAGTGCTATTGGTTATATGTACGGCAAGGAGTTATTTGAAAAATTAAACGTGCCTATTGGTATTATTGAATCATCTTGGGGCGGTACACCTATAGAATGTTGGTTGCCAAAAGAAATTGTTGAAACCTATGAAAATATTACCATACCGGATAGCTTGCCACAAGATATCAATAAACGAAAAAGACCTAGTTGCCTTTTCAACGCTATGATTTACCCCTTTAAAGATTTCAAAATAAAGGGATTTTTATGGTATCAGGGAGAGGGAAATCGCAAAATAGCACATAGGTATAAAAAATCAATGCATGATTTGGTCAATAACTGGCGGTCACAATGGAAAGGTGATAATCTACCATTTTATTTTGTTCAAATTGCACCCTTTGGTTATTTTGAAAAGGGAAGATCACTACTAATTGCTGCAAATGAGTTAAGAGAAGCTCAGTTGTTCGCAGCTCAGGAAATCTCCAATTCGGGCATAGTAGTTACTACTGATGTTGGACATTGTGATAATATTCATCCACCGGAAAAAAGAGTAGTAGCAAACCGTCTTACCCGCTGGGCTTTGGCCAATCAATACGGGTTTGATAAGCTACCGTTTCGAAGTCCGGAGTTTAAAAAGATGGAAATTAAAGGAAATAAAGCTCAAATTCATTTTGAATTTTTTGGTCCCAATAAAGCTAATTTAAAATTAGACAAAACGCGAAGCTTGCAAAATTTCGAAGTTGCCGGAGCAGATCAAAATTTTTATCCAGCAAAGGCTCAAATTAATTCTGATCAAACTATAACTGTATTTAGTCCGGAAGTTCAGGTGCCAACTGCAGTACGTTATGGTTTCGTAGATTGCTTGGAGGGCTCTTTGTTCAGTAAAGCCGGCCTTCCGGTTTCTCCTTTTCGAACGGATAATTGGAAAAAATAATCGATCGGGATTATAATTTTAAAATGGTATTAAGATGTTGAAATCAGGTGATTTTTTTAATTTTTTTTTATTGCTTTTAGGCTTTTTCTTTTGTTTGATAATTGGAGCTCAAAACCCTGAGCGTCCTTTTATATTGGTGAAAATTGAAGATCGACCAGCTATTCTACAAAAAATAAAAACGGAGCCCTGGGCCAAAAAAGCTTATAATGATTTAATTAGCGAGTTAGAACCAAAGGTACGAAAGCATGAAGAAGACCCCGAGAAATTCTTGAACGGCTTGCCTTTGGATTGGAAAAGCCGTAAACGCAAAGAAATGCCTCCATTTTTTAAAACGTATCACGTTGACAATGGGAAACAAAAAAATCTGGATAACGTTACGGATACCGAATTTAAAAATGCTGAAACTTTAAAAAAATACCTTAACATTGGTATTCATTCTGGAGTGGCGTACTTTCTTACCGGGGAAGATAAATACGCACAATGTGCTACGGATATTTTAAATGTCTATGTAAATGCCGTTCTGCAATCTGAACTTTCTGAATGGCATCAAAGAGGGGGCTGGCTATATCCCTACGATGGCTTTCGAGAGGTAAGAGATCTGGGAGAAAAACTCCCTGTTATTTATGATTTTATTGTATCCTTTTTAAAAGACGGGGGACAGGCGTATGATCTTATTAAAAGAACAAAAGTAGATTTCCCAGTTGACAAAGCTCAGGAGGTGTTTAGAACTTATGCAGATATCAGTATTAATTACGGTCAAATCAATTCGAATCATCCAGCCTTGGAAGCGACTAACTTGGTGTACAACGCACTTGCTATGGAAAATCTGAAAGAAAGAGATTCCTTATTAGCCTATTTTTTAGAGAAAAAGACACCGCATCAAGATCCATTAGAGGTGATGGCAGGTATTTATAAAAATGAAGGTGATATTTGGCCCGAATCTTCACAATATCTTAATGCTGTTTCTAACATACTCACAGAACTTATGTTTGTAGTAGATCGGTATAAGCCTGAATTAAATCTTGGAAAAAAATACTCCAACGTCCTTTATTCCTTGCCAAAACTTGATTATCTGGTTTATCCCAATAATGAAATAATTCGCTGGGGCGATGGTAAACGTAATGGGTCTCCTTCATATTTGTGTTACGAATTTGCATTTCAATTAGGAAAATTAAATAATGATCCTAGAATAATAAATAAATTCGGACCTCTTTTGTTCAGAGCTATTGAGTCGGGAGATTATGAAAGCCGAAGTGTTCAATCCTTGCTCTTACCGAATCTGGAACTGACTGAGGAAATGGCTGCTTTTGAACTGCCTACCACCGATAAGGTGGAGCATGCTGGTATTTTTCTTCAACGAAATCTAAGTTCAACGGAAGACCCCAACTACGGTCTGATGTGTTTTGTAGGTGGGGCTCATATGGTTCACGGTCATGCAGAAGGCATGAACATAGAACTCTATGGTTTAGGAGAAGTTTTAGGCGTTGATAATGGTCGTGGAAAATACCAACAAGATATTCATGAGAATTATTCCAGAATTTTTGCTGCTCATAATACAATTATTGTTAACGGAAGCTCTCAGGGTCAGGGAGGTTGGGTAGGTTTAGCTATCAATAAAGTGGGGCTCATTGCTATGGAGCCGAATCCATCTGAACCTGCGGTTTCTCCGAATCACTCCTTTACCCGAACCAGTTTCTTAGATGATAAAGGAGATGGCGCAGAAGCCACACAGGAACGAACCTTGGCACTTATTCGAACGTCACCAAAAACAGGTTATTATGTAGATATATTCCGTTCGAAATCGAAATTACCTAATGAATACCACGATTATCTGTACCATAATATTGGCGACACTTTAGTTTTTGAAGATTCAGGATTAAAATTTCATTCTGATAAACTCCGATTTATGGCCAATGCCAAAAAAATCTGGAAACAAAATGGAAGGTATCGCAATCCGGGTTGGCATTTTTTTAAAAATGTGAAAACATCTCAAGTATACAATTCGGATGTGCAAGCCAAATTTATTTTAAATCATCTTTATGATGGCAAAAAACGCTATATGAACGTGTTTATTTTAGGAAACCAAAATAGAGAATATACGGCGGTACAAGCTCCAAAGACATTTGATGCACCCGAGCCCTACGAAGAGAAATCAACACCAACATTAGTAATTCGCCAAAATGGTGAAGCCTGGAAACAACCTTTCGGGGTCATTTATGAACCACAATTTGCCAGTGATGCTGATCAAGGTATTCAAGCAGTTGTGGGTTTGAAGCAAGATAATCAGTTTAAAGGATTCATGGTTCAAAGTCATGTGGAGGGCCAAACCATAATTCAATATATTATTAGCCAAGAGCCTGAAAGTGTTTATCGTAATGATGCATTGGATTTTGTTTTTAAAGGGGCCTTCGCAGTGTTAACCTGTGATACAGAAAATAAGTTGCAAAATGTTTACATAGGAAAGGGATCTGAATTAACTTTTGAGAATTTAAAGATCACATCCAAAGATCAAAAACCAATTTCAATATACATGGATTTAAGTAACGATAAACCAGAAGTGAATGGTACTAAAAACGCAGTAGTTTTATTTAATAACTAAATAAGAAAAAATGAAAAAATTAATTCTGGCGGCTGTAATCGTTTTATTCTATAGCTGTAACCAAGGAAAATCAGTTTCAAAGGATTATAAAGATTCATCACTTTCCATTGATGACCGTGTTGACGCTTTATTACCCTTAATGTCCTTGGAGGAAAAAGTGGCACAAATGCGTATTTTCCATGCTAATATTGGTGCAAAGTCAGACAAACAGGGAAACTTAAAATTATCAGAGAAGGTCGTTGAAAAATTAAAATTGGGCATAGCAGGAATTAAAAATCCCGGGGAGCACCTTCCGCCTGTAGAAGCCGCAAAATTTAACAATAAACTTCAAAAATATATCATAGAAAATAACCGCTGGGGAATTCCAGCCTTGTTTGTAACGGAGTCTTATAATGGCGTAGATGCCAAGGGTTCTACCAAATTTGGGCGCCCTATAACCTCGGCAGCCTCTTTCAATCCTGATTTAGTGCATCAGATATGGGATGTTGTTGGACGTGAAGCGCGATTCCGTGGCATGCATATGTGTCATTCTCCTGAAGCCGATATTGTTCGTGATCCTCGGTTTGGCCGTATGAGTGAAGCTTTTGGTGAAGATACGTATCTAACCACTCAATTGGTAACTCAGGCTATTAAAGGGGTTCAAGGCAATTACAAAGGTCTGGGTAACGGTACTCACATTGGTGCCGTAGCTAAGCATTTTGCTGCTTATGGCCAGGTTTTAGGTGGTACAAATTTTGCTGCCATAGAAATTTCTCCTCGAACCCTTATTGATGAAATTTATCCGCCTTTTGAGGCTGCGATTAAAGAGGCAAAAGCCTTGGGAATAATGGCTTCTCATGGTGATATTAACGGAATCGCCAGTCATGGTAATCCCGAGCTTTTAACCGGTGTACTTCGAGACGATTGGGGGTTTGAAGGTTATGTTGTTTCTGATTCAAATGATATTGCCCGACTATTTTATTTTATGCATGTAGCTGAATCACCAGAAGCAGCGGCTCAAATGGGCCTCGAGGCAGGTATAGACGTCGATCTTTATGCTGAAGATTCTTATGCTTTACTTCCTGAAATGGTTAAGAAAAATCCGAAATTAGAGACATTAATTGACCGTTCTGTAAAGCGAGTTTTACGTACCAAATTCATTTTAGGTTTGTTTGATAATCCATACGTGGATATCGAAAAAACGAAAACTCAAGTTCGGTCAAACGCATCATTGGAATTAGCAAAGAAGTCCGATTTAGAATCTGTTATTTTACTTAAAAACGATCAGGATATTTTGCCTTTAAGTAAGGATAATACTAAAAAAATAGCGTTATTAGGTCCTCTTTTAGCGCCTAACACCAAAGCTATGTTCGAAGCTGTCTCGGGAACCAAAATTTCCTATATAGCTGAAAAAGGATTTGAACTTACTGATGGTAAGAGGGACGTTCCAAAACTTTTAGATACAGACCCCAAGGTTATTAATGATTTAGTAGATAAAGCCAGAGCTTCAGACCTCACAATTCTATTTTTGGGAGGCGACGAAAATACAGCCAAAGAAGCATTTTTCAATAATGGAATAGGCGATAGAGCGACGGTTGAACCTGTTGGTGCACAAGATTTATTATTAGAAAAGATTAAATCTGCCGGAAAACCGGTAATCGTTGTTTTAAAACACCGAAGAACTTTAGCCATTAATACCATTTCAGAAAAGGCCGACGCCATTTTGGATGCCTGGGATTTAAGTGAATTTGGCGATGAATCATTGGCTAGAATTATTTTTGGCGAAGTTTCTCCATCAGGAAAATTACCTGTAACAGTTTCTCGAAACACAGGTCAATTACCCTTCCATTATAGTATGAAAGAGATCAATTATAAAAAGGGATATTTATTCTTGGAAGATGGTCCGCTTTATCCGTTTGGCCACGGTTTAAGTTATGCGCAATTTGATTATTCTGACCTCAAATTAACAGATTCTATTTTAACACCAGAAACAGAAATTGAGGTCAGTGTTGTCGTTTCAAATACAGGGAAAATAAAAGCGAAAGAGGTTGTGCAACTTTATGTCAAAGATATTATTGGTTCGGTAACACGACCAGATAAAGAATTGAAAGCCTTCAAAAAAATTGAATTAAACCCAGGTGAACAAAAAATGGTTACCTTTAAGATTACGCCGGACATGTTGAAATTTACGGGTTTAAAAATGAATAAAATTTTAGAAGCAGGTGATTACACCATTATGGTGGGAACTTCTTCAAAAGATTATTTAGAAACAAAGTTTAAACTTAATATCGAATAATGATGTACAAATCTTTTTTAAAGCTTTTGATATTATTTGCACTCTTCAATTGCTCAGTTCTGCAAAAAACGAACGCTCAGGATCCTCTGAACAAAGAGCTCATTAAAACCTCAATGATAAAAGCTCTAGAATGGCAGGAAGCTCACCCAATATTTGCGCTAGCACCAACAGACTGGACCGAAGGTGCTTACTACACAGGTGTTTCGCGTGCACATAAAACAACTGGAGATCAAATTTACGAGGCCGCCTTAAAAAATCAAGGTTATCACAATAATTGGCAAACTCTAGACCGGTATTTTCATGCGGATGATGTCGCTATTTCATACAGTTACCTTTATATCGAAATGAATTTAGGTCGGAAAAACTTTGTAGATCTTAAACCAACTGAGGACTTTCTAAAGGTGCATTTGTACGAAGCTAATAAATGGAAGGACGGCACAGATTCTGATAAGACCAAAAATATTTTGTGGTGGTGGTGTGATGCCTTATTTATGGCGCCGCCTGTAATTAATCTCTATGCAAAACATACTGAACAACCAAAATATTTGGAAGCCATGCACCATTATTATAAACAAACTTATGATCAATTGTTTGATGAAGAAGAGCTTTTATTTGCTCGTGATCTAAGATTTGTATGGACCGGTAAAAATGATAAAAAAGAACCTAACGGGGAAAAGATCTTTTGGTCTCGTGGGAATGGTTGGGTTTTAGCAGGTTTAGCATTATTATTGGACGATTTACCTCAAGCAGATCCGGAACGTCCTTTTTATGAAAATCTCTTTAAAAAAATGGCAGCAAGGGTTCTGGAACTACAGCCAGAAGATGGTTTATGGCGCACGAGCTTATTGTGTCCGGAATCTTTTGATCATGGCGAGGTTAGTGGAAGTGGTTTTTTTACCTTCTCTTTAGCTTGGGGTGTGAATAATGGTCTTTTAGAAAAACCCAAATTTACAAAAGCGGTAAAAAAAGCATGGAATGCTTTGGCTCAATGTCAGCAGGAAGACGGTATGATTGGATGGGTGCAAAACATTGGGGCATTTCCAGAGCCGGCTAACAAGGATAGTTGGCAAAATTTTGGAACAGGTGCATTTTTAATGGCTGGAAGCGAAGTTTTGAAATTGAATTAATAAAACGCACTCAATCTCTAGTTCTTGACAATAATCTTTTAGTAATAAGTCATTACCAAAAAATACCGGCTACTAAAATAAGATTTTTTAGTAGCCGGTATTTTTTGTTTTTATAATTTAAAACAAGTTATAGATCAACATTATATTTGGCCTTTTTTAAGGCTTGAGTATTATCTTTTTTGAAGCTTCCACTGAATTATTATTAGTGATTAAAGCTATATAAATACCTCTGGAGAGATGATTCAAATTAACTTCTGTTACGACTCCCTTAAGTTTTTGACTTAAAATAGTTTGCCCTAAAAGATTGACAATTTTTAATTCCGAACTATTGGTTATTTCTATGTTTTTTGTTTCAAAAGTCCAGGTATCAGAACCCTTATTTTGATACCCTTTAAAGGTCTTTTCAATATTATTAAAATTGTTCTCTTCTATAGCAAGCGTTCCATTATTAATGACGTTGGTATTTGTAATAGTCGTATTTACCGGGTAGGTATAGGTCAGTTGCGAATTCGTTGTTATTGTGGCGTTGTTATCAAGAATATCTACATAAAAACTGGTTGCTTCGCCGTTTTGTGAGTCTATGTCCCAACCTTTATATTTAACGTGAGATCCTTTCCCCATGTAAATGGAAGTTAGTTCTTCGTTTTCATCTAATGATAATACTATAAATCTTCCCGTAAATTCAACATCCAGAGTGAGGTCATTAAAAATACCATCATCATTATCTCTGAGCAAAATGATTTGTTTCATGTTTTTACCTTCCACAGTGCTAAGTACTTCCAATCCAGCAAAATTTCCTCCTCTTTTTATATTGGTTACTTTGGTAACGCTGTTGGTATTATCACCGTAATAGGGCTCATAAACTACGGCAAATGGTGTGTTCCATGCCTCTCCATTGTGTCGAATAACTACTGTAGGGGTCGGGGTATTGTCGTAAGATCCTGCTATTCCAACAGTGGGAGGTGCATTAACTCTAGTATATTCTCTATTAGCTTCCCCAGGAATTAACATTTTCATATTCACTAATCCGCCAAGACGATTGGCAGTAAAGGTAGCCGTAACATCATCAGAGTATGTGCCAGAAGTTTGAACGTCTGTAAAATATTGCCATCCTGGATTATCGAATCCTCCAACGGTATTTCCGGCTGCATATCTGTTGGAATCGCTTGTTAAGGAAAGATCCACACCATTGCTTTGCAATTGTAATATATCAGAAAGGTTGTGATAAACATAATCGTGATATTCATTACTCAAAGATGAGTTAGATTTAAAGACATCTACATAATAACCCGAGGTAGGGGAGGTTCGCACAATAGCCATTGTTCTGTATTGTAAAGCTTCGGCTAAACTGCCTCTATCATCTAAAAAGCTGGTTGTACTAAAGGAGTTTTTAGGGGATACAGGCACTTGTGTGTACTCCGGTTCAATCGATAATTTTTGAACTGTGTTAATATCGATATTTGCATTACCACCGCTACCCTGTGAGGCCCCATTTACGATAACTGTATTATGTGCCGCAAATAATCTGTAGTAATTTCTGTGGATTGTGGACGTGTAATTTCTGGTGTTACCTGCTGCGGCGCCTATCACAGTTTTTGGACCATATAATTCCATATTCATTCCCGAGGCGTAACTATGGACAAATCCCGCGCCACCAACAAATAACATTAATCCATTGAGAACAGGATCAGGAGTTTCTAAATTTCTTTGAATAGAAATACCTGCAAAACCTAGCTTGTTGGTAATATTTTGTTTAAAAGCTGTGCTCTCTCCTTCAATTGTGCCAGAAAACCAAAGTAACCTTAAAGGTTCGTTATAATAAGGATCTGCTGGTGTAGAGCGCTGTGAACTGAAATTGGCTCTATTGTAATTATCATAATTAACACTTGAATTGATAAGTTTTCCGAATTTATCTAAAAGCAAATTGTCATTGGTTAGTTGGCCTAAATAATAAGCCATTTCATAGCCATCTGTATATTTTCTGAAACCTCTGCTACCATCACCAAAATGAAGAGTTCTGTTATCGTTTGGATAAGAAAAATCATTTGGAAGGTCAAGTGATTGGGGAAGATTAGCATAATTAGATGCCAAATCATAAGAGCCATCGTATTTTGTGATTAAGGCCATTAAGTAGGTGGAGTATTCGGCAACATACTTAGAATAGGTAAACGGTTCCGGCCAAATGCCTTCGTTATCATCAATTTTTTGTGACATAACACTAAAAGGAATCTGCCGATTTGCACGCTTGTTTATTACGTATTGTATCTCTGTATTTCTTTCGGTCTCACTATCCAAGGCTAATATATTACAGGCTAAACTGGCGCTTTCCAGTGCTGGCCAGTTAGAAGCTATACCACCTCGTTCTTTAGCTAAATAAATATATTTTTTAAAAACAGACTCTGCTTCCCACCAGTTGATAGTTACCTCATTATTGGCTGCAAAATCATAGGCTGTTCCACCTCCTTTAATATAACCGGCAATAAAATCATAGAGTATGGGGAGTTGGGCTCCAAAATCGCGGGCTTCTCTCAAGTGATCCAATGGATAAATCCATCCGGCATTAAAATTTGTAGAAGATGAAACCGGAACCTGACTCATCGCCTTCAAATATGTATAGAAAATAGAGGCACTGAATTTTGCATAATCCTCGTTTCCGGTTAAAAAATAAACAACACCACTATCGATTCCGCTTTGTAAAAAAAGTTTGTAGGTATTTCGATCCGGACCGGCGTTAGCCTGACCATCAGTTATGGTTTTAAATGGGGGAATCTGTCCTGCCACAGCATTGGAATTGTCAAAAGGCAATTGGCTTAAATATCCTTGTCGATTAGCCAAATAACCGGAAAGTTCTGCGTCAACTCTATTTTTGAAATTAGTATAATAGGTAGATTTCCATGTGTTATTATTAATTTCATTGAGGATAAATGCTTTATCCGAGTTTTTAACCCAAATCATAGGACGTTGTGTAATCTGTTCCTGGACTTCTTGCGGTTGTATGCTACCGAAAACATTAGTCCAATCAGGAATAGCAGAATAATTAGAAGCTCCGGTATTAGTGGGCACGTATAATGTTCTGTCAATATTTGTTAAACTTCCATTGTTAACAAATGCAAAGGTTTGAGCATTGGTGGTAAATGATAATGAAGGTGGTGTGTCGGTGCCTAAGTACAATGTTGTTAAAGAGGTGTTATTTCTAAAAACATTGTCGGATAGCGATATAATATTTGTGCATCCGGAAAGATCGGCTGTGACCAAAGCTGAACAGGTTCCCAAAAATGCCGGAGGTAAAGTTGCGGTTGTCGTATTATTTTTCATTGTAAATGCCGCCATAGAGGTGCAATTATTGAACATGCTATCGCTAGAGGACAGATCGACTGTAATATCCGAAAAATCAGCACTTAATAAACCGGTGCAGCCCGCAAAAATAGCTCTGCCTAAGGTGTTTAACGCGCTGGGATTAGTAAGGGTAAAAGACTCTAATGTTGCGGTTTGTTGAAATGCTGTATCTCCAATAAATGATAAAGTTGTTGGAAATTGTACTGATACCAGCCCTGATTTTTGTTTAAAAGCGCTCGCTCCTATGCCTACAACGTTAAAGGTTTGACCCGAGGAAGAAACTGTTGATGGAATAACTAAATTGGCAACGGTAGCTCCGCTAAATCCGGTAACGTTGACTTCTTCCGGACTTAAATTTTCTATCTTATACGATAGTGTTCCATCATTAAATGTATCCCCAATCAAAAGTTGGGCGTGTATTTGGGTAATAAAAAAAATGAATCCGATAATACAAAGTAGGTTTGTTTTCATGATATGTCTTTAGGAATCGCTAAATGTCGTCTAATGAAATTCAATTTCTATCCTGCTCTTACCTGACTTCAATTACTAAAATCACTTTTCAAAAATTTATAAACTAAAATTTCAGCTTTTAAAAAGTTGAGTTTAGTAAAAACGCTCAGATTTTGTAATAAAAATAAAACACTTTGGTTAATCGCCTTTTTATTTTATTTGAATGAAGATGGTTATGAAGAAAGGTTTAAACTTCATTATTAATTTGGAATTCATTTTAGTAACATAAAGAATCATTACTTAGTTCGATCAGGAAGTAAAATAGAGATTATAAACAGGATAGTACGGGATAGATCAAGAATAAATTGGCTGTAGTTTTAACTCCAAATAACTTAAATTACATTTTATGAAAACAACACTACTTAAGATTTTATTTTTTTCAATAGCGACCTTTGTAGGGATTTTTGTCTCTCAGGCGCAAAACTATTTAGGTGTTCCTTTTGGCGGAACGGCTATTCAAATAGGAACGGCCGTTGGCGCTGCAGATAAATTGGAATTTGAAAATTTTGACAGTTTATCGGGAAGCGTAGACGGAGCCAATTACACTGGCGATACTGTAAACCCTATTGATCCTACTACAGGGGAAGCGGCGACTTACTATGATGCGAGTGCTGGTAACCTTGGAGACTCTAATTACCGTTCAGGTTCTGATGTGGATTTGTCTACTGGAGATGGGTCTTCAGGTGTATTTCTAACGGGTAATCAAGGTCAGGAATTTCAAATGTTTACTGTGAATGTACTGCAATCGGGTATGTACACTGCAACCGTAAATTATAGACATGAAGGTGCTAATAAGAGATTTCAAGTCTACATTTATCCACCGGATTTATCAACGTCTACAGCGATTGTAAATGCTAATGCCGGAAATCCAGTTCTGGGAAGAACTGATGGAGGTGGAACACCTGTATTTATGGATTCTGATCCTACAACTCCTTTCGAATTAACAGCTGGAACTTGGATTATTAGAACTAGGCTTTTAGATGCTACTTGGGATTTAGATTATCTAACATTTTCGTTGCAGTCTACCTTAAGTGATGATGACTTTCAAAAGAAAGCCAGTGTTTTCAAAGCCTATCCAAATCCTGCAAACAATGGCCAGTTCAATTTGAACATCGAGACTGAATGGGTCGTTTACAATGTTTTAGGAGTTAAAGTTCTGGAAGGTGAAAGTAAGACTATAAATTTATCAGGTTTTTCTAAAGGCATTTACGTTTTGAAAACACCTTTTGCTAGCAAAATGCTAGTTTCCAAATAATGAGATCCCTAAGAACTAATAGCATAGTATGTAAAATTTATTTTATTTAGTTTTATCTCATTGATTAAAAGTTGGCTGTTTAATTTTATTAACAGCCGGCTTTTTTAGTTTAAATGAAATAGTTATTAAATTAAAAACTTATGCAAAGAATAGCTTTTACAATGAAATTGAAACCCGGGCAAAAAGACACTTATCAAAAAAGACATGATGCCATTTGGCCTGAACTAAAAATCCTGCTAAAAAATTCAGGTATTTCAGAGTATTCTATTTTTTTGGATGACAACACAAATACCTTATTTGCCTTCCAAAAAGTTTCTGGAAAATCAGATTCTCAAAGTTTAGCACAAAAGGATATTGTTCAAAAATGGTGGGATTATATGGCAGATATCATGGAGGTAAATCCGGATAATTCTCCTGTTTCCGTTACTTTAGAGGAAATTTTTTATTTACCATAAACGCCATAATATTATGAAAATCATCACTAGCTTTATTGCACTGTTTTTAACGGCGTTTTGTTTTTTGTCAGTTCATCCCAATCCGGATTTTATAGTACCTGAGCAAACAACCAAGCCTAACATTCTTTTTATTGCCGTAGACGACTTAAAGCCTGAAATTAATGCATATGGAGCTTCTCATATAAGTTCTCCAAATTTAGATAAATTAGCTTCTCAGAGCTTAATATTTGAGCGTTCTTATTGTAATATTCCTGTATGTGGTGCATCCAGAGCGAGTATCCTAAGTGGATTGCGTCCAACACGGAATCGCTTTTTGAATTTTAGTACAAGAAAAGATGTTGATGCGCCAAAGGTATCATCGCTTCCTATGACCCTTAAAGATAATGGTTATACAACTATTTCAAACGGAAAAGTATATCATCATAATGATGATGATAAAAATGCCTGGGATGAAATTTGGCATCCCAAGATTGCAGGAAATTATTATGCTTCCAAAGAAAATGATACCTTAAGAAATATGAGAAATAGAGGTCCGGCCTATGAATCATCGCCGGTAAATGACACCGTCTATGCCGATGGAAAAATAGCGAATAAAGGTATTGCTGACTTAAGGAAACTTAAAGAAAAGGGTACTCCTTTTTTTCTTGCTTTAGGTTTTCTAAAGCCTCATTTACCCTTTAACGCGCCAACTAAATATTGGGATCTCTACGAAGAAAAGAATATAAAACTTCCAGAGAACTATTCCCAACCAAAATCAACCCCGAAAGAAGCTTTTAATAATTTCGGTGAGCTTCGAACTTATTATGGTATTCCAAATGGTAAGGAACCCATTAATGAGGCACTTGCAATAAAACTAATTCATGGGTATTATGCTAGCGTGAGTTATATTGATGCTAAAATTGGACGGATTTTAAAAACATTAGATGATCTTGGGTTGGCAGAGAATACTATTGTTGTCCTTTGGGGTGATCATGGTTGGAATTTAGGAAATCATAAACTTTGGTGCAAACACTCCACATTTGAATCGGCTTTGCGAACTCCTTTGCTCATAAAAATCCCTAGTGTAACTAAAGGGGAAAGAAGCCATGATATTGTTGAGTATATCGATATTTATCCAACCCTTTGTGATCTTGCTGGAATCGAAATGCCTTCCCATCTGGAAGGTGTAAGCCTAAGACAACTTTTCTATGGCGGAAATCTTAATAAAAATTATGCAGTGTCAAAGTTTAAAGATGCTGTGACCTTAATCAAAGATCAATTCTTTTATACCGAATGGATCGACGAAAAAGGAAAGACTTATCAAAGAATGTTATTTAATCATGATTCTGACCCTCTTGAATTAGATAATTTAGCAGAAAAGAATGCTTATAAAAACCTGGTTGTAGACTTCGCTGCGGAATTACGTCAAAAATGGGGTAAAGACTTTTTAAATTAAGATTTAGGAGTAAATTAGAAGTTAAGTTTAAAGCGATTCTCTATCAATAAAATTAAAGGGATTTTTTACCCGGCCCTTTTCTTTGTTCAATATCATATAGGCTACAGTTTCCCCCATTTTTTTAAAATCTGTTGATATAACCGTTATTCCTAAAAGCTCTTTTAAGGGTGTGTCGTTATAAGAAATAATACCAATATCAACACCAAGTTTATACTCATCCTCCCTTACCTGCTTTACAAGATTAACCAGATCAGCCTCTTCAATGGTAATAAATAAATCCCCTTTTTTAATAATCATATCATCATAAATCTCATTTAGAATCTCAAAATCCAATTTATGCTCCACGCAAAATTTTCTAAAACCATGTAAAATCCGTCGAGGATAAGGGTAAACAGATTTTTCAGGATAAACGAGTATAATTTTTTGATACTTTTTTATTTTCGAAATACCTTCACTCAATGCATTATAAATATCATTCTCAAAATCTTGATAAATCTCAATTAAATTGCCATCAATTTCCGGTTTAATATTATCGAGTATAATTAATTTTTCCCTAGGAATTTTTTTAATTGCTTTAACAACATTTTCAGTAAAACTAATATGTTTGAGATCGTTAGTTTTAAAATGGGGCATTATGATAAAATAATCATAAGCCGATTTATTTTTGTCTATTAAGTTTAAAAACAGGGTTTCATCACAATGATAAATATGTAAATCGGTATGGGAATTAGCTCCCATAGCATTAATAAAATGGTTGTAGGTTCTTAATTTATAGGAACTTAGTTTATTGACAAGAAATAAAATATTAATTTTTGAAATTAATTTTGTTCGAGAAATATAATATCCTTTTCCTCGAATAGAGGTAATAATGTTACGTTCCTTTAATATGCTATAAGCTTTTTCTACAGTATCTCTTGAAAGATAAAATTCTTCACTAAACATATTTATCGATGGAATCTTTTGATCCATAGTCAAGTTTCCCAAAGCAATATTATCAATTATAGAGTCTATAATTTGTTGGTACTTAGGAACTCTGGAATTTTCATCAATATTTATAAATTTCATTAAAGACATAGAGATAAATCTTAGTTTTTTGAAAAAACAAAAGTGGAACAAAGTACAAAAACAAAACAAAAATTTATCCTATTTAACTTAAAATTATTTTAATATTCTGTTGCGTTTTGATAACGAATACTTTGTGTTAATCTTGTTAATTATTTGAACCCACAAATGATTAATTTTTGTGAACATTTCTGTATTTCTGCACAAAAAAAGAACTCTTCTGAGGAATGCTTTTGGTCGTAAATTATTTAATCTTAATTTATTAAACTTATGATTACCAGTTTTAAATGCAAAACTGATAGAGTGAATTAATCGAGGAGATTCTCCAGATGAACATTTGGAATGTATAGGATCAGCAATAATTAATAATTCACTAAGCGTCATATACCTTTTGTAATTCATGAGTGAGTTAATATAAATTTAAATGAGAGTATTAGAAGTTGATGTAAAGGTAATCCAACGGATTGGTTAAAGGGTCCTGCGGTGTCCTGTTCCAATTTAAAATTGAATGTTGGGATATTTAATTAGGTTTCATTTAAGATGAATGAGTAAATTACCAAATATTTTTAAGTATTTGAAAAACAGTGTTTTGCTGAATTTTTTAACTAAAAATATTTTTTTATAAAATCAAATGTTTCGATATACGGTACAGTACAGGATACAAAAGTTCAATCTGAAATATATTTTTGATACGAATTAATTTTAACCATAGAAATGAAGGAAATTATTAAAAGGTTTAAATACGTTGATTATTTATGGGATGATAATAAAGCATCATCTTTAGGAGAAAATCAAGTCGATCTGTTTTTATATCGTTCGAATATATTAGGGGCCGATCTCAGAATTACAAATTATGGAGGTGGAAACACGAGCTGTAAAACCGTAGAAAAAGATCCATTAACCAATGATGAGGTTGAGGTGATGTGGGTAAAAGGATCTGGCGGTGATATTGGTACTTTAACAAGAGCTGGTATTGCGGGGTTATATACAAAACGTCTAAGAGATCTTAAAAATGTATACGAGGGTATTCATGATGAAGACCGCATGGTTGGCCTATTTAACCATTGTATTTATGATTTGGACAGTAAGGCACCTTCAATTGATACACCACTTCACGGTTTACTACCTTTCAAACATATCGACCACTTGCATCCAGATGCCCTTATAGCCGTTGCTGCTGCTCAGGATAGTGAAAAAGTTACTGCCGAGATTTGGGGCGATACGATGGGGTGGGTTCCATGGCAAAGGCCTGGATTTGATCTAGGCTTACAACTTGAAAAATGTTTAAATGATAACCCTGGAATTCGAGGAATTGTTCTCGGGAGTCACGGTCTTTTTACCTGGGGAGACACTTCATATGAATGTTACATAAATAGTTTGGAAGTTATAGAAATGGCTTCTGAATATATTGATAAGAAAATTAAGGAAAAAGGAAGTGTGTTCGGTGGGCAGAAAATTGAAAGTCTGCCGGCAGCCGAAAGAAAAGAAAAGGCAGCTCAAATAATGCCTTTATTACGTGGTTTGTGTTCTTCGGAAAATAGAATGATCGGTCATTTTAGTGATAATGAAGTGGTCATGGAATTTATCAATAGCAACGACTTAATGCGTCTTGCCCCTATGGGAACCTCTTGTCCTGATCATTTTTTAAGAACGAAAATTCAACCTTTAGTTTTAGACTTAGACAAAAATGAAGACCTTTCAAACTCTAAGACTATTTTAGAGAAATTAGAACCAGCTTTTGAAAAGTACAGAAAGGATTATGCAGATTATTACAATACTTGTAAAAAAGAAAATAGTCCTGCTATGCGTGATGCTAACCCCGTAATTATTATTTATCCCGGGGTGGGAATGTTTAGTTTTTCAAAGGATAAACAAACCACCAGAGTGGCTAGTGAATTTTATATCAATGCCATCAATGTTATGCGTGGAGCAGAAGCCATTTCAGCTTATACCTCTCTTCCCAGACAGGAAGCTTTTGATATAGAATACTGGTTACTGGAAGAAGCTAAATTACAAAGAATGCCAAAAGAAAAACCGCTTTCACGTAAAGTAGCTTTTGTTACAGGTGCAGGTGGTGGCATAGGAAAGGCTATTGCCGAGAAATTAGCATTAGAAGGGGCGAATGTGGTGCTTACAGATATAAATGAAGAAGGTCTGAAAGAAGCAAATTCTTGTTTTAAAAGAGATGTTTCGACCTATGCTATATGCGACGTTACAAGTACTGAATCTATTTCAGAAGCCTTTAAAAAAGCTTGTTTAGCCTTTGGAGGCGTAGATATTATAGTTCACAGTGCAGGATTAGCGATTTCTAAACCTTTAAATGAAACTACAGATAAGGATTGGAATATTCTTCAAAATATACTGGTTAAAGGCCAGTTTGATCTAGCGAAGCAAGGTGTAGAAATTTTACGTAAACAAGCTTTAGGTGGAGACTATATTTCTATAGCCAGTAAAAATGGTTTAGTAAGCGGTCCAAATAATGTGGCTTATGGAACGGCGAAGGCGGCTCAGCAACACATGGCTCGTTTGTTAGCTGCTGAACTAGGCAAGGATCAAATAAGGGTTAATGTCGTAAATCCTGATGGTGTCATTGTGGGCAGCAAGATTTGGGAAGGAGACTGGGCGGCTGGTAGAGCTAAAGCCTATGGAATAACTGTGGATGAGCTGCCGGCTCATTACGCCAAACGAAATTTATTAAATCAAATTATATATCCGGAAGATATTGCCAACGGGGTTTTTGCCTTGGTTGGGGTTTTAGATAAAACTACCGGTAATATAGTAAATGTAGATGGAGGCATGGCAAATGCCTTTGTAAGATAAACGTAGTAAAAAATTTAAGTTTTGTTTAGTTTGTATAAAACTTCCATAAATAGATTATGGTTTGTGGAAGTTTTTATATTTTGAAAATAAAAAAAATGAAAATCAATAAAGACCAAATACTTAATAGCAATAAATTCGATCTTAAAAATCATGAGGAATCCTTTGATTTTTTGTCTAATAATTTGGAGAGACAAGGGCATGATGTAAAGGCTATTATAGGAAATTTAAAGGACTTTCAGGTGGCCATACCAAGTTGGGCATTGGGAGCTGGGGGAACGCGTTTCGGACGTTTTTCTTATCATGGGGAACCTACTAATTTATTTCAAAAATTAGAGGATATAGGTGTTATCCATTCGCTGACACAATCTGCAGGGGCTGTTTCACTACATATTCCATGGGATATTCCGGAAGATTATGACGGTATAAAACAATTAGCAAGTTCTCTGGATATTAAATTTGATGCCGTAAACTCAAATACTTTTCAAGACCAAAAAGACGCTAAAGAAAGTTATAAGTTTGGTTCGTTGAGTAACATCAGCAAAGCTGTTCGCGATCAAGCCATTCAGCATAACAAAGAGGTTATAGATATTGGAAATAAATTAGGTTCTAAAAGTTTAACCGTATGGTTGGCAGATGGTTCAAATTTCCCCGGTCAAACTAATTTTCAAAAAGCACTTCAATATACGGAGACAAGTTTAAAGGAAATTTATAAAGCTTTGCCAGATGATTGGAATATGCTCATTGAATACAAACCTTATGAACCTAACTTTTATAGCACGGTAATTCAAGATTGGGGAACGTCATTCATGCTTGCTAATGCCTGTGGGGAAAAGGCTTTCTCTCTGGTTGATTTAGGACATCATTTGCCTAATTCAAACATAGAGCAAATAGTCTCTACTTTGATATTGAAAGGTAAATTAGGTGGGTTTCATTTTAATGATAGCAAATATGGTGATGATGATTTAACAGTAGGAAGTATAAAACCTTATGCTTTATTCCTGATATTCAATGAATTGGTCTATGGCATGTACAATAATCCACAAAACCCAAACTTATCCTGGATGATAGATGCTAGTCATAATGTTAAAGATCCTTTAGAGGATTTAATACAATCGCTTGAAGCCATTAAAGAATCATATGCAAAAGCGCTATTAGTAGATCAGGACGCATTGCAGGAAGCACAACTGAATCATGATGTTGTTAGTTGTCAAGAAATTTTACAAAATGCTTTTAAAACGGATGTTAGGCCATTAATACAAAAGGTAAGATTGGATCTTGGTGGAGCAATTCACCCGATTAATTCATATAGAGATTGGAAAGTTCGCGAAACTTTGATTAAAGAAAGGGGTAAAAATACTGTAGCAACAGGACTTTAATTTATGATAGATGTAACTGCTATTTTTGATATTGGAAAAACGAACAAAAAATTCTTTCTTTTTGATGAAAATTTCAAAGAAATTTATAAAGAATATATTCGTTTTGATGAAATAAAGGATGAAGATGGACACCCCACTGAAAATTTGGAAGCCCTTCAGAATTGGATTAAATCTGTATTTGAGAATATTTTAGAACAATCAAAATACAATGTTCAAGCCATAAATTTTTCTACTTATGGCGCCAGTTTTGTACATATCGACGAATATGGTCAGGTTCTTACACCGCTCTACAATTATACCAAGCCTTTAGATAAAGGAATACTTGATTCTTTTTTAAAAAAATACGGATCGAAATCTGAATTTTTAAAGAAGACGGGATGTTATGATCTCAGCTTTCTAAATTCCGGTATGCAATTATATTGGTTAAAGTATGAAAAGCCGGAGGTTTTTAAGAAAATAAAATATTCTTTGCACTTACCGCAATACCTAAGCTATATTTTTACCGGTATTCCGATAAGTGAATACACCAGTATTGGTTGTCATACCGCACTCTGGGATTACGAGAAAAAGGATTATCATCAGTGGGTTTATGATGAGGAAATACATAAAATATTGCCTCCAATTGTTTCTACTGAAACAAGTATTAATATGAACTATAATGGTAAACGCATTAAGATTGGAGTTGGTATACACGACAGTTCAGCAGCCTTATTACCATATGTTCGTAGTATAAAAAAGAAATTTGTTTTGGTATCTACCGGAACCTGGAGCATTGCTCTGAATCCCTTCACGAAATTTTCGTTGTCAGACAACAGTGAAAGTTCAGATTTTATAAACTACATGCGGATTAATGGGAAACCAGTGAAGGCCGCGCGTTTGTTTTTAGGTAATGAGTACAAAATTCAAGTAAAAAAATTAAATGAACGGTATGGGATGCCCGAAGATTATCATCGCTCTGTGAAATTTGATTATGATACCTATTTTGAAATAATTCAGGACTTTGCTCATATGTTTAAGTGGGAAAGTATTGAGGATAGTCAAATGCCGGCTCAAACTAAATTACCATACGATAAATTCGAACATGCCTATCACCAGCTCATGACGGAATTAGTGCTTTTACAGATAGAAAGTATTAAAAAAGTGATCGGAAACGACGGAATTAAACGATTATATGTAGATGGTGGATTTAGTGATAATGATTTGTATATAAAATTGCTGTCACATTATTTTAGAGATAAAAAATTAAGGACTACCGAAGCCTCCTTAGGTTCAGCTTTAGGAGCCGTTTTATGTATATCAGATGCCAAACTGAACTCTAAATTTCTTAAAAAAAATTACGCATTAAAAAAACATGTACCTTTTATAATCAAATAATAATATGGCTTTGAAATTTGATACAAGATATCCCTCAATAGAGGATTTAAGAGATAAAGCAAAAAAGCGCATGCCAAAATTTGCTTTCGAATATCTTGATGGTGGATGTAATGAAGATATAAATCTACATAGAAACACGGCTGATATTAGAAGCCTTCAGTTAAAGCCTCATTATTTAAGAGACTTTAATGGAGCTTCTTTAAAAACGAAATTGTTTGGTGTCGAGTATGATGCTCCTTTCGGGATTGCTCCTGTGGGACTACAAGGCTTGATGTGGCCTAATTCCCCGGAAATTTTAGCAAAAGCGGCTTTTGAGCATAACATACCTTTCATTCTTAGCACAGTAACAACATCTAGTATTGAGCGGATAAGCGAATTAACCGAAGGGAAAGCATGGTTTCAATTATACCACCCTGCAAAACCGGAGTTGCGAGATGATATTATAAACAGAGCTGCTGCGGCACAATGCCCTGTACTTGTTATTTTATGCGATGTCCCAACATTTGGTTATAGACCCAGAGATATAAGAAACGGCCTGGCAATGCCACCAAAAATGTCTATTAAAAATATACTACAAGTATTAGGTAAACCAACATGGGCTTTAAATACTTTAAAATACGGCCAACCAAATTTCGCTAATTTAAAACCATATATGCCTAAGGGTTTGGATTTAAAACAACTTGGCAAATTCATGGATGAAACATTTAGTGGTCGCCTAAATGAAGAGCGAATAAAACCCATTCGCGATATGTGGAAAGGGAAGCTGGTTCTAAAAGGTGTCGCTAATGAATTAGATGCCGAGGAAGCAATTCGTATGGGTTTTGATGGCATTATAGTATCAAATCACGGTGGTAGACAACTAGATGCTGGAGAGTCTTCAATTAAACCTTTAACTACCATTGCAGAAAAGTATGGGGATAAGATTGAAGTGATGATGGATAGTGGTTTACGCTCGGGTCCAGACATTGCACGTACCCTGGCGTCAGGGGCTAAGTTCACGTTCATGGGTCGTTCATTTATGTACGGGGCTGCCGCGTTAGGTAATAAAGGTGGAGACCACACCATTTCTATTTTAAAAGTACAATTACAACAGATTATGGAACAGCTTTGTTGTGAAAATCTGGAAGATCTTCCGGCCCATTTAATAAAGTAAAATTAACCAACTAAAAATAAAATTTATGAGTCCTGTACACAATGAAGAAGAGGTTATAGAACATATTGCCGGGGGTGAATTTGAAAGAGTTCCAGTTCCAAAATCTAACTTAAAAGGTTGGAAAAGTTTCTTGGGAATGTATGCCGGAGAACATGCGGCAGGAACTGAATTTATGATCGGTCCACTTTTCTTAACGGCAGGTGTTAGTGCATTCGATTTAATCGTTGGTTTACTTTTAGGAAATTTGCTAGCTGTTCTTTGTTGGCGTTATTTAACTGCTGAAATTGCCGTTAAAAACAGGCTAACCTTATATTTTCAGTTAGAAAAAATTTGTGGAAAAAAACTTGTAATCTTCTATAACCTGGCCAACGGAGTGTTGTTTTGCTTTTTAGCAGGCTCCATGATTACAGTCTCGGCAACGGCTGTAGGTATACCTTTCGATATGCCTATGCCCAAACTTACGGATACTATGCCCAATGGTATTACGTGGGTAATTATCGTTGTACTGGTAGGGGCTATAATTTCAATTATTGCAGCCCGCGGATATAATACCGTTTCAAAGGCAGCGGATTGGATGAGCCCTATAATTGTTGTTGCATTTATTGCCTGTGGTATCGTAGCATTATCCCAACTTGGGGTAACAAGTTTTTCAGATTTCTGGAATATTTGGGGTGAAGGATCAGATCCATTTCCTGGTCAAATTAAATTCACGTTTTGGCATGTTGTCATTTGGTCATGGTTTGCAAACGCAGCCATGCACATCGGGATGTCGGATTTATCGGTTTTCAGATTTGCAAAAAATGCAAATGCTGGCTGGACAACGGCGGCAGGAATGTATGTTGGACATTATATGGCATGGATAGCTGCTGCATTGCTATATGCTGTTTATTTAAAGTCTCCTGAAGCTGCGGCTTTATTGAATGGTGGAGAAGCACCAACCGTGGCGCCCGGACCTTTAGCCTACAATGCTATTGGGATATTCGGTATTTTAGCCGTAGTTTTAGCAGGTTGGACAACTGCTAATCCGACTATTTACAGAGCCGGTCTGGCCTTTCAAGCCATCCTTCCAAAATTATCAACAGCTAAAGTAACCATTATAGCAGGATCGGTGGCTACCATAGCGGGGTTGTTTCCGGCCTTTGCAATGAAACTTTTAGGTTTTGTGGCACTTTATGGGTTTATTCTAGCACCTTTTGGGGCCATTATAGTATTTGAGCATTTCTTTCACAAGCGTGCTGGGATTGTTAAAAATTATGCGCTTAAGGCAAATTCTTCATTTAACAAATCTGTTTTTTGGGCTTGGGCCATAAGTTTTGGTGTGTTTTACTTTATTTCGGTACAATTTGATGTGTTTTTGTCTTTTGTTACCCTGCCTGCCTGGTTGTTAGCAGGGATACTCTTTATTTTTTTCAGCAAGAAGTTTCAGAAAAATGTTTCAGAGTAACGAGATACTTTTTTAGGGTCTTGAATTATTAAAATATCATTCTATGATTGAAGAAAGCACTTTTTTAAAAAGTTTATTTTTTTTCATTTTTATCCTGAACATTACTGCTTGTAAAAATGACAAAAACCTTTCTTCAAAAGAAATACAGCTAAACACGAAACCAAATATTATTTTTATCCTTGCTGACGATTTAGGCATTATGGATATTCAATCCTACGCCACACATTTTACATCTGCGGATACAACAACCATGTTTTATGAAACGCCCAACCTCAATAAACTGATGGCTGAAGGTATTTCATTTTCACAAGCATATGTTAATCAATTATGCTCTCCTACCAGAGCAGGCGTTATTACCGGAAAATATTCAGCCCGATTGGGTTTTACAACGGCCATGCCGTTACGGAAAACCTATTACAATCAAAATTTACCCGTTCCTGAAGGTTATTATCCGCATGATGTATTAGAACATAAGGATGATATAAAAATAGAGCAGGCTCTGAAAAACGGGATTTCAAATTCGGCACTACCAAGCGGATCGCCAATAGATAATGGATTAAATGAAACAACGATTGCTGAGGTATTAAACGACTATGACTCAGCATTTATTGGGAAGTGGCATGTAGGTGGTTTTGGTGCGAAAGATTATCAACCTGAGGACCAGGGTTTCGAAGCATTAGCCTGGTACGATGCAGGAGGATCTGTTTATTATAACTGGAGAGACAAATGGAACGACAAGTCGAAAGAGGTTTTTCCTGAAATGCCGCAAGATGTATGGAATATTGGACATGCAGGTAATGATTCAGGTCACGAGTATCTTACAGATGACCTGACTGAAAAAGCGTTAGATTTTATTGAAGATCGCTCCCAACGTAAGGATAAACCATTTCTATTATACTTTTCACATTTTGCAGTGCATTCCCCATATCAGGGTAAAAAGTCTGAAGTCGCGTATTTTGAAAAGAAAGAAACGCGAGGGTGGAATAATCATAAAGATCCGGTTTATGCGTCGATGCTAAAAAGTTTAGATCGTTCCGTAGGGGAAATTCTCAATAAATTAAAAGAAACTGGAATTGATGAAAACACTTTGATCGTATTTTTATCCGATAATGGAGGAATCGATAGTAAAGTGACTCCTAACGGGAAGGGCACTGATAATGCACCTTTTTTGGGTGGAAAGGCATGTTTAACAGAGGGAGGGATAAGAGTGCCTTTTATCTTTAGATGGAAAGGTCATACAGAAGAAGGAAAGTGGGTAGATGTACCTGTAGATTATACCGATCTGTTTCCTACACTTTTACAAATTGCCGGACATGATTATGATAGAGAAATTAACCACCTGTCGCTTGATGGCGAAAGTTTAGTTTCATTATTTACGGATAGGGAGAATGAACAAAAACGCTATACCAAAAGAACACAATATTGGCATTACCCTTTTAACGTCATTTATAATAGTCCGTTCGATAAACTTCCATTGACTCCGTGCTCTGCCATTCGGGACGGAGATTACAAACTTATTTTTGATTGGTATGGAAGGTTTCATCTTTTCAATATTCAGAAAGATCCCTATGAAAAAAATGATATCTCAAAAGAAAACCCAGAATTAACTCAAAAATTATTTTATAAATTAATGAACTGGTTGGTTGAAAATGTTGATAAGCGCTATTGGCCAATTTTAAATCCGGATTATAACCCTCAAAAAGAAATAAGGAGCATACCATTTAAAAATTTGTTTGAGCAATACCAATAATCATCCTGTTGGTTAAAGGATGATCCTTTTGTTTTGAAATACATATTTTGAATTATATTTATCTAAAATGTAGAAAATATTATCATTTATGATCTTTATTATAAAGTTATTATCGAAGAATTATCACACCAAAAGTTTTCGCCTTACATACTTATTGGCCTTACTTCTGACTCTGGTTTATAGTTGCAAGCAGGAAAACGCCAATCAATTGCAAACACCACATTCAAGAGAAGTTTTAAGCATAACCGAAAAAGTAGCCGATTGGCAAATAGAGACCTTTGAGGATATGGGTAAGTACCGTGCTTTGCCATCATCTAAAAATAAAAGAGAATGGGATAACAGGAAGAAACACCACGAATTGGACTGGACTTGTGCTGCTCTGTACTCTGGAATGTTCGAACTAAGTACAGTGTCTCACGATCCAAAATATGTAAACTGGCTAGTGGAAATAGGTGATCGAAATAATTGGCAATTAAATAAACGCTTCTATCATGCGGATGATCAAGCTGTGGGACAATTTTACCTTAGTCTTCATCAAAATGTTCGATTAAAAAAAATAGCTTCTATTGAACCTACCAAAAGACGTTTTGATTCGATCATGGCTAGTGAAAAGGGGAAAAAATATCATTGGGACTGGTGTGATGCCCTATTTATGGCACCTCCAGTTTGGGTGCGACTAGCAAAAGTAACCAAGGATAGTACCTATTTACAGTATATGGATTCCCAATACAAAATGGCATATAATGAACTTTGGGATCCAGAGGAAAACCTTTTTTATAGGGATAAATCCTACTTTGATAAAAGAGAAAAAAATGGTAAAAAAATATTTTGGTCACGTGGGAATGGTTGGGTATTTGGAGGTTTGGCTTTAATGATTCCGGATTTTCCTGAGAATTTTAAAAGTGGATTTTATAAAGATTTATTTGTTAAAATGGCTGAGCGCCTTAAAGAAACTCAAAGAGAAGATGGCACGTGGTCTGCAGGTATTTTGGGCGATTTAAAAGATTATCCAACGATGGAGTCCAGCGGAACGTCTTTTTTTACCTTCGGACTGGCCTGGGGTATAAATCAAGGCTTGTTGGAAAAAGATGTTTTTGAACCGGTTTTATTTAAAGCCTGGAATGCTTTGGTAAAGTGTGTCGATGAAAAGGGGATGTTAGGTTTTGTTCAACCTATAGGGGCAAAGCCCGGTGAAAGTTTTCAAAATTATTCGGAGGTTTATGGCGTAGGCGCCTTTTTAGCCGCGGGTTCAGAATTATATAAATATCTCAGTAAATTTCATCCACCATCAAGGGATATGAGCCATTCAACTTTTATGGAAGATGGGGGGTGGTGTTGGTACCAAGATCCTAGGGCCGTTATTAGTGATGGTAAATTGGTGATTTCAGGAATAAGTGGTCAAAGTGGCGATGTTCGAATTGGGATTTATGATTTAAGGTCTGAAAAAATTGATAGTACCGTTGTGTTACATGAAAACTTAGAAGTAGATGATCACGATGCACCGGCCTTATTTAAAAGACCCGACGATCGCATTTTAGCCGTCTGGGCGATGCACAGTAAAGAAAAAATCCATTATTCAAGCGTTACTGAGCCAGGTAATTATTTGAACTGGATGAATTGTAAACTTTTTGAACATGATTACAACCATAAAAATGGTGTAACCTACATGAATTTATTCTATTTAAAGAACGAGGGTACGTTATACAATTTTTTCAGGGATGGGCTTACGTTTAACCCAACATTTATGAAATCGAATGATTTCGGGGATTCCTGGGGTGAAAGCACCCATTTTATAGCCAATGATATTAAAGGGTATCAGCGACCATATGCGCGCTATCATCAGATAGACGAAAATACCATTGGAATATCCTATACAGACGGGCACCCCCGCCGATTTGGTAATAATATTTACTACGTTGAATTTTCGAACAATATCTTCTATAAGGCTGATGGTACAAAAATAAAGGATATAAATTCTGGGCCTCTTCGAACCTCAGAAGGTGAAAAGTTGTATAGTGGAAGTGATACAAATGAAAAATCTATTTTAACCGAAAGTGTACCAAATAGCGCGTGGACTTGTGCTATGGGCACAGATTCACAAAATTACCCGCATATTGGATATTCTCTGTATCTTAATGATTCCGATCATCGTTTCAGGATATCTTCCTGGGATGGTGAATCCTGGCATGACAGGGAAATAGCATATGCAGGAAAGTGTCTTTACAAGATAGAGAGTAGTTACACCGGACTTTTAGCATTCGACCCTGAAGACCCGAGAAAAGTTTATATCTCCACAGATGTGGATCCTTCAACAGGAAAAGATTTAGGAGGTGTTCATGAAATTTATATGGCACATATTGATTTAAATGATGATATTTCCACCATCAAATGGAAACCAATAACTTCGAACTCAAATTATAGAAACATCCGTCCTATAGTGGTGAATGATGAAGGTTATAAAGTATTATTATGGTTGAATGGTCCTTGGAATACTTTTAAAGATTATAATGCTAATGTGTTGGGTATCATATTGGATACTCCCGTTGAAAATAAATAGCAATCATTGTGGGCATTAAAAACACCTTTTTAATCTTCTTTTTAATTGATTAGTTTCTAGAATTTTACTTAACTTTTCAATTCTTAATACACAAAAGCAGTACATTTATAGACATACTAAAATTTCCATTAAATTAGTTACCAAACAATTTATAAATTCAAAGTTTCGAATTCAAAGAGGTTTCTCTTTTTAAAATTATAATAGATTATGACGAAAAAAGTAGTTTTAAGTATCGTGTTTTTCATGATAGTTATATCAGGGGTTTTTGCCAAAGTAAAATTACCAGCAATCATTTCATCAAATATGGTGCTTCAGCGGGATGCTGATGTGGCCCTTTGGGGTTGGGCGGATACCAATGAAACGCTACGTATTGAAACTTCTTGGCTTCAAAACCCCGTTGAAGTGAAAGTCAATAGTGATGGTAAATGGTTTGTAAGAGTGAAAACGACGCTTTCAAAACAAGCCCAAACCATAAGGATTAAGGGTAATGATTCTGATATTTTATTAGAAAATATACTGTTTGGCGAAGTATGGCTGTGTTCTGGGCAATCCAACATGCAAATGCCAGTGAAGGGTAATTCAGGACAACCTATTTATGGGTCGCAGGAAGCCATTATTAATGCAGATAATCCAAATTTGCGTCTTTTCTCAGTAGGGAGGGTGGGATCTGTTACACCACTTCAAGATTTAGAAAATTATCAGAGCTGGGAAGCAGCTGATCCAAAAAATGTTTCAAATTTTAGTGCTGTTGGTTATTTCTTCGCCAGTCAACTACAAAAACTACTGGATGTTCCGGTTGGAATTATTCATACATCTTGGGGGTCTAGTCCGGTAGAAAGTTGGACAAGCAAGGAGGTTTTAAGTAAGTATATGACCGTTGACTTAAGTCAGGTTAATGAAAAGACAAGAATGAATAAAACTCCTGTGGTTTTATTCAATGCTATGATTAATCCTTTAATCCCATTCACTTTAAAGGGGTTTCTTTGGTATCAGGGCGAAGCCAATCGAAGTGAACCTGAACAATATAAGGTCTTGCTTCCGGCCATGGTGAATGATTGGCGTACGCGTTGGGAAAATCAGGAGGCACCTTTTTATTTTGCTCAAATCGCGCCATTTAGATACGGTGGAAATACTTTTTTTCAGGAGGTACAAAACTCAGCTTTTCAACGGGAAGCCCAATTGCAATGTGTTGATTCAATTTCGAATTCGGGTATCGCTATAACTTTAGATGTTGGTGATCAGAGGTCGATCCATCCACCAAAGAAAAAGGAGGTAGCTGATCGCTTATTAGGACTTGCTTTGAATAAAACTTACGGGTTTCAAGGATTTGACCCAGAATCACCTAGTTACGATTCTATGAAATTACAAAATAATGGTATTCTTCTGGACTTTAAAAACGGAAACGGTTTGTATTCGTATGATGACCTGAAAGGTTTTGAAATTGCTGGTAAAGACCATGTTTTTTATCCGGCAGAGGCAAAAATAATAAATGGAAGAGGTGTTTTTGTTTCAAGCCCGAAAGTTCCGAACCCGGAAGCCGTTCGTTATGCTTGGAACAACTGGGTAGAGGCTTCTTTGTACGGAACGAATCAGCTTCCAGTATCCTCTTTTAGAACGGATCGTTGGGAGGAGGCATCACGATTTAATGACCAGGAAAATCAAAAATAAAATAATAGGTATTGAAAGTCATTAGGATTTAAAAAAATGATTTAACCTCTTCAATAAACATCAAGCTTTTTATTTTTTAGACCCTAAAAAAAAATTAACAGACTGATAATCAATATGAGGTTTTTTATTTATTTTAGCTCAGTTCTTTATTTCATATTTTTTTGTTATTTTTCGTACCAACCACCAATGCTATGAATGATATTAATATCAAGTCAGCTTACCACGAAATTTTTAGATCTTATGATAATCCCTCACTTGAACACCACATAAAAAAAATTATTGAACTAGATGAATATTTACCATATAGTTCTACTTTTTTTTGTATCACAAATACACAGAAACTCATTTTTGAATATGTGAGTAAGAACATGCGTTCTTGCTTGGGATTGGACAAGAAATTATTTGAAGAACACGGTATGCGGTATTTTTGGAGTAGAATGCATCCTGATGATCTGGAAAAGTGGTTGCAGGCTTTAAATAGTTTGATGGAGTTTACTTTAAACGAAATTCCTGAGTCGGATAGAAATAAAATGACCTACACATGGAATTATCGGTTTAAAAATGCTTCTGATGAATATGTGAATATCATTCAGAATACGAGTCCTTTAGAATTTGACTCAAATAACAAACCTATAATAGGCTTAGCGCATTATACTGTATTACACCCTGAAATTAACTTGCAGATTTGTGCTTCAGCGAAACGGCTGAATGCTCAGAATGAATATGAAACGCTTTATTTCAATAATTTCTCCCAAAAATTAATTTCTGAAGGTATAAGTAATAGAGAACGTGATATTGTTCGCTTATTGGTTTTGAATTACTCTAGTAAAGAAATTGCTAAAAAATTAAGTATCAGTCCAAATACGGTGGATACGCACCGTCGTAATATTCTTAAAAAACTCAATATTTCCTCAACCGGAGAACTCATTGGTATGATGAAAATAAATCAATTTATGATTTAACACCTTAAATAATTCCTACTGTTTTAAGGGAATCTTTGCTAATGATTGAAATTAATTTTGAAATTTTTTGAAAAAATACTCATTTTGAGTATTGTCTAATATGCTTTTTTATTAGATATTTGTCTAGCTATTAGTCAATTCTTAGGGAGGATTATCTAAACGGAAAAGTGTCTAACGTATGTTAGGCACTTTTTATTTAAGGAGTTTTTATGTTTACGGGTTCGGTAAAAGATCTATAATGCGCTCCATGGCCATACCTCTGGAACCCTTTATTAATATGGTTTTGTTTTTTAACTCTGATAATTCGGAAGCTTCTTTAAAGTCTTCAAAGGTTTCGAAATGTGTTATTTTATTTGACGCTATTGCCGCCTCATAAAAATGTTTCCCGATACAGGTGATGGTATTGATGTCTAAGGAGTCTGCCAGTTTTTGAATATTCTGATGTTCCTCAAAGGCAGCGTCACCTAATTCAAACATATCACCTAAAAAGGCTATTTTATCTCCGGTTTGCCGACTCAAATTCAATAATGCAGCACGCATACTGGTTGGATTAGCATTATAGGCATCTAATATGATCTTGTTAGTTCCAATGGATTTGATCTGTGATCTATTGTTGGAAGGAACATAACCTTCGATAGCTTTTTTAATAGCACTTTTCTCTACTTTAAAGTAATGCCCGATGGCTACGGCGAAGGCAATATTGGTAAAATTGTAGTCTCCGATCAATTGACTTTGAATATCCAGGTCATTATATGAAAGTTTAACAAATGGATCAGCTTCCATAAAAGTCACAGAAACATCCTGTTCTGAAGTTCCAAAGATCTGGCGTTTTATGCCTTTTGTTTTTTCAATTTGAATTGGGTCATCGGCATTAACAAACGCTGTTTTATGATGAGACCTTAAAAAATCATACATTTCGCTTTTCCCTTTTATAATGCCTTCAACACCCCCAAAGCCTTCTAAATGCGCTTTTCCGTAGTTTGTAATTAATCCAAAATCCGGTTGGGCAATGCGGCACAAGAATGTTATTTCTTTTTGATGATTAGCTCCCATTTCTACGATACCTAATTCTGTATCTGATGAAAAGGACAATAAGGTTAACGGAACTCCAATATGATTGTTTAGGTTCCCTACGGTAGCAATTGTTTTATATTTTTGAGAAAGCACTGCATTAATAAGTTCTTTCGTTGTGGTTTTTCCATTGCTACCTGTTAAAGCTATTATCGGAGTTTTTAAATACTGTCGGTGAAAAGTTGCTAAGGTTTGCAAGGCTTTTAAGGCATCATCTACCAAAATGATATGCTCTGAGGTTTGATAAGCTGCTTCATCTACTACCGCAAATTTCGCTCCTTGATTCAGAGCTTCTTCCGCGTAAGCGTTGCCATTAAAGTTTTCACCTTTTAAGGCGAAAAAAAGGGCGTTAGGAGTAATTTTTCGAGTGTCGGTTGATACTGACTGGCATTCTAAAAAAAGCTGATGAAGTTTTGCTGTATCCAAAGGTTTTGTTTTGTAAATAAATGTATTAAAAAAGTCCTAACTAATGTCAGGACTTTTTTAAATTTTATACTTTAAACGTAATTAACTTTTCGTTTTCTTTTTTGTTTTCGATTTTGAACCTACGCGAGACATTGCACAACGGAAACCGATATAATCAGTGGCCATGTCTTGTGGGAAGTAACGACGTTGCGCCGGATCTAACCAATAGGCTCTATCTTTCCAGGAACCGCCTTTGTAAACGCGAACTTCATCACTAATTAAGGACGTTCTGGTATTGCTCTTATCGTATTCTCTGATGATGTTGCCATCCTCATCTCTCTCAATTTTATTTACAGGTGCATTATACATTTTACGTGTTTGTGCATCTTGGTCTTCAGTGGTTTCATCTTCAGTAAAACTCTGGAAATTTCTGGATGAACGCTTATCACCATCCCTAAAGTTGATCTCATTACTGCGATCAAAATTTGTACGCAAGTAAGTTTCATTTTCGTCAACCGGTACTTGTACAATTTCACCAGGCAAATTCCTGGCAACTATTTTTCCGTTTGAAAGAGTATCATATTGAATATTATCAACACCTACTACTTCTACAGTTCCATCTTCACTAATAGCATTTTTAGTGTATACATTACCTCTGAAATAGTTAAAGTCGTTGTATTCACCATCAACTATTGGTCTATAAACATCAGCTACCCATTCAGCGACGTTTCCGGCCATATCATATAAACCGTAATCGTTGGGCTCATATGATTTTACCTTGTTGGTAATATCAGCACCGTCGTCAGACCATCCTGCGATCCCGCCGTAATCACCTTTACCTTGCTTGAAGTTTGCCATTTGGTCACCACGATATTTACGTGAACCGTTTCTGGTATACTGACCTTCCCATGGATACTTTTTACGTCCACGGTATAAGTTATAACTTCTTAATTCGCTTAATCCAAGTGCAGCATATTCCCATTCTGTTTCAGTTGGGAGTCTGTATTTTGGAGAAATTAGTCCGGTGGCGCGATTGGCGTAAATATTAGTTTCATTGCCTTCAGCATCGGTGCTTGAAAAGCGTTTGCTTTTACCGTTACCACTTAAAACTTCTTCATTTCCACCATAGGTTAAAGTTGGTGCATTAATGTAAGTGTCGGTACTAAATGTTGACTCTGAGTTAACATCCAAAACTTTAGCATCTCGTTTTAGGTAACCTGCTTGTTCAAGATTGTATTCATTTACACGATCTGAACGCCAATTGGCGAATTCAACTGCCTGAATCCAACTTACACCTACTACAGGATATTCTCCGTAGGCTGGATGACGCAGGTAATTATCTGTCATCACTTCATTATAACCTAAACGGTTTCTCCATACCAGTGTATCTGGCAGAGCACCGTTGTAGATGGCTCTAAATTTTTCGTCAGATGGTGGATAAACACGTTTGATCCAATCCAGGTACTCAAGGTACATTTCATTGGTAACTTCTGTTTCATCCATGTAAAAAGATTGCACGTGCTGCTGCGTTGGTGTATTATTCCAATCGTGCATCACATCATCTTGAACACGTCCTTTCGTGAAAGTTCCACCTTCAATAAATACAAGACCAGGAGAAGTTTCCTGTTCTTTGAAATCTGTATTGTACTGAAAACCACCTTCTCTGGAATTGATTTCCCAACCGGTAGCTCTGGAACTATTTCTTGAACTCGAAGATTTTTTACAACTAGTTGCAACCACAGTTAGGGCAACAGCTAATAGTATCTTATACGCTACTATTTTTTTCATATCCATACGTTTAAGTAAGCTAAAAATATTTTATTTGGTGACGCAATATAACAATTAAACCGAACAACGCAAGCGAAAATATGCATTTTAACCAAAAAAAAGCGCATTTCACCCTATTTTTTATGCATTTTGTCGATGATTTGATTGCTTATTACCTTATAATTGTCTAATATAAACGTATCTTTTGCTCAAATATTATCTTTATTTTTGTCCCGAGACTAATTCTAGTCACATACTTATACTAAGCCAATAATAATGAACGTTATTTTGTAATGAATAAAATTCTAGGGTGCATTTTTTTAATAATCTCAGCAGTAGGTTTTGGACAACAAAAAACCTTTGATCTTGATTGGGATGGCGATTCTAAAATTTCTAATGGCTCTGAATCTATGGTCTTGCCTGCTTTCAACAGCACGTATTTTAATTATGATACAGAAAAGGGACTTCAGTTTATAACACAGTGGACAACGTCTCAAACTATAAACGAAGCTTCTTTACAGGTTACTAATGTGGTTTATGCAAGCATTTCTTCCGCAGAATTAAAAGATTTAGACCCGAAATCAATTCCAAATAATTTAAATCCACGCATAAATAATGCAATGGCCAGAGGAAAACGTTTTGCAGTTTTTCAGCTATCTCCAATACTCAAGTCGGATTCTGGTGCCTATAAAAAAGTTATTTCATTTCAGATTAATTATAGCTTTGGAACGAATACGAGTAAAATTGCCGGGGTAAATAAATTTAATGCTCAAAAGGTTATTAGTAATTCGGTTTTAAGTTCGGGACTCTGGTATAAATTTTATATCGATACGACTGGAGTTTATAAACTATCCAAAAATTTTATTCGCGCTCTGGGTGTTAATGTAGATGGCTTAGACCCGAGAACGGTGAAGATCTATGGTAATGGCGGTAGGATGATCCCTTACACAAATCAAATTCCGTATCCAATTGATGTTCAGGAAAACGCCATTGAATTTGTTGGAGAAAGCGATGGTGTGTTTAATGACGAAGATTATATCTTATTTTATGCTGATGGCCCCAAGCAATTCAATGTTGAAAGTAATACTCATATTAACTGTTACACGGATGAAACGTATTACTATTTAAACATAAGCTCTGGAAATGGTAAACGTATTCTCCCAATGACGCAACCGCAGGGTCCTGTCGATTTGGCGATAACCTCCTTCGACGATTATCAATTCTATGAAAAGGACAATTATAATATTGCGAATTTAGGCCGTCGTTGGTTTGCGGATCGATTCACTATTGAAAATTTAAAAACATTGTCTTTTGATTTTCCAAATCTTGTAACAAGCGAGCCTGTACATATTAAGGTTGAAGCAGCTGCGGCATCGGCCTCTACAAGTACTATGGCAGTGCGCGTCAATAGTGCTGATGTTGGTAATATTGTTTTACCTTCAGCTCCTACTTTTAATTTAGCTTCTGACGGTTCATTTGAGGGGGATATTAATGTTTCCGGTTCGACCTTAAATATTGCTTTGGAATATAATAACCAGGGTAATCCTTCGGCTCAGGGATATTTGGATTATGTATCAATTGAAGCAAGTCGTGCCTTAACCTTTACCGATAAACAATTTTTATTTAAAAAGAATGATGCTGCTATAAATTCAGGTATTGCCTCATATACCATATCGAATTCTAGTAATGTCTCTGAGGTTTGGGATGTTACCGATCTCTACAACATAACGGGTTTGAAAAATACGGATGCTAACCCTAATTTTACTTTTAACGCGACTCTTGGTAGCGTGCGAAAATATGTTGCCGTTACCCCATTAGATTTTTATGAACCTCAACTGGGTGCTGAAACCTCTCTAGCAAATCAAAATTTAAAGGGGACCATTTTTAATAATAGCCAAGGTCAATTTGAGGATATTGATTATCTCATTGTTGCGCCACAGCGAATGTTGTCTCAGGCACAACGTTTGGCAGGTATTCACGAACAGCAAAATAATCTAAACGTAAAAGTAGTGACACTCGATGCTATATATAATGAATTTAGTGCGGGAAATCAGGATATTGGTGCCATTCGAAACTTTGTGAAATATATTTACGATAATGCAACTACGGCACAAAATCGCTTGAAATATCTGTGCCTTTTTGGTGATGGTTCTTTCGATTATAAGGACAGGATTCCAAACAATACGAATGTTGTACCATCGTGGTATTCTTATAATAGTTTTAGTGTGACTAATTCGTTTGTTTCTGATGATTTCTATGGTATGATGGATCCTGAAGAAGGAACCTTGATAGCTGCCGATAAACTAGATATTGCAGTTGGTCGAATTTTGGCTGATACACCACAGCGGGCTAAGGAACTCGTTGATAAAATTGCATCGTATTACAACAAGGAATCTTTTGGAAGTTGGCGTAATAATTATGTAGTGGTCTCTGATGATGTTGATCAGAATTGGGAGGGCGTGATCGAAGAAACTTCAGATATTATAGCTACTGATGTTGTTGATAATAAGCCTTTTATAAATGTAGTAAAAATTTATGCAGATGCTTTTAAACAGGAAACATCTGCCGGAGGCGATCGTTATCCTCAGGTAAATACCGCTCTGGTAAATGCCATTGATAGTGGGGCACTTGTTTTCAATTATTTCGGACATGGCGGGGAGGATGCCTTGGCACAGGAGCGTTTTTTCTTGAAACCCGATATTGAAAACCTGCGAAATTTTAATAAACTTCATTGTTTCGTTACTGTAACCTGCGAGTTTACAAAATTTGATAACCCTTATCGGGAAACCGCAGGAGAACTTATTTATTGGAACAAAGAAGCCGGTTCGATCGGTTTAATTACAACAACCAGACAGGTCTTCGTTACCTTCGGAATCAATTTTAATAAGGTCTTAGGCCAATACTTATTTTCGTATAGCATGAACGATACTTTTGGCGATTTTGAATATCCAACAATGGCTGAAGCATTACGATTGGCAAAAAATAATATCACAGGTTCGAATCTTGCACAAAAACGGCTAGCTTTTTTTATAGGCGATCCTGCCATGAAACTGGCGTTTCCTAAGCCTAATGTGCGCTTAACGCAAATAAACGATGTGCCTATTACTCAGGCTACAGATACTTTAAAAGCATTGAGCTACGTAAAGTTAGCCGGTGAGGTGACCGATATTTCTGGAAACGTACTAACGAATTATAATGGTGTTTTATCGACTACCATTTTTGATAAAAATATTCAAAGACAAACTCTTGCCAACGATGGTACACGAAACAATGGCGAATTGGTAATCATGGATTTTGAGACTCTAGGAGAAATTATTTTTCGAGGTCAGGCCTCAGTGATTAATGGTCAATTTACTTTTGATTTCGTAGTGCCTAAAGATATTGGAATACCGGTTGGTTTTGGAAAAGTGAGTTTTTATGCGGAAAATAACGCAGCCTTGAATGATCAATCAGGAGCCAGTGTAAATACAGTAAAAATTGGTGGGCTCAATGAAAATGCTGTAAATGATAATACAGGTCCCATTATAAATTTATTTATGAACGATGAGAGTTTTGTATCCGGAGGTATTACCAACGAATCACCTACCTTATTGGCCAAACTTTCAGATGAAAATGGCATTAATACTGCCAGTGGGGTTGGTCACGATATTGTGGCTATTTTAGATGGCGATGAAACAAATCCATTTATCCTGAACGATTATTATCAAACTGAAGTTGATGATTACACGAAAGGGCTCGTTACGTTTCCTTTTAGAAATCTGGCACCCGGATTACATACCTTAACAATAAAAGCCTGGGATGTTTTCAATAACTCATCGGTTATGGAAATTCAATTTATAGTGTACGACAAAGACCAAGATTTGGTAATTCAAAATGTTCTAAATTACCCCAATCCATTCGTTAATTACACGGAATTTTGGTTTAATCACAATAGTTCGGCACCTTTAGACGTTTCTATACAGATATTCACGGTATCCGGAAAACTGGTAAGAACCCTAAACGGTCAAACCTCAGGAGCGGGCGCCACAACAAGTACTTTATCACGAGACCTTGTTTGGGACGGACGCGATGATTTTGGAGATAAATTAGGCAAAGGAGTTTATGTATACAAACTAACTGTTTATTCTGGGGTTTTAGATAAAAAAGCCGAGAAAATTGAAAAGCTAGTCATACTTTAAAACAATAACTATAAAGCTAACGCAAACAAAAATGAAGAAACTATTATGCGCATTAATGGTATTTACTATTATTAATGAAGTCACAGCACAAACTACTATCATACCAAATGAAAATGATTCTCGTGTAATCACTACCGGGATGCCCTTTTTACTCATAGCTCCGGATGCCCGAGCTGCATCCATGGGAGATATGGGTGTGGCAACTTCCCCTGATGCATTTTCACAGCAATGGAATGCTTCAAAATATGTATTCTCGGAGGCTAAATCTGGTATTGGTGTAAGTTATACCCCTTACTTAAGTAAATTGGTAAATGATATTTTTTTAGGAAATATAACCTATTTTAATCGTATTGATGAGCGAAGTGCATTCGCAGTAAGTTTAAAATATTTCTCTTTAGGTGATATCGAGTTTTTGGCCGATGAATTCTCAACAGCTTTGATTCAACGTCCAAACGAATTTACTTTAGATGGATCATATGCTTTACGACTGAGCGATCAATTCGGTATGGCTGTTGGAATGCGTTATTTGCGTTCCGATTTACGTCTTATTGGTGTAGATGGCGATGCCTCTCCGGCTAGTACCTTTGGTGTAGATATCTCAGGATATTATCAAAGTGAAGAGGAAGCATATTCCGATTTTAATGGCCGCTGGCGAAGTGGATTTGCGATTCAAAACATTGGACCCAAATTTAAATATGACGCTGCCGGACAAGAAAACTTTCAACCAACCACGTTGCGTTTAGGTGCCGGATTTGATTTCATCCTAGATAATTATAATACCGTTGCTGTAACCGCTGAAGTTGCAAAATTACTGGTTCCAACTCCACCAATCTTAGGGACGGAATATGAGTATACCGATAACAATGGAAACGGCCAGTACGACGAGGGTGTTGATACCCTAGGAAATCAGATTTCCGATACGAATGGTGTTATTTATCAGGGGAAATCACAAGATATTGGATTTGTTGAGGGGATGTTCCAATCTTTTGGGGATGCTCCCGGTGGATTTAGTGAAGAATTAAGAGAATTTACTTGGGCTCTTGGTGCCGAGTATCGTTATCAGGATGCTTTTGCCTTTCGTTTAGGTTATTTTAATGAAAGTGAGGATAAAGGTGCTCGTAAATTTTTAGCCCTTGGTGCTGGATTTAAAGCCAATATTGTAAACATCGATTTATCTTATCTATTTTCTGCATCACGCATTCAAAGTCCGTTAGAGAATACTTTACGCTTTTCACTAACATTTAATTTTGGAGCCGATTCTTACACCGAATATTAAAAGCATCAAAAGACCGGATATTAAAACTATTGCCAAAAGCAATAGTTTTTTTGTTCTATCTTAGTCTTACTTAAATTTAAAGCATGAAAGAAATTAAAGTAGCATCGATTTTGGAGGTGTATGACACCGTTCATGAATTGCCAGAAGACGTGAATAAATTGATGCAAATGGCTCATGAGGCGAGAAAAAGGGCCTACGCGCCGTATTCAAGTTTTTTTGTTGGGGCTGCATTGCTTTTAGAAAATAAAGAGATCATAACAGGAAGTAATCAGGAAAATGCTTCCTACCCCTCAGGGTTATGCGCCGAACGTACGGCTATTTACTATGCCGGAGCAAAGTTTCCGAAAACCCGCATACTAAAGATGGCGATTTCAGCAGGCTCAAAAAATAAAGTTTCACAAAAACCCATTCCCCCTTGTGGAGCCTGCAGACAAGCCATCGCAGAATATGAAATCAAACAGAAGTTTCCAATTGAAATTTATTTCATGGGAGAAACGGGGAAAGTAGCAAAATCAGCCTCTTTGGAAAATTTGTTACCTTTTTTATTTGATAATTCTGTCCTATAACGATTTCGCTTAAAATTATACTTGAAGTGTTTTTCCAATACCGTTCAAAGTGTTACTTTTGTAACTCGTGTATTAAACAGAACAGTCCATGCAAAAAATAACAAAAGAGGTTTACCTCAAATGGTACGAAGACATGTTATTCTGGAGAAAGTTTGAAGATAAACTTGCTGCAGTATACATCCAACAAAAAGTAAGAGGTTTTCTTCATTTATACAACGGCCAGGAAGCCGTTTTGGCAGGTGCATTACATGCTATGGATTTATCCAAAGATAAAATGATCACTGCTTACCGTAACCACGTACAACCTATCGGAATGGGTGTTGATCCCAAGCGTGTTATGGCCGAACTTTATGGTAAGGCTACAGGAACATCGCAAGGATTGGGAGGTTCTATGCACATATTCTCAAAGGAACATCGTTTTTATGGAGGGCATGGTATTGTAGGTGGTCAAATTCCTTTAGGAGCCGGACTAGCTTTTGGTGATAAATACCAAGGAAATGATGCTGTAACCCTATGTTGTTTTGGAGATGGAGCTGCCCGTCAGGGATCACTTCATGAAACTTTTAACTTGGCAATGCTTTGGCAATTACCTGTTGTATTCGTTTGTGAAAATAATGGTTATGCCATGGGAACATCAGTTTCCAGAACAGCCAGTCACACTGATATTTGGAAACTAGGTTTAGGGTATGATATGCCTTGTGGCCCTGTAGATGGCATGAACCCTGTAAAAGTAGCTGAAGGTTTTGATGAAGCTATTCAACGTGCTCGTAAGGGTGGTGGACCAACCTTTTTGGAATTAAAAACATACCGTTATCGTGGTCACTCCATGTCTGATGCGCAGCACTACAGAACAAAAGAGGAAGTAGAGGAGTACAAGAAAATAGATCCCATAACCCAAGTGAAAGATGTTATCTTGGAAAAGAAATACGCAAAAGAGGAAGATCTGAAAAAAATTGATAAACGTGTTAAAGAACGCGTTGCTGAATGCGAGAAATTTGCTGAAGAATCACCTTTCCCAGATAAAAATGTGATGTACGATGTGGTTTATGAGCAAGAGGATTATCCATTCATTCAACATAAAATTTAAACTATGGCTACAGTAGTAAACATGCCGCGCTTAAGCGACACAATGGAAGAAGGAACCGTTGCTTCCTGGTTGAAGAAGGTAGGCGATAAGGTAGAAGAAGGGGATATTTTAGCCGAAATTGAAACCGATAAAGCGACTATGGAATTCGAGTCCTTCAATGAGGGGACTTTGCTTTATATTGGTGTAAAGGAAGGTGAAACCACTAAAGTAGATGAGCTTTTGGCCATCATAGGTGAAGAAGGTGAAGATATTTCAGAGATCATAGAAGGTAAAGGAACTTCTGACAATAAGGCTGAAGCTGAAAAGACTGATGATAAGTCATCAGAATCAAAGGATGATACTTCAAATAAAGAAGACAAACCTGCTAAAAAAGCCGAACTTCCGGAAGGCGTGACCATAGTAACCATGCCACGTTTAAGTGATACCATGGAAGAAGGTACCGTAGCAACCTGGTTGAAAAAAGTAGGAGATAAGGTTGAAGAGGGTGATATCCTAGCTGAAATTGAAACCGATAAGGCTACCATGGAATTTGAATCATTTCAATCTGGAACCTTATTAGAAATTGGACTAAAAGAAGGCGAATCAGCTAAAGTTGATGCCTTATTAGCCATTATAGGCCCTGAAGGCACTGATGTTTCAGGAATAGCTGAAGGTTTCGAAAAGGAAGCCTCTACGGAATCTAAAACAGAAGAACCGAAAGAAGAGGCGAAAGCCAAAGTTCCTAAAACGGAATCTAAACCGGCTTCAACAACTTCCTCTCAGGCGCAAGACAGAAAACCTGCTCCTGCACCGGTAGAATCTAATGGGCGTATTTTTGTTTCGCCTCTGGCGAAAAAATTAGCTGAAGAAAAAGGTGTTAATTTAAATCATATTCAAGGTTCTGGGGATAAGGGGCGTATCGTAAAACGAGATATTGAAAATTATACCCCGGGTGCGTTGGCGGCGTCTTCTGCGAAATTCGTTCCTATGGGTCAGGAAGATTTTGAAGAAGTTCCAAATTCTCAAATGCGAAAAGCGATTGCGAAGGCCTTAACCAATTCCAAGTTCTCTGCGCCTCATTATTATTTAGCTGTAGAATTTGATATGGATAATGCGATGGCCTTCCGCAGTCAGTTCAATTCTATTCCGGATGTTAAAATATCATTCAATGATATCGTGGTTAAAGCTTGTGCTCTAGCCTTAAAACAGCATCCACAGGTTAATTCGCAGTGGTTCCCGGACAAAATGCGATTGAATAACCATGTGCATATAGGTGTTGCGGTTGCGGTACCTGATGGTCTGGTTGTTCCGGTAGTACGTTTTACTAATGAGAAAACCTTACCTCAAATTGGTGCTGAGGTGAAAGAATTGGCCGGTAAAGCACGAAATAAAAAATTAACACCTCAGGAAATGGAGGGTAGCACTTTTACAGTATCGAATTTAGGTATGTTCGGGATTGATTATTTTACGTCCATCATCAACCAACCTAATTCGGCTATTTTGTCAGTTGGAGCAATCGTTCAAAAACCCGTCGTTAAAAATGGTGAGATCGTTGTTGGTAATACAATGAAATTAACTTTAGCCTGCGACCACAGAACCGTCGATGGTGCTACTGGAGCCCAGTTCCTTGAGACCTTAAAAGGATTCATTGAAAACCCGGTTACAATGTTAATTTAAGTTAAAAACATAATCATAAAAAAACCACTTCAAAAGAAGTGGTTTTTTTATTTTCTGTTCTATTCTTTTTCAATTATTTGCCGTTGAAGGATCAATAACGTTTTCCACTTTACTAATTTTATTGGCAGGAAACCCCCCTTTTGTGGCGTGTTCTTTTACGAGTTCAATATTTTCGGCTAAATATACACAGTAAATTTTGTCTCCTGTAACAAAGCTATTTACCCATTTAATGTTAGAGCCCATACCATCCAAAACGCTACAGGATTTTTTCGAAATGTTTGTGAGGTCCTCTGTTGTAGATGCTCCCACATTTGGTATGTCGCGTTCAATAACATACATATTCATTTTTGGTGTGCTGGCTTCTTTTCTTAAAAGATCGGCAGCGGTGCTTTCTTGTGCCATAATAATTGGTGTTGTTAATAAACTCACGAGAATAACAATTGATTTAATCGTTTTCATAATGATTGGATTGTTAGTTAATAATGAATCTTTTTGTTCACTACTAAATTAGGTGAGAATTTTTGGCACGATTTGGACAAATCGTTCAAATAAGTGTAAAATCATTGCATAGGTTGTTGAAAATCAAGAATTTTTTACCGTTTTAAGATAATTGGATGGTAATAGACCAAAGGCGTTTTTAAACTGTTTTGAGAAGTATCCAACACTGTTATATCCGGTTTCAAAAGCAATTTCCGAGATATTTCCTTTCTGAGTCTTAAGGCGTTCTAAAGCCTCTTTTAGACGATAATTTCGAATGAAGTTATTTGGAGATTGATTTGATAAGCGCATGAGTTTCCTGTAGAGTTGGGATTTACTGAGGCCCATAGCACGACTAAACAAGTCCAAATCCAAATTTGGATTATTCCAATGCACATCTATAAATTTGAAGAGTTTATTTATAAACCGCTCATCGCCGGGGGTTAGTATAAAAGCATCGTGAAGTGTTTTGTTATTTTTGCCCTGTTCTTGATGGTATAAGGCTCTAAGTTCACTATTAATGATTACTGGGGCTTTAATTAAAGTACAAAATCTGGTAAGTTGTGTAATCGCCTCTTCAAAAAAAGTATCCGAGTCTGGTGTCACCGGAAAACCAGAGACGATTCCGATATTAATATTTTGCGATTCTGTATTTTTTAATGCTTGAGTTATTTGTTGCGCTGATGTTACAGCCTGCCCAACAGACCGAAATAAAATTAAGATCTCTGAGCTGTTTTTATTGGTGATCCTACCTTCGTTTTGCCCAACAATTTGATTCAATTGGTTCTCAAAACCTGAACTTTTAACATGATCTTTTCTAAAGCTATTGAAGTCGTTTAGGTGTTTCGTTCGTATCATCATCAAAATACGATGAGCCGGATCGTTAATTTCCTGTAATGCATTAATTTCACTGGGTTCAGGATCACTAATACGTCCTAAAAAGGATTTAACTACTGCTGGTTCTACCTCAATAATTGTAGTCGGTAAATCCCCGTGTGATTCTTTATGTAAATTATAAATAGCTTCTTCATTAGGCGCCTGAATTAAGCAAAATGCATATCTCTGTTCAAGGTCCAGCCAATAGGTAAAGGCTTTACAGTTGTGTTTATGCTCTATATGCAGATCCTGCTGATGTAACTCTGATAATTTTTCGGGAGTTATATCGTCTGGCAAATGGTGCCTGTCCATATAAATTGGCATAGTTAGTATTTTGTTCTAAAGTAATGATTTTTAGTTTCTTAAACTACTTCTTAAGGCTATAATTAATTTACCCTACGACGTTCCTCTTCGGAGCCCGTTTCACGATCTCGAGCGGCTTTAACCTTTGTGTTTCCAAAATTCCTGGAATAGGTAAGTAAAAAGGTCCTGTTCGAAAAATCGAAGGTATTACTCGTTTTAATGTTTTGATCTGGAAGATCCGTTCCTCCATTAAATTCAAAACTTTCTAAAAGATCATTGATTCCAAATTTTAAATTACCCCAATTGTCTTTGAGCTTTTTTTGAACTCCAAAATTTAGGGCATAATAACTTTGATAGCGGGCGGAACCAAAAATACTTGGACCATTATAAAGCCCAGATAACTCGGCTGAAAAACTTTCAGATATCTTGAATGAATGGGAGCTGTTTGCCGAAAAATTGCCAATGCTTAATTTTAAAGGCTCTTCGTTGTAAAAAGTTCGAACCGTTTGCTTTACCAGATTAATGTTATTTTGAGTACGCCACCAGGATGTTATTTTTACGGGTAGGCCCAAAATGATACTAAAGGTCTTTGTGTAATCGAGGTTTGCCGCTTCAAAAATTAATCGTCCTGTACTGGGGTCTAATTTTTCTTGAAATTGGGCAATGGTGCTATCCTGGTTTGTGTATTCAAAAGACAAAAAATAGGATTTATAATTTACACTGAATTTATACGCGTTTGAAATAGCAGGTTGTAAAGAGGCATTTCCTGAAATAAAGGTATTAGGATCGAAAAAAAGCACAAATGGTGCTAGATCATTGAAGGTAGGGCGCGTAATACGTTTGCTATAGGAAAGGTTGAGGCTTAAAGTGTCATTCAATTTATGATTGAAGTAAGCACTGGGGAACCAAATCCCATAATTTCGGTCTACTACAGTGCCCTGCTTATCGGTATCCAACTTAGAAATAGTATGCTCATACCGTAAACCTAGTTTCACACTGGTTTTCTCTGTTAATGTATAATCTGCAGACCCATAGGCAGCGTAAATTTTTTCATCTAAAAAACTAGTATTGGTCAAGCTAGGATCTTCGACCCAAACATTATTTTCCAGATTATCTACGTTGACATAATTTTCAAAATTGGATTTAACAGCTTTCACCCCAGTCTCAACCTTTAAATCGTCGTTTACCGTGGTACTATAATCTAAGGAACCAACCCAGGTTGCAAGTGGAGTTATCTTTCCGGATCTTAAATATTCGGTCCGCAAAAAATTATTGTTTTCATCGTAGTAGATATTCTCATAGTCTGTTGGGTTGTTAAATTTATAGTAAAGATAATCCACATTAAAACTTAAATAACTGTCCTCGCTAAAATTGTGTTTTAGGTTGTAGTTCAGACCGATATGTTTTTTATCGTGTAGTTCAAAATTATAAATATCGAGAAATGAAGTGGGCATTCCATTTTCAGTGTCAAATCTGTAATTATAGGCATCCATGGTCCATTTATTATTAAACCCATTAAGGAGTACGCCCATAATTGTTTTTTCAGAAATGTCGAAATCGAGACCTAATCGAAAATTGTGAGTTCGGTCTCTGGGGTCTCTGTTGGTCTCTGTAAAGGTGGCTAAAGCGTTCCCACCTTCCATATATTCCCGACTGGTTTTAAAAGTATTATTGCGCTCGTCCAAAACAAAGCCATAACTCCCGAAAATGTTAATCTTTTCCTTTCGGTAATTAAAATTAAGGTTGTTATTGGTTGTCAGACCATTCCCGTAACCTCCCGATAGGGTGTAGGACCCGTTAAGCCCCAGATCGGATCGTTTTTTTAGAACAATATTGATGTAGCCCGCATTGCCTTCGGCATCAAAATTGGCAGGAGGTGAGGTTATTAATTCGATCGATTCAATATTATCGGCACTCATACCCTGAAGCATTTGAACCACAGCAGATTCCGGCATATAACTAATTTTACCATTGATCATCAAAACCACACCACTTTTACCCGATATTGAAATACTGTTACTCTGCCTGTTAATGTTGACCCCGGGCGAGCGTTCTAAAACTTCAAGAGCGGTACTACCGGATGAAACGATACTATTTTCAACATTAATGACCATACGATCCGTTTTTTGTTGATACAGTGGTTTTTTGGCTTCAACAACCACTTCATCAAGTAATTCGCCTTCACCCATAATAATGGTTTCAAGCTTATAGTTCTGGTTTAGAGTGAATGTTTTAGAATAATGAGTTTGATAGCCCACGAAACTGCTTATGATTTTATAGGTTCCAGCAGACACACTATTTATACTATAAAATCCATTCTCATTTGAAATGGTACCTTTTACTAAAGAAGAATCTTGCGCTTTTACCAACAGTACGTTCACAAAGGCGATTCCTTGTTGATTGGTGTCTTTTACGTCTCCCGAAATCGTAAATTGGGATTGTGCAAGGCCAAAAGCACTTATAATTAAAAAGCACCCAAATAAAAACTGTTTCATAGTTGTTTCAATTTACTCAATAGCATAACACGCCGATTTGAAGCAGCTATCAACAACAAAATAATTTTAGGTAGAATGGGTTTTAGGGAGAAGTAATTTTCTCAAATATAATTATTTAAACAATTTAAATACTTTTTTTAAGGAAATATTGATGCCGGATGGGAGCACAGGCTAAGAATATAGTTCGAGTTAGCTCAAAATATGATCTTTTTTATACCTTTAGTCTCTTAAAAAAATGAAATGAAAAAATTTATATTTCTCCTTTTGTCGTTCGTTGTTTTTAGTTGCAACGCTCAAAAACCGTCTGTTAATGAACTGGAAATTAAAGCTGATTTGGAATATTTAGCATCCGATGAGTTAGAGGGGCGTGATACCGGCAGCCAAGGGATAGAATTGGCTGCGCGTTATATTGAAAACACGTTTAAAACCCACAATGTTAAACCTTTTTTTGAAACCTATCGCGACAGTTTTAATATTAAAGACATGGTTGGCTACAATATTGTGGGTACTATAGAAGGACAAGATCCGGAACTAAAAAATGAGTATGTTATTTTAGGAGCGCATTATGATCATATTGGTTTTGGTAAAGAAATTAACGGTGATTCTATCGCCAACGGCGCCAACGATGATGCCTCAGGAACAGTGGCTGTTTTGGCCTGGGCCAAATATTTCGCCTGGCAAAACCCGAAGCGTAGTATATTGTTTACCTTGTATTCCGGTGAAGAGAAAGGGTTGAAGGGATCTACGCATTTAGCGTCAAGGTTGAAGGCCATGGAACTGGATGTGTATACTATGATTAATATTGAAATGATTGGAGTGCCTCGAGATCCGAATCACGCGCTAGCCTATATTTCAGGTTATGATGCATCTAATATGGCCGAACAATTAAATGCGTATGCGCAAGATACAATTATTGGGTTTTTACCTCAGGCCAAGGAATTGAACTTATTCAAAAGGTCAGATAATTATCCCTTCTATAATGCATTCAAGATTCCGGCACATGCTATTTCAACTTTTGATTTTACAAATTTCGAGTACTATCATCACGTTGATGACGAAGCTGATAAAATGGATTTCACCCACATGACACGTTTTGTAAATGACATGATTCCCGCTTTAAGCGGAATGATCAATGCGCAAACAAAAGCTATAAAATTAAACACGAATGAGTAAGAATATCATTATTACGGGAACAAGCAGGGGTATTGGATTTGAATTGGTAAAACTATTTTCGAAAGCAGGTCATCAGGTATTGGCGCTTTCGCGGAATGAAAAACCCGTTGAAGCTTTGCATTTAGAAGGCGTTTCCTGTTTTTCTTTTGATTTAAATGATGCCGATGCTTACAAAAAGGTTACGGAATTCGTTAATAAAAACTGGAGTCAGGTTGATATTTTGATAAATAACGCCGGCGCATTGATCAATAAACCTTTTTCTGAAACAAGTACTTCTGATTTTGAAGCGGTGTATAAAACAAATGTTTTTGGGGTTGCTGAATTGACACGCGTAGTATTACCCTTTATGAAAGGAGGAAGCCATGTGCTTACTATCAGTTCCATGGGAGGCGTACAGGGTAGCATGAAATTTCCTGGGTTGGCTGCTTACAGTACTAGTAAAGGAGCGGTAATTACCTTAACGGAGCTTTTAGCTGAGGAATACAAGGAATCTGGTATATCATTTAATGTTTTGGCTTTGGGTGCCGTACAAACCGAAATGCTGGAAGAAGCATTCCCTGGATATCAGGCGCCAACCACAGCCTTAGAAATGGCTGAATATATTTTTGAGTTTTCCTTAAAAGGTAACAAATACTATAACGGAAAGTTGCTTCAGGTATCAAACTCAACACCCTAGATAGATTTTAAACCCTATTTGTTACGCAATTCTTGCCTTCTCATGGGCATCCGGTCTATCACGGAAAAGAGGTTGGAACAACGTAATAAGGTCTTTTGTCGTAGTTTTATACCACCATCCAAACCTGTCAGAATAACCTCAAAATCTGCTTTTGTGGGATAAAAAAAGGCATATTTGCTTTCTGTATCTTGCCAGATATCGCTATAAAGTCCTTTTTTAAACTTGGAAGGTGTTATATGATATACCAGAAGTTTTCGCTCTTTAAATTCTAAAGGGGCTTTTTGAAATTCTAAAACCTGTTTTTTATAACTCAGATTTTCAGGATCATTGGTTAAAATCAGTAATAACCTGTTTTCCCATTTATGTTTGCTTAAATCTTGAGTGAATGCTTCAGAACATTGAAAACTAAAAGTCACCAGAAGGATTAATTTTAAAAGTTTCATCTTTAAATTTATGAAGTATCATCGGAATTAAAAAATTATAAAAATGAAATTATAGAATCATTTTTTACTTTATTAAATACTGTATTTTTGTTGCATGGCGGAGCTTTTAAATGACTACATCCCGGAATCGGCACTGGCTAGAGTAAAACGGCTATTAGAGCACGATCATTTGGTTGTAAAAATAAAGAAAGAGCGTAAAACGCGCCACGGGGATTATTTGGCCCTACCTAACGGAACTCATCAAATAACAATCAATTCCAATTTAAATACCTATCGCTTTCTGATCACACTACTTCATGAAATTGCCCATTTCGAAGCCTATCAGAATTTCGGCCGATTTATTAAACCGCACGGTAAAGAATGGAAACAAACATTTCAGCGGATCATGTTGCCATTTTTGAATCCAGAGGTTTTTCCATCTGATCTATTGCCACTCTTAGCCAGACATTTTAAAAACCCGAAAGCCACCAGTGATACCGATACAGCTTTGGCTCTGGCATTAAAAAAATTTGATGAACCCAATAATAAAACGTATATTTTTGACATTCCCAAGGGCTGTGAATTTCGACTTTATAATGGAAAGATTTTCAAAATGGGGAAGAAGCGCGTTAAGCGTTATGAGTGCATAGAGGTTAAAACAGGACGTATTTATCTGTTTAATCCGAATGCGGAAGTTGAATTATTAAACACTTAAAATGAATAAGAATTATTATGCCATTTTAATGGCAGGAGGCGTAGGATCACGGTTTTGGCCGGTTAGTACACAGGATTTTCCCAAACAATTTCACGACATGCTGGGGACAGGAGATACCTTAATTCAGAAAACCTTTCAGCGTTTAGCGCATCTCATCCCAAAAGAGAACATCTATATATTAACCAATGAGCGTTACAACGACCTGGTTTTAGAACAACTTCCTGAAGTTACTCAAAAACAGGTTGTTCTGGAACCCGCAATGCGTAATACAGCACCTTGTATTTTATACGCTTCCCTGAAAATTCAAAAGGAAAATCCTGATGCCCTTATGATCGTGGCACCAAGTGACCATTGGATCGAGGATGAAGCAACTTTCTCAAAAAATGTAGAGCAAGCCTTCGAATTTTGTGCGTCAAATGATGCCTTAATGACCCTGGGAATTCAACCCACTTTTCCAAACACAGGTTACGGATACATAGAATTTGACAAACAGGCTGAAAATACCATCAAACCTGTAAATCAATTTAGAGAAAAACCGGATTATGAAACCGCTAAAGGTTTTATTGAACAAGGTAATTTTTTATGGAATGCCGGTATTTTCATGTGGAGCGTGAAGAGCGTTGTTGAGGCCTTTAAAGGGAATCAACCTAAGTTATTTCAATTATTTGAATCGGGAATTTCGGCATATAATACAGATACAGAATCCGATTTTATCAAAGAAAATTATCCAAGGGCTGAAAATATTTCTGTGGATTACGCCATTATGGAAAAGTCCTCGAACGTTTATGTTATCGGTGCTGAATTTGACTGGAACGACCTCGGAACCTGGGGTAGTTTATACGATAAATTGAAAAAAGATGAGAATAATAATGCGGTTGTTAATGCGCGAACTTTAGTAGAAGATGCTTCCGGTAACATGTTGCGGACTAAAAAAGATAAGATTGTAGTTCTTGATGGCTTAAATGACTACATCATTGTTGATAAAGACGAAGTTTTACTTATCTTTCCTAAATCAAAAGAACAGGATATTAAAAAGGTTCTCCAAGCTGTAAAAGACAAGTTTGGTAAGCAATATGGTTAAATATGGCAGAAGAAAATAAATTCAATTTCTCTGAGGAAGAGGAAGCAAAACACGAGCAGGCTGTTGAACAATCTAAGGAAGCCGTTAAAAAAGATGCTCAGGGCTTATTCAAAAGTGTAAAACGATTCCTGACTGAATTATTGGATTTTAGGGGTGACACCGATCGGGATGAAACCGTTAAAGCCATTAAAGGTGATATTTCCTTTAAAGGTGCTACGGCCTGGATCTTGATCTGTTCCATTTTTGTGGCCTCCATTGGGCTGAATGCCAATTCTACAGCAGTAGTAATTGGTGCCATGTTAATTTCCCCGCTTATGGGCCCTATTTTAGGTGTAGGCTTATCTATTGCTATAAATGATATTGATACCCTAAAGCGTTCCTTAATAAACCTTGCGATCATGATCGTACTGAGTTTATTAACAGCCTTTTTGTTTTTCTATATTTTCCCCTTAAGTGAAGATACCTCCGAATTATTAGGTCGGGTTAAACCGGATATTCGTGATGTATTGATTGCTTTTTTTGGTGGTATGGCCTTAATTATAGCACGTACAAAAAGGGGTACCATAGCCTCAGCCATTTTTGGTGTCGCCATTGCAACAGCCTTAATGCCGCCCTTGTGTACTGCAGGTTATGGATTGGCAAAAGGAAACTGGGCGTATTTCGGGGGTGCCATGTATCTCTTTATTATCAATACAATTTTTATTGCTTTAGCCACCTTTTTGGTCGTGAAGGTTTTAGGTTTTCCGATGTTGAAATATATTAATTCAGCGAAGCGGAAACGTACCGCTCGAATAGCATCTTTACTTGCGATTGTGGTGATGATACCTGCCGTATGGACATTCATTAATGTGGTTAAAGAGAGTAACTTTAACAGGGATGCAAAGAGCTATGTGGTAAATGAACTTGGTGCGATGCCTGATTTACCTCATGTGGATTATTTGAAAAAAAATGTTACCTATAAATATGGCCCGAGTGGTGAATCCAGTATTGAACTTAATACTTTCGGACTGGATGTTATTCCGGAAAACACGATTACCTTGTTGCAAGAACGTATGTCTAAATACAATGCTCTCAATAATACCAAATTGGTGATAAACCAAAATCAATCGAGTAGCTTTGATAATTTTCGTTACATGTCGGAGCTGCGTACAAGGGACTCTTTGGACCTGTTATCACAAAGTCAAAAAATTTCATTTTTAGAAAAAAAAGTACGCCAGTTGTCGGTATATGAGAAAAACACGATTCCGTTGAATGAATTTCTGGATGAACTTAAAATAAACTATGAAGCTATTGATGAGTTTACCTATGCTAATGTGATCAGCACAAATTTTAAAAAAACAGATACTATTCCTGTTTTTTCAGTAAAATGGGTTGATTCTTTATCGAATAATGCATCAAGAGAAAAAGAAAAGGAAAAACTGCAACGTTGGTTGAAAGAGAAATATAAACTTGATACTTTGGTAGTAAAACGCCTTAACTAATCTATATTTTCTAAATACATCTTACGAACCTTTTTAAATAAATTAGACGAGTAAACAAAATCGGTAATAGAAGCATTATCTGTTTTGAAAATATTTTTATTAGAACCTTCCCATTCTTTAATACCGTTTTTAAGGAAAACGATTTTCTCGCCGATCTCCATAACCGAATTCATGTCGTGGGAGTTAATTACGGTGGTCATATTGTATTCAATGGTGATTTCTTGAATTAGGTTGTCAATAACGATTGCCGTTTTTGGATCAAGACCCGAATTTGGTTCGTCACAAAACAAATATTTAGGATTGTTTACAATGGCTCGAGCGATAGCAACCCGTTTTTGCATCCCTCCAGAAGCCTCACTCGGCATTTTATAATGCGCATCTATTAAATTCACACGCTTGAGAACAGAATCTGCGCGATCTTCCATTTCACTATCACTCATTTTCGTAAACATCTGTAAGGGGAACATTACGTTTTGAAGAATGTTTAAAGAATCGAACAGTGCACTTCCTTGAAATACCATTCCCATTTTGGCTCGTAAATTTCGTTTCTGATCTTCTGTAAGTCCCGAAAAAGCCTCGCCATCATAAGAAATGGTACCTTCTTCAAAATCGAATAATCCTAAAAGACATTTTAAAAAGACCGTTTTGCCGGAACCACTTTGCCCGATGATCATATTGGTTTTTCCTTCGTCAAAAGTGGTGGAAATACCTTTTAATATGTGACTATCACCAAAAGATTTATGTAAATTTTTAACTTCTATCATTAGGCTAGGAGCATTTGGGTTAGAATATAGTTGAGGACGATAATAAGTACACTGGTCCAAACGAAGGAGGTTGTACTGGCTTTACCAACCTCTAGTGCACCACCGGTCATGTAATAACCATGATAGGAGGGCACTGTTGCTAGAATGAAAGCAAAAACCATAGTTTTAATATAAGCATAAGCTACCTGGAACGGAATAAAATCGTATTGTATACCCGTGATATAATCCTGTAGGGTGCTAAACCCGCCATATACGCTAGCAATCATTCCACCTATAATTCCCAGAACCATGGCTATGGTAATAACAAAGGGGTAGATTAGAAGCGCGATGAATTTGGGGAATACCAGATAGTTCAAGGAATTTATTCCCATAACTTCAAGCGCATCAATTTGCTCTGTAACTCGCATTGTACCAATACTGGAGGTAATAAAAGAGCCTACCTTTCCAGCCATAATTATAGATATGAATGTAGGTGCAAATTCCAATATAATGGATTGTCTGGTGGCAAAGCCTACCAAATACTTTGGAATCAAAGGGTTGTCTATATTTAATGATGTTTGAATCGTTACTACCCCGCCCACGAAAAAGGATATAAACGCAACAATACCCAAAGAATTTATTATTAGGTCGTCTATATCTTTTAGGATAAGTTGTTTCATTACCTTCCACTTTGTAGGCTTTCGAAACATTTCAGCAATCATTAAAAAGTACGTTCCTATGTTATGTAGGTAAGTCATATAAAAATAATGAATTGCTAAAGTAAAAAAAGTTACGCGTATTTATCCTCATTTTCACATAATCCTCTTATAAAATATCTATTTTTGAATTCCTAATAGAATTAATGATGAATAAAAATAGCCTGACTTTGCTCTTAGTTTTTTTATTAAGTCTTACCAGTAAAGCACAAATATCTCATACCAATAATTCAACTGAAAGTTTGGAAAGACCAAAACTTGTGGTTGGTATCGTAATAGATCAAATGCGTTATGATTATTTAACGCGTTTTTACAATAAATTTGGCGAAGATGGTTTTAAGCGTTTGATGAAGGAGGGTTTTAATTGTAAAAATAACCACTTTAATTATGTACCTACTTACACCGGGCCGGGTCATGCTTCCATTTTCACCGGAACCTCCCCAAAATATCACGGCATCATATCTAATAATTGGTATGATAAGGAGTTGAAAAAAAATGTGTACTGCGTTGAAGATGATTCTGAACAATCGGTAGGAACTTCAAATAATTCAGGACAAATGTCGCCCAGAAAGATGGTTTCAACCACTTTTGCCGATGAGAATAGACTGTTTACGCAAATGCGAGGAAAAACTATTGGGGTGTCAATTAAAGATAGGGCATCTATTTTACCCGCAGGACATACGGCAAACGCTGCCTATTGGTTTCAAGGGGAGGACGAAGGTCATTGGATTTCAAGTACCTATTACATGGATTCTCTACCGAAATGGGTAATAGAATTTAATAAAGAACATCATGTTGATTCATATTTAAAAGAATGGAATACCCTTTATCCTATTGAGACCTATACAGAAAGTGGAGATGATTTGAATGATTTTGAAGGCGGATTTGAAGGTAAAGAGACAGCAACTTTTCCTTATGACTTAGTAATTTTAAAACGTCAGAACAAAGGTTATGATATATTAAAAACAACGCCTTATGGAAATAGTTTAACCACAGATTTTGCTATAGAAGCTGTTAAAGGTGAGCAATTAGGTAAGGATAATGAAACAGATGTTTTAACCGTGAGTTATTCCTGCACAGATTATGTAGGTCATAACTTTGGAGTGAATTCTAAAGAAATCGAAGACACTTACTTGCGCTTAGATATAGATCTTGGTCGTTTTTTGAAGGCATTGGATGATGCAGTTGGGAAGAATAATTATACCGTGTTTTTAACCGCCGATCATGCTGCTGTTGATGTGCCTGAATATTTAAAAAGTGTGAATATTCCTGCAGGTTATTTTGATTCTAAAGCGTTTCGAAATAGTGTTAACGAATTTATCACTAACACCTATGGAAATAATAATTTAATAGAAAGTATAAGCAACAATCAAATATTTTTGAATAAAGAAAAATTGAAAGAACTTAATTTAGATTTAGACGATGTTCAAGAGGACTTAGTGAACGAAATTATTAGTTATAATTATATTGAAAAAGCCTATACGGGAACGGCTATGTCTAGTACTTCTTTTATTGATGGTATTGAAAGGTTAATTCAAAACGGATTCAATCAGAAGCGCTCGGGAGATGTTATCTTTGCCTTCGCCCCGGCCGTTATTAATTATGGTAAAACGGGCTCAACGCATGGCTCTGCGTATGAGTATGATACTCACGTGCCCTTATTGTTTTTTGGAAAAGGTATAAAACATGGTGCTACTTTTCAAAGAACTGAAATTACTGATATTGCACCAACAATATCTGCATTATTAGGGATTAGTTATCCAAATGCAAACATGGGTAATCCTTTAGATTTTGTTTTTAAATAAAATTTAGAATACTCTTAAAAAATTTAATTTTCCCAACATACCTTTCCAACGGAGTTTACGGATAAATTTCCCTTCATTCTCGGAAACTAAAAATTCAGCCCTGACCTTTTTGGCCCTAAAATAACCGGCTATATAATCGACCATTAAACCCATTTGACCTTTACGATAGGCGAGTTTTAAACCTGAAATAAAAGTAATAACTAGCCCGTAACGCATTTTATACATGGCTTCGCCCTGTAGATATTTTGAAGCTTTACTATAGCTTTGACCGGTAGGTTTGAGATGTTTTACATGAAGTGTTTCATCAGTTTGAATGTTCCAACCATGATATTTAGCTAAAAGCTCATCAACCGTATCCCAACCCATAGATCGCTTGAGTTTTCCGATGTCTCGAAAACATTTTTTCCTATAGGCTTTTAGGCCACCCCTAATATGATCTTTTCGAGTTAAATTCTCAAGAACCCATGTACCATCTTTTTCAATGTAACAAAACCCGGAAACCATACCGAGATGTTTATTTTCCTTAAAGTGAATGGCCAATTGCTCGAGATAGTTTTCCGGAAAAATGAGGTCGGCGTCGAATTTACAAATCACATCATAATCATCATCTAAGATTTCGAGACCTTTATAGAAGGCATTAATAATTTTAGAACCGGGTAAGTGCTCGTTGGAAGAGGTGGAGTTTACCAAGGAAATCCATGGGTTTTCTTTCATGAAGGATTCTACAACAGCTCCTGTGTCATCAGTGGAATTGTCATTAACTATAACAACCTGCTTAGGTAAAAGCCTTTGATTGGATAAGGATTCTAAAGTTAAACCAATAACCTCAGCCTCATTATGTGCGGGAATAACAATGTAAAAGTTCAAAGCGTGGTGTTTAAAGCCTAAAATTACATTTTTTCAGCGTAAACAATATAGTATCGTGGGGTAAAGAACCGCAAAATTGGCCGTACTCCAAGTTTTCGTGTGGGGTTGGTCCATTTTTGACGATCTATAATTTTCCATCCTGCTTTTTCTAATAACCAGTCGAATTGCCAATCTTCAAACTCATGAAAATGACGATCAAGCATGTCTGTTTTGTTTCTATAAGCGGGAGAAAACCAGAGTTTCAGCGGCACACTTGCTACTAATTTATTAGATTGAATTGATTTTAGAACCGTAAAAGGTGATAATAAATGTTCAAAAATTTCGAAAGCGGTTACCACATCTGCTTTGGATTTCTGAATAGTTGATGTATCGATATCCAGATCTTCGCCTTGAGTATTTTCAACAGAATAACCATGATCTTTCATGATTTTAGTAAATGGATTTTCGACACCGAGGTCTAAAATCGATTGAGATTCAGGGACGTGTTTTTGAAGAAATTCTAGGGTATGCTTATAACGTTTGTTAGGAAAACTGTTTTCGTACATTATTAATTCTGATAAACAATAGCGTTGATATTCATACCTGCGCCAACACTTGCAAAAATAATAATATCTCCTTTATTAATGGTTTGCTCTTCAAGATCGCCTCTTAAAATCAGGTCGTATAGGGTGGGTACCGTAGCCACACTTGAATTTCCTAATTTCCTGATACTCATAGGCATCACATTTTCAGGCATGTCCAATCCATAAAGCTTGTAAAACCGTTTTACAATGGCTTCATCCATTTTCTCATTGGCCTGATGAATCAGGATCTTTTTAACCTCTTTAATATCCACACCACTTTTATCCAAACAAGATTTCATGGCTAACGGCACATTGGTAATGGCAAATTCATAAATTTTCCGACCGTACATTTTGATGTAGCGTCGATTATCAGTAATCTCCTGATTATTGGTTTCTCCAAAGAAAATAAAGTGGGCTTCATCCAGAGAATAGGTAGCTGATTCATGAGCAATAATACCAGCTGATTCGTCTTTATCATCTTCACGGGCCTGAAGAATAACTGCACCGGCACCATCACTATAGATCATAGAATCTCGATCGTGCGGATCAATAACTCGAGAAAGCGTTTCAGCGCCAATAACCAAACAGGTTTTAGCCATGCCGGCCTTCATGTAAGCTTGAGCTTGAATCACGCCCTCAATCCATCCCGGACAGCCAAAAAGAACATCATAAGCCACACAACGTGGGTTTTTTATCCGCAACAAGTGCTTCACTCGTGAGGCAATACTTGGAACGGTATCGCTTTGATGACTTCCGAAACGAACATCGCCGTAGTTATGTCCTACAATGATATAATCGATATCCTCCCGGTTAATATTGGCACTTTCAATAGCGCGCTCTGCAGCGAATGATCCAAGGTCGGAAGTGTTTAAATGATCTTTGGCATATCGCCTTTCATCAATTCCAGTAATGGCTTTAAATTTTCGAACAATAGTTTCATTTGTGGCATTTATGGCAGATCCATCACTATTTAAAAAAGTGTGGTTGTGGAACGCGTCATTTGGTTCAACTAAGGAAGGAATATAACTTCCCGTTCCCGTTATTTTTATTTTCATAAATTAATTTCTGGGTATTTAATTCAGTTAAGGCAATATAAGGCCTTTAAAAAAATAACGCCAACTATAAGCTTGTAATTTACGATGTTCAAAAGTGCCTTTTAAGCCTCCTGATACGCTTCAATAGGGGCACAAGAACATATTAAATTCCTGTCTCCATAGGCATCATCAACGCGTCGTACACTAGGCCAAAATTTATTATGTCTAACATAATCTAATGGATACGCAGCATATTCTCTACTGTAAGGTAGGTCCCAATTATTAGCTGTGATCATATCCAAAGTATGCGGTGCATTTTTTAAAACGTTGTTACTTTCACCTTCTGAAAGCGCATCAATTTCCTGTTTGATAGAGATCATGGCATCACAAAACCGATCGATCTCGGCCTTACTCTCACTTTCGGTTGGTTCTATCATCATGGTTCCATTTACAGGGAAGGAAACGGTTGGCGCATGAAAGCCGTAATCCATAAGGCGTTTTGCAATGTCGGTAACTTCAATACCGTGGGTTTTGAATGGACGGCAATCAATGATCATTTCATGAGCCGCACGACCTTGTTCACCTGAATACAGGGTTTCGAAACTTCCTTCAAGGCGTTTCTTAATATAATTTGCATTAAGGATAGCCACTTTTGTAGATGCAGTTAAACCTTCAGACCCAAGCATTTTTATATAACCATAGGAGATCAAACATGCTAAAGCAGATCCAAAAGGCGCTCCTGAAATGGATGAGATCGCATGGTCTCCTCCGGTTCTTCTGATTGGGTTTCCTGGTAAGAAAGGTACTAATTGTTCCGCCACACAAATTGGACCTACACCTGGACCACCACCACCGTGTGGTATGGCAAAGGTTTTATGAAGGTTAAGGTGACAAACGTCAGCTCCAATATTTCCTGGATTGGTCAAGCCTACCTGCGCATTCATATTTGCGCCATCCATATAGACTTGTCCACCATTATCGTGTATGATCTTCGTAATTTCTTTGATCGCCGATTCGTATACACCGTGTGTTGAAGGATACGTTACCATTAAGGCTGATAAATTGTCTTTATGCAATTCTGCCTTTTCTCGTAAGTCATCAACGTCAATATTTCCTTCTTCAGTAGATTTAGTTACAACGACTTTCATACCAGCCATAACCGCACTAGCAGGGTTTGTCCCGTGAGCAGATGAAGGAATCAAACATATATTTCTATGGAAATCACCTCGCGATTCGTGATAAGCACGAATAACCATCAAACCGGCAAATTCACCCTGTGCCCCAGAATTGGGTTGTAACGAAGTGCCTGCAAATCCGGTGATTTTTGTAAGCTGTTCTTCAAGTTCCTTTAAAACAATAAAATAACCTTTCGCTTGTTTTTTGGCTACAAAAGGATGGATGTTGGCCCATTTGAAAATACTTAAAGGCAACATTTCAGAAGCCGCATTAAGTTTCATTGTACAGGACCCTAATGCAATCATCGAATGATTCAAGGCCAGATCCTTGCGCTCCAATGTTTTGATGTAGCGCATCAATTCGGTTTCCGAATGATAGGTATTAAATACATCTGAGGTTAAAAATTCAGTTTTACGTTGTAAGGCTTCAGGAATAACATTAGCAGGATCAACATGGTTTAAAACTATGGTCTCTTTTTCTGCAGCTTCAGCGAAAACGGAAATCAAATAATTCAGATCTCTCATTGACGTTGTTTCATTTAAAGAGACCGTAACCGTTTTTCTATCCTGATAACACAAGTTTATTTTTTTCTTTGTTGCAAAACGCTTCATGCGCTTGGCCTTAGTTTTTATTTGCAGGGTATCAAAATAGCTTGTGTTCACTTGCTTGTAACCTAATTTTTTGAGTGCATCTGCCAATGCAACGGTCTTATTATGTACACGTTGTGCAATGGATTTTAAACCCTCAGGACCATGATATACAGCATACATGCTGGCCATAACTGCCAATAAAACCTGAGCGGTACAAATATTTGAGGTCGCTTTATCGCGTTTTATATGTTGCTCTCTTGTTTGTAAAGCCATGCGAAGTGCACGATTACCATCGGCATCTTTTGTGACACCAATAATACGACCAGGCAAAAATCGTTTGTAAGCTTCTTTAGTTGCAAAATAAGCAGCGTGTGGTCCGCCGAATCCCATTGGAATTCCAAATCGTTGGGTTGTCCCCACAACAACATCAGCGCCAAATTTACCGGGAGCTTCCAGTTTTGTTAAACTTAAAATATCAGCTGCCACAGCCACTTTAATTTCGGCAGCGTTCGCTTTCTCAATAAAAGATTTAATATCGGTGATCTGCCCCGCCTTTCCAGGGTACTGCAATAAGGCTCCGAAATAATCGGAAGAGAAATCAAATTCTTCTTCTTTCCCAATCACTAATTCAATGCCTATAGGGTTAGCACGTGTTTCTAACACGGCTAAAGTTTGTGGTAGGGTTCGGTCAGAGACGAAGAATTTTACAATGTCATCCTTTTTTTGTTGCCGTTCTCTTACTGCGAACAACAAGCCCATGGCCTCAGCAGCCGAGGTGCTTTCGTCTAGTAATGAAGCATTGGCTATTTCCATACCGGTTAGTTCCATAATCATCGTTTGGAAATTCAATAAGGCTTCCAAACGGCCCTGAGCTATTTCTGCCTGATATGGCGTATATGCTGTATACCATCCCGGGCTTTCCAAAACATTACGCTGAATAACCGCAGGGGTAATAGTAGGGTGATAGCCTAAACCGATATAAGTCTTATAAACTTTATTTTTTTTGGATAACTCATGGATATGCAACAGATACTCGTACTCGGTCATGGGAACATCCAGATCCAACGGATTCTTTAAACGAATGTCGGCAGGGACCGTTTCATTAATAAGTTGATCCAAGGAGTCAACTCCAATGGTTTGTAACATTAATTTCTGGTCTTCTTCTCTAGGGCCAATATGGCGAAGGGCAAAAGCTTTTGTATTCATTAAGTTGCAATATGTTATATAATTTTGCAAAAGTAAGTAATAATTAATACGATTTAAGGGATAAAACGGAAAGTTTTTAACCAAATAATTTCGTTATTAACAGTTTGCGTATTTTTATAAAATGAAGGTTTTTAAACAGATTTTTAATTTCTACATTAATAGCAGTATTCACGTGGCTTTATCGGTTGCATGCTTAACCTGGATAACACTATTAGACCTTCACAATCCTCTGGATGAATCTCTGCTTTTTTTTGTGTTTTTTGCCACTATAACAGGTTATAATTTTGTGAAGTATTTTGGTGTTGCAAAATTTCATCATCGGAGGTTAACCACGAGACTGAAAGCGATACAAATATTTTCCTTTTTTTGTTTTATTTTGATGTGCTATTTTGGTCTACAGCTTAGCTTAAAAACGCTTTATTATATTGGGGGTTTTGGGTTGGTTACTTTTTTGTACGCCATCCCGTTTTTACCCAAACGCTATTTTATAGATCAGCAACACAATCTTCGTAGTGTTGTAGGTTTAAAGATTTATTTGATTGCCTTGGTGTGGACAGGCGTTACTGTCTTTCTTCCTGTTATTGAAGATAACCTTTCTATAAATCAAACAGTAATTATTTTAGCCATTCAGCGTTTTCTTCTCGTTGTCGTTCTCATGTTACCATTCGAAATAAGAGATTTGCAGTATGACAGTTTAAAATTATCAACATTACCCCAACAAATTGGAGTAAGATTCACAAAGTTTGTAGGGGTCGTTTTGCTTTTGGTAATCTTGTTGTTGAACTATTTTATTGACGAAACAGGCTTTGCCAGAAGTGTACTTATCGTAGTTGTTTTAGGGATATTTTTGCTTTTAATTTTAGCGAGAAAAAAACAAAGCGAATACTACAGTGCTTTTTGGGTTGAAGGGATACCTGTGTTATGGCTGGTTTTACGCTTATTTGAAATCTATTGAGATTCTTTCTCTAAGGCCGCATTGAATTCTTTTTGCATGCGTTTTTTGCAATCTCGTTCCATACAGGTAACATGAGATTTTTTTATCACTTTTGTTAGTTTGATGTTGTTCTTTGTGTACTGTCTACAAGCTCGGCAGTATATAAGATGCGCATAAAGTTTTAACTTTTCACGGAAGGAAGATTCCTTGTATTGTGTTTTGTCACAATTGTGATTGGCTTCTTTACAGGGAATAATAAACTTAAACATAATTAAAACCAGTTTTCTTTTAAACATTGTGCCATTGCCGTACGAGCCCGATGGATTATAACCCACAGGTTAGACGGTGTAATATTGAGTTCATTACAAATAACCTCGGTTTCATAGCCTTCAATAGTTTTCATTTTAAAGACCTCGGCCTGTTTCTTAGGGAGTTTTTCCAGACACTTAAAAATGGCTTCACCAAGTTCTTCATTTTGCATGGTGTCTTCGGCTGTTTTATCAAATGGGTCGGCAACGCGCTCTTCCAGCCAATCGCCCTCGCTTTCTGGATCATCAGAATAGCTCATGCGAACTTCGGCCTGACCTTTATTTGAATTTATTTTCCGGTAGTGATCAATGATTTTACGCTTTAATATTGAAATAAGCCAGGTACGTTCACTGGCTTCACCTTTAAAATTCTTCATCGATTTTAAGCCTGCCAAAAAGGTGTCCTGCACAAGATCCTGTGCAACATCATTATCACTTACACGCACGATGGTATAATTATAAAGGTAGTCGGCGTATAAATCAATCCATTGATCCGGATAAAGTTCATGCTTTGGCATAGTGCAATTATGTGAACACCAAAAATAAACTAAAAAAATGGATTTTATTATTTAATCAATCCTGCTCTTTTTAATAAGGCTTCAGGTTCCGGTTCTTTTCCGCGGAAGCGCTTATATAAGATCATCGGATCCTCTGTGCCGCCCTGCGACAAAACGTGAGTTCTAAACTTTCCTGCAACGGTTTTGCTAAAAATACCCTCTTCTTTAAAATATTCGAAAGCATCGGCATCCAGAACCTCGGCCCATTTATAGCTATAATATCCTGAGGAATATCCACCCTGAAAAATATGAGAAAATGCTGTACTCATGCAATTTTCTGCTACATCGGGATAGAGTTTACTGTTTTGGAAAGCTTCCAGTTCATGCGATTTTACATCCGTTATTTTTGAAGGATCGATACCATGCCAGCTCATATCTAAAAGCCCAAAACTGAGTTGACGCAACGTTTGCATCCCTTCATTAAAAGTAGCTGATTCCTTGATTTTTTTTACATATTCCATCGGGATCATTTCATCGGTTTCGTAGTGTTTTGCGAAGATTTCCAAGGCCTCTTTTTCGTAACACCAGTTCTCCAACACCTGACTTGGTAATTCCACAAAATCCCAATAAACACTGGTTCCGGATAAACTAGGGTAAGTGGTATCAGCCAACATCCCATGTAAGGCATGGCCAAACTCATGAAACAATGTGGTTACTTCATTAAAGGTAAGTAAGGAAGGTTTGGTTTTTGTGGGTTTGGTGAAATTACAAACGATTGAAATATGTGGCCGGTGGTTCACGCCATTTTTTACAAATTGCGGTTTGTAAACGGTCATCCAGGCCCCGTTTCGTTTTCCGGGACGCGGAAAAAAATCAGCGTAAAAGATCGCTACCAGATCACCATTGCTTTGCGTTACTTTATAGGTTAAAACCTCCTCGTTGTATTTATCGATAGTATCGATAAGTTCAAAGTTGAGGTCGTAAAGCTTGTTGGCTATGGTAAACACCCCGTCAATAACATTCTCCAGTTTGAAATAAGGCTTTAATAGCTCATCATCCAGCTTGAATAATTTTTGTTTTAGTTTTTCTGAATAATAAGCCCCATCCCATTTTTCAAGGCGGTCGATATTATCAAGAGATTTTGCAAAATTTTCCAAAGTTTTAAACTCCCGCTTTGCTGCTGGCTTTGCCTTCTCTAAAAGCTCATTCAGAAACTCGGTAACTTTTTCAGGCGTTTCAGCCATACGCTCTTCTAAAACAAAATGTGCATGTGTTTTATACCCTAAAAGTTGGGCGCGCTCAAAGCGTAGTTTGGCGATATCCAAAACAATACTCTGATTATCCAGATCATCTTTGTGGAACCCTTTAGAACCAAAAGCTAAAGCCATTTTTTTTCTTAATTCTCGGTTATCAGCATAGGTCATAAATGGAATATAACTAGGGTAATCCAGAGTAAATAACCAACCTTTCAGGTCTTTCGATTCCGCTAAATGTTGGGCAGCCTCTTTAGCCCCTTCGGGTAACCCGGAAAGGTCATCTTCATTGGTTACCAACATTTCAAATTTATTTGTTTCAGCCAGAACATGTTCACCAAATTTTAATTTCAACTGACTTAATTTTTTATCAATCTCACGGAGTTTCAGTTTTTTGCCTTCCGGTAAATTAGCTCCATTTCTGGAAAAGCTTTTGTATTTTTTATCCAATAATCTTAACTGCTCAGTGCTTAGTTTCAACTCGTTTTGAGAATCATATACTGTTTTGATACGCTCAAAAAGCACTTTGTTCAAGGTAATATCGTTACTAAACTCAGAGAGCATAGGCGATACTTCTTGGGCAATATCCTGAATGGTTTTGTTGGTCTCCGCCGAATTCAAATTGAAAAAAATACTGGAAATGATATCGAGTTGCTCACCAGAAAATTCTAAAGCCTCAATTGTATTTTCAAAGGTTGGTGCGTCCAGATTTTCCACAATAGCATCAATTTCTGCTCGAGCCTGATCCATTGATTCGATGAACGACACCATAAAGTCTTCTGTTTTAATTTTTGAAAAAGGTGCTGAATTATAGGGAGTTGCGAAAGGTGTTTTTAAATATGGATTCATTTTATGAAAAAAATATTTTTAGAAAAATTAAGATTACTATGCGCACATAATAATTTTTTATATATTAGCCACCGATACTTCACGAGTGACTAACTCACAGAATTATTGTTAATAGCTAAAAAAGCCTCATTCATTTGAGGCTTTTTTTATTTTAAGTCTTTCGCAGATTCGATTACTTTACTTTTTAAACCTTCTTTGTAGGCTATGATTTTGTCTAATACTGCAGAATCATGAGCGCCAATAATTTGAGCCGCCAGGATACCCGCATTTTTAGCGCCGTTTAGGGCTACTGTTGCAACCGGAACGCCACCAGGCATTTGTAGAATAGACAGAACAGAATCCCAGCCATCAATGGAATTACTACTTTTTACAGGCACTCCAATAACAGGTAAAGGAGATAGTGAGGCTATCATTCCAGGCAGATGTGCCGCACCTCCGGCCCCGGCAATTATTACTGAGAACCCTTTGGTGTGGGCATATTTACCATAATCGAAAAGTTTTTCTGGTGTACGATGGGCAGATACAATATCGACGTCTACTTCAATGTTAAATTCTTTTAAGATGTCGATGGCATCCTGCATCACGGGTAGGTCGCTTTTGCTTCCCATAATTACTCCTACTTTGCTCATATTATTCACTTATTACTTTAATTAATCCTTTCACTTGTTCAGCGATCTTTCGGGCTTCATTTAAATCTTGATTCACAATGGTGACATGCCCCATTTTACGAAACGGGCGTGTTTGTTTTTTACCATAAATGTGCGGCGTTACGCCATCCATTTTCATAATCTCGGCAATGTTTTCATACACTACGTTTCCGGTGTAGCCTTCAGCACCAACGAGATTCACCATAACACCTCCAACTTTACTATCGGTTTTACCCAAAGGCAGATCTAAAATGGCTCGGAGATGCTGCTCGAATTGCGATGTGTAACTCGCTTCAATACTTTGGTGTCCGGAGTTATGAGGTCTCGGGGCTACCTCGTTTATTAAAATCTCGTCGTTCTGGGTTTGAAACATTTCCACGGCAAGCAAGCCCACGTGATTGTAGGCCTTTGATATGTTTAAGGCTACCTCTTGTGCTTTTTTTGCAACGGCTTCCGATATCCGGGCCGGACAAATAACATATTCCACCTGGTTTGCTTCCGGGTGAAATTCCATTTCTACAACAGGGTAACTTTTCACCTCGCCCGAGGCCCTTCGTGCAACAATAACGGCTAACTCATTTTTAAATGGTACGAGCTCCTCGGCAATGCATTCTCCTTTAGGTAACCCTTCCAGATCTTCTATAGTTTTTACGATCTTCACACCCTGACCATCATAACCAAACTGTGCCGCTTTCCAAACAAAAGGGAGCTTTAACCCACCATGTTTCAATGCCTCTTTGATCTCTGACAAATAGGCAAATCGGGAAAAAGGTGCCGTGGGTAAATTATGATCAATATAGAATAACTTTTGCTTGGCCTTATTTTGAATAGTGCGTAGCGTTTTTGATGATGGATATACTTTAATACCTTCCTTTTCAAGATCAGCTAACGCATCAATATTAACATTCTCGATTTCAATGGTAAGGACATCTACCTGTTTTCCGAAATTGTAAACGGCATCGTAATCCAGGAGGTCTCCCAAATGAAACTCGTCACAAGCAATTTTACAGGGAGCCGCATTACTGGCTTCCAGAACACAGGTGTAAATATCAAATTTTCTGGTGTTATAAAGCAGCATTTTTCCAAGTTGACCACCGCCTAAAATTCCGAGTTTAAAATTTGAAGAAAAGTAATTCATGTTGTTATTTTGGGTAAATAGTCATCATTCATACGCAAAAATACACTTAAATCTTAAAATACTGTTGAAATGCTAAATCAAAAAATGGGTATTCCTTAATCTATTGATTATCTTTGCGTCCTTAAAAACAAGTAATAGTGATTAAACTTCACGATAAATATTTTAAACCGTTTATATCTGCCAAAGAAATTGATGCGATCCTGGATAAAATGGTCGCTGATATTTCCAAAGATATTGGTGACGAAATACCTGTTTTTGTAGGTATTTTGAATGGCTCATTTATGGTGGTCAGTGATCTTGTAAAAAAGTATCCTAAGCCCTGCGAAGTAACCTTTATTAAATTAGCGTCCTACGAAGGCGTGAAATCTACTGAAGATATTCAGCGATTAATTGGTTTAACGCAAGATCTTACGGGTCGAACGGTGGTCATTTTAGAGGATATTATCGATACGGGAAATACACTGAATGAGGTTCATCGTATTTTTAAAAATGAAAATGTAAAGACTTTAAAAATTGCGACCTTATTTCATAAACCTGAGGCCTATAATAAAGACTTTAAACTACACTATGTGGGGAAAGAAATTCCTAATAAATTCATAGTAGGTTACGGTTTGGATTATAACGGGTTAGGACGCGATATTCCTGAAGTTTATCAAATAAAAGAAACACAACACATGATCAATTTAGTGCTTTTTGGTCCTCCGGGAGCAGGTAAAGGAACACAAGCGAATTTTTTAAAAGAAAAATATAATTTAGTCCATATTTCAACCGGTGATGTTTTTAGATTTAACATCAAGAACGAAACAGCTTTAGGGATGCTGGCCAAGTCATATATGGATAAAGGTGAATTGGTACCAGATCAGGTAACTATTGATATGCTTAATGCTGAGGTTGAAAAGAATGCTGATGCCAAAGGCTTTATTTTTGATGGTTTTCCTAGAACGAATGCACAAGCTGAATCGTTGGATAAATTGATGGACACTAAAGATTCGCAAATCAATGCGATGATCGCTCTGGAAGTAGACGATGATGTTTTGGTAGAACGGCTTTTAAAGCGTGGTGAGACCAGTGGCAGACCAGATGATGCGAATGAGTCTGTGATCAGAACCCGAATTGGTGAATACTACAAAAAAACAGCGGTATTAAAGGATTATTACTCAGCTCAAGACAAGTATTATGGTGTTGATGGTGTTGGTTCGATTGAGGATATTACCAAGCGCTTAAGTGCTGTTATTGATAACTTATAAAAACGGTTTTTAATCCTAAAGCCAATTAATTAATCTTATATTTTCCGCAAAGCGGAACTACAGACGCATGACTGAAGGTAATTTTGTTGATTATATAAAACTATATGTGGCTTCCGGAAACGGAGGTAAGGGCTCTGCGCATTTACATCGTGAAAAATATGTTACAAAAGGAGGTCCCGACGGTGGTGATGGTGGTCGTGGCGGTCATGTGATTCTTCGAGGAAATAAAAACTTGTGGACACTTTTTCATTTAAAATTTAAAAAGCACATTCGCGCGGGCCATGGAGAACATGGTAGTAAAAGTAGGAGTACCGGCGCTGATGGTGAAGATGCTTTTGTTGAAGTGCCTTTAGGAACCGTAGTCAGAGACGCTGAAACCAAGGAGATATTATTCGAAATTACTGAAGATGGTGAGGAAAAAGTTTTAGTTGAAGGTGGAAAAGGTGGTCTGGGAAACTGGCACTTTAAATCATCTACGAATCAAACACCGCGTTATGCCCAACCTGGTATACCGATGGAAGAAAAAGACGTTATACTGGAATTGAAAGTGTTAGCTGATGTTGGGTTGGTAGGTTTTCCGAATGCCGGTAAATCGACCTTGCTCTCGGTGATGACTTCAGCCAAACCTAAAATTGCAGATTACGAATTTACAACCCTAAAACCCAATTTGGGTATCGTGGAATATCGTGATTTTAAAACCTTTATCATGGCTGATATTCCGGGTATTATTGAAGGTGCTGCTGAAGGTAAGGGTTTAGGACATTATTTTTTAAGGCATATCGAACGTAATTCAATTCTACTATTCCTAATTCCTGCGGATGCCAAAGACATCAAAAAGCAATACGATATTTTACTCGATGAATTGCGTCGTTATAATCCAGAAATGCTGGATAAGGAACGATTGATCGCTATCTCGAAAAGTGACATGTTGGATGCTGAATTAAAGGCTGAAATGAAATCGGAATTAGACAAAACGTTACCGGTGCCATATCTTTTTATTTCATCTGTTGCTCAGCAAGGTCTTACAGAGCTCAAGGACGCTCTTTGGAAAATGTTGAATTCTAGTGAAACCGCTCCGAAATCCATCTAGAAATGAGTTCGAAAGCTTTTGGAGAAAGGTTTTCCTCAATCTGACCGTATTCCTAACGCAAAACTGTTTTGTCTGTTTGAAATAAATAATTCAAACCATCTAACTTTTTAAGGGTGACATCCGGGTTTACGAATCTAATTTTCTGTAAAGAAAATAGGAGTATAGGATTGGAATAACTGATATGGTAATAACTATAGTTAAAAAAATCCTTGAACTTATATCCTTATTAAAAATCAAACAACACACTACAATAGCCAGACCGCCAACAAACCAAAGTTTACCGCCCAGAGTATGGGTTTTCTTCCAAACTGCTTCACTTTCCAGGGTCCACGGGGTTCGAATTCCAATAAAATAATTAGCCTTAATGGTTTTCATATAGTTTCCAAAAACCACAAACAACAAGCCCAAAACAATGAATAATAAATTGGGATTATGTATGGCCTGCTCTTTGGCACTGTAGATAATAAACATAGCTAAGGCCGCCATAAATAGGAGTAGAAAAAATTTTAAATTATAATATTTTTGTCCCATATATTGAAGCTTCTTTTTTGGATCTATTAATGGGATTACGGAGAGTAAACCATACATAAATAAAGTCATTAAACAGGTTATAAAGATTAAGGAGCTTTTATCTCCCCAGTTATCAATTTCTCCTTTGAAATTCCAATGAAGTGGAACGGTTTCGGGTAGACTGTTCCAAACAAAAGCCAAATAAGCTAGGGGAGCGGCAACGATAAGAAGTAATGGAAGTTCTTTTTTTAGTTTCATCAGATTATTTTTTTAATGTTATTAGCCATTGCAAGACATCTTCGAGTATGGTGGTATTAATAGAGTAGGTAATAAATTGGCCTTGTTTTTCACTGGTAACCAATTCAGCACGTTTTAAAATATCCAAATGATGCGAAATACTGGGTTTCGAAATATCAAAAGCTTCAGCAATTTCACCAGCGGTCAAGTCACGTGTCTTTAAGAGCTCGAGTATCTCCCGACGGGTTTCATCATTTAAGGCTTTAAATAAATAATTCATTATTTAGGTATTTAGACAAATATCTAAATATTATTTGAATTATTCAAATTTTTAGGATAAGAATTAATGAATACGCTAATTTTTTAATTAAATTTAAAAAAAATAGGTATAATGAATTCTATGAAATGGCTATTACTCGTTATGGTTTTAAGTTCCTGTGCGCCCATATATGTAACGTACGATTATGATCAGCAAACCAATTTTAATGCATATAAAACCTATAATTATTATAGTGATATGAAGCCCGGCTTAAGTGACTTGGATACACGGCGTCTTTTGGATGCTTTGGATGCGAAACTTAAATTGATGGGTATGGAATTATCTAATACACCAGATTTTTTTATTGACATTAGAAGTCAGGCCTATCAACAGGCACCAAATCAAACTGTTGGTCTTGGTGTTGGCGGTGGTGGTCGGAATATGGGTGGTGGTATTTCCATTGGATTACCTATTGGTCAGGGTCAGGTGAATCGTCAGATCACTATTGATTTTGTTGATGAGAACAAAAAGCAATTATTCTGGCAAGCGATAAGCGATTATCGTTTTGATCCAAACGCTTCTCCTGAAACCCGACTCACACGAATTCAACAACTGGTGAACAAGGTCTTATCAAAGTACCCACCAAGTAAGTAGGCCCTTCAAACCTTCAAACTTTATAATTATCCTAACAGTTTATCTTTTGGGAAGGCTTGTTGATTTTGTAATTTCGTAACAATTCAAAAAAAAGAACATGAGTTTACTAAATAATAAAGTCGCATTAATAACCGGTGGTACCAAAGGAATTGGTTATGCTGTCGCCTTGGCCTTGCTAAACGAGAGTATTCAGGTAGCGATCACAAGCCGGAATGAAAAAGCCGCACAAGACGCCGCAACCGAATTAAACAAGGTATCAAAAACCGGGGCTAAAGCCATTGGTATTGAAGCTAACGTTAAAGACTATAATAGTCAGGCAAACGCTGTAAAAAAAGTTATTGAAGTCTTCGGTCGCCTCGATATCGTAATTGCCAACGCCGGACTAGGCCATTTTGCGAGTGTAGAGGAGTTGACTGTCGACCAATGGAAAGAAACCATAGATACAAATCTCTCAGGCGTGTTTTACTCTATAAAAAGTAGTGTTGAAGCCCTTAAAGCAACTGAAGGCTATTTTATTACAATTTCCAGTTTAGCCGGTACTAATTTCTTTGCTAAAGGATCGGCCTATAATGCCAGTAAGTTTGGAGTAACCGGATTTACACAAGCTGCCATGCTGGATTTACGGCAATATAATATTAAGGTAAGTACGATCATGCCAGGCTCTGTGGCTACCCATTTTAATGGAAATACCCCAAACGAAAAGGATGCCTGGAAAATTCAGGGCGAAGATATCGGAATGTTGGTCATTGATTTACTAAAAATGCACCCAAGAACCTTACCAAGTAAAATTGAGGTACGGCCAACCATGCCACCTAGTCATTAGAAAAATGAGCTTATAAAAATATTATAAGGCTTGTTATCTGTTTCTGTCAAATATTACAACAAGTCTTTCGTTATGCTTAAGATTAATTGTTCGTAAGTTAGTTATAAAAGTTAAATTTGCACTTTCGCCTGAATATGATGAAGAAATTTCTATACCTACTATTGTTTCCTGCTGCGATGTTCGGACAAATGTCCTTGTCGGGTGTTGAGGTGTTTCTTCAAAAGAAACAATACGAAAAAGCAGAGCGATTTATAAAGCATTACCTTGAAAAGCATCCTAACAGTCAAGAGGCTATTGAACTTTTAGGTGATGCTTATGGCTATCAGAAAAAATGGGATGAAGCTCTCGTGGAGTATAAAACTTTGATTGGACTTGATGTAAACAATGCCAATTATCACTATAAATATGGAGGAGTTTTAGGCATGAAGGCCTTAGAGAATAAATTTAAAGCCTTAAGCTATATTGGTGATGTAAAGTCCTCGTTTTTAAAAGCTATAGAATTAGATCCTAAGCATATTGAAGCACGATGGGCGCTAGTAGAATTGTATATGCAGTTACCGGGTATATTTGGAGGAAGTCAAACCAAGTCATTAAAATATGCTAACGAGCTTCTTAATCTTTCGAAATTGGATGGCTATTTGGCTTTAGGATATGTTTATGAATATGATGATCAGCCGGATCTGGCCGAAAAATATTATAAACTTGCCATAGAAGAGAGTGATGCCCTGCATAGTATTTCTGCTCGAAAGCAAATTCCCGAGATGTATTCAGAACAATCATATTTGAATCGAAATGCATTGTATTACCAAATAGGGAAAGTTGCTGCAGAATATAATATAGATCTGGATAAAGGGGAAGCCTGCCTACATACCTATATCAGAAATTATAGTTCAAAAGACGGGGTTCCGAGAGCCTGGGCGAATTACCGTTTGGCACAAATTCAAACTCATAAACAAAATAAAAAAGAAGCTCTTAAATATATTGATCTTGCTCTGGACGAATTACCTCAAATAAAACCCTTTATAGCAGAAAAGGAAAAAATATTAGATCTTTAAGTAGAACCAAGCTTGATAAACTACTTTTTATTTGTTCAGAAAACAGAAATTCTATCAGGCATTTAGAATGTCAATTCCTATATTTACCTTAACAAAAATCAAAAATACCATTCCGTACAAAATCTTATAAGATCAAACCATGACCGTACATTTTATTGCCATTGGAGGGGCAGCCATGCATAATTTAGCCTTGGCTTTACATTATAAGGGTTACGAAGTGACCGGAAGTGATGATACCATATTTGAACCTTCAAAATCACGTTTGGACAAAGCCGGATTGTTGCCGGAGGCATTTGGTTGGTTTCCAGAAAAAATAACAGGCGATCTGGATGCCGTTGTTCTTGGAATGCATGCCAAATCGGATAATCCTGAGCTTCTGAAAGCGCAGGAACTTAAATTAAAAATTTATAGTTATCCGGAATTTTTGTTTGAGCAGGCAAAACATAAAACCCGGGTTGTTATTGGTGGAAGTCATGGTAAAACCACAATTACTTCAATGATATTACACGTGATGCATTACCATAATCGTGATGTCGATTATATGGTAGGTGCCCAATTAGAAGGTTTTGATGTTATGGTGAAACTTACTGAGGAGAATGATTTTATTGTTTTAGAAGGTGATGAATATTTAAGCTCTCCGATAGACCGACGGCCAAAATTTCATTTGTATAAACCCAATATTGCCTTATTAAGTGGGATTGCATGGGATCATATTAATGTGTTTCCAACGTATGAAAACTATGTTGACCAATTTCGCATTTTTGTGGATTCCATTGTAGATGGTGGAAGTATTAATTATAATGAAGAAGATCCAGAGGTTAGACGTGTGGTGGAAGCTTCTCAAAACCCTATTCGGAAAATACCTTATTACACACCGGAATATACGATAGAAAACGGACAAACATTTCTTGAAACTTCTGAAGGGCCTTTACCTATTGAGGTATTTGGTAATCATAATCTAAATAATTTGGCCGGTGCTAAATGGATTTGTCAACATATGGGTGTGGATGAAGATGATTTTTATGAGGCTATTACGACCTTTAAAGGGGCTAGTAAACGGTTAGAAAAGCTGGCGGAAAATAAGCGAACAGTCATATATAAAGATTTTGCACACTCACCCAGTAAGGTCAAGGCAACAACAGAAGCTGTTAAAGCTCAATACTCGAATTTCAGGAACCTAGCTTGTTTAGAATTGCACACTTACAGTAGTTTGAATGCTGAGTTTCTTAAAGAATATAAAGGAGCTTTGGATGCTGCTGATGAAGCTGTAGTTTTTTATTCCCCTGAGGCGGTAGCCATTAAAAAGTTGGATTCCGTATCGAAAGATCAGATTGAAAAAGCGTTTGAACGTGATGATTTGATTATTTATACCAATCCTGAAGAATTTAAATCTTTTTTATTTGATCAAAATCTAGAAAACACGGCGCTTCTATTGATGAGTTCCGGCAACTACGGCGGTTTAGATTTTGATGAGGTTAAAGCCTTACTTTCCTAAAAATATCCCGGTTTTAATCACACCTCATTAATCTTCGGATAATTTCGTTCTGATTTTGTAGTATTTTTTATAAAAATCCGATGAACGGTAAAACCAGTTACCCATTCTGTAAGAATTATTAGCAAAATTCGCTTTAAAATTTAAATTTTTTTTTTAGTATTAAATTTTGTTATAAATTCGACGAAACGTTCAAAAAAAGCGATGAAATGCTTATTTTGGATTCCTACTAACCTAAAAGTATGAAAGTTGAACAATTATCTCTCAGTGAGCCCAATTGGCTTGAACAATTGTCGTCTATTAACATTGATGCAAACCTTTTCATGCTTTTTATTTCACTCCAGTTTAAGTCTAATCAAAAGCATTTTAATAGAATTTTGGAACAATGCCTGGACGTTATCCACAAAGATTTAAATCACTTAGCGCTATTAATAAGTTCTCTGGGCCGTTGGTTCTTACTAAAACAGTTAATTGGAGAAGAGGTAGAAGTTGTTCCTGATGTTTTGGGAGAAAAAACCTGTTTCACAGGATTTTATTCCTATGACCAAATAACTCCATTTAGTGGTTCCTCCAATAGTGAATTACACAATCAGAGTATGACAATATCAACACTTTCAGAATGTTAAATAATCAATTTCACAGACTATTAAGGCGACAGCTCAAAAAAGCACCTCCGGAACTATTAAATAATCCGGAATTTGCTGATTTTTTGGGCATGGTTGATGAAGCTTATCATAGTTATGATGCGGATGTGAGATATATCGAAAGAATTTCGGAAGAAAATTCTAAAGAACTTTTACAAGCCAATCAAAAACTAATATTTGAGCGTGATAATACAAGAACGCAGCTCGAAAATGTCGTTTCAAATATAGGGAGTGTCATTTTTGAGACCGATCTGAAAGGTCATTTTACATTTCTAAATGAATCATGGGCGAATCTAACTGGCCTTTCTGTAAATGAATCGCTAGGAAAACATTTTAGTACTTTCATTAATCTAAACGATATGCAAGATCGGTCCGAAGATCTTCAAATTTTGAATAAAAATGAGAGTTTCACAAAATTCAATTTTAAGCATAAGATCAATGATAAGTTGATGTGGTTTAAAGTGAAATCGAAATTGGTTTTGGACGTACAAGGAAAACCGAAAGGGTATATTGGATCTATTGTAGATATTACCAATTTGAAGGAGACTGAAATAGAACTTAAAAATGCCAATAAGGCTAAAGACGAGTTTTTGTCTACCATGTCGCATGAAATAAGAACGCCTTTAAATGCCGTTACAGGTCTTACCAATATTTTGCTTATGGAGGATTATTTACCCCAGCAATTAGAGAATTTAATGGCACTTAAATATTCAGGAGAACACCTTTTAGGCCTTATTAATGATCTGCTTGATCTTAGTAAAATTAATTCAGGTAAGGAAAAGTTAAGACAAAAGGATTTTAGTTTAAATCAGTTTATAGAAAGTATAAAATCAGATTTTCGTTTTCAGGCTGAACAAAAAGGGGTGGTGTTTAATGTCGTTAAAGAAAAGGATATCCCCGACATTCTTATTGGTGACACATTAAAGCTGAATCAAATTATCCGAAATTTATTAAGTAATTCCTTAAAATTTACCGAGAAAGGAAGCATTGTTTTTAAGATAAAAAATTTAGGAATCACTAATAATAAAATTAATTTAAGATTTAAAGTTATTGATACGGGTATTGGAATTTCAAAAGAACACCAGAAAAAAATATTTGAGAGTTTTGTTCAAGCAAATTCCGAGACCTCTTTAAAATATGGAGGAACAGGATTGGGCCTAGCAATTTGTAAAAAATTACTAAATCTTCAGGGCAGTGATTTAAATGTAAAAAGTAAATTAAATTCAGGGTCTAGCTTCTCTTTTGACATTACATACAAAATAAGTAATTCTTTGAGCACTTTTAAAACTGAAATGGTGAAATTAGAGCCATCTTATAAGCCTCTTGATGTTAGCGTACTTGTTGCGGAGGATAATAAAATGAATACGCTTATTTTAAAGCAATTTTTCACCAAATGGAAAGTTAATTTCATAATTGCGGAAAATGGTGAAGAAGCTATTCGATTTTTGACGGCTCCTAAAAACACTTTTGATCTTATTTTAATGGATTTACAAATGCCCATACTTAATGGGTATGACGCCACTGAAATGATTAGAAACTTATCGGATAAATCCCTTTCCAATATTCCTATAATCGCCTTAACCGCGTTTGCCCAATCGGATATTAAGCAGAAAACAAAACGCTACAAAATGAACGGTTTTATGGGTAAACCTTTCAATCCTGAAAAATTGTATATGCTTCTCAAGTCTTATAGTGAGCAGGCTGAAAAAAGAAGTGCAATTTAACATTAATTACAGCTTTATTTCTGAAATAAATTGTTTGATAGATACACAATATTTATATTTATCAAATGACTGAAAAAGCCCCCTCGTTTTCTATAAAAAACTGGAGCCAAGCAGATCAGCCCCGAGAAAAACTACTGTATAAAGGACAAGCCGCTTTGAGTGATGCCGAGTTGGTCGCCATTTTAATTGGTTCTGGAAATCGGGATGAGAGTGCTGTGGCCCTGTGTCAACGTATTTTAAAACAAGTTGATAATAACCTGAATGCTTTAGGAAAATTATCTATTAAGCAATTAATGACGTTTAAAGGCATTGGTGAAGCCAAGGCTATTACCATTTTAGCAGCTCTAGAATTAGGGCGCAGGAGACGTTTGGAAGATGCATTAAAACAAGCTAAAATAACCTCGAGTAAAGCGGTTTTTGAATTGATGCAACCGGTAATAGGAGAATTACAACACGAGGAATTTTGGATTATATATTTGAATCATTCCAATAAGGTTATACAGAAAAATCAATTGAGTAAAGGCGGTATAACAGGTACTTTGGTCGATGTAAGACTCGTTTTAAAACAAGCCCTGGAATTAGGTGCAACAGGCTTAATTTTGTCACACAACCATCCTTCAGGAACCCTAAAACCAAGTGAAGCCGATAAAAAAATAACAGAGAAACTAAAAACAGCAGCAAAAGTTTTGGATATAACGGTACTGGACCATCTTATTATCACAGAAAAAGCATACTTTAGTTTTGCAGACGAAACCCTTCTTTAATGCTATTAGTTTACACGCATAACATCTCACCGCGACTCAAATATGTTTTTCGGCATATTTGTACTCGGGTATTAGGAATTAAGGTAGATTTTACAAGTACCATTGAAAATTTTATAGCGCATAACAGCTTAAAAATGTCGTATACCAAACAACAATTGGGAAACGAATTTTTTATAAAAAGTCATGATATTTTATTCGAACAGGGTTTGAATGATATTGAGATCCATGTGTCGGATTGGGGGCGTACCAAATGTTTTTTTTCAAATGGAGAAAAGAGTTCCTTGCCCTTCGATATTTTTGCAGCAGCCTTTTATATGTTATCGCGCTATGAAGAATATTTACCCCATGTTAAAGATGAATATGGGCGTTTTATGGCTACGGAAAGTATAGCATATAAACACGATTTTTTACGGCAGCCGGTGGTCGATATTTGGGCCTATAAGTTTAAAGAGGCTTTGCAGGCACATTTTCCTGATTATGAGTTTCCGGAACAACACTACCGCTTAAAACCAATCATAGATGTACCCGTGGCTTATACTTTTAAATTAAAGGGAATTATGCGAACGGTGGGAGGTACTATTAAAGATTTTTTTAAGTTCCGCCTCAAAGATCTGTATATGCGATATGCCGTTTTGCTTGGATTTAAACACGACCCCTACGACACCTTTAAATACATCCTGAATCGGCAAAAACTTACCAAACATAAATTCCTGTTTTTCTTTTTAATTGGCGATTACTCCACCTACGATAAAGGTATAAATCCTAATAAGCGCAATTTTGTTTCCCTAATTAAGCACGTGGCTGATTACTGTGAAGTTGGATTAAAACCATCTTTTTTCGCTACCGAAAATGCTGAAATCCTGAAAAAGGAAAAGATACGTATGGAAGAGATTATCAATATGCCATTAAAAGCTAGCCGGCAATCATTTTCACGACTTAATTTACCCGATTCATATAGAAATTTAATTGAACTTGAAATTCAGGAAGATTATACCATGGGCTATGTGAATCATATTGGTTTTCGTGCTGGCAGTTGTACACCCTTTTTATTTTATGATTTGGATTATGAAGTGCAAACCCCTTTAAAAATTTGTCCATATCATTTTCTGGATTATGCTTTATTGAAGGAGCATTCGCTTCTCGATAAAAAGAAAGCGCTTAACACCATTATAGATGAGGTTAAGGCCGTTAATGGCGAATTTACCCCTATTTTTCATAATTACACATTTAGTGAAAATGAACGTTGGGTTGGTTATAAGGAGCTGTTTAACATGATATTAAACTCCGCTCAAGATGAAGATTAACGGTATTACAGACGTGTTTTTTGATTTGGATCACACGTTGTGGGATTTCGATAAGAATTCAGCTTTGACGTTTGAAAAGATTTTTAAAAGCAATACCATCGAAGTATCTTTAAATGATTTTATTTCTGTTTATGAGCCTATTAATTTAAAATACTGGAAGTTATATCGCGAGGATAAAATTTCGAAGGCCTACCTGCGTTTTAAACGCTTAAATGATGCCTTTTTAGAGTTGGACTTGACCTTAGACCCTGAAATCATTAATACCCTTTCAGAAGATTATATAACACATTTAAGTAGCTTTAATCATTTATTCGACCATACCAAAGAGATCTTAACATACCTTAGCCAACAGTACAGGTTACATATCATAACAAATGGATTTCAAGAGGTGCAGCATAAAAAGTTAGCACAATCTAATATCATCCATTATTTTGAAACGGTTACCAACTCGGAAATTGCCGGTGTAAAAAAACCGCATCCCGATATTTTCTATTACGCCTTGGAACTGGCGAAAACCAGTAAGGAAAAAAGCGTCATGATTGGTGATAATTTGGAGGCTGATGTATTGGGAGCGAAAGAAATTGGTATGGAAGCTATTTTTTTTAATATCAGGAATGAGGTAGTTAACCACCCAATTACACAGATCGATCATTTGTCTTTATTAAAAAACTATCTTTAGTTAGGTTTTATAATTAAAAGGCTATAATTTTTAAAAAGGTATCCTTATCTTTAAACTTTAACTTCATAATAATACTAATGAAAACCGCTTTTTTTTCTATTCTAATAATCTGTTTTTTGGGTTTCAATGTTTTTGCTCAAACCAGCATAAATGATTATAAATATGTGATAGTTCCTAAAAAATATGATTTTTTAAAAGAACCTAATCAGTATCAAATTAATGCTTTATCAAAATTCTTATTTGAGAAATATGGTTTTGAAGCGTATATGGAAGGCGATGAATTACCCCAAGACCTGAATTATAATCGTTGCTTGGCCTTAAATGCTGATATGTTCAAAGACAGTGGTTTATTTCGAACTAAATTAGCTTTGGTTCTAAAAAATTGTAATGGGACTGAAATTTATAAAGGACCCGATGGAGAAAGTCGTGAAAAGGATTTTAAAAGAGCATACACTGAGGCCACACGAAATGCGTTTAAACCACTCGAGCTTTTAAATTATAAATATGAACCGGGAGGTATAGCAGCGACTAAAGCTGTATTGCCAAAACAGCAAACCAAACCACAAGAAATTCAGGAATTACCTCAAGCTGTAAAAGCAAAAATGGCAGAACAGAAAATACAGCAACAAGAAGTTAAGGAGGAAATAGTTCCTGAGGGTTCAAGCCAACAATCGGAAGAAAGTTTAGAAACATTATACGCTCAAGAAATTACTAATGGCTTTCAGTTGGTCGATAAAACCCCAAAAGTGGTGTATCGCATGTTCAATACGCAAATAGCTAATGTGTATTTAGTAGAAAACCATTCCGCTATGATCTACAAGCATAATGGCCAGTGGGTTTATGAAACTTTAGATAATGGGGTAGTGGTTCAAAAGTTTTTGATCATTAAGTTTTAGGCTCTAATAATCATATTTTGATTTCCAACGATTTTTTAAAAAATTCCTATGGGCCTTTTCCCGTTGATTATCTCCGGGTTTATAGAAAGTTGAATCTTTTATAGCTTCCGGTAAAAACTCCTGATCTACAAAATTATTCGCATAGTCGTGGGCATACTTGTAATCGGCGCCATAACCTAACTCTTTCATAAGTTTAGTGGGGGCGTTTCTTAGGTCTAAAGGTACCTGCAGATTTCCGGTTTCTTTTACAACTTGTTGCGCGGCGCCAATAGCTTTGTAAGCAGCATTACTTTTAGGAGAACAAGCCAGATAAATGGCACATTGGCTCAGTATAATACGCGATTCGGGATACCCAATAGTACTAACAGCCTGAAAGGTATTGTTGGCGATAACTAAGGCTGTTGGATTCGCATTACCAATATCTTCACTAGCCGAGATTAGTAAACGTCGGGCAATAAATTTCACATCCTCGCCGCCCTCGATCATTCGGGCCAGCCAATACACTGCAGCATTTGGGTCGCTCCCGCGTATCGATTTGATAAAGGCAGAAACAATATCATAATGCTGTTCGCCGGTCTTATCATAATTTACCGTAGTATTCTGTAATTTTGTTAAAACGATTTCATCCGTAATTTCAATGGTATCGGAGTCTATGGCATTAATAACCAACTCAAACATGTTCAATAGTTTTCGGGCGTCTCCACCTGAAAGTCTCAATAATGCATTGGTTTCTTTAAGTTGAATATTTTTTTTTAAGAGGTGTTGGTCTGTTTTGATAGCACGCTTCAATAAGGTTTCCAGATCTGCTTTTTCAAAAGCATTTAAAATATAAACCTGACATCGCGATAACAAGGCCGATATCACCTCAAAACTCGGGTTTTCAGTTGTGGCACCAATCAAAGTTACCCAACCTTTCTCTACGGCCTGTAATAACGAATCCTGTTGAGATTTACTAAACCGATGAATTTCGTCAATAAATAAAATAGGATTTTTAGTCGTAAATAAGCCCCCGCTTTGCTTCGCCTTTTCAATCACATCACGCACATCTTTCACCCCTGAATTTATGGCGCTCAATGCATAAAAAGGTCGTCCAGACTCAGTTGCAATGATATGGGCCAAGGTTGTTTTTCCTGTTCCCGGAGGGCCCCAAAATAGCATCGATGGTATCAATCCATGCTTTAAATGCTGGGCAAGGGCACCATTTTCGCCCACTAGGTGCGACTGACTTACATAGTCTTCCAGGCTTTGTGGTCGTAATCGTTCGGCTAAAGGTGCATTGTCGTTCATAGCTGTAAAATTAAATGAAATTATTTAAGTTTTGGGCGTGCCCCTTGATAAAAATCAAGGGTCGCGCTTTCCGCACTACACGGTAGTTTGCTACAATCGCTCACGCGTATGTATGCCAATTTAGCATCTAGCCCAAGGTTGGTTTATTATTTGCTATATTTAATTCAATGAAATCAAATCCATCATTTCAATTTACAACAGGTGTCGTAGGATACCCTATATTTTTCGTTTTGCTCATTTGGGTGGTGTTCTGGTTCGAGGTACGTTTCAGTTACAATTTCAACACCTATGGAGTATATCCATTAACATTTAAAGGATTGCGCGGTATTGTTTTAAGCCCGTTTATCCATAGCAGTATGGAGCACCTGTATCACAATAGTATGCCTTTACTTATTTTAAGTATGGCACTGTTTTATTTTTATCGCGCTATAGCCTGGAAGGTGTTGCTTTTGGGGATATTAATTTCAGGATTTTTAACCTGGTGTATTTCCAGACCAGCTTATCATATCGGTGCAAGTGGTCTTATTTATGTTTTGTTTAGTTTTATTTTCTTTAAGGGGATTTTAGCTAAAAATTACAGACTTATAGCACTGTCTCTAAGTGTCATTTTTCTTTACGGAAGTATGATCTGGTATGTTTTCCCAATGGAGGATGGTATGTCCTGGGAAGGACATTTATCAGGGTTAATCACGGGGTTGCTTTTTGCTTTTATATTCAAAAAAGAAATAGCCCGGCGGAAAACCTATGTCTGGGAGCAACCGGATTATAATGAAGATAATGATCCCTTCTTAAAACATTTTGATAAGGACGGTAACTTTATTGAAACCACGGAAACTGAAGATAAATCAGAGAATAAACCAGCTAATCGAATTGTAATAAACTACAATTACAAAAAAAAGAATGATTAGAGACGTTGCCTTAAAGCTTCATATAAAAAAGCACCACAGGCTACACTTACGTTCAGGGATTCAATTTCCCCCAAAAGGGGTAGTTTGGCTTTATCATCGACCACCTTTAAGATCGACGGGTTAATACCCCGGCCTTCAGAACCCATAACAATAGCGGTAGGTTCCTTAAACGACACATCATATAAGGTTTGATTCGTTTTTTCAGTAGCGGCAACAACGCGTATGCCCGAGGCCTGCATATAAAATACAGCATCCTTAATATGGTCTACTTTACAAATGGGAACTTTAAAAACGGCTCCGGCACTGGTTTTTATAGTGTCTCCATTAACAGGAGCACCACCTTTTTTCTGGATGATAACCCCATGGACACCGGTACATTCTGCGGTACGGATAATAGCCCCAAAATTTCTTACGTCACTCAATTGATCTAAAAGTAAAAATAAGGGCGTTTCACCCGACTCAATAACTTTTAGGACCAAAGATTCCATATCATGGAAAGCTACAGGAGAAATTTGGGCTACAGCACCCTGATGATTCTTTTTGGTGAGGCGATTCAGTTTTTCTACCGGAACATATGAGGTATTGATACTTTCGGTACGTAACAGTGATTCCAATTCGTTAAAGAGTTCACCGTTTAGGCCTTTTTGAAGAAACACCTTATCGATGGTCTTACCTGATTGTACAGCTTCTATAATAGCGCGTAAACCAAAAATTTGGGTTTGATTTTCCATAGACTTTTTTAAAATGTAAAACTAATATTTATTTTATCTTGTCATAAAAAAAGCCAGAGAATAATTTCTCTGGCTTTTGATTAATATAAGAAATGCAAACAATTTAGTTTGAAGCATCTACTTCTGCAATAGGAATTTGATAAATCATTTTTGGATCTAATGCAGGTATTACCAGATCAGCACCCGGCATAACAAGATTTTGCCTTCCATCTTTTCTATTTAACCCAACACCAAGTCTTGCCATATCAAAGGAGGCAACACCATCACCCCACAATTCAATTCTTCTGTACAGTAAGATTTCATCAATTAAAGCTTGTCCTGTATTCGTAGATATAACATAGCTCTCGTCTCTAACAGAATTCAAGTCATATAAAACTTGCTGAGCCTCTAAATCTTTGTTTTGTCTGGCTAATGCTTCAGCTTTAGTGAGATAAAATTCAGTATTTCTTAGGTAAATATAATCTCCTATAAATACTCCGGGACCTGGCTCTGCTATAAATTTTAAGCTTGTGTATTTGGGTGTAATATTGTAATGCCCCCAAGTACCAGGAACTAATATTTCCCAAGGTCCGTATTCTTGATCTGCAAACCATGCTAATCTTTTGTCACTAGCAGGAATCATATCGTATAAATTAGAGTTTACCGTTTTAAAGTGGTTCCATCCACTGTATCCATCATTTATTTGACTCATATGAGAGAAGAAAGAAGCATATACTTCACTCGTGGCTTCGGTCACTTCAGAGCCCCAAATAACTTCTGATAAAGAAAGTTCATCAAACCCATGGGTAACATCACTCTCAATACTACCTACAGACATGGCTATATCTGCAAATAATTCTGCTTCACTCCAATTTTCATAGGTTAAATGGTACCTTGCCAAAAATGCAGCAACAACGCTGGCATCAACCTCTTCTTTAGATGCTCTTGCATAACCTTCTAAACCATTATAAGCTAATGTTAAATCTTGAAGGATTTGAGCCTTAACTTCTCCAACAGTAGAGTTTGGTTGACCAACAAAATCACCAAAGTCAATTGGTATAGCTTCTGTATCGTCTGAAGCTCTTGTATGTTCGTATATTCTTATCAAATAAAAATAAGCAATCGCTCTGTAAGCATGAGATTTATATTTGAAAATTAACGTTTCTTCTGGGGATGTTTCTGGTATTTGGTTTATAATACCATTGGCATTATTTATAATTTTATAGAAAAACTCCCAAATAAATTCATTGTCACCTGAAGTAAGAATGATATTGTCATAGTTATTATAAACACCAAACCAAGTATTTCTACTCATGTCCATATCGTTACTTCTGAGATCCATACCTAAATCAACAGCTTTAATACCAAATTCATCAGTACCTGCCTCACCATCTCTAAAATAGGATAGAATAGCTCCGTCTAATGCTTGAAGTCCTACAGTACCACCTGCTTCATTGTTTGCTTGCGCATGTGACTCTGTTAAGTATCTTTCTTCATCAAAATTTCTATCTAAATCTCCACAAGACATAAATAGGGTAACCGAGAAGAAAAAGACAAGATATTTGTCTAGTTTCATTGTTTTAAATTTGTTTTCTTTCATCATTTCTTTTTTTTAGTTAAGATTTATATTAACACCAAAAGCTATAGTTCTACTGGCACCATATTCAGAAGAAGAACTACCTACTGAGTTAAGACGAGGGTCGTATCCCTGTCTTGCTCGGTATAATAAAAATCCGTTATTTACAGTACCATAAATCCTTAATTTTTCGATATGTAATTTCTTTAGGGTTTCGTTAGCCAGTGTATACCCTAAATTTATATTATTTAAACTTAAGAAACTTAAATCTACAAGATATAGATCTGAAGTTCGATATTGGTCTGGTCGTAAAGGATCTACTCTTGGTAAAGGGGCAGTTGGGTTGTCAACAGTCCACGTTTGGTTATAATCTGGGAAGTTTGTAACATTTTGCGTAGCTCCAAGTAATCCAAAGTACTCTCCATCAACACCATAACCTCCAATTTGGTAGGCAAATTGTAAGCTTAAGTTGAAGTTTCCAAATTGAATATTTGTTCCAAACCCACCTGTTACGTCAGGAATTGCTCGTTTGCCAATAAATTCTCTACCGTTGGCTGCAGCATCAGCATAACTTTCAGTTATAATGGTTTCTCCATTGCTGTCTTTAGTATAATATTGTGCATTTCCATTTGCTGGGTTTACACCTGCTGATTTAACCATAAAGTAGTCAAAAATACTTTTACCTACTACTCTTCGGAAATTACCTACTTGTATTGAGTCTCTAGGAAGTTCTGTAATTTCATTTTTGAGCGTAGAAACATTAGCATTAAAGTTAACATTAAATTTTTCTTTCTTTACTGCATTCCAAGATACCTCAGCTTCAAAACCACTGTTCACCATAGAGCCAAAGTTTTCTGGTCTTGATGCTTGACCTGTAGATAACTGTAATGGGTTATTAAATAATAAATCTTCAGATTTTTTTCTAAAATAACCTACAGAAAGATTTAGACTATTCAATAAGCTCATTTCATAGTGTACATCTAAACTTGAGGCTTTTTCCCATGTGATATCTCTACCACCTAAACTGAATAATGTTTGAGTTAGCTGCCCATTATTTTCGCCAATAACATATTGATTTTCGTAGGCAACTAAATTTCTAACGGATGTGCCCTCGTAAAATATTCTGTCATTACCTGTTGTACCGTAATTCATTGCGAATTTCGCATAATTTATAACATCAGAATCACTCAAAAAATCTTCATTGCTAAGTACCCATGAAACACCTGCAGACCAGAAAGCACCCCATCTTTCGTCTGGGTGAAAGACTGAAGAAGCATCATAACGTCCAGTTAAATTAACATAATAAGTGTTATCTAAGCCATATATAAATCTAGAAAAGTAGCCTTCTGTTGTATAATTAGTGTTATAATTACTTGCAGAAGCATATACTGATGTGTTATCTAGAATAGGACTAAAGGTACCTATAATGTTTCTTTTTGATAATGATAGGGTTGTGAAATTCTCTTCATATGTTTCATGACCTAAAAGAAAATTAAAACTATGTCGATTAATTTCCTTATCCCATGTTAATAATTGCTGATTCGTGAATGCAGAGAAATTATCCCTGTTATTAGTTAACAAACCGTTGTTTGCTGCTGCAAATGCACCAGCGCCAGGTTTTGTGAAGTCAGTACCTTTATCTACTTCAGTTAAGTAGTTCATAACATATTCAAACTTAAAACCGAGTGGTAAATCAATTTTAGCTCGTAAAGCTCCATTAAAATTGTCTCTTTCATTTGCCTCTATTGTATTTTCAATTACGGCTAAAGGGTGTTCACCTGGAGCATAATTTCTTGGTCCTCTTGAAGATCCATCAGGGAAATTTTGAGGAACACCAAAATCATAAGCAATGCCACTTGGGTTATTTGGATTAGGAATCGGGTTCCAATTTTGGTCATACTGATAAACAGGATAAATAGGAGCAATCCTTCTTGTCCAGAAGAAGGCATTTGCAAAGTTTGTTGTAGGAACACCTCCATCAAGAGTAGCTGGTACGGCCTGACTATTAGATTTTGCATAAGCTACATCACCACTTAAAGAAATAATTTCAGCGATCTTCGAGGAGTTAACTTTCAAACGAGCTGTTTTTCTTTTAAAGTTACTTCTTACGGTATAACCATTATTTTCTTCCGTACCTATAGAGAAATAGTAATCAATATCTTCAGATCCACCAGAAATATTAAGGTTTGTAGAACTAAAAGTTGCATTATCTCTAAAAAGAGCATCTTCCCATCTATCGTTTACTAATAAGTTTGCAGCGCTGTTGAGTCTACCTGTTGTTGGGTCAACCAAATCTGCATCCGGTACATCATATAAATTATAGCCAAGAGTTGGAATTAAATTATCAGAAGCAAATTGTCTTGCCTCTCCAATACTTATTGGTGTTCCTGCTGCCGCTTGACTTGCAAATTCAGAGTTAGCCAATACACTGTGGTATGATTCGTAGAACTCTTGCGGAGTTTTGATAATATTATATTCTTTGGTAGCACGTTGAGTGGTACCATAACGTGTATCAATGCTTATTCTAGGACTTCTATTTTTACTACCTTTTTTGGTGGTAATTAATAAAACACCATTAGAGGCTTTGTTACCATAAAGCGAAGTAGACGAGGCATCTTTTAGTACAGAAGTAGATTCAATATCTTGTGGGTTAATACTACTTAAACTTCCAGAATAGGGAATACCATCTAATACAATTAGAGGTGCACTATCAGCGTTAATTGAACCAAAACCTCTTATTCTAATTATTGGATCTGCACCAGGATTTCCATCCGCTTGAATGATTCTTAAACCAGAAACTAAACCTTCAAGGCTTTGCGCAGGGTTTGAAAAAGTTGTATTTTCTATTTGATCCCCAGAGATTACGCTCACAGAACCTGTGAGAGATTCTCTCTTTTGAGTTCCGTAAGCAACAACAACTACTTCGTCTAAAGATGAAGTATCTTCATCCATTTGTACATTGATTGTCGTTGAGTTTCCAACAGCAACTTCTTTTGTGGAATAACCAACAAAACTAAATACAAGAATATCGCCTGTATTAGCTATTATGGCGTAGTTACCATCAAAATCTGTTGAAGTACCATTAGCTGTTCCTTTTATTAAGACAGTAGCACCCGGGAGCGGTAAGCCTGAAGCATCGGTAACCAAACCAGAAACTGTCTTTTCTTGTGCAAATGTTAATTGCACGACAAACGCTAGTAATAGCGTTAGAATTCCACTAAACTTTGTTTTCATTTTATAATTATTTGAATTAGTCAGCATCAAAATTCTTAATAAAAAGTTAATAAAACAATAAATATGGGTTAAATTTTATAGTAAACACTCATATTGTATGACAAATTTTAAGTAATAGTACTCTTATCCTTTATTCTATTAATAAAATAGGCCTTCAAAGTTTGAAGGCCTGTTGTAATATAATATTTCATTTTTTTTAATTGCTGGATTTATATTTAGATTATCCTTAATTTCAGATTATGCGATTTTGAAAATTCATTCATTATTAAATTATTGTTTCTCTACCTGGAAAGCATCTTAATATAAAATAGATTAAGTTAAGTTTGCCTTATTTGCCAAAATGGACAACAGCTTTATCTCATCAAATATGGCCTAACAATAACTTTCGTTCCAAAATACCAACTCTTTAAATAGCATTATGTTCATTCAATTAACACGGTTTAAGTAGATTTAAGATATTTCTTAATTAAAGAAATAATTAATTAATAAACTTTATATCGTTATGGAACGAATACTATGAATTATTATAAAATTCTATATTGAACAACTCACAAATAAAGAAGGGTTGATTATTACTAATAATTAATAACAAAAAAACATCCCAATAAAAAAATTATTGGGATGTTTGAAATTAATTGTCAATTAAACAATACTACAAATTAATGAAATGGAAGTACCTCATTAGAAGTTTTGTTTGCCACTAAAATTTGATTTAAATCAATAGTAGTTGTAGCAATATTTGTAGTTTGATTGAAAGTAATAGCATCTAAGTCTGTTTTCACTGCATCAATAAACGATGGTATTACTGGTACAGTTCCAGGATCGCCATCACTAATATTTATGTTCTGTAAAAATTCATTTTGGTGTATAACTAATTTAACGCCCATGTCAACCAATCGAATTCCCTCAGCTATGAAAATTTCCTGTCTAGTTCTATAAAGTAATTCTAAAGCACTATCATTATTTAATAGGGCGTCAATTTCAAGTTGAGTTAATGATGTACCAGAAACTGACGGTACCATAATATCACCAGACTGTCTATCTAAAACTAGACCTGATCTACCATTAACAATAACTGAAGAGTTACTTGGCCTATCAGGAAAATTAGCTGAATTGGCTGATGCATCCGGTCTTCCTTCAATAGAGTCATCGATTTCCCTAACTTCTCTAGTTGCCACAACTGCAAGTAAATCTTCAAGATTATCTTGAGCTAACGCGGCATTACTATTTGCCAAACTTGCTTCAGCCAAAATTAAATAAGCTTCTTCAGCTTTTAAGTAATGTACAGGAGCATCTTCAGCAGCACTCACAAAAGAATATTTTGGATCTAAGAAATCTAGGGTAGGTAAAGGTTGCAAATCATCAAAGGTAGCTCTTTCATATAAAGCATCCTCAAATTGATTGTCAGGATTATTTTGCTCATCAAATCTTGCTGATCTTAAAAAATCATTATCCAAAGCAAGAGCTGCACTTGCGGCAGATGATGCCTCCGTAATATTCCCTAGATAATAGAATGCTCTTGCTTTAGCCAAGTGATATTCAGGCTTAGGATTTAGTCCAATTGCCAAATTAAATGAAGCTATTGCTGAATTGTAATTTTCAGATGACGAAAATGTTGGACCTCCTGGTTCAGCTGGTACATGTGAAAAATACATGGCTGAATAAAGATATGCAAGCCCTTCAAAGAAGTTGTATTCTGCTTCAATTTCTGTATTATATTCAGTATCACCAGGTCCTACAGTGTTTAAACCAAACCTAGCCATTTCTCTTAATCTTGCTATGTCAAAATAAGTATCTTCCATATCAGGATCATCGTTTCGGATTTCCAGTTTATCCATAAACTGGTTAAAAAATGTCTGGGTATTAACGTAATTATCAGAGCCTAATTCAGCGAGTATTAAAATCTCGTCTATGGCGTTAGCTAATTGTCTTTCTAAACCTTGCAACCAAATATTTGAAGAGTTTGGTTGACCAACAACAGTACTTTCAGATAAATTTGGATTCTCTACTGCAGTAAAATCCGTTGCGTCCTTTAAATCATCCGTACAATTAACTAAAAAAATTAATGTCAGGATATATATTGATATTTTTTTCATTTTATAGTAATATTTAATAATATGTTAGAATCTAAATTTTAGTGATGTCATAAATATTCTAGGTGCAGATTCTGTTCCATAAGTAAATCCACCACTTGAGAATGCATTTTGAGTACCAATACCAGAACCTGTTGTTTCTGGATCAAAACCACTCGCAGTCCAGTTAAATGGATTAGTCACTGTAAATCCTAAAATAACATCATCAAATAATTTCAATTTGTTACCGAAAGAATAGGAAGCCCCTAAATTTCTTACTTTAACAAAGTCATTATCAAATACAAAGTAGTTTACGTAGTTAAACGGACTTGTAGTACCTACTAAATCTTCAGGTATTCCAGTGTTATCAGCACCTCTTAAATGTCTTAGTAAGAAACTTAACTCTACAATTTGACCGCCAAATTGGTAATCTCCTGTCATGAAAATGTTAAGATTTTTCCAAGTATAGTTAAGACCGAATGAACCAAAATTAGGTGCAAAGGTTTGTCCTAAAGATGAATTAGGAGTCCTTGTATATGTTCCATCACCGTTTGGAGTTGATGCGGTACCTCTTAAATAACCTAAAGGCTGGCCTTCTTCAACCCAAGACCCAATTACAGTAAATCCACCAACGTTAAATTCCGGTGCACCACCAGTATTGGTAACTATGTTTTCGTTTTTGTTATATGAAAAATTAAAACTCAGATTATGATTTTCAGATCTAATAATATCAGTATTTAATGCAAATTCCCAACCTTTGTTTTCAATTTCACCTATATTTTGAACTTGATCTAATTGACCAGAAGATGGAAGAGCTGGAGGTGTAAATAAAGCATCTTCAGTTATGGCTTTATAATAGGTTGCACTTAAATTGATTCTATTATTAATAAATCCAAGCTCAATACCACCTTCATACGTAACAACAGTTTCTGAAATTAAATCAGGGTTTCCAGGGTTGTTAAATGTAAATGAAGGTGTTCCTAAAAATGGATTTAATGCGAAAGTTCTCTGTTCAGAAAAAGCCTGGGCAAAATTTGTTGCCTCACCATAATTGGCTCTCAATTTAATTCTTGAAACAATATTTCTTAAATCAGAATCATAATAGAAATCGTGGTCAGAGATATTATAGGTGAATCCTATTTTCGGTAAAAATAACGCGCTTGTGTTTTCACCTGCCTGTGTGTTCGTATCGAAACGACCACCAAGCTCAAGGAAAGCAACATCATAAATACCTATATTTTCTAAGAAATAAAAACCGTAGTTCGCATTTTCTAATATGAAATCATCGGCAGTTTGTGTTGGAAAAAAGCCTAAGTCGGTTGTTCCATCAACACCACCACTTCCTGATGCTTGATATTGTCTGTCAGTAGTTCTAAAAAATTGGGCACCAACAATTGTTACAAAATCAAAATTATCTATACTTCCTTTATGAGTGAAGTTTAAATCACCTGTTACTGTGAATGCATTTCTAATAAGTCTGTTCACAATGGCTTGATCGGTAGTACCTGGGTTGATTGATCCTAAAGCAACTTGAAGTGCATTACTTAAGACTTCTTCTTGTACAAAATTTCTAAAATCTATACCAATTGTTGCGTTAGCTTGTATATTATCAGTTATATCGTAGATAAATTTGTTTGAGTTCGTAAAACGATTAACTTTATTTACAATATCAACGTTTTCACCAATAGCATTAGATCTATCTAATTCTGATTGCCACTCCTCATCGGTAAGGGCATCTAAATTTCCACGGCCAGCACCCTCAAAAGCAGAGTATCTACCGAAGCTAGTATTTGCGTTATAATCGAGGTTAGACTCTACTCCCACATATGAAAAAGACCCTTGATATTTTAATTTATCTGAAACTTCAGCGCCTAATCCGAAAGATAAATTTCTTCTTATTTGCTCGTTTAGTTTATTGAATGAATCGTCAGCATACAAACTTCCCGAAAAGTTATATGTTACTTTTTCATTTCCTCCGTTGATACCTATTTTATATTCCAAAGAAGTACCTGGCTTGAAAAGGGCTTCAGCTGTTCTATCATACTTTAAAAAATCTTCTGTAGCTTTGATAACGCCCAGTCTAGATTCAAAAGTAAATCTTGCTTTTCCTTTAGTTCCCTTTTTTGTTATAATTTGAATTACACCATTTGCGGCGTCAGCTCCATAAAGCGTAGTAGCTGCTCCACCTTTAATGTATTCTATCCTTTCAATGGATTCCACAGGTATATCAGTAAGTGCAGAAATATCTGCTCCTCCTGTGTCGGTACCTAATTGCGGATTTGAATTCAGGTTGTCTACTCGAACACCATCCACGATTAGAACAGGTGTAGCTGAACTATTTGCTGAAATAGCACCTCTTGTTCGGATAATTGCAGCAGTACCAGGTTGACCAGAACTTAATCTGATTTGAGCACTTGGTGTGGTTGATTGTAAAAGTTGATCAATTTGATTCGAAGGGAGTTTGTCAATTTCTTCGGCGTCAAGCGCATCAACTGTTGTAGATAACTTTCTCTTAGCAATACCAGAACCTTGACCTGTGATAATAATTTCCTCCAACGACTCGGCGTCTTGTGCTAGAGTGACATCTATGGTGCTTGAGGCACCAACTACCACTTCTTTGGTTGTATATCCTACAAAACTAAAAATCAAGGTGCTACCTTGACTCGTTTGAATAGAATAATTACCGTCAAAATCGGTTGAAGTACCATTATTTGTACCTTTTACTAAGACAGTGGCCCCGGGGAGCGGTAAGCCTGAAGCATCGGTAACCAAACCAGAAACTGTCATTTCTTGTGCAAATGTTAATTGCACGGCAAACGCTAATAGTAGCGTTAGAATTCCACTAAACTTTGTTTTCATTTTATAATTATTTGTGTTAGTCAAAATCAAAAGTCTTAATTATTAGTTAATAAAACAAAAATTCTCAGTTAAATTTTAAGATAAAAAGTTTCTTTTTCTCAGTTTTTCAAAAATATTATAATTTAAGTAAGATAATACTGATGCAGATTACATTTAGATGTTAAATTTTACCAAAACGTTTACATAATTGACTTATTCTTAAAAAAAGAACACCAATTTCGAGGTCGTTTTTGAAACCCGTGATTTTCAAATATATAATCTTGATGAAATCGGTAAACACTAAGCAAAGGTCACCGTTTGTTAAAATGTCCTATGGGTTTCGTGTATAAAAAAAGAGACTGCTAACAGCAGTCTCTTTTTTTATTAATTTAAATGGTATGAATTTCTAATTTGTGTCAAATGATGCGCGAGCAGAAATTTCACCATTACCCCCATTATTCATTAATGAAGTATCACCAGTAACTTTTTCTACACCGTCAATGGTAAGTGTGTAACTTCCTGTTGATCCCCAACCATCTCCATAATCATCGGTAGTAATAAGTGTGTAAGATCTTCCGGCGCACAATGTTATTGGCTCAGAAACTTCAGAATATGCACTAGTACAACCTGAATAACCTGAACCAGAAAGTACAATGCCCCCTTCGGAATCTTCTATCGCCCAACTTACTTCACAAGGATAATTAAATCTTAAATCAAGTGTACCACTTACTTCATTACAATTTTGAATGTATTCAATAGTTATTGGTTGCCCAGTACTAGACATACCAACATCATCAAAATCTATAACAAGTCTATTAATTCCAATACCTAAGTTAACATCGGATAATGCAACAGTAAACGAACCAGCATTTGAACCAGCTGGTACCGTTACAGAAGTTGGTACAACATAGGAACCAGCAGCTGCGTCTGTACTTTCATCAACCATTAGAGTAAAGGTAGTATCAGAACCAACATTTTCAGCAGTATAAACCACTACGGTAACATCTTGATTGCCACCAACATCTACACCGGTAGAAATATCTGAGGCAAACGTTACATAATTTAAACTAGGTTCAAATTGTTCTTCATCGCAGTTTTGAAATAAAACTAGCGAAAAAATAATTAAAAATATATTTATTGTTTTTTTCATAATTAGAAGTTTATTATAATTGAACTAGTTTTGATCAGATTCTGAAATATAAGGATTGGCATCAATTTCAGCTTGTGGAATTTTCCAAATCCAATCATCATTTACTGAAGGTCGCTCCTGTATAAATCCATCTTGATATATAACAATTGAAGCTCCAGAGTTAGTGTGATCAATACCTTCATCCCATCTAATTTTATCATGATATGCAAAACCTTCTCCCCATAATTCTACGCGTCTTTGAAATTTAATTTGATTCATCAAAGCAGTTTGAGTGGCATATTGAGATACATCATAGGCAGAATCTCTTTTAGAACCTAAAAGATTTAATGCTGCTTGGGCACCAGGAATATCATTTAACATGGCTTTAGCTTCTGCTTCTATTAATACCATTTCAGACGATCTCATAAAAATCATGTCGTCAGGACCACTGGTTCCAGGATTCGCTGGTTTAAATTTAACATTCATATATGGGTGGGTGTTATGCCCATTAGTTGCACCATATTCTGCTATAATAGCAGCTTTAGCCGCAAGAAATGTCGTTTGATCATCATAATTTGGATCTGCTGCAGCACTTCCTCCTTGGTTGTTATAAGCAGCCGAGTTTGTATTTGGTGCCAATGGTAGCCATGCTTTAGTTCTGAAATCAGTAGCAGGTATTTGGTCATACAACTCATTATTTATCATTTTGTTGTTACCTCTACATTCACCACCATTAAACGCAAAAGAAATGTAGTAAAAATAAGATTGGAAGAAATTTGATTCTGTATCAATAACTTCACAAGCCCATATAGCTTCAGAGATGCCGTCTTCTTGAAATCCAGATAACCATTCGGCTTCATCCATAATTGGATAACCATTTCTAGCCGCGGCCGCGCTTGATGCTGCAGTAGCCCAATCACCTTTGGATAAAGCAATACGTGCTTTTATTCCATAAGCTGTATTTAAATCTATAGTAGATTTATTTGGACGAGCACCTGCTTTTTCTAAATATCCTATCGCCTCATCTATATCATCTTCTATTTGGGCGTAAATCTCTGCTACAGTTGCACGTGGTCCACCTTCAAATGGTGCTCCCAATGCACTTATTAATGGCACTCCAGGATCAGTTTCAGGATTACCAATAATATAACCTTTGGCGTAAGTTGTTATCAATCTCCAGTAGGACCAAGCGCGATAAGCATATGCCTGACCTAAAAGACCATTTACTTGAGGTGTTCTTGCGAAATCTTGCTCAAAAATTTGGTCTATCACTTCACTTGAAACGTTTATCATGTGGTAACGTTGGTACCATAAATTAAAAACAGTAGCGAATGTTGCGTTTGTGTGCGTTGTCCAAGCAGCTTCTGATTTTTGCCATCCAAACCCTGGACCTGTATGTATAACTTCTCCTCCTATAAAATCAAAGGCAGGTACAAAATACATTTCACCATCTCTACTTGTTGTGGAACCACTTAAGGCTGCAACGTACATTTGTCTGTTAAGACCATTTACTACTAGGGCAATATTATCGGGGTTTGTGTAAGCTCCGGCAGTAGATATTGCATCCGTAGGAACAGTTTCGAGAAACTCTTCAGAACAACCTGACATTGCCAATGTTATGATTGTAACTGATAGAAACAATTTTATTTTTTTTCGTATCATTTTATTTTGTTTTATTAATTTAAATTTAGAAAGAAACGTTAACACCAACAGATACTACTCTGTTTGGAGCATAATCTGTTCCATCTCCAGTACCTGCAAGGTTAAATTGAGGGTCTAAGCCAGTTCTATTTGCAAACAATAATAAGTTTTCACCAGTAGCGAATATTCTTAAATTATTCACACCAATCTTATCCGCAACAGCGCTATCAAAATTATAAGATAAATTTACATTTCTAAGTGATAAAAAACTAGCATCTGTTAACCATCTTGAAGAAAGCGCTTGAGTTAAAAGAGGATTTCCTTGCTCTAAACGCGGTACATTGGTAATATCACCAGGTTGTCTCCAAGCATTTTTTGCATCAGGATGCAACGATCTTCCAAACTCTCCTGCATGCATCATATCTTCATAACCATAATCAATTACTTTACCTCCTAATTGGTAAGTAAATAAGACGCTTAGACTTAAATTTTTGTATCTAAACGAGTTTGTAATTGATCCAATTACATCTGGAATTGAAGATTCGTTAACATAACCACGTTGTGCCTCAGCCCAATCATTAGTCGTAGCACGAGCTCCATTCTCATCAAATACAGGAATACCAGGTACACCGTCAACCTCTTCAAATACATAGTAAAGGGCATCACCATTACTTGGGTCTACACCAGCAAATTCATAAAGGAACCAATCAAATCTAGAACGGCCTTCTGCCCAACGTTTAGAACCATTAATAAAAGGATCTGGTATACGTGTAATTTTATTTTCAAGAGTTGAGGCTTGAAGGCCTAGGTCCCATGAAAAATTATTAGTTTGAACAATAGTACCATTTAAACTAACTTCCCAACCTCTGTTATACATATCTCCGATGTTATTCGGTGCGTTAACTTGACCTTCAGAAGGAGGAATAGGCACATTATAAAGTAAATCAGATGTATCTCGGTTGTAATATTCAACAGATCCTGATATACGATTATTGAACAATCCAAACTCTAACGCAACATCCCACGTAGAAGTTGTTTCCCATTGCAAATCAGCATTACCTGTAGTATCCCAAAAGATACCTGGCGTTCCAGCATTTGAGAGTAAACTGTATAAACCTTGCGAAATATAGAAGTTTCCTAATTGGTCGTTTCCTACTTCACCATATGACCCTCTTACTTTTAAATTATTTATAAAAGAAACGTCTGACATGAAGTTTTCTTGATCTATTCTCCAAGCACCTGACACAGAATAAAAAGTACCCCACTTATTGTTGTCAAATACAGAAGACCCATCTCTTCTTGCAGAAGCACCTATGTAATATCTATTCGCAAAGTTGTAATTTAATCTAGAGAAAAACCCTTCCAGTCTTTTATCTGTACTACTACCACCGGCATCTGCAACTACAGAAAAGTTGTCTAACTCATAAATTCCTGATGCAGTTTGCGTTGTTTTAAACACATCATTACTTCTGAAATTTCTATTGTAGCTTTCATGACCCAATGTTACATCAAGATTATGATCTCCAAAAGATTTGTTGTAAGTAATTAACTGGTTGAAGTTTTCAACAGTTCGTGTGAACCTATCGTCAGACAGTCTACCTTCAGGTTGACCATCACCTACAATTGGATTTTGATAACTTTGGGTAATACCATTTTGTATATCTTGACCGTATACTAAGCTTGCTTTAAGACCATCAGTAATGGTAAATTCAGCATTAATACGCATCGTAACGTTGTTTCTTGTTTCCAGGTAGTTATTTAAAATAGCCTCCTCTAAAGCATTACGCCCGATTAAAGTAGGTCTAGATTGAATACCTAATTCTCCAATACCTTCACCTCGATCCCAAAGTTTGTTTCCGGCTTCATCTCTGATAATCCGGTTAGTAACTGGGTCTAATAGATATGGGCTATAAATCGATCCCATATCTTTAGCAAAACTAAAAACGTTAGCAGCAGCGGCTCCTCTGGAAGGAGGGCCTGTTAATTTTTCAGTAGTAATAGACATGTTTCCACCTAAGGATAACCAGCTAGTCGGATCAAATGATCCATTTAAACGCGCTGTAGTTCTATCATAACCACTTTCAATAACATATCCTTTTTCTTGAAGATTTGCCAATGAAAAGAATACGGTATGGTTATCACCACCACCAGAAACATTCACAGAGTTGTTTAATCTACTCCCTTGTCTTTGCAATGCATCAAACCAATCTAAATCTTCAGCAATTACTTGTGCGTTAGGATTTAATCTTCCGTCAACACCAACAATTTGATCATTAGGAACATTAAAAGGATTTCTACCTAAACGATTAAAAATGTCTGCCGAAGCAAAAGCCTCAGGATTAGGTTGGGCTTGAACATTAGGAGTGTTCTTGTAACCTTCCCACATTAATTCGTAGTATTCACCTGGGCTAACTGCATCATATTGGTCGATACTTCTGCTCATTACTCCAAATGAACTAGTTGCTGATACTGTGATACCAGCGCCTTTTTTACCTGTTTTTGTAGTAATAATTATTACACCGTTAGCTCCACGAGAACCATAAAGCGAAGTTGAGGCAGCATCCTTTAAAACTGTTAATGATGCAATGTCATCTTGATTTATAGTATTTAAACCCCCTTCAAATTGAACACCATCTACAATAAATAATGGATCTGTAGTACCGTTTAAAGTACCTACACCTCTAATAACTATACTTGGAGAACTTCCTGGTTGACCACTAGTTGAAAGAAATTGTACTCCTGTTACATTACCTTCAATTGCAGCTATTGGAGAGGTTAATGCTCTCAACTCCAATTGTTCAGATTGTACTACACCAGCAGATCCAGTAAAGGCCTCTTTAGTTGTAGTACCATAAGCAACAACAACAACTTCGTCTAAAGATTCTGCATCTTCAGTCATTGTTACATTAATGACATTGGAGGAACCTACAGTCATTTCTTTGGTAATGTATCCCACAAAACTATAAACCAAGGTAGCACCTTGATTTACTTGAATGGAATAATTTCCGTCAAAATCTGCTGAAGTACCACTATTTGTACCTTTTACTAAAACAGTAGCACCAGGGAGCGGTAAGCCCGAAGCATCGGTAACCGTACCTGAAACTGTCTTTGTTTGTGCAAACATGAGTTGCACCATTAACGCCATTAGTAGCGTTAGAATTCCACTAAACTTTGTTTTCATTATTATAATTATTAGAGTTAGTCAGCGGCAAAAATCATAATTAAAAGTTAATAAAACAACAAATGATTGTTAAAAATTAATATAAATCCATCGTTTTTTTACATTTTTTTAAAATATTTCGCTGAATTAGTACGATTAAACTGAAAATTTAAAAGTCGTCTTATTTAAAAGCTCTAATACAATTTAGCTGTTTTTTAAACTTTGATTACATTTTTCATTCGGCCTATTCTTGAACTATAGCATCTGGTTTGAAAATGATTCGTTTTAACGAAGAGCTAAGCTAAATGGTGTCAAATGACTACTTAAAATGTAAAAGTTATAATTTTTAAAATATAGTAGTAAGGCTAATATGTACCTTAGAGTTTGATACTTTAAAAGGTTCATTTTCAACTTTAGCGGCAGCATAGTTCAGTTTAAATAAGCCTGCTTTAGTGAGAACACCCAAGCCGATTCCGTAACTGAATAATTTTTTTTTCAAATCAGATATATTATTCTCGAAATAGCCAAGATCTGTAATGGAATGTACGTATAGGCTTGGACTTAATGTAAAACGGTACTCTGTATTTAAAATACCATAGGTATTCCCTAACAAACTATTTTCCTGAAAGCCACGAATGGAATTAATGCCGCCGAAACGCAAAAGTTCATTTTCAAAATAGGTGTCAGAGGAAATAGTCTCCCCGTGTAGTTTGAAATATAGGCTGTTTTTCAAATTCAGTTGGAAAATGTGCATCGCATCTATAACAAAGCGTGATTGATTTTGGGAGGTCCCTGCATTTTTACGAGATCCTAAATTCCCTTCAAAATAAAAACTCGATTTGGTTTGAAATAGAGCATTGTTAAATTGTAGATTTCTGTATTGATAGCTCCCAGTTAAAAATCGGGTATTGTAATTAGCAATATCTGAAACTGTACCGGAGCTAAATAAATTATTGGATGCAGTTGCAGTTAACCCGAGAGCAACTTGGTGTTTAGGATTAATTTGAAAGGTGGTCTTAATAGATTGGTCTACTGTAGTAAATGAAGAGTCTCGCCTAAACACCCTCAATTCCATAGCTAAGCCCACCGGGGATTTAAACAAGTAAGGTAGTGCTGCGTTTACCTCAAAAAGCTGCTGATCTGTTTCATCACTTTTATAAAACAAGCGAAAGGCTTCGCCGAAATTTAAAGTGTTGATCAAATTCAAATTTAAATACCCATTAAATTGAATTTTATTTGTGTCCTCATTGGTTCCAAAACCTAAAAATCCATCAAAACTGTTGCTTTTTTGTTTTTCTAAATAGAGGTAAAGTGTTGTAGAGTCTTTAGTAAAAAGAACTTCCGGCGGTTTTATTTGATTGGCAAAATTTAAACTTTGAACTTGTTCTGTTTTCTTTTTGATCTCGGTTAAATTAAAGACCTGATTTTTTTTGATATTTAGGTAATAGCGGAGGAAAGACCGGGGAAATTGTTCGTAGCCTTTTATTTCAATGGCATCAATAATGCGTTTTTGTTGATCCGGAATAAGCTCAAGATCAGCAGCCAGGCTATTATCCTTTATGGTAATATTTTTTAATTGGACTTTACTAAAGGGCAAGCCTTGTTCTGCTAGTGTTGAGCTCAGCCTTTTTAAAGTGGATGTTATTTTTTGATAGGGCAGTACAAAATAGGTGTCGGATACTGAGGTAGAGAATGAACTCAATATTTCCGGATGGATGAATTTGGAATTTGTGTAATGGATCTTAATGGATTCAAATTTGTTACCAAGTTTAAAATGGGCTAAAAATGTTGAGTCATTTGTCCTTTCTAAACTCGAAAGCTGTGCTTCAATGTACCCCAATCTATACAGGCTCGTTTGAACCGAATCCACTTCTGTATTGATACTTGCTAAATCCGCGTGGGTTTTTAGATAATTCAATTCGTTCAAAACCAGAGTTTCGGAGTTTGAGTTACCCTCCATATCTAAATATAAATTTTGAGCCGAAATTCCGGAGGAAAACATACCATATATAATAAGGTAGAAAATGATGTATTTTTGCACGGCTATAAAATCTGGTTTTTGTTGTAAAACTAACGGAAAAAGTAGTCTTTTAATATGATTGAAAATTTAATTTTTCAAAACTCTTAAAAATTAATGATTTAGGATTTGAATAATTAATTTAAATTTCTACCTTTGCAGCCCTTTAATCAAGGGATTTTAAAATTTATAGGAATTATATATGCCAACAATTTCACAATTAGTACGAAAAGGAAGAGCCAAAATAACCAAGAAGAGTAAATCGGCTGCTTTGAATTCGTGTCCTCAGAGACGTGGTGTGTGTACTCGTGTTTATACAACGACGCCTAAGAAACCTAACTCAGCAATGCGTAAGGTAGCAAGGGTTCGTTTAACAAACGGAAACGAGGTTAACGCATACATCGGTGGTGAAGGTCACAATTTACAAGAGCACTCGATAGTATTGGTTAGAGGTGGAAGGGTAAAAGATTTACCAGGAGTTAGATATCACATCGTTCGTGGTGCTTTAGACACAGCAGGTGTTGCAGGTAGAACACAACGTAGATCTAAGTATGGTGCAAAACGCCCTAAAAAGTAATTAACGCTTTAAGAAGAAGACATGAGAAAAAGAGCAGCAAAAAAGAGACCGCTTTTACCGGATCCACGTTTTAACGATCAGCTAGTAACGCGTTTCGTTAATATGATGATGTGGGACGGAAAGAAGTCTGTAGCTTTTAAAGTTTTCTACGATGCTATTGATATCGTAGAATCAAAAAAGACTGACGAAGAAAAAACAGGATTAGATCTTTGGAAGGATGCCTTGTCTAATGTGATGCCTCACGTAGAAGTACGTAGCCGTCGTGTTGGTGGTGCTACATTCCAAATTCCAATGCAAATTCGTCCAGACCGTAAAGTATCTACAGCCATGAAATGGTTAATTAGTTACGCACGTAAAAGAAATGAAAAATCAATGGCGTTACGCCTGGCCTCAGAAATTTTAGCAGCAGCTAAAGAAGAAGGAGCGGCCGTTAAAAAACGTCTTGATACGCATAAAATGGCAGAAGCTAATAAAGCATTCTCTCACTTTAGATTTTAAAATATAATGGGAAGAGATTTAAAATATACTAGAAATATAGGTATTGCTGCACATATTGATGCAGGAAAAACAACTACTACAGAACGTATTCTTTACTATACGGGAGTATCTCACAAAATTGGTGAGGTTCACGATGGTGCTGCAACTATGGACTGGATGGAGCAAGAGCAGGAGCGTGGTATTACCATTACCTCTGCTGCAACAACCTGTTCGTGGAAGTTTCCAATGGAAAATGCACAACCGACTCCTGATACAAAGGATTACCACTTTAATATTATTGACACTCCTGGCCACGTGGATTTTACCGTAGAGGTAAACCGTTCGTTACGTGTTCTTGATGGTTTAGTATTCTTGTTTAGTGCGGTAGATGGTGTTGAGCCACAATCTGAAACAAACTGGAGATTAGCTGACAACTATAAAGTGCCACGTATTGGTTTCGTTAATAAAATGGACCGTCAGGGCTCTAACTTTTTAGGGGTTTGTCAACAAGTTAAAGATATGTTGAAGTCTAACGCTGTGCCAATTGTATTGAACATTGGTGACGAAATTGACTTCAAAGGTATTATTGATCTAGTAAAGAACAGAGCGATCGTTTGGCACGATGAAACTCAAGGGGCAACTTTTGATGTTATCGAAATTCCAAACGAATTAAAAGCTGAAGCAAAAAAATACAGAGCCTTATTAATTGAGGAGGTAGCTACTTACGATGAAAATCTTCTTGAGAAGTTCATGGAAGATGAAGATTCAATTACTGAAGATGAAGTGCACGCTGCACTTAGAGCTGCGGTAATGGATATGGCTATAATCCCAATGATCTGTGGTTCTGCTTTCAAAAATAAAGGGGTTCAATTCTTATTGGACGCTGTTTGTCGTTACTTACCATCTCCATTAGATAGAGATAACATTGTAGGGACAAACCCGGATACAGGTGAGAAAGAAGCTCGTAAACCAAGTATCGATGCACCATTTGCTGCATTAGCATTTAAAATTGCGACCGATCCTTTCGTAGGGCGTTTAGCATTCTTTAGAGCTTATTCAGGTCATTTGGATGCCGGTTCTTACGTATTGAACAACCGCTCAGGTAAAAAAGAGCGTATCTCACGTATCTACCAAATGCACTCTAATAAACAAAACGCCATTGATTTTATCAATGCTGGAGATATTGGAGCAGCTGTAGGTTTTAAAGATATTAAAACAGGAGATACCTTATCTGATGAAAAGCATCCGATTGTTCTGGAATCTATGGATTTCCCGGACCCTGTAATTGGTATTGCCGTTGAGCCTAAAACCAAGGCAGATGTTGATAAATTAGGTATGGCTTTAGCAAAATTAGCTGAAGAGGATCCAACATTCACCGCTAGAACTGATGAGGCTTCAGGCCAAACTATTATTTCTGGGATGGGTGAGCTTCACTTAGATATTATTGTTGACCGTTTACGTCGCGAATTCAAGGTTGAAGTGAATCAAGGTCAACCTCAGGTTGAGTACAAAGAAGCGATAACACAAATTGCAAACCACAGAGAGGTTTATAAGAAACAATCTGGTGGTCGTGGTAAATTCGCTGATATTGTATTTACTTTAGGACCAGCTGAAGAAGGTAAACAAGGTTTAGAATTTGTTTCTGAAATTAAAGGTGGTAACGTTCCTAAAGAATTTATTCCATCCATTGAGAAAGGATTCCTAATGGCAATGCAAAACGGTCCTTTAGCCGGATATGAAATTGATGCGATGAAGGTAACGTTAACAGACGGATCTTACCACGATGTGGATTCGGATCAGTTATCGTTCGAATTAGCTGCAAAAATTGGATTTAAAAATGCTGCCAAAGCTGCCAAAGCAGTAATCATGGAACCTATTATGAAACTTGAGGTAATTACTCCTGAAGAAAACATGGGTGACATTGTAGGTGATTTAAATAGAAGACGTGGTCAAGTGAGCAACATGGGTGATCGTGCCGGAGCTAAAACAGTTAAAGCTACCGTGCCACTTTCAGAAATGTTTGGTTATGTAACCACACTAAGAACCTTATCTTCAGGTCGTGCAACTTCAACAATGGAATTTTCACACTATGCTGAAACACCTTCAAATATATCTGAAGAAGTGATCAAGGCAGCTAAAGGCGTGGAAGCTTAAAATCTAAGAACATGAGTCAGAAAATCAGAATAAAATTAAAATCTTACGATTACAATTTAGTAGACAAGTCTGCTGATAAGATTGTAAAAACAGTAAAAAGTACAGGTGCTGTTGTAACAGGTCCAATTCCATTACCAACACACAAGAAAATTTTCACTGTATTACGTTCTCCACACGTTAACAAAAAGTCGAGAGAGCAGTTCCAGTTAAGTTCATTCAAACGCTTATTGGATATCTACTCGTCGTCATCAAAAACTATTGATGCGTTAATGAAGCTTGAATTACCAAGTGGTGTTGAAGTAGAGATTAAAGTATAACTTGTCATTCCGAACTTGTTTCGGGATCTAACATGTCCCACCGATGCGGTCGCGGGAAAAACGGATAAATACATTTCAGGGACGAAAGGTATTTTGTCCCTGAAATTTTTTAAAAGGAAACTATCTCTAGGGAATCTTACAGATTAGTTTAAATAACAAAAGTTAATATTGAGACGGACCTTACGGTAATTAAGTCTCGATTATCGAGTAAAAAGGGTTGAATTAAATTTCAACAAATAGTAACATTAATAATTAATAAATATGTCTGGGTTAATTGGAAAAAAAATCGGTATGACCAGCTTATTCGATGACAACGGAAAAAACATTCCTTGTACAGTAATCGAAGCTGGCCCATGTATCGTTACCCAAGTCAGAACCGAAGAAGTTGATGGCTACAAAGCTATTCAAGTTGGTTTCGATGACGCGACAGAAAAAAGCGCTACTAAAGCTGATCAAGGTCATGCTAAAAAAGCGGGTACTTCTGTAAAACGCAAGCTCGTTGAATTCAAAGGTTTTGATAAGGAGTACAAATTAGGAGATGCTATCACTGTAGAACATTTTGCTGAAGGTGAATTTGTTGATATCGCAGGAACATCTAAAGGAAAAGGATTTCAAGGGGTTGTAAAACGTCATGGTTTCGGTGGTGTAGGTCAAGCTACTCACGGTCAGCATAACCGTTTAAGAGCACCGGGTTCTATTGGAGCTGCATCGTATCCTGCTCGTGTTTTTAAAGGCATGAAAATGGCAGGCCGTATGGGTGGTGAAAAAGTAAAAGTTCAAAATTTAAGAGTTTTAAAAGTAGTTGCTGAAAAGAATCTACTTGTTGTGAAAGGCTGTGTGCCGGGTCACAAAAACGCTTATGTAATTATTAGAAAGTAATGAAAGTAGCAGTTTTAGATATAAACGGAAAAGACACGGGTAGAAAGGCAGACCTTTCTAACGATGTGTTTGCTATTGAGCCTAATAATCACGCTGTATATTTGGATGTTAAACAATATTTAGCAAACCAACGTCAGGGAACTCATAAATCGAAAGAAAGAGCTGAGATCACTGGTAGTACGCGTAAAATTAAAAAGCAAAAGGGTACCGGTACGGCAAGAGCAGGTAGTATTAAGTCTGGTATTTTTAAAGGTGGTGGACGTATGTTTGGTCCAAGACCTAGAAACTACAGCTTCAAACTTAACAAAAACCTAAAGCGATTGGCACGTAAATCGGCCCTAAGTATCAAAGCAGGAGAGAAAGCAATCACTGTATTAGAAGACTTCAATTTTGATGCTCCTAGGACAAAAAATTTCACTGCTGTTTTAAAGGCATTAGACCTAGAGAATAAAAAGTCTTTGTTTGTGTTGGGTGGTGCAAATAATAATGTATATTTGTCATCGCGTAATTTGAAAGGCTCTGAAGTTATAACTAACTCAGAATTAAGTACTTACAAAATTTTAAACGCAAATCAAATAATCCTTTTAGAAGGTGCGCTAGAAGGTATTGAATTAAATTTAAGTAAATAGGAACCATGAATATCTTAATTAAACCTATAATCACAGAAAAAGCAACTGCCGATAGCGAGATCAGAAATCGTTACACTTTTGCAGTGAACTCAAAGGCGAATAAGATAGAAATTAAAAAAGCCGTTGAAGAGGCTTATGGGGTTTCTGTTGAAAAAGTTCGTACTATAAATGTCCGTCCAGATCGAAATACCAAATACACAAAAAATGGTATTCAACATGGTAAAACAAATGCTGTTAAAAAGGCAATTGTACAACTGGCGGAAGGTGAAATGATTGATTTATACAGTAATCTGTAATTTAAGACAACTATGTCAGTAAGAAAATTAAAACCAATCACACCAGGACAGCGTTTTAGAGTAGTAAACGGGTATGACGCCGTGACTACTGATAAGCCGGAGAAGAGCTTGCTCGTTCCGAATAAAAAGTCTGGTGGTAGAAACAGTCAAGGTAAAATGACCATGCGATATATTGGTGGTGGTCATAAAAGAAGATACCGTTTAATAGATTTTAAAAGAAATAAAGTTGGGATTCCAGCTGAAGTAAAATCTATTGAATACGATCCGAACAGAACCGCTTTTATCGCTTTATTGAATTATCAAGACGGTGAGAAAAGCTATATCATAGCTCAAAATGGTTTACAGGTTGGGCAAAATGTGGTATCCGGTTACGAAGGTGTAGCACCAGAAATTGGAAATGCTATGCCGTTAAGTCAAATTCCATTTGGAACGATTATTTCTTGTGTTGAGTTACGTCCGGGACAAGGTGCTGTAATGGCACGTAGTGCTGGTGCTTTTGCTCAGTTAATGGCAAGAGATGGTAAATTTACGACCATAAAACTACCTTCTGGTGAAACCAGATTAGTACTTAGTGATTGTATGGCCACCATTGGTGTTGTATCCAATTCAGATCACCAGCTATTAGTAGGTGGTAAAGCAGGTAGAACTCGATGGTTAGGAAGACGACCAAGAACCAGACCAGTGGTGATGAACCCGGTTGACCATCCAATGGGTGGTGGTGAAGGTAAATCTTCAGGAGGACATCCACGTTCTAGAAAGGGAATCCCTGCTAAAGGATATAGAACCCGTTCTAAAACAAAATATAGTAACAAATACATTGTAGAACGTAGAAAGAAATAAGACATGGCAAGATCATTAAAAAAAGGACCTTACGTTCATTATAAATTAGAAAGAAAAGTAGCTGCTAATGTTGAGAACAACAAAAAGACAGTAATTAAAACCTGGTCTAGAGCTAGTATGATTACTCCAGATTTTGTTGGGCAAACAATTGCAGTACACAATGGCCGTCAATTCGTTCCAGTATACGTTACTGAAAACATGGTAGGTCATAAACTAGGAGAATTTTCACCAACGCGTTCATTCCGTGGACATGCCGGTGCTAAAAATAAAGGTAAAAAGTAGTAAGCTATGGGAAGTCGTAAAAAAGAAATGGCAGACGCTATTAAGGAAGCTAAAAAGCACGTTGCTTTTGCAAAACTTAATAATTGTCCTACGTCACCAAGAAAAATGCGCTTAGTAGCCGATTTAGTAAGAGGTGAAAAGGTACAGAATGCTCTTAATATCTTAAAATTCAACCAAAAGGAAGCTTCTGGTCGTTTGGAAAAGTTATTATTGTCAGCAATTGCGAATTGGCAGTCGAAAAATGAGGATGCTGATGTAGAATCTGCAGACCTGATCGTAAAAGAAATAAGAGTGGATGGCGGATCTATGTTAAAAAGATTACGTCCGGCTCCTCAGGGGCGCGCTCACAGAATAAGAAAACGTTCAAACCACGTAACCTTGGTGGTAGGAGCTAATAATAACACACAAAGCTAAGATAGAAGTATGGGACAAAAGACAAATCCAATCGGAAATCGCTTAGGAATTATCAGAGGATGGGAATCCAACTGGTACGGAGGAAACGATTATGGCGATAAACTTGCCGAAGACGATAAGATTAGAAAATACGTTCACGCGCGTTTATCTAAAGCTAGTGTAAGTAGAGTAATTATCGAAAGAACTTTAAAGCTTGTAACCGTTACTATCACCACTGCTAGACCAGGTATCATTATTGGTAAAGGCGGCCAGGAGGTAGACAAGTTAAAAGAAGAACTTAAGAAGATTACAGGAAAAGAAGTTCAGATCAACATCTTTGAAATAAAGAGACCTGAACTTGATGCTCATTTAGTAGCGGCTAGTATTGCACGTCAAATTGAAAACAGAATTTCATACCGTCGTGCTATAAAAATGGCAATTGCTGCAACAATGCGCATGAACGCTGAGGGAATTAAAATCGAAATTAGTGGTCGTTTAAACGGTGCTGAAATGGCGCGTAGCGAACACTATAAAGAAGGACGTATTCCGTTATCAACCTTCAGAGCCGACATTGATTATGCTTTAGTTGAAGCCCACACTACTTATGGTAGATTAGGCGTAAAAGTATGGATCATGAAAGGTGAAGTGTATGGTAAAAGAGAACTTTCTCCACTAGTTGGTTTATCTAAAAAGCAAGGAAAAAGTGGGGGAAGAGGAAACAAAGCACCTCGTCGTAGAAAGTAATTTTTTATAAAGTAAAGAAAAATGTTACAGCCTAAAAGAACAAAATTTCGTAAGCAACAAAAAGGACGTATGAAGGGGATCGCCGGAAGAGGGCATCAACTTTCAAACGGAACTTTTGGAATAAAAGCGTTAGACTCGAACTTTATTACAGCGCGACAAATTGAAGCCGCACGTATTGCCGCTACACGTTACATGAAAAGAGAAGGGCAACTTTGGATTAAAGTATTTCCAGACAAGCCAATAACAAAAAAGCCTCTTGAAGTACGTATGGGTAAAGGTAAAGGTGCCGTTGAATATTGGGTAGCGCCTGTAAGACCAGGACGTATATTATTTGAAGTTGGTGGTGTGTCTTTGGATATTGCTAAAGAAGCACTGCGTTTAGCGGCTCAAAAATTACCGGTTAAAACTAAGTTTGTAATTGCTAGAGATTACGAAGCATAATTTATTTGATATTATGAAACAATCAGAAATTAAAGAATTATCTGTAGCTGAGTTACAAGAAAAACTTGGTGAAGTAAAAAAGAGTTATTCAGATCTAAAATTAGCTCATGCAATATCTCCTTTAGAAAATCCAATTCAGTTACGTACCATAAGACGTACTGTTGCTAGAATTGCGACCGAATTAACTAAAAGAGATTTACAATAATTCTGCTGAAAGATGGAAACAAGAAAATTAAGAAAAGAACGTATAGGAATAGTTACTAGTAACAAGATGCAAAAATCTATTGTAGTTGCAGAGGTTAAAAAAGTAAAACACCCTATGTATGGTAAATTCGTGTTGAAAACGAAGAAATACGTTGCACACGACGAAACAAACGATTGTAACATTGGAGATACTGTAAAGATCATGGAAACAAGACCTTTAAGTAAATCTAAATGTTGGAGATTAGTTGAAATCATAGAAAGAGCTAAATAATTATGGTACAGCAAGAATCAAGATTAAGGGTAGCAGATAACACTGGAGCAAAGGAAGTTTTAACTATCCGTGTTCTAGGTGGAACTAAAAAAAGATATGCCTCTGTAGGAGACAAGATCGTTGTTTCTGTAAAAGATGCAACACCTAATGGAAACATTAAAAAAGGTGCTGTTTCTACTGCAGTTGTTGTGCGTACTAAGAAAGAAGTTAGAAGACCTGACGGATCGTATATCCGTTTCGACGATAACGCCTGTGTATTGTTAAACCCAACAGGGGAAATGAGAGGTACACGTGTATTTGGTCCTGTAGCTAGAGAACTTCGTGATAAACAATTCATGAAAATTGTATCATTAGCACCTGAAGTGCTTTAATACATTATAAGATGACAAAGCTTAAAATAAAAACTGGAGATACTGTAAAAGTAATAGCTGGAGACCACAAAGGTTCTGAAGGTAAAGTGCTTGAGGTATTCACAGACAAGAACAAAGTGATCGTTGAGGGAATCAACCTGGTTAAGAAACATTCGAAACCAAGTGCACAAAACCCTCAAGGTGGGATCGTTGAAAAAGAAGCACCAATCCATGTGTCTAACTTATCATTGTTAACCAGTAAAGGGGAAACAACACGAGTGGGATACAGAACGGAAGGTGATAAAAAAGTAAGATTTTCAGTAAAATCTAATGAAGTAATATAGTTATGGCATATTCACCAAGACTTAAAGAAGATTATAAAAGCAGGGTTATTGCAGCGTTAACTGAAGAGTTCGGTTATAAAAACGTAATGCAAGTTCCTAAACTTAAGAAGATAGTAATATCTAAAGGAGTAGGAGCTGCTGTGGCAGATAAAAAGCTTATTGATCACGCAGTTGAAGAATTAACTTCTATCTCCGGTCAAAGAGCAGTAGCAACCATATCTAAGAAAGACGTTGCTTCTTTCAAATTACGTAAAGGGATGCCAATTGGGGCTAAAGTAACTTTACGTGGTGAAAGAATGTATGAGTTTTTAGATCGTTTAGTTACTTCAGCGTTACCGCGAGTAAGAGATTTTAACGGTATCAAAGCTACAGGTTTTGACGGCAGGGGTAATTACAATTTAGGAATTACCGAGCAAATCATCTTCCCGGAAATTAATATCGATAAGGTAAATAAGATTACTGGTATGGATATTACTTTTGTAACCTCTGCTGAAACAGATAAAGAAGCAAAATCATTATTATCCGAATTAGGATTACCTTTTAAAAAGAATTAAGATATGGCGAAAGAATCAATGAAAGCCCGTGAGGTAAAAAGAGCAAAAACAGTAGCTAAATATGCAGCAAAACGCAAAGCTTTGAAAGAAGCTGGCGATTATGAAGCATTACAAAAGCTACCGAAAAATGCGTCTCCAATTCGTATGCATAATAGATGTAAATTAACAGGAAGACCTAAAGGTTATATGAGAGATTTTGGAATTTCTCGTGTGATGTTTAGAGAAATGGCCAACAAAGGTTTAATTCCTGGAGTAAGAAAAGCAAGTTGGTAATATTATTTAAATAATCAGGTTTAAGGTTTGAGCCTAGCTCGAAAACCAAAACCACAAAATCAATTCATTATGTACTCAGATCCAATTGCGGATTATTTAACAAGAATTAGAAACGCAGTACGTGCTAACCACAGAGTGGTTGAGATACCGGCATCTAATTTAAAAAAGGACATCACTAAAATATTATTCGAGCAGGGATATATTTTAAGTTACAAATTTGATGATTCTACAGTACAAGGTACTATTAAAATAGCGCTTAAGTACAATAAAGAAACTAAGGAACCAGTAATTAAGAAACTTCAAAGAATTAGTACACCAGGTTTACGTAAGTATGCCGGTGCTAATGAATTTCCACGTATCTTAAACGGTCTTGGTATTGCCATTGTTTCCACATCTCATGGTGTGATGACAGGAAAGCAAGCTAAGAAAGAAAATGTGGGTGGCGAAGTTTTATGTTACGTATACTAATTTAAAAGCCAGAAAGAAATGTCAAGAATAGGAAACAATCCAGTAGCCATTCCAGAAGGTGTTACAGTAGAAGTTAACGATAATGTTGTTACTGTAAAAGGGAAATTAGGTGAGTTAACTCAAAATTACGATTCTGTTGAGATAAAGGTAGAAGAAGGTAACATATTTGTTACTCGCGCTGATGATTCTAAAGATCAAAAAGCAAAACACGGTTTATACCGATCTTTAATGAACAACATGATTAAAGGAGTATCTGTAGGATGGTCTAAGGAATTGGAATTGGTAGGTGTAGGTTACAGAGCATCAAACCAGGGTCAGAAATTAGATTTAGCTATCGGATTCTCACACAATATCGTTTTGGACGTAGCTCCTGAAGTGAAAGTAGAAACTGTTACTGAAAAAGGTAAAAATCCGATCGTGAAATTAACCTCTTTCGACAAACAATTAGTTGGTCAGGTAGCAGCTAAGATCCGTGGGTTTAGAAAACCAGAACCATACAAAGGAAAAGGAATTAAGTTTGTTGGTGAACAAATAAGAAGAAAAGCAGGTAAATCAGCTTAATAATTTAGTTATGGCATTAACAAAGAATAATAGAAGAATAAGAATTAAAAACAGAATACGTAAAATTGTTTCTGGTACTGAAGCCAGACCAAGATTATCTGTTTTTAGAAGTAATAAAGAAATTTATGCTCAAATTGTAGATGACGTTACTGGGAATACCATCGTTGCGGCATCTTCAAGAGATAAAGACATAAAAACTGCTAAAGCTAATAGAACTGAAGTTGCTGCTTTAGTTGGGAAGGCTGTTGCTGAAAAAGCTTTAAAAGCAGGTGTAGAAACAATCGCTTTCGATAGAGGTGGTTACTTATATCACGGAAGAGTTAAATCGTTAGCTGAAGGGGCTAGAGAAGGCGGACTAAAATTTTAAAATATTATGTTTCAAAAATATAAAAGCGCAGAATTAGTAAAACCAGGTGGACTAGATCTTAAAGATCGTTTGGTTGGTGTACAACGAGTTACCAAAGTAACGAAAGGTGGTAGAGCATTTGGGTTTTCAGCTATAGTTGTAGTTGGTGATGAAGCCGGTGTTGTAGGACAAGGTTTAGGGAAGTCTAAAGATGTAGCTAGTGCAATCGCTAAGGCTGTTGAAGATGCTAAGAAAAACTTGGTTCGTATCCCGATCATTAAAGGAACTGTTCCTCATGAGCAAAAAGGTAAATATGGAGGCGCTCGCGTTAACATTATTCCTGCTGCTCCCGGTACAGGAGTTATCGCTGGTGGTGCCGTAAGAACTGTTTTAGAGGCTGTAGGTGTACATGATGTATTATCTAAATCTCAAGGTTCTTCAAACCCGCACAATGTGGTTAAAGCGACTTTTGATGCTTTATTGCAATTAAGAGATGCCAAGGCTATTGCCCGCGAAAGAGGATTATCACTTGAACAGGTTTTTAACGCTTAATACGTACAGAGATGGCAAAAATTAAAGTAACAAAAGTTAAAAGCGCAATCAATCGTACGCAAAGACAAAAAAGAACTTTAGAAGCTCTTGGTCTTAAAAAGATTGGTCAAGTTAAAGAACACGAAGCAACACCTAATATTCTTGGGATGATTGCTAAAGTTGAACATTTAGTTTCTGTAGAGGAAGCAAAATAATTTAAACTGAAAAATGGATTTAAGTAATTTAAAACCTGCAGAAGGTTCAGTAAAAAGTAACGGAAAACGTGTAGGACGTGGACAAGGTTCCGGAAAAGGTGGTACCGCTACTCGTGGACACAAAGGAGCTAAATCTCGTTCTGGTTATTCTAAGAAAATAGGATTTGAAGGTGGACAAATGCCGCTTCAAAGACGTGTTCCTAAATTTGGTTTTACCAATATTAATCGCGTAGAATATCAAAGTGTAAATTTAGATACTTTACAAGCATTGGTTGACGATAAAAAGATTAAAGATACCGTAGATTTAGACATTCTTATGGCTAATGGTTTAACCGGAAAAAATGATCTGGTTAAGGTTTTAGGTCGAGGGGAATTAAAAGCTAAATTAAAAGTGTCTGCTCATAAGTTTAGTGCTTCAGCAAAAGCTGCCATTGAAGCTGCAGGAGGAGAAGCAATAACTTTATAAGCCTGATTTATGAAATTTATAGAATCAATAAAAAATGTTTGGAAAATTGAGGAGCTAAGAGACAGAATCCTAATTACATTAAGTCTTCTTTTAGTTTACCGATTTGGTGCTCAAGTGGTTTTACCTGGTATCGATGCGGCTCAGTTAAGTGAATTATCTAGTAACACAGAAACTGGTTTACTTGGGTTACTTAACGCCTTTACCGGTGGTGCTTTTGCTAACGCTTCAGTTTTCGCTCTAGGTATTATGCCTTACATTTCTGCTTCTATTGTGGTTCAATTAATGGGTATTGCAATACCTTACCTTCAAAAGTTACAAAAGGAAGGCGCTAGTGGGCAAAAGAAAATAACACAAATTACGCGCTGGTTAACCATCGGTATTTGTTTGGTTCAGGCACCTGGATATTTAGCAAGTTTACCTGCATTGGGTATTCCTCAAAGTGCTTTTTTATTAGGTTCAGGACCGTTATTTTACTTTTCTTCTGTGACCATATTGGTAACGGGAACCATCTTCGCGATGTGGTTGGGTGAAAAGATTTCAGATAAAGGTATAGGGAATGGTATTTCACTTTTAATTATGGTGGGTATTATTGCACGTTTACCGGCATCTTTTATCCAGAACTCTGCAGCTCGTTTAGAAGGAAACAATGTGATGTTAATTCTTTTTGAATTAGTAATCTGGTTTGTAATTATTCTGGCTTCAGTTATGTTAGTTATGGGCGTTCGTAAAATCGCAGTTCAATATGCTAGACGTACAGCCTCTGGCGGTTATGAGAAAAATGCTATGGCCGGGTCTAGACAGTACATTCCATTAAAATTGAATGCGTCAGGAGTAATGCCGATCATCTTCGCACAAGCTATCATGTTTGTTCCAGGGTTAATTGGAGGTGCGCTTGGAAGCACAAGTTCAGTTGGGAATTGGATACAAACTAATTTCTCTGATATGTTCGGGTTATGGTACAACGTATTGTTCGCCTTACTGATTATCATATTTACATATTTTTACACGGCGATCACAGTACCTACCAATAAAATGGCAGATGACTTAAAACGTAGTGGTGGTTTTATTCCGGGTATTCGACCAGGGTCAGAAACCTCAGAATATTTAGATAAAATAATGTCTCAAATCACACTTCCAGGATCTATATTCTTGGCATTAATTGCTGTGTTCCCAGCTTTTATTGTGAAGCTTATGGATGTACAAGCTGGATGGGCTTTGTTCTTCGGAGGAACCTCATTGCTTATTATGGTTGGAGTTGCGATTGATACCATGCAACAAGTAAATTCATACTTGTTGAATAGACATTATGATGGCTTGATGAAAACAGGTAAAAATAGAAAAGCAGTAGCTTAATATAAAATACTATGGCAAAACAAGCAGCAATAGAGCAAGACGGAACCATTATTGAAGCATTATCAAATGCCATGTTCCGTGTTGAATTAGAAAATGGTCACATTGTGACAGCGCATATTTCTGGTAAGATGCGTATGCATTACATCAAATTATTACCAGGAGATAAAGTTAAATTAGAAATGAGTCCTTATGATTTGACTAAGGCTCGTATAACTTATAGATACTAATTACAAGGTTTTTTAACCGCGTAACAGTAATATAAAAAACAATAACAAGATGAAAGTAAGAGCATCAGTTAAAAAAAGAAGTGCAGATTGTAAAATCGTACGTAGAAAAGGTAGACTTTACGTTATAAACAAAAAGAATCCTAGATTTAAACAAAGACAAGGGTAAATTATGGCAAGAATTGCAGGTGTAGACATACCGAAAAACAAAAGAGGAGTTATTGCTTTAACTTATATCTATGGTATAGGTAAAAGTAGAGCACAAGAAATTTTGGCCACTGCTAAAGTGGATGAAAACACAAAAGTTCAAGATTGGACTGACGATCAAATAGGTTCCATCCGTGAGGCTGTAGGTACCTTTACGATCGAAGGAGAATTACGTTCTGAGCAACAAATGAACATTAAGCGTTTAATGGACATTGGATGCTATAGAGGAATTCGTCATAGAGCAGGTCTTCCTTTAAGAGGTCAGCGTACAAAGAACAACTCTAGAACCAGAAAAGGTAGAAGAAAAACTGTTGCTAATAAAAAGAAAGCAACGAAATAATAATTAACAATTTAGTCTTTAGTATTTAGACGTTGGAAGGAATCTGTTTGAAATTTTACGGTTTAGGATTCTAGCGACTATCACTAAACAACTAAGCACTAGAAAATATGGCAAAAACAAGCACAAAAAAACGCAAAGTTAATGTTGACTCTGTTGGAGAAGCTCACATTACAGCTTCTTTCAACAATATCATCATTTCATTAACCAATAAAAAAGGCGATGTAATTTCATGGTCTTCTGCTGGTAAAATGGGATTCAGAGGGTCTAAAAAGAATACACCTTATGCCGCCCAATTAGCTGCCGAAGATGCTGCAGGAGTGGCCTCAGAAGCAGGTTTAAAGAAAGTAAAGGTTTATGTTAAAGGACCTGGAAATGGTAGAGAGTCTGCTATTCGTTCCATCCACAATGCCGGTATCGAAGTAACTGAGATCATCGATGTTACACCACTACCACATAACGGATGTCGTCCTCCAAAACGTAGACGCGTTTAATTCAAATTAACAATAGTAATAAATAACAAGTATCAACGAGAGATCAAAACAACTATCGAAGGATAAGATTAAGACCTTAATTCATAGTTACTCTCATAAACAACAACTAAGAAATGGCAAGATATACTGGTCCTAAAACGAAGATAGCCCGAAAATTCGGTGAAGCTATTTTTGGAGATGATAAATCTTTTGAAAAAAGAAACTATCCTCCTGGTCAACACGGTAACAACAGACGTCGTGGGAAAAAGTCTGAATATGCAATCCAGTTAATGGAAAAGCAAAAAGCAAAATACACTTACGGTATTTTAGAAAGACAATTTAGAGGATTATTTAAAAAGGCTCGAACGTCTCAAGGTATTACAGGTGAAGTTTTATTACAACTTTGTGAATCTCGTCTAGACAATGTCGTATTCCGTATGGGTATTGCTCCTACAAGAAGTGCTGCAAGACAATTGGTGTCTCACAGACATATTACCGTAAACGGTAATTTAGTAAACATCCCATCTTACCAATTAAAAGCCGGTGATGTTGTTGCAGTTCGAGAAAAATCAAAATCACTTGAAGCTATTGAAAAATCACTTTCAAATTCAAGTCACGTATACGAATGGATTACTTGGAATGATGATACTAAGCAAGGAACATATGTTTCTGTTCCTGCCAGAATTCAGATTCCTGAAAATATTAATGAGCAATTCATCGTAGAATTGTACTCTAAATAATTATAAATTAATCACGTTGGTATTTGGCCAAAGGGTTTATTCGTACTTCTTCAAACTTATAAACCGCGCAACCTGATAACAACTAAAACGAAGAAATAAAAATTATGGCAGTATTTAATTTCCAAAAGCCCGACAAAGTAATCATGATTGATTCTACGGATTTTGAAGGCAAATTCGAATTTCGTCCTTTAGAACCCGGTTATGGATTAACAGTAGGTAACGCTCTACGTAGAGTTTTACTTTCCTCATTAGAAGGATTTGCTATTACCTCGGTTAGAATTGAAGGTGTAGACCACGAGTTTTCTGCAATTGCAGGTGTTGTTGAAGATGTTACTGAAATCATCTTAAACCTAAAACAAGTACGTTTTAAGCGTCAAATTGACGATATCGATAACGAATCTGTTTCTATTTCAATTTCAGGACAGGAGCGGATTACAGCTGGTGATTTCCAGAAATTCATTTCCGGATTTCAGGTGTTGAACACCGAGTTGGTAATTTGTAACTTAGATCCTAAAGTGAACTTCAATTTAGAAATCACTATTGAAAAAGGGCGTGGTTATGTTCCTGCAGAAGAAAATAAAAAAGCTTCAGCGCCGATGGGAACAATCTTTACAGATTCTATCTATACCCCAATTAAAAACGTTAAATACAGTATAGAAAACTATCGTGTAGAGCAAAAAACGGATTACGAAAAATTGGTTTTTGAGATCATTACGGATGGTTCTATCACACCACAAGATGCCTTAACGGAAGCGGCGAAAACCTTAATTCACCACTTTATGTTATTCTCTGATGAGCGTATCACCCTAGAAGCTGATGAAATCGCTCAAACAGAAACTTATGATGAAGAATCACTTCACATGAGACAGTTGCTTAAAACAAAATTAATAGACATGGACCTATCTGTTCGTGCCTTGAATTGTTTGAAAGCTGCAGAGGTAGATACTTTAGGTGACTTGGTGTCATTTAATAAAAACGATCTTATGAAGTTCCGTAATTTCGGTAAAAAATCATTAACTGAGCTTGAAGAGCTTGTAAATGTTAAAGGTTTGAATTTCGGAATGGACTTAAGTAAGTACAAATTAGATAAAGATTAATTACTAATAAACGGCCTTTATATTTTGCTCCTCAAAAGAGTTGCAGCAAGATAAAGGTCTAAATCAAAGGTCATGAGACACGGAAAGAAAACAAATCATTTAAGCAGAAAAACTGCTCACAGAAAATCAATGTTGGCTAATATGGCATGCTCTTTAATCGAGCACAAGCGTATTAACACAACTGTGGCTAAAGCGAAAGCTTTAAAGCAGTTTGTTGAGCCTATGATTACAAAATCTAAGGAGGATACAACACACAACAGACGTATTGTAATGTCACGTTTAAGACAAAAAGATGCGGTTACTGAATTATTCAGAGAAGTTGCAGTGAAAGTAGCCGACAGACCTGGAGGCTATACCCGAATTATAAAGTTGGGTAACCGATTAGGAGATAACGCTGATATGGCAATGATAGAACTTGTTGATTACAATGAGATCTACAATGCTGATAAGAAACCAAAGAAATCTACTAGAAGAAGTAGACGTGGTGGAAGTTCGAATCCTGTAGCAGCAGCTCCGGTTGAAAATAAGGAAGCTTCAAACGAAGAAGAATAAATGTTAATAAGCATTTGAAATATAAAGGATAAACTATTTTAGTTTATCCTTTTTTTTATGCAATTTTGTTAAACTTTTCTGAGATATGGTCAACAATAAAATTGGAGTTAGGAACCATTTTTACGACAAATCGAGGATTTATAATCTAACACATGAAATATCAAAAACGACAAAAAGCCATCGTTCTTCTAGCAGATGGTACAATTTTTTACGGAAAAGCTGTTGGTAATAAACAAGGAACTTCATTTGGTGAAGTATGTTTTAATACCGGAATGACAGGTTATCAAGAAATTTTTACTGATCCGTCCTATTTCGGTCAAATTATGGTAGCCACAAATGCGCACATTGGGAATTATGGTACCAATGAAGATGAAGTGGAATCTGATTCTGTAAAGATCGCAGGATTGATTGTTAAAAATTTTAGCTATGATTATTCAAGACCTGCAGCTGATAGTTCCTTAGAAGCATTTTTAGACAAAAATAATTTGTTAGCAATTTCAGATGTAGATACAAGAGCCTTGGTGAGTTACATACGCGATCATGGCGCCATGAATGCTGTTATTTCCACAGAGGTGGATAATATAGAAGGCTTGAAAAAGCAGTTGGCCGAGGTGCCGAATATGGAAGGTTTAGAATTGGCTTCGAAAGTGTCAACCAAAGAACCTTATTATTTCGGTAAAGAGGATGCGACTTTTAAAATTGCTGCTTTAGATATTGGGATCAAAAAAAATATCCTAAGGAATTTGGCAAAGCGCGATGCTTACATAAAGGTTTTTCCTTATGATGCTTCTTTTGAAGATTTAGCGGCCTTTGAGCCTGATGGTTATTTCCTGTCCAATGGGCCTGGAGACCCACAGCCTTTAGAGAATGCTCAAAATGTGGCAAAAGAAATTATTAAACGCGACCTTCCGTTGTTTGGTATTTGTTTGGGACATCAAATTATTGCTTTGGCAAATGGTATTTCAACCTATAAAATGTATAACGGACACCGAGGAATCAATCATCCTGTGAAAAACCTTATTACAGGAAAAGGAGAGATCACTTCTCAAAATCATGGATTTGCCATAAATCGTGAAGAAACAGAATCACATTCTGACCTTGAGATCACGCACGTTCATTTGAATGATGATACCGTTGCGGGAATCAGAATGAAGAATAAAAATTGTTTTTCGGTACAATACCATCCAGAGGCAAGTCCTGGGCCACATGATTCATCATATCTTTTCGATCAATTCATAGAAAACATTAAAAAGCAAAAAGCCCTGGTTTAAACTAAAACGTTATAGCTTTTATTTTGAGTTTTTATTTAAAAACATCTTAAAATAAAGAAGAATTAGCCGTAAATTTGGGGGATAAAAAAGTATAAAACAAACCAATATGAGTGTTATTATTGATATTCACGCAAGACAAATTTTGGATTCAAGAGGAAATCCTACCATCGAAGTTGACGTAGTTACTGAAAGTGAAACCCTCGGACGTGCTGCTGTACCATCAGGAGCATCAACAGGAGAGCATGAAGCCGTAGAATTACGTGATGGAGGAAAAGCATATATGGGTAAAGGCGTTACCAAAGCTGTTGATAACGTAAATAATATTATTGCCCAAGAATTATTAGGGGTTTCTGTTTTCGAACAAAACCTGATCGATCAGATCATGATTGATTTGGACGGAACACCAAACAAATCAAAATTAGGAGCTAATGCTATTTTAGGTGTCTCACTGGCCGTAGCCAAAGCCGCAGCCAACGAATTAGGTTTGCCGTTGTACCGCTATGTTGGTGGTGTTTCTGCCAACACCTTACCCGTTCCAATGATGAATATCATTAACGGTGGTTCTCATAGTGACGCACCCATCGCATTTCAGGAATTTATGATAATGCCGGTTAAAGCGGAAAGCTTTACTCATGCCATGCAAATGGGTACAGAGATTTTCCACAATCTTAAAAAAGTACTGCATGATAGAAACCTGAGCACGGCGGTAGGTGATGAAGGTGGTTTTGCACCTAATTTAGCCGGAGGTACAGAAGATGCTTTGGAAACTATTGCTAAAGCTGTTGAAAATGCCGGTTATAAATTTGGAGACGAGATTAAAATTGCACTAGACTGTGCTTCCGCTGAGTTTTACGAAGACGGAAAATATAATTACAAAAAATTTGAAGGTGATTCAGGTGTTGTAAGAACATCTAAAGAACAAGCAGATTACTTAGCACAATTGGTCGCTAAATATCCTATTATCTCTATCGAAGATGGTATGGATGAAAACGATTGGGAAGGCTGGAAATATTTGACTGAACTGGTTGGGGATAAAACGCAACTGGTTGGTGACGATCTATTTGTTACTAATGTAGAACGACTGTCACGTGGTATAGAAAATGGCATTGCCAATTCTATTTTAATAAAAGTGAATCAGATCGGTACTTTAACCGAAACGATCGCGGCTGTTAACATGGCTCAGAATGCTGGTTATACCTGTGTGATGTCACACCGGTCTGGAGAAACAGAAGATAATACCATTGCAGACCTTGCAGTGGCCTTAAATACCGGACAAATAAAAACAGGTTCCGCTTCTAGAAGTGATCGTATGGCGAAATACAATCAGTTACTTCGCATAGAAGAAGAATTAGGCACGGTGGCTTATTTTCCGAAGGAAAAAGCCTTTAAAATAAAATAATAAAAAACCTTTAGAAAAGCGATTATCCTTACCGATAATCGCTTTTTTTTGGATTGGTTTTAACAATAAGGAAATTGGTTAAAACTTTGTTAGGTGCTTTTACAAATAGGCCTTTATTTTGTAACTTAGCAAACCGCTAAGAATAATATAAAAACCAATTGAACATATGGCTGACACTGCTACATTAGAGATAAACGGAGTAAAACATGAATTCCCTGTAGTTACGGGAACTGAAAATGAAGTTGCAATAGATATTTCCAAATTGCGAGCCACAACAAAAGGCGTGATAACCCTAGATTCGGGATACAAAAATACGGGAGCTTGTGAAAGTGCTATTACTTTTTTGGATGGTGAAAAAGGTATTTTAAGATACCGCGGTTATTCTATTGAGGAATTGGCTGAAAAGGCAGATTTTCTTGAAGTGGCTTATTTATTAATTTTTGGTGAATTGCCTACAAATGAACAACTCGAAAAATTCCATTCAGACATTAAGAAGCATTCTTTTGTTGATGATGATGTAAAGAAAATATTGGATGCATTTCCGAAAGCGGCTCATCCAATGGGGGTTCTGGCATCATTAACTAGTGCCTTAACATCATTTAATCCATCTTGTGTTAATGTTGATTCTGTAGAAGAAATGTATAATGCTATTGTGCGCATTTTAGGAAAATTTCCAATTCTTGTGGCATGGACCATGCGTAAGAAAAACGGTTTACCTCTTTATTATGGTGACGATTCTTTAGGCTACGTGGAAAATATTTTAAAGATGATGTTCAAGCAGCCTAATCAGGATAAATACATACAGAATCCTATTTTGGTTAATGCGCTTGATAAATTATTGATTCTTCACGCAGATCACGAACAAAACTGTTCTACATCCACAGTGAGAATTGTAGGGTCATCTCATGCGGGGTTATTTGCATCGCTTTCAGCAGGTATTTCGGCACTTTGGGGACCACTTCATGGTGGTGCCAATCAGGCTGTATTAGAAATGCTTGAGGCCATAAAGGCTGATGGCGGCGATACTGCAAAATACATGGAAAAGGCTAAGGATAAAAATGATCCATTTAGATTGATGGGCTTTGGGCACCGAGTTTATAAAAACTTTGACCCTCGAGCTAAAATCATTAAAAAAGCAGCTGATGATGTGTTGAGTGATCTTGGTATAGAAGATCCTATCTTGGATATTGCAAAAGGCCTTGAAAAACAAGCCTTGGAGGATAAGTATTTCGTGGATAGAAAACTATATCCGAATGTCGACTTCTATTCTGGAATCATTTACCGTGGTATGGGCATTCCAACAGATATGTTTACCGTAATGTTTGCGCTAGGACGCTTACCTGGTTGGATCGCTCAATGGCGTGAAATGCGCATGCGTAAGGAGCCAATTGGTCGTCCTAGACAATTGTATATTGGTGAAACCGAACGTAAATTTGTTCCGGTTGAAAAAAGATAAAATTTACTTTTAAAAAGTACTTATACAAGCTTCATGTGAAACACATGAAGCTTTTGTTTTTTTGGTCACTTATTTTTAAAGATTAATTAAAAAATGTATTTAATTATCACTAGTTTTGACTGGAAATTTCGAAATATTTTAAGGTTTGAATCAATTAAAATTACATGTCAAAAATGAGACCTCACGCTTAAGAGCTGTGGTGCTTGGTACGGCTGAAAGTAATGGTCCGATACCCCGGATTGAGGATTGCTACGACCCTAAAAGTATTGAGCATATCAAAGCTGGTACCTATCCCAAAGAAGCTGATATGGTTAAGGAAATGGAAGCTGTGGCGGCCGTTTTTAAAAAATATGATGTGCAGGTTTACAGACCCGAACTTATTAAGGATTGTAATCAAATTTTTTCTCGTGATATTGCTTTTGTTATTGAAGATAAAATGATAAAAGCCAATATCCTTCCAAACCGGGAAGAGGAGGTAGCGGCCATTGATTATATATGGGGTCAGGTTGAAAAGGCAAATCGGATTATTTTACCTGAAGACTGCCATGTTGAGGGAGGCGATGTGATGCCATGGAATGACCATATTTTTATTGGTACCTATTATGGGAATGACTACGCTGATTTCATTACGGCGAGAACCAATAAAAAGGCTGTTGAAGCCATAAAAGAGTTGTTTCCTGGTAAAACTGTAAAAGCTTTCGAACTTAGAAAATCTAATACTGACCCCAGAGAAAATGCATTACATCTGGATTGCTGTTTCAATCCTATTGGAACGAATAAAGCCATCATTCACAAGAATGGGTTTTTGCATGAGGAGGATTATGAATGGTTGGTTGATTTTTTTGGAAAAGATAATATTTTCGAAATTTCAAAAGACGAGATGTACCAAATGTTCAGCAATGTGTTTTCGATCTCTGAAAATGTGATCATTTCAGAAAAAAACTTTATCCGCTTGAATCAATGGTTACGGGAGCAAGGGTTCACTGTAGAAGAGGTACCATATCAAGAAATTGGAAAACAAGAAGGCTTGTTGCGTTGTTCTACAATGCCATTAATACGCGATTAATTCTATATGCGAAATCAAATTACAAATACTATATTAATGATTCGTCCCGTTCATTTCAGAATGAACGAACAAACGGCGGTTAATAACTATTATCAGGGAACTATTGATAATATGCTTCCTGAGGCCATTAACAAAAAAGCACAAGAGGAATTTGATGTGTATGTTGAAAAATTACAAGGGATCGGAGTAAACGTTATTGTTTTTCAAGATACTGAAGAATACGATACACCCGATTCTATTTTTCCGAACAATTGGGTATCTTTTCATGAAGATGGGACGGTAGGTGTTTACCCCATGTTTGCTGTGAACCGACGTTTTGAGCGCCGGGAAGATATTTTTCTTAAAATAGAAGAACTCGGATACCAGATAAACCACATTGTGGATTATACTAGTGCTGAGGCCGAGGCCCTTTTTTTAGAAGGTACCGGGAGTATTGCCTTGGATCGTGTCAATCATAAAGCCTATTGTGCTTTATCACCGCGAGCTGATGAAGATCTTTTTATTGAATTTTGTGAAGACTTTGAGTATTCACCTGTCATTTTTACGGCCAATCAAACGGTTGATGGCAAACGGAAAGCCATATATCATACGAATGTAATGATGTGTATTGGAGAAACCTTCGCTGTTATTTGTCTGGATAGTATTGATGATAAAAAAGAGCGCAAAAATGTGGTGAAACACTTAAAAAGTGACGGTAAAGAAATCATAGCGATCACGGAGGATCAAGTATCTCACTTCGCTGGAAATATGTTACAAGTTATGGGAGCTCAAAATACACCGTACCTCATAATGAGTCAACAGGCTTATGATTCCTTAGACCCTGATCAAATCAATAGGCTTGAAAAACATACTAAAATCATGTCGAGCGCTTTGGATACTATTGAGACTTGTGGAGGTGGTAGTGCTAGGTGTATGATGGCTGAGGTGTTTTTACCAAAGGCCTGATGTATTAATCCCCGTTAGATCTGGATTTAGGTAATTCAACATAAAAAGTTGTACCTACGTTAAGGGTGCTTTCTACCCAAATTTTTCCATGGTTTAATTCAACCAATTCTTTACAGATTGAAAGTCCTAGACCGGTACCTTTTTCATTGTTGGTTCCCATAGTGCTAAAACTGTTGTTTTTAAACAGCTTAGAGATATTTTCTTTTGAAATGCCAACACCGGTGTCAGCTATACTAATGACGCAACTACCATTACTTATATGATTGGAAATGGTAATGGTGTCACCATTTTTACAGAATTTTAATGCATTGGCAAGCAAGTTCTGAATTACGATCTCGATCATACTTCTATCGGCATAGGCAAAATCGCGGAGGGAGTGATCTATTAAATTTATTCCTTTACTTTCTAAACGTTGCTCGATCAATTTCGTTTTTGCTTCAAAAACCTCCTGGATATCAAATAAACTGGGTTTAGGTTCTAAGGACTGCATTTGTGACTTAGACCAGTTTAATAAGTTAAATAATAATAAAGAGGCATTATTAGCATTTTCGCTGAGTTCCGGAATAAGGTTGTCGAACTCCTCACGAGATAAAGACCCATCTTTGAGTAAATCAATAAAGCCATTAATTGAGGATAATGAGTCTTTTAAATCGTGAGAAACAATGGAAAATAGTTTGTCTTTAACATTATTAACACTCTCTAAGTGGCGTGTTCGCTCTTCGAAAGCATCATTTTGCAATTGTAATTTGATGTTTTTTTCTTCTAATTCCTGAGTATACCTTATATTATTATTACGTTTCATGTAAAGCATAACAATAAAAACAAGTACAAAAGCCAGAGCACCAACTAAAGCGTAAAAAATTATTTTGTACTTATTAATTTCATCCAAATTTAACAGGCCATCTTTTTCTGATGTTGAGGCCTCAAGATTTTCCCCTGAAGTAGCTTTATCAAAATTCGGATTGAGCTCTAATGGAATACTATTAACTTCTGAATTTAATACTTGATTGTTTTCTTTTTCTAAAAGAACCTTTAGATTGAAATACTTTCGCTGCCATTCAAAAGCTTGTTGGAAATTACGTTCTGTTGAATCCAGAACCTTCATTAATTGGTAGTTTTTAAGAAGCTCTTCCTTTTGATTTAAAGACTCGGCCAATTCCCCCGCTTCCATTAATTGTTTTTGTGCAATTTTTAAGCGGTCTTCTTTTAAATTTAGATTTCCTAAATTATTCAGGGTTACTAATAAATTGGTCTTGTCTCCAGCGCGATAATTAATATTGTAGGCCTTTACCAAATAATCCTGTGCTTTATCAAAATCATTAAACTTAAGGTATTCACCACCAAGTTTAGGATAAATGATTCCCTTAATAGAATCTGTATTTACGAAACTTAAAACCGACTCGTAATAATCAATGGCTTTACGAAACTCTTTTTTCATGGAGTATAGTTCGGCTAATTTCGAGTTAGAAGCTATAAGGCCAGGTTTGTCGTTAAGTTTCCTCTGGATTTCCATAGCTTTTAAATAAAATTCAATAGCCTTATCATAGGCCTTGATTTCATAATAAGCATCCGCCAAACTGTCATAAGCCATATTTAACTCCCGGATTAATCCTTGCTTTTCAAGGATATTAATTGCGGCGAGGCAGTATTGTAAACCGATAGCATAATTACCGCGTTTAATTTCAATTAAACCAATACTGTTATTTACTTTAGCAACACTCAGGGTGTCTTTTAGTTGGAGGAATAAGGTTTTAGATTTCGAATAACCATTAATAGCGTTGATGTAGTCATTTTTTTGAGCAAAAACCAGTGCCTTGTAGAACATAATTTTTGCTGTGGCCTTAATGTAATTAATATCACTGGCTAATTTCTCACTTTGTACGATATACTTTAAGGCCTTGTCATATTCACCAATACCGTAAAGCGCCTTAATTAAACTCAATGAGGTATCTACTTTTGAGCTGTCCTGATCTTGGAAGGCCAACTCAACAGATAGACTGTCTATTTCTTTAGTTTGACTAAAACTGAGAAAAGAGCACAGTAGGGTGGTTAAAATAATTATTCTCCTCATATAACATTAAATCACAACTTTCACATAAAGTGACAGTAAAACTTGTCATTTATTGAGGGAAATAAATATAGCTTTATAAGGTTGTGACGTGTTAGTTAGTTTTCCAAAACATATTGGAAATTTTAATAGCTTTACATAACAAAATTTGTAAAAAGCCGCATCATAATCTAATTTTCAGGTTTTTCTACCAAAATATTAGATGAAACGCCTGTCTAAAAATTAACGGAAAATCGACGAATAGATGAACGGCAAAAATCATGGAAAAACAACACTTTTGTCGATGAAATGCATCATTACCGAATCCAGTAATAACAAGGGTTTAATACACTTATAATTAGCCGAAAAGCCTTACAAAAAGTTATATTTAGGTCATATATGATCACTAATTTATCGTTAAGTGCTTCAATAAAAGTTTTATCTTTGCACACTTAAAATGTATCGATTCATGAGTCTTCAAGAAACCCTAGAAAAACACGTAATACAGGCTGTTGCCAATGGCTTCGATATCACTTTGCCTTCTGTTGAATTTCAGGCGACACGTAAAGAATTCGCAGGAGATATCACGGTGGTTATTTTCCCTATGTTACGTTTTATTAAAGGCAATCCGGTAACCATTGGTGAGCAGATTGGGAATTTTTTGGTTGATCAGGTATCTGAGGTGAAGGGATTTAATGTGGTAAAGGGCTTTTTGAATATTGAAATTAGCGATATGTATTACTTGAATTTCTTTAACCAAATTAAAGATGATTCAACATTCGGCTTTCAGCCCATTTCTGAAGAAGAAAAGGCCATTATGGTCGAGTACTCCTCGCCAAACACAAATAAACCACTTCATTTAGGTCATATTCGAAATAACCTTTTAGGGTATAGTGTTGCAGAAATTTTAAAGGCTTCTGGTAAAAAGGTATATAAAACCCAGATCATTAACGATCGTGGTATTCATATTTGCAAAAGTATGCTGGCCTGGAAACTTTTTGGTAAAGGTGAAACCCCTGAAAGTACTGGTTTAAAAGGCGATAAATTGGTTGGAAATTATTATGTGAAATTCGATCAGGAATACAAAAAAGAAGTTAATAAACTTATTGAAAGTGGAGCTTCTGAGGAGGTTGCAAAAAAAGAAGCGCCTTTACTTGTAGATGCACAGAATATGCTGAGAAAATGGGAAGCCGGAGACCCTGAGGTTGTGGATCTTTGGGAAAAAATGAATGGCTGGGTTTATACCGGATTTAATGAAACTTATGAAAATCTAGGTGTGGATTTTGACACGCTATATTATGAGAGCAACACGTATCTGTTAGGAAAATCCTTTGTTGAAGAAGGTTTAAAAAACGGGGTTTTTCATCAAGAAGAAGATGGTTCGGTATGGTGCGATCTCACCGAAGATGGTCTGGATAAAAAAATCGTGCAGCGTGCTGATGGTACAGCTGTTTATATGACACAGGATATAGGAACAGCTATTCAACGTATTAAAGATTTTCCTGATGTAGGAGGTATGGTTTATACTGTTGGAAACGAGCAAGATTATCATTTTAAGGTTTTGTTCCTTATTTTGAAAAAACTGGGCTTTGATTGGGCCGATAATTTATATCATCTTAGTTATGGTATGGTTGATTTGCCTAGTGGTAAAATGAAAAGTCGGGAAGGAACTGTAGTTGATGCCGATGATCTTATTGAAGAAATGGCGACAACCGCAGGAGAGATCTCTGAGGAACTAGGCAAATTAGATGGGTATTCTGAAGCTGAAAAGAACACTTTATATCATACGATTGGTTTGGGAGCTCTTAAATATTTTATTCTTAAGGTGGATCCTAAAAAACGCATTTTGTTCGATCCTAAGGAATCAATCGATTTTCAAGGAAATACAGGGCCTTTTATACAGTATACCTATGCTAGAATCCAATCGATCCTCCGGAAGTCTGATATGGCACTAAATAAAACGGTACCTGCAGATCATCTGGAATTACATGAGAAGGAACGTGAATTATTGAAACAACTGCAATTATTTCCAGAGGTTATTCAACAAGCTGCCGGGCAACATAGTCCGGCAGTCGTGGCTAATTATACCTATGATCTGGTTAAGGAGTTTAATTCTTTTTATCAGAATGTTTCTATTTTAGGGGCAGATAATCTGGATGAGAAGTTATTCAGGGTCCAGTTATCGAAAAGTGTGGCACAAACTATCAAGAATGCTTTTCATGTACTCGGGATTGAAGTTCCTGAGCGGATGTAAACCTAAAATTTAAACAACAGACTTACATTCGGAGTAAAGCCTAAGGATTCATTTTCGACTTTATTCACAGTATTATTATCATCTAAAACGTAGTAGGTTTTTATAATATTCTTATTATTTAATAGATTCCAAATAGAGGCACCAAAATTCCCTTCAACCCCATCGGATATTTTAAATTTGTACCACGCTGAGAAATCCGTACGTAAATAGTCTTTTAGATTCGAACTGTTCGGGCTGGCATAGGTGATCACATCATCATTCGGATTGTCATTGATTGCCGGTTGTGTGTTAGGAATTCCGCTGTGCCAGTTCAAGCCTAAAGCTATTTTTAAATTTTCGTAGGTATACGTTCCTGCGAAGGTTAGTGCATGCCGAATATCAACATTATTCGGAAAGGATTCGCTGTTATTCAGGGACTCAAAAGAATAATCGTTCTTACTGTAAGTATAGGATATCCAGGTGCTGAACAGGGTTCCAAATTGTTTGTTTAATAGCGCTTCTACTCCCGTAACTTGATAGTCTCCTATAGCATTTTCAAATTGGTACTGGTTCTGGAAACCCTGACTTCTGGTGGTAATCCCGGAAACTTTTTTCAGGAAACCTTCAACACCGAACAAAAATCCATTTTTATTAAAATGTAGTCCCGCTGAAGCCTGTTTACTTTTTATGACAGGAACTGGGTAAATATTTTTTTCGTTAATCGTAACAACCTCTGTGTTATTATTAGCGAGTACCCACCTTCGGTTCTCAATACCAAGAAAATCATTTTGCAGATCAATGATCTGGGAGGTTGTCTGGCTTTTAAATTCTCCCTGGGCTTCGAAACGCAGGTAATTTAAAAAACGCTGACTAAAGGTTAACCTCGGCTCTACTAAAACCATGTCGAACTTTGAAATATAATTAAGCCGCGTTCCGGCAATTAATTTGGTTTGTAAGTCGTAAGAGGTGTAATCGAATTCTCCATAAACCGCATGCGTTCTCACAACATTTTTAATATAGCTTCTGAATCTCGGATTGTTAACGTCTTCAAAATTACTTATACCCACTTCATTAAATTGGTAACCGGCATTGATTTCAAATTGTTCATTAGGATTGTAATTCAAATCAAACTTGAAAGCACCATCGTAAATTTCATTTTCCTGAATCAAACGTTGGTTATTGAGAACATCATAGTTTAAAGCATCCAAGTCGTAATTAGTAACATAGGCCTGTGCCTTGGTTGATAAATACTCTGTCCAATCTCTTGTGTAGCTTAATCCAATCGCGCTATTCCGTTGCGTGAGTTTGCTGTTTAAAGCTTCATTTCGATCGTTTACCGTCGATTGTTCATCGTAATTCAAATCATTAAAAACATTAAAAAAATGAACCCTCAGCTTATCCTTTTCAGTGATATCCCATAAAAACTTAGCTGTAACATCATAGAAGAAAAAGGTTTCATTTTGAGAAATGGAGTTACCATTCTTTTGTGCATTGCTAAAATCAGAATCCTGAAAAATACGTTTAGAATATTGTTCAAAAGGGGGCGTGTTCAAAAAATCGGTAAGAGAACGCCGTGATGACACTTGGAGCTCTGTATTTTCAGTTATTGGAACCTTGGCATAGCCCACGGCATTGATCAGGTTAAAACCTGCGCCACCTTGAAATTCTCCGTCGATCTCATCGGGTAACTTCATATCAATAATACTGGAAACACCATCGCCGTATTTAGCGGGCGTTCCATTTTTGTGCATAATAATGTTATTCGCAATAAAGGGATTGAAGGCTGATATTAGTCCGAAGAAATGTCCCGATTGATACATTTTTATACCATCCCAGAGAATAAGATTCTGATCATGGGTGCCGCCACGAACATTAATGTTTGAAACGGTTTCATCCGAGCTGATAACACCCGGTAGGGCCTGAATAGTCTGTAAAACATCGGGCTCAGTTAAACCGGGTAAAATCCCAAATTTTTCAGGTTTTATGGTTATAGAACCATTATTTAGTTTACTGATCCCTGAAGTTAAATAATTGGTAATAATTACCTCATTAAGGCGCTGGGTTCTTACGAAGGACCTATTTTTTACAGCTTTTTTGACTACAATAAAGCGGTTGTCCAGAAAATCAAATTCCAAACCAGTTTCGAGTTTTAAGAACTCTAAAGCGGTTTCCAGATCTAAATCTGGGTCAGGACTTATAGCGACCTTATTTTCAATCGTGGAATCGACATAGGAAAAGCTAACACCAAATCTGGATTCAAGACTTTTTAAAATAAGGAAAAGCGGTTGTTTTTCTGTTTGAGTTCCTTGGGCATTTAGAAAACCAACACTCAAAAGAATAATAAAAAGAACTCCAGGAAACCACCCTTTCTTATTCACCTTTAATCGTTATCGTATCGTTTGATTTGCTGTACTGTACATTCAAAGGTAAAGTGATAGATTTTAATGCCAGATCGAGATCTTTATGGGTAAAATTACCAGTGAATAATTGTGAGTTGTCAACATTTAAGAGTGTTACAGTGACCCCGTATTGACGTTCTAATTCAGAAATCACCAGTTTGTAGGGAATACTTTTAAACGTACTTTCCTGAGTTAACCACGAAGGCCTTGAGCGTAGTTCTTTTTCTTTAGCAATAATTTTCCCATCGATAATTAAAAACTGGTCACCAGGTTTTAATTTTGTTTCTTGGGCATTATAAGTAACGCCAACTAAGCCTTCGTAGCAAATAACCTCAAAATAATCTTTACGTTGTTTTACATTGAATTGGGTTCCGTAAACGGTAACCGTTCCGGAGTTGGTAATAACTTTGAAAGTGGATCCTTTTTCAACCTTAAAAAAAGCTTCACCCTGCAGTTCAACTTCACGCTCTTTTTTCCAGTGATTTTTATTGAAGGCTAAAAAGGAAGCTGCGTTGAGTTCCACACTGGAATTATCGGGTAGTTCAATGGAGGTTTTTTGTGCCACGGCCGTCGAAACAGTGGTGTCTAATGTCGTGGTGTAGTAATAAAGACCAAAACAAATAGCCAAAATAGCAGCAATTCGTAAAAAAGGATTTATCCAAGTATTCGATTTACCTGCTTTTTTAGTGCGAATGGCTTTTTGTAACGCTTCCAGTTCTCCTGCCTTATTATAGGTTTCTGCTTTGAAGCCCTGAAGCTTATCTTGTAACAATACTAAATCATCGTAGTCCTCAAGTGCCTTAAAGGCCTTAAGTTCTTGATCATTCAGGTCGTTATTCAACCATTTTAATATGAGTGTTTCTCTGTCCATGATGTTCTTATACAACTATATAACAATTAACTTTTCTTTTTTCCTACCCTCGGGGTGAAAAATAATGGTGCTATAATTCTTTTATATCTTTACGTAATCTTTCCAAAGCGCCATAAATCCGCTTTTCAACTGCTTTTGTTGAGATATCAAGTAGCTCTGCAATTTCCTTGAAACGTTTACCCTCGACACGATTCATCATAAAAGCCACACGCTGCGCCTCTGTTAAATTCGCCAAAGCTTTTTGAAGTTTACCATGATATTCCTGCTCCTGCATCAAAAATTCCGGGTTTTCGTTGGTATAGTGTTTCGGTTTTTGTTGCTGATGCTTTAAAACAACTTTTTGATGTGCTACTTCATTCAACATTAAATTATTTGCTGTCGTAAACAAAAAACTTTTTGCTTTCTCAGGAGATACCTTTGCGCAATTTTGCCAAAGCTTAATAAAAGCTTCCTGTACTTTGTCTTTCGGATTTAGAAGGTCACCAAACTTATAATATAGGAAATGATATAAATTTTCAGAGTGGGTCTTAAAAATGGAAGAAAATAAATGCTCCTCGCAAACGGTGTCATGTAGTTTTTTTTCCATTTATGGGGTTGGTTGAAGTTACTAAAATAAAAAAAAAGACATTACGGGGTAGGAATTTTTAAAGTTTAGCTGTTTCATATACAAAACGCTATGTTTAACAAAATCAAAAAACCATGAGAACACATTTGAAACGCTTATTTTTTATTCCTTTTTTTGCCCTACTCTTCCTTACATCATGTCAGGATGAGGTTACTGATATTATGCCACCCAATTCTTCAGAGGCTTTGCTGGCAGAATCTCAGTTAACGAATAATATTAACGCAACGGCCATTATGGATGGATCTTTCGATAATATTATAGACCGTGCGAGTTGTCTTTCTGTTGAGTTACCAATTACCGTTATTGTTAAGGGACTCGAGATCCGCATTGATTCCAAAGAAGATTTTATAGTTATCGAACGTATTTTTAAAGAGTTTGATAATGATGAAGATATTCTTGACATCATTTTCCCTATAACCATTATCAAAGCCAATCATGAAAGGGTGGTGATAGAGAGTAAGGAAGCCCTGAGAGCTTTGGCTGTGGAATGCCGTGGAGAAAACGAACCGGATGACGATATTGAATGTATCGATTTTGTGTATCCTTTGACCTTCTCAATTTACAATGCCAATTTTCAGGTTATTGAAACGGTTACTATTGAAAATGATGCACGTTTATATCATTTCATTCAACGTGTTAAAAGGTCTGAAGTTTTTGCTAGCTTGAATTTTCCGGTAACTATGAAATTAGCAGATGGAACTGAAATTGTGGTAAATAATAATCAACAATTACAACAAACCATTGAAGAAGCTAAGGATGCCTGCGACGAAGATGATGATAACGATTATGGTGACGATGATTTCACTTTAGAGAGATTAAATACTGTATTAACCTCTTGCCCTTGGGTGGTATACCAATTTGAGCGTAATCAAGATGATCTCGTAGAAGTGTATCGTGAATATGTTGTGGTTTTCAGAGAAGACGGTGTGGTTAAAGTAAAAGCCAGAAATGGTGATATGTATACTGGAACCTGGACCACTGAAGTTACTGATGCCGGAGCCTTGATCAGTTTACAATTCGACGCCTTGACCGACTTCAATCTGCAATGGCATGTATATGACCTTGATGAAGGACGTATCAAATTATTCCAGGAAGGTGGCAATAGAGTTATTCTAAAGAAACATTGTGATATCATTTTTGAAATCACTAAAGCTCGAATAGAAAATTATTTACAGGAATGCTTGTGGCGTGTAGCGCGGTTGCAGGTTGATGGTATCGATAACGAAAGTGATTATATCGGAACTCCATTAAAATTCTTTGCTGATAATGTAGTTAAAATTCGTGTAAATGGTGAGTTTGTTCAAGGCACCTACCAAGTGTTACCGGTAAATAATGGGTTTGTACTGCAAATCACCTTAGATGGTAGACCGAACCTACAATTAGAGTGGTTCGTAACCGTTCTTGAACCGGGAATCATTAAGCTTCAAGCACTGGGTCGTACCAACAGTGATATGGTGTTACGGCGTTTTTGTCCATCTGTTGACGGTGATATAAATTACATAAATGATATTCTTATTTCAAACCATTGGGAAGTAACGAAATACTACATCGTAGAAGGCCAGGTAAATAATACAGAAAATTATGCAGGCTATAATATCCAATTTTTAGAAAGCGGTCATATAAAAGTAACCGATCCAAATAATGGCCTTATCGACGGATCCTGGTTAGCTTACAGAAATGAAGGTCTATTCTTGGGAATGAATTATGGTATTGAACCGCCATTCGAAGTGCTCAACCACCGATGGAAAATTGCTGAGGTCTCAGAAACGGAGATCGTTTTACACGATTTTTATGCGAACGGAGAGATATCACGAATATTAATACTGAAAGTAAAAGTATAATGATTGTTTTTGGTGAAAAGGGAACGTTAATATTTAAGTAGGTTAGGTTAATTACTAAGTAGTTTCCTTTATAAAGGCTGTCAAATGCATTTGACAGCCTTTTTTTTATGGACTTTGCTCGGTGTCTCTTCATTAATATATTACAAATCATTAACTTTGCACTTCTTAAAATGTATACCGTAATATGTTTAATAACTTAAGCGAAAAATTAGATAGTGCCTTACACTTACTGAAAGGGCATGGAAGTATCACCGAAGTTAATGTAGCTGAAACTTTAAAGGAAGTTAGACGAGCCTTGTTGGATGCCGATGTGAACTTTAAAATAGCCAAGGAGTTTACCAACACCGTTAAAGAAAAAGCGCTGGGTCAAAACGTATTGACAACCTTACAACCGGGCCAATTAATGGTTAAAATTGTTAAGGATGAGCTCACAGAACTCATGGGTGGCGATGCTGAAGGTGTAAATCTCTCAGGAAACCCGAGTGTCATCTTAATGTCTGGTTTACAAGGTTCAGGTAAAACGACCTTTTCAGGGAAACTGGCGAATTATCTTAAAAATAAAAAAGCTAAAAAACCTTTATTAGTGGCCTGTGACGTGTATCGTCCTGCTGCGATTGATCAGTTACATGTTGTTGGCGATCAGATCAATGTTGAGGTTTTTAGCGATAAAGGAAACCAGGATCCGGTGGCCATTGCAAAAGCTGGTATTGCACATGCCAAAGCTAGCGGACATAATGTGGTTATTATTGATACCGCGGGGCGTTTGGCTGTCGATGAGACCATGATGAACGAGATCTCGAATATTCACAAGGCTATAAACCCACAGGAAACCTTATTTGTGGTGGATTCCATGACGGGTCAGGATGCTGTGAATACAGCAAAAGCCTTTAATGATGTCTTGAACTTTGATGGGGTTATTCTAACCAAACTAGATGGTGACACCAGAGGTGGTGCAGCACTTTCCATTAAGTCGGTGGTGAACAAACCAATCAAGTTTATTGGTACAGGAGAGAAAATGGAAGCCATTGATGTTTTCTATCCAACACGAATGGCAGATCGTATTTTGGGCATGGGAGATGTGGTGTCTTTAGTAGAACGAGCTCAGGAGCAATATGACGAAGCGGAAGCCAGAAAACTTCAGAAAAAGATTGCTAAGAACCAGTTTGGTTTTGATGATTTTCTAAATCAGATTCAACAAATTAAAAAAATGGGGAATATGAAAGACTTGGTTGGCATGATCCCCGGTGTTGGAAAAATGATGAAAGATGTGGATATTGATGATGACGCGTTTAAAGGTATTGAGGCCATTATACATTCTATGACACCAAAAGAGCGTGCTAACCCCGGTATTTTTAATGCCAGCAGAAAAAAGCGTATCGCTAAAGGTTCGGGTACTTCCGTGCAGCAGGTGAATCAACTGTTAAAACAATTCGATCAAATGAGTAAAATGATGAAGATGATGCAAGGTGGCGGCGGAAAAAAGATGATGCAAATGATGCAGAACATGCGCTAACCCTTCATTTATAAATATTCAAATTATCCAATAAAATATGACCATCTTAGACGGAAAACAAACCAGTATCGATATTAAAAATGAAATTGCTGCCGAGGTTGAAAAAATGAAAGCCAACGGTGAAAAAGTACCACATTTGGCTGCGGTTTTAGTGGGAACAGATGGGGCTAGTATGACTTATGTGAATTCTAAGGTTAAAGATTGTGAAATGGTAGGTTTTAAATCAACCTTGATCGATCTTCCTGAAGAGACCTCAGAGGAAAAATTACTTCAGATCGTTCACGATTTAAATACAGATGATGACGTGGATGGATTTATAGTGCAATTGCCTTTACCTAAACATATCGATGAACAAAAGGTTTTAATGGCCATAAATCCGGATAAAGATGTTGATGGATTTCATCCAACGAATGTTGGAAAAATGACCCTAGGTTTGCCAACGTTCATTTCAGCAACACCATATGGAATTTTAGAATTATTGGAGCGTTACGAGATTGAAACCTCCGGGAAGCATGTGGTGGTTATGGGAAGAAGTCATATTGTTGGGCGTCCTATGAGTATTCTACTGAGTCAAAAGCGTAAAGCTGGAAATGCAACCGTTACGGTGGTGCATTCAAGAACCGCAAATTTAAAAGAGATCACAAAACAAGCTGATATTATTGTTGCGGCCATTGGAATATCTGAATTCTTAACAGCTGATATGGTAAAAGATGGCGTTGTGGTTATTGATGTAGGGATTACCCGAGTACCGGATGATACGAAAACACGAGGATACCGGTTAGCCGGTGATGTCGATTATGATAGTGTTAGTAAGAAAGCCAGCTTTATCACTCCGGTTCCTGGTGGAGTAGGACCTATGACACGAGCGATGTTGTTGAAAAACACCTTACTCGCTAGAGAGCGCCATTCATAGTATTACTTAGGTAGCGAAAATCATACTCAAATCCTTAAAAGCTTTAAACTCTAAAGCATTTCCTGCAGGATCGTGAAAGAACATGGTCGCTTGTTCTCCGGGCTTTCCTTTAAAACGAACATAGGGTTCGATAACAAAGTCAATATTCTTTGATTTTAGATTTTCTGCAAAAACATGAAAAACATCCCAGTCCAAAACCACTCCAAAATGGGGTACAGGAACGTCATGGCCATCAACAGGGTTTGTGTGCAAGGAGCTGTCGTTGGCCTTAGGTTTGTAATGGATCACCAATTGATGTCCAAAAAAATTAAAATCTACCCAATGGGTATCACTTCTGCCTTCTTCGCAACCTAGTATGTCTCGATAAAAAGCACGGCAGGTTCCTAAATTATGAACAGGAATGGCCAGATGAAAGGGTGATAATGTTGTTTTCATAATACTAGTTTTTTGGTTTTCCCGGAATATGTGTTTTGCTTGAATCGCTAATGAGCTTGTTCAACTCTTTGAGTTCTGTTTTTGTGAGCTCGCGATATTGCCCAACGGGCACATCCAGAGTCACATTCATAATACGTACCCGTTTCAGCGATTGAACATCATAATTTAAATAAGAACACATGCGTCGAATTTGACGATTCAATCCTTGGGTTAATATAATTTTAAATGTGAAAGAATCTAGTTTTTCTACCACACATTTTTTGGTTTTTTGACGTAGGTCTTCCAAATAAATACCCCCACGCATTCTGTCAATAAAGGTTTGCGAGATCGGTTTGTTTACAGTAACAATATATTCTTTCTCATGATTATTACTGGCTCTGAGAATTTTATTCACGATATCGCCGTCATCGGTCAAAAGTATCAAGCCCTCACTCATTTTGTCCAGGCGTCCTACAGGAAAAATACGTTTCGGATAATTGATATAATCAATAATATTGTCCTTTTCTACCCGCGTATCAGTGGTACAAACAATACCTACCGGTTTGTTAAAGGCTAGATAAACAAAAGCTTCTTTATTGTTTTTAACCACCTCTCCATCTACAGCTACCACATCTCCCGGAGCTATTTTAGTGCCCATTTCCGGAACAATGCCATTAATGGTTACGCGACCTTCTTCAATAAGTTTATCGGCTTTTCTCCGCGAACAATAGCCTGCTTCGCTCAAAAATTTATTTATACGTGTAAGTTCCTGTTCGCTCATAAGTGTTACAAAAATACGATAAACTTAAGCCATTAAAAATTTAGTGATGTGTTTGTAAACTTCATCGGATTTTAGACCATGACCATAACCTTTAGTTTCTATGAGTGTTGCGTTTGGAAAGTGGTCCTTATAATCTAGCGCATCACGGAAAGGAATAATAGGGTCTTTTTTATCGTGAATAACTAAGCCTTCGGCTGAAATGTCTTTTGAAAATTCTGAGGTATTAAAATAATTCGGGTGATGGTTGAACTCTTTTTCAATTTGAGCTTCAATAGCATTCATAACACGTTTATTGTAGCCCATGAAATCACCATAGCGGTTTAAAACACCTGAAAAGTTTGATGGCGCTCCCAATAGCACAATTTTTTTTAGATTAGAAACCTTATGAAAACTAATACTAAAAATAGTGGCCATACCACCTACGGAATGTCCGATGATCACATCAGCTTTATTATTTTTAGCTACCTCGGCCAAACACGCACTATAATCAAGTGTATTGAATCGTTTTCCGGAAGAATTACCATGAGCAGGACCATCCAATGAAATTACTGTAAAATCTGAGGCTGTAAGGGTGTGGATGAGGTCTTTCCAGCGGTAGGTATTACTTTCCCAGCCATGAGCTAAAATAATAGTATCTTTTTTGCCTTGCCACTTGTAGGTCTGAATTTCAAAATCCAGACATAAAAAAGTATCGTGTTTGGCTTCCTTCAAAAACGCTTGTTCATCCTCACTTAAACGTCCTTTTCGGGGTGTTCCAAAAAGTTTGATAGCTAATTTAGCAGCATAGGATCTAGAGAAAACCTCAATCACATTGATAAAAAAGCCAATTATTTTAGGGAGGTGTTTTTCCATTTATTCCTCTCTGTTTACCATATCCATTGAAAAAGCAGGTGTGCAAATGGCAATATATTCACAAGGTACCGTGAAGGGATTGGAGTATTGTACACGCGTATTCTTTTTGATTTTGATCGATTGCCCTGCCTCAAGAACCACGGTTTCTCCTTCAATAATAAACTGTTTTTTGCCTTTTATGATAAACGTATATTCATCAAATTCCGGGGTTTGAAAAGGCTCGCTCCAACCCGCCGGTGCTTTCATGTGGGCAATGCTGATTTTTGTATTACCATCTGAGGCTAAACCGAAATGTTCTTGGATTAGCTTGCCATCATCGGTTGGTACCACAAAGGGTGCTTTTTGCACGGTGTATTTTGACATGATTTTAGTTATTCCAGTTAATGAAAAAGTATTTTATTTTGGCATTGTCGGGGATGTGGGTCTCTTCTATTTTCATGTCCATATCAAACCTTAAATTGGCCGGAAGTTCTTTTTTATCTATTGAAAAACTGGCATTCAGATCGTTAACACTGATCAGAACTGAATTGATCATGTTATTGATTTTTGAAATTTTGTAAGCATTTGAAATATCCTTAAAGGTACTTTCCGTCGTTATATTTGCATTGGTTTTGAATCGAGGATCCATAATTTGAACGGATTGAATAACGGAGGTAGAGTCCATGGCACTTTTAGGGGTTAGGATCAATAGTTTATTTCCGCTTTTATCAAAAATCTCATAGTCGTAATTTGCGCCTAAAAATGCATCGCTATCGGTATTGGTAACGATTGAATCATTGGGGAAAATAGCCTCCAGATCTTTAACTTGTGTGGAGTCGGTAAGCAAACCAACATGATGTTTAGAAATTTCGAACGGGTTTTGTTCTCTTTTACAACTGATTGTAACCAGGGTAATAAGTAAGATACCTAAAAGGGATTGTCGCATAAATAGTTTTTAAAATTAGTTATTGATTTAATTATTTTTTAATGACTTTATGTTCGTTAGAGGGAACTAAAAAGGAATGTTTTTAGATCGTGTGTTATTTTGACATATGCTAATGCTCTTCTTTTAAGGGTTTTCGCTTAATCATACCGCCTTTTAAATCTTTTACAACGCCCATAATAATAAAAGCTTTTTTGTCTATTTTATCAATTTCTGTTTGGAGTTTTGGAATTTCTAATCTCGTAATAACGGTATAAATAATATCTTTATCATAACTTTTCCCCGAAGTACCATAACCTCCTTTTCCTGCGTATATGGTGCAGGCTCTTTGAAGTTTTTCGGTTAACATATGCTTTAATGCTTCATTTTTATTAGAAATTATAGTAACACCTATGTATTCTTCGAATCCGTCTACAACAAAGTCTACAGTTTTTGATGCCGATAAGTATGTTAAAATGGCGTATAATGCAATCTCTACCGACAGTACGTAAGAGCCTACAGAAAAGATTAAAATATTGATTAGAAATAAAACATCTCCTATGGTCATAGATAGCTTTCTGCTGAGGTAAATGGCCAAAACCTCTGTGCCGTCAATAACACTTCCTCCTCTCATAGACATGCCAATTCCCAGGCCCAAAAAGAAGCCTCCAAAAATGGCGATCAATAATTTATCTTCGGTAATGGTAGGGTAATCAATAAAGTGAACTACAAGTGCTAAAAGAAGTATTGCGAGAATACTTTTAATAGCAAATTTTTTGCCAATTGTTTTTGAAGCTAGAAATATAAAGGGGAGGTTCACAACAATTAAAATAAGTCCTAATTCTAAATGAGTGATGTGTTGTAAAAGTAATGAAATCCCAGTTGCGCCACCATCTATAAAATGATTAGGCAGTAAGAATCCTTTTAAGCCAAATCCAGCCGAAAACACACCGATAATTATAAAAATATACTCCCTAACGGCATGAGTTAATTCTACCTGGAATTTTCTAACTAAGGGGACAATCTCTTTTTTGCTGATAGGTTTATCAACTTTTCTTCGTGCTCGTATTTTTTTTCTAGCCATATCGACTAGAATTTTTGAAAGAAATGGATTCATGGATTAAAAACTTACTTTTTTAACACTTTAGTTAAAATACCAAATACGCTTCTGATAAATGTTGCACTGGTAAGTACTTTTACAATAGGATCCATACGCTGATACTGGCCTCGGGAGCGTCGTGATGATTTTGAAGAAGCTCGGTCTAAAGCTTCTTGTTCCTTTTTGGCTTTTTCTTTTGCTTCTTCAGCATCTGCTTTGGCAATTTTAGTGTTTAGTAATTCATAGGCACTTTCACGATCTATGGTGTCGTTATATTTTTTCACCAGCGCCGATCCTCCCAGTAAGTCACTTAGTTCAGTGTCGCTAAGTACATCCATCCGACTCATTGGTGCACGCATCATCGTGGCTGCCAAAGGAGTAGGACGACCTTTTTCATCTAAGGCAGAGACCAAGGCCTCTCCAATGCCTAATGAAGTTAGTACTTCTGTTGTATCGTAATAATCCGAATCCGGATAATTTTGAGCTGTTAGTTTAATAGCTTTTCTATCATTGGCTGTAAAGGCTCGCAAGGCGTGTTGTACTTTTAAGCCTAATTGCCCCAGAACTTCCTCAGGCACATCAGTAGGATTCTGAGTTACAAAATATAGCCCAACACCTTTACTTCGAATCAGTTTCACAATACTTTCAATCTGATTTAGGAGTGCTTTGGAAGCTTCGTTAAAAATCAGATGAGCCTCATCGATAAAAATAACCAATTCCGGTCTGTCGCTATCGCCTTGCTCTGGAAATGTTGAATATATTTCGGCTAATAAGCTCAGCATGAAGGTGGAAAAAAGTTTTGGTCTATCTTGTATATCGGTAAGTCTGATGATATTAATGTAGCCTCTTCCGTCTTCATCGATACGCTGCAGATCGTCAACCTCAAAAGACGTTTCACCAAAAAACAGATCGGCACCTTGTTGCTCTAATTCCACAACTTTACGTAAAATGGCACCGGTTGAAGCCGTTGAAATCCGGCCATATGATCTTTCGAATTCTTCCTTACCTTCATTTGTGGCGTATTGAAGGATTTTTTTAAAGTCTTTTAAATCTAAAATAGGAAGCTTATTGTCATCACAATACTGAAAAAGTACCGCAACGATACCGGCCTGAACATCACTTAAATCGAGAATTCTTGAGAGTAACACCGGGCCAAATTCACTTATGGTAGCCCGTAACCGAACACCATTCTGTTCCGACAATGTTAAAATCTCCACCGGAAATTTTTTTGCATCAAAAGGTAAACCAATTTTCTCGTGACGCTCGGTAATTTTTGGATGTCCTGGACTCGGTTGCGCCAAACCACTAAGGTCACCTTTAATATCCATAAGTAAAACAGGAACCCCACGTTCACTGAGATTTTCAGCTAAAACCTGCAAGGATTTTGTCTTTCCTGTACCAGTGGCGCCAGCAATAAGGCCGTGACGGTTCATGGTTTTTAATGGAATTTTAATATGAGCTCCAGTAATGGTTTCCCCGTCTAGCATCGCAGCCCCTACAGGAATATAATCTCCTTTAGTAGTATAACCTGCTGTGATGTAATTGAAAAAGTCCTCGGTCTTTGACATCGATTTAATTTTTTATAAAAATAACTATTCTGCTTGAATACCTTGGAACAAGATATATAAAACTTTGAATAATTTCGGGGCAATACCGTATCTTTGCGCCCTATGAATAAAGATATGCAAATACAGGTGGATAAAGGCGAAATGTTGCCCTTAATGGAGGAGTTTTACACCATTCAAGGTGAAGGCTATCATAAAGGAACGGCAGCTTATTTTATTCGTCTGGGAGGCTGTGATGTGGGATGCCATTGGTGCGATGTTAAAGAAAGCTGGAACGCGGATCTTCATCCGCCAACAGCGGCAATAAAAATAGTAGAAAATGCTAAAAAATATAGTGATACCATTGTTGTTACGGGGGGTGAACCATTAATGTGGGATATGTCTTTTTTAACCAAACTATTAAAAGATAATAATTTGAAGGTTCATATAGAAACCTCTGGTGCTTATTCACTTACAGGAACCTGGGATTGGATTTGTTTGTCGCCTAAAAAATTAAAGTTACCAACAAAAGAGGTTTATGCTAAGGCGCATGAGTTGAAGGTTATTGTGTATAATAAAGATGATTTCCGCTTTGCGGAAGAACAAGCTTCTAAGGTGAATAAAGATTGTATCTTATATCTACAACCGGAATGGAGCAAACGAGATAAAGTGGTTCCTGAAATCGTGGATTATGTTATGAAAAACCCGAAATGGAAAGTGTCCTTACAAACCCATAAGTATTTGAATATTCCCTAGAATAAAAAGAAAATCCCAAATAAAAAAGGTTCAAGTGGCTAAACCGCTTGAACCTTTTTTAATTATCCAAAATTGGATTTTATGCTTTTGTAAAAGGCACAGTAATACGTTTGTTACCCCAACCTAAATGCATGTCGACACCTTCATCGGATCCTGCGAATACAATTGAAAATGCTTCTAATGATTCGTCGCCACTAGATACCGGCACTGTAATACGTGCTACATCTTTAGCTTCATCATAAAAATAAGAGCCCCAGGTATTTAAATCGGTGCTCACAATAGCAGTCCATTCGTCTTCGCCTGGAATAGTATAAAATGTATAAGTACCAGCTTTTACAGTAGTGTCTCCTAATTTCATATCGGTGTACAAGGTAAGCTGTGCAGCTTCATTAGCACCAGTACGCCAAACTTTACCTGCCGGGGCAAGCGTGTTTAAGTCTCTGTCTTTTAATTGGGGTCTGCTGTAAATAATTTTTATTAGTTTATTTGCCTCTTTGTAGCTTGTAGGGAAAGCTGCAGCATCCATAGGACTTGCATCCAACTTAGGAAACTTTTGTGCATTTACATTTAAGGCAAATAGCATGGTTAAGGCCATGCAAATTGTGGTAATTAGTGTTGTTTTTTTCATAGTTATTAGTTTTTATTTTCAATAAAAGTAAGTGTAATTTTTCTTAAAGTTTTTATAAAAGTTACCATATACTGTTAAAGTTTGTTTTTCCATTTATTTATAAATAAAAAAGCTTCAGAACGAACCGAAGCTATTTTAAAAATTAATAGGTATTGATGTCTTTATTTTTTGAGAATCGTGACATTCATCTCTTCAACTTTTTTAAGAGAAAGGGTTGAGGGCGCACCAAATAATAGATCTTCACTAGTTCCTGTTTTTGGAAAAGCCATCACTTCTCTGATGGATGCTTTTTTCTCAAGGATCATCATCAAGCGGTCGATACCCCAGGCAATTCCGCCATGTGGTGGTGCACCATAGTGAAATGCCTTGTACATGGTCCCAACACTTTTAAGCATGTCATCTTTCGAATATCCCATATTTCTGTAAGTGGCTTCTAAAATTTCCGGCTTGTGAGCCCGTACAGAACCACCTCCAATTTCGTAACCATTTAGGATCAGGTCATATTGTTGGGCAATTATATTGCCAATTTCCTTATCATCACCTCGCATATGCTTGTCAATATCTTTAACTGCAGGCATTGAGAATGGATTATGAGTAAACGTCCACCGACCTTCTTCAGTTCGTTCAAACATTGGAAAATCGATCACCCATGCCGGACGCAATTCCTTGGGGTTGATAAGTTTCAACATGGCCCCCAATTCCTGGCGAACCGCATCTAAAGCTTTGTTGGCAGTAGCATAATCAGCCGCAGAAAAGAATACAATATCACCAACCTGAGCTTGAGATTTTGCAATAATATTTGTGGCGATGTCTTCTCCTAAGAACTTGATAATTGGAGATTGTAATCCCTCTTTATTTACTATGATATAGGCTAAACCTCCAAGACCGTGTTCTTGCGCAATGCTCGTTAGTTTTTCGATTTGTCCTTTTGATAAACGTTTTTTACCTTGTTCTTCGGCAGTTACTTTGATGCATTTAACTATTCCTCCGGCATCGATAGGTTTGCTGAACACCTGAAATGTAGTGTCTTTTACAATTTCAGTAATATCGAGAAGCTTTAAACCAAAGCGTAAATCCGGACGGTCGCAACCATAATAATCCATCGCTTCCTTGTGCGTTAAAACCTCAAATGGTTTAAGCTGCCATTTGTTGCCGTATACCGTTGTTACGACTTCATTGAACATCTTGGTGTTCAGATCGATGATCTGCTCCATACTCGCGAAGGCCATTTCGAGATCCAGTTGCGTAAACTCCGGTTGTCGATCACCACGAGAATCTTCATCTCTGAAACAGCGTGCGATCTGGAAATATTTTTCATAGCCACTCACCATGAGCATTTGTTTGAACTGCTGGGGTGCCTGTGGCAAGGTGTAAAAGGCTCCGGATTGTTTACGTGTGGGTACAATAAATTCGCGCGCGCCCTCGTCAGTTCCTGCACTCAAGATTGGTGTTTCAATCTCCAGAAAATCGGCACGATCCAGAACATCTCGTAGTAACTTAATCACCTTGTGGCGGTTTACAATAGCACGACGTACATCAGGATTCCTATGATCTAAAAACTTATATTGGAATCGTGTGTTTTCGTTCGTTTTTGTAGCCCTTTTTATTTCGAATGGCAATGTTCGGGAAAGGTTCAATATATCCAAACTTACGGCCTCTAATTCGATAGTTCCGGTTCGTAACGCTTTGTTATAATCATCAGCTTTTCTTTGAACAACTGTTCCGGAAACCATAATGACCGATTCGGGTTTCAACTTCACTAATTCGTCTAAATTGGGAAAGGATTCCCGACTTAAACGCACCTGAAAAATTTCATTGCTCGAATCTCGTAAGTCAATAAAAATAAGCTCGCCGTGGTCTCTGACACTAGATACCCAACCAGATAGGGTTACCTCCTGTTCAATGCTTTCTTCAGACAGTTGTGAAGCGAGATGTGTCCGATAGCTGTCTTTAATAACCATAGGAATTTCCGGAAGGATTTCTTCAGGTTTTACTGTGGATTTTATGTTTTTGATCTTGGGCTTTTCTGTTGAAATCTGATCCGTAGCAGGTAAGGATCTTTCTCCAGATAGATCTGCGATAATACGTTCACGGATCACTTTACCCGGTGCGCCTTTGCCAATGATACCAATAACTTTTCCAACTAAAATACCGGCTTTACCATGGTTTCCTGCGGCAACTTCGTCAGCTATTACCCTATTTTCAGAGATTACCTGTTGGATAGCATTCTCGATTGTGGCATCCGAAATACTATGTCCCTCAAAGTACGCCTTGTAGTCGAATTCAGGGTTTTTTATTAATTCGCTAAAGGCATGTTGTGCCAGAACAGCAGTAATGGTCTCAGCTTTGAAGCGCTGGAAAATATCAATAAAATCCGATGGGTTTTGAATTTTATCGTAATCTTCAGGTTTTATATTGTTTGCCAATGTTTTGGCAACATATGACGGATCTTGAATGGCTTCATTAAAAGTCATGAAGGTTTTAGATCGAAGCGCATCCGCAGTAAAAAACTTGGCATCTTGTGGTAAAACACCGCCATTGATCAGGATAGACTCCACGGCAAAAGGAAGGGTAGATGTGTCTACTTGTATAGCATCCACGGCCTCCTTGATCGTAACAAAAGGTAAATCCGGTTCACGGATAAATCTATAATCCGCTTCGTATTCCTTTTTACGCATGGTTCTGGTTTGCTTCAAATCGGCATCAAATAATACGGTGGTTTGATCCGGTCTAAAAGTTTTATTCTCCAGATAATAATCCAGTTGCTTTTCAACCTCTTCCTTTAGAGCCTCCACCATAAACTTGAAAGAGTTCAGGTTTTTAATTTCGGTACGTGGATTTAAATTGTAGCTATGTTTTTTTCGAAGTGAGATCGAAACATCCGATTTAAATTCCCCTTTTTCCAAATTGGCTTCAGACACCCCTAAATTCTGAACGATTCGTTGAATGTATTGTGCATAGATCGATGCATCTTCAATATGGCGAATACAGGGTTCGGTGACAATTTCAATTAATGGTACCCCGGCCTTATTAAAATCGACTAAAGAGTTGTTTTTTTCATGAAGTAACTTGGCGGCATCTTCTTCAATATGAACCTGTGTTAAATTCACTGTAAACTGCGACCCATCATTTCTAAAGCAAGATACTTGTCCGTCAGGAATAATAGGATTATGAAACTGTGTGATCTGAATATTTTTAGGGTTGTCCGGATACTCATAGTGTTTCCGGTCCCAGGAAATGATCTCATTTTCAAACGACGATTTTACCGCCTTTCCAAAATAAATGGCTTTCGTGATCGCCTCCTTGTTAATGGCTGGTAAAACACCCATTTGCCCTGTACATACAGAACAGATATTGGTATTCGGTTCGTCTGTTTCCGTATTGGCACATGAACAAAATAATTTTGTTTTCGTGTTTAATCTCACGTGGGTTTCTAAACCGATAACGAGCTCCAAATCGTGGGCTTTCAGTGCCTTGTCAATTGCTTCTAACTCCATTACAATAGTGTTTTTAAAGTGTTAGCAAATTGCAATACAAGGGCGTCCTTAGTTTTTGCCGCTGTGATCTGTAAACCGGTCTCTGTGCCTTGAGGAATGGTTAAGGTTGGTAATTGGCCTAAACTGAATCCTACGGTATAAGCGTCTGACAAATACATCGCCAAAGGATCTTTTAAACTGTCACCAATTTTAGGAGGCGTATTTGGTGTAACCGGTGATAAAATAATATCAACTGCTTTAAAATCAGATTCGAAGTTAGCCGAAATGGCATCACGCAACTCTAATCCTTTTAGGTAAATGGCGTCACTAAAGCCCTGTGATAATACCTGATTACCGCCTACAATACGACGTTTACTTTCTTCTGAAAAGTTTTCAGACCGGGTCACAGCATAGGATTCTTTTAATGAATCCGCTTCAATACGATTGCCATAGTTTGTGCCGTCCAAACGTGAGAGGTTCGACGCTGTTTCAGCCATTGCGAGCGTATAATAGGTTGAAACCAAAGTTTCGGAATCAAAGAAATCTAAGGCTTTTACTTCTATTTTTTTAGCTTCTAAGATTTCGATAATTTTTAAAAAATCAGCCTTTATCTGAGGATTAATGGCATCACTTTCGATAAAGTTTTTAAAATATCCTACGGTTTTTACAGTATTTTCTTTTGAAATTATTTCCTCGCTTATAGGTGTCGATTCGAAAGTTGTTTGATCCTTAACGTCTTTACCGCTCATGGCGTTAAGCACGATACGGATATCTTCAATCGATTTTGCAATGGGTCCAACACAATCCGTAGATGAGGCGTAGGCCATCAAACCATAACGGGAAATACGTCCGTAGCTTGGTTTAAAGCCAAAAACACCGTTATATCCGGCTGGCTGACGAATGGAGCCTCCGGTATCACCACCAATAGAGAATACAGTAAAATCTTTGGCGACATTTACAGCAGAGCCTCCGCTAGAACCACCACCCACCAAATCTGGATTTTTGGCATTTTTCACAGCACCAAAAATGGTATTCTCGCTTGAAGAACCATGGCCAAAGCTATCGCAGTTTTCTTTTACAATAGGAATAGCGCCCAGGTCCAATAATTTTTGAATAGCTGTGGCCGTATAAGCCGATTTGTAGTTTTGTAATAATTTCGAACTCGCCGTGGCATAAGTGCCTTGCAGCATGTATACATCCTTAATTCCAAAGGGAATGCCTTCCAAGATTCCTATGGTTTCACCATTAGAAATTTTAGCATCAACTTTGGCAGCAAGAGCCAAAGCATAATCAGGTAGCAAAGTATTTACGGTATGATGCGTGTTAGCAGCTAGTGCATCCAATTTGTCCTGAATCAGTGCGGTGCAGGACACGTCTTTATTCACCAATTGTCGATGAATTTTTAATATTTGAGACTCCATGATTATTCTTCAATAACTTTTGAAACAACTAAATAACCATCCTTCTCTTTAGGAAAATTCTCTTTGATGATTTCCTTCTCAATGTCAGAACTCGCCACGACCACATCTGCTCTTAGGTCATTTATAGACACAGGATTATTATGATTATTATTAAAAGAGGTGTTATTATTATTTGTTTGGGCGTTTTTAATAACGTCAAATAATTTGTTCACGGCCGCACTCGGCTTTGCTCCTTTAATACTCGACAATACGTCGACTGTCATCATCTTACTCATGTCTTTTTTCAGTGTTAAATTCTAATTTTAATAAGGGGGTAAAATTACGAAAGTTTTTAAGGAGTAAACAACTTATCACTTCTAAAAATAAAACAGATTATGGTCTTTTGAATATGAAATACAAATGGTTACATAATTATGAATTTAACACATGAATCCTTAAGAATTTTGTGGATTAACGGCTTTTTGGTAAGGTTTTAAAACTAAGTTTACGAATTGTGGTATTTTTAAAGGAAAAAAAACTTTTTTTTAGCAGAATTTGATGCTTTTTTGGGTCCATTTTTAATGGTTGATAAATGCTTAGAAGCGATTTAAGCAATTTGTTAAAAAATACCAATCGAGTAAGTCTTTAAAATTAAGTAAAATTCATTTTAAGGCCCTTTTTAGCTGTTTTAAGGCACTTTTAAGTAATTAACAAATGTTGATAATTATCTTAAAGATGCGATAAAAAGCTTTAAAAAGGCATTATAAATTCTTATATTTGTTTGTATTCAAAAGGATGCTAGATGGCATCTTTTTTTTTGATGAAAGCAAACTAAATTTTAAGATAAAATATAAAAGATGAGCGAACCCAAAGAAGAATTTAACAAGCATAATTACTCTGCTGATAGTATTCAGGCTTTAGAAGGTATGGAACATGTGCGCATGCGTCCATCCATGTATATTGGTGATGTCGGTACACGTGGATTACACCACCTTGTTTATGAGGTTGTTGACAACTCCATAGATGAAGCGCTGGCTGGCCATTGTAACAAAATTACGGTAACCATTAACGAAGACAACTCCATTACCACTGAAGATGATGGACGAGGCATCCCGGTAGATCTTCATAAAAAAGAAGGCGTTTCTGCTCTGGAAGTTGTAATGACCAAAATTGGAGCTGGAGGGAAGTTTGACAAAGATTCCTATAAAGTATCAGGTGGATTGCACGGTGTTGGTGTAAGTTGTGTTAATGCCTTATCAGAGCATTTAAGAGCAACGGTATACAGAAACGGAACTGTTTGGGAACAGGAATATGAGCGCGGAAAACCTTTATATCCTGTAAAAGCTATTGGTGAAACCGACCTGCGTGGAACCGTAGTGACCTTTAAACCAGACGCTACTATTTTTACCCAAACCCTGGAGTATAGTTACGATACATTAGCAAGTAGAATGCGTGAACTGGCTTACTTGAATAAAGGTATAACCATTCATTTGGTAGATAAACGTCATAAAAAAGATGATGGTTCGTTTGAAGGAGAAACCTTTTATTCTGAAGAAGGTTTAAAGGAATTTATCAAGTATTTAGATGGTAACCGAGAACCTTTAATGCGCGATGTTATTGCCTTTGAAGGGGAGAAAAATGGTGTGCCTGTTGAGGTGGCTATGGTTTACAATACTTCTTACGCTGAAAATCTTCATTCCTACGTAAACAATATTAACACGCATGAAGGAGGAACACATTTATCTGGATTTCGTCGTGGTTTAACACATACGCTTAAAAAATATGCCGATGAATCCGGTATGTTGGATAAATTGAAATTCGACATTGCGGGAGACGACTTTAGAGAAGGTTTAACAGCTATCGTTTCGGTAAAAGTAGCCGAGCCACAATTCGAAGGTCAGACAAAAACCAAATTAGGTAACCGTGAAGTTTCCGCATCTGTGAGTCAGGCAGTATCAGAAATGCTTACCGATTATTTAGAAGAACATCCGGATGATGCTAAAATCATTGTTCAAAAAGTGATTCTTGCTGCTCAAGCACGCCACGCAGCTCAAAAGGCGCGTGAAATGGTTCAGCGTAAAACTGTGATGAGTATTGGTGGATTACCAGGGAAATTAAGTGACTGTTCCGAACAAGATCCGTCTCTTTGTGAAGTATTTCTTGTAGAGGGTGATTCCGCAGGTGGAACAGCCAAGGCAGGGCGTGATAGAAAGTTTCAGGCGATTCTTCCGCTTCGCGGGAAAATATTAAATGTAGAAAAGGCGATGACCCACAAGGTTTTTGAAAATGAGGAGATCCGAAATATTTTCACAGCCTTAGGTGTTACTATAGGAACTGAGGAAGATAGTAAAGCTTTGAACTTATCGAAATTGCGCTATCACAAGATTGTAATTATGTGTGATGCTGATATCGATGGATCTCATATTGCAACCTTAATTTTAACCTTCTTCTTCAGATATATGAAGGAACTTATTGAAGCCGGTCATGTTTATATTGCTACGCCGCCTTTGTACCTCGTGAAGAAAGGTAATAAAAAGCAATATGCCTGGAGTGATAAAGAACGAGATAAGATTAACGAAGAATTTGGTGGAAGTGCCGGAATTCAGCGTTATAAAGGTTTGGGTGAAATGAACGCTGGACAACTTTGGGATACTACCATGGATCCTGAGTTTAGAACTTTAAGACAAGTAAATATCGATAATGGAACGGAAGCTGATAGAATTTTCTCAATGCTTATGGGAGATGAGGTTCCACCACGTCGTGAGTTTATTGAGAAGAATGCTATTTATGCGAATATCGATGTGTAATTTAAATTAGAATAAAAAATAAAAGGCTGTCTATTCCAAGACAGCCTTTTTTATTCATTTTAAAGATGGATTTAGTTAAAATCGTCTTTGACGTTTTATTTAACAATTTCCGAGTCTTTTTTGGTTTAATATTATTTACCCCCGTTAGCCTGCAGATCGGCTATACATTGTGCATCAAAATCCGGAGGTGCATTCATATTAGCGAAGTCGGCAACACCTATAGCTGATTCGGTAGCCCAATACATTAAACAGGTATCAACCGTGCAATGTTTTGGGTGCTCTAGATCTTCATGGTCGGTTTGCATGGATGATCCTAAGTTCACCAAACCGAAAATATGACCAAATTCATGAAAAATAACGGTAGACTCCAATAGCGTTTGACTAGGCTCAAAGTTTCCGCCACTAAAGCTTTGCAATGTCTTCTCATAAATTACAAACGAGGTATTCCAATAAGCCGTCCCTAAAATAACGGTTCTATTATCAGAAGAATCGCTATCTGATTTTCCATCCGAAAAATAGGCCCAAACGGCAATGGTATCACCATCGTTATAGTACTGGCGGTTATCGCGTTCAATTTGAGCGATATCTTGAATAGTGTAAACATCCTTTCCTGGAGATGGTATCGAACGTTTTTCAACTGTAATACCTCCAGGCTTATAGATGCGTTGTTGTAATAAATTCAAGAAATTGGTCTCTGTAGCAGGGTCAGGAGCATAACCTTCAACATAAACCAACTCTATAATCATACTTGTAAATTTATCATCTGAAAGTAGATCATTCGCCGAACTTCCAGTTGTTTGTCTGTTAAGTGCTTTATTTATGAACGTAGTATCCTGGCTGTTTATCGGTTCATCATTGGAACAACTATAAACTACAGTGATAAATGAAAAAATAATTAAGAGTTTACGTTTCATTTGGGTTTTGTTTTTTAAACATCTGCCTACGAGGTGATCAGCTGTTTTTTTATCCATAACATGTACGTAATTATTATGTTTGTGGTTTCAATTCAATTAATAACAACGTTAAATTAGCGTTACTATTATTGTGTAAAGATATAGAATTTTTGAGAAGCTCGAATCCACCCTTTTATTCGTCAAAATAGTATTAACCGATATTATGAGGTGAATCCTCAGGACGAAAATTCCACCATACAGATAATTAATACAACACTTGGGCTAACCCCAAATGTGAGTGTAAGAGCAAAATTTTAAGTTTAACCTGATAAAAACATCGGTAAAATGCATTTTTTTTCGATTAAATGTTGTTTTGTATGAAATTTTTACTATGTTTGTATCTCCAAATCTATGTTATAAATGAAAAAGTTATGTTTATTTTCGTTGCTTTGTTTGGCAACACTTTCCTCAAAAGCTCAGGATATTGATGCTTTATTAGCTGCCGGAGTAGATAATGCAGAGCGATTTGCTAATGATTATCTCTCACCAGCAACCGATGGATTGATTCATAGTATGAATGCCGGTTGGTTCAATACTGCGGATGCAAAACCTTTGGGCGGATTTGAAATTTCCTTAATCGCGAATGCGGCTGTTTTTAAAGATGAGCATAAGTCGTTTTTAATGGATATGGCCGATTATAATAGTCCGGATCAAGATTTTACAGTGACCTTTGACGATCCTTCGGATCCTTCTGGTGCAAAAATGGTGGCTTCAGCGTTGGGTGATAATAACCAGAATATAGATATTATCGTGACCTACGATGATCCAATTCTGGGAGAACAACAGGAAACCATTACCCTTCCAGGTGGCATCGGTAATAGTACCGGAAACTTGTTACCCACAGCCTTTATTCAAGGGGCTATTGGACTAGTTAAAGGAATTGAAGTAAAAGCCCGTTTCATACCATCGATTAAAACAGATGATGTTTCGATTAAAATGTATGGTGCTGGGATACAAATGGAATTTACCAAATGGTTACCTGCAGATAAATTATTGCCTGTTGCAATTTCTGGTTTGGTGGCTTATACTCATTTAGATGGAAAGTATAATCTTACTGATTCCTCAGGTATTAGTGGTAATGATCAACGATTAGAGACAGGTACCAATACCGTTCTATTACAACTTATAGCCTCAACCAAATTACCAGTTATTAATTTCTATGGTGGATTGGGGTATATATCGGGAAAATCAAATTCTGATTTGTTAGGTAGTTATACCGTAAATAACGGCCCCTTGTTTCAGCAAACCATTACAGATCCGTTTTCGGTATCCAGTAAAGTTTCAGCTGTGAGAGGAACCATTGGAACAAAATTAAAACTGAGTTTCTTCAGATTGAACGCAGAGTATCATATTTCAGATTACAATGCATTTTCAGTCGGAGTTAATTTCGGTTTCAGATAAAAAATTTAGTTTTTAATTTTCATTAATAGTGATTATTAGTTTTAGTTAGTTTAGTTATTGTTACTTATTAAAAGGTACAGGATTTTATCTTGTGCCTTTTTTTATTTAACGCTTATTAATTCGTAATTTTGCGTGACTTTCATTGTTTTATACAGCCATTTGCTAGTTATCTTTAAACAATGAATATGTTACCAATTAAGCAAGTTTAATCAAAACATATAAAAATTATCTTATGAAAGTTACCGTTGTAGGCGCAGGAGCAGTTGGCGCCAGTTGTGCAGAGTATATTGCCTTTAAAAATTTCGCTTCCGAGGTTGTGTTATTAGATATTAAAGAAGGTTATGCCGAAGGAAAAGCCATGGATTTAATGCAGTGTGCCTCTTTAAATGGTTTTGATACCAAAATTACTGGAGTAACTAACGATTACAGTAAGACAGCCGATAGTGATATTTGTGTTATTACATCAGGGATCCCAAGAAAACCAGGTATGACACGTGAAGAGCTCATTGGAATAAATGCAGGTATCGTAAAGGATGTGTCCTCGAACCTCATCAAAAACTCGCCGAACGCAGTTATTATTGTGGTGAGTAATCCAATGGATACCATGACCTATTTGGTGCACAAAACATCGGATCTTCCAAAAAATAAAATTATTGGGATGGGTGGTGCTTTGGATTCCGCTCGTTTTAAATACCGCTTAGCGGAAGCTTTAGATGCCCCTATTAGTGATGTAGATGGTATGGTGATTGGAGGTCATAGTGATACCGGAATGGTGCCTTTAACCTCGCACGCGACCAGAAACAGTATTAAAGTTTCTGAATTTTTAAGTGAAGACCGATTGAATCAGGTTGCTGAAGACACCAAAGTTGGAGGTGCAACTCTAACCAAATTATTAGGAACCTCTGCTTGGTACGCTCCAGGAGCTGCGGTAAGTGGCTTAGTGCAGGCCATCGCCTGTGATCAAAAGAAAATGTTCCCTTGTTCTACCTTTTTAGAGGGTGAATATGGGCTTAATGATATTTGTATTGGTGTGCCTGTGATTTTAGGTAAAAATGGTATTGAAAAGATTGTTGATGTACCGTTAAGCGAAGCTGAAAAAGCACATATGCAGGCTAGTGCGGAAGGCGTGCGTAAAACCAACGGTTTATTAGACGTATAGATCACTTTTGAACACCTTGTAATATTTAACTAAAGACTGTAGAAATACAGTCTTTATTTTTTATATTTGGCCCATGCGTTTAAAAAGCTACATTTTAATTGTATTGTTGGCCTTTATTGGTGTGTTGTCTCAACACAAAAATGAAGTACCCAATCAGGAAATTGTACTTCAATTTCATAATGACGCTATTTATTCAGATGATGCCCGTATAACGATCGATAATATCAAGGCTCAATTAAAGCTTCTAGGTGTTAGCAATATTCGTTTAAAAGATCAGAAAAATGGTATTCTAAGGATCTGTTATTACAGTGATAAAGATGTTGATGTTATTAAAAAAACCTTCTCTGATGAACCAGATTTAGATTTTGACATCGCCGCATCTTCCGAGAATCAGTTACCTTCTGATGTTCCGGTCAAGGATCAAACGCTGTCTTATAAGCTTGATATTTTTGAAATTCAAAAAAAGGGGCCTAATCATTCAGATCTGAACGGTGTTTCTATTTCAGTTTTAAAGTTGAAAACAGATTCTTATTTTGAACAAAATAAATTCTATGGAACATATTACGATGGTTCCTGTAATATGACCTCATACGGTATTAAGCCTCTTAAACCAGCTTTTTATGTTGCTACTTTTCAGCAACATTTGCCTCAAAAAACACCTCAGGTTCGGGCCGGACCCCTTACTTAAATCAGGGTCTCCTTAGCAGCGTATTTGTGTTGATAAACTTCTAAACAGACCTTAAAGAACTATCTAGTCAACACCATAAAAAACAACATTTTAATTTACATTTAAATTTTGTCAAATCGTGGCGTAAATTCTATATTTGCCCGTTTTAAAAAAAACATTTGACTCAAAAGATATAACAATGCAAAACAAAGGATTAGTAAAATTATTCGCTATTATGTTTGGTTTGGTAAGTATCTATCAATTGTCATTCACCTTCAAAACGAATGCTATTGAAGATAATGCTGAACAACAAGCAATTAATTCAATCCCCGATTCAGAAACTAATTATCGGGAAAAGCGCAGCCAAGAAGAGGCACGGTATTTAGACTCGATTGCCAACGATACGGTATTCAATATAGGAATCGCAAAATATACCTTTAATCAGGTTAAAGAAAAGGCCATGCCTTTAGGTTTAGACCTTAAAGGCGGGGTTAGTGTTACGCTTCAGATTTCTGTAAAAGATATTTTAGTAGCCTTAGCCAATCGCACAACAAACCCTGTATTCAATAAGGCGTTGGATGATGCCAGTGAGATCCAAAAAAATAGTCAAAACACGTATTTGGAAGACTTTTTTGCCGCCTTTGATAAAATCAAAGGAGATACGAAATTAGCATCACCTGATATTTTTTACACCAAAGCATTAGACGGTGAAATAAACGGAACGATGTCTGATGATGAGGTAAAACAAGTTATTGAACAAAAGGTTGACGAGTCTATTGTATCAGCTTTTGAAGTATTAAGAAAACGTATTGATGAATTTGGTGTTACCCAACCCACCATTCAGCGATTGGGAACCTCTGGACGTATTCTTGTTGAATTACCTGGAGTAAAGGATAAAGAACGTGCGATTCGTTTATTACAGAATACAGCACAGCTTGAATTCTGGGAAGTTAATAAAAATCAAGCATTATATACCTTCTTAAATCAAGCCAATGAGGCTTTAAAAGATATTGTTGGAGACCAGGGTGATGAAAAGACCGAAGAGTCTCAGGACATTGAGGATGCCGATCAGGATTCAACTATTGATGAACTCTTGGGTGAAGCTGCTACAGATTCAACGACGGTTAAACCTGAAAATAATCCATTAACAAGTTTATTGTTTCAATCCCCAAATCCTTCAGCTATTGCTATGATTAATGAGAAGGATAAAGAAAAGGTAAAACGATATTTAAACATGGCACCAATCCGTGCTTTGCTCGCTCCGGAGCAACGTTATACTAAATTTGCTTTCGGGAAATCTCAAAGTGATAGCGAGCTTATTAATTTGTATGCCTTGGTAGGGAATCGAGATGACGTTCCTGAATTAAGTGGTTCTGTTATTGTTGATGCCCGTCAGGCATTTGGTCAAACTAATCAACCGGAAGTGTCCATGCAGATGAATGCAAAAGGCGCAAAGATTTGGGAAGAAATGACTACGAAAGCCTATAATGATAAAGGCTATATCGCGATTGTTCTAGATGATATTGTTTATTCTGCACCAGGTGTTACCAATGGTCCAATTAGCGGAGGTAACTCATCTATTTCAGGTGATTTCTCTTTAAATGAAGCTATAGATTTAGCGAACGTTTTACGTGCAGGTAAATTACCGGCTTCAGCGGATATTATTCAAAGTGAGGTGGTAGGACCGTCTTTAGGACAGGAATCTATAGACAGTGGTACGAAGTCATTCTTAATTGCTTTAGTATTGGTGTTATTATGGATGATTATGTACTATGGCAAATCTGGTGGTTTCGCTGATATTGCCATGATTTTTAATATCCTACTCATTTTTGGAGTGCTTTCCGGCTTGGGCGCCGTACTTACACTTCCAGGCATTGCAGGTATTGTATTAACAATAGGTATGTCCGTGGATGCGAATGTTCTTATCTATGAGCGTATTAGGGAGGAGCTGATTAAAGGTAAAGGTCAGCGTGAATCGGTTAACGATGGTTTCAGTAATGCCTTATCATCAATTTTAGATGCTAACATTACTACCGGCCTTACGGCATTAATCCTTTTCATTTTTGGTTCCGGGCCTATTAAAGGATTCGCTACAACCTTACTAATTGGTATAGGTACATCCTTATTTACAGCTATTTTTATAACCAGATTATTAATTGACTGGTACGTTAATAAAGGTGGTAACCTGACCTTTACTACCGCTGTAACCAAAAATCTTTTCAAAAATATCAATGTGAATTTCTTGAATAAGCGCAAGGTAGCCTATATTGTTTCAGGTTCTATGATCCTTGTTAGTTTAGGATCATTATTTACAAACGGACTAGATCAGGGTGTTGATTTTGTTGGGGGTAGAACCTATCAGGTTCGTTTTGCACAGGATGTGAGTCCAACTGAAATTCAAGCGGAATTAGTAGATGTTTTTGGTAGTGCTGAGGTAAAAACTTTTGGTACAGCAAATCAATTGAAAATTACGACCAAGTATAAAGTAAATGAAGCCGGAAGTGAGGTTGACGAGGAGATCAGAAGCGAATTGTTTTCTGCCCTACAGCCGTATTTAGAAGGGGTTACTTACGATGATTTTATTAGCGATTCAGATACTAAAACGGTTGGACTTTTAAAGTACGATAAAGTAACACCAACCATTGCCGATGATATTAAACAACAATCGATTTGGGCTGTTTTTGGGTCATTAATCGTTGTGTTCTTATATATCTTATTACGTTTTAAACGTTGGCAATTCTCATTAGGTGCTGTGACAGCCGTATTCCATGACGTATTAATTACTTTAGGAATATTCTCGCTTACGTACAAGTTTATGCCATTTAACATGGAAATTGATCAGGCGTTTATTGCTGCGATCCTGACTGTGATTGGTTATTCTCTTAACGATACCGTTGTGGTATTCGATAGGATTCGTGAGTTTTATAACGAACACAGTAAATGGCCTTTTAATAAGGTTATAAACCTGTCTTTAAGCAGTACCTTGAGTAGAACCTTAAACACCTCACTCACTACTTTAGTCGTATTATTGGCTATATTTATTTTTGGTGGCGATTCCATTCGAGGGTTTATGTTCGCCTTAATTGTGGGTGTCATCGTAGGTACATACTCATCGTTGTTTATTGCAACACCAATTATGTACGATTCTGTAAAGGAAAAAGAAGATAAAAAATAAAGGACTGGACTAACTAAATTGTTCGTAAAAGCCTGTCAGCATCTGAGTTGACAGGCTTTTTTTTATGATGAAGGAACAATTTTATTCTTTTTTGAAGGCAATAGAATCACCCTTCGAAAGGTTCCAGCTGTCTGCTAAACCACCGTTAACTTCCAAAACATATTTGGCTGGTCCTTCTGATGGTAGTGACCCTTGATTAAATGGTTTGGCGTTTTTTTGAATACTTACCACTTTTTGTTGTGCATCTAAAAAGATAATATCCAATGGTATTTCCGTATTTTTCATGTAGAAGGATCGAGGTGCTTCATCTTCAAAAATAAAAAGCATGCCACGATCAGTTTTCATAGTAGGACGATACATCATACCCGTTTCTCTTTCATATTCGGTATCGGCAATTTCGATATTTAAATGAATAGTCAAGCTGTCTTTTGTGAATAGGGTTAATGAACCTTCTTTTTTAAACGTGATTTTGGTTTGTTCAACCACTTTCGGTTTATGTTTACAAGATATATTCAGACTTAAACTTAAAGCCCCTAATAGTATTAAAGATGAACGGATTGCTTTTTTAGCCAGCATAGCTTTTCAATTATTTTACTGTATGTTTAGGTTTGTATTGGAACATGAAGTATAAACCGATTAAAATGAACGGAATACTTAGCCATTGGCCCGTATCTAACCCAAACCAATCAATGTATTCATCTCCTTGAGGTTCTTTTACAAATTCTACAAAGAATCTGATCGTCCATAATAAGATTAAGAACAGTCCAAATAGGAAGCCCCTCTGATTCTTTTTTTCTGTTTTCGAGTAGAAATACCACAGAATGAGAAAAACAAAGATATAGCTGAATGATTCGTATAATTGTGCCGGATGACGGTAGGGGACCTTTTCTAAAAGTTCTTGATTTTTTCCAATAGCGTCATAGGCTTTTTGAACGTTTTGAATTCCTGTGAGGCGAACGGCCTCATAACGATTATAATAATTCTGAATGAAGCGAACACCGAAGTCAGATTGGGTTACTTTTCCAATAATCTCTGAGTTAATAAAATTACCGATACGTATAAATACCGCGCCTGAGGCGACCGAAATTACAACCCGGTCCAAGATCCACAAAAGAGATTTGTATTTGTATTTCTTGCGGTATAAATACAAGCCGATGATGATTCCGATGGCCGCTCCGTGACTGGCAAGGCCTTGAAAACCCGTGAATTCAAATCCACCTTTGAATTTAAAAGGTAAAAATATGCTAAAAAAATCTTGTGAGATCAATTCTGACTGATAAAACAGGACGTGGCCTAAACGGGCGCCAATCATGGTAGATAGCACCGTATACATAAACAAAGGGTCAAGAAAATCTAGAGATATCTTTTCTTTTTTATAAATGTATTTCATAATGTACCAGCCTAAAACAAAGGCTACTACCCACATTAAACTATAAAAGTGGAGCTTGAAGTTTCCAACAATGTCGATACCCGTTAGCGGATTCCAATCGAATTTTAAGAGCTGCATAATTATTAATTTTCAGGGTAAAGATAATTAAAAGCAGAGGTCTTTATGTAACTTTAGTTTAGAAGTTCCGTAATTTCTACCTCAAAAATTAAGTTTGTTTTACCAGGAATACCTTGCATTCCGTACTCTCCATAGGCCAAATGATAGGGGATAAATAAAGTTGCTTTATCACCTACACTTAATTGTCTAAGTCCTTCTTTAAAACCGGCAATCATTTGTGCATCAGGACTCAAGTCGCATTCAATAGGTTGGTAGCCATTACGTGCCTTACGTTTTGGATTTACCATTTTATTCTTTTCAGCAGTTTCGAGCCTACTGGTCTCCAATAGTTTCCCATTTTCAAAATACAGGGAATAATGGGCTAATACATCAGAAGTTTCTTTAAGTTTAGGTCCATCACCTTGCTTTGTTATCAAGTATTTTAAACCCGAAGGCAAAGCAATGGCATTTTCTTTTTGTTTCTCGAATTTTTCCTTATTGGCCTTTAATAAAGCTGCTTCTTTTGCGGCCTTCTCTTTTTCAAGACGCTCTGCCTTTGCTAACTGATCCTTAAATACTTGTGGTGCGTCAAAATTCTTTGCATCACTGCCTTTCCTGATGATATTAAGTTCTTCAATAGTATCTTCTTGTTCAATGGTATCGATAACGCTTAAACCTTTTATGATTTCTCCAAAAATAGTATGACAGCTTACACGGCTGTTTTCACAAGGTTTTAGAAGCGTGTCTTCGTCATAGGCATTGAGCCAGGGTGTTTCTTTGTGGGTGATATAAAACTGACTTCCATTGGTATTGTATCCGGAATTAGCCATGGCTAAAATGCCTTTTTTATCGTGTTTCAAATCCGGAGAAAATTCATCATTAAATTTATAGCCTGGATCGCCGCTTCCGGTTCCTGTGGGATCACCACTTTGAATCATAAAATCTTTGATGACACGATGAAAAATTAGTCCGTTGTAAAACTTTTTACCTTGATAACTACTGTCTGCTAAAGGGTTATTACCTTCAGCGAGCGAAACGAAATTTGCTACGGTAGCAGGTACTTTTTTATAATACAACTCGGCTAACATAGTGCCTTTGTTTGTTACAAATTCGGCATAAAGACCATCATTTAAATCGGGATATTGCGCTTTACAGGCACTTAAACTAAAAGCAAGTAATACCCCTAAAACCCTAAGTGCAGGTTTAATTGATACCATGATTAATTGGTTTGGTTTTGTGTTATAGCGTTTAAGGTAACTTCGCAAATAAGAGGCTCATTGCGTCCAATTTTATATTCATCACCATAATAGCCATAAGCTTTTTGGGATGGAAAAATAAAAGTTACTGTTTCACCTGGTTTCATAAGTTTTAAACCCTCACGGAGGCCACTAAACAGCTCTTCCTTGTCCATGATATAATCCTGATTTTTGAGATCATCTTTGGAATAGATCAATTGTCCGGACAGGGATTTTATATTATAGTCATAGTTGATTATATCCCCGAAAGCAGGTGTTGCTAAAGAATCTACTTCGGATTTTGTATTGTAGTAATACCAAAATCCGTTTTCAGAAGCTATGTACGTATTACCGTCCTTTTCCATGATCTTTTCGATACTCGCATATTCTCGTTCGTTGAGTGCTTTATTACGTGCGATTGACTCATCAATGAAGGAACCTGATTTTGAAGTGATAGGTTTTCTTGCTTCGTGCGATTTGCAGCTTCCCAGGGCTATAGCCAGGAGCAATATCATCAATTTATTCATTATTTAGGGCTTTATTATACTCAGGCAATATACTAATAAATTTTTCAACTGTATCTTTTAAGGATAAATGACTTTTCCCGCCTGCTGCATTGATATGACCCCCACCATTAAAGTGCTTACGGGCCATGTCATTAACTGAAAAGTGACCTTCGGAGCGCAGTGATATTTTAACGATACCCTCTTGTTTGTCTTCAATAAATATAGCCGCCAAGACCACGTTTTCAAGTGATAATCCATAGTTCACGATGCCTTCAGTATCGCCTTTTTTGAAATTATATTTGTTAAGCTCTTCTTGCGAAAGCGTGATATAGGCCGCCCGGGATTCCGGGATAACTTTTAAATTGTTAAGAGCACAACCTAATAATTGCAGACGGTTATAGCTGTTCGAGTCGAAAACATGATTGTGAATATCGCTGTTTTGTGCTCCGGCTTCAATGAGGTGCGCGATAACCTGATGTGTTAAACTTGTTGTTGAGGAAAACCTGAATGAACCGGTATCAGTCATGATCCCTGTATATAAACAGGTTGCAATTTCCGGAGTGATATGATCCAAAGCATCAAGGTGGTCCATAAAATGATAAATCATTTCGGAAGTGGAACTCATCCGGACATCGCTATACGTGTACTTGGCATAGGAATCCGGTTCCTGATGATGATCTATCATGACTTTTAACGCTTTGCTATTCTCCAGAGGTTTTTCCATTTGTCCGGTGCGGTGGAAGGCATTAAAATCCAGAGTGAAAATAATATCAGCTTTATCAATTTTAGAATCACAAATAGCGGTTTGTGTATCGTGCTTTAAAATGTGTTCGTGACCTGGCATCCATTTTAAAAAAGAGGGATAATCGTTGGGCACAATAACCAGTACATGTTGATGATAGGTTTTCAGGAAGTGGTATAACCCAAGGCTGGAACCAATGGCGTCGCCATCCGGATTTTTATGGGTAACTATTACAATATTTTTTTCTGTAGTTAACAGTTTTTTTATATCGGTAAAATCTTGTTTCGTCATAGATAGCGAAGATACAATTTAATAAAATACAGGTAAAATAGAAAATCGTACTTTTAAAGGGTTTTATTCATTTGTTTTAAAAGAACTGTTAGGCGTTAGATGGGAAGCATTTGTTTGCGTTAAACTTTTTTAAGCTTATACTAGGGATTCCTTTAAAAAACTGTACTTTTGCCAAAAATTTTAAAAATACCATAATGGCAACAAATAGAACATTTACCATGATTAAGCCTGATGCAGTTGAGAACGGACACATAGGTGCTATTTTAGAAAAAATAGCGGCTTCAGGGTTTAGAATTGTGGCAATGAAATTAACACAAATGACTACTGGAGATGCAAAAACTTTTTACGGGGTGCATAAGGAGCGTCCATTCTTTGGAGAGCTCGTTGAATATATGACCAGTGGCCCGATTGTGGCAGCTATTTTAGAAAAAGATAACGCCGTTGAAGATTTCAGAACCTTGATTGGTGCTACTAATCCTGAGGATGCTGCTGAAGGAACCATTAGAAAACTTTATGCAAAATCGATTGGTGAAAATGCCATTCATGGTAGCGATAGCGATGAAAATGCTGCTATTGAAGGTGCTTTTCATTTCTCAGGTCGGGAGATGTTTTAAAACTCCCTGGTCGCGTTAGGCCTGCCTGCCGGTAGGTAGGGATTGAAGCGAACTACTGTGTAGTGCGCAAAGCCCGAAGGCCGAAAGAGCGTAACGCCCAAATAAATAAGATACGATATGATATAAAAAAAGGGAACCAATTTGGTTCCCTTTTTTTGTTTTGTTGTAAGTGTGAAAGTATATTTTATTAGATTACTTTTACGTTTACTGCGTTTAATCCTTTTCTTCCTTCTTGCAAATCAAATTCAACATTGTCGCCTTGACGAATTTCATCGATTAATCCCGAAATGTGTACGAAATGTTCTTTGTTGTTGTCTTCTTCAACGATAAATCCAAATCCTTTAGAATCATTGAAGAACTTTACTGTACCTTTACTCATTGTATTTGTATTATAATAAATTAGACACAAAGGTACATTAAATACTTGTAAGTTGTTTTTTTTACCGGGATTATTTCAAATAATTTTTGAGATTCAATTATCTTAAAATCAGTTTTTTAATTAAGGGTTTGCCCAGGGACTCGTTTAACATGTCGATTATTTTTTGTTTTCCGTAACTTAATTCTTCTCTCAATACGCTGGAACTGAGTTTTACGTAGAGGGTGTCGCTTTTTAAAATAATCTCGGTGGTATAATTGTTTACACCATTACCCATAAGGTCGCTCCAGGCATCGGCAACATGGATCTTGTCAAGGCCTTTTTCCAAATTGTTAGTCTCCACGAATTCTTTGAGAACGTCGCTGATGCTTAAATGTTCGTTATTACGTTTTGCCATGGTTTACAGGTTAAATATTTCGTAGGATTGATGTACTTGTTTTACGGCATTTTCTGTTCGGTCCGGATGCGTATCGCTGATAAATAGTTGTCCAAAATTTTCATCGTCTACCAGTTTGATGATTTGAGCGACCCTATTTTCATCTAATTTATCAAAAATATCGTCGAGAAGCAAAATAGGATTTACTCCACTCTGGGTCTTTATAAAATCGAATTGCGCAAGTTTTAAGGCGATTAAAAAGGATTTTTGCTGACCCTGACTACCAAATTTTTTAATGGGATGATCTGCGATATCGAACATCAGATCATCCTTATGAATACCAACGCTGGTATATTGTAAACTACGATCTTTACTAATATTATTTTCTAAAAGGGTTTTAAGATCGTCATCGAACAGATCGCTTTTGTAGGTTAATGACACTGATTCATTCCCATTACTTATAGCTTCATAACGCGATTTGAAAATAGGGATAAAAGTTTTTAAAAAAGCATCTCGCTTATCAAAAATTACTTGGCCGTAATCGTTAAGCTGGGCGTTGTAAACTTCTAAAGTGTCTACATTATAAGTGTGATTTAGCGCAAAATATTTTAACAGTGCATTACGCTGTGCGAGTACTTTATTATATTTAATAAGACTGTTAAGGTAATTTTTATCGCCCTGCGAAATAACGCTGTCTATAAATTTTCGTCGGGTATCGCTACCTTCTATAATAAGGTCACGGTCGGCCGGAGAAATGATCACCAGAGGTAAGAACCCAATATGTTCACTAAATTTTTCGTAGGGTTTCCCGTTACGTTTTATTACTTTTTTTTGACCTTTTTTCAGGCTGACAATGATCTTTTCTTCGGTAGCCTCTTTTTCATAATCGCCTTGAACCACAAAAAAATCCTCACCATGCCTGATATTTTGTGTTGCTATAGGATTAAAATAACTTTTACCAAAAGATAGGTGATAAATAGCATCCAGTACATTGGTTTTTCCGATACCGTTATTTCCTACGACACAATTGATCTTGGCATTAAAACGAAAATCTTTACTATCAAAATTTTTGTAATTAAGTAATGAAAGGGATTTTAAAATCATAAAGAAAATAACTTATTCGTATTGTTTTGGTGTTACCGGGTCGAAAAGGATATGCAAATTATTGAAAAATATCAAATAAATACCCTTTTAGTTCAGAAGAAAAATTATATTTTTGCGCCACAATAAACAAGCATAAGACATATAGCATGGCTACGTATAAAAAGAGAGGTCACAAACCTCAAACCAAAGAGGATAAGCAAACCGCCATTGAAGAACAATCGACTACGGCAGGTGTATTTAATACCCTTGATGAAACGGCTTCAAAGACTGAGGAATTTGTACAGAAAAACCAAAAGTACATTTTCATCATTATAGGCCTTGTTGCTGTAGTGGTTTTGGGTTCCTTGGCTTACAAAGAGCTTGTTGCTAAACCGAAGCAAGTTACTGCAATGAATGATATGTTCCAGGCACAGAAATATTTTAATGAGGCGATCAATGGTGCTGATAATGACTCATTGTATAATTTGGCTTTAACCGGTGGTGAAGGAAAATTTGGTATGCTGGATATTATTGATCAGTATGGTGGTACCGATGCCGGTAATTTGGCTAACTATTATGCCGGTACAGCCTATTTGAAAATGAAGGATTATCAAAATGCGGTAACCTATTTAAGCAATTTTGAAAGTGATGATGAGATCTTGGCGCCCTTGGCGAAAGGTAATATAGGTGATGCTTTTATCCAGTTGAATCAGCCGGAAGACGCTTTAAGCTACTATGAAGAGGCCTCTAATATGCGTGATAACGAATATACAACGCCTATGTATTTGTTCAAGGCAGGAACAACGGCTATGGAATTAGGACAGGCAAAAAAAGCTCTAAAATATTTCAAGCGAATTAAGGAAGAATATCCTAAATCAACGGAAGCCGGTTCTATTGAGGTGTTCATAGGAAAGGCTCAGGTACTTGCCAATAAATAATTTTAAAATACATGGCTACGGTAAATAAAAATTTATCACAATACGATAAAACAACAATCCCAGACGCGAGAAAATTTCGGTTTGGGATTGTTGTTTCTGAGTGGAATGATTCTATTACCGAGAGCCTCTATCAAGGTGCTTACGATGCCTTAATTGAAAACGGTGTATTGCCTACCAATATCATTCGCTGGGATGTTCCCGGAAGTTTCGAATTAATATATGGTTGTAAAAAGATGCAGGACCGCATGCTTAACGCCATTATCGCTATTGGTAGTGTTATTCAAGGGGAAACCAAACATTTTGATTTTGTTTGTGAAGCCGTGGCCCAGGGTATAAAGGACTTGAATGTACAGGGTGAAACACCAGTTGTTTTCTGCGTTCTTACTGATAACACCTTACAGCAGGCTCAGGACCGCTCTGGCGGAAAGCACGGAAACAAAGGTACCGAAGCCGCTATTGCTGCTATTAAAATGGCGGAACTCCGCAAGAACAGCTAGGAACAAATATTTTGAAATAAATTAGCGTTAAAATTAACCGTTACGCGTTTCTATTTTGTAACGGCTAGGAGCAGATTTTCAGTACCTTCGACTGTTAACAATTTTTGATCGATCCTCCTTTCAGTTTCTGCCTAATTTTAAGTACTTTTGAAAGGTAACCAGAGCACCATCATGTTCAGACAACGCAAACCCAAACGCTTTAATTATAATCCTCGATTTTCAAATGAAAATGAGGAAACATCATCTGATAATGAAGCGCAAGGTAGCAAAGAATTTTTGAGGGAGTGGCGTGAAGCACGTCGTGGCAAGCGAAAGTCAAGACCTATAATATCCATGCGAACCTTGCTGATTGTTTTGGTATTATTATTGATTTGTATGTATGTATTAGAACGTAAATACATTCAATAAAAACAACATTATGGGAATATTTAGCACAAGAAAGAACAAACGATTTAACTACAACCCACGTTATTATGATAATAAAGGGCAGGAGGGCAGTCCGTTTGAAATGAAACATAAGTTCGACGACTTTAGACAAACGGTTGGAAGTCAGAAAGGGTTTAAAAATAAGTTCAAGCAAGCCTGGAATGATTACAAAACAAATCCGAACCGCGAGGCCGATCGTCGTGTTCTTATTATCATTGGTATTCTCGTTTTAGTTTTTTTATTCATAATCGATTTCGATTTATCTATTTTCTTTTCTAAATAAATATATGTCAGACGTTATTCAGCTTTTACCAGACCATGTTGCTAACCAAATTGCTGCAGGAGAAGTTGTACAACGCCCGGCGTCAGTAGTTAAGGAGTTAATGGAAAATGCCATTGACGCTGAAGCTAAAACTATTAAACTTATTTTAAAGGACGCGGGAAAAACCTTGATTCAGGTGATCGATGATGGCAATGGGATGAGTCCCACAGACGCACGTTTGAGTTTTGAGCGGCATGCGACTTCTAAAATACGCTCGGCTGACGATCTATTTCAATTACATACTAAAGGTTTTCGCGGAGAGGCTCTCGCAAGTATCGCGGCCATTGCGCATGTGGAACTTAAAACAAAACAGGCCAATGATGAGGTGGGTACTGCTTTGGTTATTGAAGGTAGTGCCGTAAGTTCTCAGGAGGTGGTGGTAACACCAAAAGGGACTTCGGTATCGGTTAAAAATCTGTTTTTTAATATTCCGGCGAGGCGAAATTTCTTAAAGTCGAATACCGTAGAATTACGTCATATTATTGATGAATTTCATCGTGTGGCGATGGCGCATCCCGATCTAAGTTTTTCAATGTATAATAACGGCAGCGAAACCTTTAATTTGCCGATGAGTAATTACCGCCAACGCATCGTGAATATTTTTGGAAGTAAAACCAATGAAAAACTGGTTCCCGTTGCTGAGGAAACTGAAGTAGTGAATATCTCCGGTTTTGTGGGAAAACCTGAGTTTGCTAAGAAAACCAGAGGCGAACAGTATTTTTTTGTAAACCATAGGTTTATTAAAAGTCCGTATTTAAACCATGCCATTGCAGCCGCTTTTGACGGCCTTTTAAAGCAAGGGACACACCCTAGCTATTTTTTATATCTGGAAGTAGATCCTCAAACCATAGATATCAATATCCACCCAACCAAGACGGAAATTAAATTTGATGATGAGCATACTATCTATGCTTTATTACGCTCGGCTGTGAAGCATAGTTTGGGGCAGTTTAATATTGCGCCAATCCTAGATTTCGAGCAAGACGAAAATTTACAAACACCGTATCATTTAAAGAATAAACCTGCCAATACACCGAATATTGAAGTGGATCGCGATTATAATCCCTTCAGACAAGATTCAGGGTTAAAAGCAAAGCATCAGAGGGAACGTTTTACCAAACAACCTGCCCAACAATGGGAAAGTTTGTATGTTGGTTTGGAGTCGAAAAGTTCAAAGTCTTTGGATAATTTTAGTGAGGTCCATTTTGAAAGCGATAATGAAGCGGCGTCTATTTTTGATGATTCTCAGGAAACCCAAAACAAACAAGCAACGTATCAACTTCATAATAAATACATTGTGAGTCCTATAAAATCGGGGATGCTAGTGATAGACCAACACCGTGCTCATCAACGTATCTTATATGAAGAGTATTTAAAAAACATAACGATCAAGGATGCTGTTACGCAGCAATTACTTTTTCCGTTAACGATGCATTATTCCAAACAGGAAATCGGGATGATCTCTGAATTGCGCGAGGATCTTGAAGCAGCCGGTTTTATTTTTGATACCTTGGAAGATGAAACTGTAGCCGTTAGTGGTGTGCCTGTTGGGGTGTCTGAAAGTGAAGTATCCATTATTTTGGAGGCCTTACTTCGCGATGTTGAAAATGATGTTCCCGATACTCATTTTAGTGCTGTAGATCTTCTGGCCAAATCTATAGCTAAGAGTTTAGCCATCAAAACCGGTCAGACATTACTAAAAGATGAACAGGAGCATTTGGTAAACAAATTATTTGCATGTAAAGAACCCAATATTACTCCGTCAAATAAACCTACGTTTATCACCATGAGTGTTGATGAACTGGATAAAAAATTTATATAGATATGATGCAGATTACAGATACGGTTAAACATTTAATAATCATTAACGTGATTGTGTTTGTTGGAACTATAACCGTAGGAAACGACATGTTTTACGAATTGTTTGGCATGCATTTTCCTAAAAGTAATAGCTTCGAACTTTGGCAAATTATTACCCATATGTTTATGCATGGTGGTTTTATGCACGTTGCATTTAACATGCTGGCGCTTTGGATGTTTGGTTCTCCAGTAGAACAGGTGTTGGGTTCGAAACGGTTTTTATTCATCTATTTCTCCGCCGGATTGGGTGCGGTTGCTTTACAAACGGGCTATTATTATTGGCAGTTCTTACCGGATTATCAGAGTTTATTGAATGCCGGGCTATCAACTGAAAGTATAAAAGAGATGCTTACCAGCGGGCAAACGACAGGTAACTTATCTCAGATACAAGTAGATCAGTTACGTCAAATTTATCCCATCTATAATGCTTTAATGGTAGGAGCTTCCGGTTGTATAATGGGGATTTTAGTTGCTTTTGGAATGATGAATCCTGAGGCCAGACTCATGTTAATATTCCTGCCGATTCCCATCAAGGCTAAATATTTTATCCCCGGTATTATTATTTTAGATCTGGTTTCCGGATTAACGGGGCAGTCATTTTTCAGTCCGAGTAATACAGCCTTTTTCGCGCACGTGGGTGGTGCTTTAGTTGGTTTCCTTATTATGTGGTATTGGAAAAAAAATCAGTTTAACGATAAACGCTGGTACTAATGAATTCTTTTTTACAAGATATAAAGTACAAATATGCCCGACTCAATGTATTTGAAAAAATAATTGTTTTTAACGTTATTATTTTTCTACTGAGTTTGTTACTTCGGGAGTATTTGGCCTGGTTTGAATTACCAAGTGATTTCTCGGAAGCTATTGTAAAACCATGGACCATAGTTACCTATGCTTTTCTTCATTATGAGCCACTTCACCTTTTATTTAATATGTTGTGGTTGTATGTTATTGGGCAGATGTTCTTAAATCTGTTCACTGCGAAAATGGCCTTGAATGTTTATTTTCTGGGGGCTATCAGTGGTGGTGTTTTATTTGTGCTATGTTATTCCTTATTTCCGGAAGTCTTCGGCCGAAATTATCTTGTAGGTGCATCGGCAGCCGTAAGAGCGCTACTTATTTTTTTATGTGCCTATATGCCCAACCAAGAATTTCGTTTCTTTACCTTTAATATTAAGTTATGGTATATTGGTTTAGCTGTAATAATATTAGATGTTATTGGTGTTTTTGGCGCGAATTCCGGTGGTAATCTAGCCCATTTAGGAGGGGCTATTTTAGGCTATATCTATGCTAAAAAATTAACCCAAGGCAAGGATATTGGATCAGGATTTGGACGTTTTATGGATCAGATAGTAGACTTTTTTAAATTTTCAAAAAAAGGCCCTTTAAAAACGGTTCACAAGAAAAAAAGTAAGGTAGGAGGCTATACAAAATCCGAATTCAAGGAGTTTCCGGATCAGAAAAAAATTGATGTTATTTTAGATAAGATCAGTAAAAGTGGTTATGATAGCTTAACAGAAGCAGAAAAAGAATATTTATTTAAGGCGGGAAAATAGTCTTATGGGTAAAGGTAGTGTCATAAATAAATTCATTTATTATGTCAACGTTTTTTTTGCGTTGTTGCTTTTACTTTCCTTTATTTTACCCTATTTACCCCCAAAAACGTTTTCGATATTATCTGTTCTAAATCTAGGAGTTTCTATACTTATTACCATTAACGCCTTGTTTTTCTTGTTTTGGTTGGTCAAACTGAAACGTACGTTTTTCTTGTCGTTTTCTGTTTTAGTATTAGGCTATTTATTGTTCGGCACTTTGTATAAGTTTTCCTCTGAAAAAGCTATTGAGGATCCCGGGAATTTTAAGGTGATGAATTATAATGTACGCCTATTTAATTTGTACAAATGGATCCCGGAAGATCATATTGAGACGAATATTGCTGATTTTGTTGAAACCGAAGCTCCTGATATTTTAAGTGTTCAGGAATACCATCCCGGTAATGGTGTAAACTTATCTTTTTTTAAATATAAGTTTGAGAAAACAGCCGGGAAGCGCACGAAATACGGTCAGGCCATTTTTTCAAAATTTCCAATTATCAATAAGGGTTCGGTAGAATTTCCTAACACCGGTAACAATGCTATTTTTATTGATGTCGTGAAAGGGCCGGACACGATCAGGGTGTATAATGTGCATTTACAATCCCTGCGCATTAATACGGATGTTGACAGTTTAAAAAAGGAAGACTCCGAGCGCCTTATAAAGCGTATTGGAAATACCTTTAAAATGCAGCAGGATCAAACGGAATTATTTTTAAAACATAAGGCACAATGCCATTATAAAATGATTATTTGTGGCGACTTTAATAATACGGCCTTTTCTTATGTATACCGCAAAATTAAAGGTGATCTTAACGATACATTTAAAGAGGCCGGATCCGGTTTTGGGAAGTCCTATTACATTAACTATTTCCCCCTAAAATACTTTCCCCTGCGTATCGATTTTATTCTGGCCGATAAGGCATTTGCCGTGAATGGCTATAAAAACTACACGCAGAAATTTTCTGATCATTTTCCTATTTCGGCGACCCTGAGTTTGAAAAAGGATTAGTCTAGATTGTCATTCAGAGCATTCCGAATATATTCGGAGTCGAAGAATCTCTGGTTTAATCAATGAAGATTCTTCAGTCACTGCGTTCCTTCTGAATGACAAGTTAAACCATCACTGCGTTTCTTCTGAATGATGACCATACTTTTTTAATAGTTTTTTTGGGCGTTACCACAAGGGTCGGGCTATCCGCTACAAGTCCGCGCTCGTACCTCGCTGTGGGCTTTTCGCTACTATCCCTAACGCGGTTCGATCCGTCATTGCGAGCAAAGCGAAGCAATCTTTAAAATTGAAACAGAAATCCTTTTAATGAGGTTACCACGTCGCTGCGCTCCTCGTAATGACGTTCCATTTCGTCATTGCGAACAGCGTGAAGCAATCTGTTCAAAAAGGAATCTCCATCCAGATGTATATAGATTCTTCAGTTACTATGATCCTTGTGAATAACAACAGATTTTTGAAATTCCAGAACCCGCGTTAGGGATTGAGGCATTGTTGGAGCGCCTTGCAAAGCGCGACTGCCGAAAGCCCGGCGAGCTCGCTTTTTGGCGAGCGAAGTAACGCCCAAATAGAAAATATTAAGTATTACATAAAACTACAATCGACCAGATCGGCTATGATGTGAATGAGTAAACCAATGCCGAGAAGTCGTGTTTTTTTGAATACTAGCATGAGGAAATAAACGCCTATGGCCCAATAACTGTGGAGCGGGTGGTAGTTGATGCTGCAGCGGTTTGGATTGAAAATGGGTGTGGCTAACACATGGTCGATATCGATTAATATGCAGGAAAGCATGATAAAAAAGGCTGTTTTCCACCGGTTTGGGTAGAACACCAAAGCGACTACTAAGGGTAAGAAAATATGTGTTCCGTAATGGGCCAGTGTTTGCAACATTACAAGGGTTTTAAGGTTTGTGAGGTGAGGTAATTTACGGTATTGGGGCCTTCGTTACATAACACATCCAGAATGCTTAGGTTGGATAAAAAACCGTGTTTGTCCTGAAAAACCTGGGTGTAGGGTTCAAATTCTAATGGTATTTCTTTTTTTGCATTTACAAAGTGGCGTAAATCTGCTACTGATGGTTTTGGTTTGGTGTCAAAATCCTTTGTTTCTTCTGGTTGGAACTCTATTTGTAAGCAATCACAAATAACTTCAAAACACCTCAAGTTAAAATCCAATAAAAAGCTGGCTTTCTTTTCGAATAAGGGCCGCAGGTCGTCTTCATAATATTCAAAAAAAGGTGAAGTCCGATAGGCTGAAAGCAGGGATTTCCAGTGTTGAGCCTGCCAGTTCTCGTCGTTAAAAATTTGAACGTCTTTATATTTTTGACGGTATTTTTGACTGAAGACCACAGGAATATTTAAACTCAGTTTGCCATTGGCCCCATAAATATAACAGCGATTCCGGTAGGTTTGCTTCACGTAATTATCATGCATTTCAAACAGCACCTTTTCGGCCTGAAGCAAGGCCGAAAAAGCCGCTACATTGGGGAAATAGGTGGGATGCAGTAAAACTGTCATGAATAACTAATTTAGATATTCTGTGTGTAATTCTTAATTAGGCCTTCTTCTTACGCTTTCTGAATTTAGAATACCCAAAATAGGCAAATAATGCTATCAAGAACGGAATAAAATATGAGGTTGGTTTTTCGTCGCCATTCACGGTTGTAAAGAAACGATCCCAACGCGGCTTTTTACCGTCCCAACTCATCCAAACAAATATTGGTTTCCCAACCACATGATCGAAAGGTACAAAACCCCAACGGCGCGCATCAATGGAATTATGGCGGTTATCACCCATCATCCAGTAATAATTTTGTTTGAAGGTATAAGTGTTGGAAGGTTCTCCGTTGATGTAGATCTGTCCGTCTTTAACATTCAGGGAGTTGCCTTCGTATTCGCTGATCACACGTTTATATAAAGGGAGGTTTTTAGCATTGATGTCTATCGTTTTTCCCTTTTCCGGGATATATAGGGGTCCGAAGAAATCGATGTTCCATGCGTAAGTAGAGTCCTGAGGAAAAACTTCAGGATTCCATACGCCTTCTTCTTGAATATTTTTGGTAATACTTCCGACGTTCGGGTTATCCTTAAAATTGTTGTAAGCCTCATCCGAAATAGCTGAAAAAATATACGTGTTTTGGGCATTCATAATCCCAAAATAGTCTGTAATATCATATCGGTCCTTTAATACTTTTGGGTTAAAACGGTATTGTTTTGGTTGTACCAGATAACTAAACTGTAACTGAGCTGTGCCCGGTAATTTATTTTTTTCGCCATTAATATAAACGTAGCCATTTCGCACCTCTAAGGTATCGCCAGGTGTACCAACACAGCGTTTCACCAGATTGGTTTTTTTGTCGATGGGCTTATAGTAGTTTCTATCCGGTTGAAACTGGTTCATATCGAGCAGTGTATCTGCCGGTTGATTAAAAACCACAATGTCGTTTCGCTTTATACTTTGAAAACCTGGAAGACGCATGTAAGGTAACTGAAACTTATTTTGCCAGGCTGTTTTTCTGTTGTCGTAATCGTCGCTAAAAAGGTAGGATTTAATACCCAGGCCTGGGATTGTATCATGCACCATCGGTGCTGCTACGGTGGTCATCGGTACACGTGCACCATAATTAAATTTACTCACAAAAAGGAAGTCACCAACCAATAATGATTTTTCCAGAGATGAAGATGGAATTGTGAATGGCTGTATAAAATAAGTATGTACTATGGTTGCCGCTACGATGGCGAATAAAATAGAACTTACCCAGTCGCCGGATGACGATTTAGGCTGTAAACTCCGGTTTTCGATATAATTGACATCCGCAACATAATTGAGATAGTAGTTATAGAAACCGAGGGTAACAATGGCTAAAAAAGTGTCCAGATAGGTGTTTTTACCAAAGCTTCTGGCAGTTTCAACCCAAACAATGATGAACATTATAAGGTTCACGATGGGTAAAAACAACAAAAAGATCCACCACCATGGGCGATTGATTATTTTCAATAGAATGATGCCATTGTACAAGGGTACAAAGGCTTCCCAGGCTTTACGACCAGCTTTAAGATAAAGTTTCCAGGTGCCAAGTCCGTGTATGACTTGTATGATGAGGATGAATATAAACCACTGCGAGAATGTCATAATTTAAATTTTTTTAATCTTTCGTTAGTATTAAAACTACGAGTTCTTGTTACTAAGGTTTTTGTAATTAACCAATATTTAACACATCATTCATAGTAAAAACACCCGTTTTATCTTCTTTTAACCATTCGGCTGCGATCACGGCTCCTAATGCAAATCCTTGTCGGCTATGTGCTGTATGTTGGATCATTAAAGTATCTACATCACTTTCATATGATACCGTATGCGTTCCCGGAACATCATCAATGCGTTTCGCAACAATTGACAGGTTGTTGTTGGAACCATCATTTAATTTCCATTCCGTGTATTTTTCATGATTTTCAATGATCCCCTCTGCCAAGGTAATTGCAGTGCCACTAGGAGCATCTAATTTCTTGGTATGATGAATTTCTTCCATGGAAACCTTATATTGTTTCAATTGGCTCATCATTTTAGCCAGGTTTTTATTCAGCTCAAAAAAGATATTAACCCCCAGACTGAAATTTGATGCATAAATAAATGCGCCTTTTTTCTCCTTGCAAAGCTCAACAGCTTCATCGTATTTATCCAACCAGCCGGTTGTGCCTGAAACCACAGGAACTTTATTATTAAAACAATTTGATATATTATTGAAAGCTGCATCTGGAATGCTAAAATCAATCGCCACATCAGCTTTGGTAATATCGTAATCGGTATCATCTTTATCCACGCGTAACACTACTTCATGGCCGCGATCGACCGCTATTTTTTCAATAGTTTGACCCATTCGTCCATATCCGAGTAAGGCAATTTTCATAGATTTTAAAATTTAAAATTCAAACTGAGTCCGAGGTTACCCCGAGCATCAATATTATTTAATTCATAATGGGGATTTAAACTCAGATTTTCATCCACATTAAATTGTAATAAATGGGCATCCACATTGGCATCAATGATATTTAGTGCGTACATGCCTATTAAAACCAACAGCGACAATTCCCGATTCCGACGGTAAAATTTTTGACCACGTTGTAATCCTTCGGTTGTTACTCTTGGGCTTGTCAACTTATTTCCCTGGGCGTCAAAATAGAACTCATCGGTCTCAAAACCTGCTAATCGACTTTTATAAGCATCCCGGTAACGATTATATTCTTGAGTGTTGTTAATGTAAAAGTAAACGCCGGTTCCAATAGCTCCATAAACCAAAGGGATTTTCCAATATTTTTTGTTGTAGGCTTGCCCTAATCCGGGAAGTATCGCCGAATAAAACGCCGCTTTGGCTGGAGATAAGGGGTCAATGGGTTTGCTAGCCACTTGCACAGAGTCCACAAGAACCTCGTCGCTAATAATTTCTTTTTCCGGGACCTTTTTTTCCTGCGCTGAAAGGGTGTAGCTGAGTAAAAAGAAAAAATATCCTGTTATAAGGATTTTATTTTTCACCTTGAACTAATTTTTTAATACGATTAAAATCTTCTTCAGAATGGAATGGAATCGTAATTTTTCCTTTCCCATTTTTAGAGACTTTAACGTCAATTTTATGTCCGAAGTATTCAGAGAACACCTGAACCCCTTTTTTAATGTATTTGGGAACGCTTTGGTCTTCGGCTTTTTTTGAAGGGGTTTTGCTTTCACCCTTATCATGATAATTCCTAACGAGGTCTTCGGTTTCACGCACCGATAGTTTACCCGAGAGGATTTTTTCGTAGATATCCAACTGATCACCCTGATCCTCAATAGCGATCAACGCACGGCCATGGCCCATAGAGATAAAGCCATCACGAATGCCTGTTTGAATGATGGGATCCAGTTTCAGTAGGCGTAAATAATTCGTTATAGTTGATCGTTTTTTACCTACGCGCTCACTCATTTGTTCCTGGGTAAGCTGAATTTCTTCAATTAAACGCTGGTATGATAAGGCGATCTCAATAGGATCCAGATCCTGACGTTGAATATTTTCAACAAGAGCCATTTCTAGAGATTCCTGATCGTTAGCGATACGAATATAGGCAGGAATCGTCTCCAGATTTAAGAGTTTCGATGCGCGGTAACGGCGTTCACCTGAAACCAACTGGTATTTATTAAAGCCCAGTTTTCTAACGGTTATAGGCTGAATAATACCAAGCTCTTTAACGGAGGATGCTAATTCCTGAATGGATTCTTCACTGAATTTGGTCCGCGGCTGAAATGGATTAACTTCAATAAAATCAAGATCCAACTCAATGATATTACCGATAACCTTTTCAGCATTTTTATCTTTAGCTGATTTTATATCGTTATCAGGATCATTCAATAATGCCGATAACCCTCTACCTAAAGCCTGTTTTTTATTTGCCTTCGCCATACTTAACCATTTTTATCGATAATTTCTTTTGCCAAACTTAGGTAATTTGTGGCACCTTTACTGGAAGCATCGTAATCAATAATACTTTCACCATAACTTGGTGCTTCACTTAATCGTACATTTCGCTGAATGATGGTTTTAAAAACCATGTCATTAAAATGCTTTTGAACCTCTTCAACCACTTGATTTGAAAGGCGTAAACGTGAATCGTACATGGTTAACAAAAGCCCTTCAATATCCAGTTCCGGATTGTGAATTTTTTGAACACTTTTAATAGTATTCAATAATTTACCCAGACCTTCCAATGCAAAATACTCACATTGTATCGGGATGATTACAGCATTGGCAGCGGTAAGTGCATTCAGAGTTAATAAACCCAATGATGGGGCACAATCGATGATAATATAATCGTATTCGTCCTTGATATCTTCCAGAGCCTTTTTTAGCATATACTCTCGAGAGGGTTTATCAACCAGTTCAATTTCTATAGCTACCAGGTCGATATGGGCCGGAATAATATCCAAGTTTGGAGTTCCTGTTTTAATAATGGCATCTTTTGCCGAATTTGAATGTTCTAAAAGTTGGTAGGTTCCCAGCTCTACGGAATCGACATCAATTCCTATTCCGGATGTTGCATTCGCTTGAGGGTCGGCATCGATTAACAATACGCTTTTCTCTAATACACCTAAAGAGGCCGCTAAATTTACTGATGTAGTGGTTTTTCCAACGCCTCCTTTTTGGTTAGCAATTGCTATTATTTTACCCATTAATGATTTGGTTTTATGAATGGTAAAAATACAATTATTTGTCAGTAATAAAAACGGAAATTGTTAACAAATAGACGAAAGGCGAAGTACTCAAAAATTTCAAAACTTCGATAAAATGTCTGATTACCATAATTTATAATTTTTTTTAGAATAAATCGCTTACCGTTGAAGACGTGAATAAAGTCAATAAAAAGTAATTTAAATTGTTTGATAAGTGGACCGTTGTAAATGCCGGTGATTTCAGTAAACCGATGGAATCAAAAGAGTAATAAAAATCAATTTACAAAAAAACCGCTTCGTAAAACAAAGCGGTTTTTTTATTTCTACTAAGTATAAAATCTTTAATCAATAAGAATATCTAAAATTTTAATTGCGGCATCACTTATTTTAGTTCCCGGTCCGAACACTGCAATAGCGCCGGCATCAAACAAAAATTGATAATCCTGTTTAGGAATGACACCCCCAACAATAACCATAATATCATCCCGACCGTATTTTTTTAATTCTTTGATAACTTCCGGAACCAGAGTTTTATGACCGGCTGCCAACGAAGAAATACCAAGTATATGAACATCGTTTTCAACAGCTTGTTTTGCAGCTTCCTTTGGTGTTTGAAATAGTGGTCCTATATCTACGTCAAAACCTAAATCTGCATAAGCGGTAGCTACGACTTTAGCACCACGATCGTGGCCATCCTGGCCCATTTTGGCGATCATGATACGTGGCCGTCTACCATCCTGTTCTGCGAAAATATCAGCCATTTCTCTGGCTTTTTTGAATGACTCATCGTCTTTGATAGCTTTACTGTACACGCCTGTTACGGATTTAATTTGTGCTTTGTAGCGTCCGAAAACGGTTTCCAGTGCATCACTAATTTCACCTAGTGTTGCACGTTGCCGGGCAGCTTCTACCGCTAAAGCTAATAAATTTTCTTTACCATGCCGTGCCGCTTCAGTAATTTTACTTAAAGCGTCTTCGACTTTGTGCGCGTCACGATTTGCCTTCAACTCAGATAAACGCACAATTTGCTGATTTCGAACGGTATTATTATCAACTTCAAGAGTGCTAATAGCATCTTCCTGGTCTAACCTATATTTATTAACCCCAACAATGATATCCTCTCCAGAATCAATTCGGGCCTGCTTTTTGGCTGCGGCCGCTTCAATCCGCATTTTGGGAATACCTGCTTCAATCGCTTTGGTCATACCACCAAGCGTTTCAACTTCTTCAATAAGCTCCCAGGCCTTTTGTGCAATATCGTGCGTTAATTTTTCTACATAATAGCTCCCTGCCCAAGGATCAACAGTTTTGGTGATCTTAGTCTCTTCCTGTAAAAATATTTGAGTGTTTCTCGCGATCCGAGCTGAAAAATCTGTGGGTAAGGCAATGGCCTCATCCAAAGCATTTGTATGTAAGCTTTGAGTACCACCAAAGGCCGCTGCTGCGGCTTCAATAGTTGTCCGGGCTACATTATTAAAGGGGTCTTGCTCTGTTAAACTCCACCCCGAGGTTTGCGAATGTGTTCTCAGAGCTAATGATTTTGGATTTTTAGGATTGAATCGTTTTATCAATTTTGCCCATAACATTCTGGCAGCACGCATTTTGGCAATCTCCATAAAGTGATTCATGCCAATAGCCCAGAAGAACGATAAACGTGGTGCAAAGGTGTCGATATCCATTCCGGCATCAAGACCTTTTTTGATATACTCCACACCATCTGCTAGCGTGTATGCTAGTTCAATATCACAGGTTGCCCCCGCTTCCTGCATATGATAACCCGAAATACTGATGCTGTTGAACTTTGGCATATACTGACTCGTAAATTCAAAAATATCCGAAATGATCTTCATGGAAGGGGACGGGGGATAGATGTACGTATTTCGAACCATAAATTCCTTTAGAATATCATTTTGAATGGTTCCGGCCAACTGCTCCGGTTTCACCCCTTGTTCTTCTGCGGCCACAATATAAAAGGCCATAATTGGCAACACAGCGCCGTTCATGGTCATGGAAACACTCATTTTGTCAAGTGGGATCTGGTCGAAAAGTATTTTCATATCCTCAACCGAATCGATGGCAACTCCAGCTTTGCCTACATCGCCTACAACACGTTCATGGTCGCTATCGTAGCCACGATGTGTGGGGAGATCGAAAGCTACAGATAAACCTTTTTGCCCGGCATCTAAATTACGTCTGTAAAACGCATTACTTTCCTGAGCCGTGCTAAAACCGGCATATTGCCTAATGGTCCAGGGGCGTCGTACATACATTGTACTGTAAGGCCCGCGAAGATACGGCGGTATACCTGCAACAAAATCAAGGTGTTCAACATGCTTCAAATCTTTCGGTGTATAAACCGATTGAATAAGAATTTCCTCAGCCGAAGTAAATGAACTTTTACCTGGCTTTATATTATCCTTGTTTTTTTTAATTTGAATATGTTGAACGTCTTTTCTCAAAAAAACTATGGTTTGATAATATTTAATATTATTTTTTAGGAATCTTATTGAAATCCACATTTTCATATGGATCTGATTTCAAGTTTACCAAAGATAAATCCTCGTCAAAAAATTTCGCGTAAAACAGGTCGAAAGCCACATAAAGCGCTATATATTTATCAGTAACTGCCGCCCGGTAATTTGAAGCTAAAGGTGCTCCAAACAGCTCTGGACTCATGGAGTTTGTTTCTAGCAAGGCCTTCAAAGTAGCTTGTAATTGTTTTTCGTTTATATTTTGGATCAGGCAGTTAAAAAACGGACTATTATAGTTTAAATGACTTCTGGGGTTTTCAGCGTCCCAGAGGTCTTCATCCTTAAGGGCTTGAAAAACCAGAACAGAATGTTTGGAAGCGATATCTGTGAGTTTGATACGATTGTTCACTGCGCCATTGATAAATCGCGAATAGGCCAAGGTTAAATTTTGTCCGGATAACCTACTATAGTGTCTATTCAAATCATTCTCAAAACTGTATAAAGCTTCATTTAATAGCTCATTATTCAGGCTTTTACACGTAATGACAGGCTGCTCATCAGAAAATTTAAAATCCTTAAAATTGTTCTTTTTGTTACAGCTAAGAAGGGTAAAGGCTAAAAATATAGTGATATAAAATCCTCTCAATGTCATGATATTATTCCTTTTTTAATCGTTCTTGTTCTAATCGTTCTTGTTCTAATCGTTCAGCTAATCGTTTTGGAACTATGGGTTCAATTAATGTTTTTCGTGGTTTCGTCTTTACAAAGGGGTAGAGCTCGAGATTCTCGTTCATTTTGTCTTCTGGATTCGGGTGTTTATTCGTTCCGAGCAGGACAATTTCACCATTGTCGAATTGAGCCTGTTCTTTTGCCGCGCTTTCTTTTATTTTCCGCTGGATAGTTCGGGCTTTCAACTGACTTAAAAACCCGCCATTTGATTCGATAGTTTTAAAAAGTTCCAAAGCTTTTTCAGCTAATTGATCTGTTAACGATTCAATATAATAGGCGCCATCAGCCGGATTGTGTACTTTATCAAAATAGCTTTCATGCTTTAAAATCAATAACTGATTTCGTGCCATACGATTGCCAAATTCATTAACCTTATGGTAAATGGAATCATATGCTAAATTGCAAACTACATCTGCGCCACCTAAAATAGCGCTCATGCATTCTGTGGTAGTGCGCAACATATTTGTATTATAATCGTAAATGGTTTTGTTACGTCTGGATGGCGTAGCCATGATTTTACAATTAGCTTGAATGCCATATGTAGCGGCCAGGGTTTCCCAAAGTAGCCTTAAGGCTCTAAGTTTGGCTATTTCAAAAAAGTAATTTGAACCAATTGACACTCTAAAAATCATTTGCAGGGTTTCCCAAGGATTATCAATATGACCTTTTTCTCGTGCTGCCGTCAGTTGATTTAAATATTCATTTGCATGGGCAAGCGCATAAGCTAATTGCTGTACCATGTTTGCACCAGCATTTTGATAAATAATGGTGTCAACAGTAATGGCTTTAGTGATCTTTACGTTTGAAATAAAGGCGGAAAAATCTGAATTCAGATTGTTGTAAAAATTTCCTTTTACGGCTAAATGGCCTATGATATCCGTATTGATAAATATGCCGGCTTTACCCTGAAGGTTCATTAAGTTTTTCACATAATCAACATCTAAAAAAAGAAGATCGCAATACACTGGAATAGTATCCAGGTCAATATCTTTTAAAAGAGCCTCAGCCGAAACTGAGGTGTCAGGGACTATAAATTGAAGACTTTCTGCACCACGCGCCAGTGCATCGATCGCATTTAAATTACTCTTATTGGTGTCTGCCACGTAAATAGCCTGACTGATCTTCCAATTTGATGGGGTTGTTAAGGGTAGTTCTTCTACATTTTCAAAATCGTCAGCATGGTAAAAAGGCTTAACCACAATACCTTCATTTGAATGCCATAACAAGGTATCGTTATAATCAGCACCTTTAAGATCAAATTGGATTTTTTGTTTCCATTGTTTCGCAGATACCGGTTCGAACGCATCAAATAAGGATCTCGATTTATTCATGTGGATTAGCGTTTATGCTGTCTTCGTATTCTATAATATATATTTCCTCGTTGTTCTTTTTCATATAATATTTTTCCCGAGCAAATTTTTCGAGACCCTCCTCTGTTTTTAAAGTTTTTATGGCGGCATTATCCTTTTTAATTTCCTCAAGGTAATAGTCTTTTTCGTTTTTTAGATCCTTGATATCGCCATTTAATTCATGATGAATTAGCCACGAATTTGTATCAAAAAAAAGCATCCATATAGCAAAGCCTGCCAGTATCAGGATAAAGATATTTTTGAAGGGTTTAAATATTTTATGCTTAAAAAAAGCCATGTTTAAAGTCGGTTGTTGATTATAGTTCGAACGATATCAATAGCCACTGTATTGTATTTATTGTTTGGTATAATAATATCGGCAAACTCTTTCATAGGTTCAATAAATTGATTGTGCATGGGTTTCAGGGTGTTTTGATAACGGCTCAAAACTTCATCCAGATCTCTTCCGCGTTCAGCGATATCTCGTTTTAAACGTCGTATTAGGCGCTCATCGCTATCGGCATGCACAAATATTTTAATGTCAAACATATCCCGTAATGAAGGATGTGTTAAGATAAGAATTCCTTCGACGATCATAACCTTTCTCGGCAGCGTTATGACCACATCGCCTGTGCGATTGTGTTTTACAAAGGAATATACGGGCTGATTTATTGGTTGCCCTGTTTTTAATATCTTAAGATGTGATTCTAATAGATCAAAATCGATGGATTGCGGGTGATCGAAATTGATATTGACGCGTTCGTTATACGTTAAATGTGAGGTGTCCTTATAATAGGAATCCTGCGACATCACGCCAACTACCCCTTCCGGAAGTTCATTCAGAATTTGATTGACCACAGTTGTTTTTCCACAACCGGTACCGCCGGCAATTCCTATAATGAGCATGATTCGGTTTTTAATTAGCGTGTCACAAATTTAGGTAAATCAATATCCAATTAATATCAAATGACCTATTTTTTTATTGTAGCCACATCCGCTTCAGTAACTATTTTTGTGTTTTTGTTGCCCCAACTATTATTGATATAATTCATAACATCGGCAACTTCATCATCACCCAATCCCGGTGGCGGCATAAAACTGTTATATTTTTTCCCATTGACTGTAATTTCACCTTGCTGGCCATATTTAAGTCCACGGATACTTTCTTCCTGATTTTTCATTAAATAATCTGATTTGGCTAATGGTGGATAAACATTTTCTACACCTTCGCCTGAAGCTAAATGGCAATTCATGCAAAAATCCGTGTAAATTTCAGCCCCTCTTTCGATGCTTTCCTGTAAGGGGTCCTGTGCTGTATAATTTTCAGTTTCTAGTGACAGGTAAGAGGAAATGAAAATAAGCCCTGTTAACCAGCTTAAAGTTATTAATTTCAAAGTCTTATTTTTTCACGATTTTTAAAATACCTTTTCCTTCCACCGCAATGTAGATAAAACCATCCGGAGCCTGAACCACATCTCGAAGGCGACCAATACCTTCGAATAATTTTTCGCGTTTTACCACTTCATTATCTTTCAATATTAAGCGTTCCAGATATTGAAACTTCAAGGATCCCACAAGCAAGTTACCTTCCCAATTAGGATACCTATCGGAATGAACAATAACGAGACCATTTGGTGCAATAGAAGGCACCCAATAGAACAATGGTTGTTCCATACCTTCTTTTTCTGTGATGTCGGTAAATGAAGTGCCACTATAATTTATACCATATGAAATAACCGGCCAACCATAATTTTTTCCTTTCTGAATAATATTAATCTCGTCGCCACCTCGAGGTCCGTGCTCATGTTCCCAGATCTCTCCGGTAAATGGATTCTTGGTGAGCCCTTGTGGATTTCTATGTCCATAGCTATAAATAGCCTTTTTTGCATCGGCATCATTTACAAAAGGGTTGTCCGCAGGAATTGAACCGTCGTCATTTAATCTGTAAATTTTTCCACCATCACGGGTGATATCCTGAGGGTTCACTTCGCGGTTTCCGCGCTCTCCAATAGAGAAATAAAGATAGCCGGCATCATCAAAAGCTATGCGTGAACCAAAATGTTGTCCTTTTTTAGTATTGGGAACTGCTTTGTAAAGTTTTTCGATCGATACCAAAGAATCATTTCTGAGTTTCGCCCGAATTAAAGCCGTATTTCCTCCTTCCTCTTCTCCTTCTGATGAAGCAAAAGTAATGTACAGCCACCCATTATTTTCATAATCCGGATGGGTAGCAATATCCATTAGGCCTCCCTGACCTCTAACGTAAACCTCAGGAAGTCCGGCAATGATCGTTTTTTTACCATCCACAAAATGAAACAACTGGCCACTTTTTTCAGTGAACAACATACTTCCGTCAGGTAAAAAGGTCATACCCCAAGGAATACCCATTTCTTCAACGACCAATTCTGTTGTGTAATTCAGATTTTCAGGACTTTCAGCTGTTACTTCTGAAGGCGTTTGCTGGGCACAAGCCAAACACACCATTGCCAAGAACAAGGTGCTAAATAGTGATTTTTTCATAGTTGCTCATTTTTTTTCAAGGTAAATTTAAAAAGAATAATTCAGATTAAATCCTGTAAAATAATTTATCGGGTTTCCCGGATAATAATAACGTGGTGCACTACCTCCGAATCCCACAGCATTAGTAAGAATTTGTGAAGCATAGTCCGTGTCGAAAATGTTATTTAGGCCAAAATATATATTTGCTTTAAAGGACTTAAATAAGGCTTTTTTAAATCCCATCTTAAAATTCGCAAGGCCATAACTATCTGTATACAAACTATTACTATCGGTTATTGGAATTTGTCCTACCTGTTGATAATTCAAATTCCCATAAAGTCCGAAAGGGGTATCAAAATCTAGTAGAGCGTTAAAAACATGCGATGGTACACCGGTAAGATCATTGCCTGAATAATTATTGGTGTCGTCTGTAAATTCTAAAAAAGTAAAATGGTTCCGAGTGTAGCTTATGTGAGAATTTAAACTTGTGTTTTCAGATTTCAGCCAATCATAGGATAAACTTAATTCTATGCCTTCGTGGCGCGTTTTACCCGCATTGATGCCAATATATTGATCCTGTGCTGTACGTTGGGCAACTAACAGATTCTTTAGTGCTAACCGGAACAAGGAAACTGAATATTGCATGCGATCTTTCAAAAAAGTGCCTCGGGAACCTATCTCGTAGTTCCATCCGGTTTCCGGTTTCAAATCTGTATTTAATTGGCCGTCGGGTAATAAGGTTTCATTTGATGAAATAGGGGAAAACCCATGACTTACACTTGAGAACATACTGATATTTTCATTGATCAGGTAGGACATTCCCAGTTTTGGAGACACTATCGTTTTATAGGTATAACGGCCCGATTGATCCGGGTTTTCTGTAGACACCGGAAAACGATCGGTTAAGGTATAACCCGTTTGATTCAGGTTTAACCCAAAGGAAATCGTCCAATCTTTAGAGGCTTCAATATTAGCTTCCGCGAAAGCATTAAAATAATTTCGACGCTCTTTAAAATCGGATAATTTATCGCCCTCAACACTTCCGGTTCCGGGAGGATAATCTTCATATAAATTTTCGAATGTGGCAGAGGCATACCAATCCCTGAATAATTCGCCGCCTAAAGTCCATTGGAATGGTGTGTTTCCTAAATTTCCTTGTCCCAGAAGACGACTGCGGAGTCCGATTGCTGAGGTCTTTTCGGTTAAAATATTAAAAGGGCGTGGCTCGTAGGAATCCCTAAAACTTGTAAAAACACTGGTGAATTGTTTAAGTTTTGAGGTGTAATCGTGAGACCAGGAAATTCCTGCGATCAGGCGGTTCGCATCTTCATAGCCTTGTGCCTGCTTCCAGGTAAAGGCTGCTACTTCAGGATTATTTAAAAAAGTGGCTTCATTAATAGAACTTGGAATAAAAGCTTTTAAATCCACAAAACTTCCAAAAAAAGTGAGTTGGTTCTTTTTGTTTAGGTAATGATCGGAACTTAACGTAAAGGTTTCTCGCTGGTAGTTGTTATTTTCTCTGTACCCATCACTTGAAGTGTGGCTATAAATCGCTTTTATAGCTGAATGTTTCGATCCGACATTTACTTTTGATAGGGCTTTGAAAAGACCGAAAGAACCCATTGATAATTCGGTTTCGAAATTGGTCTGATCTAAAAAAGAGGTCTCGGGTTCCATCCGGATCACACCACCCAAGCCTGCACCATAAATACTCGACGCCGCACCTTTTATGATCTCAAATCGCGAAATAGATCCTAACTCAAAATCTTCAATATTGGTTTCGCCGCTTCCGTTGGTAAGTGGAATATCTTTGAAATAGGCCCTTATTTTTGACGTACCGAAAGGCGTTCGCGCCCCAATACCACGAATGGTAATTCTATTGGTGTTTAATGCTCCACTTTGCATAAAAATGCCGGGAATACGGTTTAAGGTCTTGTCAAAATTCAAAGTATTGCTCCGGGCAATATCATTGGAAGATACAACTGCTATGGCAGCAGTGGCTTTTTTTAAACGTTGGGGAATTTGGCTAGCGCTCACAATAACTTCATCGAGTTGAGAGGGATCCATGACGAGTTGGATAATATAGTATTTACTTGATACCAATTGCATTTTTTTAACCTTGTACCCAAGTACTTCAAATTGATAATAACCCTCCTTATTCAATGTGAAGTTTCCCTCTGTATCGCAAGCGGTCACCAAATTGTTGTTGAGAGAAATAGTGACTAATGGTATTGGGGTTCCATTAACAACATCTACCACCTTGCCTTTTATGCTCTGTTGGGCAAAACTTAAAAGTAAGCTAAATAGTGATAGGAGTGTAACGAAATGCTTACGCGTCATTGCATGAATACTAAAGGTTTATAAAGATTTGCAAAGCTAATAAAAAGGAGTATTTAAATGCATAGTTTAAATCAGAACATAAACCCTTTATTAATAAAAAATGTCTTACATTTAATTGGAATACAAAAATGTACTTTCCCTTAGTAACAGAATTTAATTCATGGTAAAAACGCCCACATTTCTTTTATTATTTATCCTGGTTTGTTGTGGAAAAACCTTTTCTCAAAAAATCAATAATCAAGATATTTCAAAGCGAATTCAAGACTATAAAACGGATATCCGGGGGCCATACAAAGACATTCGGTGGTTTTGTACAGATGGAAGTATACGGCAGCCAAAAGATCCTTGTCCAGATCCTATTGGTCCGGGTGTTCAGCATGCACGATATAAAGACGAAGTAATTGCTTTAGGAAAAAGCAATCACATTTATTTGGGACAAATTTTAGCCTATACTGATAAGGCCGATTTTTGGGATGCTGAAAACAATCACTCCCGATTAAAACAATACCAATTAGAGAAGTATTTGACAGGCGTTGATAACGGTTGGATCAACCGAAAGGGCCAGTTTTATCGCGGCGCAATTCAGGCGGAAGATGAAGCGGCCTGGGGTATTGAATTTTTCACATGGTTGTTGTCTCAGGATAATCTCATCAAAAAAAATTATTTTTTAATTCGGCAATCGCTCAAAGATATCCCGCATCAAGGTGATGATAATTTGTCGCAATTAATTAGGAGTAAGTCTAAAGTAATTTCAGATGAAGTCCCGGAGTTTATGGATTTGCGTGTAAAGATCCACAGTCAGCCAGAAGTTAGTGATGTTGAGAGGGTTAAGGATTTTAAAACATCACATAATTCGAAACTAACTCAAGATCAAATGAAAGCGCTAGATGATTTAATTCGCGTCATGACCACATTTTTTAAACCTGTTGATATAGCGTCATTGAATAAAGATATTTCATTGTTGAAGAGTTCAAAGATCGGTCAGAAAATTGATGCCTACGTTGCTTCAAATAGCCGTAGTTCCAATGTCGCCAAATTAGTTTCGGAAACCTCAGAGTTATTATATGATATAAGAAATGAACTTCTTGAAGAAAAGCAGCCTAAGTCAAGGCTTCAATTACTTGATCTTTCTTTAAAACTTGAAAACATCATTTATAAGAATGCTCCAAACTGGGAAACTGAGGATGTGGGAGAGTTAATTGATAAGGTTTGTTATTTGGGAATGGCTTCTGTTGGTGCCGGATATATAGAGCGCTCGGAATGGGATGCCTTAAGTTTTACTAAAACTCCCGATTCTTTAAATGCTATGACCCTTGGGAACCTAACAACAATTTTACAGAATGCTCAGCGCGAAGTGGAATGGAGTGCCTCAATGTTCAAGGCGAATTATAAGTATGTGGTTAATGAATTTTTAGGATTTGAACCTTTGTCATCTGGATTTATAGATGATAAAATCAGAGGGTCTATTGCCTTGCCACTCGGCCAAACCGTAAGCAAATTGGGTGATTTTATAGCTGAAGCTTCGGAACTCACGAATAAAGTAATGGATATTCCGAATCAAAGTGGTTTTCGGGGTTTAAATCCGGGTTATACTTTGGGACCCTTGGTGGTTGTGTCTGGAGATCCTGATGAGGTTGAAGTTTCGTCGGACAACATCTATATTTTTCAAAGGCCGCCCTCAGATTTAAAACCGGTGGCTGGAATAGCTACCGTTTCGGAAGGTAACCTGGTTTCACACGTGCAATTACTCGCCAGAAATTTGGGCATACCCAATGCGGCACTTTCCGATGAGAATTTAAGGGATCTTCAAAAATTTAACGGACAAATAGTATTCTACGCTGTCTCCAACAAGGGAAATGTTATCATGAAACCAGAGTCAACGATGACAGCCGTTGAAAAATCACTTTTTGAAAAAACCGAGCGCAAAGAAGAAAAAGTTAAGGTCCCGGTAGAACAAATACGTTTAGACCAAACCCATGTTGTAAATCTCAGAACAGTGGATGCCGATGATTCAGGGAAATTGTGTGGTCCTAAGGCAGCAAATTTGGGGCAATTGAAAAAAATGTTTCCAGATCGGGTTGTTGAAGGAATGGTCATTCCTTTCGGTATTTTTAGAGATCATATGAATCAGACCATGTCCGGTCAAAACATGTCGTACTGGGAGTTTCTGAAGAATACCTTTAAGGAGGCGGAAAAAATGCAAGCTCAAGGCATTACCGAGACTGACGTAGAAAAATATCAATTACAACAATTGAGTATCTTACGGGATGCGATTCGGGCGATGCCGTTAAAAGCAGATTTTGTAAGTGAATTGGAAACGGATTTTCAAACTATTTTAGGTAAGGACTTAGGGGACATTCCTGTGTTTTTAAGAAGCGATACCAATATGGAAGATCTGAAGGATTTTACAGGTGCCGGATTAAATTTAACCCTATTCAATGTTCGTGATAAAGGCAAAATTCTTGATGGTATTAAAGAGGTTTGGGCATCACCGTATAGTGAAAGAAGTTTTAAATGGCGTCAAAAGTTTTTACTCAATCCCGAAAATGTGTTTCCTTCTATTTTGGTTATACCTAGTGTGGATGTAGATTATTCAGGTGTATTGATCACCAAAGGAATAAGTAATGGCAATGACAAGGATCTAACCGTAGCTTTCAGTCGCGGTGCCGGAGGGGCTGTGGATGGACAATTTGCAGAAACCTATGTAATCTTTAATTCCGGAAGTTACCAGCTTTTAGCACCATCCAGAGAAACATTGAATAATAGCTTGCCGGAATCCGGAGGCGTAGGTAAAAAGCAAGCCACTTTTGAGCAACCCATTTTAAGTGAGCAAAACTTGAATCAAATTCGGGCCTTCGCCCAAGTAATCAGAGAGAGACTTCCAAAGGAAACTGATGCCGACTATCACGGCGCCTATGACGTTGAACTTGGTTTTAAGAACAATAAAATTTGGTTATTCCAAATTCGACCGTTTGTGGAAAACAAAAAGGCCTTAAGTTCTTCGTATTTGGAAACCATTACTCCTACAATAGACAAAAACAAAAAGATTTCTCTCAACCAAAAAATAAACGATGAATAAAAATTTAATTTTTACACTTTTTGTTTTAAGCTGCCTTTCATTTACAATCAGGCCTTACTACCCCATTGATGGTTACGAACATACGGGAATCAAACGCCTAAAGCGACTCGAGCTTATTAAAAACGGTGAATTGAAGGAACCTCTTAATTTGCCTACAGGGGCACTGAAGTCTTACAAAGACATTACCTTAAATCTGCTACCCAGACAACGTGATAGTTTGATTTGTTTTATAAAGCCGGATCCTATTTTTCAAAAGAAAATTAATGCCTTGTTCCAAGGCTTAGATAAAAGCTATTCGTTAAGCATTCTTGATATTTCAAATATTCAGGATACACATTATGCCTATAGAAATGAAACTTTTGGTTACCAGCCTGGAAGTGTTGGGAAGCTCGCTGTTTTAGCAGGATTATTTACGCAATTAGCTAAAATATACCCTGATGATTTTGAAAAGCGTTTGGAATTACTTCGAAATAAAACCGTGCGGGCGGGTATTTGGGCTTTAACGGATGAGCATACGATACCAATTTTTAATATCGAAACCAACAAACTTGTAAAGCGTCAGGTGGTGGCAAGTGATGTTTTCAGTCTTTTTGAATGGGCAGATCATATGTTGTCTGTAAGTAATAATGGAGCAGCCAGTATTGTATGGCGGGAGGTATTATTGATGCAAATTTTCGGTTCGAAATATCCTGAATTGAGTCAGGAGGAAGCGGACGAATTTTTTAAAACTGCGAACAGAAAGGAACTTATCGATATCGGTAATGATGTGGTGAACTTACCATTACGGGATTTAGAAATATCAGGTGATGAGTGGCGCTTAGGAAGTTTTTTTACAAAAGGAGCAAATACATACGTGGGAGATAAAGGCGGGAGTATAGGAACTCCAGTTGGATTAATGAAATTTCTAATAAAATTAGAGCAAGGACAAGTTGTTGACGCGCCATCAAGTTTAGAAATGAAACGTTTAATGTATATGACTGATAGAAGGATCAGATACGCGCAAGCTCCGGCCTTCAAAGATGCTGCTGTTTTTTTTAAGTCGGGAAGTTTATATAAGTGTGATAGAAGTCAAGGCGAGACCTGTGGGAAATATATGGGAAATGTTCAAAATTTCATGAACTCTGTTGCGATTATAGAACATCCTAATGGAAAAAAATACATGGTCGTTTTAATGACCAATGTTTTACGCAAAAATTCTGCAACAGATCACATGGTTCTGGCTGGAAGTATCGACAAAATTATTCAAGCCTCTTCCTATTAATTCTGTAAACTTTCAAGGACTTCAATGGCAAAAAGTTTTATTTTTTCGTCATTGCTTTTTGCGCATGTTTCCACCAAAGGCACGTATTTTTTGTCGTTTTCAATTTTAATCAAATACAAAACCGCTCGTTTCAGTTTAACATCATTGGCCTCTAATAGCAACTTAAAGCACTCAAATTCAGATAGTATTTTCTGTTGAATTTTCTGGATAACCTCATCCGAGGTAATATCCAAAACTGTATTTTCAATGATAGGAATAAGCTTTCTTTTGAGGTCTCCGGTAAGAAGGTTGTCTAAAAATTCAATGGCATTATTTCGCGCTTCATGTTTTTCGCTGGTAAGACTAAAATAGGCGATTTCTACATCCTTTTGTTGGTATTTTAAACCTAATAATTTAAAGATACGCTCCAAACTCGAATCCAGTCTGTGTTCTAACAGATCTAGTAATACCGATCGGGCATCGCGTTCTTCTTCACTTAATACTTCCTTGGTTCTTTTTCTGTTCCGATATTGTTGAATTATTTGGGTATGTAAAGCCGAAAGGGTCTTTTGATATAATTTACATTCCTCCAAAATCATGCGAACCACTTTATACCGATTGAACTTAAATTTAGGGGATTTCCGTTTTATATTGCTCAGAGATCGAATCACTTCAAGTCGGATACTTAAATCGCGATCATCAATCAAAAGAAGGAGCTGTGTAATAGCTTCCTGAGAATTGAAAGTTTCAAAAAGTCCGGGAACTCTCCTGCAGATCTCAATTGAATAAACCCTTGCCTTTACTTGGTCAACTAGGGTAGGTAAAAGCGCATTTCCAAAATTTAATAATGCTTCCTGAGCAGGTTCCCGAAGGATCTTGTGAGTTAGGAAACCCATTAGGGGCTTTATGAATAAAGGGTCTAAAGTAAGACCGGAAGCATAAATAGACGTTGCAAGTACGTCTTGATCTTTATGTTTTAAGTAGGTTTGTAAGAAGGGATAATACTTTTGGAGGTTAGCATTTCCTATAGTTCTCAATGTAAATTTTAAGGTTGAAATATCAGCTTTATTGTTGGCGATGTAAGAAATTTGCTGGGCTAAACGCTGATCTAAATTATAATTTTGTTTAAGAGAATAATTATTTTTTGCTTCCCGTGCTAGGCATAACAAGGCGGCGTTGGAAATGGTTTTGTTCTCATGGTCAAGATAGGTTTTATAAAAGCCATGATTATTTTTAGGTTGACGTAACAAGACGTATTCTAAAGTAGCTAAAACAAGATTTTCGTCATTAGATTTCAACAATTCAGGAACCTCAGACAACACATTTACATTGTTTAAGTAATACAGGTTTTCAATGGCAGCAATTTTTATTTTGTTTGAAGGATGTTTTAATAGTTGTTTTAATTCTCCGGCAAAGCGCTTGTCGTTGATCTCAAGGAGTTTATTCAACATGAATAAAATTTGATTTTCAGTACCTTTAGTGAATACCGTCTTCATCCCATTTAAGACAGATCCCTTTGGTTTCAATGAGTTTTTAGAACCAATATTTTTTTCCGTTATGAGGGCTAAATTCTCCCGGAACGTGTTGAAATACTCCAAACGCACTTTATAAACAAAATAAATCCAAATGATTACCAATAGGAGAATGATGACGGAAATATAAAAAGTACCCAAATCGAGTCCTTTCACTATAAATATGAGGATAAAACCTGCTATTCCTGTGGCAATACTGTCGACGACGACATCAATGTAAGATTTTGTTTTATTTTTTAGATCAAAGGGCAGGGGAAGAGATAGTAATTCAATGGCGCTTTTATGAATAGATTGTTTCATAGTAGCATCAATGGCCTTGATAAGTATCACGATAATCAATTCCGGAAAAACCAAGAATATCAAACATCCAATAAAGATCCCAAAAGGAAGCAATCCTAATGAGAACCCTACACCCCAAACACCAACAATACGTCTTGTAAAGAAAAGCTGAATTCCCAATGAAATCAGGTTGAATGTAGAGAACCAAAAAGCAAAGAAAGTTGCAAGCGAATCAGGATCCGGAATCCTGGACGAGGCAAAATCACTGAATAAATAATCAACCAGTTTTGCAACAACAACGCTAACACCAACAATGCCTGCAATATAGCTCAGATGTTTAGAGTTTTTTATGAGTTGGAATGGTTTCTCCGTCGTTACGATTGCTCGTTTTTTCTTTTTAAATTGATTCAAGCCTTTAACTCGTAGCTTCCAAATCTGGTTTATGACGGGGAAACAGATGATCAATAAAAAGGCCGCAATAAAAATTAAATTTTCAATACCTATCCAAGGGACAAGAATAGAAGTTAAATAACCTCCAAAAATTCCTCCTAAAATAGCACCGGAACCAATAAAACCAAAAATTCGTTTTGCTTCTCGAACATTAAAAACCATATTGGCTAAAACCCAAAATTGAGATGCTGAGAGAACGGCAAAAATAGCTACCCAAACATAAAAGAAGTACAGGAGCCAAATATTAATTAGCTTGAAACTTAAAACAATACCTAAGCCAAGTAAAAGAATAACGGAAATGGCCAGGGTAATCCGAATAATTTTTTTGAGTTGAAAGGAAACTAAAGCTCTATAATAAAAATAGGAACTTAAAACGGCAACGAAGGCCACTATTAAATAGGCAAATGGTAAACTTTCAACACCCAAATCAGAAAGGAATAACGCGTTTACCGTTGGTTTAACAATCAGCAAGGTGGTGATTATTAAAAATATGTAAGCCTGCATCAAAAAGGAGATTTTAATTTCTCCATCCCTGATGTCGAAGATATTTTTAATTGTATTTAGAAACATGTAATTAAAAGATGCTTCGCTAAATGTAAGTCTAAATTTTTAAAACTCTTTCTACAGGCTTGACCAAATTTCTAATAATTTGTTCTCCATTTGGGTCGTTCACTAAGGCAACTAAAATGTATCTTCTATTTGTATTATCGCCCCAAACCAAAATAGAGTCAGAATGATAGGTTTTCCAGGTACCTGATTTTCGGTATAATTGAGCCTTAGGAGCTATTTTTTCAATAATGCTGACGAATTTATGGTGTAAATCGGGATTTCCCATAATTTCCAACATTTGCTTTGACCGTTCATAATTAACGAGTTTACCATTCGCTAAGAGGTAATAATACCGGCAAACCTGATTTGCCGTTGCAGCATGACTTAAATTTTTGATGGGTTCTCTGTTAGTGTCGCCACCACCACCGTAACGTTTACCAACCCATAAACCTCCACCATGATTTCGATCATACAACATGTATTTTGGGTCAGTCATTACGCTTTCAATTTTTGTATAACCTAAACGGTTTATCATACGTGTAGCGGCCTGATTATCTGATTTTGCAATCATCAATCTTAAATCGGATTTTATTTCAGGTGTTTCCTTGAGTTCCTTTTTATCTAAGGCATCTTCTGCGGCCAATAATATGGCAATTTTTGGCAAACTTGCTGCGTACATCATTGTGCCCCCGTTAAGACTTGCATATTTTACGTTCTTTGGGTCACTGAGATCGACAAGCCCAATTGACATCTTCTTCTCTGTGATCAATTTCTGCCAATGCATGTTGGCATTCAATTCTTTTTCAAGGCTTTCTTGCAAGGTTTTATCAGCGAGCTCCAAAAGCGGTTTTATTTCTGAATTTTCAATCTTAATGGGTAATCCAGTTTGGTTTTCATTCGGAAAATTCAAGCTAAATAAAAACAAAAAAAACAGGGCTTTTGTATTCATGTTTTACAAAAATTTTTTTTCAGTAAATGTATCTAAATATTTCATTATTATAGTGTTAAAGTTTCTTTGAGTATGATAATTAATTTTGTTCAGGAATTACGCTCTTTGTTAGTATTTGGATGTTTTCAAAGTGTTAAAATTTCAATGAAAAATCTCAAAAAAATTTAAAGACTTAGACCTTATATTTTCCCTTTTTTAGTAATTGTTCGTTGAAGTACTTATCGAAATTTTGTTTCCAAAAGACAAAATATTTTTATTTATAAGTATGGAAGGAAAAATAAAAAAAGTATATTTGCACCCCGTTATAGATAAGCCACTCGGGGTGTAGCGTAGCCCGGTTATCGCGCCTGCTTTGGGAGCAGGAGGTCGCAGGTTCGAATCCTGCCACCCCGACAAAATAAAAACCCTGTTACAAATGTGTGACAGGGTTTTGTGTTTATAGCTATTAACACTGCTTATTGAGTATTAGTTTTAATACATTATTTGGGTTAACTTCTTCTTCCAAAATTGACCAAAATCATTGTGTGTTCTAAACTTTAAATCAACCTTATTTGGTTAAAAATATTTAAAATTTGCACTCATGAAAAAAATTATAATTCCTGTTTTTCTGTGCTTTTTCTATATCAAGTCATCTTGTCAAATTAGTCAATTTCCATATCTTGAGGGATTTGAAAATATCACACTTCTCCATGGAATTAATGTTTATTTTATGGACCATTGGTTTGGAAATTTCGTAGACGGAACCCGAATATTTATTGAAAATACCAATACTAAAAATGGCACACAAGCTTTAGGTTTATGGCCGGTTGTTGAGGAGGGTGAAGATGAAGAAGAAATTGAAATTATTGCGCAGGTTGATCTTGATCTTACCGGATTAGAAAATGTTGTTTCTGATTTTTGGATAGCTACTGAAGCCACAGATGCCATGAAACATGTGAAGTTATACATGATGATTTCACAAGACGGCGGAATCACATTTGGCCCTAAATTTTTGATAGGCTCGGATCATCGTGGGTTCACAAACACGAATACACCCTACAAAGAATTTATTTTCGCATTGCATCCGAATTCTTTTAACAACCCCTTAGTTGTTTTACGATTTTTGGCGAAAGCCGGTGCCAAGTCGGGATACGCAGCAAAAATACTTTTAGACGATGTTTTGATTTACGCGGCACCGGAGGATGTATTTCCACCCATTGTGGCTGAGCCCTCAGTAATTAATGTGAATCAAATTAATATTCAATTTAGTGAACCACTTGGCGATTCGGCTCTAAACCCTGAAAATTACGCATTCTTAAATGCATCACCCGCAGTAGAGAGCGTTAACTTTATAACTCCTGATCTTGTGTCTTTGCATTTATCGGTGCCTGTAGACATTGGGAAGTATTATAATTTACTCGTGTCGAATGTTGAAGATGTGGCCGGAAATAGTATGATAGCGAATACATTCACTATAGTTTATAACCCACTTAAAGAAGGCCTTGTTATTACGGAGATTTTATATGATGAACCACCGGCAGGACAAAATGATTATTTAGAATTGATTGAGTTATATAATTATACCGATGATCCTATTGAACTGGGTGGCCTTATGATTAAAGGAGGCATAGCTAGTGGCAAATTACCTGAATCAACAGTGCCGCCTAAATCATATTGGATTATTGTAAAAGATGCCGCAGCATTTTCAAGTTTCTTTGGTATTTCGGCATATCAATGGCACGGCGCTAACCTGAGTAATGATGAGCCTGAAGCCATTTTTTTAACAAACACCGAACATCACTCGGGCGTAAAAATAGATTCGCTCACTTACGGTATTGGGGCACCTTGGCCGTCTGGAGCTTCTGGAGGTGGTTACTCTATGGAATTGATCGATCCTTCTGCTGATAATACCAAACCTGAAAACTGGCAGAATTCTAGTACCTACTTCGGAATGTACAATGGCTCGGCCATTTATGCGTCTCCTGGCGCTGAAAATTCAGTATTGGGAATTCATAATCCATTTCTGGAAAAGCAGATCGTAATGTATCCTAACCCAAGTCGAAATGTTTTAACGATTACTTCAAAAATTGAGTTAATCAAGGTTGAAATTTATTCATTGCTAGGTTATAAGATTCAGATAATTAACTCCGATTTCGATGTGATCTCTTTAAGAAGCATAGCGCCTGGAATTTACCTGCTTAAGATTAGTTCCGTTCAGGGCGCGATTGTTAAAAAAATGATAAAAACCTGAATTAATTCGGTCGAATAAGCTGAGATAAATTTTACCCTCTTGTATAACTGATGGATATCATTTCCTGCAAATTGCTCTAGGACTACTTTTATGCCATTAATAATTTTAAATAAACCCACAATGAAAACTATATTATTATTAGGAGCCCTATTTATTATGGGGACTTCAAGCCTAATTGCTCAGGATAAATTACAAGATCAGGATCGTGACCGAGATCAAGACCGGGTAATGTTAGTGGATGGCGATTTATTGCAAATTCGCGATCGTGATCAAATTAGATTAAAGGACCAAATTGTTCTAAATGATGGTACTATCGTATACCCAGATGGTTCGTACATGACAAAAGACCGTCAACGATTACAACTAAAAGATGGTGAGTGTCTTGATAATGACGGTGTAAAATATCGCAATGAATATCAATACCGTTATAAAGTTCAACAAGAAAACAAGGGATTATCAGCAAACCAAATTCAGGAGCGTAATCTAAACAGATACCAAATTGCGATGATTAATGGTGAAGCCTATCAAATCCAAAATCAATCCCAATATAGAGTGACCGAGCAGATGCGTCTTAATAATGGTACTACGGTTAATCCTGATGGTTCCTACCAAACAAGAGATCGAAAACAAATGCAGTTGAAAGATGGAGAATGTTTAAATATGAACGGTGAAATGTTTAAAAATATGATGCAACACCGCAAAATGATAAACACTAAGTCCACCATGAAAAATAAGATGCAAATCAAACCCCAGATTAAACAGCAAGCCAAACGGGCTGGAGCTTAGCGTAAAAACAAAAGGGATTTTAGTAATAAAATCCCTTTTTTAATTTTTTTAATTATGAAAACGTTTAAAATTAAATTAAGCCTGATCTCATTATTCGTCTTGAGCGGTTTTTTCCTATTTGGCCAAAACACAACAAATACTGAAAATCGAGTTACGGCTAACGGTGATTCCCATCTTTCGATAGGTTTGAATTATATTAATGATGCTGTTTATATGGGTAGAAAAGATTCGATCACAGCACCATATATATATCCAACGCTAACATACCACAATAAAAGTGGGTTTTATGTTACAGGATCCTTATCATACCTCACCAGATCGAATGAAAGCCGAGTGGATCTGTTTCTTGGAACCCTAGGTTTTGACTTCAATTCTGATAAATTTAGTGGCGATATTTCTTTCACTAAATATTTTTTCAATGATGATAGTTACAATGTTATTTCGGAAGTTGAAGCTGATATTACAGCTATGGCCAGTTACGATTTTGAGATATTAAAAACCTCCATAACATTGATAACCTTTTTTAACAATGGTGGAAGTTCAGACCTTATTCTGAACCCAGAAATAGGACATGATTTTGTTAGTGCGCAAGGTGATTTTCAAATATCACCAGCTGTAGGGGTGTACTTTAGTTCGCAAAATTTTTACGAACAATACTACATCTATAATCGCTTTGGTAGTGGCCGTGGTAAAGGTTCGGGTACAACTCAAACAACATCCTCAGTAGTTCTTAATGAGCGAGAGAATTTTGATTTGATGGCTATAGAATTTAGTCTTCCTATCTGGTATGTCTCAGATCCTATAACCGTTTACGGTATGCCTGTTTTAGTGATCCCTCAAAATCCGGCAACCCTAACTATAGATTCTACGATTTATGAAGAAGATTTAGAGAATACTTTTTATATCGTTCTAGGTGTGAATTATAAGTTTTAAAAACCATAATTATTTATCACTCTTACCAGTGATTTTCCCCCAAACTGACTAGTCTCATTTATTCTATTTCAGAGTATAATTAAATTTAGAAAAGGCTGTAAGCCATCATTATTATTGCTGTTATAGGTTTATTTGTCAACTATTTTAATTGTTTAATTAATTCATAAAATCATGAAAACAATAATTACTTTTTTAAGAATATTGCTTTTTATACCATTTATATTCTTTTATTCAAATCACTCTGTTTTAGCACAGGGAGGTCCTGGTGGCGGTGGTGGAGAACCCGATACAGCAGGTAATAACTTATCTTTTCCGGTTATTTTTGCTGATGGCGGATCCAAAGTGTTACCGGGAACTATGGGCGAATATTCGCTCCAGGGTGAGTGGTGGTATGTTTGGGGCGAGGATCCCATAGACCCACAAGCGCAACTTTATAGTTGTAAACCTTTAGATACCGATGAAAGTTTTTGTATGGATGGTTCAATACCGGGTGATGGAAACTCCACCCTGTATAAGGCATACATCCAAAAAGATGCTCAAAATATTTGGCAAGCTTACAATACCTCGGTACCTGATGGCGAAGTTCTCGGCGTTGACTGGATCGATTGGGGCGACAACCTCGAATCTGTTGCATGGGAACTGAATTCTAAAGTAAGAACAGAATTAGTACTTCTTGAGGATATAGATCTTGTAACTCAATTTGCTATGCGTCATGTAAATAGTTGGGGTACAGATGAAGTTCATGGTGCACAGACAACCCTTGATGGCGACGTGGTTTATGGTCCCGGTAATCAGGCAACTGTGTACACACCAAATGGCCGATTAACTATTCAAAAGATGAATTACAAGAGTGGCAGTTTTAACCCCGGCAGACTCATGTGGCAAGCTGAAATTGGTTGGACGGAAACCGATCCTGAGGATGTTGATATCATAAATGAACCTATTTTTAATCTGGCAGCTTCTGAGGCGGGTACAGGTCCTGGTTACTTCAGTGCAGAGATCAATGTGAAGGGTAAAATTATATATGGGTATACCTGGGATATCAATCAAATGAATGAGGGTGAGGGCCATTACAGACTTACTTTTAGTTTTGATCCTGGAGATGGCATATCAGGTACGGCGCAATTTGATGAATTTACGCAAATTATTGTCCCTATTGAAGAAGAGGCCATTGCAGTGGCAGAGGAAGGCCCTGGAGAGGGTGGTGTCGCTATTCTTGATTTAGCCAATAACATTACCTATATGGATGTGCTTGTGGGAACCGCCGGACCAGTTTTGAGCACTGCTAAAAATGAAATCGAAACTTTTAATTTATATCCAAATCCGGTTACTAACGGTGTTGTTTATATAAGAAGTTCTTCAGGGCATTTGGTAGATGTTTACAATATCATCGGCCAGCAAGTTATTTCCGCGACTTTCGAACCTTCTAATGAAGTTAAAAAACTCAATTTAAGCGGGTTGCAATCCGGTCTTTATCTTCTGAAACTCAGTGACGGTGATAGGGTTTCCATTAAAAAACTTATCATACGGTAAGGCTCTGTAGTGTAGATTTAGCAACTAGAAAAGCCCTGATGATTTTTAAATCATCAGGGCTTTTCTTTGACTTTTCTCTTTCATAACGAATTTATGTCGCGGTAAATTTAATTATTTCTTCTTCCCCTGTCATTTGAGCGTCTGTCGGATACACTACCACGTCTATCGTTGTGATATGCTCTGATGTTATCATCAAAATAATTATCCACACGTATTTGTTTGGCATGTCTAAAGTTAATGTGGTTATAACGGGGTGGCAGTGTACTTACCCGAACCCAAACGCCATTGTTGAGGTACAGGTAATTTCGAAGTGTTAAATCGTAATAAATCGTGTATTCTGGGAAATATACATAGCGCACATTGATTACCCTGTTTGGGTAAAACCATCCTGGCATAGGATGACTCGGATGTGAGGAAATGATAACTGGGCCACAACTTTCAATAATTAAAAAAGTGAAGGCGGCAATAATCAAGTTCCATAAATTATAAGTTTTCATAATATTTTTTATTGAAATTGAAAGCAGATTCAGTTAATAATAAAGTTTATTTATGAGGCCCTCGTTTTCCATAGCCTTAATAATAGCTTTTACATAGGTATTTACAGAGGACGTTATAGAGGACGGGTCGATGAGGTTGTAGGAGGCTACCCAAACCAAAGATTTTTTATTGGAATCCTTTAAATTGTAGAGAGTACACTCGATATTGTAAACTTTGTACTTGTCATAATACCCACGATCAAAGTATACATCCTGATAGAAATAATAATATCTGCCAAAACGGGGCCAGTAATAATTTTGGAAATGCCAATCTCCGGTATAGGTTGTTTTTTCATTAACACCTTTTACAGCCGAAATTAGAACTGCGTCAAAACCATTATTAGATAATTTTTCAATTTCTTTCTCAATGGTTTCTTCGGTTTGTTTTGTATTCGTAAAACTAGGCGCAAATACATCAAAACTTTCTCTGGCTTCAATGCCTCTGTCGCGCAAAGCGGCTTGTAATTGTGATTCAAATTTTTGACGCGCTGTTAAGTTATCAGTGACTCCAATGATCAAAACTTTTTTAGGACTGAAATTTGTGTAACTCGGACTTTTCCAGCTATCAATCATGCGAGAGGAGGAACAGCTAAAACTCACGATCATAATTCCTAGAACATAAACAATATTTTTCATGATATTTAATTTTAATATGTAATAAATGAACAATTAAAAAGGGATTTTTGAAATGATATCCATCACTTTGGAAAGTTTAAATTCTTTGTGAATACATGAGCGAACCGATAAAAATAATTTGCAACATCTAGGGTGAAAGCAAACTTATAATCCCAATAAGTAAAATGAGGATGAGCACAAAGTTTCTGAATTGATCCTGAGATACTTTGGAAAGAATGCGTTTCCCTATGTAGGTTCCAATAATGCTAATAACTATTAAGATAGGAATCAGATACATATCATGTTTGTGAATGTAGCCGTTAAAATAATAAACGACGGTTCTACTGGAATCCACTGCCATATCAATCACCGCTGAGGTCGCTATAAATTTGTCTTTATTCATTCTAAATGCGGATAAGGTAACGCCCCTAATGGCACCACCGGTACCTAAAAGGCCGGCGCTCAGACCTGAAAGAGATCCACCAATAATGGCATTTTTTGTTTTAGGTGAAACTTTAAGTTTTTGAAAAATAAGAAAGATAGAACTCATTACGATCAGGAAAAAACCAAGGATATAAGTGAGTATTATGGGATTAAAATACTTACTTAAAAATGCACCCGAAGCCACAAATACAACTGCAGGAATACCAAGGGACAGAATGATCTTTTTATCAATGCCTTTTTTGAATAATACAATTTTTGAAAGATTACTGAATAGATGATACAAGGCTGTAATGCCTAAAACGGACTGGAAATCGAAGAAAAAGTTGGCGATGGGAACAAAAAACACTGAAGAGCCAAAACCACCTATGGTACCAATTATTTCTGCAATAAATGATAGAATGATAAAGACAGGAAGGTAGCGTGTAAGCACAATGGTCCACAGTTTTATAATTTATAAAATTGAGTCGTTTCAAGTTTTAAAACTTGCGGGTTTTCCAGCTCTATTGAATCACCGGATTGCCAGTGCCCGTATTAATAAAGCCTGGGTTAGTAAGTTGTTCTTCATCCAAAATAATGATAACCAATTGCACATATTCGCTCACCGTTTCTTCTATCGATTCGGGATCGGTAACGTCAATAGAACCCTTCCAAATAAGTTCTCGTGGATTTTTAGGGCATATGCAGTACAAAGATGTCTCTGTGTGAAAAATAGCGTATTCTTCATAATAATCAGGGTTGTAATAAGCATCCTGATATTTCAAATAATCCTCTTTGAATTTGGTGTAACCGGGTTCAAAACCTTCATAGTTGGTCTTGTACGCTATTTTGTCTTCTACACCAATCACCTTAGTTAACAAAATAGTGTCAAAACCATCTGCTATAAGTGAGTCTTCCAAAGCTTTTAAATCGGCTTCAGTTTTCATCTCAGAGGTATATGAAGTACCTAACAATTCCAAACTGGTTACGGCTTCAATACCTCTAAACTCATAGGCTTCCTTTAGTTGATTTTCAAATTGCTCTCTGGCCACCTGATTGGAAGTCATACCAACAACAAGTACTTTATTTGGGCTATAAGTATCAATATCGGGATTTTTCCAGAAATCATTGAATTCCAACGACGAACAACTATAGGCGCATAATACCAATCCTATATATTTTAAAACTTTCATGGTTTTGAGTTTTTCTATTCTAGTAGGCGTTTTTGCTTACCTTCTTTTAATACACTTTTTACCACAGCAAATAATTCTGTTTTTAAGGTTCGGTATTTTTCTAAAAAGTTTTTTACGTTAATAATCAGTTTTACATGTTTGTTTTTAAAGGCTTTTTCTTTGTCGAACTCATTAATACCATCTACCATAATGCTTAAGCCTTTTTCATGGTTTTTTACTATTTCAATTAAGGTATCGGTTTCTTTTTGAATTTTGCTTAATTTTTCAATAACCTTTTTGCTTTCTGCGAAATGTTTGGTGTCTATAAGCTGGAGTGTGTAAGATTTTACCAGATCGTCTAAAAAGAGTTCTTCATCTTGAGCAAATCTTAACTCAGATAACCAATTTCTAGAATCTCTGTGCATATTTTCAGCATTTAACCACACATCGTATTTGGCATTTATTTCTTTAGTTTTCATCGCATCAAATTTTAAAAATTTAAAAAAAGCAGAAAGTAATATATTGGTGATATTACTTTCTGCTTAAGAAATTTAATCAACCTCAATTACCTTTTTGGGAGGTTCTTTTGTTATTGCTTCTTCTTTTTTGATCAATTTAAGTTTCAAGATGCCATTTTTGTAAGTGGCTTTAACGTCTTGATCTAAATCAATTGAAGGAGGTAACATCATAGAGCGTTGAAAAGATCTATAGTTAAACTCATTACGAGCATATTCTTTTTCTTTTTCTTCTCTTTCCTCTTCTTTTTCGCCTGAAATATGAAGTACATCATCTTCAATGGTCACGTTAAAATCTTTTTTATTGAATCCGGGAGCGGCTAATTCAAATTCAAAATCTTTATCGTGTTCTTTGATATTCAAGGCAGGCATTAAACTATCATCTTCAAAGAAATCATCTTTAAAAATATCGTCAAAGCGCATTAAATTATCAAAATTTGAAGTGAATAAACTAGGTCCCCATGGCCGTAAAAAAGTGTTGCTCCAAGGTGTCACCAAACGGTTTTCAACTGGTGACATTCTGTTACGCTTTCTGCGTTTCATTAGTGTTGTCATAATATTAATATTTTAAATTCAACATGTATTTTGTCTCCTAAATATATCTATGGGCATCATTTTTCACAATGATATATATCAGTCTGATGCACCGTTTAATCAACGTCGTTAATAACCTGTTTTAGTTTTTCAAAACACTCTTTAAATAGGTAAGCAGTTTGAACTTGAAGTCGGAGAGACTGTTTTGATAATTCACTACCCGCAACTCCATAGTATCATGTGCCTTAATGAAAAAATGATCACAGGCCAGATCCTGACACTTTATTTTATTTTTTAAGAGAATTGAATGACTTTTTAAATCCTTAAGCAGTTGACTTCGGTTTTCCTCTAATGTTGTAACCTCCTTTTGAAAAGCCGATAGCCGTTCAAAAAGATTAAGCATCTGACTTTTATAAATGGGTTTTTCCAGTAAGTCTGAATAGAAGTCCAGTTCCAGCTCTAAATTTTCTAATTTAGAAATGGCTTTGGAGATATTATATTGTAGTTCCTCAATTGATTTGTCGGCATTAAAGCTTCTGTAAAATTCTAACGTTTCCATTTTTTTATCTTTTAAGATTTAGAGTATTAATTTTTGAACATCGGCCAGCTTGGGAACCGTTACCGGCCATTTAAAGGTATCCTCAATTTTTACCCGAAAGGCATCTAAAGCAGAAGGTTCACCATGAACTAGAAATATATTTTCAGGTACGTTTTTGATATTTGCCATCCAATCGAGAAGTTCCTTTTGATCGGCATGAGCCGAAAGACTTTGAATACTTTCAATTTTCGCTTTTACCGGGTAGTATTTCCCAAATAGACGTATTTCGTGTGTACCATCTTGCAATTGTCTACCCCTAGTTCCATCGGCCTGATAACCAACAAGCAAAATTGTTGTAGAGGGTTCATCTATAAATTGTTGTAAATAGGTAAGAACACGTCCTCCGGTTACCATGCCACTTCCCGCAATTATTATTTTTGAACGCGGATCATTGATTGTTTCCCAAGTTTCCTGATAGGATTCTAAAATATTTACATGTTGACACATATTGTTATAAGCGGCTTGGGATAGTTTGTGCCATTTTGGGAACCGCTGGAATACCTCCAGAACATTATTCCCCATCGGACTGTCAACAAAAATGGGAATGTTTGGGATTTTATTGGTTTGATACAATTTCCATAGTAAATACATCAGCGATTGTAAACGCTCAACGGCAAAACTTGGAATAATTAAATTACCTTTATTTTGAATAGTATCCTTAATAAGCTTCGCCATGATAGTTCCAAGATCTTCCCGAGGATGCAATTTATCGCCGTAGGTACTCTCCATAAAAAGATAATCGGCCCATTCGGGTTTTTTCGGATTGTCCAATAAATTATCGATGGGTCTGCCAACATCTCCGGAAAATACCAGGCGTTTACCGAATAAATCTAATTCTATGAATGTTGCTCCAATAATATGTCCGTTGTATTGAAAGCGGTAAGTACAATGTTCAGACAGAGATATCCATTTATCGGGTTCCTTAACTTGAAAGTTTTTAATCGTTTTTTCTGCTTCTTTTACTGTGTAATAAGGTAGTGCAGGATGGTGCTTCGAATAGTTTTCTTTGTTGGCTTTTTCTGCTTCTTCTTCCTGAATTTTGGCGCTATCTTTAAGGATGATCTCAGCAATAGCCAATGTTGGAGCTGTTCCTATAATTTTCCCTGTGAATCCTTGTTTTATTAATCTAGGGAGGTAGCCAACATGATCTAGATGCCCATGGGTAAGTAGCACAACATCAATCGTTGAAACATCAAAGGGTAGCGGGCTCCAGTTTAATTCTCGTAATGGTTTTAAACCTTGAAACATACCACAGTCTACAAGGATATTTTTTTCTAAAGTCTCCACAAGAAATTTTGATCCTGTAACAACACCAGCAGCTCCTAAAAAATGTATTCTGGCTAAAACACTCATGATTTTTAATGTTTACAAAGCATATTTATTTCATTCAAAATTTTCTTCTTCCTGGTCTCAGAAACACCCAAATGGTCCAAATAAAAATCATCTCCAATCAGCTCACGGCATAATACGATATCGCGACTCAATAAAAATTGTTTTTCTCGATTGGTAAGTAAAGTGGAAACGGTAATAGGATACAAGCCCAAGCGGTCTATACGGTCTTTAAGCCCATCGTTTTTGGGATGATCCCAACTTAATAAGTACAGGTTGACACATTCTCCGTAGGTGATAGCATCTGAAGTAAAGCGTGTATTGGTTACCACCCAGCCTTGTGTAAGGGTCGATGTGTTTTTGGTGTCAGAATTCCAGTAGGCCTTAATATCGTTGTATCTGGCGTGGATATACAACGGGATTTTTACATTACAATTGATACCTTTTTCACGGTGAAATTTACACTCGATAATCGTTGATTCACCATTTTTACGAGCAAGAACATCTATTTCATGAGAAACGCAACGACCCTGTACCATCGTATCAATTTTTGTTTGGTAACCTGAATATTTTAGAATAGCTCCAATAAACCGTTCAAAAGGGAAACCGGTTGGTCCTAGCTCATAAATAGCTTTTTTAAGTTTATATTTCGATGCCAAATGCCGTTCTTTTTTTTTGAGCATTGCGAAAGCACGGTTATAAATTTCTTTAGTTGAAATGCCTTGATATAACTCGTTTCGTACTTTATTGATGATCTGGTTGATGGTTTCCTCATCGGCACCAACACGTTTCAATGATAACTTCAGTTTATCAAAAGAAAATTTCACCTTTTCACCTGATGATTTGATAATATCGAAGCTTTCTTTTTTCATACGGCATCTTGTAAATAGTTATGCAATAGACCTATAATAACCGTGATTTTAATTCCTTAAATCATGCATCACAAGAATAGGAACTCTGGATACGTACCCAATTTGTTTTACCAGAGGATGGGTTAAAATACTAGTAAAAAAGCTGTGTTTTTTATTGATAAAAGCGACCATATCGCTTTCGCGACTCTCAATAAAACAATTGATACCTAAAGGAATCTCTATATGACTTAAGGTATGATAGGTATGATCCACCGGTGACAAATATTCTTCTAATAGCGATTTGTTGTTCTCTTGTTTCTCGCTTAATTTTTTCTCGGTGTTAATATGCAACACGCGTATGGCGGCATTACATTTTTGTGCCAGATCGATTAAATACTGAAGCTCGCGTTGTTTAAAATGAGTTTTATAACTTGTAGGGAATACGATCTCTTTGGGTAAGTTGCGCTTAGCGCGTTCAGGGACAACAATTACCGGGCAATTACGAACTTTTTCCATAACTTCTGTGGCAACACTTCCAAAAGTATTTGTAAGTGAATCGGTTTCACCTTTGGTCCCCATAACAATCATGCTAATATCCTTTTCCTCCACCATATTTTTAATAGCCTCAACGATACTATTGTATCGTGCAATGGTTTCAAAATGGTGTTTTGAATTGTGATAATCCTTAAGTACCAGCATATCCATAACTTTAGCCAAGCCATTCTCAGCATCTAATTTGGAAGTTTCGTAAAGCTGAGAACCGGGCTCCATATTTAGCAGGCTTCCAATAACATCACTGTTCCCGGAAAACACATTCAAAATATAGAAATCAACCTGGTCTTGTTTGTACAATTCCATGGCATAACTGATGGCATGCCAGGCATTTTTTGAAAAATCTGTGGGAAGTAAGATCTTGCGCTTCATGGCTTTAAGTTTAGGTTTTCACATAAATTTAGCCTTAAAACCTCATGATGACAATGATAAATATCAGCTCATTCCGGGATCACTAAAAAGGGTATTTTGGGTTTAAAGCCGATATTTTCAATAACGGGTTCGTGCAATAATTTTTCAATAAAACTGTGTTTGTAACGTACCATACTTAAAATGTCGATGCCTAATTCCTCGACAAAATCATGAATCTCTTTGGCTTTTTTGGAATATTTGGGCATCCAATGAATACTGTATTCGTAAGAAGATAAATAATTTTGAAGTGAGGCTAAATTGTACTTTTGAATGTTATCCAGGTCGTCTTCTTCATTGATATGGATGATTCTTATCTTAGCGTTGAAAAGATCAGCAATGGTTTTTACCGGGTTTAATTCTTTCGGATCGTAAAACCGGTTGTAATCGGTTGGAAACGCTATTTGCTGGGGTTCAATAAAATCGGAGTTTTCAGGTATGATTAATAAGGGGCAGTCCTTCAAGTTTTTACAAATGTGTATAGTGTTGCTTCCAAAGAATAATTTTTTAGCTCCCGAAGCCCCTTTGGTTCCCATCACAACCATATCGATTTTCCATTCCAAAACCGCTTTTTTTATGGCTTTATTAAGATCTTCTGTACTTAGGATGATTTGAAAGTCATGATTCGCATTGGCATCCGAGGTTTCTGCCAGATCTTTTAAGGCCATCAACTCCTTGATTGCGTCCTGTTCCATGGTCTTTAATAAGCGATTGGAAAGGTTTGAAAGCATAGAGACCTTTATGGTAACACTGTGTAAAAAATAAAAAGTACAATAATCCTCCTTGAATAGCTTTAAAGCATAAACGATGGCATTCCATGAATTATCTGAAAAATCGGTGGGTAATAAAATATGTCGTTTCATGGCTTTTGGAATTTTATTTTAGGTTTTTAAAGGAAGAACTAAAAAAGGTACATTTACATGAAATCCGATTTGTTTAATAGTCGATTTGAAAAATAAATTTTCAAAAAATGAATGCTTGTTATTCATCATAATCAATAAATTGACACGTGCCTTTAATTGAAAATTGGCGATACCTTCTTCAACCGTTTGAAAGCTTACATCGTGGAATATATGAGCGATCTTCTTAAAGGTCTCTTCCAGAAAATTTTTGTTTTCTTTTTGGAAGTCTGTTAGGTCATACCCACTCGAAATATGCAGAATATTTACTCGGGTATTAAACAGGGAGCAGATCTCTAATATGGGTTTTAAATCCCGGTGTTTAAAGGCTACTTCAAAATCATTTGGAAATAAAATTTCATGCGGTGTTTCGAAGGTGAATTTTCCAGGTACGGCAAGGACCGGGCTCTTTACGTTTTTAAGCACATGTACGGTATTCGACCCGAAGAGAATCTCCTTGGCACCTGTAGCACCTTGAGTACCCATAATAACATAATCGATATTCTTTTCTTCAACCTGATATTCAATTTCCAAGATCAGAGTATTAAAGGCTGCAATGGTCTCAATGGTATGTTTCGGATTTTTAAATTCTTCTTCAATTTTTGTTTTGTAGTCTTCAAGGTTATTTAGCGCATTTTCTCTAACCGTATCTTGAATACCAAACTGAGCTGGTGTTTGCAACACATATTCTACATGGTAAATAGCCGGAGTATAGGTGTGCAGTAAATAAAAGGTACAAGTTTCATTCTGGAAAAGTTGCACGGCGTACTTAACGGCGTTCCAGGAATTTTCTGAAAAATCTACGGGGAGGATTATATTTTTCATGGCTTCAAGTTTTAAGGTTCATTTAATCGCGTTTCATGTTTTGTAATGCTAAGAAGGGTATATCTATGTTCAAAGTCAATTCATCTACCGTAGATTGCTGTATGATATCCTCTAAAAAGGAATGGCGTGTATTTACCATCACGAGTATATCAATCTCATTTTCTTTTAGATATTTATAAATACTGTTTATAATGTGTTTGCTGTTGGCTACTTTAAAGCGAAGTTGATTTTTACACAATGTTTCTTTAATAAAAGTTTGATTATCCTGTTGTCGCATCGACAGTTTATCTGACGTTGATATATACAAGACATCAATTATAGCTCTGTATGGCGAAGCCATTTCGCAAACCAATTTCAATTCCCTGCGTTTGTAGGGTATCATATAATTTGTTGGAAACAGAATATGCTTGGGTTGTGTATATTTATAATCCTGCGGAATGGCCAAAACCGGGCAGGGAACATATTTAATAACTTGTAGTGTATGACTTCCAAAGGTGATATTTTTATCGTTGGTGCGACCTTTGGTTCCCATAATGATCAAATCTATATTTTCTCTCTCTACAATGGTTTCGGCTTCATCCACCAATACGCTGTTTGCAGAAATAATGTGAAAGTTATGTCGCGGATTTGGCGAGAAGTTTTTAAGCTTAATAACCGTGTTTTGCAATTCATTCTCAGAATTTTTACTTACTGCTTCAGTAACGGTTTTTAAGGTGTTTTTAATAATCAGATCTTCATCAGCATAAATGTCATCTTGAAACGCATGCATGATATAAAATTCACTGGTTTCATACTTGAATAAATCCACAGCGAATTTCATAGCATTAAATGCATTTTCAGAAAAATCCGTAGGTATTAAAATTTTTCGCATCACTTTAGGAGTTTTCTTAAAATTAACGCCTACACGTGCTTGATACAATGATATTTATCAGATTGAAATTGGTGCCGCTGGATGTGTTTTTAGGATCAAAAAAAGGGAATGTTTTTTTGTAAAACACCCCCTTTTTCAATCACATACTTACACCTGTGAATTGATTAATAGCTAAAGTTTTAATAAGAAACAGGAAGCGTAAGCTTCCTGTTTCTTTCATTGAAATTATTTGAGTTTATTAGGTAAACTTTTCTTCATTAACATCTCTCAAAAGTAATATTAAACTTCAGAAAACTAATAATTTCAAACATTTCAAAACCACGGGCCAGTCATTACCTTTAATGCACTAACCCTGAATATTTTAAAAAACAGGAGATCGCAATCTCCTGTTTTTTCCAAAGTCTTTAAGGGTATCATTCAACATTCGGTTTTGCTTCAATGTGTTCTTTATTTCTAAAGTTCTACATCATTGGGTTTTCCTGTTAAAAAATAGCTTTAAATACTTTGTTTAACGGTCTTATCAATTTTCATGATGAAGACCAGTTTGAAGTTAATATGGATAAGAACTTTTAATTATGAAGCTAATTTACGATACAAATTCGGCCTAAAACATGATAATTATCAGTTTTTGGAAAATTATACAGGAATTATTTCATAAACCACATTCAATAAATAAAACCCTATTAAAAATAATAGGGTATAGATGACCTGAACCAATTTGATATTGATAAATTTTAAAAACGCCACAGTTTGTTTTGGAAAAACAAATAATGATAGTCCAACATAAAGAGATATCCAGCCTATAAGGGTAATGATAATCTTCCAATTGGCTTCCCAGATATTATGAAAAAGGATATTAAGTAAACCAATTACAATAGCTATAGACGATGCCAATATCAGAAACTTTTCATCTTTTAAATCGTTAAAAATCTGTTTTATCCGGACGGGATTGAAACTTAGGATTAAAAAGATTATAATGAGATACCAACCCCAAAATTGCGCTAAAAAGACAGAAGGATCCATATGGCGTTTTTATTTTTCATGTAACACCAAAAATGGTGTTTCGGTATGATAACTTATTTCTTCCACTCGAGAATGAAATAAAATTTGCTGAAAATAGTTTAGATTTTTTGCTACCATGCTTATTAAATCTACATGGCGACTTTGAACAAAGCACTCAATAGCATCTTCAATTCTACTATTGGTTAAATAATGAAAACTATGCTCTGTTCCATTGAAATAATCGTCCAATAATTCGCGATTAAGTTTTTGCTCATTGTTTAAGTCCATTTTCTTTTTATGGACATGAATGATCCGGAGTGCTGCTTTTTGCTGATCTATAATATCTGAAATGGGCTCTAATAACTCCAAATTATAATTTAGTGAGAAATCTGTTGGAAACGCTATTTCCTTTAAGGGTTTAAATTCTGCTTGTTCAGGCACCACAAGTGTATTACATTTAACCTTTGTTATAACATCACCGGTATTACTGCCTACAATAATTTCTTTTAATCCGGAGGTTCCTTTGGTTCCCATGATTATCAGGTCAATACGCTTTTCATCGACTTGTTTTCTGATCGTATCAATAAAAAAATTATAGTCTGAAAGGGTATAAAATTTATGATCCTTATTGGGTGGGAAGTGTGCGGAAATTCGTTTCATAATTTGGCGTAATTTCTTCTTTGTTGGTTTCGTGTAAACCTCTAAAAGAAGGTCCTCATCAGCTAAAAAGGGTGCGCCGTCCATAAAGTTATCTGTTACTTTATTCACGTGTAACACGTAAAAGTTACAGGGTTCGTTCTCGAATAATTGAATAGCATATTTAATGGCATTCCAGGAATTCTCTGAAAAATCTGTGGGTAATAAAATATTTTTCATGTCAAATTGGCTTTTAATTAGTCTAAGGTACTGGGAAGTGGCTACAGATAAAATGATATTAATCAGGTGTATACCATCTTCTTAATATCTTTAAGTAATGGTTTTCAACCGTTCCAGATCAACCACTTTAATATTTCGGCCTTCGGCCTTTATAATGCCCAGCTTTTTAAATTCTGTTAAGGCCCTAATTAGGGTCTCTGTGGCTATCCCGGCGACACTGGCCAAATCGTTTCTCGATATTTTTATAGGGTCATCCGGTCTTCGGTTTATTTTTTCGGCAAACTTTAAAATAGTGGCTGCTGTTTTTTTATTAACAGTGCCGTAGGCAATCTGTAAAAGTTGCTCTTTAACATCCGATAAATTATCGGCTAGAAGCTCAATTAGTTCCAATACGACCTTGTGATTTTTATTCAATAACTCTGTAAATTCCAGTATGGAGACCCCTAGTAATGTTGTTTCTGCAATGGCCGTTGCAGTTTCCTGATGCGGAATATTACTTGTAAATGAAGCATAGTCAAATAGGTCGTCTTCTTTATAAAGGGCTGTAACGAGCTCTTTACCTTGTTCATCCATACGATGACATTTTACAGCCCCTTTACTGATGAGGTAGATGTAATTACAATGATCTCTCTCGTAGTAAATGATATCGTCTTTTTTATAATTGAACTCTGTTCCGTAATCGTCAAAAAAATTTTTTAGATCATTCAAGGTTTTGATCTGGTCTTGCGGTTGTTCAATAACCGGATGATTTTTATTAGTATCGGATAACTCCTCTAAAATAGCAGCTTTTGCCAATCGGCTTTCAATGGCACTTATAATATCGTCTTCAGTAAACGGTTTGGTTATGTAATCGTCGGCACCTAAATTCATTCCTTTTCTAACATCTTGTCGCTCGGTTTTAGCTGATAGAAAAACAAAAGGAATATGCTTGGTCTTTTTATCTTTAGACAGAATTTGGAGGGTGTCATATCCGTCTAATTCCGGCATCATAATATCGCAAACAATAATGTTTGGGACATGTTTCTTGGCCATTTCAACACCGATTTTTCCGTTGGCGGCGGTTAATACCTTATATCTGGAGAGTTCTAAAAGCTCTGCTGTGTTTTCTCTTAAAACGGTGTCATCCTCAATTAATAAAACAGTTTTCATGCGTTATGAGTATTAGGAATTGAAATTTCAAATGTGGTGCCTTTGCCTTCTTCACTTTCAAAATAAATGCTACCACCCAGATTTTCTAAATGGGTTTTTACAATGTTTAAGCCTATACCATTGCCCTGGGTATTAATAACATTTTGTGCTCTGAAATAACGTTCGAATATATGTTTTTGATCTTTTTCAGGAATACCTATACCTTGATCGGAAACCGTAATGATCGTTTTTTGTTTATCCTGTTTGATCTTAAGATTGATTGAAGAACCCTCCTTAGAATATTTAATCGCATTATGTAACAAGTTTGACAGAATTAAATGGATAATTTTTTCATCCTGATAAACCGAAAAATCATCAATATTTTGGGGGTATTTAATTTGCTGCCCTTTTTTAAGGAGCATATTGGCATCATAAACAGTTTGATCGATAACTTTACTAAGCTTAAAGTGTGTAAACCTATAATTTACCTTTCCGGTTTCTAGTTTTTCCAGAGATAAAAAGTCGTTTATTATATTGTTTAGGTAGTATACCTTATCTATAATAGTCTTAATGTGTTTCTCACGTTTTTCCTTATGTTCCTTTACAGCATATTTTCTAAGAAGCTCCCCAGAGGTTAGAATGGCGCTTAAAGGTGTTTTAAATTCATGGGAAACCATGGATAAAAAATTTGTTTTTATCTCGTTGAGTTCTTTCTCCTTACTTAGTGCTTTTTTGAGTTGTTGGGTGCGTTCTTCCACCTGATTTTCTAATTTTTCAGTGTAGTTTTTTCGCTCGGTGATGTCTAAAACAATGGCAATAAAAACGTCTTTATCGTGAAGTTTTGAGCGTTGTAAATGAACTTCAACAGGGTAGGTCGATCCGTCTTTACGCCGATGCACATTTTCATACTTGATCTTCTCAACGTTTTGTTTCAAAAGAACCGGTAAAGTTTCTTTGAATTTATCCGAATTATCGGGAGGTTTAATGTCTAGAATGGTCATGTCCTTTAGCTCCTCGATATTATAACCTAAATTTTGTTGTGCTCCGAAATTCACATTCAGAAACTTTAAGGTTTTGGCGTCAAAAACGTATATCTCATTTAAAGATTCGTCAAAAATAGAACCGAGATGATGCCGCTCTTCTTCCTGTTCAATTTTATCTGTTACGTCATTCTGAATGCCTATAAAATTAGTTAATACACCATCAGAATCGGTTATTGGAAAAACATACAGGTCGTTCCAGAACATTGTTCCATTCTTTTTGTAATTACGCAAAGTAGCCTGACAACTTTCGCCCTTTTCAATCGCTTCTTTAAGTTTTTTTAAAGGTTCCTGGTCCCTGTCGTTACGCTGTAAAAACCGACAATTGCGATTAATTATTTCCTTTTCGGAATAGCCGGTAAGATCTTGGAAGGCTTTATTAAAAAAAATGATAGGATTATCATGTTCTAAAGCATCGGTTATTACAATACCATTTTGGGCAGATTGCAATGCTTTGGTACGTAACATAAGGTTTCTCTCGATCTCCTTTTTTTCTGAAATATCTTTGAAAACCCCCATAACAAATGTTTTGTTATAAACCTTAAAAGGTATTAGCTCCGCATCAATATTAATAATAATCCCATCTTTTTTCAAACCATAAATATCCTTAGTTTCGCTCATTTTAATCCGTTTCCCATTTTTGATTATGGTTTTGAATTGATTCTTATATACCTTATGGAAGTTAGAGGGAATCAAAGTGTTCAAGTCTTTACCAACAAGCTCTTTTCTTGTATAACCGAAAATGTCTTGAGAAGCCGAATTTTGGTCTACAATCTTGTGTTCAGAATCAACAATAATGACCCCTTCGGAAATAGTTTCTAAGAGGATTTTAAAGATTTCTTGATCCTGCTGGTACATAATGAATTACACTTTGGTGGAATACTATAAAATTACGGTAAATCCTAAGTTATAAAACTGACTTTTATCATAATTTTACCTCTTGATTTCCAGTATATTTAATCTTGTTAAAATGTATTATTATGGAAACCAAAAAGAAGCTTACACATAAGTTTTACCAGAATCTTGGAAAACTGTTTTATGCTATAGCTGCAGTAGATAAGGAGGTGCGCGAAGTGGAGTTTGATCGCCTTAAAACCATAGTGAAGGATCAGTGGTTAGATGTAGACCCTATTACGGATGAGTTTGATACCGATGCTGCTTACGAAATTGAAATTGTTTTTGATTACTTAAACAGTGAGGAACACACCAATATAAATTCTTTTTATAAAGACTTTGTAGATTATAAAAATGAACAAAAGCATTTGTTCACAAATGAAATCAAAAAACTCATTTTAAAAACGGCTAATGCCATTGCAGCTTCCTTTTCCGGTATAAATAAATCCGAATTAATTTTATTGGCTAAATTAGATATTGAATTAAAAAAGTAGGTCAATGGGTAATTTCAATAATATTATCAACTCGGATACCCCGGTTTTAATTGACTTTCATGCGTTATGGTGCGGTCCTTGTAAAGTCCAGGCGCCCATATTGAAGGAGGTAAAACATGAGCTAAATGAAGCTGTAAAGATCATTAAGATCGATGTGGATAAGAACCCGGCAATAGCAGCAAAATATCAGGTTCGTGGTGTACCCACCATGGCCCTATTTAAAAACGGAAAATTACTTTGGCGGCAATCGGGAGTTCTTCAAAAGAATGATATAATACAGGTCATCAGGCAGTACGCCTAAATCATTTTTATCATGACAAATATCATTTTATTATAGCTCGATTCATACTACATTTGAGTCCTATAATAAAATGTTTTGTCATGAAAAAACTACTCGTATTTTGGTTGATTATTCCCCTATTGTCATTTGCGCAAATTACAGAAGAACTCGATTTTGTCGCTCCTTTTAATGATGGTTTAGCGGCTGTGCAAAAAGGTGATTCCTGGGGCTTTATTAACGAATCCGGCACCTTGGTTATTCCCTTTCGAAAGGATCTCGTCCTCACGAAGTCTAATAAAAGTAAATACCCTATTTTTAAAAACAATCGGTGTTTGATTTCCGAAACAAAAAACGGTATAACTTATTTTGGTTATATCGATAGTAAGGGAAAAACCGTCATTGCTCCCCAATTTTTAAATGCTACAAACTTTAATAATGGTAAAGCAGTAGTCCTACACATTCTTAAAGAAAACATTGGAGATAATACGATTCTAGGAAAGAAGGTGGTATACTACCGCTATTTTGAGGTTGTTATTGATCTCAATGGTAGCGTGGGTTCTTATTTAAATCCTAAGGGGATAAATATTGTTTTAGATAAAGAATATCTTAAAACGCCTCCTGAAATTACTTCCAAGAAAATTTCGGATAATATTTACGCTTTCCCAACAGAAACCAAGAAGTGGAAGTTGGTTTTTATTAATGAAGAAACCGCCTTTTAAATGAAATGAGAGCAAATCTGCAAATAGGGCAAATTGGCGGTATACACATCCTTGTGCACTGGACTTTCATTTTTTTAATTATTTGGATCGTATTGACAGAGTTATATCGTGGCGGTAATTTAAATAGTATCCTATTCAACCTTGTTTTATTGGTTGCGGTTTTTTTTTGTATCGTTCTTCATGAATTAGGGCATGCCCTGGTAGCTAAACGTTTCCATATTAAGACAGAAAAAATAACCTTATTGCCTATTGGAGGTATGGCCACTTTTAAAAATTTACCAAAATCACCAAAAAAGGAATTTTTAGTCAGTATCGCCGGGCCTTTAGTGAACCTTTTTATTGCAGTAATCCTATTTTTGAGCATACCGGCAAGACGTTATTTACAATTAGATTTTAATGAGACATTCGAACTTTTAATGAGTTTCACTCTTGAAAGTTTTCTCTTTTACCTATTCATTGTAAATGTTGGTCTTTTTGTATTCAATCTAATACCGGCATTTCCTATGGATGGTGGCCGTATCTTGAGAGCATTACTCGCCATGACAATGAGTCGGGTTAAAGCGACTCAAATAAGTACAAGTGTAGCACAATTTATGGCCGTTATATTTTTGATTTCTGGATTGTTTTATAACCCATTACTCGTTATCATAGGTATTTTTATTTTTTTTAGCGCTTTCGCGGAAAATCAAATGGTAAAACAAAAAGCCTTGCTAAAAGGTCATACGGTCGAGGAAGCTATGATGATAAACATGACATGCTTTAAACCAGATGATTCGTTGGATCTGGCGGTTAATCTTATTTTATCCGGCACGGAGAAAAACTTTATTGTGGTCGACAATCATGAGGTAAAAGGTGTTTTATACCACAAGGATATCATCAATCAATCCAATAAAAATATTATGGTAAAAGATGTCATGAAAAGGAATTTCAAATTATTGAAGCATACAGATAATTTGGCGGAAGCCTATAACCTAATCATTAACAAAAAGGACGCTTTTATACCTGTGCTAAAAGACGATAAAATTGCGGGAGTTATTGATGCAACTAATCTTAATGAATTCCTTTTATTACAATCTCGCTTGGCCTACTAGTTTACCACTTTTGTGCGCCTCTTCCTTTTTTCTGTTTCATGACATAGGTCATTTACCGTTCCATCAGTAAGGTTTATTTTTAGTTTATAAACATCAAAATATTAGGGTATGGAAAACTACGCCGAAAAAGAGCTGTTAAATCAGCCAAAAAAACCTGATTGGGAGCATGTACACAAACTTATGGAACACCTAAAAAGCAATCTGGAATTTTATTATCTGGACTTGAATTCATTAGAAAGTCTTATCGATTACTATTTTTCAAAACTCGTAGCCAAAGAGAATTTGGATGAATTGCGAGAGTTACAACAAGGGGTTCTGGAATTAAAAAACCAATGCTATTATTTGAAGAACCGATTGCGGTCTTATGAAAAAAGAAAAGAAATATTGGAAAATCTACCGGTATTAAATGATGAGAATAAAACCCTTGAAGATGAAATTCAAAAATTTATTAATGAAGAAAATGAATTAGAAAAAGTCATATTCAGTATGATCCAGGAAGTTCTTGGAAATGACACCGCAGACACAGTTATTTTAAACTGATATTGTCATGAAAACAATACAACGTATAGAAGATGATATTTTAAATTTAACAAATACCATAGGAAAGGATTACCCGGAGCTGTATACTTATTTAGATGAAACCCCCATAACGACACCATCGCTTAAACACCCTAGAATTAGTGCAGAAGTTTTAGAGGATTATTTAAAAACGTTAAAGGAATTATTAAAACATCATATGGAAACGCACAATAATAAGTAATGGCCTTTATTGATTACTATAAAATTCTTGGGTTAACAAAAGATGCTTCGGAAAATGACATTAAAAAAGCCTACCGAAAGCTAGCTCGAAAATATCATCCCGACCTTAATCCAAACGACCCCGTTGCTGAAAAAAAATTTAAGGAAATTAACGAAGCAAACGAGGTATTGAGTCATCCCGAAAACCGAAAAAAGTACGATACTTACGGCGAACATTGGCAACATGCCGAAGAATACGAAAAGGCGAAACAGGAGCAACGGAGCCGGCAACAGAATCAACGTCAATATCAAAGTGCTTCGGGGGGTTATTCAGAAGAAGATTTTTCAGATTTTTTCAGGGATATGTTTGGAGGTGGTGACTTTTCGGGCAATCAAGGTGGCCGCAGCCATGTTCGGTTTCGTGGTCAGGATTATAATGCCAGATTACAACTCGACCTGAAGGATGTGTATACGAAACACAAACGCACCTTAACTGTAAATGGTAAAAATATTCGGATAACTATTCCGGCTGGTGTCGAGAATGGTCAGATCATTAAAATTAAGGGGTATGGCGGCCAAGGTGTCAATGGTGGCCCGAATGGTGACCTTTACATTGAGTTTTCCATAGTAAACCATTCCAAATTCAAAAGAGATAAAGATAATCTTTATACTACTGTAGATCTGGATTTATATACGGCCTTGTTAGGTGGTAATTTCGTTGTGGATACTTTTGAAGGTCAGGTGAAACTTACCATTAAACCGGAAACCCAAAACGGTACTCAGGTAAAACTTAAAGGCAAAGGCTTTCCAAAGTATAAAAAAGAAGGTCAGTTTGGTGATTTGTATGTTACCTATCAAATTAAACTACCAACGCACTTATCCAAAGAAGAGAAGGATTTATTGAAACAATTACAAAAACTTCGTTCATAATGGAAGTAACAGATTTAATACCCGTTCAAATTGTTTGTAAACACTATAAGATTCCTGTTGCCTTTATTTATAGCTTAGAAGCGTTTGAACTTATTGAACTTACTAGTGAAAAAGATGCTTTTTTTATTCATAAAACACAATTAAAGCGTGTGGAGAAAATGGCACGGATGCATTACGATCTCGATATCAATATCGAAGGAATTGACGCCATTTATAATTTATTGGACCAAGTAGATGCTTTGAAAAAGGAGATTATGAGTCTCCACAACAGACTTCGGCTATATGAAGATTTATAAACTTTTGGCTCATGGAATACATTAGCGAATGGATAAAAGAAAACCCCACGCTTTCTGGTGTGGTGAAATTCATATTGCTTATTGTTTTTGTACTCATCATCATTCAGCTTATCCGGAGGTTTTTACGCAAACAGGTCAGCGATTCCACGGCGCGTTATAAGTCTCAAAAAGGCATTGAAATTGTGGGTTATATAATTCTCATTTTACTGTCGTTTTCATATTTTACCGGAACTATAAAAGACTTAACCCTGGCGATAGGCCTCTTCACTGCCGGAATCGCCTTTACTCTACAGGAGCTCATATTAAGTATTGCAGGATCATTGTACATTTTTATTGTTAAGGTATATAAGCCGGGCGATCGGATTGAAATTAATAATATTAAAGGCGATGTGATCGATGTAGACAGTATTTACACTACGATGATGGAAATAGGGCAATGGGTAAGTAGTGATAATTACACGGGGCGCATAGTTAAACTAAGTAATGCCTTTGTTTTTAAAGGTCCTATTTATAATTACTCACAAGATTTTCCTTTCATATGGGATGAATTTAATTTACCCATCAAATATGGGTCAGATATCGCTTTAGCGAAAGAGATCCTAATCAAAATTTCTTCACAAACACTTTCACAATTTACTTCTAACTCAAAAATGCAATGGCGCGATGTAGTCAATAAGTATTACATCGAGGATGCCATGCTCGACCCTACCATTGCTGTTACTTTAACAGATAATTGGATTCAGTTCAATCTGCGGTATATCGTGGATTATAAAAAAAGACGATCGACAAAAAACATCTTGCAAAGTGAAGTTTATAAGGAGGTTCTAAAAACCAAAGGGAAAGTTAAACTCGCCTCTACAACATTGGAGCTCATGAAACTGCCTGAAATAGAGGTAAAAATAAATTCGTAAACCACAGTTACATTTTTTTACGCGCCAAGGTCCAAAACGATGATCAGGTGGCTAAATCCTAAAGTAATAATAGTTACAAAGCAGAAGAATTAGTCTATTTACTTTTGCGCCATAATAAATTAAATCTATGAATAATAATATCTATATAACGTTAGTCAGTTTTTTATTACTAAACCTCACTATGCCGGCGCAGGAGGTGGTTGCTATTTCAAAAGCTGAGGTATTGTCAAAAGTATCTGAAAACAATACGAGCATTAAGATTTCAGAAGAAGAATTCAAACAAGCTCGTGCTGATTACCGACAAACCAATGCAGTATTCTTACCAAATATTACGGTAAGTCACACGGCGATCGCTACTACAAATCCATTAATGGCATTTGGATCAAAATTAAATCAGGAAATTCTGATACAAAGTGATTTTAATCCGGCTATGTTGAACGATCCTTCTCAGATCGAGAATTTTACCACGATGCTAGAAATTCAGCAGCCATTACTCAATTTGGATGGCGTTTATCAACGTAAAGCTGCCAGATCTAAAATGGAGGCCATGGCCTTGAAAACAGAGCGTACTCAGGATCATTTGGCCTTTGAAGTTAATAAGGCTTATATGCAATTGCAGTTAGCGTATAGAGCGGTTGATGTTTGGCAGCAAGCATTGAAAACGGCTCGGGAAAACAAAAAAATGGTTGAAAACAGGTTTAAACAGGGTTATTTGCAACGCGCTGACGTCCTTAACATGGAGGTTCGTTTAACCGAAGTTGAAAACCAGCTCCAGGCTGCTAAAAGTCAGGCTCAAAACGCTTCAAATTATATGTCTTTTTTAATGGACGACGACAGTTTTGTGATATATAAACCTTCAGATGATTTAGTTCTGGCAGGAAGTACAACATATTTTAATGCTGTTCCGGAGAGCCGGGCTGATATTAGAGCCATGGCCATGGCCTCAGAGGCTTATGAAGCGATGAATAAAGCGGATAAGATGGGTTTTTTACCAACCTTGAATGCCTTCGGGAATTACCAATTGTATGACGATCAAATATTTCAGGGTGATGCCAATGGGTATCTCTTCGGAGCTACTTTAAGTTGGGATATTTTTAATGGGTCTAAACGCTTTGGAAAAGTCCAAAAAAGTAAGGCTGAATATGAGAAATCCAGGTTGGAATACCAACAATATCTTTCAAAAAGTAATTTAGAATTGAATAAAGCGAAACGAAGTTTTTCAGATGCAGAGAATAAGTTGAGATTAACGGCTTTGGCCATGCAGCAATCTGAGGAATCACTTCGTATCAGAAGAAATCGATTTGAAGAAGGTTTGGAAAAAACATCGGATTTACTGCAAGCTGAAACACAATATGCGCAGAAGCAATTAGCATATTATCAAACCATTTTTGAATATAATTACGCGCAATCATATTTACAATTTTTAACCAAAGAATAATTATTAAGATGAAAAAAATATATGTAACTCTAGCTTTGTCAGTAGCTCTTTTATTAGGGAGTTGTGGTAACAAAAACAACGAAACTTCAAATGATGAAGCTGCAATTGCTGTAGAAGTAAATCAGACTACGGAAAACCAAACCAATGCTTTGTTAAGTGTTAGTGGTAAAATACAATCCTCAAACAGTGCGGATCTCAGCACACGAATGATGGGCTATATCAATAAGGTCTATGTTAATGTGGGTGATCAAGTGAAAAAAGGTCAGATGCTGGTATCTGTGAATAGTGTTGATCTGATGGCACAAAAGGCTCAGGTTGATGCTGCTATAGTTCAGGCTACCGTTGCGTTTAATAATGCGGAAAAGGATTATAAGCGTTTCAAAAATTTGTTCGCTGATAATAGCGCATCACAAAAAGAAATGGATGATATCTCGGCGAACTATGAAATTGCAAAAGCTCAGTTAGAGGCAGCCAAACAAAAGAAAAATGAAGTTAACGCCCAACTGGCCTATACGAATATTACCGCTCCATTTTCAGGAACTATTACCACTAAATATATAGAAGTTGGAGATATGGCCAATCCTGGTATGCCATTAATCAGTATAGAGGTTCAGGACGATTATGAAGTTATGGCTATGGTTCCCGAATCAGAGATCTCACAAGTTGAAAAAGGAACGCCCGTGGATGTATTGGTAAAATCAATCAATAGAACTGTAAAAGGTAAAGTGCAGGAAGTTAGTACTTCAGCAAAAAATACGGGTGGACAATTCTTGGTAAAAATTGCCTTAGAAAAAACGGATGCCCCAATTTTATCGGGAATGTTCACAACGGTACAATTCCCGATAACTCAAAAATCAGATACTCAAATGGTTTTAGTACCTGTTGATGCCATTATTCACGATGGTCAATTATCAGGGATCTATACCGTAAGCCAGTCGAATACAGCTATTTTACGCTGGTTGCGATTGGGCAGAATCTTTGGTGATCAGGTGGAAGTTCTGTCTGGGCTTAAAGCAGATGAAATCTATATTGTTTCGGCAGATGGGAAGATCTATAATGGTGCGAAAATTAAATATTAACTAAAAATCAACCTAAAAAGTGTATTCTCAAAAGGATATGAAGGGTCTAGAGATATGAAAGAAGGAATAGCAGGAAAAGTTGCCAAGGTCTTTATACAGTCCAAGCTTACGGTATTATTAATGATCGTATTCATGGTGATTGGCGTGTACAGTTCGTTTTTAATTCCGCGTGAAGAAGAACCACAAATTGATGTCCCTATCGCTGATATTTTAGTAGGGTATCCCGGTGCCAATCCTACGGAAGTTGAGTCGCGAGTAGTAAAACCTCTCGAGCAACTTATTTCGAATATTAAGGGTGTTGAATATGTATATTCAACATCGTCAGACCAACAGGGTATGGTGATCGTGCAATTTTATGTTGGAGAAGATATTGAACGTTCGTTAGTAAAGCTTTATAATGAGATCAATAAACATATGGATGAGATGCCTAATGGAGTCACTGCTCCTTTAGTTAAAACACGCGCCATTGACGACGTGCCCATGCTAGGCTTGACCTTGTGGAGCAAGCATTACAACGATTACGAATTAGGAAAATTAGCCGACGAATTAGAGGCTGAGGTTAAAAAGGTCAAAGATGTTGCGGTAACCCATAAAATAGGAGGAAGAGATCGTCAGATCCGAGTGGTTTTGGATAAAGATAATTTAGCGGCGAGTGGTTTGGATTTCCTAACCGTTTCTCAAATGATAAAAGCCAATAACAGCCAGTTGAATTCCGGTAGTTTTGATAATAACGATACCGAATTTTTAGTGAATACAGGTAAATTTTTAACCTCAGCTACCGATGTTGAAAATCTGGTAGTTGGCGTGCAGCAAAATCAGCCTATTTACTTAAAACAAGTGGCTAATATCATTGACGGTCCGGAGGTCCCACTGCAATATGTTAGTTTTGGATTCGGAAAAGGCAGTGAAAAATCTACAGAATACAGATCGGAATACCCTGCGGTAACCATTTCGCTAGCAAAACGCAAAGGCTCGGATGCCATGCAGATCGCGGATATGGTGATTGAAAAGGTTGCACATTTACGGCAAACCTTGATTCCAAACGATGTTCATGTAGAGATTACCCGTAATTATGGAGAAACAGCGTCTCATAAAGTGTCCGAACTATTGTGGCATCTTATTGGTTCTATTTTCGCTGTAACTATTGTGGTCATGCTAGCTATGGGATGGCGAGGAGGCTTAGTGGTATTTTTATCCGTTCCGATAACTTTTGCCTTAACACTTCTTAGTTATTACATGCTCGATTACACGCTGAATCGCATTACGTTATTCGCTTTAGTATTCGTAACCGGTATTGTGGTTGATGACTCCATCATTATAGCTGAGAACATGCACAGGCATTTTAAGATGAAACATTTGCCGTTCAAACAGGCGGCTTTGTATGCTATCAATGAGGTGGGTAACCCTACCATTCTAGCAACTTTTACTGTTATTGCTTCTGTTTTACCTATGGCCTTTGTGTCAGGTTTAATGGGGCCCTATATGGCACCGATGCCTATAGGAGCCTCTATTGCGATGATCTTGTCCTTATTCGTAGCCTTGACCATCACACCTTATTTAGGATTTATATTCCTTAGAGAAAAAGATAAAAAACAGAAGGAGGAACAACCCAAAAAGAACCTTGAAGAAACTCTAATTTATAGAATATATAACAAATTTGAGAATCCATTATTGGAAAGTAAACCAAAGCGATGGTTGTTTTTAGGAGGCACTTTCTTGATATTATTGTTAACAATGCTCATGTTTTTTACCAAATCGGTGGCTGTGAAAATGTTGCCCTTTGATAATAAAAATGAATTTCAAGTGGTCATAGACATGCCGGAGGGTACAACGTTGGAAAGAACAGGTGTTGTAGCCAAAGAAATCTCTCAGTATTTAGCCACGAGACCAGAGGTCGTTAATTACCAGAATTATGTTGGAACTTCGGCACCTATTACCTTCAATGGTTTGGTACGACACTACGATTTTCGCGGAGGTAGTAACATGGCCGATATTCAGGTGAATTTATTGGATAAGGAAGAACGAAGTGATCAAAGTCATGATATCGCAAAACGTTTGCGACCTGAAATTCAAAAGATCGCCAAGAAATATAATGCGAATGTTAAATTGGTTGAGGTGCCACCGGGACCCCCGGTGTTATCCACCATTGTTGGTGAAGTTTATGGTCCCGATTACCTAGAACAAATTAAAATTGCCGATAGTATTCAAAGTATTCTAAGACACACTGAAGATGTGGTTGATGTTGATTGGATGGTTGAGGCAAATCAAACGGAATACAAGTTCGAGATTAATAAAGAGAAAGCCATGATTTACGGTGTGGCACCACAACAAATTTCTGCCACGATGCATATGGCTTTATCGAATGGAGCGATCACAAATCTGTATGATGAACATGCTATTAACCAAGTGGGTATTGTTTTAGCTTTGGATGAAAAAGAGAAATCTACAATTAACGACATTTCGCAATTAAAAGTGAAATCGACACAAGGTCATCTGATACCCATAGCCGATCTGGTAGACATCAAAAAAACGACGGCTCCAAAGAGTATTTATCACAAAAATCAAAAGCGCGTGGTTTATGTGCTTGCCGATATGGCTGGTGAATTGGAAAGCCCTGCGTATGCCATTTTGGGTATGGGTGATAAATTAAAAGAGATCAGCTTGCCGAAAGGGTATAAAATGAACGAAATGTATTTAGGGCAACCTGATTACGAGGATAACTATACCGTAAAATGGGATGGCGAATGGCAAATAACATTGGAAGTATTCCGCGATCTTGGAATCGCCTTCTTGGGTGCTATCATCTTAATTTACATCCTTATTGTAGGTTGGTTTCAGAATTTTAAGGCCCCCATTGTAATGATGGTGGCCATCCCTTTATCACTTATAGGGATTATTCTGGGACACTGGATTATGGGAGCATTCTTTACGGCGACCTCCTTTATAGGAATGATCGCTTTGGCGGGGATTATGGTTCGGAATTCGGTATTGCTTATCGACTTTATAAACCTAAGAACTGCGGAAGGTTTGCCTCTAAAACAAGCGGTAATCGAGGCGGGAGCAGTGCGAACTACCCCCATTTTATTGACAGCGGGAACGGTAGTTATTGGGGCATTTGTGATTTTGTTTGATCCGATATTCCAAGGATTGGCCATATCCCTTATGGGAGGAACTATTGTTTCTACGGTGTTAACATTGCTGGTGGTGCCCTTGGTGTATTACATGATAGAGAAAAAGAATTTTAAATAATTTAACAACAAGATCCATGAAACTAATAATCGTAACAGTTGTGGAGGAATATCATAAGGATATTTTACAACTATTTAAAGCGGCCAAGATCAATAATTTTAGCGAGTCAGATATCGATGGTTATAAGAATTCTCCGGAACTTCTGGTAACCGAAAGCTGGTTTCCAATGCGCAAAGGCGCAACAGATTCCAGAATGTTCTTTTCGTTTACGGAAGACGATAAGATTGAGGAAGCATTCACACTAATTAAAGAATTCAATAAGAACATAGTAACACTTAATCCAATCAGAGCCATAGTGGTTCCGATTGAAAAATACATTTAAAGAAACACTTATGAAAAACAGAATTGTAAGAGGTATTGCAGGGACTTTTATTTTAGTGAGTTTATTATTAGCTATTTACGTCAACATAAATTGGCTATGGTTTACAGCCTTTGTGGGTGTTAATTTGCTACAATCATCATTAACAAAATGGTGTTTAATGGATACCATTTTAGAAAAAGTATTTAATGTAAAATCTTAGAGTTTTTTATTGATAATCAGTGGGGTTAACTGACTTTTCTCATTTTTAATACGAGGCGGACATTGTATTTTTATGTAAATATGAAAATACAACATGCTCACATTCAGGAACTATAATATTGCAGACTGGTTTTCATTTTACAGAATAGCCGCTGCACCTTTGTTATTGATTTTAATGGGACTTGATAACCGGTCACTTTTTACTTGGCTTTTGTTAATTAGCTATTTAACCGATGCTGTAGATGGATATTTAGCTAGAAAATTAAAAATAACAAGTCCTAGAGGTTCCCAACTTGATTCGTTTGGTGATCAGGTTACTTTAATTATCGGGCTTCTGGGGCTTTTTTATTTCGAGACGAAATTTATTAAGATCAACTGGGTTTTAATTCTTATTGCCTTCGTTCCTTACATTATTCAAATGGTATTGGCCTACTTGAGATACGGTAAAGCTACAGCGTTTCACACCTATATGGCCAAGCTTTCAGCCATTCTTCAGAGTATTTTCATTCTATGGTCCTTGTTTTTTAGTCCTGAATACGTGTTGTTCTACACCATGATAGTGATTGGTATTATTGAAACCGCTGAAGAAATTACTCTGATTTTTATGTATAAGAACTGGGCCTCGGATGTGAAGGGTATTTACTGGGCATTACGGGATAAACGACGCTTAAAAAAAGTAAACTAATGGGTAAATTAAAAGTTATATTGAAACGAATATTTTTCCCGATAACCTTGCTGACTATCATAACGGTTGCTAGTGTTTATATCGCGGGGAATGCTTTGTATATCTGGATAACCCATGGAGGAGAAAGCGCTATTTACCCTGCCATTACCATTCCTATAATGGTATTTTTTATTTGTCTTTATGTCTTCGACAGATGGCTGATTAAAAGAGTTGCCTATGTTAAAATCATGGTCGGTGAAGGCCTCATAATTGTGGGTGTTTTGTTTCTTTTTGTTTTTCAGAACAAGACTATTGATGTGCGTTTCGAAACCAATGAGGATTATGTTGTTGTTATTTTTGATGCTCAGGAAAATTCCCTGTCGCGCTTTAGTGATAAAGGTGTTTTTGGAAAGGAACTTATCCATAAATCCAATGTGCTTCATTTGGATGCAACCATGGGTGATCGTAAGGATTTAAGAATACTGGGGCCTGAAAACTGGAGTGGTTTTGTTCAAAATCAGGGAGTATTTAAATCTGGGAGTGATTCCGTGCCTTACCTCATCATTATGAAACATCATTTGGATACTAGGAGTTGGAAGCCCAATCAAGTCTTCATTGACAGCCTGATCGCCAAGGAACGAATTCGATAAACGAGAACCATCATGAGAAGCTATTCATTTTTTACTGTCGTTTTATTATGTATAGCAATACTAGGGGTTGATATTTTATCCTTTTATTGGTTACAAGATATCACCCAATTAATTGAGTCCATTTGGCTTAAACGTGCTATTAATATTCTATTTTGGTGTTTCACAATCGGCCTTATTACGGCTATAATGGTTCTTAAAATAACTTTAGATGATATAAATCCACAACGTAAACATCTTTTGGTATCCTCTCTGTACGGACTCACTATTTCATCATTCATTCCAAAGATCATATTCGTTATTACCATTTCCATTCTATATTTTGGTAATGTCATCTTTTCAGAAAAGCAGTCTCTGGTTATCATTCCTTTAGTAGGTTTATTTTCAGGAGTTTTGCCTTTTGGTGTTATTACATATAGCATTTTTCGTGCTGTTTATAATTTTAAGATCCATACCCATAAAATTTATTTTAAGCATTTACCTAAAGCCTTTCATGGCTTGAAGATCGTTCACATTTCCGATATTCATTTAGGGGGATTTAATAAGCGTTACAAGGTTTTAGAAAAGGCGGTTAACCTCATAAACCACCAGCATCCGGACATTATTTTTTTTACAGGTGATCTGGTGAATAACTACGCCTGGGAACTCGTAGGCTGGGAGTCTGTTTTTAAAAAACTGGAAGCTAAAATAGGAAAGTATGCTGTTCTTGGAAATCATGATTATGGTGATTATTCAGATTGGGATTCAGCGGAACAAAAACGCGATAATCTTAATGAGATCGTAGCATTTTATAATACTGTGGGATTTGAATTATTACTGAACACCTCAGATATCATTCAACGGCAACATGAAAAAATAGCCATTATCGGCGTGGAGAATTGGGGCAAACCACCTTTTAAACAATATGGGGATTTACAGGCTGGGATGCAAGATGTAAGCAATATTCCATTTAAGATCTTACTAACTCATGATCCTTCACATTGGAGTGATGAGGTCATCACCAAAACAGATATCGCTTTAACACTTTCAGGGCATACGCATGGCATGCAGGTTGGCTTTAATTACAAGGATAAGACCTGGAGTCCGATTAAATATAAGTACCAACATTGGGCCGGATTATATCATAATGAACAACAATATCTGTACGTGAATCGAGGCCTGGGTTGGATAGGGTTTCCGGGTAGATTAGGAATGCGACCTGAGATTACCGTTCTAAAGTTATATGTGAACTGATTTATATCATTGAAAAACTAATGGTTATGAAATATCTTGTTTTCATATTTCCGAGGTTATGCGATACACTAAATACATATATAATTTAAAAATTCATGGTCATGATCAAAACACTTGAGACTACCGATTGCAAGCGCATCCTAAGAAATAACTACATAGGATTCCTGGCCTATATTTACAATAATAGGCCTTATGTAGTACCTATTACCTATTATTATGATCCTCTGGAAAATATCATTCTAGGCTATTCAGGGAATGGCCATAAAACGAAAGCCTTGCGGAATAATACCGCCGTATCCATGGAGGTAGCTGAGATTGATTCTGTGAGCGATTGGGAATCTGTTTTGGCTCATGGAACGTACAAAGAGTTTGATGGCAGTGCCGCTAAGATAAATCTGCACAAATTTTCAGAAGGGGTTAAAAAGGTCATCGCCATTCGAGAAAACAGACATGTGGATCATATAAGTGAATTTTCCAGTAAAATATTTAAAGAGGGGTTGCCGGTAGTCTTTCAAATAGAAGTTGAAGAACTTACCGGAAAAGAACGCCATTACTAATGGTAATTAAAAGCCTTAAATGAAATAGCCATGATAACCGATTTAAAAAAAGACGCCTGTTTTGAAATTCTTTCAAACAATTATATCGGGCATTTAGCCTATGTTTATAATAATACACCTTACGTAATCCCAATCACTTATTTTTATGATAAAGCCTATATCAGGGTCATTTGTTACACCGGTGAAGGTCATAAAACTACAGCCCTTAGAGCCAATGGATCAGTAGCTTTAGAGGTTGCAGAGATCGAATCAATAGATCATTACAGAACCGTATTAGTTCATGGAACTTTTGAAGAACTTGAGGGTCTAGATGCTAAATACCAACTTCATAAATTTACTTTGGGCGTTAAAGATTTAATTTCAGAAAATGACCATAAAAAAGTTAATTTTATCCCCGAATTTTCAGGAAAAACCCATCCTGAGGCCCAACCCATTGTATATCATATTAAGATCCAGGAAATCACAGGTATGGAAAAACTCCCGCTGAGCGAGTACCTGTCTAGTCACGTGGAAAACGAAACGAACTAATTGTCTCAAAATTAGTAATCTGGTTGTTTTTATCTTGTAATAACTGATGATAATCATTTTACAGGTGAGCGGATATAGATAGCTTTAGACGTATTAATCCGTAAAGATTCAAGTGATGAAAAAATTAATTCTTGGTTTATTGATTTTGGGATTTACCACCCCTTTGTTCGCTCAGGATCCAACCCAACTTCCTGAAGTTGTAATCGTACACAATTATAAATATTTGGACGCTTCTAATAATTCAGAATTAGCTATTCCAGTTCAAAATATGCAATTCAAAGTGAGCGATTTCAATGTTAAGACTTTGGATATTTATACTGAGGAGAATGATTATTATGAGGTTTATTTTATTATTCCTGAAGGAAAAGTTTTAGCAACTTACGACAACAAAAGTAATCTGTTAAAAACTGCTGAACGTTATAAAGATATCAAGTTGCCTGTAAAAGTTAGACAGGCTATTGCTAAGCGATTTCCTCAATGGGCGATTTCAAAAAATATTTACCTGGTTCACTACTATGAACCCAGTGATATTCGAAAAGTGTATAAAATTACCCTTGACAATGAGAACCAACGCATTCGCGTGAAGCTGGATGAAAATGGAAATTTTATTTAAAAAAATTAGTCTAAAAATTTCAGTGTAACTGATTGATATCATTTCATGAAGGTAAACAGTGGAGTATTTTTAGACTAATTGTTTAATCTATTCAAAATTAAAGAAAATGAAAACTGATGTTCAAATTAAAGAAGATGTGCTTGATGAATTAGAATGGCAACCAAGCATTGACGAGACTGAAATTGGTGTCATTGTAAAAGATGGCATTGTTACCCTTACAGGTGTTGTGGATTCCTATGCGAAGAAAATGGCTGCAGAACGGGCTGTGAAAGGCGTATACGGGGTGAAAGCGGTTGCGGATGATATTGAAGTTAATTTTAAAATGGGTAGAGGTAAATCGGATACCGAAATTGCTCAATCTGCTGTGAATGCTTTAAAATGGAACACATCTGTTCCTGAAGATAAAGTACAGGTTAAAGTTGATAATTCATTTGTTTATTTAACCGGTGAATTAGAATGGGCGTATCAGAGAAACGCCGCTAAAAAAGCCGTTGAGAGCCTATATGGTGTAAAAGGAGTTATTAATAACATTTCTTTGAAACAAAAAGTAAAACCCATTGAGGTTAAAGATAGAATTACAAAGGCTTTTGAAAGATCTGCCGAACTTGAAGCTAAAAATATTCATGTAGATGTTAATGGAACTGTAGTTACCTTAACCGGAAAAGTATACTCTATAAGTGAAAAAGATGAAGCTCAAAGAGCTGCATTCTTTGCACCTGGTGTTACTAAAGTGGTTAACAATTTAAAAGTTGATTATTATCCTGAATATGCATAAGTGTTTTTGTGGAAAAACGGCTAAAATCTCGGTTGTTGGTTGGTTTTATTCTCCCGTGATTTTAGTCGTTTTTTTTGTTTATTCGTTTTTCTTCTCGCTCCATTTTTTTGAAATACCGTCGTGTTAAAAAATTATGCTTTAAGGCTTCCATGTTCTGATTGAACTTATCGGTGCCTTCATTAATGTTCTGTATGGATTGTTCTAAATTCTTTACAAATTCTTCGTTGTTGAAAAGATAATCTACAGCACCTTTACCATTTTTAAATTGCGTGATGGTTTCGTCCAGATTGGTGATCACTAATTTGATGTCTTGCGAAGCCAATTCTAAATTATCAAGAACCACACGTACTTTCTGACCTTCAATAGAGTCGTTTAATAATACTCCGGCAACACTTTCGTTAAAATTAATCTCATTAATGATCTCATTGAGCGATCTCATCGATTTATTGGCTTCAATACTCATAATCCTTAACTGGTTCACCGTTTGTTTCAAATTCGCGGCTACAACAGTATCGTTTATCAGCATGCCAAAGGTACCTTTGCTGTCGGCCATGGCATCAGCAATGTTCAGTAATTTGGCTGTTAATAAAGCGGCGTTTTCGTTTGTAACGTTCAGGGTGCTAAGCATTTCACCAGTGCCAATCTTTGTATAGGATTTTATGGTGTCACCTGAAGAAATGGGTCCGGCATCGCCTTTTCCAGGAACAATATTTACGATCATATTTCCCACCAAACCATCGGTGCCAATGGTAGCAATGGCATCCTTTTTAATGTGTGAGACCATTTTTTCTTCAATAACCATAACCACATTGATGGTGGAATCATTGATCATGACAATGTCCTTTACGGTGCCAATATTAATACCGGAATACCTTACGTTATTTCCACGCATCAGTCCGTTTACGTTATTGAAATTTGCGCTGATATCGAAGGTTTTCACAAACATATTTTGGCGATTCCCAATAAAGTATACAGCCACTATAAATAGTATTAAACTAATGATTACCAGGAGGCCTAATCCGAGTTTTTGTTGATGGGTTTTTCTCATGACTATTATTTTTATTTAAAGAATGCTCTTATTTTTTCATCCTTAGAAGCCTTTAAGACTTCAAAAGTGCCTTCAGCATAATTAATGTTATCCACCAATAAAATCATGCGCTCTGAAACCACGCGGGCACAATCCACATCATGGGTTATAATAAGTGATGAGGTTTTATATTGCTTTTGTACGCGTCGCATGAGCTCTATAATTTCTTTAGCTGTAATCGGATCCAATCCGCTTGTAGGTTCGTCGTAAAGAATTATTTTCGGTTTAAGAATTAATGCTCGCGCTAAAGCTACACGACGTTGCATTCCGCCCGAAAGTTCGGAGGGCATTAAATCAATGGCCTTTACCAACCCAACACTATCAAGAGCTTCAACAACCAGTGGCGTTGGGTCTGTGATGTTTCCAAACTTATGTTGATGACGGCGCAATGGAAATTCCAGATTCTCTCTTACGGTCATGGAATCATACAAGGCGCTACCCTGAAATAAAAACCCGATCTCTGTGCGGAGCTCATCCATATCCATGCGGTTCAGAGTCGAGATGTCTTTCCCCATAACCTTTATACTCCCGGAATCCGGTTGCATGAGTCCTACCAAACACTTGATCATAACCGTTTTACCCGAACCCGATTTTCCCATGATAACAAGGTTTTCGCCTTCATAGAGTTTTAAATTGAAACCTTTAAGAACCTCATTATTCCCAAAGGATTTTTTTAGATCGGTAATTTCAAGAACTACTTTTTTTGACGTTTTCTCTGGTTTTAAATTTGATATGTTAGGTGCGGTTTCCATAATTAAATTTCAAAAAACAAATCGGTCACGAATACAGCAATAAAATCGATTATAAACAACAACATCGACGAGAATACCACAGCAGAATTAGCTGCAGAACCCACGCCAACGGTGCCTTTACTACAATAATATCCCTTGAAAGTGCCTACTAGACCAATGGCAAAACCAAAAAAGAAGGTTTTGATAGTGGCAGGAATAATATCGCCAAATTCCAATGCATTAAAAACCTTATTAAAATAGAGTTGAAAGGATACATCGCCCTTTAAATGTTCAATAAGGTAAGAGCCATAAAGGGCAATGGTATCGCCCAAAATAACTAATAACGGAAGCATTAAGGTGGTAGCTAAAATGCGGGTAACCACCAAAAATTTAAAGGGATTGGTTCCTGATACTTCCATGGCGTCAATTTGCTCTGTAACCCGCATAGAGCCTAATTCTGCACCAATACCGGATGCAATTCTGCCGGCAAAGGTAAGCGCAATAATTACCGGTCCTATTTCCCTGATAATTGAAATACTTACCATGGAAGGCATCCATGATTCTGCGCCAAACTCCTCTAACGTCGGTCGGGTTTGAAGTGTAATTACTAAACCAATAATAAAGGCTGTGACGCCAACGAGCAGTAAGGAACGATTTCCTATATAAAAGCATTGCTTTAAAAACTCATTAAATTCGAAAGGTTTTTTAAACAATTCTTTAAAAAATCGGCGACTGAAAAAGGTAAGTTCTCCAATTTCTATGAAAAAGGTTTCTATGTGAAGGATTTTCAACAAAATAAAAGTATTTATAGTACTTAAAGTTAGGATAAGGACTTTAGATATTAAATGATAAAAATCATGTGAGAAGTGCAGTTTCCATTCAGAAATACTCGTTAAGATCAGTATTTTATAGGATTCAATTTTAATGGAAATATGTTATCCAAAACTGATGGTCATCATTGTTATAATTAGTATTTGTTAAGACCTTTAAACATACCATAAAAACAAAGAGTCATGAAAAATAAGGAAATTCATTTTGTAGATAACGTGATCAAGGCGTTAAAAAAATCGGCTACTGAATTGGAGGAATTCCAGATTCAGGCGGCTTTGGGTAAAGCTGAGGCGAAAGAAAACTATGAGGAGGTTAAAAAGAAATTTAATCAATTTATTCACGATAGTGAGTTTAAAGTAAAAGGGCTAAGAGAAAACATTGATGAATTGCATACCAAGTTTGATGAATTACGTGTTCAGTTGGCCCTTGGGAAAGCAGAGACCAAAGATGTATTCAAAAAACAAAAAAAGCAGTTGCTCTCCACCTTGCACGATATTGAGGTTAAAATTAAAACCAACGATACCTTGCAGCGTATGTATGCCATTACCCTTATTGAAATGGAGCAATTCAAAATTCAGTTGGAAATGTTAGAACAAAAGTTTAATAAAAAGGACAAAACAGAGGCAAAAAATACTTTTGAAAAAGGAAAAAAGGACTTCAATTCCTTCATAAATAAATTAAGAGGGAAATATATTGAAGAAAAAGAAGAAAGCCGGTTTGAGCATTTCCAAAGTGAAATTTCTGAGGCTTTTGATCATTTTAAAAAGGCCTTCTCTAAGTCCTGAGTTAGTTTTTCTTTTAACACGAAAAGCACCATGTTCTGTGGTGCTTTTCACTTTTTTGATTTGTGACTCAAAAATAGAACTCAGTAGTCGTAATCACCTTTTCTTAAGTTGGAAACCATAGAAAGACCAAGAATTATGGCTAAAATAAAACTAGACATTCCCAACACCGAAACCCCTTTCCAAAGTGGTGTGATTTCAAAAATTATAAATAAAGAAGCACCAATTATAAAGGCAATCATAACAAAAGCTTTTATTAATTGTTTGGTAATCCGCTGTAGCGTATGGACCATAGGATCGATGCCTTTGTGAGTGAGGTCAACCTGTATTTGTCCGGAATTTATTTTTCGGATGGCATTTTTAAAATCAAAAGGAAACTCATCCATATAATCTGCGAGTTCAACTATTGAATTAATCACTTTTGCGCCTATTTTTATTGGATTATATTTTTTAGTGGCACTTTTGTTCAAATAAGGTTTTACGATTTCGAATTGCTCAAGATCGGGATCCAATTTTTCAATAACGCCTTCAATGGTTACCAGGGAGCGGGCAAAAAGAAAGAAGTAGGTGGGAACTTTAAGACCATGAGCAATAATTATGTCTTTGAGTTCAAGCAAAACAGTACTCATTTCATTTTCATGGATTTCCCTAACATAATATTTTTCCACGAATTCGTAAATATCAAATTCTAATGCGCGTCGGTCGACTATGGGTGCATTGTTCGAAAGTTGCTGTAATACCCGAATAATCTTTTTAACGTTTTTAGTTTTAATGGCGATAAATAGATTACTAAAAATATTGATGTCGCGCGGCAACATACTGCCCATCATTCCAAAATCAAGGTAACAAATATGGTTATTGGGAAGTACAAGTAAATTTCCCGGATGGGGATCGGCATGAAAAAAACCATATTCAAAGATTTGTTTAAAAAAGCTTATGGCCAGACGCCGTGCGATAACTTTGGTGTTAACATGATCTTCTTTAAGTTTTTCCAAGCGATCTATTTTGGTGCCGGATACAAATTCGAGAGCCAATACTTTTTGGGTTGTAAATTTACGATACACTTTAGGGGCTTCTGCGAATTGTTCTTGAGAATGATCCTTTTTCAGATTGTTATAAAAACGCTGTACGTTTATAGATTCATGAATAAAATCTAACTCCTTTAAAATGGAAGCTTCAAAGTTTTTAACTAACCCCACAGGGTCAAAACTTTTTAATGATGGAATTCTGTGTTCTAAAATATGTGCAATACGGTACATGACCTTAATGTCCTCAATAATGACATCGTAAATTCCAGCCCGTTGTACTTTAAGAGCGATGCGATCTCCGGAGTGTAAGGTAACTTTATGTACCTGAGCCATTGAGGCAGAGGCAAACGGGGTGGGTTCAAACCACGCAAATAGGGCCTCTACTTTATCTTTCAATTCACTTTCTACAACATCCTTAGCCTCATTTTCGGTCATGGGTGGAACATTGTCCTGAAGTTTTTCCAGTTCGAGTGTTAACTCTAGCGGTACCAAATCGGGGCGATTGCTCAATATCTGACCGAATTTCACAAAAGTGGGGCCTAGCTCTTCACAAACCAGACGCATTTTAGCCCATTTGGTATATTGGGAAACACGTAATTTATACGATTTAGGAATCACTTTTTGGAAATATCTATAACGTTTACTTTCTTCGAGATATCGCACCAGATCTTCAAAACCATACTTCATCAGGACTCTCAGAATTTGGTTATATCTGGAAATCGATTTAAACCGTTTTTTGATGTCCAATATGAGTCCCATAGGAATTATACTTGTAATCTATTAAGCCGGGCTTCTAATAAGGCTGTGGTGCGCTCAAGCTTTTCAATTCTTTCATTTAAAGCCTTGATTTCGTCTAAATGCGTGACTTTTATTTTTTTATAAAATTTGATGACTAATTCTTCAATTTTTTCATCAAGTTCATCTTTGAGCTCGCGTGTTTTTAAAGCCACTTTGTCTAAAAACTCAAGTTCATTACCATTCTCATCCAATGGGTTGTCGGACATGATCTTATTGATATTATCCTTACTTTTTTCAGAATATTCCTGAAGTTTTTCTAAAAGCTTCGTGTCCCTAGCTAAAACATAAATACTTGAGCTTAAAGTAAGGTATTCGAGAAGAGTTTTGGTTTTCATTGATTTCAGTTTTACTATTAGATCGATCTCAAAAACCTATTCATTCTTTCGATGAATAGTAAATGAACAAGGCATAGCTGTTTATTACTGCTACTTGACTAATAAATGTATTAACAATTAGCCGTATTTAACATGATTTAAATCATGTTGCAAACGTGCCTAAAAGCTTAATTTTAAGGAGTAAAATAAGGTATAACCTAAAGTGGAATCCGATGAAGTCAAATTCGATAGTACAAGTGATGACATCAGATGTTATTTCTGTAACCCCGGAACAAAATATTTTGGATGTGAAACACATCTATGAGAATAAAAAATGGCATCATCATATTCCGGTTGTAGATCATGATAAATTAATAGGCATGGTGAGTTTGGTAGATTTTATGTATCACATTATGGGTGCCGGAATTAGTGATGATCATGAGGTGTACCAAAAGTTGAAAGTAAAAGATATCATGACTGCAAAGCCATTTTATCTTACCACCAAAGCCACTGTTGAAGATGTGGCCAAAGTTTTGGCTACACAATATTATCATGCTGTTCCCATTTTGGAAAATGATAAATTGGCAGGTATCGTTTCAACAGCCGATATTATTAATTACTTTCTCAATAAAACAGATTAATGGATTTTCGAAAGGGCTTACTGATTAAAATCATTTTAGAGCCTTGACGCTATGTGTACCTTTACATAGAATTCTATTTAATCATGAAAACCACACTTTACATACAAAATCTGAAGGGTTTAGATTCAGAAAAAGCCATTTTAAAAAGACTCTCAGGATTAAAGCATATCAAAAGTATAAGTTTCAAGCAGCAATTTGGAACTATGACTTTTGATTACACTTCTAAAGAGGATATTGATCGTGTAAAACACGTTTTGTCTGAGATAGGATTTCCGCCTTATGGCGAAAAAAATCTTTTACGTCGGAAAAAAATATCTCATTTGAAAAAATTAAATCATGTTAGATAGTTAAAGCCGTTAAAGGCTAAAAATATTTATTTAAAAAATGTCATCATGAAAAACGACAGAGATAAAAGTGATTGGGCTATTGGAGGTGGTCTTTTGGGAGGTTTAGGACTTGGCTTTTTCTTTTTGAAAGATTCGGCTCTAATGTTTGTGGGTTCTATAATTTTAGGATTGGGAATAGGACTTATATTGACGGCATTTATTCATCATTTTTCAAGAAAATAAAGAAACCAGGATACTTCTTGTATGAATTTTTATCCATAAATTGATGATGAATCTAATGAGAATACTATCATATTACATCAGCTTTGCTGTACTTTTATTGCTTTCCTCTGGTAAGCATAATAACTGCAATGAGCTGGCCTTTAAGCAACCTTTAGATCGTTCCTATAGTACACATGTGTTTGGCGCGGCATTTCACATGATAACACCCCGTAATATTTTAGTTGAAAATTACTTTCAATTTATGGATTCGGTGGTTGAAAAATATGATGATTTAACTCCGTATAAGTTATCGGAACACCTTATTGCTCATGCCAATTCTTGGATTCTTGACACGCTTCAAAACACGGATTATTACCTCATGAAAGCTCGGGATTCTTTTGTTTACGATCAGCGAAAAATGATTGTTTTACCCAAAGGGTCAACCATAATAATTCCGGATTCCGGGCATGCAAACACCCTTGTAACCGAACTTAAAAAATTTAGAATTGATATCAATATACCGGAGTATAAACTTCGCATATTTCAGGATGCTACGAAACTTTACGAATTCGATATTAGGGTAGGCCGTGATGAGAAGAAATTTTTAGCAATGTCCGGGCGCATAGAGGATTTAAGAACAAAAACAGGTGAGGGTAGGATTGTTCATTTTTTTAAAGATCCAGGATATTTTAATCCAGTTGATAATAAGCAATATTTTGTTACGAAGCGAGATGATGGGAAAACCACAAAACTTCCAAAAATTCCATTTTTAGAAACAGAAATCAATGGCCGTCGCTATGGGCAACTCATCCACCCTACAACCAACCCCAGTACTCTGGGTAAAGCTTATTCAAATGGATGTATTGGGACTCGGGAAGCTGATGCCTGGACTATTTATTACTATGCCCCAATTCAAACTAAAATAAACATTCGTTATGATTTAGAAGTTATAGATGACCAAGGCAAACAACATCACCTGGAAGATATTTATGGATATGGGAAATCGGGAATCGGAAAGTAGCTCATGCCTTATGAACCTCAGGTAATTTGAAAATTAATTCATTTTTAGGTTTCTTTCCTTTTTCCCAATTATCGAGGTTGTCAATGGTCGCTTTCGCGATCTCATTCAAAGCTTCTTCTGTTAAAAAGGCCTGATGTCCTGTTATGAGGACGTTTGGCATCGCATTTAATTTTAATAGTAAGTCATCGTCCGGAATCGCTTTGGAACAGTCTTTAAAGAAAATATCACGTTCAAATTCATAAACATCCATTGCTAAACCACTAATCTGTTTTTTTGTTAGGGCCTCAATGACATCCTTAGTATTAATAACTGCTCCTCGAGCCGTGTTAACAAGCAGGCAGTTTGGTTTCATAAGGGCTAATACATTTTTATCAATTAAATGATGTGTTTCTGTATTTAGCGGAACGTGAATAGAAATAATATCGGCGCTTTTACATAAGGTTTCCAGTGGCACGTATGTCATGTTATATTGTACTGAAAGACGTTTGTTGGGTTGGGTGTCGTAAGCCAGCAGTTTGCAGCCGAAACCATGCATGATTTTAGTCATCACCGAACCGATTTTACCAGTGCCAATAATCCCACAGGTTTTGTCGTTCAGATCTGTGCCAATTAAATGATTTAAATCAAAATTAAATGTCTTAACGCGATGATTGGCTAAAATAAGTTTACGGTTTAAAGCTAATAAAATGGTGGCGGCATGTTCAGCTACGGCATGAGGTGAATAGGATGGCACATGGGCCACCTGGATATTATTTTTTTTAGCGGAAAATAAATTAACGTTGTCATGACCAACAGAACGCAACGTGATATACTTAACACCAAAGTCCTTCAGCTTTTCAATTACAATATTGGAAGCATTATCCGAGGTAAATAATGATACGGCTCTGAATCCAATAGCTTTCATGGCTGTTTCGGAAGTCAAGGGTTCTTCAATTAATGTGAGATTATGTTTTCCATCATTTGCAGCTTTCAAATAAGGAATTTCAAAAGATTTTGTGCTGTAAACAAGAACTTTCATAAGATTGGCGTATTTGTTTAAAGGTATTTTGCCGAGTGAAATCCGACAATGATATTTATCAGAATTTGTTTGTAGAGAGAATTTTTTAGAATAAAAATGGAAGTTCCCGTAACATAGAAATTAACTTATAGTTGGATGGATTAAAATAATTCAAAAGATTCTACAGCGATATTTTCATTAAATACCCTATCTAGCCCTTATCAAAATTTTATTTTTAATAGTATGATCTTGTTCATTATTGCTAAAAAGATAATATCCCAGTATTGAATTTGCGAAAATGGTAATAATGACACAATCTACGTAAAATACGTATTTTTTTTCTAAAAATATAAGTAATAATACTTAATTTTGAAACCTAAACACGTATGTATGCAAAAAGTTATTGTTATCGGCAATGGTATGGTTGGTTACAAATTTTGTGAAAAATTTGTGGCGCATAAAGAAAGTAAGAATTTCGAAATAACCGTTCTTGGCGAAGAGCCAAGGCCTGCTTATGATCGGGTACACTTGAGTGAATTTTTTGAGAGTCAAGATGCGAAGGCCTTAGAGCTAGCACCAATAGAATGGTATGGCGATAATGGCATTGAGCTAATTGTGGGAGAACGGGTTTCAGAGATTAACAGATCTTCGAAGGAGATTAAAACGGCAAAAGGAAGGAAATTAACGTATGATTATTTGGTGTTGGCTACAGGTTCCTCAGCATTTGTTCCACCCATAAAAGGTGTTGAAAAGGAAGGTGTTTTCGTGTATCGAACTATTGAAGATTTAGAAGGGATGCTGTCTTATGCTGAAAAACTGAAAATAGAAAAGCCGAATGCTAAAGCGGCAGTTCTGGGTGGCGGTCTATTGGGTTTGGAAGCAGGAAAAGCTGTAATGGACATGGGTCTGGAACCACATATTGTTGAGTTTGCTCCTAAATTGATGCCGAGACAGTTGGATTTAAGAAGTAGCCAGGTTTTACAGTTAAAATTAGAGACGATGGGCTTAAACATTCATTTAAGTAAAGCCACAAATCAGATCTTAGGAAATGGGCGTATAACCGCTATGGAATTTGGTGAAGATGATATTTTGGATGTCGATATGCTTATTATTTCAGCTGGAATTCGACCTCGGGATGAATTAGGGAAAATATGCGGTTTGGAAATGGGAACACGTGGTGGCATTGTTGTAAACAATAAAATGCAAACTTCAGATGAATCCATATTTGCTATTGGTGAGGTAGCGCTTTACCAACAAATGATATATGGTTTAGTAGCTCCAGGATATGATATGGCAGGAGTAGCTGTGAATCAAATTCTAGGTAAATCGGACGCCTCTATGGTTGATGAAATAGATATGTCCACCAAGTTAAAACTTATTGGTGTTGAGGTTGCGAGTTTTGGGGAGCCATTCATGCCGGCATCCAAAGGGCACTCCATAATTTTTGAAGATAAAACCAAACATTTATATAAACGGATTAATGTTAGCCATGATGGTAAATCGCTACTCGGCGGTATTTTAGTAGGTGATACATCCGATTATAATATGTTACACCAGGTCTATTTAAATGGCATGGTCATACCTGAAAATCCAGCTGAATTAATACTCCCGGCTACCGAGGGAGGTAAGTCTTTTGGTAGTGTTCTAGATCTGCCGGATACCGCTCAGGTTTGTTCCTGCGAAAGTGTTAGCAAAGGTGCAATTTGTTGCTCCATTACAGAAAATGGTAGTACAAATTTGAATGGGGTAATTGCGGAAACCAAAGCAACCACAGGCTGTGGCGGTTGTAAGCCCATGGTGGTAGATTTGGTAAATGAAACACTTAGATCGCTTGGAAAGGAGGTTAAAGAAACATTATGTGAGCATTTTAGTTTTAATAGGCAGGAACTTTACGATCTGGTAAGAGTAAATCAGGTCGCTGATTTTGAAGAAGCCTTGAATTTATTTGGAGAGGGTCAAGGTTGTGAAATCTGTAAACCGGCCTTAGCTTCTATTTTTGCCACGATCACGATGGAAACGGCTAATAAGCAAGTGACTATTCAGGATACCAACGACAGGTTTTTAGCGAATATTCAACGCAATGGAACGTATTCCGTTGTACCTCGCGTTGCGGGTGGAGAAATAACTCCGGATCAGTTAATAACCATTGGAGCGGTAGCTAAAAAATATGATCTGTATACCAAGATTACAGGAGGTCAGCGAATCGATTTATTTGGTGCCCAAATTCATGAGCTGCCATTAATTTGGAAAGAGCTTGTAGATGCCGGCTTCGAGAGCGGTCACGCTTACGGAAAATCATTACGAACTGTAAAAAGCTGTGTAGGGTCTTCTTGGTGTCGTTATGGTATGCACGAAAGTGTATCCTTTGCTATTGAAATTGAAAACAGGTATAAGGGTTTAAGGTCTCCGCATAAACTTAAAGGAGGCGTTTCGGGATGTATTCGAGAATGTGCGGAAGCTCGCGGTAAGGATTTTGGCTTAATAGCTGTTGAGGGCGGTTGGAACCTTTATATATGTGGTAATGGAGGTGCTACCCCCAAACATGCTATTCTTTTTGCTGAAAAATTAGACGATGAAACGGCTATAAAATATCTGGATCGCTTTTTAATGTATTACATAAGAACGGCAGGTCCTTTGGTGAGAACGGCTCCTTGGTTAGAAAAATTAGAAGGCGGTATTGATTATTTGCGTCAAGTAATTATTGAAGATACTTTAGGAATTGCTGAGGAATTGGAATTGCAAATGAACGATTTGGTTAATAAATATGAATGTGAATGGAAACAGGCTATTGAGAATCCTGAATTTATGAAGCGTTTCAAACATTTTGTAAACTCTGATGATACGGATGATAATCTGGTTTTTGTTCCTATGCGAACCCAAAAAAAGCCAAAAGCCTGGTCATAAACCATTAAATATATAAACATGCAAGATATTTTAAAAAACTATGAAACGGTGTCAGAAGCTACGGTAAAAACCTGGTTTCGGGTGGGTGTTGTTTCAGATTTTCCTCAAAATAGCGGTGCCTGTATAAAATATAAAACGAAGCAAATAGCGGTTTTTAATTTTACAAGAACGAACAAATGGTACGCGACACAAAACTTGTGTCCTCATAAAATGGAAATGGTACTTTCTTTAGGAATGATAGGCGATAAGTTGGGAATTCCAAAAGTGGCTTGCCCAATGCACAAAAAGAATTTCTCTCTTGAAGATGGAACTTGTTTGTCCGGCGACGATTTTAAAATTGCCACATATCCTGTTAAAATTGAAAATGGAAATGTGTATATTGGCTTTACAGACTAATACGTTATTATGAAGCCAACACGATTTGAAACTGCCATTGCATTAATTGATAAGAAAAACGCTGAGGATATCAATACTTATTATGTTTGCGGCATGTCATATCCTAAGGAATTGCTTTATTCGCAACGAATGACCAGAACACTTTTACAATTTAAGCCTAATGCATCTAGAGCAGTTCAAATTGCCGCAAGAGCACAACATATTTGCCGTTGGAAAATTCCACGAGATGAATATCCAATGGATCGTGTTGGGTATTTAAAATGGAGAGAGACGCTTAAAAAAATGCATGCGGAAATAACATCTGATATTTTAAAACAAGTTGGTTACGACGCCCAATACATTACAAGAGTTTCTCATTTAATCAATAAAAAATTGATCAAAAAAAATGAGGAAGCGCAACTTTTAGAGGATGTCATCTGTTTGGTTTTTCTTAATTATTATTTTGAAGAATTTGCAGCAAAGCATGAAGATGAAAAAGTTATTGATATTCTAAAAAAAACATGGGTGAAGATGTCTGAAGAAGGGCATAAAGCAGCTTTGGAACTTAAATTATCAGAGAATAGCTTGACACTTGTTAAGAGTGCTATTTCTGAAATAAAACCGTAGAATGATTAAAAATGGTAGTTCTCTAGATCAACGCACATTTGATAAACTTAGCCGTTTATACATTATAGCATTGAGTACCATTGCGCTTTCCGTAATTATGAGTCAGATCTTAATACGGAATCACCTTAATGATCAGCAAAGTGACTCTACCGTAATTAATGTTGCGGGACGACAACGAATGCTTAGTCAGAAATTGACCAAAGAGATCCTGGCTTTATCTACAGAGCCTAAACTAGAGGATCGAATTCTTTTAAAAAATAAAATTAAAAATACACTTCGCACCTGGGAATTTTCACATTATGCACTTCAAAAAGGAAGTGATAGTTTAGGATTACCTAAGAAGAACAGTGCTGAAATTATAAAGGAGTTTAAAGCCTTAAACCCGGTTTTTGACACTATTCATAAGGCCACTAATTCGATCATTGATAAAATTGAAAATGTCCCTCCACTTCCTGTTAGTAGTTTTAAAGAAGAAATACAAAAAGTGAAGGACAATGAAGAAGAATTTCTAACCCGAATGGATCAAATTGTAAATCAATACGATCGGGAAGCAGATGCTAAAGTAACCTGGTTGCGTCATTTGGAATTTTGGTTAATGGGGCTTACCATATTGATATTAATGGCCGAATTTTTATTTATTTTTTGGCCCACGGCTAAAAATGTTCGATCTATCTTATCAGAATTGATAAATGCGGAAAAAAGAGCTAAAAAAATGGCTTTTGATGCTGATGAATTGAGTGCGATAAAGGAGAAATCAATTAAAGAATTAAGCGCTTTGAGTCATGCAATGGACGAAACCCTGCTTTTTGCAAGAATAGGTCTTGATGGTACCGTAATTCATATGGGGCATAAATTTTCGAAACGGTTTAAAGTATCAAATCTTAATGCTGCTGCGACCTTATCGGAAGTCCTTAGTACGGATCCTAATGAAAAAGCAGATATCGAAAATATATTGACCAAGTATAAAAAAACAGGCTGGCAAGGAGAAGTAAAAGTAACAACCAGAGATAATGAAAATGTTTGGTTAGAAATGTCGGTTATTCCTTTTAACCTTTCTGATGAGAGACGCGAATTACTCATTATAGCCTCTGAAATTACAGAACGTAAGGAAGCGCAGCTGGAAATCGAACGATTGACGAAAAAGAATTTTGAGGAACGGATGAGTCAACAAAAAATCATTTCTAGTAAGATTATTGAAAATCAGGAGAAAGAACAAAGTCGTATTGCTAAGGATGTTCATGATGGGATAGGTCAAATGTTAACGGGTTTAAAGTTTAATTTGGAAAGCATTGATCTGAAAGATTTGGATAAAACTGCTGCTAAAATTGAATACCTAAAAGAGCTTTCTGCTAACATTATAAAAGGTGTTCGCACAGCAACTTTTAACCTCACGCCACCGGAATTATCAGATCATGGGATTGTGCCTGCCATTACGAAACTTACCGAAGAGCTGGCTAAACTTACAGGGAAGAATATTATTCTTTTCAACAAAACTGATTTTAATGAGCGCCTGGATTCACTGGCAGAAATTAATATTTACAGGATTATTCAGGAGGCCATTAATAATGCTATTAAATATGCTGACTCTACTCATATTGTGGTCTCATTATCCCATAGTGAGAATTTATTAAGTATTGTGGTAGACGATAATGGAAAAGGCTTTAACCCTGATAAAATTAAAAATATTAGAAATAGCGAAGGGGGTATGGGTATGACCTTTATGCAAGAACGTATTAAGTATATTGAGGGGAGGTTATTTTTAAATTCGGTAGAAGGTAAGGGAACACGAATAACCCTTAATGTTCCAATTTAAAAATTACGTAATAGTACTTAAAATGCTTACTTTTGTATTTATTTAGCGACAAATATGGGTGCAATAAAAGTTGTTTTAGCAGATGATCACGTTTTAGTCAGAGATGGTATAAAATCATTATTAGAAGACCAAACGGATATCGTGGTTATTGACGAGGCTTCAAATGGTAAAGAAGCTTTAGAGGTCATTAAAATCAATCAACCGGATGTTTTGATTGTTGATATCAGAATGCCGGAAATGAATGGCATTGAAGTGGTTCGCGAAATTTCAAAATCTAATAAGGATATTCGAACGCTCGTCCTTTCCATGCATGATTCTGAAGAATATGTTGTTCAGGCGATTCAGGCCGGAGCTGATGGCTATTTACTAAAGGGAACGAGTAAGGAAGAATTTTTGAAAGCGGTTTCGGTAGTGGCTTCTGGTAAGAAGTATTTTACCGGCGATATTTCAGCGATAATAATGAACAATTTTGTGAATGGTAACGCTAAACCTGCTCCATCAGAACCCTCTCAGAATCCTTTCAAATTAACCAAGCGGGAAAAACAAATCTTAAAATTAGCCTTGCAGTTAAAAAATAATAAAGATATTGCTGAGGAACTTGAAATTAGTAAGCGAACCGTAGAGGTGCATCGCTTTAATTTGATGAAAAAGTTAGAAGTAAAAAACCTCATGGAGCTGAGTCATAAAGCCAAAGAATATAATTTAGCTTAAATCTACAAAAACTCATTTTCTTTCTTTTTCTTTTAAAATTGAATACCCGCTAAGAACATTAGGTATTTACGTCCTCATATTTATGTATTCTCAAAAAAGAGTGCCAAAAATTAATAGTCCCATATAAATTCTAAAATACTTAATTTTTATACACAAAAATAAGTAATAATACTTAATTTTGATTAAATTATTTACTTGTGTAATGGGTTGCGAATTTCAAATTTTATACTTCTTAAACTGTGAATTTCAATATTTTGATATTCAATTTTTAAGGTATTCGGAATAATGAAATCACCATTTGTTATATAGGTATGTATTATTTTATTTAGTGTTTATAAGCGTATTTTATGGTTAATAACGAGATAAAAACAACATGTTCTTATTGTGGCGTTGGATGTGGTATTATTGTAAAGAAAGACCAAAACAAAAGGATCATTGTTGAAGGGGATAAAGATCATCCGGTTAACAAAGGCATACTGTGTTCTAAAGGCATGAATTTGCATTATGTTGCGAATGATATTTCGGATCGGATCCTTTATCCTGAAATGCGTTGGAGCCGTTCACATCCTAGAGAGCGTGTAACTTGGGATGATGCTCTAGATAGAGCAGCTCAAGTTTTTAAAACGATCATTAGAAAGTACGGCCCTGATAGTGTGGGCTTTTATGTTTCAGGTCAAAGTTTAACAGAGGAATATTACATTGCTAATAAACTAACTAAAGGGTTTTTAGGTACAAATAATATTGATACCAACTCTCGCTTATGCATGAGTTCTGCAGTAGTGGGATATAAAAAAACTTTTGGTGAAGACAGTGTGCCTATTTCTTATGATGATATAGAATTGGCGGATTGTTTTTTAATTACCGGAGCCAACCCGGCTTGGTGTCATCCAATTTTATTCAGACGGATAGAAAAACGTAAGGAAGATCATCCTGAAGTAAAAATTATAGTAGTGGACCCCAGAAAAACGGATACGGCTAAATTTGCCGATTTGCATTTGCAATTATTACCGGGTACCGATGTTGTTTTATACAATGCAATCGGCCGTTGTTTATATAAACGAGGCTTGATTGATGCTGAATTTATTAATAATCATACTGAAGGGTTTCAGGATTATAAAAATCTTATTTTAAAAACGTCCTTAAAAAAAGCATCCCAAATATGCGGAGTTTCTGAAAAGGATATACAAAAAGCGGCAGATCTTATTGGTCTTTCTAAGGGCTTCATTAGTATGTGGGCCATGGGTTTGAATCAAAGTGTCGTTGGAACTGATAAAAATATTTCACTATTAAATTTATCGCTTATTACCGGAAAGGTTGGTAAGCCGGGATCTGGTCCTTTTTCATTAACTGGTCAACCCAATGCCATGGGCGGTCGTGAAGTGGGAGGAATGGCAAATTTACTTGCCGTCCATAAAGACTTGTCGAATGAAGAACATCGTAGAGAGGTGGCTCAATTTTGGGGTGTAGATAAAATAAATCCCAAACCTGGATTAACAGCTACTGAAATGTTTGATGCTCTTGAAAGCGGAAAGCTAAAAGCTGTGTGGATTGCCTGTACAAATCCGTTGGTAAGCTTGCCTAACTTGAATCGTATAGAGAAGGCTATGAAGAATGCCAAATTTGTTGTGGTTCAGGAAATTTCACATAAATCTGATACGGTTGATTTTGCTGATGTCGTTTTACCCGCTGCCGCATGGTTGGAGAAAGAGGGTACGATGACGAACTCTGACCGTCGAATTTCATATTTACCTAAAGAATTAGATCCTCCTGGAGAAGCACGACCAGATGTGGAGATATTCTGTGATTTTGCACGCCGTATGGGTTTTAGGGGATTTCATTATAACAATTCCAGTGAAATCTATGACGAGTATGCATCCATGACCAAAGGCACTAATATGGATGTTTCCTTTTTAAATTACGACCGTTTAAAAACCGAAGGAACGTTTCAGTGGCCTGTGCCGGAATATAGACATCAGGGTACCTCGAGGCTCTTTTTAGATAAAAAGTTTTATACACCTTCCCAAAAAGCGCAATTCAATCTGCCTGAAAGCGTTTATGATGCTTCGGTGGAACCAAACAATAACTTCCCCTTGATCTTAACTACAGGTCGTGTTCGCGATCAGTGGCACACCATGACCAAAACAGGAAAAGTGTCACGCTTAAAAACCCACTATCCAAAACCTGTTTTGGAAATTAATCCTGTAGATGCTTATTTATATAAAATAAAAGATGGGGATATTACTGAAATTAAAAATGAAAATGGTGTAGTGCGCGTTAGAGCAAAGGTTACAGATACTATAAAAAAAGGTGTTGTGTTTTTACCTATGCATTGGGGGAAACAATTGCAAAGTAATCTTAACAGAGCCAATAATTTAACGAATACACGAGTCGATCCTGTTTCTAAAGAACCCGATTTTAAATTTACAAGGGTTTCGGTCTCCAGATATAAAAAATCCTTTGAAAAGATCATTATTGTTGGTGCCGGTGCTGCTGCTTTTAGATTTGTTCAAAATTACAGGGATCTAAATGAACTGGATGAAATTCATGTGTTTTCTAAAGAACCAAATCTTTTTTATAACAGGGTATTACTGCCTGAATATGTTACCGAAGAATTGTCTTGGGAACAACTTCTAAAAATAAAAAAACAGGAATTGAATAAACTAAATATTCACCTGCATCCGGAGACCTATATTTCTAAAGTTGACAAAAAGAATAAAACTGTTACAGATAATAATAAAGAATCCCATAGCTATGACAAATTAATTTTAGCGACGGGAAGTAGAGCGTTTTTGCCTAGTGATGTCCAGATAGATTTACCGGGCAGATTTACCATGCGGAACAAGCTTGATGCCGACCGTTTTAAATTGTATTTAGACAATACCGGATTACCGCCTGAAGATCAGCATGTGGTTATTGTAGGCGGGGGTTTACTTGGTTTAGAGCTTGCAGCAGCAATGAAGCAAAAGAATGTTAAGATTACCATTATTCAACGTGCCTCTAGGTTAATGGAACGTCAATTAGATGGGGTTTCCAGTAAGCTATTAGCCCTGGATGTACAGGAACGTGGCATTCAGATTTATTTTGATAACGAGGTAAGCACTGTTTTTAATGATGAAGAGACTAACGAACTAAATTTAACACTTAAAAGTGGAAAGTTGCTTACCGCTAATGCTATAGTTTATGCTATTGGTACGATACCAAATGTTGAAATTGCCAGAGCTAATGGCATTGATTGCAGTCGGGGCGTTAAGGTGAACCAGCATTTGCAAACCTCAGACCCTAATATTTTTGCCATTGGAGAGATTGCAGAATTCGATAACAGGTTATTTGGTATTACCTCTGCGGCAGAAGAGCAGGCCGCTATATTGGCCAATTTTATTGCTGGTGATATTAGTGATTCTTATAAGGGATCTGTGTTAATGAATATTTTAAAATTTAACGATCTGAACCTTTGTAGTATAGGGGATATTACTGTTCCTGAAAATGATAATAGCTATGAGGAGATCATATTTTTGGATATTAAAAAGCGGTATTACAAAAAATGTATCGTGAAAGATGACCTGCTTATTGGGGCTATTCTCATGGGTGATAAAAAGGAATTTGCAGAGTTTAAGACCATGATCGAGAGTAAAATAGAAATGTCTGATAAACGAAATACTTTGCTTCGGGGCACTTCAAATGATGTTCCTGTTTTGGGTGAGTTGGTGTGCTCGTGCAGTCAGGTTGGTGTAGGGAATATAGAAGAAGTTATACGAGAAGGTTGTACCGATTTTACAGAGTTATGTAATAAAACAGGAGCTGGTTTGGGTTGTGGTAGTTGTAAGTCTGAAGTGAGAGAGCTTCTTACCCATGCAAAGGTTGGGGTATCCTAAGGGAGAAGAGTTATAAAGAATAAAATTTTTAAAAAATTACGATATGAGTTTTAATATCCCAAAATTAACGGTGGTAGGTGCAGGTCCGGGTGATATTGATTTGATAACTATAAAAGCCATAAAAGCTATTAAATCGGCAAATGTAATATTGTACGATGCCTTAATTAATGAAGCCTTACTAGACTATGCTTTGCCGGGTACGGAATGTATTTTTGTTGGTAAGCGCAGAGGGTGTTATGCTTTTCAGCAGGAACAAATAAATGAGCTCATTGTGGCTAAAGCCAATGAAAAAGGACATGTTGTTCGACTAAAAGGTGGTGATCCATTTATTTTTGGACGCGGAGCAGAGGAAATAGATTATGTTAAGCCATTCGGATTGGAAACCTTTCTAGTGCCTGGAATATCTTCAGCTTTGGCAGTCCCTGCTTATCAAGGAATACCATTAACCAAACGCGGTGTTTCGGAGAGTTTTTGGGTGGTTACAGCAACAACAAAAGAACATCAATTTTCACAGGATGTATATTTGGCTGCAAAGTCTACCGCTACGGTGGTCATATTGATGGGAATGCACAAATTAAATACTATTGTAAAGGTATTTACTAATGAAGGAAAACAGGATAAAGCGGTGGCTATTATTCAAAATGGAACAAGGGATGATGAAAATATAGGCTTGGGATACATTCATAATATTGAAAGTGTCGTAGCAGAAAAGCGATTGTCCTCTCCTGCGATAATTGTAATTGGCGATGTTGTAAACCATCCTTCTAAATTAACCTTGATTAATAATGAAGTTATGAATGCTCAAGGCTAATGAGTCAGAATCAAACCTTATGAAAAAAGAGCCTTATAGATTAATGATAAATGGCGGCGTGCTTTCACCTGCAGAGTTGAAATATATTTGTGTAGCGGCTGAATATTTAGGTTTAAATGCGATATCATTTGGATCCCGACAGGACATTATTTTTCCCGAAGATATTGATGAAAATAAACTTAATCGATTTGAAAAAATCCAGTTTGTAAGACCAAAGCAGGATGGTGTGGAAAACATAGCATCTTCTTATGTCTCTGCAGAGATTTTACCTAGTATGCCTTGGCTTACGAGCGACCGTTATTTATACGTCTTGGAACAGTTTAAGCATAAGCCGAAATTGCGAATTAATGTGACTGATCCTAAGCAACGTTTAGTGCCATTATTTACGGGTAATGTGAATTTTATTGCATCACCTCATGAAGATTATTGGTATTTGTATTTAAGACTTCCGGGTTGGTCTAAAACACAAATGTATCCTGCTTTAATTTATAGTTGGGACATGGGTAAAATTGAACTTGTTATTGAGAATATCTTAATTGAAGAACCGGAAACCATTGAAACGGTATTCGATCTGGTGAGCGATGCTGCTGATACGAATAATAGAACTGTCGACAAACCTCTTGATATTCCCTTTTATCCTTTTCCGTACTACGAGGGGATGAATAGAACAGGAACAGATCGTTATTGGTTAGGGTTGTATTGGAGAAATAATCGCTACGATACAACATTTTTAAAAGCCTTGTGCGATCTGTGTTCTGAAAATAAAATTGGTAAAATATCCATAACGCCTTGGAAATCCTTCATTGTTAAAAGTATTCCGGTTGAATCGAAATTAAAATGGGAAAAGTTGTTGGGGAAATTTGGTATCAATGTGCGCCATTCGATGTTGGAAATGAATTGGCATTTGCCGGTAAATGATGATGAGGCTCTAAGTTTAAAAAAATATTTGGTAACAAATTTTGATCAAAATGATATTAGTACTTATGGTTTAACCTTCGGAATTAAAAACTATGATAGTGATACTTATAATTTCACATCCATAGTAATTGAAAAAAACAAACCCATTGAAAGTCAGAAAAATGTAAAGGTCAGAGATACATATAATCTATTATATGCAAAAAATTTTGATCCAAACACGCTTGAATACATTGTTCATGTTCAGGATGTAGATAAAGTCGAATTACCTGGATTGCTTATGGAATTAAGTAAACTTTACTTTGAACAATTAGGAACAGAAAAAGAAGATGATCTTTTGGATGAAGGGCCTGTTGAAACACTAGAACAAGAAGTTTATCAATGTGCTGATTGTTTGACTATATACGATAAAACTTATGGGGATCTGACACAAAACATAAAGCCGAATACCCCATTTGAAAATCTGCCGGAAAATTATAATTGTTCGTTATGTGAAGCGCCAAAAAGTAAATTTGAAAAAAAAGTACTTGTAAAAAAGCTTTAAATCTAAGCTGATTTTTGATCGAAAACAGCCAGTTAAAATATGGTTAAAAATAAACACATACTCTCCGCTAAATGTAGAAACTGCACTAATTCTAAATGCTTGATCAAAGGTCATTTGGAAGATTTAGAGTTTTCTGATGCGGTAGAACAAAAAACGACCTTGAGGTGTAAAAAAGGACAGCAATTTATAATGGAAGGTGCTCCTGTGAATGGTTTGTTTTTTGTTTTTAGAGGAAAGGTAAAAGTGTTTAGAACCGGAATAAATGGCCGAGAGCAAATTGTAAGGTTCGCCAAAGACGGTGAGATTATTGGTCATCGCGGTTTTGGAACAGAAGAGTCGTATTCAATAGGAGCGATTGCCTTAGAGGATACAGTTTTGTGTTACTTCTCAAAAGACATATTAAAAAAAACACTTTTGGACCATCCGAAATTCACTTACGACCTGATGTTGTTTTATGCAAACGAGCTGAATAGAAGTGAGTCTAAAGTAAAATCTATTTCACAAATGACCGTTCGAGAACGTGTTATTGATTCACTTCTTTACATTCATAGAAAGTTTGGTGAATTAAGAGGGTTTTTAGATTTACCCCTAAGCAGAAAAGAATATGCCGATTATACCGGAACCAGTGAAGAACAGGTAATACGTATTTTTTCAGCTTTAAAAAAAGAAAATTTGATTTCTGTAAAAGGTAAAAAAATAGCTATTACAGATGTGGAACTTCTTAAAAATGAAATTAACAATCATAACTTCTTTCTAGATAGTTAATCATTTTTATTTCTACGTACGTAAACTACGTAATTATCATTCAATTTTAAGTATTTTTAAAATAAGTTAAAAACTTATAAAACAGGTAATTAAATTAAAAACATGTTTTATATCAGGTTTTTATATGGTGTAAAAAGATGTTTTTAACTGTAAGTTTTCATGATTTAGTTTAATAACTACGTATATATTTGCTTTAAAATAAGTAATAATACTTATAAATAATTTTAAAACGAATACATATGAAAACGCAACTTACAAAAATCACAGTATTTCTTTTTTCTGCTGTGGTACTTTTTTCCTGCGGAAATGGTAAAAAAAAGGAAACTAAGGAGATTGCCGAAGTTTCAAAGATTTCAATGGAAATAGAAAAACCACAATTAACTTTTGGTTTTATAAAACTTACAGATATGGCGCCATTGGCCATAGCTAAAGAAAAAGGATTTTTTGAGGACGAAGGCTTATTTGTTTCTGTTGAAGCACAATCTAATTGGAAAAATGTTTTAGATCGTGTTATTGATGGTCAATTAGATGGATCTCATATGCTGGCAGGGCAGCCAATTGCTGCGGGTGCCGGATTTGGTCGTCAGGCAGAATTGGTAACCCCTTTTTCAATGGACCTAAATGGAAATGCTATTACAGTGTCCAACGACGTTTGGTCTAAAATGAAACCTAATATTCCTATTAATGAAGATGGATCTCCGGTTCATCCTATTTCGGCTGATGCCTTAAAACCTGTTATTAGTGAGTATAATAAAATGGGAAAACCTTTTAAAATGGGAATGGTTTTTCCGGTTTCAACACATAATTATGAAATACGCTACTGGTTGGCGGCTTCCGGAATAAATCCTGGTATGTATACGGCCGAAAATGTTCAGGGTCAAATTGATGCTGAGGTATTATTGTCCGTAACACCACCGCCTCAAATGCCAGCTACGCTTGAATCTGGAACTATTTACGGATACTGTGTTGGTGAGCCTTGGAATCAACAAGCTGTTTTTAAAGGTATCGGGGTTCCTGTAGTTACTAATTATGATATCTGGAAAAATAATCCGGAAAAAGTGTTTGTAATGACCAAGAAATTTGTTGAAGACTATCCGAATACAGCTGTTGCTGTGACTAAAGCCTTGATCCGGGCAGGTAAATGGTTAGATAATCCTTCAAATAGACCTGAAGCGGTAAAAATATTATCAATGCCTCAATATGTTGGTGCTGATGAGGTGGTTTTGGCAAATTCTATGACAGGAACCTTTGAGTTCGAAAAAGGAGATAAAAGAGAATTACCTGATTTTAATGTGTTCTATAAGTATAATGCAACCTATCCGTTTTATTCTGATGGTATTTGGTTCCTAACACAAATGAGACGTTGGGGTCAAATTCCTGAGGCCAAACCAAAAGCATGGTACGAAAATACTATTAAAGAGATTTACCGTCCTGATATATGGAAAAAAGCAGCTTCACAGCTCGTTGAAGAAGGCCACATTCCACCAGCCGATATTCCTTATACTGATGGTTATAAACCAGCTACTACCGACTTTATTGATGGTAAGAAATACGATGCTAAAGATCCTATAGGATACCTTGATAGTTTCGCTATTGGTAATAAAGATCAAAATTTATAAACCAATTAAATAATAAAAATCTAAGGAAATGAGAGAGAGTATAACAGTACAGCGCGTTACCAAGTTTGTAGGTTTAGGTTTTTTAGTAACCCTGAAGGATTTATTTACAGGCAAACTTGATAAAGATGATTTTAAAGTTATTTTCCGTAAAGTATTAGTGCCTTTGGCCTCCATTATTTTATTTATCGGACTGTGGCATTTGGGAGCAAAAATGCTTTACAATGTAGAAGCGAATCATAAAATTGAAAAGGCTTTGAGAGAGCAAGGTCAAGGAGCAGCAGATCAAACAGCTGCTTGTATAGCCTCGGGCGATATAGCTTGCCAACCAAACACATTACCTTCTCCTGCGCAAGTTTGGGATTCCTTTAAATCTTTATTGAATGATCACTTTTTAATTAGCGCCGATAAAACTGCGTTTGCCGAAAAAACAGCTGCTTTGAATGAAAAAAGAATTGCAGCTGGGAAAGCCCCTATTACGTATACAGGAAGACCTTCATTTGTTGACCAAATAATCAGAAGTTTACAAACTGTTTTTGCAGGCTTTTTACTTGCCTTGTTCATAGCGGTGCCTATGGGTATCTTTATTGGTCTGAGCCCTTTACTTAAAAGTGCATTTAATTGGTTCATTCAAATATTTAAACCTGTGTCGCCCGTAGTATGGTACTTGTTGGTATTCATGATCGTAAAAACAGTGCTTATTGACTCAAGTGAAGATAGTTCCTTTACCATCTCCTTTATAAGCGTTGGATTATGTGCTATGTGGGCTACTCTGGTAAACACTGCGATGGGAGTCTCTTCGGTAGATAAAGATTATATCAATGTAGCAAAGGTTTTAAAGCTTGGTCCTTTTCAAAAAATATTCAAAGTGGTCTTGCCTTCGTCCTTACCATTGATTTTTACTGGATTAAAAATCACCTTGTCCGTTGCCTGGATGGTGTTGATTGCTATTGAATTATTGGCTCAAAGTCCGGGTCTGGGATCATTCGTTTGGGAGGAATTCCAAAATGGAGCCAACGACTCTAATGCAAAAATAATAGTAGCCATGTTTGTGATCGGTATCATTGGATTTCTGTTAGATCGCTTGATGCTTGCAGTTCAGAATGCGGTTTCTTTTAATAAATCTGAAGCAATTTAACACTAAAAACCTTTAGCTATGGCGTACTTGGAATTAAAAAATGTTTACAAAACTTACGGGCAGGGAGAATTTGCAACAGAGGTTTTATCCAACATTAATCTATCTATTGAAGAAGGTGAATTTGTTGCGATTGTTGGATTCACCGGTAGCGGAAAAACAACGTTGATAAATCTGATCAATGGTTTGTTAACGCCAACGAAAGGCGAGGTTCTGTTTAAAGGGAAACCTGTTTTGGGAACCAGTCATGAACGTGGGGTGATTTTTCAAAACTACTCGTTACTTCCTTGGTTAACCGTCGGTCAGAATGTTTTCATGGCCGTTAAAGAAGCCTTTCCAAAAGAAAAGAGATCCGTTTTACAAGAAATGGTTAAAGAATATGTCGATATGGTTAATCTAACACCGGCTATACATAAGCGCCCTAAAGAATTGTCTGGAGGAATGCGCCAAAGGGTAGCGGTAGCCAGAGCCTTATCCATGAAACCGGAAATGATATTAATGGATGAACCTTTGGGGGCTCTCGATGCATTAACACGTGGGAATCTTCAGGATGAAATTTTAAATATCTGGGGAAAGGAAAAGCGTACAGCACTCCTTATAACTAATGATGTTGACGAGGGAATTTATATGGCAGACCGCATTATTCCACTTCGTCCGGGACCAAGGGCAACTCTAGGGCCCGAATTTAAAATTGATATTGATCGTCCACGTGATAAAACAGAATTAAACGACAATATTAATTTTAAAAAGACCAGAAATGCGATTATTGAATATTTAATGGACATTGGTGATGAGCGTAAAACTGAAGGTCACGACATTTATGAATTGCCTGATGTTGCACCAAAAAGTTTTGTTTAAAATTTAAAAAATCAGATCTATGAGTACGGAAACATTAGCAGTTAAAAAACAAGACAGTATAAAAACAACAGAAGAAAATCCGTCAAATGTGATGTTGGATTTGGTGAACTTAAAGAAAGTGTATCCAACACCTAAAGGGGATTACACTGTTTTGGAGAACTTGAATCTTCAGATCAAAAAGGAGGAGTTTGTTACTATTATTGGGCATTCAGGTTGCGGTAAAACCACCATGCTTTCCATGATTGCCGGACTCAACGAAATTACCGGAGGAAGTATTGCGGTTTTAGGTAAACCCATAAAAGGTCCTGGACCAGATCGTGGTGTTATATTTCAATCACCAAGTTTAATGCCTTGGATGACAGCATTACAAAATGTATTACTGGGAGTGAATCAGGTATTTCCTCACGCCTCAAAAAAAGAGAGACATAACATTGCGAAATATTATTTGCAAAAAGTGGGGCTTGAAGATGCCTTTCATAAGAAAGCTTCAGAATTATCACAGGGTATGCAACAACGAGTTGGTATTGCCCGTGCCTTTGCGATAAAACCACAGGTATTACTTCTAGATGAACCTTTCGGTATGCTCGATTCCTTAACGCGGGGAGAACTTCAGGATATCCTGATAGAAATCTGGAATAAGGAAAAAATTACTGCGGTTATGATAACACACGACGTAGATGAAGCCATCTTTTTGGCTGATCGTGTTGTGATGATGACCAGCGGTCCGAAAGCCAAAATTGGCGATATATTAAATATTGATTTTAAACGTCCCCGAACACGTAAAGCTGTTTTGGAACATAACGATTACTACACGTACAGAAAGCATCTGATAGACTTTCTGGAACACTAAAATAAACCAAATACAAATACTTAAAAACAAGAAAAATGAAGAAACAATATGTTTTAATAGGATTGCTTGCCCTAATGGGAAAGGTGGCAAGCGCACAATTGACTATAGATAGTGAGTTCAGACCTCGTGCTGAGTATCGAAATGGATTCGGAAATCTCATCGCAGAAGATGCTGATGCCGGTTTTGGAATTTCAACCAGAGCAAGATTAAATGCTGGTTTTAAAACTGAAACTTATAACTTTTATTTGAGCTTACAGGATGTCCTGGTTTGGGGCGAGAACAGACAAATATTGCCTTATGATCAAAACAACTCTTTTGCTGTATTTCAGGCCTGGGCTGAGGTACAACTTGGTACAGGTTGGTCTACAAAATTAGGGCGTCAGGTAATTTCTTATGATGATCAACGTATCTTCGGCGGCCTGGATTGGGCACAGCAAGGACGAAACCATGATGCGGCCTTAATAAAGTATTCCAAAGATAAATTTATGCTCGACATAGGATTGGCATTCAATCAGGATTATTCAAATCCTACAGGTTTTCAATCAGCAGGAACAACTTATAACACAACAGGTTTCTTTTCGTATAAAACGATGCAATATGCTTATTTGAAACAAGCCTGGGAAAACTTCACAGGAAGCTTATTATTGTTGAATAATGGCTTTCAAGAAACTGATGGGGTAAGCAACCTTCAAACATTAGGAACACATTTAACATATAAAAATGGAAGTTTTGGTCTGTCCGGTAATGCCTTCCTTCAAACTGGTCAGAGACAAGGGGAAGTGGATGTTAAAGGCGCCTATTTATTAGGTCTGGATCTGAGTTATAAAGTGTCATCAAAAGTCGATTTAGGTGCTGGTCTTGAGATTATAAGCGGTAATGATGCAGGGGCTGGAGAAACCGGTGCATTCTTCCCGCTTTATGGAACCAACCATAAGTTTAATGGATTAATGGATTATTTTTATGTGGGGAACCATGCAAATTCAGTGGGCTTATTTGATGTTCACGTAAGTGCTAATTTCAAATTGAATGAGACCTCAAGTCTTATGGTAAAGGCATTGAATTTTAGTGGGGAACAAGACCTTCCAAGCGGAGAAAAATCTTTAGGAACTGAAATTGATTTGGTCTTCAAAAAACAATTTAAAGGCTATGCCTTAGTTGCTGGTTACTCGCATTTATTCCCATCCGATGGTATGTATGAATTGAAAGGGATTACGGAGGACGCTGCTTCAGGAACTCAAAATTGGGCATGGACCATGCTTGTTATAAAACCAAAATTTTTAAACGGAACTAATTAGATTTTTTAATTTTTGTTAGTTATCAATAATAGGACTGATTAGTTCATAGCCATCATATTTAATAAGTGTTATATTAGTCTATGATGAAAAAACCTTGCAAATCTTTTTTTGCAGGGTTTTTTGATTTTACCAATTTCAGAATTTCGAGTTTATGAAACCTTAAATGGTCACGAATCATTACTTTGGATGATTATTTAACCAAAGTTGTTCAAATTTAATTCAGGGTTCATTTAAAATTGAGAAATCCCTGTTTATCCAATAAAAATTCCCATATTTTTGAATTTCAAAATAGATATTCCTATACTGTAAAAAACCGTTTATTAAAGTTTTTAATTATGACCAAGTTATTTCCTTTAAAAGGACAAATACAAAATTATGCCTGGGGTGGATACCAATTTATACCGGAATTATTAGGCAAAGCAGTAACAAATACAAAATGTGCTGAATATTGGCTGGGTGCACATGATAAAGCCCCGTCAAGTATAATAACCTTAAATGGTGAGGTTCCTCTAAATTCATTTTTGAATAATAATTTGGAAACTTCAATAGGTCATAAGGTTTATGAGAAATTCGGTAGATTACCTTATTTGTTTAAGGTTTTGGATGTACATGATATGTTGTCTATTCAGGTTCATCCGACTAAGTCTGAAGCCGAAAAAGGTTTTAAAAAAGAAAATGATTTAGGTATTCCATTAACGGCGTCACACAGAAATTACAAGGACGACAATCATAAGCCGGAAATCATGGTGGCTTTAAGTGAGTTCTGGTTGTTGCATGGTTTTTTACCCGAAACAGAATTGAAGAAAATTTTAAACCAAAATCCAGAGTTCAAAGATCTCATTCCGGTATTTGAAAAAGGTGGTTACTATGGCTTGTATAAAACCGTTATGGAAGAATCTCAGGAGAAAACGAATGCGACTTTAAAGCCATTGGTCGATCGGATCTTACCACTTTACAAAGAAGGAAAATTAGCAAAAGCTTCCCCGGATTATTGGGCCGCGAAAGCTGTGGACGCTTCAGAGGATCCTTCAAATTTGGATAAAGGTATCTATTCTATTTATTTTTTCAACATTGTAAAAGCTGAAAAGGGTGAAGCTATATTCCAGGATGCCGGGATTCCTCATGCATATTTGGAAGGTCAAAATATGGAGCTTATGGCAAATTCTGATAATGTTTTGCGAGGTGGGCTAACCCCAAAACATGTTGATGTACCAGAGTTATTAAAGCATGTTGCTTTTGAAGCCACAAAGCCTAATATCATGAAAGGGGAGTTGCAAAGTGATGGGCTTGAACGTATTTATAAAAGTCCTGCTCCCGATTTTGAGCTCAGTCAAATTAAATTATCGGAAGCTAACACCTATAAGTCAATCTCCAAAACCGCAGAGATATTAATCGTAATAAACGGGTCAGTTGTGTTTACACAGGGTGAATCACAAGTAGATTGTAAAAAGGGGGACACAGTTATTGTATTAGCAAACAGCCCTTATACAATAACGTCATCAGCACCGGAAAGTATTTTATATAAAGCTTCTGCACCTTAAAACCACACTCTATTCAATACGTCTGTAGGTTTCAGCATAAATACGATGGCCGAGGCTGTCTACTTCGATCTGGGTAAAGGTGGTGTCTGTAATTTCAATTTCAAATTGAAAATGGCTGTTGTCCTTAATACGGTTATTCATGGCTTTAGAACCGTAATCCAAGACTTCGGTTAGAATGCCATCTTCAAAAGTATAATCGCCAACACCGAACCAATCCAGAGAGTCTCCGGTGCGTAAACGACTCCACATAATTTTACTTTGGGAGTACATTTTCATTTGTTTATAATCATTTGAAGAATTAATGGTGTCTGCAACACCATCAGCATCGTAATTCAGGAAACTCACTAGCTCCCAGGCACCCTCCAAGGCGGGTTCATCCTTCATTTGGCTTTCGTCTTCAGTGTTTTTGTCCATATCCTTACAGCTCATAAATAAAGCCAAAAGAACAAAGAGTACGTAATAATTTTTCATAATGTTCGGTTTAATTGGTATACTTAAATTTACAAAAAATTATAATATAAACTTTGGGAATATAGATTTTCGGTATACGGGCATAGTAAAGTGTTAATAACTTAAGTGTAAGTTTTCTGCTAAAAATTCTACTTTTGTCCTATCAAATGGAAATAAGATTATGGCAACAGATATTGAAAAAGTAAAATGCTTGATAATAGGATCGGGACCAGCCGGATATACGGCTGCAATATATGCAGCGAGAGCTAATATGAAACCGGTTTTATATCAGGGAACTCAGCCCGGCGGGCAACTAACAACAACCAATGAAGTTGAAAATTTCCCTGGTTATCCTGATGGGATCACAGGGCCTGAAATGATGATTGAACTTCAGAAGCAGGCAGAACGTTTTGAAGCTGATGTGCGGCACGGATGGATTACAAAAGTTGATTTTTCTGGTGATGTTCATAAAGTGTGGGTAAACGACGAAAAAGAAATTCACTGCGATACTGTTATAATTTCAACAGGTGCTTCGGCGAAGTACTTAGGCTTAGAATCTGAGCAAAAATATTTAAAACTAGGTGGAGGAGTTTCAGCTTGTGCCGTTTGCGACGGATTTTTCTATAGAAATCAAGAAGTTGTGATTGTTGGTGCGGGTGATTCAGCCTGCGAAGAAGCGCATTATTTATCAAATCTTTGTAAAAAAGTGACCATGTTAGTGCGTCGTGATGAATTCAGAGCGTCGAAAATTATGGCCAATCGGGTTAAAAATACACCAAATATTGAAATTCTTTTTAATACTGAAACGGAAGAAGTGTTAGGTGATGGCCAGGTAGTAACTGGGGTGAAAGTTTTTAATAATCAAACGAATGAGAAGCATGAAATTCCTGCAACCGGATTTTTTGTAGCTATAGGCCATAAACCAAATACAGATATTTTTAAAGATTATTTGAACCTAGATGAAACAGGCTACATTATTAATGTTCCCGGAACTGCTAAAACCAATGTCGAAGGAGTGTTTGTTTCAGGTGATGCAGCAGACCATGTTTACAGACAGGCCATTACGGCTGCTGGAACAGGCTGTATGGCAGCACTAGATGCAGAGCGTTATCTGGCTTCGAAGGATGCTTCATTTGAAGTCTCTACGTCCACATATAACTAAAATAGCTTCGACATATACCAAAGATCAATCAACGTGGTTTTTGGTTTGTAGTTTATGTCAAAAATTGTTTTCTTTGAACACATTTTAAAATCGGGATGTGGCGCAGTCCGGTTAGCGTATTACGCTAAGGCGTAATGGTCGCCTCAAAACTGGATAAAATGTATAAAGTTTATATACTTTACAGCAAAAAAATAGAAAGGTATTACGTAGGTTATACTAATAATTTAGATAAACGTTTGGTTACGCATAATGCTTCAGGGAAAAAATACACGACTAAAGGAATTCCTTGGGAATTGGTGAGAAGTTTTAACTGCAGTTCCAAAAGTGCTGCAATAGAATTAGAACAAAAAATTAAAAAGCGGGGTATAAAAAGATACCTTGAAGGTTTATAAATCGGGATGTGGCGCAGTCCGGTTAGCGTACACGGCTGGGGGCCGTGTGGTCGCAGGTTCAAATCCTGTCATCCCGACGAAATAAAAAAAACTGACTCGCATAGAAAGTGTGCTTTCTTTAGGGAGTCGGTTTTTTTATTTGCAATAAGCGATAATTAGGATTTCAGAATATTACGATGGTTCTTTTTCTTCTTCAACGTCATTTTCTCTTATTTTTGTTGTCATTTTGTTTCTGTAAAAAAATAAGATATTCATGAAAATTTCCTATAAACTATTACATTTGTTTTCATGAAAAGATTTTTAATAGTTTTATTTCTTTTTACTAATATAATCCACTCGCAAAACTTAGATTCTTTGTTGGTTGTGTTGGAAGAAACTATGGCAAAGCGAGATCGCTATGATCAGGCTAAAGAAACTAGAATAAGTAATATTAAAAAGTTACTTTCAGCTGAGGACATGACTGCCCAAAATAGATTTTTCCTAATTAATAAATTAATAACAGAGTATGAATATTATAGTTTTAATGAGTCTCTGCAGTTAATTAATCAAAATATTGAATTAGCCAATAAAATTCGAAATGACACCATGCTCGTTGAATCGAATTTAAGGCTGTCCAGAATTTTAGCCACGTCAGGCAGGTATATTGAAAGTATTGATGTTTTAAATGGAATTGATAGAGCTTCCATTCCTACTAGATTATTTAAGGAGTATTTTTTTAATTACAAGAAGTGTTATTCCGAACTGAGGCGAATTTCAAAAGTAGAAGATATTCGCAAGAAATATGAGAATTTGTACTTGGCTTTTGGTGATTCTCTAAATATCGAGATCTCGAAGTTAAAAAAGAACTCGATTGAATATTTAATAGCTATTGAACAGCATTATAGGGATATTCATGAACCGGAAAAAGCTTTAAAGGTAAATGAAAAAATCTTGTCCTCCGTTAACATGGGTACGCGTGATTATTCTTTAGCTGCCTTCAATCGTTCGTATATGATACGGGATGTATATAAGGATAAAGCCGGTCAAAAAAAGTATTTGATTTTATCCGCGATATCCGATATACAAGGGTCAGTGAAAGATAATGCTTCCTTAACAATTCTTGCTGAAAACCTTTTTGAGGAAGGACAAGTTGAAAGGGCGCATAGGTATATCAATTTTTCATTAGAGGATGCAAGATTTTATAACTCTCAATTAAGATTTTTAAACATTTCTAATATCTCACCCAAAATATCCAATGCATTTGAGGCGAGAATCCAAGAGCAAAGTAATAAACTAGAAAGACAGTTACTATTTATTAGTTTATTGACTGTTATTTTACTGCTAGCTTTATTTTTTATTGATAGGCAGTATAAAAAAATCACCAAGGCTAGAAAAGAATTAAAGACGGCAAACTCTAAATTAAAGGGCTTGAACAAAAATTTGACAGAGGTAAATCAAGATCTCAAGCGATTGTATGACACACTAGCTAAAGTTGATACGGTTAAGGAGCAATATATAGGAACCTTTCTAAATTTGTATTCTGAATACATTGATAAATTGGATGGGTATAGGAAAATGGTGAAGAAATATATTATAACCAATAAAACTAAAGATTTACTTGAACTAACAAACTCAAAACAAGTAATAGAAGCGGAGTTAAACCTCTTTTATACAAACTTCGACAATTCTTTTCTTCATATATACCCAAATTTTGTAACGGATGTTAATGCTTTACTAAAGCCTGGTGAGCAAATAGTTGTGGGCAAGGGAGAGTTATTAAACACAGAACTTAGAATTTTGGCATTAATCCGATTGGGAATCACAAACAGTTCTGTAATTTCTAAAATATTGCGTTATTCTGTAAATACCATCTACAACTATCGGGTAAAAATCAGGAATTCAGCTCTTGACAGAGAACAATTCGAGGAATTGGTTAAGAAAATTACTTAAGCACTCTTATTAAATTCAAAACCCTTGTTATTTTCAAGGTGTTTCACTACTCTTTATTTGTAAAATATCTACTTATTTAAAAAACTAATAAATATTCAAATATCTGTAATTCAGTGATTTGATATTTTATTTACTTCGATATATCTACTAATTAACTACTTTATGTTGTCCTCGGGGCTCTTCTAGGTTTCCTTTGTTGCAATACATTTAATTTATTCTACCTCTGCGCTGAATAAATTGAACCTAACTAAATTAACTAAACATGAAAAAAGACTATTTGAACTTTAAATTGTTCATTATTTTATTTATTTCAATCTCTTGGACTTCATTTGCACAAGATTTTTCAATAAATGGAATAGTACAAGATCAATCGGGTATACCAATCCCAGGTGTTAATGTACTTGAAAAAGGTACCAGTAATGGAACTGTTACAGATTTTGATGGAAGCTTTACAATGAAAAATCTTAATGTGGGCTCCATTCTCTCGTTTAGCTACGTTGGCTATGTTACTAAAGAAGTTGCGATAAGCGATGATTCAAGTATAACCGTAACTTTAAATGAAGATTTAGCAAAGCTTGATGAAGTTGTAGTTGTAGGTTATGGTACCCAGAAAAAGAGCGTGGTAACAGGGGCCATTTCGGGTGTTAAAGAAAGCGAACTTGAAGACTTGCCAATAACTCGTGTGGAACAAACCTTGCAGGGAAGAGTATCAGGTATTACAATTGCAGCTAATTCAGGACAACCTGGGGCTTCTTCTACGGTAAGAGTTAGAGGTATTACCACACTAGGTAGTAATGAACCTTTATGGGTTGTTGATGGTGTTGTTGTAGATGCCGGAGGGATTGGTTTTTTAAATCAATCGGATATCGCTTCTGTAGAAGTTTTAAAAGATGCAGCTTCACAAGCTATTTATGGAGCCAGAGCGGCAACAGGGGTTATACTTATCACGACTAAAAAAGGAAAGTCTGGTAAATTAAGTGTAAACTATAATGGGTATACTGGAGTGTCTTCAACGGCCAGAACATTAGATTTATTAAATGCTACGCAGTATGCAACATTACTTAATGAGAAATCTGTAAATGGTGGAGGTAGTCCTTTATTTTCTAACCCTGAATCTTTTGGGGCTGGTACGGATTGGCAATCTACTATTTTTAACAATAATGCCAGAAGAACGTTACATGAATTGAGTGTAAGTGGTGGTAATGATGTGTCTAAATTTTACGCGTCATTTGGATATAACGATCAGGAAGGTATCGTTTTGAGTGATATTTCGAACTATACAAGAAAGAATATCCGTTTAAATTCTACACATAACATTTCGGAAAAGCTTCGTTTTGGTCAAACTGTTGGTTACTCAAATGAGAAAATCGTTGGTATAGGAAATACCAATAGTGAATTTGGCGGACCTCTGTCCTCGGCTATAAACTTAGATCCACTAACACCTGTTGTAGAAACAGATCCCACAAGAGCAAATCAAGCTCCCTACACCAACAATGGGGCATTGAGAGATGCGAACGGTAACCCTTATGGTATTTCTAGTTTAGTCGCTCAAGAAATGTCGAATCCATTAGCTTATCAACAAACGCGTTTAGGTGATTATGGATGGGCGGATAATTTTGTAGGTAATGCCTATGTTGAATTAGAACCTATTGAAGGACTGAAATTTAGAAGTACATTTGGCGCCAAGTTAGCCTATTGGGGGAACGAAAGCTTTACTCCTGTTTCTTATTTAAATGCGGCTACAAATGTCACTCAAAATAATATTTCAAGAAGTACAAATAAGGGATTTGGTTGGAATGTGGAAAATATCGTTTCATATTCCAAAGAAATTAAAAGTCATAATTTTAATCTGCTTCTTGGTCAGGGTGTTTATGTTGATAATATATCTTCTGGTGAAACCGTAAGTTATTTTGGAATTCCGGTAGATAATTATAGAAATGCCTCTTTCAATTTCAGCGTACCTTCAGACCAGATCGTGGCGTCGGCCTATACGGGTATCGAACATAAAGTAACCTCGTTGTTTTCCAGATTAACCTACGATTATGATGAAAAATATTTATTGACCGCCATTATCAGGAGAGATGGATCTTCACGATTTGGAAGCAATAATAAATATGGTTTTTTCCCATCGTTCTCAGCAGGTTGGGTGCCTTCAAAGGAAAGTTTTTGGAAAGATAATGATGTTTTAAATCAATTAAAGATTAGAGGTGGTTATGGTATCACAGGTAATGATAATATTGGAGATTTTCAATATTTATCCACTATTGGAGACGGAAGAAACTATACTATAGGAACCTCAGGTTCAGTAACTATAGGTAATAGCCCCAATGCACCTTCAAACCCAGATTTGAAATGGGAAGAAACGAGTCAGCTAAACGTTGGTTTTGATGCGCGATTATTTAACCATTTTTCGGTTGTATTCGATTGGTACAAAAAAGAAACTACTGGCATTTTACAACCCATTACGTTACCTGGTTATGTTGGTGCCATAGATAGCCCGACAGGTAACGTTGCCGACATGAAAAACACCGGTATCGATTTAGAAATTGGATATAATAAGAAATTTAATGAAGTCAATGTGTCGTTAAATGGTAATGTGTCTTATTTAGAGAACGAAGTTACTTTTTTAGGTAATGGTGTAAACTTTTTATCTGGAGGTCAAGGTTTTCAATCAAGTACCTTTCCGATAACAAGAACCCAGGTAGGGCAACCCGTAAATTCATTTTTCGGTTTCAAAACCAATGGTGTTTTTCAAAATCAGGAAGAGATAGATAATTATGTAAATGCTGAAGGGGCAGTTATTCAGCCAAATGCTCAACCTGGTGATTTCAAATGGCAAGATATAGATGGTGATGGTGATATAGATTCAGATGATAGAGATTTTCTTGGAAGTTCAATACCAAAATTAACCTTCGGTTTTACGCTTAATGTTGATTATAAAAACTTTGACTTCCTCGTATTTATGCAAGGAGCTAGCGGTAATAAAATCTTTCAAGGCTTACGAAGACTTGATATAGAGAACGCAAACTATCAAACGGCTGCACTTGGAAGATGGGTAGGAGAAGGTACTTCAAACAGCTATCCTAGATTAACCACTAGTGACACCAACAATAACTTTTCGAACCCCTCAGATTTTTATTTGGAGGATGGAGATTATTTAAGATTAAAAACTTTTCAGGTTGGTTATTCACTGCCTTCACAGGTTTTAGGAAAAATTGGAGTTGATAAATTGAGAATTTATTATACAGCAGAAAACCTGCTCACTTTCACAAAATATAGCGGTTTTGATCCTGAAGTTGGTGGTGGTGTATTAGGTATTGATCGAGGGTTTTATCCTCAGGCAATAACTAATCAAATTGGAATTAATTTACAGTTTTAACAAAAAATAAGAAGATATGAAAATTACAAGAATTAAGAATTTAAGTAGTATGTTAATTCTCATACTGGTATTTACGACATCATGTAGTAAAGAATTTTTAGAGGTAGAGCCAAAAGGAACTGCTTTAGAAGACAACTATTATAAAAATGAAGCTGAAGCCTTTGCTGGATTGGTCGCAGTTTATGATGTAATTGGAAAGCAATCTAAAGGCTTCGAGAATATGATTTCTTTGCTAAATTCAGGTTCAGATGATCATTTTACTGGCGGAGGTAGCTCGTCTGATGGTTCACAATTGCAGGTGTTTTCAAATTACACCATCAGTGAATCAACGATGCCAAGTAGTTACTGGAACGATTTTTATCAAGGCATTTTTAGAGCGAATACCCTGCTTACTAAATTACCTGATGTAGATATGGATGAGGCTACTAAAAAAAGGTTTGCGGCTGAAACGAAAACTTTAAGGGCTATTTATTATTTTGAGTTAGTAAGATTATTTGGAAATATTCCGCTCATTACAGCACCCTTAAAGGCAGATGAAATTTATAGCGTAACACAAGCAGATCCCAATGATGTTTATGCTCAAATTGAAACGGATTTGTTGGAAGCTATTCCAGATTTGCCAATGACACTGGATTTAACAAGTGAAGCAGGTCGATTAAGTAGAGGTGCCGGTAAGGCTCTACTTGGTAAAGTTTACTTATATCAGAACAAAAACTCAGAAGCTGCAGCTCAATTTGCTGAAGTAAACGGGACGCCGGGGTCAACCAGTCCTTTTGGATATAAACTGTTAGATAATTTTGCAGACTTATGGGTCGTAAGTAACACTTACAATAGCGAATCTATAATTGAAGTAGCTCATACGGATCAAAGTAATGCCGATTGGTGGTTTTGGGGTTCAGGTGCTGATGAAGGAAATACTTTAAATATCATGTGCGGGCCAAGAGGCTATGTAAGAACTAGTGGGTCTACTGCTCCAGACTATAAATCCGGATGGGGTTTTAACATTATCACTGAAAGTTTACACGACGCCATGCTAGGCGACCCAAGATATGATGCTACCATTGAAGATTTACAGGCCTTTGTTGATTCAGGTGAAGTAGAGCTTGAAAAAAGCTATCAGTATACAGGATATTATCTTAAAAAGTTTATGCCTTTAAACTCAGATGCATCAACAGGTGGCGGCGCGGTTGAGTTGAATTTTAAACAGCACACATACATGATGCGTTTGGCAGACACCTATTTAATGGAAGCAGAAGCTTTGGGAGGAAGTGGAACGAGAGCACAAGCATTATTAGATGCAGTACGATCGAGATCAGGATTACCATCTGTTCCGGTATCATTAGAAGCCATTTGGCAGGAACGTCGTTTAGAATTGGCCGGTGAAGGTCACAGATGGTACGATTTGGTTAGAACTGGTAGAGCAGCAACAGCTTTGGCAAGTAAAGGTTTTACACCTGGTAAAAATGAAATTTTACCAATCCCGTTATCTGAATTAGAAAATACCATGCTTGTTCAGAATCCTAATTATTAATTGTTAAAAAATAAATTATTATGAAATCAATTATAAATTTTAAAAATATTGACAAGGTTTTGTTTGTGTTGTCGGTGATAGCAGTCATTTCTTGTCAACCCGATAACTTAGGTGTTGGTAATGGGCTTGTTGAAACAAGAGCTTTGGATGCCAATTTCACAATTACTCAAGTTACAGATGAAAACAATAACACCTTTTTATTTACTGCAGACAATAATTATCTAACGTCGCATTGGGATGTGGCCGACGGTGCAGGATTTAATTTAGGAAAAAACACGAAACAAGTTTTTATTCCGGATGCGGGAACTTATACCATTCAGCACAAGGTGACAGGTGTTGGCGGAGAGTCAGACATAGTTACTAAAACTTTGGAGGTAGAAACTTCCGATCCTATAGCAGGTAATATCATTAGAGGGGGGAAATTTGAGAGCAATGCGGATATTGCTGAATGGACTGTCTTAAATATTAGTGAATCAGGAACAGAATGGACTTTTGCAGAGGGGAAGGCAACCGTGCAAGGAGGAGGTTGGAATCAAAAAGGAATTTATCAAACTGTAGATGTTATAGAAGGATTAACCTATAAAGTCGATATGTTGGTGAGTTCTACCTCTGGTGTTCAGAATACATGGTTTGAAGTTTTTGCTTCAACAACGGTACCTGTGGATGGGTCGGATTATTCTGCAGGAGGCGCCATAGCTAAGTTTAGTACATGGGGTGGCTGTGGTACAGAACCATTTAGTTGGTTTTTAACGGTTGGAGGATGCGATTTTCAAGGTGAGCAAGGAAAGTTCGTCGCGCAAGCCACTGAAACCATTTACTTAGTCATTAAGTGTGGCGGTGAAAATTTGAAAGACGGTGTTTCAATTGATAATGTTGAAATGAGAGTTGTACAATAATATTTAGTATATAACACATATTTTATTGAGTTTGTTTTAGTTTTTTAAGCCCATACTCTTGAAGTGGGGAGTATGGGTTTATCTATTACAAGATGACTGATATGACGAATTATAAGGCTTCCGTAATCCAAAAGAATGTATTTCTAATGACTAAATTTATTATTTTATTTTCTGCACTCATATTTATGGGAAATTGTTCTCCAAAAAGTACAACTTCCAATGAAATAGATCCTGAAAATTCAATTCCACAAATAAACTATAGTAAGGTAGATCTCTATGTAACCAAGGCTGATAAATCTGAGCTATTTCGGTTGCAACCAACTAAAGTTCCAAGTTACAGAGAGAATACGAACTTCTCTATTACCATCAACCCAGAAACAGAATATCAGGAAATAGATGGTTTTGGCTATACATTAACCGGGGGCAGCGCGTTACACATTAATAAGATGACGTCCTCTAACAGAAGTAGTTTGTTAGATGAGCTTTTTAGGGCGGATAATGAAAATATTGGCGTTAGTTATTTAAGAATAAGCATTGGTGCTTCAGATTTAGATGAAGCTCCTTTCTCATATAATGATTTACCTCCCGGAGAAACGGATGAAGAAATGACCAAATTTTCAATTGAAAAAGACCGGGATAATTTAATTCCTGTTTTGAAGGAAATTTTAACCATAAATCCAAATATCAAAATATTAGGTTCACCATGGTCTCCGCCGACATGGATGAAGACAAATCAAAACTTTAAAGGGGGGAGTTTAAAACCAGAATATTATAATGCCTATGCCAATTACTTTGTTAAATATATTCAGGCGATGGCTTCTGAAGGAATTATTATAGATGCAATTACCGTTCAAAATGAGCCTTTACATCCAGGGAATAACCCAAGCTTATTGATGGAAGCTTCAGATCAAGCCGTATTTGTTAAAAATCATTTAGGACCTGCATTTGAGAAAGCTGGAATAAGCACTAAAATAATTATCTACGATCATAATGCGGATCGAATAGATTATCCAATGTCAATCTTGGATGATCCTGAAGCCAATAAATATATCGATGGCTCTGCCTTTCATTTATATGGAGGAAATATCAGTGCATTAAGTAATATTTATCAGAAACATCCTGATAAGAATCTGTATTTTACAGAACAATGGGTAGGGGTAAATTCAGAATTTGAAGATAATTTAAAATGGCATACTCGAGAACTTATTATAGGTGCAACTAGAAACTGGTGTAAAACTGTTTTAGAATGGAACTTGGCTTCAAATTCTAACTTAGAGCCACATACGGAGGGCGGTTGTACGGAATGTTTGGGAGCTTTAACTATAGATGGGGATAGGGTAAATAGAAACGTAGCATACTACATTATTGCACATGCATCCAAATTTGTAAGACCCGGGTCTATTAGAGTAAGTTCAAATAATTCAGTAGATTTACCCAATGTAGCCTTTAAAACACCTTCAGGACAAATTGTAGTTGTTGTTCTAAACAATACTTCAATCGATAGGTCTTTTAATATTCATGCTCCAGATGAATCCATTACCACCTCGCTTAAAGCCGGTTCTGTAGGAACCTACGTTTGGAATTAATTTAAAAAGCTTAAAAATGATAAAAAAGCAGTTCGTATTATTGGCTCTATCCATAGTTATTATTTCTTGCGCAAAGACCAGAAAAGGAGAATTGCAGATTATTAAGGACCACCTAAAATTGGAAAGTAAGCAAAATGTATTTTTAAACCAGAAACTAAAAGTCTACACAACGGCAGAGGGTTCAGACCTTAAACTTACTGAAAGTGGGTCGTACACTTTTAAAAGTGCTGAACAGGTATTAGAAACAGAATTAGCTGTTTTTGTTAATCCTGATAAGACATTTCAAGAGTTTTTGGGAATTGGGGGAGCTATAACGGATGCTTCAGCAGAAGTATTTGCTAAGCTTAGTAAAGATAAACAAGAAACATTGTTGAATGCTTATTTCAGTGAAGATGGAAACAACTATAATATTATCAGAACCAGTATTCATAGTTGTGATTTTAGCCCATATAGTTTTACTTATATTGAAGAAGGCGATAAGGAGTTAAAAAGCTTTTCTATAAATCATGATAAAGAATTCAGGATTCCGATGATTAAAAGAGCTATGGGTTTAATTGGCAACAACGACTTGGTTTTTTATGCAAGTCCCTGGAGTCCGCCAGCATTTATGAAGAGCAATAACAATATGCTTCAGGGGGGCAAATTATTACCAGAATATTACCAAACTTGGGCAGATTATTATGTGAAATTTATTCAAGCTTATGAAAAAGAAAATATTCCTGTTTGGGGCGTGACTATTCAAAATGAACCTATGGCAAAACAACGATGGGAATCTTGTATATATACAGCAGATGAAGAACGAGACTTTCTTAAAAACTATTTAGGTCCAACTTTTGAAAAAGCCGGATTTAGTGATAAAAACATTGTAGTTTGGGATCATAACAGAGACCTGATTTCACATCGTGCAAATACCATATTTGAAGATCCCGAAGCTGCTAAATATGCTTGGGGTATTGGCTTTCATTGGTATGAAACATGGACAGGTGGAGAGCCTAAGTATGATAACCTGGGAAATATAAATGATTCGTTTCCGACAAAAAATATTCTTTTTACCGAAGGGTGTCAGGAAAAATTTGATAGCGAACATTATTTTCGTTGGTCTAATGCAGAACGCTATGGCAGTTCTATGATTAATGATTTTAATAATGGAACTGTAGGCTGGACAGACTGGAATATTCTATTAGATGAAACAGGAGGTCCCAATCACGTTAGTAACCTATGTTTTGCTCCAGTTCACGCAGATACCAGAACTAACACCCTGATATTTACGCCATCGTTTTACTACATTGGCCATTTTTCAAGGTTTATACAAAAAGGAGCCTTTAGGGTTAGCACCACTACGAGTAGAAGTAACATAGAGAGTACCACATTCAGAAATAATAACGGCCAAATGGTTACAGTTGTCATGAATAAGACAGACGAAGCTATTAAATATAAACTTATTGTAAGAGATAGTGAAGTCTCGCTTGAAATACCAGGTCATGCCATTCAAACAATGGTTTATTAACTAGTCAAAAATAAATTTAAAACAAAAAACCCATTCTGAAATTTCAGAATGGGTTTTATTTTGGTTGGTTCTTAGGTTGTTGTTTGGTGCATTAACGTTTGCTGATGTTTCCGGAAACACCATCACTTTTTTCAACCGTTTCAGGGTTTCCATAATACGTAATGTTTCCACCACTGGAAGCTTTAGCTACCAATGATTCTTGTGTGTTCACCGAAACATTGGCACCACTTGATGCATTAACACTTGATTTTTGTGCTGTAAGATCCTGTGCCTTAATTTGGCTGCCACTACTGGCATCGGCAATAAGGCGTTGTGTTTCTCCAGTTAATTTCACAGAACTACCGCTGGAAGAGCCACAATCAAGGACATCAGTTGCAACTTCTAATTTCAAACTACTACCACTAGAACCGCGAACATCCAAATGTTTTGCAACGATGGTATTGGTGCTTTTTACACGGCTTCCGCTGCTTCCTGAAATACTGGAAACTTCCTTAAAGTGAACCATTACTTTTTTAGCTTTACTTCGGCCAATATTCTTTTTAGTGTGTAATTTCAAAACATCGTTATCTACTTCAACAAGGATCAGCTCTTGTAAATTCTCATCGGCCTCAACTGTAATTTGAGTATCGTTCCCCTGTGTTAAATAAACATCTAAACCTTCAGAAGCTCTAATACTTGAAAAAGGCTCATTAACTTCACGCTCCTCTACCGTTACGTTTCCGTTTCCTTTAACGCCGCTGTTAAAATGAACGTCAAAATTGCAGGAAAACATAATGAAACTGAGGATTGTAGTGATTGTAATTCTTGCTAGTGTTGTCATGATTAATTGATTTTTTGATTAATGATTGTTTGGTTTATTTGATTAATTTTTAATTGTCATCGGATTGAATATCGACACCTTTAGCATCAATTTTTACTTTCGTATTCTCACCCTCAGCTTTTACACCAGATTTATCAATACGCAGCGTGCCCTCGTCCGTTCTGAATTCAACCCCTTCATCGTCAATATCAATATTTGGTGATTTTATATTGATGCGTATTTCAGTATCCTCCTCTTCAGGACAATCATCACATTCAATAGCATCTTCTAAAATACGTAAATAGTGATTCGTGTCATTTCTTGAAACCAGATTACCATCGTAGCGCTTATAATACAAATACGAACTGGTATTATTATTGAACTTTACTACCAACTGCTCGGGTAAATACAAGATCAGATCTACTTCCTGATCACTGAATTTATTTCCGGTAGCTGTAGTTAAATAATTATTCAGTAATAAGGTATTACCCTGTAATTCGAAATTATAATTTATGGCTTTGGCGCGGTCTATAGCGGTTTCGTAATTACGACCATCCGCACTTTTTTCAATAGCAATCGAAGCTAATGAGTCGGTGGTCGATTTTACTCTAATATCAACATCTCTAGAATACATGAGTTTATTTCCGGCGTCATCATGAATTACTTTAAAGCCATTGAAACTTCTATTAAATTCGGATTTAAAATTCTCATAATTCACCATTTTAATATTCAAGGTGTCGTTAGCTTTAACCGGTAATTCTGTCCGTTCTACATAAGTTTCATTAAAGGCATGCTCGCTAGCTTCGCGAATACCAATAACTACCAGACTGATCACGGAAATTAACCAAACACCCAGAAGTGTGAATTTAGCAATGTTTCCTATAGATTTTAAATTGGTTATCAGTATTTTCAATCCCAGATAAAAAAGGAAGAAAAACGGAATTCCTACAGCGAAAAGTACCAAAACTGAAGCTAACCAAATAGGGGTGTTTCCTGCATTGGCAATACGTACCAGATCCATTCCCGGGATATGAACAATATCTACAATACCTACTGAAAAAGTACCTATTATAAGGCCAATAAGTGTCGAGGCCCCGATCAAAATGAGTAGTACCCCAATAAATTTTGCGAATATTTTAAAGAAAAACAGGATCACGTCGCCAACCGCGTCAAAAAAAGTCTGCGACGACGATTTTATTTTGCTGCTCTTTCCTTTAATATCTACATTTTTGGCCGCATCTTTTACATTTTTGGCCGCACCACTTACAGCCTCTGATACATTATCAAAGCCGTCCTTGATTTTTTTTTCAATATTACTAATGTTAACAGGCTCGCCCGTCATCATGATCTTCTCAGCCGTGGTTTTAGCCTCAGGAACCAGTACCCATAATAATATATAGAGTAAAATACCTGTACCTCCGCCAATAACCAATAAAATCCAGGCTAGTCGAATCCATATAGCATCAATACCAAAATAGTGAGCTAAACCGGACGAAACACCACCAATATAGGAGTTGTCAGTATCGCGATACAATTTTCTGGAAACCGTACTTTTTGGTGCGCTTTTAGGCTCATCTTCAAAAATTTCCTCATCTACAAGATAATCCTCGGGCTGACCCATAATGGCGATCACCTCGTCTACCTCTTTTAGGCCAATAACCTGTTTTTCATTTTTAATGCGTTCACTAAAAAGCTCTGCGATACGCGCTTCAATATCCGAAACTATTTCATTTCGTCCTTGAGAGTCTGTAAATGAACGTTTTATAGCCTCAAGATAGCGCTGTAATTTTAAGTATGCATCTTCATCGATATGAAAAAATATACCTGCTAAATTTATGTTGACTGTCTTATTCATTTTTTCTGTGTTTTTTGGCTTGTTACTAAAGTCACGGCATGTTGTAATTCATTCCAGGTCGTGTCTAATTCTTTTAAAAATAATTTTCCCGTTTCGGTTAAACCGTAGTATTTTCGCGGTGGTCCGGAGGTCGATTCCTCCCAGCGATAATTTAATAATCCCGCGTTTTTAAGTCGCGTTAGTAATGGGTAAATCGTACCCTCTACCACCAACAACTTGGCGTCTTTCAGCGTGTCCAGGATCTCTGCTACATAAGCGTCGTTATCTTTTAATACCGACAAGATGCAGAATTCCAGTACGCCTTTACGCATTTGTGCTTTGGTGTTTTCTATCTTCATGTTCTAAAGCATTTTAATGTTGTGAAACTGTTCATTTTTTGATTGATTGATTGATGATGATTAGTATATTTTTTTGGGCGTTCCCCTGTGGGTCGGGCTTTCGCTAGTCGCGCTTTTCAAGGCGCTCCAACAGGCCGCTCAATCCCTAACGCAGGGCTTGCTCCAATTTAAATTCATTTATTTTAAAAAATCTATAGTTAATGGATAATGATATAATTGACCATCACGAGCCTTTAAACTAGCGATCACAATAAATACCAATTCCAAAATAAATCCAACAATGGCTACGGCTCCCAACACACCACCGATATAGAGTAATGGAGAAGGTTTACCGATATTAATATGGAAATCACTAAAACTATTAAAATCAATAAAGTCAATACCATTAAAAATTTTAAATACAAAAAATGGAATACTCAAGGTTCCTAAAATAATGGCATACAACAAAATGCTTATTTGAAAATTAATAGCCTGTTTCCCGTGGGCATCTACAAATTCCGATTTATCCTTATTAGTTACCCATAATACGATGGGACCAATAAAATTTCCAAACGGAATAATAAACCTACTAAAGGTTGATAAATGTATAAACGTTGCGATGTTTTTTTGATGATTGTCGATCATGATTTTAAAAGTATATAATAATATCCTATGCAAATATATATCTAAAAGATAGTAGTATGTTACGCATAGTACTAAAATTAACATAATTTTAACATTTTATAGAAGTTCATATTTCACTATCTTAGGGAAAAATAAAAAGACAAATATGAAGCTCACGCCCAGGAAATTAAATACATTCAACATTATTAAACTACCCTCTGCATACCTGTGTGGCGTGCGATGTCGTTACATCGACGACGAAAAATGTATCGCCACTGTAACCCATCGTTGGATCAATCAGAACCCATTCAATTCCATGTTTTGGGCGGTGCAGGGTATGGCAGCCGAGTTTACAACCGGGGCTTTAGTTATTGGTAAAATTCAGGAAACCGGAAAGAAGATTTCCATGTTAGTAACCACCAATAAGGCGACGTTTACTAAAAAAGCTACGGGAAAAATCACCTTTACCTGCAACGATGGGCAGGTCATAAAGGACGCTTTGCAAAAAACTATAGAGACCGGTGAAGGCCAAAGCATCTGGATGACTTCCATAGGTATCAATGAAGATGGGGTACAGGTATCTTCATTCAGTTTTGAATGGAGTGTGAAATTAAAAACTTAAATAATAAGTACTATATATTGGTGTAACAAAATCCGAATTCATTCAACCAATAAAGCGTAAACCAAAAAAATTTAAAAATTATGTTAGCACACGAAATAGATTATAATATTCACGGGGAAGAAATGCAATATGTGGAAATTGAACTTGATCCTCAGGAAGCCGTTATTGCCGAAGCCGGTAGTTTTATGATGATGGATAATGGCGTTCAAATGGAAACTATTTTTGGCGATGGCTCCACAAAAAACGATGGATTCCTTGGTAAAATCCTTGGTGCCGGAAAACGTATTCTTACAGGTGAGAGTTTATTTATGACGGCGTTTTATAATGCTCAAATGGGAAAGAAAAAGGTATCCTTTGCCTCGCCTTACCCTGGAAAGATCATTCCAATCGATTTAACTCGGTTTGGCGGAAAATTTATTTGCCAGAAGGATGCCTTCCTTTGCGCGGCTAAAGGGGTGAGTATTGGTATTGAATTCTCTAAGCGGTTGGGCCGTGGCTTATTTGGCGGTGAAGGATTCATTATGCAGAAACTAGAAGGCGATGGCATGGCGTTCGTTCATGCCGGAGGAACGATGGCTAAGAAAGAGTTGAAGCCGGGCGAAATCCTCAAAGTCGATACGGGTTGTATCGTAGGATTTGATCATACGGTAGATTATGATATAGAATTTGTGGGCGGCATAAAAAATACCATTTTTGGTGGTGAAGGTTTATTTTTCGCTAAACTACAGGGTCCCGGCACAGTGTATATTCAATCCCTGCCATTTAGCCGACTTGCAGACCGTATTATAGCATCTGCACCCCGCACCGGAGGAAAGGATCGGGGAGAAGGAAGCATTCTTGGTGGACTCGGAGATCTGATCGATGGGGATAATCGATTTTAAGTGTTAAATTTTTAAATAAAAGTGCCTAAATTTTCAAAAATTTAGTATTTTAGATACGTAATAAATATTTGAAAGCGTATTAAACAAATTTACTTTTCAGTACAAACTAAACAAGATTTAATATGGCGAGAGCAATGTTAGAGTACACCAAAACCATACTTAAAAAAGTAAGTTTTGATGCTAATTTGTTTTGCAGAGAAGTTCAAAAGGCATTACAACGATTGTTGCCTTACGAAATTGAAGAACTCAAGGTTTTTATACAAACCATGTGTTTGCAAAACCCCGAACTAAATCAATGTCTAATTTATTTAAAACCATAAAAAAAGAGAGCGGCTATTTGCCGCTCTTTTAATTTTGGATTTTATTTTTAATCGGACTAATTATCTTCACGTTTTGGAAGGTAATGGCGCCTCGTATAATTCCAGAAATAACATCCTGGAGGGCTTCAATAATTTGCATTTTTAATTCACTTTTGTGGTAAATAATGCTGACTTCCCGTGCCGGTGAAGGTTCATTAAAAAAGCGTAAATGTTCCTTTTCTTTCTCACCCAGATCCAACGTATGTAAATAGGGTAAAAGTGTCATCCCTAAACCTTCGTTCGATAATTTTACAAGGGTTTCTATACTCCCACTCTCTAATTGAAAGGCATCATCCAAATGATTTTTAAAAGCTTTACATAAATTAATCACCCCATCTCGAAAGCAATGCCCATCCTCGAGTAAAAGCATATCATTAATATCCAGATCAGAAGGTTCTATGGTCTTCTTATTTTGTAATCTATGATTTTTTGGAATGTAACCTACAAAAGGTTCAAAATATAAAACGCGCTCTTTTATCCTGTCGTCGTCTAAAGGCGTTGAAGCTATGGCAGCATCTAAATGTCCTTCTTTAATACGGGTTATTATTTCCTCCGTGTTTAATTCTTCTATTTTGAGTTTTACTTTTGGATGTCGTTTTATAAAAGTTTTTAAAAACATAGGTAATAAGGTAGGCATTATGGTAGGGATAATACCTAATTTGAACTCACCACCAATAAAACCTTTTTGCTGATCGACAATATCCTGAATACGATAGGATTCGTTTACAATGTTCCGAGCTTGTTTTACAATTTTCTTTCCAACCTCAGTAAGTTCAATAGGTTTTTTACTTCGGTCAAAAATCTGAACATCAAGTTGCTCTTCTAACTTTTGAATCTGCATACTCAAAGTGGGTTGCGTTACGAAACATTTTTCAGCGGCCTTGGTAAAATTTTGATTTTCGGCAACGGCCAAAACATAATATAACTGAGTTATAGTCATCTCTATCAATTTAGATTATAAAAATATAAAAACTATCAATTAAACTTATCTAAAAGAGAAGATTTTACGAAATATATTTGTAACATTCATACATGAATTCTCATAGTTTTGGTTATAACTATTTGAAAAAAGTTAAGTTGGTTAATAGCGAAGAGCACCGGTCTCCCTGGTGCTCTTCATGGCTTTAAAAGCCTTGTTTTTTCAAATCGAATAAAAAAACGACCTTAGCGCCATGTTTTACACGATAGACATTTTAGGAACCATGGCCTTTGCCATTTCAGGTGTTTTGATCGCCATGGAGAAGCGGATGGATTTATTCGGAATCTTGATTATCGCATTTGTTACTGCCGTAGGTGGCGGAACTCTAAGAGATCTGCTTATAGGAGATACACCTGTAAGTTGGATGCGCGATATTACATTTACCTATGTGATTATGGGATCTGCTTTTTTAGCTATCCTGATTAAAAATTATATTAATTACCTTCGAACCTCATTATTTTTATTTGATACTATTGGTATCGGTTTATATACAGTTGTAGGTATCGAAAAAGGTATTCATGCAGACTTACATCCCATTCTCTGTATCGCATTAGGAACCATAACAGCTAGTTTTGGAGGGGTTCTCCGTGATATTTTGTGTAACGAAATTCCTGTTATTTTCAGAAAGGAAATTTATGCGACAGCCTGTATTTTGGGTGGCGTTACCTATTTCTTATTAATCTTGGCCGGTGTTGAAAATGATTATATTTTTATGTTCGCCGGACTAGTAGTCATCCTAGTGCGTCTTTTAGCAGTTAAGTTCAAGATCACTCTTCCGAGTATTTATTCAAAAGGAAATTAGTTTAGAATTTTCGCCTTTTTTATATATACGTTCGTCAAGGGCCAATCCGCTTCATCAGTCTCTACGGCAGCAATTTTATCAACCACATCCATGCCATTAATAACTTTGCCAAAAACAGTATAATCTCCATCTAAAAAGTGGGCGCCTCCTTTTTGGCTCACAATAAAAAATTCGTATGGAGAGGCCAGTTTATGTGGATTGTCTATTTCACTACTGGGCATCGATATTGCACCGCGGTCATGTTTAAAACCATATTTAACATCCTTTGGAAGAAGATATTTTCCAATTTTGTCACGCTTCCTAACGGTTTCCTTATCATCGCTATTACCCCCTTGAATTATAAAGTTATCAATCACGCGGTAAAACTGTGTCCCATCAAAATACTGTTCCTTGGTTAAAAAAATAAAATTGGAGCGGTGATAACGGGTTTCATCAAAAAGTAAAATATCAATATTCCCAAAACGCGTTTCAATGCGAACCTTGTTTTCTTTATGTAATTGATCGTAATCCTTAAAAAAGGCCAGAGCACTTAAGTTGTCAAAACTTTGCAGTGTATCATTGATCCAATCGGATTTATCAATTTCTTTTTTCTTTGGTTTCTTTTCGGTTTGTTCTATGTTAGTTTCTTTTATTTTTTTCTGTTTAGATTCTTTATCTTCACAATTTAAAAATAGAAAAGAAAGCCATAGAAGGCATATAATGCGCATTGTCAATGAATTTTGATGAATTTTTAAAATCGGTTTCAAAAATAAAAAATATACCGCTTACAGCCGAAGCATCTCATATTAAAATGATGCCGCCCTTCAGGCAGCAACTTTTAGAGCGGACCAAATATAAAATTAAGGAAGCTAAAAAGGCTGGTGTTCTAGCCTTATTTTACCCAAATACGAACGCCGAAACAACCTTTGTTTTAATTTTGCGAAAATCTTATCCCGGCACCCATTCGGCACAAATTGCCTTTCCTGGAGGAAAATTAGAACCTAATGAAACTGAAGCGCAAGCCGCCTTACGAGAAACAGAAGAGGAAGTAGGCGTGCCGGTAAAGAACATTCAACTTATAAAATCTTTATCGGAGGTTTATATTCCTCCAAGTAATTTTTACGTGCATCCATTTTGGGGTTTTACCGAGTGCAAGCCACAATTCATAAAACAAGAATCTGAGGTTGAAGATATCATTGAAGTGCGTTTAAATGATTTTTTGAATGATAAATACTTTACAACCAGGAAGGTACAGACCTCCTATGATTTAGCCGTTGAAACCCCCGCTTTTCTTTTAAATGGCCACGTGGTTTGGGGCGCCACAGCTATGATCCTTAGCGAGATAAAAGACCATTTAAAAAACCTTCGCTAATTATAAGATTTCATACCTTTGTAAACTAACCAATTTTTTGACGTTTGACTTATGGGATTGTTTAAAAAAAATCCATTTGGACACATATTACTTATAAAGAAATGGCTCATTCGAATTCTGGGCGTCATGACGCATCGCCGTTTTAGAGGTTTCAACGAGTTGCAGATCGAAGGATCCGAGATCATTAAAGACCTTCCCGACAAGAACGTTTTGTTCATCTCAAACCATCAAACCTATTTTGCTGATGTCGTGGCTATGTTCCATGTCTTTAATGCCAGTTTAAGTGGTCGTGTCGATTCTATAAAAAATGTGGGTTATCTGTGGAACCCCAAACTCAATATTTATTATGTTGCGGCTAAAGAAACCATGCGTTCGGGTCTGTTACCTAAGATTTTGGCATATGTAGGTTCGGTGAGTATCGAACGTACGTGGCGTGCCGAAGGAAAGTCAGTAAATCGTCAGGTGCGTATGAGTGACATTTCCAATATAGGGAAAGCCCTCGACGACGGATGGGTAATTACCTTTCCACAAGGTACTACAACTCCTTTCAAGCCCATTCGTAAAGGAACTGCGCACATTATAAAGCGCTATAAACCGGTGGTCGTACCTATCGTTATTGATGGCTTCCGGCGCTCATTTGATAAAAAGGGACTTCGTGTAAAGAAGAAAAACATCCTTCAAACCATGGAAATTAAAGCACCTCTGGAAATTGATTACGATAAGGAAACCACTGAAGATATCTTAAAAAAGATCGAGTTTGCTATCGAGCAACACCCTTCATTCTTAAAAGTGCTCTCGCAAAAAGCCCTTGAAGAGCAGGAGGCGTTGAACAAACTTCGCGAGTGGTAAAAAGTATATACTTTTGTTAAATTCAGAGTGTTAGGCTTTTAGCATATATTAGCTTAAAATTAGTAGAAAAAAGACCTTCATTCAAGAATAATTCACTACTTTTTCAGGTAAATCCTGTTCAATAATAAATATATCACATTGAAGGTTTTATAGGGTTCGGCTAATTATATCATATTAATATTTCGAATAAATGATAGCACCAAAACCCTACGCGTCTGAAAGTGAAAGATTAAAGGAATTAGACTCCTTTTCTATTCTACGGACATTACCAGAATCAGATTATAATGATTTGACTTCTCTTGCAGCTCAAATTTGTAACACTCCAATTTCTATGGTATCTCTGCTAGAGAATGATTGTCAGTGGTTTAAGGCAACCCATGGTACAGATTTAAAAGAAACTCCCCGCAGTATTTCATTTTGTGGTCATGCAATTAATGAGTCATTAGGGATTTTTATCGTAGAAGATGCCACAAAGGATGAGCGCTTTTATGATAACCCTATGGTTACCGGGCCTCCTTTTATTCAGTTTTATGCAGGGGTCAAACTGGTCACAGATAATGGTTTTCCTTTAGGAACATTATGTGTTGTTAATACAAAACCCTCAAAACTTAATGAAGGGCAGATTGAAAGTTTAAAAGTCTTGGCGAAACAAACAATGAATATTTTAAATCTGCGGAAAAGTAAAATAGATTTGGAAAAGGCCTTGTTAGAAGTTAATGAAAAGAATCAGGAACTCGAAAGTTTTGCTTCAGTAGCGGCTCACGATATTAAATCACCTTTGGCTAGCATACAAGGAATGATGACACTCATCTCAGAACAGTATGGATCGGTGATAGACAAGGAGGGACTGGAAATGCTTAGTTTAATTGAAAACTCAGCGGGGCAATTACAAAAATTAATAGATGGTCTTTTGTCCTATACCCGGAATGATAATATTTTTCAAGAAAAACAAACCACAATTAGTGTAGAAGATTTGGAGAAAGATATTTTTGAACTATTCTGTTCGGAAAACAACCTAAATTTTAATGTAAAATCTCATCTCAAAAATATAACTATTAATCAGACGGCACTAAAGCAAGTTTTAATTAACCTGATTGCCAATGCGATTAAATATAACGATAAAGAAAAGATTTTTATTGAATTAGACATTGATTCCGATGCAAGCCATTACTATTTTTATGTAAAAGACAATGGCCCTGGAATACCTGAAGAGTATCGCGAAAAAATATTTAGGATTTTTGAGGTGATAAATCAGGAGGATAGATATGGAGAAAGAGGTAACGGTATAGGGCTTGCCACTGTCAAAAAAATAATTCAGAAATGTGAAGGAACTTTAAATTTGGAGTCTGAAATTGGTAAAGGATCTACATTTATTTTTTCGTTAAAGAAGTAAAACTTTTTATAAAATGTTTTATCGTTGATAAGTCCTGATAAATCCCTTTTTAAAATAGTGTTTTATTGGCTATTTTGCTACGATTTTAGGATTAAGAAATGAAAGTTTGTATTGCAGAAAAACCAAGTGTAGCTAGAGAAATAGCCGCCGTTTTAGGGGCCAAAACCAAACATGATGGCTATTATGAAGGTAATGGATACGCGGTAACCTACACCTTCGGGCATTTGTGTACACTGAAAGAACCTGCCGATTACAAACCGTATTGGAAAAGTTGGGACCTTAATAACTTACCCATGCTTCCGGATAAATTCGAGACCAAAGTCGTTTCGAATTCCGGGATCGAAAAGCAATTCAAAATCATCAAATCACTGTTTGATAAAGCCGATGAGGTGATTAACTGTGGTGATGCTGGTCAGGAAGGAGAACTTATCCAGCGTTGGGTAATGACCGCTGCAGGATATCGGGGTCCGGTAAAACGTTTATGGATCTCATCTTTAACAACCGAAGCCATTAAAGAAGGGTTTGAGAATTTAAAACCATCGGAAAACTACGATAATTTATTTTATGCAGGCTTTTCACGGGCTATCGGCGACTGGCTTTTGGGCATAAATGCCACCCGGTTATACACTGTAAAACATGGTGGTTATAAACAAGTGTTATCCGTAGGACGGGTGCAAACCCCAACCCTGGCGATGGTCGTTAATCGCTTTAAGGATATTGAAAATTTTAAACCACAACCATACTGGGAACTACAAACCATGTATCGCGATACCTTGTTCAGTTATGAGGAAGGACGCTTTCTGAAAAAAGAAGACGGTCAAATATTAGCGGAAAAAGTTAAGGCTGAGGATTTTGAAATTAAATCCATTACCAAAAAAGATGGCAAAGAGTATGCTCCAAAACTATTTGACCTTACAGGACTGCAGGTATATTGCAACAAAAAATTTGGTTTTACCGCTGATGATACGCTTAAAATTGTTCAAAAATTATACGAACAAAAAGTGGTGACGTATCCTAGAGTAGATACCACCTTTTTACCAAGTGATATCTATCCTAAAGTCCCTGGGATATTAAAAAAGCTCACCCAATATTCTCGATTAACGGAACAACTTTTAACGAAAAAAATAAAGAAATCCTCCAAGGTATTCAATGACAAGAAAGTAACCGATCACCATGCAATAATTCCAACAGGTGTTGAAATCAAATTACAGTATAACCAGCAACAGGTATATGATATAATTACTAAACGCTTTATTGCGGTGTTCTACCCGGATTGTAAGGTAGCCAATACAACCGTTACTGGAGAAGCTGCCGAGGTAACCTTCAAAACAACAGGAAAGCAAATTTTAGAGAAGGGCTGGCGTGTTGTTTTCGAAGCTGTCGATGCGGATGGTAATTCTGGAAATGAAAATATTTTACCGGTTTTTGTTCAAGGTGAAAAGGGGCCGCATGAACCTTCTTTTTTAGAAAAAGAAACAAAACCGCCCAATCAATTTACTGAGGCTTCCTTGCTGCGTGCCATGGAAACTGCCGGAAAACAGGTAGACGACGAATCCTTACGCGATTTGATGAAAGAAAATGGCATTGGTCGGCCTTCTACACGAGCCAATATTATAGAAACACTTTTCAAGCGGCAATATATTAAGCGTAATAAAAAACAGGTTTTGCCAACGGTAACGGGTATTCAACTTATTGAGATCATTCAAAACGATTTACTAAAATCCGCAGAACTCACGGGTTCATGGGAAAAGCAATTAAAGGATATAGAAAAAGGAACTTATAGTGCCGGAGCTTTTATTAAAAACATGAAGCATATGGTGGATGCTTTGGTGTATGAAGTTCGAAGTGAGACCAAACGAGCAAATCTGTCACAGGCACAAGTGGTAAAATCACGTAAACAAAAAACGGCATTTGTAAAAGAAAAAGGCATTATCACAGAGCACTGCCCCAAGTGTAGAAAAGGAACGATACTAAAAGGTAAAAAAGCATTTGGTTGTAGTGATTTCAAGTCGGGCTGCAACTTTATGCTACCGTTTAAATTCTCAGGTAAAAATATCTCGGAAAAACAATACATACGTTTATTGAAGAAAGGAAGTACTGTTAATCTAAAAGGCTTTAAAACAAAGAATGGACCGTTGGAAGGCTTGCTTCGATTTGATGATCATTTTAAACTGAAGCTGGAACCGAAACAAAAATCTGTTTCTGAGCCTAAAGATGCTCCAAAAGGCGATCTTATTTGTCCAAAATGTAAAAAAGGAACCATTTTAAAAGGAAAAACGGCGTATGGATGCAGTGGTTATAAATCAGGGTGTGATTTTAAAATGAGTTTCGAGGTTGTACGTCAAAAAATGAACGGGCAAAAACCAACCAGAGAGCTGGTGTACCAAATCCTTATTCAGCCCTAAAGCAACACCAAAATAACCCATTTAAATGGACTTACAAACTAATGATGATCAGCATTTTTTAATTTACAAACCCTTTGGGATGTTGAGTCAATTTTATAGTAATTCAAAGCAACAGTGTAAAAAGCGTTTTTTAGGAGAGTTATATGATTTCCCTGATGGCGTGATGCCTATTGGTCGGCTGGATGAAAAGTCCGAGGGATTATTATTGTTGACGACTTCAGGAAAAATGAGTCATTTTGTAAATAGTCAAAACATCGAAAAGGAGTACTTTGCCTTGGTTGATGGTGCCATTTCAGATTCTGCTGTGAATAAATTGCGAACTGGTGTTACCATTGGGTTTGAGGGTAAAAAATATAAAACTAAACCATGTAAGGTCTTTAGAATAAAAGATTCGCTAGAATTACCCGAAGCAGAACAAAAAATTAGAGATGACCGCCACGGACCAACCTCGTGGATTTCTATCACACTGAAGGAAGGGAAATTTCGCCAGGTTCGTAAAATGACTTCTGCCGTAGGCTACCCAACACTCCGTTTAGTTCGCGTTCGTATTGGAAATTACATCTTAGATAAGGCTATGGATAGCGGAGCCGTAAGGCCTTTGGAAAAATTAACCTTCTAGCCGCCCTAATTCTTTATAGTTGCGATTCAGGCGTTTTAAAAGAAGGCCATAGATTAATTTGTAGAATAGCCAGATCACTAAAATGAACAAAGCACTAAAAATAATCATCACGGCATAAGCGACTAACATTTGCTTATCTGAAAAATCTTTGATTTCTTCTGAGATAACAGGGTCATTATGCAGCGATTGATAAAACCCTACAGCAAGTGAAATACCAGCAACTACCAAATTGTATAAAACATAATATTTTACAATTTGTCGTGTACGCAAGATACTCTCCATTAATTTTTTGGCATTATCCGTTACCGATATGGATTTATAGGATTTGAAAAGTAAATAAATAAAGAGCAGTATAATAGCATAACTTATTATGGTGAGCCAGATCATCAAAACACCATCGCCGTAAACCTCATTTAATTTTTCACGATATTCTGTTGAGACGAGATATGGGATGGTATTAATACCAATCCATAAAACTAATTCGGCAATACTAATATAGAATAGCATTTTTACCGTGGATGACGATTTTTTATGCAACATCGGATAGATTTCTTTACCCGAAAGTTTTTTGTGGTGGTCATCAGACTTATTCCAGTCTTTTTTTAATAATTCTAATTCATCCATAGCATTACGGATTTAAAAGCGTCCTAAGCTTTGTTTTAATTCGATTCATTTTAACCCGAGCATTGACTTCACTAATACCTAAGGTCTCACTGATTTCCTTATAATCTTTGTCCTCTAAGTACATGAATACAAGTGCTTTTTCAATATCATTCAAATTATTCCTAACCGCAGCATAAAGTACTTTAAGTTGCTTTTCTTCGGTATCGTCATAATCTTCTGCTTTCATTTTAAAGGCTACGCCGTCAAAATCCTGAGTTGAAATACGTCGTTTTGATTTTCGATATAATGTAATTGCGGTATTTAAACCCACCCTGTACATCCAGGTACTAAACTTCGAATCTCCTCGGAACTTTGGGTAGGCCTTCCAAAGCTGAATGGTAATCTCCTGAAACAAATCATTATGAGCATCATAGTTATTGGTATACAACCGGCACACCTTATGTACGATGTTTTGGTGTTCTTCCAATAATGCTACGAATTGCTGTTCTTGTCCTTTTTCCAATGATGATAGTTAGTTATGTGATAGGTAGCTCTTGTTTTAAAAATGTTACACAGTATTATATTATTTCCTAAAAATAATATGTACAGGACCTTAATTGTGGATCACTAATTCTGACAAATTAACAAAAAAAATTTTCTGAGATTTTATTAAAAAGGAAGAAAAAATGTCAGGTTTTTGTTAAAAAAATGTCAAGATTAAATGAAATTTTGGCATAAAAGGGTTTGGTATTTTTTTTGATACTAATATCCTGATTACTAACGTAGTAATCGTAATTTTAAAATGATGTTTAACCCAAAAATCTTGTTACAATGACTAGTTTAGCAACAATTAAGAAAAATGGAGGTTTAGCAAATAAAAATACGGGTTCAAACTTCCCATCATTATCGTGGTTCGACGATTTTACCCTTAACGATTTTCCATCGTTATTTTCGTCTAACTTTAATACAGGCATATCGCTTCCGAAGGTAAACATTAAGGAAGTGGCTGATACCTTTATTGTAGAAATGGCCGTGCCGGGTATGAAGAAAACCGACTTTGATATTAATTTGGATAACCAAATATTATCGATTTCGGCTGAAGTTAAAGAAGAACATAAGGATGATGATGAAGGTTACTCCCGAAGAGAGTTTGGCTATTCTTCCTTTAAAAGAAGTTTTACATTACCGGATTCTGTAGATGACAGTAAAATTAACGCAAATTATAATGAAGGAATTTTAAACATCCATCTTCCAAAACGGGAAGAAGCGAAACGCAAACCTTCAAGAACCATTAAGATATCCTAATGTAAAACCTGTTTAAAACAATCTAAAGCTACCGTTTGGTAGCTTTTTTTTGACCCCTACTGATCTGGAAACATGATTTTTATCATAGTTATTGGGCTCTAATTCTAATAAATTTATAATGCTAAAAGAAAATTTCAGAATCATGAGAGCTAAAAAAAATCCAGAATTAGATATTGCCCGAAATAGCGGTATCTACTTTGCTATTGGATTAAACATTATGTTATTTCTATCTTGGCGTTTACTAGAATTTAAAAGTTACGAAAAAGACGATGTTGTAGTAGATGTTTTAGATATACAAAATGAAATCGAGGAAGATATTCCCATTGTAAATGTGAATACCCCGCCACCGCCACCGCCTCCTGTAGTGATCCAGGAGTCTGTAAAAATTGTTGAAGATACTCAGGATATCGAAGAGACAATTATTGAAAGTACCGAAGTGGGACAAGAAGACGCCATCGCAGATTATGTTCCGGCCGTCGAGGATGTTAAAGTTGAGAAAATTGAAGAAGAAGTCGATGTGCCTTTTGCTGTAATCGAGCGTGTACCTATATTCCCGGGCTGTGAGGGATTGACCAATGCACAGGCAAAAGCTTGTTTCCAGGAAAAAATGATGGCCCATGTGTCTAAAAATTTCAGATACCCTGAAACAGCACTGGAAATGCAAATCCAAGGTCGCGTTTCTGTAATGTTTACTATAGATTCCAAAGGGTATGCCACCAATATAAAATCACGTGGACCTGATAAAGTTTTGGAAACCGAGGCTGTCCGAATCATCAGAGCCTTGCCTCAAATGAAGCCTGGAATGCAACGTGGAAGACCTGTAAATGTTTCTTATGCGTTACCCGTAATGTTTAGAATTTTATCTGAATAATTTTTGAGTAGAGTTAGTAACTTGTGAAGAAGACCTAAAATATAGCAATATATTTTGGGTCTTTTTTTATGCTGAAAACGGGAAAAACAAATGTTACATCAAAAAATCACAATTCATCCCCAAAAAATTACAATTCGGAAGCTTCCTTTTCTAAAAGTCTGATAACTGCAGCATCTTTGACCCAATCAAACAAATCAAATTAAATTATTAGTCATGAGAGACGCAGCTATTTTCATCAGTATTGTATTCGTTTATGCGATTACAGGCGCACAGTCAAATTACGAACAGGACATGCATAAAGCAATAGACCTCTGGAAAAATAACCAAAGAACGGAAGCGATATCAGCTTTTGAAACCATCGCAAATAGTGAAAAAGAAAAGTGGTTACCATTTTATTATGCGGCACAAATAAAGATCATTAGCAGTTTTGAGGAACGAGACGAAAAAAATTGGTCTATACTCCTTACTGCGGCTCAAACCGATTTAGATCATGCCGAATCTCTTTCAAATAACAACCCTGAGATTAAGGTTTTACAGGCCTTATTAAACACCTCATATATAGCTCACGACGGGCGTAGGTATGCCTCATTATTGTCTGCCGAGGTGGAGGCTCTTTACCGCATAGCAACACTTTTCGCCCCCGAAAATCCTCGGGTGCTGTATTGCAAAGCAGAATGGGATATGCATGCAGCCCAATATTCAGGAAGTAATTCCAAAACCCATTGTGCGGATTTGGAGCGTGCCTTAGAACTTTTTGCTAAATTTAAACCAGAATCGCCTTTACATCCTAATTGGGGTGAGGCCAGAGCGAAACAATTATTCAATACCTGTAAAGGATAACACAAAGAAATATCATGGTAAAGACCATTAAAAATATAGGTATCGCATTCATCATTGGGTGTCTCATATTTGTTGCTGCAAATATTTATAAGGGTGGTTTTACGTATTCAAATTTCAAGGAAGCCTATGTGTCTTTTCTGTTTTACCAATTGTACTCTTTTGTAATAGGGTATTCAAACTTGTTTTTTTACAATTTTTTAGCACGCTTAAGCTGGAAAAATAATAGGGTTTTTACCCGACTTGTTGCCGGAATCGCCGGAAGTACCATTATAACATTAGCATGCCTTTTTATTTTGAATGCCTCTTTAAATGTATTTTACAACGGAATTACTCTGGAGGAATTTCTGGATCAGGTGAAATTGTCGCATTACAAATTCGGACTTATTGTGACGCTTACCATTGTTACCATATTTCACCTTATTTATTTCTATAACAGGTACCAGCAAAACAAGATCAAGGAACAAAAAGTGATCGCCGGAACCGCCAGTGCTAAATTTGACGCTTTAAAAAACCAACTGGATCCCCATTTTTTATTCAACAGTTTAAATGTGCTAAGCAGTTTAATTGAAGAAAATCCCGAAAGCGCTCAAAAGTTTACCACCGCTTTATCAAAGGTATACCGGTACGTGCTGGAACAAAAAAATAAAGAACTTGTGACGGTAGACGAGGAGTTGGATTTTGCCAGAACATACATGTCTTTGGTAAAAATGCGCTTCGAAGATAGTATCATTTTCGAAGTTCCTGATAAAGCTAAAAACCCTGAGAGTAAAGTAGTACCCTTAGCATTGCAGCTACTTCTGGAGAACGCAGTAAAGCACAATATGGTCAAGGCCAGTAAACCGCTTCACATCAAAATATATGAAGATCAAGGATCCTTGATCGTGGAAAATAATTTACAGCCTAAACAAATCATAAAAAAGAGTAGTGGCGTGGGCTTAAGTAATATCAAGCAACGCTACGATCTACTAACGAACAAAAAAGTAAAAATTTTTAAAGAACCGCAGCGGTTTGCTGTAGCCATACCAATGCTAACAAAACAAATAACAATTATGGAAAACTATTCACAATTTCAAAAAGAAGCCAATTACGCTCGGGCTCGCGAGCATGTTGAAGAACTTAAAGGGTTTTATTACAGCCTGGGAGCTTACTGTATTGTAATCCCGTTTTTAATCTGGATAAACTACAGGACCTCCTGGAATTTCCAATGGTTTTGGTTCCCCTTATTTGGCTGGGGTTTAGGCCTCTCCATTAAGGCTTATCGCGTGTTTCTTGATCGTTCTATGTTTGGAAAATCATGGGAAGAGCGAAAAATCAAACAATTCATGCAGGAGGAAGAAGATACCCGCTGGGAATAAACTATTGATCAACAATAAACAATAAAACACATTATGGAAACGCAAGATTCAAATTTCAGTTCCCAATACAAGAACGAAGAGGCCTATTACAGAGCGCAAAAACGCGTTAAAGAGATCAAAGGTTTTTATTGGCACCTCTTTTGGTATCTGGTTATCAATATCTTTCTTATTTACGTATTCACGCGAGAAAGCGGCGAACTATTCTGGAGTTTTTCAACCTTTAGTACTGCTATTTTCTGGGGTATCGGGATCAGCTTTCATGCCCTTCGTGTTTTTGGGAAAAACGTATTTTTCAGCAAATCCTGGGAACAACGGAAAATGAAAGAATTCATGGAAAAGGAACGTAAAACTTGGGAATAATATTAATTTGGGCGTTCCCTTCGGGCGGGCTTTCAGCTTAATCTTTTTATGTTTAACCTAAGCAAAAACCACCAAATTTATTTAAACATAAAAAGGATACCGCTTCAATCCCTAACGCAATTCTAAAATCCAAACAATGAAAGTAATCATCATCGAGGACGAAAAGCCATCAGCCAGGCGCTTACAGCGCATGTTGGAAAAACAAAGGATGCATGTGCACACCATGTTACATTCCGTAGAAGAGGCGCGGGAATGGTTTAAAACCAATACCCATCCTGATCTTATTTTTCTAGATATTCAGTTAAGTGATGGGTTGTCTTTCGAAATTTTTGAAACTATCGATATTAAAAGTGCGGTCATTTTCACAACAGCATATGACGAGTACGCCTTACAAGGCTTTAAACTGAATAGTATCGACTACCTGTTGAAACCCATAGATGAAGACGAATTGGTTCGCGCGGTCAAAAAATACAAAGAGCGTACTCATCGAGCTGCACCGGTGACTGTAGACTTCAGTGAAATTAAAAAGTTACTTATAAATCCTATCGATAGAGCTTATAAAAAGCGGTTTTCCGTTAAAGTAGGTCAACATCTAAAACTCATTTCTACAGAGGAGGTCGAATGTTTTTATAGTGAAAATAAAGGCACCTATTTATATACCGTATCCGGAAGAAATTATTTGCTGGATGTTACTCTGGATCAGTTGGAGGACGATCTGGAACCGCAAACATTTTTTAGAGTAAACCGGAAGTTCTTTTTGAATGTCAATGCCATTTCAGATATTATAAGTTATACCAATTCCAGATTACAAGTAAAATTAAACACTTATAATGAGCAACATATTATTGTTGCTCGGGAACGCGTTAAAGATTTTAGAAACTGGTTGGAATAAAATACTATTAAGTTTAGATCATTCCTCATTGATGCGATTCTCATCAAAGGCCGAGGGTAATAATTTAGGAATAAACTTAATAACTAAAGGAAGAAGTAAGGCACCACCGGGTAACATAAAAATTGCTAAACTTGGAATTGATTTAAAGATATCGAATAGCTGATCATGCACTTTTTTTTGTTCTTCAGCGTTCAGATCGCGAACGGTCGACTGCGTTAATAATATCATAAGTTCTTTGCTATCCTTTAATTCGCGATACAGGCGTTTGCTATTTCTAGTTATTAGCTTAATTACCATTTTGCTCGAATTATCGTAAAAGCTCTGTACAATGTTTTTCGAACTTAATAAGGCAATATTGTCCTTGTGTTTCGTATAAAAGGTATTGATCATGGCGATAGAAGTAGTTACACGGTTTTCATGTAAACGCAAACTACTACCGAGTAACTTTAAAAAGTGATGTTCTTTTTCGTCAATGACCTGATCACTCCAACTTGCCATACAGGCCAGATCGAGAATATAGAATTTTTTCAACGGGCTATCAATAAATTTTACAGCGTCCTCAAAACTCATAGGACTCTGATCCTGATACCGTAATGAGGATTCAAAAAGCTTGATTAAACTTTCGTCATACGTGTTTTTCTCCTTCTTTGATAAAAGAACATCCAAGGAAATCGCAGCAATAGCAGCTTCCAAGTTTTTTAAATAATCCGTGGAAACCTCGCCGTTTTTCAAATAATGCCTGTATGCTAAAACATCAATATATAGAAGTGCATTAACAATAAAATAATTAAAGTTTTTAGTAAGCACATTAGCATCGATCTGAATACGCTTATTTATTATTTTTTCAAGCTGTTCACTGGTTTTCTTTTCAGATAAAAGGCTATCGAAAATAGAGGTTTTAAGGGCATTAATGTCGTTGTAGAACCCGATAACACTCTCTACAAACGATTGGTCATTTTTGTAATGATGATAAATGTGTAAAAAGGATAAACACAAATTAACCTTGCAACACTCTTCTTCTGTCAGATCATTTTTAGGAATCCGATGATCAATGATATGCAAATTACTGCCATAAATAAAACCACACTCTCGTAAAGCATCATAGAAAGCTTCCGGACTACAGGCAAACAATTTGTCTTTATCCGAGATATCACTCCTTAGTTTTTTTATCCAACCTGATGCTGAAGGATTCATAAGCTCATTTTCTAATAGGCCGTAAAGATAAATCTTATTATCGAAAATGCCTTGTTTTTCATTTTAACAAAATTTTAACAAAACCGCTATTTTCTTTTTTGCGTAGGTATGGCTGAAGAGTGAAACACATATTAATAATGAAAAATTTAAAACAAATGAAAAAAATTAAAATTTTAACTGGATTAGGAGTTATGGCTGTTGCCGGATTCTTTATGGTCGCTGCCGATCATATTGATGCTCCCGCCGTTCAAGGTGGTAATAGTGATATTACCGATTATTACGCCTTTCAGGGTGAGGATACCAATAATTTGGTATTTGTTGCTAATGTTCAGGGTCTGTTAAGTCCCTCGAATACAAGTCAGGCTTCTTTTGACGAAAATGTCATGGTAGAATTCAATATCGATAATACCGGTGACAACGTAGAAGATCTGGTTATCCAGGCTATTCCAAGAGATGGAAAAATGTATTTCTTCGGACCTGTAGCACCGAGCCAAACCGGATTAAATAGTGTGGTAGAAACTAGTACTATGAATGGCGGGGTAGTTGATATTACCGCTTATGGTTCAATCGCGATAGTAAGCGAAGTGGGTGGCATGAAATTTTTTGCCGGGCCTAGAGACGACCCATTCTTTATGGATTTTGCACGCTATTCAGAAATTATTGGTGGTATGGCCGCGAGTTTCAATGATCCCGGATCGGATACCTTCGCAGGTACCAACGTTATGTCAATTGTAGTAGAAGTGCCAAAATCAATGATTGGTGGTTCAGGTACGATTAACACCTGGGTAGAATCAAAAAGAAAATAAAAAATAATAACACATAATTTTAAAATACGACTTATGAAATCAATTCAAAATATAAAAATACTTACCCTAATGGCAGTAGTAGTGCTTTCTGGCTTTAGCTGCACGGATCTGGGTGATGATATACCGAATAACCCAACCCCGATAGATTTTTCCGGAACCTATGCTCAGGAAGATCAAATGGGACGACCAGCAGTAAACACTGTATTTACCTCAGGAGAGAATAAAGATATGTTTAATGTTACTATTCCTTCGGAACAAAATGCATCTTTTCAGAGCATGTTTCAAGCAAATTTAGAAGCTTTAAGCCCGGCTTATGCGCAACCAGGAGATCAAAATGCATTAGGTCTTGATGCGGCTGCTTTTACCGGCATATTAGCCACTGACGTACTGAATGTATCCTTAGATGGAACAACCACCTTTTTTGATGGAACTAATGTGCTTACAGGTCGTGCCTTGGCTGATGATGTGATTACTGTTGAGCTATTACTAATCTTCGGAGGTGAAGACTTTTCCGAAAATCCAGGATTATCGGATGACCATGTTGACATGAACGACAAGGCCTTTTTAACCTCATTCCCATACTTAGCCTCACCATGGTAATTCTCCCTTAATATCGGGGCACGTATGTGCCCTGGTATTATATTAATACGCTAACCTACCTTCTAACAAACAAAAAATAATGAAAACTTTAAATACAAAATCTATTGCCCCATTCGTCATTCTATGTGGACTCGTTCTGCTTTTAGTGAACTGTAAGGGTCATGAAGAAAGAGAACAAATTACCAATAATGAGGATTATAAGGATTATTTATCCATTACTAGAGATGAGGTGTTGCAGCGCACTAAGGAAGATTTTACTTTTTGGGAAAAAAAGCTTGAAAAAGAACCAGAACAATTTCCTTATTTAGTTAAAGTTGCAGCATCTCAATCTAAAATGTTCGACAAAACAGGTCGAATAGAATACTTGATCGAAGCTGAAAATAATTTGATTCGGGCCAATGAAGCCACAGACTACAAAAACCCAGGCTATTTGAAATCCCTGGCCCATAATTATATTTCTCAACATCGATTTAATGAGTCTTTAAAACTTCTAAAAAAGGCTGAAGCAATAGGAGAAGGACTGGAGTCTACTCAAAAAATGCTTTTTGATGTGTATATGGAATTGGGAGATTATACCCAGGCAAAACGTTATTTAGACAAGGTTACTGATCCAAACGATTTTGATTATTTAATTCGTTTGGCAAAGTGGTCTGATCATCGCGGTGATCTGGATTCAGCCATTAAATATATGGAAAAGGCTAAAGAAATTGGTGAAGCCTCTAACATACCTTCACGCAACCAATGGATCTACACCAATCTTGCTGATTATTACGGGCATGCCGGTAAAATCCAACAATCTTATGAGTTTTATCTAAGGGCTTTAAAAATCGATCCTAATGATGCTTATGCTAAAAAGGGTATTGCCTGGATCGTGTATTCTTATGAGAAAAACCCCGATGAAGCTTTAAGAATCCTTGATCATATCGCTGAATATAATGAATCACCTAGCTATTATTTGCTGAAGGCTGAAATAGCGGAGTATAACTCAAATCCTGAATTGAAAAAACAGTATTTGGAAAACTACAAAAAGGCGGTTCAAAAAACCAGTTACGGACATATGTATAACAAATACAATGTGATGTTGTATACCGAAGAAGAACAGAAAACGGCGAAGGCTCTTGACTTAGCTTATACCGAAATTAACAATCGGCCAACACCTGAATCGTACGATTTATTAGCTTGGACCGAGTTTAATCATGGTGATGTTAAATCAGCACTTGATATTATGGAAAAGTATGTTGTTGGAAAAACTTTTGAACCTCAAATCTTATTTCATTTAGCAGAAATCTATAAGGCTAATGGCAAAGAAGATAAAGCCAAAGCATTAAAAACTGAATTAGAGGCCAGCGTATTTGAGCTAGGACCACTTATGGCTAAAAAAATTCAAAATATTTAATTGTACCCTCACCCAAATCGTAGTGTTATGAACTTGATTTTGAATCGATTCTTGATTTTACTGGTATTCTTTAGTGGCGTCTTTGGCTTTGGTCAACAATTAAAAGGATTTGTTGTTAATGCGAAAAATCAGCCTTTGGAGTCGGCTTACATTTATAATTTAAATTCGAAAACCCACGCGCACTCCACTGAAAATGGTCAATTTATTATAAAAGAAACCAAGGAGAACGACTCGTTAAAGGTTGGATTATTAGGATATGAACCTATCGTTATTTCGGTAAAACCGTCTAAGGATCCTGCAAATATTGTTTTAGTCGAAAAAACTTATCAATTAGATGAATTGGTTATTTCGCAACAAGTCAATGCTTTGAACACGATTACTAAAATAGATTTGAATATAACACCCGTAAACTCATCCCAGGATATTTTAAGAAAGGTTCCCGGATTAATGGTTGGGCAACATGCTGGTGGCGGAAAAGCAGAACAGCTTTTTTTGCGCGGTTTTGATCTGGATCACGGAACAGATATCTCTATTAAAGTTGATGGTATGCCTGTAAACATGGTGTCTCATGCTCATGGTCAGGGATATAGCGATTTACATTTTGTAATTCCTGAAACGATCAATAAAATAGATTTTGGTAAAGGGCCATATTATACCGAGGAAGGCGATTTTAACACAGCCGGATATGTTAATTTTTCTACTAAAAATGTAATCGATGAAAATATCATTTCCTTTGGTTTAGGACGGTTTAATACCCTTAGAACTCTAGGAATGTTCAATTTACTTGATCAAAATAAAAATAAAAATGCCTATGTAGCATTGGAATATTTAGAATCGGACGGTCCATTTGATTCTCCTCAGAATTTTAACCGTCTTAATATATTTGGTAAGTACAGTTATTATGCACCTAATAATGATAAGCTTACTCTTTCTGTTTCTCAGTTTACGAGCCGGTGGGATGCCTCGGGGCAAATACCACAGCGTGCTGTTGATAGTGGCCAGATCTCACGTTTTGGAGCCATCGATGATACAGAAGGTGGTGAAACATCACGAAGGAATCTAAATTTAGAATTTACGAAACAGGTTGCAGATAATACAACTTTAAATGCAAATGTCTTTTACACGAATTATAATTTTAAGCTCTATTCAAATTTCACATTTTTTCTAGAAGATCCGGTAAATGGGGATCAAATAAAACAAAATGAGGCTCGTGATATCTATGGGTTTAATGCGACCTTTAAGACCAATACCTATATAAAGGATAATCCTTTAACACTTAAATATGGATTGGGTTTACGTTATGACAGTACTACCAATTCTGAGCTGTCTAAAACGATTAATAGAACAACGGTAAATCAGCGTGTAAAACTAGGAGATATAAACCAGTCCAATGGGAATAGTTTTTTTGAAGCTAGCTTAGATCTGGGAGACTTTAAGTTAACATCCGGAATTCGGCTGGATTATTTTAATTTCCTGTACAGTGATAAGTTAATAAACTCGGTTGAAAGATCATCGAAAACGAGTTTTGTGATAAATCCAAAATTGAACCTCTATTATAACCCTAAAGATAATTTGCAATGGTATTTGAAATCGGGGATAGGGTTTCATTCAAATGATACGCGCGTTGTGGTTACCAATCTTCAACAAAACAGTTTGCCTCAGGCTTACGGTCTTGATTTTGGAAATATTTGGAAACCTACATCAAAATTAATTGTCAACTCAGCCTTATGGTACCTGTTTTCAGAACAAGAATTTGTCTATGTCGGCGATGCTGGGGTTATAGAGCCTAGTGGAAAATCAGAACGTTTTGGACTTGATCTGGGATTGCGTTATCAAGTTTTGGATTGGTTGTATTTGAATTCCGACCTGACCTTGACCCGAGCTAGAAGTTTGGATGCTCCTAACAATGAAAATTATATTCCCTTAGCTCCCAATGCAACTTTGGCAGGTGGTATAACAATTAAAAATTTGGATGGGTTCTCCGGAAGTTTTAACTACCGATATATTGACGATAGACCTGCAACTGAGACCAACTCTATCGAAGCAAAGGGTTATTTGGTATCCGATTTAAATCTAAATTATACGGTAAGCAACTTGACGTTTGGGGTTTTTATTGAAAATATTTTTAATACAGAATGGAATGAAACGCAATTTGCAACCTTGTCTCAGCTTAAAAATGAGGATAACCCCGTTGAAGAAATACATTTCACACCAGGAACACCATTCTCTTTGAGAGCAAGTGTTTCCTTAAAATTTTGAATTAGTTAGTTTTTTGGTTTAACCTAAATATTATTTTTTGGTTAGGTTTGTTAGACGGAAAGTCGCCCAATTGTTTAAGATTGGGCGCTTTCTATTTTTAGAACTCTCGGCAACAACTAAAATGTTTTATTGTCTCTTTTCACTTGATTAAAATAGAATAACAGATCTAGTAATTTAAATCAGAGATTTTTAATTGGATGACAGATTTATATGTCAACCTGAAAACAGGGAAAGGCTTGTAAACCCTTTATTTGTCAAGTGTTAAAGTTTCTTTAAACCCCTTGATATTCCGAATAATTTATGGTATGTTATAGATAGAGTTTACGAAATACTCTTGCATTAATAACATGAAAAGCATGTTAGGAAGCATTTCAAAAAAATAATTAATAACAGAAAAATAATATTTAAGATTTTATGAGTAAAGAAAGTAATGTAGTAGTAGGAATGTTAGCAGGAACGGCCATTGGTGCCACTTTGGGTGTGTTATTTGCCCCGGATAAAGGATCTAATACAAGACAACGTATAGTGGATGAAGCCATTGATGCCAAAGATAAAGCTTTGGAAGAGGCCGAAAACTTAAAAGAAAAAGTAATGAATTCCATGCCTGGGGAAAATAAAGATACCTTAGAAGAGCAGCTAGACCGTGTTGTCTCCGATGTTAATTTGAAAGGTGATGATGTGATTGGTGCCCTTGAAAAAAAGTTAAAAGATTTAAAAGCAAAAAATAAGAAATTTCAAAAGGCCTAAAAATGGAGTTTTTTGAAAATATAACTGAGGCCTCAGAAAAATTGGGCGATTCGGGAAAAACCTATATTGAAAAATCACAAGCCTATTATAAACTTAAAGTGTTTCAACAAGTAACTGATTCTATAAGTTTGATCACTAAAATTGTGATTATTGGCGGCTTGTTGTTTTCAGCACTTATGTTTTTAGCTTTCGCCTTAGCCCTTTATCTTGGTGATCTTTTGGAGAACGCCTCCTTAGGTTATGTGATAACTGCAGGTGTAGTGGTCATTTTAACCGGAATATTTTATGGTAATCGTTACCGCATCAACGATCTTGTTGTGCGACGATTGTCAACTAATTTTTTTGACGAATAACTTATGAAAACCTATAAATCATATAGCGATGTACAACGCGATTTAAAACAACTGAGTTTAGAACGTCGTATTGCATTGGAGAAAATGAAGTTACATAAGAACAAGATTGGTAATGAATTGGAACCCAAGCAGTGGATGATAAGTGTTTATAAAGTGGCTCAGAAATATGGGGTTTACTTTATAATGAGGCGCTTACTGCGCTAGCAAAGCACAATTTCTAAACCAGAAAAAGCTTTAAATTTTCTTTTGATAGAAATTTTAAAGCTTTTTTTAATCCCTAATATTTAATTCATAAATCTATAAGTTCAGTTTCTGTCATAATCAGATCGAAGATCTTGTTGTAACATTCTATTCTATATAATCTGAATCGATATAATTTTATTAAAATATTGGATTATGCAACGTTAACATTGAATAAGTAGCCTACAAGAGCTGTTAGCCCCATGGCTGCTGTGCCCCAGAAAGTGATCCGGATAATAGCTTTTCCAATACTTGACCCTCCTGTTTTAGCTGAAACAGCACCTAGGATTATTAAAAAAAGAAGCGCAAAAGCATAAAGATAGTATTCCATGGTGTCCAAAGGTGTGATAAGGGTAGCCATAAATGGCAATAAACCACCAACGGTAAAAGCAGCTCCGGATGCCAATGAAGCTTGTAAAGGTTTGGCTTTACTAATATCATTAATTCCTAATTCGTCACGAATATGTGCGCCCAAAGCATCGTGAGCGGTTAACTCTTTTGCCACTATAAGAGCGGTTTCTTTTTTCAATCCACGCTCTTCGTATATTTCGGCCAAACGCTGCAACTCGAGCTCCGGCATTTCTTCCAATTCTTCTTTTTCGCGTTCAATATCGGCTTTTTCAACATCTGTTTGAGAACTTACCGAAACATATTCGCCGGCGGCCATGGATAAAGCACCAGCAACCAGACCGGCCAGGGTAGCTAAAATCACTGGTTCTCGCGCACTGCTCGCTGCAGCAACACCGATGGCAATACTGGCAGTTGACAAAATACCGTCGTTTGCTCCGAGTACAGCCGCACGTAACCAGTTACTTCGGTGGATGTAATGGCTATCTAAATAATTATCAAAACTGTCATTTTTATCAGCCATATGAGGTGTTTTTAAGTTTATTCCTAAAATTTAGATTAGGATAATAATACTTCTCTAGCTAATTTACTAAACTTCCTGGAATTAGCTGCTTACCAAACAGTTATTCGATCTTCTTTTTCCAGAAACATGCTATCCTGAGGTTTTAGATTGAAAGCCTCATAAAAAGGTGTCGTATTCATAAGTGGCCCATTGACGCGCCATTTTGGAGGAGCGTGTGGGTTGGTATTGATCCAGTAACGCAGGTAATCATCAGTCATTTTTACACGCCATATATTTGCAATAGATAAGAAAAAACGTTGATCGGGTGTGTAGCCGCCAATTTTGGTAGTGTCCTGGCCTTGTTTTGTCATTTTGAAGGCATCATAAGCTACTGCAATACCGGCAATATCTGAGGTGTTTTCTCCAACACACATGGCACCATCAACATGAAGACTGTCCAATACCGTAAACGAGCTGTACAGATCGATAACTTGTTGAATACGCGCTTTAAAATTAGAATAATCGGTTTCTGTCCACCAGTTATTTAAATTGCCATCCTTATCATATTGTGCTCCCTGATCGTCAAATGTGTGCGTGATCTCATGGCCAATTACCATGCCAATACCCCCATAATTCAAGGCGTCATCAGCTTTATAATTAAAATAAGGTGGCTGCAAAATGCCTGCGGGAAAAACAATTTCATTAGCCGATGGATTGTTGTATGCTGTTACCGTAGAAGGCGTTACGAACCATTCTGAATGATCAACAGGTTTTCCTAATTTTTCAATTTGGCGTAAAAACTTGGCGGCATCAGCAGAAATTACATTTTCAAAATAAGTGTCCTTAAATGCATGCACGTAACTATAGTCTTTCCAAGTATCCGGGTATCCAATTTTTTTGGTTATGGCAAAAAGTTTTTCTTTTGCCTTCAATTTTGTGCTATCAGTCATCCATTCCAAGTTATCAATGCGCTTAGCATATGCCTTTTGAAAATTATTAACGAGTTCCAGCATACTAATTTTGGCCTCTTCAGGAAAATAGACCTTTACATAAATCTGACTTAGGGCTTCGCCTAAATAATCATCAACAGCACTTGTGATAATTTCTTTCCGGGACTTTGGTTCATTCTGACCTGTAAGAACTTTTGAATATTCAAAAGCTGCATCTGTAAAAGGTTTACTTAATTTACTTCCAAAGTGTCTTAAAGATGTGGCCTTTAAATAAAGTTTCCAATCTTTCATGGCCACTTCAGATAAAAGCCTGTTTAATTTATCGTAATATGCAATTTGCCTCATGTCGATAGAATCACTTTTTACGCCTAAATCACTCAAAACCTCAGACCACTCCAGGTTTGGTTGTCGTTTCTCCAGATCTGAAATAGCGACCTTATTATAATTAGCCTTAATATTTCGCCGTTCTACGCGTGTTTTATGGGAACTAGCCAATTGCTTTTCTAAATTGAAAACGACATTAGCAAAATGTTCACAACTATCAGGATCATGCTCGGTTAATTCGAAAAGTTTAGCAAGATAATCCTTGTAGGCTTCCTGAATCCGAAAAGATGCTTGATCAGAATTAAAATAATAGGCTCTGTCGGGTAAACCAATTCCTGATTGAGATACATGAGCGATATTTATTTCACTGTTTTTCTTATCAGGGCCAACATTGAAATTAATGAGGGAAGTACTATTCACCTTTAAATTGTCGGTAACAAACTTCAATAGATAATGGGTGTTGTTGATGTAGCTAATTTTTGTAAGTAATGGTTTTACCGGTTTATAGCCTAATTGATTTATGGTAGCCGTATCCAGACCCGAAATATAAAAATCGGACACCTTTTGTTCAATACTTCCCAGCGGGTATTTGATTTTTGAAATGCTATCAAGCAGTCTCTGGAGTTTCAGGCGTTGCTGGTAATTCATAAAACGATACGCCCCTACACCTGATTGGTTTTTAGGAATTTGTACCGTGTCGTACCATTGGTGATTTACATATCTAAAAAAATTATCACCGGGATTTAATGAGGTGTCTATTCCGGTAATCAGTTCTGGATCTTCTTCGGAGATCTTATTGCAGGCCACCAATGCTAGTAGCAGAACAATAATAGGTGCTATTTTATTCATAAAAAGGGAGATTAATAAACGTATCAATTAAAGAGAAACAATTCTTTTATTTGTATTACAAGATACGAATTTGAACAACAAAGCGAAATTTCGGGTGACATGTTTAGCTACTGTTTATAATAGAGGAGTGAACTACTTCTTTGAATCCATTCAAATAAAATTTATTTAATTCTATAATGGTAGAAACATGACCATAAAGCCTATTAAAATAAAGAAAATAGCAAATGGAATAAGCAAATAGCCCATAACGTCACGTGCCTGAAGTTTGATGCCAATACCCATGACCGGAAGCACAATAAGGAGGAAAAAAGGTTGTAATAAATTGGTTAAAGTTTCTCCGTAGGCCACCGCAAGGGATGCTCTTGATACCATTTCAATAACCTCTTGTGGTGGTAATCCGGCACCTATTTCTTTTACAGCATTGATGATACTTGGACCAATAACGGCAAATTCACCACCTGCGGATGGAATGGCAAAATTTATAATCGCTCCGCTCAGAAACGCGAATAGTGGATAGGTATGCACAGTGGCCACAGAAGCTATCCAGGCACCGATGGATTCCCCTAATCCTGTGTAGATCATTATACCCATTATACCGGCATAGAACGGGTATTGGAATAGAATTCCTGAAATATTAGAACTGGATCGTTTCATCGCGATACCATAGCGCATGGGCGTTTTATGAAGTATTAGGCCCAGAATGATAAAAATAAAAATCATGATGTTAAGATTCAGATCAAAACCACCGGTTAAAAAGTGAAATACAATATAAATGAGCCCCATAAGGACAATGCCGTATTGGAGCAGGGAACTATTATTTAAACGGTCGGAAACAGCATTTTCCTTAAGATTCATGCTTTCTGCCTCATCTTCTATAGAGTATTCTTTTTTATGATCCTTATCAATTAACAGGTCTGAAAGTTCAGGGCCTTTTTTAGGTGCAAATAGGGGGAAAATAATTACGGAACCTACGATCATCACAATAAATACCAGAATATTTAAAATTGAACCCAAGGTGATCTCGGTTGAAATAGTATTTGATAAAATACCAGCCTCAATGAGATAGTTATTTTGAGTATTCAATAATAAAGGAATAGTGCTTGATAAACCGCAAACCCAGATAACTCCCGAGAAATACACACAAGCGATAAGAAAGGGATAATTAACACCTTTAACGCGAGGCGCTAATTCACGAGCCAGAACAGCTGTGATTACCATCCAGCCCCAACTTACCATACTTAAAAGCATACCCACAATAAGTATAAAAATATAAACTTGTCGTGGTGTTGAAATGTATCGGCTTAGTTTGTAAAACAACTTTTTAACATGAGATGATAGCGCAATTGAATATCCTGTTACTAGCATAAGGACCATTTGCATACCAAATTCCAATAAGAGCCAAAAACCCTTATACCAGGCTACAATAGTATCAATAAAAGTAGTGTTGGTAAAAAGAAGAGCGCTTGTAAAGGTGATTACCGTTAATGCCAATGCGAATACAAAAGCATCAGGCATATATTTCTTAAAAAGTTGGGTTATATGTTCCCCAAAACCAGTTATGGTCATTTTTGGTCAGTTTAGTTAATACCAATATTTGGGTGGTTAAATTGCTACTGATCGCGTTGGGGATACCACTAAATTAATGAAAAATTAAAACTTTTATAAGACTCCAAATTCTGGGTATGTTTATGCTTCATTTAAAATATTAATTTTTAAAACCTATTTTTCTATTTCCTAATTTTGATCAATAAATTCTATTATGTAAGTTTTGATTTTTTCGTATTGCGTCTGGATTAACCAGTGCCCGGCTTCTAACTCCACAAACTGATAGTCATTTTTCATAAATTGAGGGGTGCCATCAACACCAGCCTTACCAAGTGCTATATCTTTATTACCCCAAATGAAGAGGGTTGGGACATCAATTTCTCCAAGTATTTGGCCCTTTTTAGCACTTTTTAAAAGTTTATAATTTGCTCGGTAATAGTTAAGGGCTGCGGTAAGCTGGTTTCGGTTTCTGAAAACCTTCAAATAATACGTTGTTTCTTCCTTTGAATGGTATTTCCATAGGCGCTTAAAAAGTTTCAGGTCATTTTTCATAATTCGCATTTCGGGTAAGAATGGAAGTTGAAAGTCTTTAATATACTGACTCATTTTCTTTTGCTCAGGATCGGTGGTCATTGCCTTTCCGAAGGATTGCATATGAGGTACAGAGAGTGCCGTCCAACTTAAAATTTTATCCGGATAATGATAAACAACATTCCAGCCGATAACCGCACCCCAGTCGTGCCCCACGAGGTGAAATTGAGATTTGTTCAAAGCCTTAGCAAAACCTAGAACATCGGCAACCAGAGAATCAATCCTGTAATGCTTTTTACCTTTAGGGCAGGCGCCTCCACTATAACCTCTTTGATTCGGTGCCACACAGTAATAGCCCTTTTGGGCAAACGCTTTCATTAAAGGTTTCCACATAAAAGCAGTTTCCGGAAAGCCATGTAAAAATAATATCATTGGATCTTTTTTATCACCTGAAGTGTGACAATCGAAAACCAAACCATCTAAATTTATTTTAATTATTGCTTCCATAATCAAGGGTAGGTATTCTTTTTTATTCAGTTCCAACAGGTTGTAAAATTACGCTCGTTACAACAGCGATTACTCAATACTACAAGATAACAAAATTCAAAGGTAAAATTTTAAAAAATGAATCATTTAAAGCCTTTTGTAATATATAATTGAATTGGTATCTTGCTGATAAAACAAATTATTACTTCACGTATTATGACCTTAGATATTCCATATGTTCGTTCGCAATTTCCCGCCTTTAAAGAACCCTCTCTAGAAGGTTGGGCGTTTTTTGAAAATGCTGGTGGATCATATCCGTGCCAACAAACCATACAGCGGTTAACTGATTTTTATATGAAGAATAAGGTGCAGGTGAATTATCCTTATCCGGCTTCTATGAAAGCGGGACAACTTATGGAAGATTCCTATAAGCGTTTTGCAGATTATTTGAATGTTGATGAATCTGAAATTCATTTTGGACCATCAACCACACAAAATATCTACGTTTTAGCCCATGCTATGCGACCGATGTGGGAAGAAGGTGATGAAATTATCGTGTCCTGCCAGGATCATGAAGCTAATGCCGGGGCCTGGCGCAGATTAGGAGATCGCGGGATAAAAGTGATCGAATGGCACGTGAATCAAGATACCGGAATTTTGGATATTAACGAATTGAAATTATTATTTTCCGGGCGTACTAAAATGGTCGCTTTTCCGCATTGCTCTAATGTGATCGGACATATAAACCCTGTTAAAGAAATAAGTGAACTGGCACATCATCATGGAGCGCTATCTATTGTTGACGGTGTTGGTTATGCGCCTCATGGGTTTCCGGACTTAAAGGCTCTAGGAACAGATATTTATTTATTTTCCTTATATAAAACTTTTGGCCCCCATTTAGGTTTAATGTATGTGGATAAGGATCTGATTGGTCGGATGGAAAATCAATCACATTTTTTTAAAGATGGCGTAACGCGAAGTATGCTCACACCTGCTGGTCCCGATCATGCTCAGATTGCCGCAGCTAGTGGGGTGATAGACTATTTTGATGCCATTTACGAACACCATTTTGAAACCCCCGCTATACCCGCTGAAAGGAATCGGGCCGTAAATAAATTATTTCATGATCACGAGCACGAACTATTGACACATTTAATGAATTTCTTAAGGTCTCGAAATGATTTGCATATCGTTGGTCCTGAAAGGGCAGAAGGTCGTGCTCCAATAATTTCAATACTTCCCAAAAACAAATCCTTAGATACATTTTATGAGGCCTTAACTGAACATAAATTAATGTTGGGTAAGGGTCATTTTTATGCTGTAAGGCCACTAAATGATATGGAGGTACCCACGCAGCCGGGCGTGCTTCGGATATCTTTTTTACATTACACCAGTATGGCCGATATTAATCAATTGATAGCGGGATTAAAATCTGCTCTTTAGGTTTATTCTGATTTGTGAACCTCTAATTCGATCTCTATCATAAATTCCGGTAATGCCAGTTCCTTAACGCCTAACCACGTGCCTGTTGGGAAATGTTTGGTGTAAATCTCATTGCGATAAGCGGCCTTTTCAAGAAATAAGGGCATGTTTGTAGTGAATACATTTTCAACAACAACATCGTCAAAAGTACAGTCAAAATGTGCTAAAACCTTTTCCAGATCGGCATAACAATTTTTCATTTGTTGTTCCAGATCTCCAATCGCAGTGGGATTTCCTTCATCATCCATACTTACAGCACCAGAAACTTTGATGTCATTACCTATTTTAACAGCATGTGAATATCCGTAGGCTTTTTCAACCTCTGGCCGGAGCAGAAAATATTCAGGAGTTTCGGCAGGAACTTCAATTTCCTGAGTTATGGTATTTTCAGAGGTGGCCTCTTTTTCTTTACAACTTTGAAGGCTTAATGAAAAAAGGAATAGAGTCAGGATGGTTACCTGTATAAATCGGTGGTTGGTTGGTTTAATCATGTTGTTTTTTGGTTAATTATGAATTAAATACAATTTTATTTTCTTCAATACTAGAAAGCCAAGATGTTTGTAATAAAAATCTTGGCTGTTTCAAGATAGTGATATTATTTGTAAGGTTTTTAAAAATATTTGAAAAGCTTTTAGGCTAAGCCCTTTTCATTAATCACTAAACACGAGATACTGATCGGCTTCTAATTCGAAGGGTTTCTCATTAATCGAGAAGGTCATTCCTGTAAAATAATCGGAATAAGTGCCGTAAGCATCTTTGTTGGTAATTATAACCGATTGATCCTCATCTGAAAAATTAAAAAGCCCAATAACCTTGTTCCCTTTTATTTCGCGAATAAAGCCTACCACATTTTTGTTATCCTCAATAGAGGAGGGAAAGCCACCTGCGTCGCCTGCCCAAAGTGCCGGATTATCCTTTCTCAATTTTACCAAAGATTGGTAAAAAGGCTCCATGCCTTTAGGATCGGTCCAGTTCATGGTATCTTTTTCAAAAAACTTGAGACGCTTTGCCATGCCTACTTCTTGTCCTCCAAGGATCAAAGGGAATCCGTAAGCTGTAAAAACAAATGCAGCAAAGGCCTTATTTTTATCACCAAACCTTTCGAATACGGTACCATTCCATGAATTTAAATCATGGTTGGAGGTGTAGGTCATACGATATGCCGTTCTGCCGTTCTTAAACATGTCCTTATTAATCCAGTCTAAAAGAACATCTGCAGATGCTTCTCCTGCGGCAATTGCGCGCATTTCTACTTCAAGCTCGTCGGCATAGCTGCCATCAAGAATAAAGGTTTCATGACCACATTCGGCAAGCCAGAATAAATCTCGTAAGGGGTCTAACGTCGCTCTGGCTTCTTCCCAAAGGTACAAGGGTATTTTATCACCACAACCATGGTCCAGCCTGAAACCATCTATACCAAGATCGACCCAAAAACGCATCGCCTGAATCATAGCTTGTCGGGTTTCAGGATTTTTGTGATCCAAGAGCGCCGTATCCCACCAAACATCTGTCGGACTCATAGCTTCGTAGGTAATATCTCCATTCTCATCATGGATATAAAACTCCGGATGTTCTTTTATCCATTTATGGTCGCGCCCCGTGTGATTAGGGACCCAATCCAAAATCAAATAAAATCCCATGTCATGAGCCTTTTGTAATAAATGCTTAAAATCTTCTAGAGTTCCAAATTCAGGATTTACATCCGTATAATCTTGAGGAGCATAATAACTTCCTAAGGGCCCTTTTCTGTTTTTTTCACTGATAGGGTGTATGGGCATAAGCCAAAGAACTTTTACACCAAGTTTATGAAGTCTGGGGAGATGTTTTTCAAAAGATTTAAAGGTTCCTTCGGGGGTGTATTGCCTAATATTAACCTCATAAATAGTCGCATCTGCTAGCTTTTCGGGGAAAGTTTTTTCAACCGTTTTGGTTTCAGGTTTTTGTACTTCAGTTTTGTTATTATCCTGACAATTGGTGATAAGGAGAAATGCCAAAATATAAAGCAGTGTAAATTTCATATGATCTCATTTAGTTAGCGTCTCAAAACCTTATAAATCTGTTTTAAATAAAAAATTATTGGTTACAGTTTTCAAGTTTTGAAGAGACTTAAATATAAGATTTTTTTTTAAAAAGACCTGACCCTAAAGGTTTCTTCGATTTAGATAAACTATGATGCCTGTTGTTTTACAAGAATGTATTAAAAAGTTCTTTTTCAAGAGTACAATAGTTCAAAAAAAAGGAAATCTAAGTTCTTTTAGATTTCCTTTCCTATAATTATTTTATCAAATTCATTAATCTTCGCACAATTTAAGACTACTAACGTCTAGATCTGATTTCGAAAATTCAATAGTTCCTTGGTCGTACAAATCACCATTCTCATAATATCGAATTAAAGCTTTAATCACATTACCTGCGTCGGTGAGTGTTATTTTCTCAATATACTCAATATCTTCCGCATCATTCTTGATCGTAATCTCAAAAGTGTCTTTTGAATTTAAGGTGATCACGTCATCATTCTCAAAAGAGTCCAGAAAATATTGGTAACAATCTGTGTCTTTTACCCAGTATTCCAGCGGACGGTTCATATCATTTATAAACCGGTAGTACGTCACTGAATTTTCAAACTTATTCGCCCAGACAGTATTGTCGTTTAAGTTTAAAAAAGTAGTTTCGAAAGGGTTCTCATCATAGACTTGCTGCCTACAATTATAATTTAAAAGACTTAAAATTAATAAGTAAATTAAATTTTTCATGACTGTTAAATTAAATATATTTCGACCGTTGAGGTCAAAATATATTGATGTACGATAAGATACCTTATTTGAAATTTACACTCAATGATTTTCATCAGTTGTTTATAATTAAATGAAATGAGCTTGAGACTATTTTTTACATCGGAATAATGGAAGGTCAATAGGTAACTTTTGCATGTATTATTCTTGAATTGTTAGAACTCCTCGTCATGCAAAAGAGGTATTTGAATCAGCATATCTTTTTTAAAGGTTTTCCACTCTTCAATAAGTTCCTTATATTTTTCGGGATGCAATTTTTTCTGGTCATGAATTTCTGCCAGATCCTGCTTTAAATTATATAGCTTAAAACTATCTTCAACAAAAGGGCGACTTAAGTTTGTTATTTTCCAACTTCCTTTTCGGATCATACTCATATTACTGTGCTCCAGACCAAAAACATAATCTGGTCCGTGTACGTCCTTGGAACTACCAGAAACGAGGGGTACCAAAGAAATTCCTTTAAGTGGATAAATCCCTTTTCCATTGATACTATCGGGGTAACTTGTTTTTGCCAGATCGTAAAAGGTTGGTGCCAAATCCATCACGGTGACAAGGCAATCTTCAATTTTATTCTGTAATGCAACACCGGGGCCAGCCATAATCATTGGGGTGTTAATACCGCCTTCTGTTGTAACTCCCTTAAAATATTTAAAAGGTGCAGAACCAGCCTCTGCCCATTGTGGGCCGTAAGAAATAAATGAATTTGGTTCACCCATATGAGCGTAATCGTCATTAAAATGTTCTTTCAAAAATGGGCTAAAATAGTCATGATAATAGAAATCTTCAGCCGCGGCACCATTATCTGACAGGACCACGATCAATGTGTTTTCAAAGGCGCCAATTGATTTTAAATGTTCTACGAGGCGTCCGATATTAAAATCCAGATTATCCACCATCCCAGCATATAATTCCATCTTTCGGCGTTCCATCATTTTTTGATCTTCCGATAGCGAATCCCATGGTTTAACACGACTGCTATTCGGTGGAAGAACAGCGTCTTCCGGGACTATGCCTGCTTTTTTCAAAGTTTCTAAATTAGCTTTTTTCAAGGCCTCGTAACCAGCATCGAATTTACCTTCATATTTCTTCCAATATTTCTCATCTACTTGCAAGGGCCAATGCGGCGAGGTATAGGCAGCAAATGCAAAAAACGGTTTATTATCATTCTGATTTGAATCGATATATTCAATAAGTTTATCCGTAAAAAAGTCGGTGGAATAATCGCCATTGTTCCAATGGGCAGGTTTACCGTCTTCCGTGTAAGGTGTTTTTGGAAAATCAGAGAACAAGCCTTGATCATCGTAATGATTACCTGCGCCAAGTAAGTTAACAAATGAACGTTCGAAACCTTTTTTAGCAGGATTGGATATCGAGTCGGTACCAAGGTGCCATTTCCCTGCCATATAGGTATGGTAACCAGCCAATTTAAGAACCTCAGGTACCGTTGCAATGCGATTTGTTAGCCGTCCCTCATAGCCTACTGTATTACTCCGATAACCCATAAGCCCCATGCCGGCAATATGGTTGTCGTTTCCGGAAAGCAGCATAGATCGGGTTGGTGCACACAATGGCGAAGTATGAAATCTACTAAAGCGAATGCCTCGAGAAGCCAATTGGTCGATATTAGGAGTTTCAACGAGCCCACCAAAACATCCCAGATCGGCATAGCCAAGATCATCAGCAACAATTAAAAGGATATTAGGCCTAATTTGAATAGACTGATCTTTGGTTTTGTTTGAGCAGGATATTATTGCACCAGTGCAGATGAAAATAAAAGAGGGGTAAAGAAATTTTAAAAATTGAACTCTAAAATTTTTAGCAATAGATTTTGGGGACTTATTGAAATATATAAAAGTCATGCGCTTGGTGGTTTTTAATTTTTAGTACGGCTGATAATGATCTAATTAAATGCTAAAATTAGATTTTAAAAGGTACTATTTTTTTATGAAACCAAGCCGGTTTTAATTTTTGGTATAATACCGAATCAATTAGTCGTCACAGAGTATAAAGTCATCTACTTTTTCTGAGGATTTAATGAAGATAATAGAACCTGATTCATATAAAGTGTCATCTTCGTAATATTCGTAAGCGGCCACCATCGTGTTACCGGAGACAGTTACGGTTATAATGTCGACATATACAATATCCCCATCGTTTTCGGTATATGTAAACTCTATGGTATCATTCAGGTTCTGTGTGATAGCATCATTTTCAAAGAATTCCTCCAATAAATAATAAAAACATTCATTGGCATCGATCCAATACTCTATCGGGTGATTCATATTGTTTACAAATCGAATATAGGTCGTTACGTCATCATCACTGGTGGTCCAAACGGTTCCAGCATATTTCTCTAAAAATGTTTGGGAGGTAGTATTGGTAACCGGATCACTTTTGCTACATGTAAATATTATAAAAATAAAGGGTATGAGGTAAATTGATTTTTTCATGACTACAGGAATTAGCTCTTCCTCAATAACATATTTGTTCTGAGGAATAGGATTTATTCCTGAAAGTATTCATTTAAAATTGTTTACTCAATGATGTAGGTCAGTTGTACATCTTTTTAAATTTAAACTAAAAAACACCTGGTAGTAGTCTTTGTAGAAGAATATTAGTTTTTATCATTGATCTCGATCCAATAACCATCCGGGTCTTGAATGAATGTTTGTCTCACACCATCCGGTCTTGTTTGAATAAACCCTTTATTTGTGCCGCCCAAATTATAATGAAATATACCGTTCTTTTCCAAATGTTGTAAATAAGCGTCCAAATTATTTGAAGAAATGGCAAAGTGATTAAAATTACTTGGGTTAATTTCTACCCCAGGTACTTCACCAACATGAAGTTCTAAATTATTTCCTAATGCGAGGAACATTTGATTTTCAGGAAGGAAATTGGTTTCAATTTCGACTAGTCCTAAAATATCCTTATAAAATTTTTGACTTTCTTTAAAGTTACTAACCACCACTGTGGTATGTTGCAATGTTAAATTGTAGGTTGTTGCTAAAGCTTCTGACGGCATATTGGCGTCACTATTTTGGGCATAGAATTTTGGGAGTATCAAGAAAGCGACCAGAGCAAGGTAAGGGGTCGTGATATTTTTCATTTTAACAATTTAATTAATATTCAAAATAAGAACTTTATTAATTCCAAATATTAATTCAGTGTCTAAGATTGATTAGCTAACTCAATTGATTTTAATCTAATTTAGACACTGAATTTTATTTTGTGAACAATCCTTTTACTTAATCTATTTTTGTGATAGGCGCTACACTGAATGGTTCATTCATGGCAACAAATAGAACACAAGGTTCTTCACTTAGGCATTTTGCTTTATGAGGCTTTTTTGCCGGACCATAGGCATAATGCCCCGATTTTAAAACTACTGGATCTTCACCATCATATTGAACCTCTAATTCTCCTGCAACCAGGATCATGCGTTCGGCTGAATTGTGAATATGTTTTACCGCTACCGTTTTGGGCTCCATTTTAAAAAAGAAATCCAACCGGGGTTCTCCAATATCGCCATGTAGTACTGTTAATGAACATCCCGGGAATGTTTCCGGTGCCGGTAACCACTCTAAATCAGGGTTGTCTGCAGAGGTGCTAAAAGAGTCTTCGGTAATTGAATTGTCATCGCTTTGAGAAAATCCCAAAGGGGAAAGGGCCAATAAAATCATAAAACACATGATTTTTCTCGTAAGGTTGTTGATTAAAAATTTCATAATTAATTGGTTTTTAGAGCTTTAATATAGTGATTAAATAAAAGGTAAACTAGAAAACCTAAACTTATTTTAAATTAAAAACTTAGAAATCATAAGGCCCTATGTGTTTTTTTATGAAGCAACACCTTGAGTAGAATAAAAAAAAGCGCTCGATGAGAGCGCTTTTATGTTTCAATAATAATTTATATTATGCTTCAGGATTTAAAATAGTATCAATCCTTTCCAAAGCATCTTGTAAATGAATACGCGTCATGGTATTCGAAGTTCGGTTTAAACCTGCTCTGATAGAGCGTTCTAGAGTTTTTAATTCAGCTCGTGTAATAGCTCTGATATCAGACTGATTAACATCAACATTAGTTCTTGTTGAATATCTTCTAAAGCGAGACGAAAGCTCCCGTTGTTCTTCAGTCATTAAATAAGACATTCTTTCTAAATAAGCACGTTGAAGATTACGTCGGTATAAATCGATTGATTTTCCTGAATTTAATTCACTCCAAACACCTGAGCGAAGCTCCTGCATCATGTTAAGTAAGCTATAAGCATTTTGCCTATTGATGGTTTCATTTTCGCTCATTCGAGCCATTCTTCCAAAATCAAGTAAATTGTTTAATGTTCTTACTTGATATTCACGAATACGCTCTACATGTCCGGCACTTTCAATTTTGTTGAAAATGTTTTCGTCAATAAGCCAATCCGGCGTTTCAAACAATTGAGTTTGTAAAAATGCCATGGCTTCTTTTTGTTTTTCCTTGTTAACATGCGTGTACACTGCACCTTCCTGATCGTAGGTCTTATAATTCTCATAAACGCCACCAATATTAGCTGTTACATGACCCATGTAACGATTGAATTGTCCTAGAACTTGTTCGTACATGGTTTCTAGATCGTCATAATTTTTACCATCTTCGGCCGTCCAGGAAATTAAATTCGGAACGATTAGCTTAAGATTAGCAATTCCGTAAAGACTAGCTTTCATAGCATCATCACCGAGGTCTTCAGTTTGAGAACTCGGATCGATAACACCGCCGCTTTGTTGTCTTCCAAAACGGTATAATGGATCGCCTGCGTGTTCTAAAATCCAGTCATCCAGAATTTCCTTTTCATCGTCAGCCGTTTTAGCTTCAGGGATGGGTCTGTATCCCCATCTAATAGCATATTTATCATAGACACCAATATTAGGCATTAAAGCCACATCTTTATCACCTGGTTGGGCAACATAATTAAATCGTGCGTAATCCATGATCGAAGGTGCTGTACCAAATTTTTTGGTAAAGGTGGCACTCCGTAAACTATCTACCGGATAAGCCGCCGAACTCCCCATGTTATGTGGTAAGCCTAAAGTATGACCAACCTCATGTGAGGAAACAAAGCGTATTAAGCGCCCCATGATTTCATCTCTAAATTCAACGCGTTGCGCTTCCGGATTGATCGCTGATGTTTGCACAAAGAACCAGTTTCTAAGTAATGTCATAACATTGTGATACCAGTTAATATCACTTTCCAAAATTTCGCCACTTCTTGGGTCACTCACATGTGGACCATTAGCATTGGGAATGGGAGAAGCTAAATAGCGCACCACTGAATAACGGATATCTTCAGGCGACCAGTCGGGATCTTCTTCTTCGGTTGGTGGATCTTTAGCAAGTATCGCATTTTTAAATCCGGCAGCTTCAAAGGCAACTTGCCAATCCTCAATACCCTCTTTAATGTATTTTCGCCATTTCTTTGGTGTCGCTCTGTCTATGTAATACACTATTGGTTTTTTAGGTTCAACCAATTCACCTCGTTTAAATTTTTCGAGATCCTCATCTTTAACCTCCAAGCGCCAACGGTCTAAATACTGGATGGTCTTGCTTTCCTGAGCCTCCAATCCATAATCGGTTTGAGAGGTCGTAAACCAACCAACACGCTGATCGAACATGCGTCTTTTCATAGGTGTTTTAGGTAAAAGAATCATGGAATTACTCATCATTAAGGAAATATTTCCAGTATCAGAATTCGAAGGGGGCTCTCCTGCGGCATATGTTTTTACATGTCTGGATTCAATGTTAAGCGGATAACTTTTAATCGTTTCTATATACGACAGATCGTTTTCCAAACGCGAAACTTTGTAGTTTTTTCGTTGTCTTACGGGGAATCCAAAGGGTTTAACATCCTTGGTAAATAACGGGGTAGCGTCAATAACGGTACTCGTAGAATCTTTGCCAATCGCTTTGATCGGGAAAGTAAATAATACAGGTTCAAAATTGGAGTTTACGACAGCTTCGTGAATGGGTAAGGAGTCTGAAGCAACGACGTTATGAGATACTACGCGGAGCAGCACCATCTTATCCTTTTTTTGCCAACGCAATACCTTTTCGTCTTGTTTACCCCCACCAAAACCAATACCACTGGCAGTTTTAGCAATTCGGGTTACCATCAGCATTTCACGATCGAATAGCGAGTCGGGTATTTCATAGAAATATTCATCATCTATTTTGTGAATGGTGAAAAGTCCGGAGTCCGTCTTTGCATTTTTAGTGATTACCTGGCTAAAGGGCTTGATGCCGTCTTTTCCAGGTTTTTTAATTCCGGCTGTTGGAGTTGCCTTCGAGGCATTTGCCGCTTTTGAGCTATCCGCTTTTTTGGTTGTCGCGCACGATAAGACCAAAAAAAGGAATGCCATGAACATAGATCTTAGGGAAATCTTTTTCAAAACAATTATTTTTTAGAGTTAGTCGATGTGAAATTACGGATTCCTTGTAATCCAAAATACCTTAAATGAGGAATTTAGTATTTATTTAACTTTTTAATGAGAGCAATTAATAGGAATTTAAAACATTGGATTAAGAGCTATTGTGATTGTTGCTATTTATAGGAGTCCACTAAGCTAATTACCAGCGTTAAATTTAATTGGGTTGATATACATAAAGTATGTTGTTTCTATTTTCAGCCAATCGTCTTAATTTGTTAATGAAAACTTTATCGCGGTCCTTTAAATATTTTTTTTCAATGATGATCTCAAACGGTCGTTCTTTTTCTATTTGTATTAAAACCTCCTTCTCTGAGATCTCTTTTATTTTTCCTGCTGAATAAAATTGACTAGAATAGCTTTTTCCATCCAAATAATAAAGATCTGTAATGGCCGGGTCACGGTGTTTTAAAATATATTTATCCGTTTTACTTAGGTTTTCAAGATTATTTCCAACCAGACTAAAAACGGTTGCGCCGATGATCGCTATGGGTAAAACTAAACTTAATCCCAGAATGGTTTTCTTGTTTTTAAAGCTTTCCCAATAGTGTTGAAGTAATAGTGCTATTGGAACCATAACCGGTAAAATATAGGTGTGGATCAAACTTTTTGAGAAGGTGAAAAAGAAAGGTGTCCATAATAACCAAAGCAGTAGATAAACCGTCCAGGAATCTTTTAGAACCTGCCTTTTTCTGTTCCACAGTTTAGCAATCAAAATCTCAACCCATGGGAAAGCAAAAGCCAATAAAAAGGCCCAGATTATGCCAAGTGGCTGCTGTTTTGGAAAGCCGTATTTATCACCTTTCCAGCTCGAATCGAAAAAGCGTTTGTAATGCTCACCCACGAAAAAATAATCCAAAAAGCCAGGTGTTTTTTCTTCAGCCAGCAAGAACCACGGTCCGGCGATGATCAAGACTAATACCATACCGATTATCCACGGCATTTTTTTAAGAGCTTGAAGCAATTTGCCATAGTATAAGGCCCAGATAAAAATAGGTGGGGCGGTTAATATGATCACAATTGGTCCTTTCGCTAGAATGCCAATTCCAACAAAAACAAAGATGAGATATTTCCAAAACTGGCCGGAATCGTTATTTATAAATTTCCAAAAACTCAAGAATATCATGGACACGCAAAAGGCCAATGCAGTATCGGTAGAAACGACCCCAGCGTGTAATAAAAATTCAGGAATGGTCAATAAAATAAATGCAACAATGAAAAAGTGCTTATGATCTTTTACGTAGTTCTTTAGAACGGCTATGATGCCTATCGATAATAAAAAAGCCGGAAATCGTAGCGCAAATTCATTTACCCCAAATAACTTCATTGAAAGTGCTGAAAGCCAAGTGGAAAGTGGTGGTTTTGCCCAGAACGGGGTGTTATAATCTATTTGCGGTGTGATCCAGTTTCCAGTCTCGGCCATGATCCTAGCAATTTCGCCATACCGTGCCTCGGTTTTATCCATGAGGGGTATATAGGCATTTAAAAATAGCCTGATAACTAGGAGGAAGATGATAGCAACTACGAAAAATAGTTTGTCATCAATTTTTTTCATTATAACGGTTATTAATTTTCAGTAAATCTATCCAAATACGAAAGAAATAGGTCAGTTTTACTTTAGATTCATTAGTATCTTTCCATCGCTTAAGCGGAATTTCTCTGGATACTTTAAGTATTTTACTTCTTGAATACGTTTCAATAATTCGGCAAAACAATTCAACATCAAATAACCATTTGGAAATAAATTTTTCTTCAAATATGGTTTTTGCCAATCCGGCTTCAAAAACTTTACAACCACATTGGGTGTCGTAGATTGGGATTTTTATAATGTATGAAATTGCGGTAGCAATAACCCGGCCTATATAATGCCGGTACTTTTTACGTTCAATATTAGTGTCTATTTTTTTAATTCTGGAGCCAAAGGCCACCAAAATATTGCCTTTCACATATTCTGATATGGCTATACATTCTTCTAAAGAAACTGAGAGATCTGCATCTAAATAAGCGATTTTTTCATAAGCTTCGTCAGTATTAAAACTGTGTTTCACGGCTGAACGTACTGCTTCAGCCTTACCTTGGTTGACTTTTTTAGAAAAAATGGAGACGCGTTCAGGAAATTTGTTACGAATCGATTGTAACAGGTTTAGCGTGCCATCGGTTGATCCATCATTAGAAAATAAAATGTTACACCCTTTATTCTCATTAAGAAAATGTAAATACGCATCTACATCCAGCTTATTGTATTCGTTATAGCAAGGAATTATAATGAGTAATGGTTCGATCATTTATATGCGCTATGCTGCTCTGCTGCTGAGGTTTTAATTTAATGTAATTAATAGCTTCTGCCAATTGGTTGCTAAATTAACAAAAGCAAACATAGGTTTTGACTTTTTGTAAAAAATCTAGGGAATTAAATGTAGTTAATTGGTATTATCTAGAGTTTTTAGCTCTATTTTGATCATTTTTTACTGCCCTAAGCCCTGCCTTTTCCATAAAATTTATTTGATTTTTTTGAATCTAGTTAAGTGGTTTACTGTTGATATTCTTTAAAGTTTGTTCATTGTAATCTTTAAATTCTTCTTTCAGAAAGGTAATTATACATTCGGGCCATAGCAACATCCAAATGCTTATAAGGCACTGCAGTAAATACGATGCGAAAAAGACCTTTTTTCTGATGTTGGAATCCTTTCCCTGGGGTTAATAATACTCCTGTGTTATTATATATATCGAGCCATAACTGCGTTTCACCCTCGTCCGTATTATTTTTTAGGTATTTTGAAAAATCGGCCCATATAAAAAAACTGCCTTTAGCCGGAACATAGGGGACTTCGAGGTTTTCCAAAGTTTTAGTTGCCAGTGTATAGCTTTGGAATAAACGTTTTTTATTTTCGTTAATGTAGCTTTTCACAAAAGTGTTGTCTTTCAAAAGTTCCGCAATTCCCCACTGGGCTAAATTTGATACCATATGCGGAACATTCACATTGTCCAGACCTTTTAAAAAAGCTTCGTTCAAGGAGTGCGCTACACCAATGCGTATGCCAGACATGGCAAAGTCCTTGGAAAACCCATACCACAAATGGAGATAATCGCTTTGTGCTCGTTGCATTATTTTAGCGAATGAACAGAATATTTCTTTATCAGTTTCTTGTTCGTTAATAAGCGAAAGACCATAAATTTCATTTACTACCATATGAATATGATGTTTGGTACACCATTCAGAAAGTGTTTTAAGCTGCTTTTCGGTATAGCGGCACCCGGTAGGATTATCTGGTGCTGTGATCAATAAAATTTTAAAGGTTTTGGAGTTTGCCTTCAATTCGTCCAAAACCTTATCTAATAAAGTCGTAGTTACGGGGCCGGTAGTTCCAAGTTCATGAATATCAAAATGTGTTTGCAAGTCGTAGCGTTCCAGATGACTTTTAACCCCAATATCCTTTGTATACATAGGGTAGGAGGGTGCAGGTATTACCACAATATCTCCAGCGTTGGCCAATAAAAATGTACTGGTCTCGATAACGGCTGCGGCTCCGGCAGCTAGTCCTAAATTTTCCGGAGCTATAGGGCAATGGCATAAATGCTCTGACATGAATTTTGCGATTGTAGCTCTAACCTCAGGATGGCCCAAAGCACTCGTATACACCATAACCCAATCAGGGATTTGTTGTTTCTGGAAAATAGTGGTCAGTTTATTTTTAATCTCTGTAGCAGATAACTGATTTTCGGCCACATTAAGGGGAAATGCACCGTCAGGATTTTTTTCAGGATGATACAAGTTTTCATTGGCCTCCATAAATAGTTCTAAATCAATCCGGGCAGGATTGCTGGCCAGAGCATTTCCTCGTTCTGAAAGGCTTGGGTATTTTAAATTCATAGTAATTAAGTACATTAAAAGCCGAAGTTATCTCCGTTGCTTTTAGCACTAAGATAAGTAAAAGGATAGTTTTCGGGTTTTTGAAAAAGTACAATTTGAAATATAAACCAAAAATAAATTTAATCACTCAACCATGAGTTCTTTTGGTTTTTGGAGAATAGAAGAAATAAAACCGTTGATGGTTTCCCTTCCGCCGCCGAGTGTATTATAGACCCCAACCACTCGTGGTGTAACATTAGTGTCGGTTTCATACAATAAAGCATTGATAGTTCCAAGGGCAAGAAAAGTATGACCTTAATTTATGGTCTTTTGTTTTCTGGACTTGCTTTTGGTTTAAATATTTCATATCCAAACCCTAGTCCAATCCAAGGTCTATTTCTATAAATCCAATTTCTGCCAATTTCACCAGACATGGTATCAATTCCGAGAAATGTACTTATTTGAAATTTCTGAATTTCAAAAATCGCTCCGGTACTAAAGGTAATAGAGCTTTGAGTTGATTCAGAGTCTATAAAGTCTTTTGTTGTTTGTGGCGTGACTTTAATAGATGAAAACGCAATACCGCCAACTAAGGAAATCGATACATCTCTTTTCCAGTCAGTAATTCGCCAACCGGCTGTAACACCAATGTTAAAGTCATTTCCAAATTCAGAATAAATAGCTTCGTCACCATCTTCTCCATTTCCCGGTCTAATCTTTATTAATGTTGTTGATGCACCGACCACAAAACTACCTTTCTTCTTATACTCTTCTGCGAAATCAGAATATTGGTCAGAGGTTAATTTAAAGTAAATGTCTTCTGTTAAACTCTTTTTGTATGTAAGTTTATTTTGTGCTTCTGCGTCGGGCTTGCCAGAAGTGAATTTTGAAACTTGTATGACATATTCTTTACCATTGTTGATAATATTTCTTATTCTAAATTTCCAACCTTGATTCATGACTTGTTTATTCGAAGGGGACACTAGGGTACCATCAAAAGTACATTCTTCCAATTCTATACTATATTTAAACTCATGTCTGTTTTCTCTCAAGTCCTCTTGACTAAACATGCTAAAAGCCAGCATAAGGATAAAAAATGTTTGGAAATTTTTTAATTGTTTCATTTTATTTGATTTAAAGTTTGTTCAATGCGTGTAATGAATACCAATAGTAATATCAGTCAATTCATTATTTGTGATTATAGCCAATACAAACTATAACCGATTTTTGTTTCAATAAATAATGGTGGTTTTCTAAGGAGTATTTAGGCTATTTGGTTTAGCTGAAATATCTCCTTAAGCAATTGGTGGGATGGACCTCAGATTTAATAATCTTCAGGCCGTATAAGTCAAAGATAATTGAACCGAATTTATGATTCAATTATTGCAGGCAAAAAAGTAATTTTTTTTTCAGTTTGTCGATGTTTTAATTTTATTTATATGCTTTTAACAAATAGATTTAGGTCATCAAGCTAATTAAAATGGTGAGAACTTTTATTATTTGCGTTGGTCTAATTCCGATTCAATAAGGATTATTAATTCTTTGATGTCTTGATCTAAATTCTCTCTGTAGTTCATGACGTCCTGCGTCATATTCAATTTAATACCTAGTAAATTTCTTATTCTTTGTTTTTCAAGAATCTGATTGTAATTATTCTGTTTTTCATTTTCAATATTAATTCCCGGAATTGAGGATTTGACTAGAGGAATAAAATTGATTTCATTTTCTGCGACTTCATCTATTCGGATTTGTTGAACATTTAATCTGTCGTCCAGCATCCCTTTTAATTCATTTAAATTCACTTCTAAGCTTGTGAATTTTTCTTTAATTTCCTGACTTTTTATGAGTCCCAATTTATTCGTGTTTTTAAGATCGGTATATGTATTTATTACAGGGATGTCATTTTCCAAATTCCAAAAGGCATCTTTGAAAAGTTTATCTGAAATAATAATCCTATCCACATTTGAATTTAAACTGTCTATACCAAGAACTAATAATAAAATACCCTTTGATTTCTTTTCAGCGGAAACAAGATTTTCTGATTGTTTTTTAGCCAGAATTAAATTTTTGTTTAAACTTTCAAGAATGCCTATTTCTTCTATGCTGTTTTTTCGGTCCTCATTCCAATTATTGATTTGTAAGGCGATTAAAATCCCAATGACCACAAGCACAATTTCGCCAATGGCATAGAGAAGGTACTTACTGAATTTACCTGTAAGCCCGGCAGGCAGATTTTCAGAGAGCAGTTTTTGTCTTATTTTACGAAAGAATGTTATCATGGGTTAGCGCTTACTCACAATAATTTAAAAATACGTTTTTTGTAAATTCGTTATTACTTTAATTCCTTATTAATGAGGGCAACAATAGTATCCATTTCCTTCAACACATTTTCTAATCTAATTTTAGATTGCTGTTCAGATATACTTTTCCATCGATGCACGCCCTCATAAACTAGAATCAGCTCTTTTAAATTCTCATCAATATTAAAAAATTCACTTAATTCAGGCTGGTTTTTAAGTCTATCAGGTAGAGTCGTGGAGCCCAATAAGGGGTTCAGGTTTTGGATGATCCCATTCTTACCATCGTCCGTGTAATCAGCGTGTTTAATTGTAAGATCTTGTTCACGTTTTAGGTCAATCAACCTGTTTCTTATCTTGGAAGGCATTAATCCAATATCACCACTACTTTGAAGAGATTCCAAAGTACTTGTATTAAATGTTATTCGTGTTGAAAGTACAGGAAGTTTAGATATCATTTCATATACTTTAGGAGGTGTTAAAACATCTGATTCATAAGTATTTGTGTAATTCTGAAATTCTTTAAGATAATTGTCAAATTTTATAATGGTTTGTTTTGTAGCTGTTTCATCTTTTTTTAAATCGTCCAATAACTGTAAATAATAGTCTTGCTTTTTGGATTCAAGTTTATTTTTTTCATTCCAATTATTTATTGAAAGAGCTATTAGAATCCCAATGACCACAAGAACAATTTCGCCAATGGCATAGAGAAGGTACTTACTAAATTTGCCTTTACGCCCGGCCGGCAGATTTTCAGAGAGCAGTTTTTGTCTTATTTTACGAAAGGATGTTATCATGGGTTATTGGTTGGTTAAAAGATTGTAGAGCAACTTGTTAGCCTTTCGTAATTTCTTTATCAATTAGAAGCATCAATTTTTGATTTAGATCTTTCATTTTTTGGTAGTCACCTAATATTATTGAATTTGTAAATATCGAAAGTACGAACCCATTTTTAAAAATATTGTTCTTCAAAAGTCCGTCTAATTCTTCTCTGGAAAGTTCTAAATCTTTATTAAACGCGCCATTAGCTGCGTAGTATCCATAACTTTGAGCAAGTGGACTTAGGTCAACATATTCAAAGAACGGCCTATAGAGATATTGTTCGTAATCGTGTTGTAAGTGATCTCTATCCGTTAGGATCTTTTTATATATCAAATCTAAATTCAGTAGTCCGTTTTTTATACTATCATTTGAAATTAGAGTTAAATTACCTGAATTCACTAGTTCCAGGAAGGTGTTATTAATTCTCTGGAAGGCTTGCCATATTTCTACATTAAAATTGTGGTAATTAAATAGTTGAATGTTTTCCACCGGCTTACCATTAAAATGTTCAAGGATGATTTGAGCAGAATTTACCATGCTTTTCCGAATTTCGATATACCGATCCAGTTCGCTGTCTTCAAGGATTAAATCGGCTCTTAGATTTTTTAAAAATTGAATTTCTTTGGTTCTTTGTTTTTTTATCTCATTGGTGTTGTTGATTTGTAAAGCAATCAAAATTCCAATAACCACAAGAATGATCTCTCCTATGGCATAAATTAAATATTTGGTAAACTTATTTTCAATGAGAAGATGTTGCCTGACTTTTCTAAAAAACGTTATCATTAATTTGGTGGTTGGTTAAAATGAAGGCTAATAGTTTGTGTGTAGTTTGTGGGGCGGTAAAAAACCGAAGTTAGTAAATAAAACCAAACGGCAGAAAATTCTTAGAAAATTTTCAGAAATAAGCGTAAACAAGCAATTACTAATAGGCATTGTTAGCCTCTCGTTATTTATTCAGCTCCGCTTGGACAATTTTTTTTATTTTTTCATTACTAGCAGATAAATTTGTTATCACCTTATTTGCAAGAAGGTGGTAATGGTAAATATGTGGTAACCATTTAATGGCTTCAGTTTTCGTTGAAAATTCCTTAACAATTCGATCAAATTCAATTTCTTCCAAATTAAAATCTAATGCATTAGTTGGATTCGAATTTCTAAGAGATGAAGAATTTTCTATTGCCGTTAAAATTTCAATGGATAATAATCCAGCAGTTTCATGACTAAACATTTTTTGAGCATCTTCTAAATTTAATATCATCTCCCAATGATCAGCATCTTCATAATAGTTTGATAATAAATTTCTCAAATACTCTGATTGAATTAGAGACATATTACCCGAATTTAATAACTCATTGTAAACTATTTTTGAAAGAGGTAAATAAGAACGCCAACTTACTTTTTCAATACTTTCAATAATTAGAATGGAATTTTCATTGGACTGTGATTGGTTTTTAACAACATTAGATAATATATTGACTTGATTGATTCGTTCGTTAGAAAGACCTTTTGAAAAAGAGAGCGTTTTATAATCATTCTCAAGATCCACAAGTAATCTTCTGAGATAGTTTTTTTCGATAAGACTTTCCTTTCTTTCTTCATTCCAATTGTTAATGCTTAAAGCAATGAGGATCCCGATAACGACTAAAATAATTTCTCCAATGGCGTAGATAAGATATTTACTGAATTTATTTTCAGTCAGCAGTCTTTGTCTAATTTTTCTAAAAAATTTTATCATTTGCTAGTGGTTGGTTATATTGTAGGAAAACAGGTCGTGTCTAGATAACTTATTAAAAAACCTAATTTAGTAAATAAAAACCTAAACTGCCTACCTGCAGGCCAGTAGAAAATTTCATAGGGCTTTTGGAAGTAGGAGGGCACAGCGGCAATACTTACAGGCATTGTTTCACTGTTGTAATTTTTTAACTACTATTTAGTTTTTAAATACGCATCAATTTGATTAATTCCTTTCTGTACAAGTCCTAGCGTAAATTCAAAATCTCGAATTTGAATTTTCCTGTCCATTATGGCTTCAGAAATAATGGATTCATATTTAGGATTTTTTATTAAAGATTCATAGTCATTTGGGATTGCTTTGTAGGAATATTTTATTTCAGCCAAATTATCATTTGCTCTTGATTTAACATCAGATGTAATTCTAAAATTGTCTTGATAGAAAAGATGCATGGCCGTATTTTTTGGTGTATTCGTTTTTAATAGTATTCGTTTATAACCGGCCTCGTAAATATCAGTTATGAGAATTTTTAATGAATCAGATTGAATCAATTCTAAATTACCATTTTTGAAAGTTTCATATGTTGAAGTTTTAGGGAAAAAATGAGTGAATTGATAACTTAAAAAGAAATCTCTATACATGGAATCAGAAATAGGTGTCTTTTTTCTGATCCAATTTTGGATTTTCAACGCGGAATTATGAAATATTTTTGTGCTATTGTAATCTGATTTTAATTCTTCGAGTGAAATTTCTAATTCGGATTTCAGGTTTTTAAGGTTTGTAACCTCTCTTATATTATCTTTTCTGTTTTCATTCCAATTATTAACCTGTAACGCCAGTAAGATTCCAATCATTACAAGAACGATTTCGCCAATCGCATATTTTAAATAACTTAAGGTTTTCCCTTCTGAGATCAAATTTTGCCTAATTTTTCTAAAAAATTTTATCATTGGTTATTGGTTGGTCACCATGTTATAAAGTGTTTATGGGTAAGGATAGTAGCGTGTTAATGCAACTAATTTAACAAAATAAACCGAACCTGACTGGCGGAGGTTCGAGATAGTCCGTGATGGATTTGGTAAGTAAGCTTGCTTTAGCAACTATTTTGTTTTTGATTAAGAGTTGTTTTATCAGAACTGCACCATGAAGTTGTCATTCAGTTATAAAAAACACTGAAGCTTCATTTGAATAATCAGGTTATCCAATAGCAACCTGCTTTATCCCAAATTTTTTAATTTTAGAAGTTAAGGTTGTTCTAGGAAGATTTAGTAATTGCGCAGCACCGCCTTCACCTGAAATTCTCCAGTTTGTAAGATTTAAAGCTTTTATAATATTATTTTTTTCTATTTCCATAATATCATCTATGGTAAGTATGTTGGGACTATTAGATTTTTCAGGGGTTTTATTTTCTGAATTAGGTAAAATGGAATCAAGATTAAAATTTCCATCCGTGGAAGTGATAATGCCTCGCTCAATAATATTTTGAAGCTCTCTAACATTTCCTGGCCAATGATATAACGATAGTTTATTTAAATCCCGTTTAGTTAATGGCATTACGGATAGTGCTTTGTTTTTTGAAAATTTTTCGAAAAAGGCATTAGCAATAAGGCTAATGTCATGTCCTCTTTCTCTTAAAGGTGGTATATTGATAGGAAAAACATTAAGTCTGTAAAAGAGATCTTCTCTAAATTTACCCTCTTCAATCTGTTTATGAAGATTTCTATGGGTGGCTGCAATTATTCTAACATCCACTTTTTTGGTTTCTGAACTTCCAACAGGCTCGAAAGTACCTTCTTGAATTACTCGTAGTAGCTTGGCTTGTAATGGCAGTGGGAGTTCAGCTATTTCATCAAGAAAAATGCTTCCTTGATCTGCTAACGAAAACCGGCCTTCTCTAGATGTTAATGCTCCAGTAAAAGCCCCTTTAACATGTCCAAAGAGTTCACTTTCTATCAATTCAGCAGGTAGTGCAGCACAATTTAAAGTTACCATAGGTTTCGAACTTCTATTACTTGACTCATGTACCGCTTTTGCGAATAATTCTTTTCCTGTGCCAGTTTCACCAAGAATCAATACATTGGCATTTGTACGAGCCACCTGAATTACCAGTTCAAGACATTTCTTGATAGGCTCGCTGTCACCAATAATATAATTGAATTGTTGTGCATTTACCTTCTCCTTAAGCATAGCGGTTTCAGCATTTAACTCTTTGATTTTTATATTCCTCGAAACTTCATCCTTTATGTTTCTTATGTACAATGCATAGTACAAATGATTTTCAAAGAGGTAGGAGGATATATTAATTTTGGAGGGAAAGGACTCGCCTTTACAATTGAGACATACAAGAGGTTCTTTGAAATTTAGAGAGCCATTTGTTTCACATAAATTGTTGTAATTAAGGATCGATGATTCAAAGGTGGTGAATGATTGAGAATCAAATAGATTCTTAACATTTGTTCCTAAAAATTTATGGTCTTTAATTTCGAATAGCTGATTAGCGGCATCATTAGCTTGAGTGATTTTCATTTCTGAATTGAATTCAATGATCGCATCTGTTGTGCCATTAACTAACCTATTTAATTTAGATTCACTTTCAATGACTTTTTTTTGAATTATTTCACGTCTCAATTCTGCCGCTGCTCTTGAAGCAAAAATTTTAAAAATCGCAAATACTTCAGGGATTTCGGGCATGGGTTTATTATCTAATAAAGCCAAATGACCCAGTATTTTCCCATCAATATCTCTTAAGGAGATGCCCATATAACTAACAGCCCCTAATGGCTTAAGATCAGGATCTTTTGGGTAGAGGTCAATTACTTTACTCGGTATATGACAAATGTCGTGCGCATTTAAAACGGGCTCACAAGGGGTGTTAGGCACTGAATACTCATATTTATCAACATATGCTCCCTCCAACCAAAAAGCTAAGGCATTTAATTTATTTTGCTCCTCCCAGTATTCTGTGACCCAAACGCCATAGACATCCAAAATTTCAGCTAAGTCCTTTACTAGCGCTTTAAAAAATTCTTTCCCAGTAAATTGAGAGGTGCTTTCTACAATTTGTTTTAAAGCAATTATTGCTGGTGTTCTTTTTGGTTGTTGCATGATGAAAAATAATAATTGACGAAATTAAGTTACCTAAAAATTGAATTATGACGAAATATCGGCAATATTATTTAATGATAAATATTTTAAAATTCTGATAATCAATAATTTATAAATTAGGCATAAGAAGTGCTTATTTGTAGATATTATAAACCAATAAAATATTTTAAAAATGGAAACATTAGAAAAAACAGTAAACGGATTCAAATCTCAAGATATTATGGATACCGTTGGGGCTATTCAATCTAACCCTGAAATTGCAAAATTTAAGTTTAGAGGCAGAAACAAATGGATTTCTGGAGGACACAACAGAAGTACTATTCAAGATTTTTACGGTGCTTGTCAAGAAGACGAAACCAGACAAGAACCATTTGTTTTTGACAACAGCGAACCGCCAATTTTATTGGGAAACAATGAAGGTGCCAACCCTGTAGAATTTATTCTTCACGGTTTGGCAGGTTGTATGACCACCACCATGATGCTTCATGCAGCAGCCAATGGAATTTCTGTGGATCATGTTGAGTCCAGTTTAGAAGGCGATCTTGATGTTCAAGGTTTTTTAGGATTGGATGAATCCGTAAGAAATGGATATCAAAATATCAAAGTGAACTTCAAGATTGAAGGAAACCTTACGGAGGAAGAAAAGCAAAAATTAATCTCCTTTGCATATATGTCACCTGTTTTTGACATTGTTACAAACAAAGTTCCAGTATCCTTATCACTTAATGTGTAAAAGAAGTATTTCACTTTGTAACGTGTCTTAAATAATAAAGGCCCAAAAGGGCCTTTATTATTTCTTTTTAATTTGTCTTCTGCAAATGTGTTACGGTTGATGAATCGTTTGTTTCATGTTTAATTATCTAATTTAGCAAACGTACCTGCCGGTAGACAGTTAAAACCTAACCGCAGGATTTTCAGAAATGGCTCGAATCAAACATTTAATCAATAACGTTCCCGGCAACTTGCTTTAATCTGTTTCAACTTTTATTGTCGATATATAAACCCCGATTGCAAGAGAAATTCCTATGAATAAAAGTGAAAACCATTCAGGAATATCAAACCAATTTGCGGTCATTAATTTTATGGAGACAAAAACCAAAATAGAGAACACACTATATTTTAGATAAGTAAATTTCTCTAACATATTCGATAAGAAAAAGTATAATGATCTTAATCCCATTATAGCAAATATATTTGAGCTATATACAATAAATGGGTCTGTGGTTACGGCAAATATCGCCGGAATACTATCTAATGCAAACAGTAGATCAGTAAATTCAATAGTAATCAATGCCCCAAACAGTGCGGTAAAAACAGTTTTCCCATTAATTTTGGTAATATACTTTCCACCATGCAGTTCTTTATTAAATCTAAAATATTTAGCTATTCCTTTGGGCTGTTCTATTTCCTTATGTTCGGCTTCTTTTTTAAGCATTTTTAGTGCTGTAAAAAGCAAAAGCAATCCAAAAACAATACTCATTCCGTGTATTTTGTTAATAAGCACAATCCCAATCCCAATCAATATACCACGAAATACTATGGCTCCTAAAATGCCAAGAAAAAGTAAATTATGTTGATACTTTATTGGTATTTTGAATGATGTAAATATGACTGCAATTACAAATAGGTTATCGACACTTAATGATAATTCAATTAAATATCCAGTAAGATATTTAACTACTGCCTGTGTGGGTTTAAGATTGGTAATGTTATCGACAAGATTATTGTCATAAAACCAATAAATCAAAGCGGTGAATATTAGTGCATTAGAGACAAAGAAAATAGTCTCGTAAAATGCTTTTTTTATGGAATTAACTTGATTCTTTTTGTGAAGGATAAAAAAATCAATAATCAAAAGGATTATCACATATGATATAAGAATAATCCAAGGTTTCATTTGTGCCATATTTTTCTTGAGTCGTTCTTTTTATACTTTTTTGGTAATAGTGTTTTCTTTTTCCCATTTCTTGATTATCGGAAACCAAATTGCGATTGAAACGATTAAAATAACGATTTTTTCAGTTCCGTCAATTCCATTTTTGATAAACGCATTAAACATCATAATTTGAATAATTATATGAAAACAAGCAGTTGCTTTAATCCACTTTGTCGATTCGGCCACTTATCCAATTTGGGATTAATTTTTGATGAAATATGTACATTACAATTCCAGGAAGCCCAAATATAATAATCTTTACAAGAACGATTATTATTGAATGTCCAGTATTGATTACTTTGTCTACTAATATTTGTTGTTTCATTGGAGGTTTGAATCAAATTAATGCTAACGTTTTGTGTATGGTTTGTTGCGCCTGCCTAACGTAGGCAGATGTTTTGGAAATCAATTTAGTAATTTGAAACAAACCTTAGGAAAATATGCAGGATTCTCCGGAAATGCAGGAGCTCAGGAGTAAATTTTACACTGTGCAACCCACTGGCTTTTATTTCGTTAGTTTTAAATTTTATTGAATTCTATATTTAACATTTAGAAATCTGGACATTAAAATAAAACGCTTTACATTAACTATTAAATCAAAAAATTAGGTAGCGTTAAATTAATAGTCTACATTTGCAGCTCAATAAAATATACCTATAGAATTTTAAGGTAGTATATAGTACAATTAGTTATTACGAGTTATTCTCTTCTTTCGAATTTTATTTTTACAATTACTTTTTCAATAGTGTTATTAAGTTAATAGATTGTTTTTTCAGTCTAATTATTATTCTTTAGTATGCTTTTTTTAACTAGGATGTTTTTATTGAGAAAAAACAATTAATAATTTAAAATTAAGTAAAGATGCAAGAAGGCACAGTAAAATTTTTCAACAATTCAAAAGGATTCGGATTTATTAAATCATCAGAAACAGGCGAAGAGATTTTCGTACATAATTCTGGTTTAACGGATGAAATTAGAGAAGACGACAAAGTACAGTATGATACTGAACAAGGAAGAAAAGGATTAAATGCTATTAACGTACAAGTTATAGATTAATTCACAAAAATATTTATCCTTAAAAGATAAAAATTTGTTAGAAGAAGACCGTTTTATTTAAGCGGTCTTTTTTTTTATGAATGAAAATAATTTTTATAATAACCAGATTGGTTAAAACCCAATTTATTTAAGTACGACTCATGTAATCAGCTTGTGGGGACCGGTCTTATATCTTAAAAATAGGCGATTAGGAAGCACTAAAAATTTCGGATAGGCAAAAACTTTGTTTCAGGTTAAAGATCTTGGGTTTAGTTCTAATTCATCTATTTTTTAATTATATTGTTATCTGCTGACTTTTTGTTTTCGGGTCTATTATTCCATATGGTTAAGAATTGTCCTGTCGACATTTTACGTGCGGACTGCTTCGCTTTAAGAGCTATTTCTCCTTCGAAAAGTTGGTCGATTGTGTCAAACCAAAGTTGAAGCCAAACTCCAAAATGAGTTTGTTCTATGGAATGGTTCATGTTTTTATCTACGTTTATGTGTTTTGCGGAAGGGTTTCCTTTAAACTTTGCTGTGCCAAATAAATTAGTTTCCCAAAAATCCGTTAATTTTTCAAGATGCTCTGGCCATTGTTCTTCTGAAATATGGCTGTTAAAAATTGGACCTAATAGTTCATTATCTCGGATTTTGGCATAAAATGTATGTACAAGTTTACCAATGTCTTCGCGATTATCAATTGTCTTCATTTAATTAGGATTTATCAGCTACTTTTTCTACCCGTAATACATCATCGAGTTTGGAAAGCGTCAATCGAACAATGCTGTCTTCTTTTGCTATCAAATCGTGATAAATATTAGCATCCAAACTGATAGCGTCTCCTCTTTTAAGCGATTTTATTTCTTCTTCTACCCCAAAATCTATTTTTCCTTCTAGAATATGAACAATTATAGGGAATGGGGCTTTGTGCTTTTTCATTGTTTGTCCATTCTTTAATAGGATTCTAATTTCCTTTGAAAACGAAGTCTCCAAAATAACCTGAGTAACAATTCGATTATCATTGTAATCTTGATTTTCACTAAATGATTTAATTTCCATTTTTGTTCTTTTATGCTTATATATAACGAGTTTGACTAAGGATAGTTGTGTGGGCGAGCAACTAACTTACTAAAAATGGAAAGAACTAGAGGGAAATCCTGCGGATTTTCTGAGAAGGCTACAACCAAGCAAGGAATTTTACACTTAGCTATGTTTGGTTACTTATTAAATATTAAATCAATTGCTATTAATCCTTTGACTTCCATAATATTATATTTACAAAGAACAATTTCTTTTCCATCTAAATTTAGAAGCCAAACTTGTTATCTTTCATTATTAAAGCTAAATCTCTACCAATTTCACCAAAGACTCCAATTACGTTGAATTCGATAGGAACAACAATTTCACTTTCATATTTATAAATCCGAATTGATTTCCTTTTTTACTAAAGCCCAATCTTTATGAATTTCTCAAAACTTCCCAATAACATCATTTTCGTCTATAGGAGTCTTTATTTTACGTTCAGTTTTTAAGTTTGCCTTTTGATTATTTGTTTCTAGGTTTTGTTTGTTAAATGCAGTAACAGAAAGAAAAAAAATAATTAGAATTGAAGTAGCAAAGATTGATACTTTTACCATGGTATTAGTTTTTAAATTCCATAATTTTAAATGGTTTTTCAAATTTGAATTTTGATTTGGTAATTCGTAAAAATCTACTCCTAAGGCTTTAGAGATAAATTTAATTGTAGAACTTCTTGGTTTAACAGTGCCAGATTCAATTCTCTGAATGGTACGTATTGTTATGTAGCATTTTTTCCGCAACCTCAGACTGGGTTAACCCTTTAGTTTTTCTTATTCGAATGAATTCTTTTTCGAAATCTAGGCTATCCATTTAAATAGAAATTTGAAGTAAAATTATCTTCAATCGTAAACCTTACCAAAAATTAGTAATGTTTTATTTGCGGAGACATTTGGTTTATTATGTTATTAAATCATGATTTTTGATGTAAAAATGTTTATTCAAATTGCCGCTAACGTGTTTGTATATGGTTTGATGCGCATTTAGTTAACCAATTCAGCAAATAAAATTGAACCGAAGGAAAGTCTGCTGGATGTTTCGGAGATGTAAGAACCTAGAAATGAATCTTATACATGTCGTAGCAAGTTAAATTTTATTATATTTATGAGTGTTATTTATCAAAGACAATATTTTTAAAATTAAATATTAAAACCAGCCATTATGAAAACGATTAGAGTAATCACAATAATCCTGATATTTTTATTGGGATTTAATTATACGTCTGAGGGACAAGTTTTGTCTCAAGAAAAAAATCAATCACCACAAGAGCAATATGATTTTCATATAAACAAAATGAAATCAAATAAAACAGCTGCATGGATAACTTTAGGAGGTGGATCATTAATGCTCATTAGTGGTCTTGCAATTAATGTTTCAGAAAACATTTTTGATGATACATCCGAAGGTCTTGTTTTGGCTGGAGTTGGATTTGCTACTTCTCTTGTTAGTATACCTCTTTTTGCAGCTGGGCGTAAACATAAAAGCCAAGCTAAAATCCAATTGCAAAATGGGGCAGTTGGGCTTAATAATGAATATAAGTTTTCAGGCCTTTCTATATCGTTTTCATTTTAGAACTTTTGTTTCTCTCTTAATTCTTTAAATAAGGAACCTTTATTCAAGACGGGGTAAAATTTGCTACAACGATCTTGGCTATGAGTTTTCTCGTGGTTTAGCGGTTAACTTAGCAAGTAAACCAAACTAAGAATCCACAAGGATTTTCAGAAATAGGCGGGTAAAAGCAATTATTTATGGCTATTGTTGTGTGAGACTTCGTTATTTATTAAAACTATTTATTTTCCTTAATTCCTGTTCAATTTCATCTATTAATTCATGGCTGTTTTTTAGTATTTGTTTGATATAACGTTGCTTATTCCCATTAACAGCGCCCATCACATGACTATAGAAATTGGACAAAGCTAAATAAGTAGGTGAATTATAATTTCTAATCCAACTGGTATCAAGTCTATTTATATCGAACGATGGATTTCTGTAGTGCTTTCGTATAAAAACGAAGGGACTTAATTTAGGGGTTTTGATATATTCCCGTGAGTCCTCAATAATCTCTTTCATGAAATGTTGATACTTTTCTATTAAAGCATAATAATCACTTAAATGATTTAGTAAGTCTCTGCTCTCAATGATATAAATGCCGGTAGTATTAAGCATTTCATCATAAGTCTTTCTATTTACTTCTATATTATTCCAATTGTAATCAATCAGGGAATCAAGGGTTATAAGGTCTTGTACTGATTTTGTGTTAAGTAATAGTTCCAATGCTTCTTCTTGATTGGATTGATACAGTGTTAAAATGGAATCTGTCGATGTTAAATCTTGGATATCCAAATTGATATCATCTTTCAGTTTTTGAAGAAAGGATATTTCCCTTTTACGTTCTTTTCTATCTTCGTTGAAATCGTCAAGCTGGATGGCTATAAGAATACCTATTACAACAAGAATGATCTCACCTATGGCATAAATCAGATATTTATTGAACTTATTTTCAGTTAGTAACTGTTGTCTAATTTTTCTAAAGAATTTTATCATTGGTTAGTGGTTGGTCATAAAGAAGCACAACTGTTTCGAGTATGGTTTGTTGCGTGTTTAGGTAACCAATTTAGCAAATAAAACCGAACCGTAGGAAAACCCTCAGAATTTTCTAAAGTAGGAGAGGCAAGCAATTACTTAGAGCCATTGTTGTATATAGTTTTTTATTCTTCTTTATATTCTAAAATATCTCCAGGTTGACATTCCAACGCTTCACAAATAGCTTCAAGTGTCGTAAACCTAATTGCTTTTGCTTTACCAGTTTTTAAAATTGAAAGGTTTGCCGGTGTGATTCCGAGAATTTCAACCAATTCTTTCGATTGCATTTTTCTTTTGGCAAGCATGACATCTAAATTAACTATTATGGCCATAATCAAACTGTTAATTCATTTTCCTCTTGTAGAGTTATACCTTCTTTAAAAATATCCGCTAAAAAGAACATTAAATAACCCAAAATTAGAAATACTAAGAGTTCAGTTGATAAAAGGTCAATTACTTTACTGGAAGTTCGTGCCCAAGCTGTAAAAGCAATATCGATAATTAGAGTTCCAAAAGCGAAAGTAAGAAATGATTTTCCAGCTTTCTTAAAAGCTGAACTGACTTCTTTTTGAAAAATCTTCTTTTCTGCGAATAATTTTGTTGTTGTATTCAATTGGTAAAGACCTAAAAAAATAAATCCAAATATGATTACATAAGCAATAGCAAAAATCAAATAAGCTGTAATAGATATTTGCACGTCACTGTTAATGATATTAACCTTTGAGAAAAAAGGGTCATCTGGTAAGTGCCATTTTTTGATGAGTTGAAAAGTCCATTGCAAATAATCAATCAGTTTTGTTCCCGCGAAAACAATTCCGATCATGTAAATCGTGTTAAAGGCTTTTATTCCTTTGTCTGTTTTTTTTGTTTTGTTATTCATGTTGAATTAATTTATTATTGCGAAACTATAATAAATTATTGTAAAACAATAAAAAAACATTAAAAAAGAATAAATAAAATTATATTTTATTGATATTCAAATAGTTAAATTTTTGGACAAATTACTTACAATGTTTTTGTGTAAGGATAGTTGTGTGTGCAAGTAACTAACTTACTAAAAATGGAAGGAACCAAAGGAAAATCCTGCAAATTTTCTGAGAAGGCCACATCCAAGCAATTATTTTTACACCTCGTTGAGCATAGTATTTTTCTTAAAATTCACCCGAAATTATTTGATCCAATTCAATACGTTCTCCGTCTGGTCCTTTCAGAAATACATGTTTCAATTCAAGTCCATGAGTTTGGACCAATCGAATTGGACTAATTATTTCCGCACCTGCGTTTAGGGCTTTTTCCAGTGCTTTATCGATATCTTTAACATCAATTCCAACATGCTGGAATAAAGCAAAATTATCAATAGCCTCCATTTTATCTACCTCTTTCAATTCAAAAACAAAGTCCTGTCCTGGAAATTTAAGAAAAACAATATTGGTTTCAACTTCTTTTTGAGTTCCATCTTCGTAAGTCCAAACAAGATGTTTTACGTTGTCATTAGTCACTTTAAGATCGAATGCTTTAGTATAAAACTCGACAGACCTTTCCATATCCGACACTACTAGAAACACATGGTTAAATCTGGGAGATAGAGGTTCCTTGGATTCGCATGAAGTTAAAATTATTGCTAATGCGATAAATGTATAAATATTTTTCATAATGAATTATTTGGTGAATTGTATCCAACGTCTCTGCTAGGAGTAGTTGCGTGGGTTAATACTTAATATATCAAGTATGCACCAATCTGAAAATCCTCTAGGGCTTTCAGAAGTAGGTGAGAAGAAGCAATTACTTAAAGCCATTGTTATATGCTCCTTTTATTTTTCATTTTTATATACAACGCCATCCTTCATAACAAACTTTACACTTTCTAAAGTTTTAATGTCATTAATAGGGTTAGAATTAACAGCAATAATATCAGCAAGTAAGCCTACTTTTAATTCCCCTCTGTCATGAAGTCCTAGCATATTTGCAGCATTTATAGTGGCTGTTTGAATAGCTTCTATCGAACTCATTCCGCAGGCTATTAAAGCTGAAAATTCAATTGCATTTTGGCCATGTGGAATAACCGGTGTATCTGTACCAAATGCTATTTTCACATCTGATTTTATGGCTTTTCTTAGGTTATCTTTGGCGAGTGGTAAAACGTATTTTGCTTTGGCAGCCATAACAGGATGCATTTTATCAACCAGTTCATTTACTACATTCGAAAGTCCGGTCGTAGGAACTAAATACACTCCTTTTTCTTTCATTAAGCGAATACCTTCATCATCTAAGAAGGAACCATGCTCAATAGAATAAACACCTGCGTTAAGTGCTGCAATAATACCTTCGGTGCCATGGGCGTGAGCAGCAACTTTAATATGATGTCTCGAAGCTTCGTCTACTATAGTTTTCATTTCTTCATAACTTAATTGTTGTGCTCCAACTGCATCTTCCATGGAAAGCACACCAGCCGTTGCATGTATCTTTATAAATTTTGCACCATGCTTAATCTGATATCGAACTGCTTCAATGGCATCATATTTACCATTAACAATTCCATCCTTGGGTCCTAATTCAATGAGCCCTTCGGATAAGCCCAGAGAAATATCTCCATGTCCACCATTTATAGAGATCATATGCCCTGATGGGATTACTCTTGGTGCAATGATTAAGCCTTTATCAGATGCATCTGCAATTGCCACGTCAATAAGCTCTCGCGTAATATGCAACTGTCCAATGTTTCTAACCGTTGTAAACCCTGCTAATAATGTTTTTTTCGCATTAATAATTGCCCTTATCGTGCCTTGGCTTGAACTTTCTTTATAGATATAATCCCAGTTTCCTTCAAAGTCAATATCCAAATGAACATGCATGTCCATAAGCCCAGGTAAAAGCACTTTGCCCTTCAATTCTATTATTTCTGTGTCTTCAGGGATCACCTTTGGATTAACGGATTTTATCAATCCATCTTCGATGAGCAGATCTGCTGGAGTGATTAATTTTCCAGTTCTAACATCAAGGTATGAATCTGCTTTTAGTAATTTGTATTGTGCTTGAACCGAAAAAGTAGTCGTTAAAAGTAGGATTAATAATAAGAAATGTTTCATATAAAATATTTTAAATTGTATACTTATTATTCATTATAGCTCATTAAAGCATATAACGTGTTTGTATAAGATTAGCTGCGTTGTGTAAACAACCTAAATTAGCAAAAACCAACTGAATAGAAAATCCGCGAGGATTTTCGTATTTAGGCTTGCACAAGCAATTAATTTAATACGATGTTGTGTTTTCGTTATTTAATTAATCTTTTAGGATCTTTTATTCGATTATCAATTAAATTTATAAGATTTCCAGAACTTTGTTTTAGCCTTTTCCAATAATTTTCATTAACTGAATTATAGGTGTAAAATTCCGCAAGTCGTTTTCTATTATCTTCATTATCTTTTAAATATTCAATAAAATTATAGTCATACTTTCCTATTGCCCAGTTTTCAAACCAAACGTATTGTTTGTATTCTTGGATATTCCGTTTTGAGAGTTCTACCGTTACTTTATTATATTCCGGTAGCTCGGTGTTTAGTTGTGAATAATAACTCAAAATGCTGTTTGTTAAAGAGTCATTTACCAACTCTTTATTATTAAGTGTTTTAAGCAAATCATAACCTTTATTATTTGGTTGAAAGTTTATAAAATCTGTCGCCAAGCTCCTAAACGGCATAAATACCTCACTATCATAGTTATAAACATTTATATTAGAATAAAATGAGTCAGGAACATTATTTTCAAGTATATCAATAATTAGTTCATTGGTATGTTTTATTTTCTTGAAATCAATACTTAATTGTAAAGTATCATTCACTAAATCTTTTCGTATTTGTTCAAAAACACCAATGGTATAATGTTTTTGAAGTAGATTTTCTCTAATATTATTTATATAAAGAGCAATCAAGATACCAATGACTACAAGAACTATTTCTCCAATAGCGTATTTAAAATACTTCCCAGTTTTTCCTTTTGAAAGTAAGTCTTGTCTAATTTTTCTAAAGAATTTTATCATTGGATAGCGGTTTGTAATAATGAATCACAACCTGTATGGCTATGATTTAGTTGCGGAAAAACCCACAGGATTGTCACGCCATAGGCCAAATATAATTAAAGTGAAAGGATTTTCCGATTGGAAAATCTGAAGCAATGAATTATAGCCGATGTTACCTACTGGTTTTTTCTTTAAAGTCCGAAGTTAATTCCAAAATTAATTGTTGAAGCATTTCCATCACCTTCAATAATGCTTGCAAAAGAACCAATAAGCGCAAATTTCTCTTTCAGATTATAAGTTAAGATTGGCCTAAAATAAAATCCACCCCCGCTATCAAATGCATTTGCACTTAATCCATATCCAATATCCGTACCGAATGAAAGTGCTTTTATAATATCTATTCGACCAGCAACGGCAATAGGAAGGTATACATCCGGAATTGATCCAAAGGCACTGTTGGATCCATTTATATTATTTCCTTCTCCTAAAAATACTAAGGCGCCTATTGTTGGTCCAATGTTTATTTTTTCAGACACATTCCATAAATAGTAAAAATTTCCTTGAAGAGTTAATGAGAAGTATTCTCGCGAGTCCCCTATTGTTGGTCCGACACCTATCTCTATTCTAAACCCGTCTTGTGCATTTATTGAAGAAAAGAACAATAAGGTTAAAACGACAAAACTCAATTTGTTTTTCATAATTAGTTAATTTTTGGTTGTATATATTAAAATTAAAAAATTATTTCTATTTTTTCCGCTTGCAGGTAACGGTTGAGCTATGATTTCGTCGTGAAATCGTCTGCAGGACTATTCAGTAATGAAATCAGTTTAAATATATTTTTTACTTTTCGGTTTTGCATTATCGCCACGCTGAATTATAGCCGATGTTGTAGCAGGTTTATTCTTCCGATGTCATAAACAAGAAGGCCTTAATTACTGGATAAGAAACATTCAACAATGCTGTTCTCACATCATTAACTTGTAATAGACTTTCATTAAATACAACTAAATTGTTTCCAAAGGCTCTTTTCAACGATGCATTCATTTTTGGAATAGGATTATTATCCACTAGATAGTCCCTGATATGATACATTCTTTTTTTATCCTTTGAGAGCTTTTCAAAAAAGTGAGCTCTTTCAGGAGAACTATATTCTTTGTTCCATTCAATCTTTTTAGTGCTTTCAACCCAGCTAATAAATCTTTCCAATCTTCGCATTTCAAGAGTTTCTTCACTATATTTTGCATGGTAGAAAAGTAAGGCAGGAATATTAATACTAAGAGTACTGTCTTTATAAATTTGTGGTCTGTAAGCTTGTTGGGATAATTTAAATTTAAATTCTTTATACTCAGAAGCTTTATAAGATTGTGAATAATTGTGGTAAACAAAATCCTTAGTCGCGTCATCTTTAATTTCAGTACGCACAAAAACAGGTTGAATAAATATAAGCCCTAAAACTCTATCAGGAAAGTGCTCTGCCAAATAGAGCATATTTTGAGCTGGAACATCTCGACCTAGAAAGAAGGCCTTCTCAATTTCCAGTTTATCCATCAATAAAATCAATTCCTCAGTTGCAGTTTGGACATTATCTTCTTCCAACTGTGGGCTTGTTCTTCCGAAACCGCGTTTTAAAGGAGCAAGTACTTTATTATGTTCCGCTAACTTAGTATAAAATTCAATAAAGGACTTTTTTTCATGTTGCCAATACGGGCTTGATGAACTTTGATCAAAGTAATTGTGAGCTCCTTGAATCACGATTAACGGAGGACCTTCACCACCAAAATCCTTGTACTCCATTTGCATGTTATTTAAATGGGCGATTTTTGATTTATAAGGAATCGAATCCTGTCCAAACATTATAGATAGAGTAAATAGGAATAAGAACGAAAATGAAAATTTAGTATGCATTATTAATTTTGGTATTAATGTGCTACAACGAGAATAAGTATGGTTTGTTGAGCGTTTAAGAAGTCAATTTAGCAAATAAAACCAAACCATAGGAAAATCCGAAGGATTTTTCGGAAAGTGAGAATCTAAGCAATGGATTATAGCCGTTGTTAGTGACTTTTTTTAATTAAAAAGATCTAGAAATTTTTCACCAAACCCGTTTTGCAGCAATAAAAAGATTATAGCCAAATTAATAAACGGTAGTAGTATTCCAATGATTGTTAGGTAATGAGGTTTCTTAAGCTTTTTTATGTCATAGATTATTAAGCCTATGTAAAACAGGTTTCGAATTATTACTGACATAACTAATCCATTAATGATCGTTTGATCAGTTAAAGGAATTATGTTCCTACCTATTCGGTCTGTTGCAAATCCTAATAAGCCGATGGAAAAAATGAAAATAAGGCGTTTATGAACTTTAGTCTTATTTCTATAAGTAAACGCCAATGAAATGATAATTATTGAGAATAGCAATCCAATCATGTTACCGACTGTTACTCCTGAAGCAGCCTGAAGGGAAAGTTCTCCAGCATGATACCGTATGGCGGTCAAATAGATAATGTATAAATTAGAAAGAAGCATAAGAATTACCCAGCCAAAGATTTTATACCCCATTTTTCTATGGTTTATTATTTTGCCTTTGGCTATCATATAAGTCTGATAAATTAATCCTACAAACCAAATTAGATTTATCGTACCATGAATGATATAGGCTATTGGTAATTCTTCATAAGTGAATAAGGGACGCAATAAGAATGAAGGTGAAAAACCAATCAAAACTATGATGGTCATCAGAATGCTTGTAATAAAAAAGAATGATTTTTTCATGAATAAGAAATTGCCGCTAAAGTTTTTGTATATGAGCTATGGCGTATCTTGGCACGAACCTTAACAGGTGAAAATCAACTTTGGACAAACCCTAAGATTTTCTATGTGATGACTAGCCAAGCCATAGGATATATACTCAGTTAACGAGAGTTAATTTTTATGATTTGATATTATAGGATATATCTCATTTCGTAAAAGTGCATATGGGTCATTTTTAATATTCCAATTATTATAATTTCCAGCTGTAGTTACTACTATAATATCATTTTTCAAATCAAAATAGATATTTTGTCCTCCATTTCCAATAGCTGCTATCATCTTAAATTCATTATTAGAAATGTCATCTAGCCACATCCAAAATTGATATCCATACGCGTCATTTCCATCTGCAACTGTACTCGGAAAGTTGATTTTTTCAGAGAAAGATTCCTGTACCCAATGAGAGGGTATTATTTGCCTACCATTCCAAGTGCCATTATTTCTATAAAGCAAACCAAATTTCAATAAATCTTGTGATGTTAACCGCAAGCCAGAAGCTGCTGCAAAAGTATCTGAACCATTCCAAGCAGAATATTTGGTCCATTCAAATTTGTTGATTCCCAAAGGGTCGAATAAATGCTTTTTTACAAACGTATCCAATGGGGTCTTTGATGACCTCACAATAATTTCCGCCAATACTTGAGTAGCTCCACCATTATAATTGAATGATGTACCTGATTTAATCTCTAATGGCTGGATTAATACATAGTTAACCGGATCTTCACTTGAGGACATTTTGGTCTCGTTATTTTCTGGATTATTGTAGGGAACATCTTCATTCCAAGATAATCCCGTTGTCATAGTTAAAAAGTTCTCTATTGTCCAATTTGATTTTTCTTCACTAAACGTTCTTTTCATTTCGGGGAAAAAATCAGAAATCTTTTGTTTAACACTTTTTATATACCCTTTCTCGATGGCAATGCCAATACAGGCTGAAACTATACTTTTTGTAATACTACGAATATCGTGTAATGTCGTATCGGTAAATTGAACGTTACCAATATTACGTCCCCAAATTTGGTCTTCGCCTTTGAAGTACTGTTCATAGAAAAGTTTCCCGTTTTTAGCAATTAGTAGACTATGAATATTCGGATATTCTTGTTTTTTTATTTTGGTTGTTAAATTATTGAGAAGAATTGAATCAATTCCGATTTCTGAAGGAGTAGTAGTTGGAATTTGTGTTTCAGTTGAATCAATGGATGTTTGGACTTGCTCTGATCTATTTTCTTTACATGCAAATACTAAAATTAATAGTAAAATTGACCAAATTAAGTTTCTCATAATATTTAGTTTTAATTCTTGCTAACGGTCTCGGCTATGAGTAGCTGCGTGGTTTAGCAATTTAATTTCCAAAGTAGGCGAGAACAAGCAATTACTTATAACCATTGTTGTAGCACGTTTTAATTTTCTATTTCCTTCTTAAAATCTATTATATTCTCCAATTGCCATTGCAAGTAGGAATTGAAAATTAACAGATTAGATTTATCCTTATATTGTTCGGGTTCAATTTTTGTAATCAAATTTTTACCGAAAGTTTGCTTCATTCCTTTTTCTAGAGCCTCTGAAGGATTACAATCTATAAGTTTTTGATGAAGCCGCTTATATCGCACAGTATCCTGTAATAACTCTTTTATGTATTGCTGTTCTTCTTTCCTATCCGGCCAATCTTCTTCACTCATAAGTTTTAAGTCACCAGTTTCTAAAGACCAAAGCATAAGTGTTGTACTTTCTAAATCAGGATTTATAAAGCGTATTGTTGGAATGCTAATTCTTTTTAGGGTATCAGTTAAAAATGTAGGACGCCACATTGACCTAGATAGAATAACACGTTTTAGTTTTTCTTTATTGAAATCAGGAGAAAAAATTTGTGTGTTTTCCGCATGTTCTAATACTTCGGGGTCGGTACAACCGACTGTTATTAAAGGATTATTGTAATAGATAAGTCCTATTATTTTTTCTGGATAGTATTCAGCAAGCCAGGTCATTTCTTGGTTACCTGGATATCGACCATACAAAAAGGCTTTTTCTATATTTAAAGTCTTCATAAAAAGAATTAGATCTTCAGAAAGAGTAGCAACATCATATCCCCATTTGGTGTCTGTACTTTTGCCGTATCCTCTTCTTAAAGGTTCAATTACGTGAAACTCTTTGGAAAGACTTTTGTTAAATCCTAACATTGGACTATTGGGATTTTTGTACGGACCTTCATAATAATTATGAAAATCCTGAATCATAATCAATGCCGGTCCATCTCCACCATAATCCATGTATTCCATTTGGATTTCACCTAAATCTGCGATTTTAGATTCATAAGGAAGGGATTCCTGACTATATGAAATTGTTAAATCAAATAGTAAACATATTGTAAAGAAAATGATTTTCTTCATTACGTTTGGTTTTAATGTGCTACAACTTTTGGTGTAAGGTTAGTTGCATGTGCAGCAACTAATTTAGTAAACAATTACTTGGCAGTAAAAATTCCTAAGGAATTTTCGTGATAAGCACTAGCCAAAATAATGAATTATACACTTCTTAAGTTTGGTTGCGGAAAAATCAGCAGGATTCTTTCCGTCGTAAATCGAAGATAGTAAATTTGCATGGACTTTCCGGAAGGATAGTCAGAAGCAATAAAGTATAGTCGGTGTTGGCAACAGGCTTTCTATTGTTCTGCTTATCATTTTTTGTTTTATTCAATAAGCGATTTACTAAAATATGGATAAAATAAAATCTCAAAACAAAATGTTTTGAGATTTTATTTCTGGTAACAGGGATACTTCACTAATTGATTGAAACACTTATATCTGTAGGATTTAATATTGTGTTATAAACAGGTGATTGCTTACTTAATAATAATAATTCCTTTTTTTGTTCTTCAGATACACCTTCTATTTCAAATGATACTCTGATTTGTTGACTTCCTTTTTCAATAGATGGATCTAAACCTAAAAAGCCTTGAAGGTCGAAATCTCCTTCTACTCGAGATGATATTCCTTTTATCTCAATCCCACGAGCTGAAGCCAATAATACCATTGAGGTTGTCATACAGCCAAGTAAACCATGGAGTATAACTTCTGCTGGGTTAGCTCCGTTATTTGTTCCTAATAGAATAGAAGGTTCATCATTGTCATAAACAAAAGGTATTTCACGAGAAGTATCTTCCTGACAAGCTCCATAAAACCCTTGAATGGTGCTTCTGTTATGCCCTCCAGTAAGCCATTTGTTTGTGGCTCTTAATTCAAATTTTGCTATTGCTGGGTTTTCCTTGATAGCTCCTACTACGTGATTGATTCCTTCTAAACTAAATCCGTTGAGTGTGTTTGTTAAAGTTTCCATTATAAATTGTTTTTAATTATTAATAGGACAAATTTAGTGCACGTTCATATCCTATTATTTTCATAAAAGTTCAATTTTTTTGTTCTAAAGTTCAAATGGGGGAAACTTAGTTATTAATGCTTTAGAATAAGCTTTCTATATTTATTAGGAGGGTATTTAAAGCGATTTTTAAAGCTGCTGTTAAAATGAGATATGTTCTTAAAACCACTCTCATAACAGATGTCGTTTATGTTTAATTCAGGATTTTCTAAAAGAGTTCTAGCGTACTCCAATCGTTTTGAATTTAACCATTTTCCGGGAGTTTCTTTAAAATAGTCCTGAAAATCACGTTTAAAAGTAGATAAACTTCTTCCGCAAAGTCGAGCAAATTCTTCTAATTTAAGGTCAAAATAGAAGTTTTTTTTCATGATTGTTTCAATATTTACTTTTTCAATGCGTTTTAAAGAATCAAAATATGTGAGCAGGTCTTTGTTAACAGGATTCATAACTAAATTAAAGAAGAGCTCATTAAATTTCATCTCCACCAAATCTCTAGGTATTTTGCTGCCAAGTTTCAAATAGCTGAACACTGAAAGAAATAAAGCCTTAAGAGAATCTGTAACGGCAATGTCATATATATAGGTTTCCGAAGGAACGTTATTCTTAGATTTAAACATCATTTCATTAGTAATCATGAACTTTCTTATAAAATCTTCAGTTATAAAAAATACAACAGTGCAATATGCTTCGTCAAAATATTGTTTGGTGCTGTACAGACCTCTCTTAAAAAAAAGAGCTTCCCCAGCTTCAATAGTGTGAGTTTTATCCACAGATGTCCAGTCTTTTTTACCGCTTACCACATAAACAAGAAAAGGTGTGTCTGTCCACATTTTAGCCTTTTCAGATTCTAATGGACATTTGTATTCTATAAATAGATAGTCATCCCCAATAAGTTTATTTTCTGTCGGATACTTAATGAAGAAATCATGTAATTCTAATCCCATGAATTAAATTTATTAAATATTTTTCAATTGAATGTAACTTTATTTTCAGCTTGTTGCCAACGTTCTCGTGCATGGTTAGCTGCGTAGTTAAGCACTTAATTTAGCAAATAAATCGCAGATAGAATATTCCGAAGGAATGTTCGTAAGTCAGCAGTGACCTAGCAATTAATTATACGCGGTGTTATCCCCTGTTATTTTTCATTAAGAAATTCAATAATCGATTCGGCGAAGTCCTTTGAAAAAGGTGTACTCATATGGTCTCCATTAACGAGACTCAATTTACTATTCGGTAATTGTTCTTGTAATTCTTTCGGATTTCCATTATCTAAATCCTCATCTCCACAAATTACCAAAGTCTCTACCTCAATATTATTAAGTTCAGCAGCAGTTGTTTCAGGTTGATAGTCCTGTAAATAGCCCATTATTTTAAAGTTCACATCGAGATTTTGTGCAAAATTTACGGCTCCTGTAGTCATCTCATTCGGTTCAGTACGTCCAGAAAAAACATTTCCAAATTCAATTCTCCTGTCCCAATTTGGATTCGTAAATCCAATGCTCATTCCTCCAAAAACAGCTTTGGTAATTCGTTTATCTTTAGTAAGTAAGTTTGCAAGTACAATTGCACCTCTCGAGTATCCAACGGCGAAATAGTTGTTGGCTTCTAAATGGTCAACAAGAGCTATTAAATCCTTCACTTCCGCATTATTTTTATAGGCATCTTCATTTTGTGGTTTATCAGAATCTCCATTACCTCTTAAATCTGGTATAATAACTCTGTAGCCTTGTTCAATCAGTTGTTTTTTTAATTCGGATTTTCCCCAATTCCAATTTCCATCGACTATAAAACCATGAATCAGTAAAACAACTTCGCCATTGCCATTATCAGAATACGCAATATTTGTTCCGTCAAATGAAATGAAATGTTTCTTCCTTTCTTCTTGTGATTTACAAGAGATTAAGCATAAAATGACTATTAATATTAATTTATATATTCTCATTTTTCATGATTGTGGCTAACGGTCTCGTGTTTGGTGCTTATTCCGAAGGGTATGCTCTATACGCATTGTTGTGCTTTCGTTATTTTTCTATTTCCTTTTCTATCATTGTTTTTAATTCTAATAAAGTAGTTTTAATTGATTTTAATCTTTTTTCATACTCTTCATACTTTTGACGTTCTAAATCAAAAGCCCAAAGAAAATCTTGATTATTTAGAATATCTTCGACTTTTAGGTCAAAATGCATGTGTTCCCTTCCATCATTATGATACACTCGCTTTAACTTTAAAAACTTGTATTGGAATTTAGATATTTTGGATTCGTTTCTCTCATTTAATCGATCGGAAAAATAGGTAGAGTTAGGTAATCTGGAAGAGTAAGCATTATTAATTGCTTTTCTTAAAGAATCATTCCTTATTACATCTAAACCAGTTGATTTTAAAGCTTCAAACGGCCCATTATCGAATCGCAAGCGAGTGTCAATACTTAAATAGGAATAAAAATCTAAAAAAAGTAAATCGTTAATTGTTTTTTTGTGAAAAACATACCTTTGAAGACTATCTAGCCCAGATTTTTTTCTTTCTATTCTTGGAATTATACCATTTTCATATGCCTTTAAGTCCTTATTGATTGAATTAAGAAACTCATTTAGGATTAGATATTCTTTAGTGTTTACCTTTCTCTGTTCATTCCAATTATTAATTTGTAATGCTATTAAAATTCCAATAACCACAAGTATAATTTCCCCAATTGCATAAAGTAAATACTTATTGAATTTGTTTTCAGTTAGCATTTTTTGCCTGATTTTTCTAAAGAACTTTATCATTGGTTATTGATTGGTCTTAATGAAGCACAACGGTCTCGGCTATGAGTAGTTAGGTGGTTTAGTCGTTAAATTTAGCAAATTCAAACCAAACTGAAAATCCTCTCGGATTTTTCAGAAGTGACGAGAGCAAGCAATTACTTATAGCCATTGTTGTGCGTAGTTTTTAATAGTTCACAAAAGGGTACTCTTATTGTTTCTCGAATAATAAATTCTGAACCCATCCTAACTCGTCAGTTACTCGAAATGCGTTAATTTTGCCATTCTCTACTTCAAATACTAACTTGTTATAGTAATAAGATTCAACTCCATCGAAGGTCTTTTCTCCTGTTCTATTTAGCTGAATTTTTTGGTTTGAAGCTGTTGTAATTTCTAACACATTTCTAATTAATTCAATACTGTTTAATATATCCAACTCTGGAGATTTGTAATTACCGATAAAACTATCTAAAGACGTTTCATAATTTGGTTCTGGTTCGTCTTCTTCAATACGTGATGCCTTCAATTCTCCACCGGGTGATTTTAGCGTAAAAAAATCGAGAGATTTATCAAATACCATAGTATTTTTCGTTCCTTCCATTAAAAATTCATTTGGCCCTATAGGCTGAAGTGTAATCTTACCCATAGGTGTTTGAGCCATTAGGTTTTTGCCTTCTATCGAAATAATAGCATTATCACCCATAATTAAATAAGTGCCTTCAAATTGCCTTAGATATTCTAATGGTACTTCTATTTTTTCGGATGATGCAACGTCCTCTTTATGATCAAAAAATATATTTTTAATGGACTCTATTGCCATGAGATCAGTTCTGTTGTTATCTAAATTTGATACAGTGATGACATCCAAATTTATTTTTGGATAATACTTAACAATCGTTTTATACCCTGGCACACTACCAAAATGAAATATTTCATCTAATTCGCCATCAGTATCCCTGTTTAACATTAATCCCATGGCGAAACTAGGGTTATTATTAGGGTCAAAACGTAGCATATACGTTTGTTTATGAATGTGTCTTTGCCATTTGAATAAATCTTCAATTGTTGAATAAATCCCAGAGTTGCCATAATCTTCCCACAGCATACCCTCGGTTCTCAGGTATTCATTATTTTCCTTTCGATAAGGCTCTGCTCTTTTTGGAATTATTTGTTCGTAACTATCCACCAAAACCGTATTATCCATGCCTAAAGGAGCGAAAATATTTTGTTTCAGATAATCGGCAAAAGTGATTCCAAACACCTTCTCCACTATTTCACTTAGGAGGATATAGCCAGAATTGCTATACATTGTAGCAGTACCTGGTTTAAAATTCAATTCTCGTTGATTGTATATAATTTTTAGTAATTCTGATTGGCTTATTATTTTTCTAACTTCTATTTTGCCTTCAATATATCCTCTCAAAATATGAACACCACGAATTCCTGATGTGTGGAAAAGTAAATTATCAATTGTAATCGTTTCCTCAAAGGCATGTAGTTTAGGTAAATATTTGCGAATATCATCTTCAAAAGAAAGTTTGCCTTCATTCTCTAGTTTCGCAATCGCATAAGCCGTAAATTGTTTGGATGCTGAAGCAATATTAAATGAGGTTGAGCTTGAGATAGGAATTTTATGTTCTAGATTTGCTAAACCATAGCCTTTAGAAAGTAGAATTTCATCATTTAGCATTATACCTATTGCTATTCCCGGGCTTGGTTTTTCATTGTATCCATCGAATAAACTATCAATCTTCTTTTCCAGGTTTGTTGGAATATTTTGAGCAATAAGAAGGGTTGAGCCCGTAATGAATACTATTAGGGTTAGAAGGCATCTCATAGCTAAAAAAAATGATGATTTCATGGTATTATGATTTTATTTTAATTACGCACAACGTGTTTGTATATGGTTTGTTTCGTGTTTTAAGCACGTAATTTAGCAAATACAAACCGAATAGAAAATCCGCGAGGATTTTCGTAAGTAGGCTAGAACTAGCAATAAATTATATACGGTGTCGGCTTTAGTTTTCTGCAAATTTTATTAATGGTTTTATATTTCCATTGTCAGCTTTTCTTAATGCTATGATATACTCTTTTCTTGTTTCTCATCTGTTAATATTTTATACATATAAGTATGTAAATTAAAACAAAAGAATACATATACATATTCTTTTATATAAATATTCATACAAATATGTATGAATAAGCTTGTTTAAAAGGTTCTGAATACCGTCTGATGATCTTGTCATTTTTGTACATAATGTTTAAAATTATGTAGCCTTTATTCAGGACGGGTCATGGTTGCATATAACAGTCTCGTATAACCGTCAGTTACGGGTTAATATGCGTTAATTTTCGGTTTAGCACGGACTTTAGCAATTCCGAGTGGATTCGTACGTAGTTGAATCCGCCGCAATTGCGGTTTTACATTGTTGTGCTTTCGTTGTTTTTTATTTATTTTAAATGCTCCAATTCAGAATCAATGGCTTTAATTAATTTTTCTACAGAAATGACGGTCAAATTAAGCGTTCTATCCATATGCCAACTATTTATATTTTTAAGACTCCTTAAGAAATATAGGTATTCTTTGTCTTTTTTTAGGGATTCAAAATCATTTGGAACCATTTGTCCTTTAACATCTACTGGATTCACATCTTCCCCCTTCAATCTCTTTTGCATCAATTCATCATAATTTGAATGCCAAAAGCTCTCAAATCTGTTATTGAATACATTTTCAAAGGCATTTATTACGACATTTCTATACGTTTCAGATTGCCATTTTGAAGATTCAATACCGGCATCATAATATTCAACAATGTCTTTTCTTAAATCGTTATTGGAAATTAAGTTGATACCTTCAGATTTTAAGGTTTCGAAAGCACTCTTCTGGAAATTGGCAACCCAAGTGGTAGTTGAATTAAAGAAATGGTAACTCAGTGAATCTTGATAGGGTAAATTTTTCTCCATATAATTTAATAGCACATCTATAGAGTTTCTTATTCTGTTATTAGAAGGAATAACACTTTCTAATTCAATTTTATCCCGTTTTAATGATTCTTGAATACTTGTTAGAATTTCTATTTCTTTTATATTTTGCTTTCTACTCTCATTCCAATTATTTATACTCAAAGCAATCAAAATTCCAATAACAACAAGAACTATTTCGCCAATTGCGTATTTAAAATACCTTCCAGTTTTGTTTTCTCCCATAAGTTCGTAACGAATTTTTCTAAAGAATTTTATCATTGGTTATTAGTTGGTTATAATGAAGCACAACGTTTCGTGTATGGTTTGTTGCGGGTTTAGGTAACCAATTTAGTAAATAAAAACCAACCGTAGGAAAATCCGCAGGATTTTCCGATAGCCGAGAACCTAAGCAATGAATTATACGCGTTGTTGTAAAACGTTTTTTATTTGTTAATCATAAGGAATCCTAAAATAATTAGCATTATAGTTAATCCCCAAGAGCTTACTAATAACCCCCAATCTGCGATGTTATAATCGTTAAAATCCTTCATTTTATAACCCTTTTTATTGAAAAACTTATAAAGTAAAAAAGATATTCCTAGGAAGAGAAAAATACAACCAGAATAAAATGGATTTTCTGAAATAAAATTGGTTAGTAATTTCTTCATTCTAATTATTACATTAAATATTTCAATTTGATAATTCACCAAACAAAATAAAGTCAATATATAATGAAATGGGTTTTCTTTTAAAGTTAGTGTTCAAAATATTCAATGTCACTTGGGTATGTTTTACAACTTATTATATGTTCACTAAAATAAACCTTTTTGGGACTTATTCCCCGGATAAGAGGAACTTTTAGTGATCTTTATCCGATCCCGCATTGCGAAAAATCCAACAAAAAACCTCCAAACTAAAAGCTTGGAGGTTCTATATATTTTTTTAAGTCCTTCTACTACGTGGCTTTTACAACACCCAAAGTATACAATTGGTCCATCGTTGGGCTTTCACTACCACCCGCAGGCTCCAGCGTAATTCCAAAGGCCTCAGACTGGTTTGGGTTGTTCAGCTCGAAGATCTTGTTCGGATCATCAGTAAACTGATCGATTGTTCCTAAACTGGTAGGGGTAAGCGGACTCAATTTTAATGACCATACCTGATACACCTTACCACGTGGCGGGTCTGGTAAGCCTTGCGCATCAATAAAAACGCGCTCGCTGTTCTTGTCCCAATACACTTTAGCATAAGTATTGTTAAAATCGCCCTGGCCTTCTAAAGGAACTTGCATGATATCAGAATCACGTAATACCGATAATAAAGTTTTGGTCTCTTCCAGACTGTTGCGAGATCTTTCTATTTGGAATTCCAATTCCGATTGCTGTGTTTCCACCATTTTGATATCCGATTTCAGATCCTGGTTCTGGTTCAAGGTCCATAACAAACCGGCTGCAAGTACTATGGAGGCTGCCCATCCGGTATAGGTCACCCAGTTATATCGCGATCTTCCTATCGTAATCACTTTCGGAGCTTCACCCTCTTTAATGCCGTTTTTAATGCCGGTCCACATGGTGGTGGTATCTTTTTGCGAGGCTGCTGCGGTAAGCTTCATAACTGCCGCTTCGATCTGCAAAACCTCCTGAAGTACCTCCGGATGTTTTTGCATCATGGCATAAACAGCCTCATTTTCCGCATCGGAAAGGGCTCCGGCAACATAAAGTTCCAAAATTCCTGAGTCTATGTAAGCGTTTACATCCATATTAGGGTACTATCAAATTTTTTTATTTCTTTTTTTATTTCAGGATCTAACATCCTTCATACATTTAATTTATTCTAAAACCATGCTTCTTAGTTCCTGAATACAGTTCCTGTTTCTGGTTTTTATTGTGCCTATAGGCATGTCCAAAGCCTCGGAGGCTTCTTGTTGCGTAAATCCTTTAAAATATAAAAGCTCAATAACGGCTTTACATTTTTCGGCCAGCTTCTTTACAAATTTGGCTATCCCAATAGCATCTGTCGATTTGTCCAGGCTGTCAGGCGTTTCAATGATATCTACGAAAAAATCGGCGTTGAGGTTTTGCTTTTTCTTTTTAAAGCTTTTGGAGCGCGTTTTGTCAATGGCAGCGTTCCGGGCAATATTTAATAACCAAGTAAAAAACCGACCCTTATTGGCACTATAACTGTCTGCCTTGTGCCAGGCCTTAATGAACACGTCCTGCATCACTTCTTCTGCAATATCATGTTCCCTTACGATATTAAAAATAACGCCATGCATGCTTTCGCTGTACATATTGTAAAGGGTTTCAAAGGCTTTTTCGTCTTTGTTCTGGAATCTTACTACCAGTTGTTCTAAATCCATGGAGGCTAATTTGGTTTCGAAAATACTAAATAAAAAAACAAAAAGCTACTGCAATTGCAGTAGCTTTAAATTATTTGTAATAAGTTCTAAAATTATTCTGCTTCAATGATACCTGCACAACTCACACGAGCTCCGGCAGCACCGGAGGGTTGTGAAGTGAAATCATCAGCACCGGCATGAACGATTACACCTTTTCCAATAATATTCTTGGTGGCATCATCACAATCAATACACCACTCATCCGTAGAAAAGGTTACCGTAGCATTACCATCGGCATCGGCCGTAAAATTACCAATATCGCCCTTGTGGAAACCGGCGGCATCGCCCCATTTACCATGTGGTTGTGCGGTAGGGTTCCAGTGCCCTCCGGCAGATGTTCCGTCGGCGGAAGAGCAATCAGAGGATTCATGTAAATGGATCGCATGAACTCCTGGTTCCAGGCCACTCATTTCCGCAGTCATATTTACAACGCCGTTAGATTCTTCAAATACAACCATTCCGCTTACATTACTCTCACTTTTAGCATTCAGAGTCGCTTTCACGGTTATAGAGGCCATCGTTGTTTCAGCTTCCTCCATCATGGGTGTTTCAGTCATGGGAGTATCTGTTTTATCTTCTTTCTTATTCTTACAACCGGTAAAACTAAGGCTTGCAAGGATGGCTATTAATACAATTTTTTTCATGTTAAAGTTTTTATTTTGATTTAATCGAAAGTTACGCTTTTACTAAACCAATTGCAAATATCCTGTATGACATATGTCATGTTTTTTCCAAACCCAATGCGATACTTTTGAAAATGAAAATATCATTTTATGTGTTACACCCTAGTGAATAAGTACAATGTTCCCGGACCCCGTTATACCAGTTATCCAACGGTTCCTTACTGGAATGTTGATGCCTTTTCTTTAAAAGATTGGAAAACCTCTGTATTGAAGACCTATCGGGAATCAGGTCCTGAAGAAGGGATCGGCTTGTATATACATTTACCATTTTGCGAAAGTTTATGTACTTTTTGTGGTTGTCATAAACGCATCACCAAAAATCACAAGGTGGAACGTCCCTATATTCATTCTATTTTAAGAGAATGGGAGTTATACTTGAATCTGTTACCCAAAAAACCTTTGATCACATCCTTGCATATTGGTGGAGGAACACCAACATTTTTCAGCCCTGAAAATTTGCAATACCTCATAAACGGAATTCTTAAACGGGCCGAAGTCGCAGAGCATCATGAGTTCAGCTTTGAAGGCCATCCAAATAATACCACGGAAGTACATTTGCGAACCTTGTATGATCTCGGTTTCCGTCGGGTAAGTTTTGGTGTTCAGGATTATAATGAAACGGTGCAAAAGGCTATTCACCGGATACAGCCCTTTGATCAGGTGGCGGCAGTTACTAAAATGGCTCGTGATATGGGTTACACATCAGTAGGTCACGATCTTATTTTCGGGTTACCACATCAAACGCTGAAACACGTTCAGGAAACCATTGAAATAACGAAAGTATTAAAACCCGATCGCATTGCTTTCTACAGTTATGCCCATGTACCTTGGATAAAAGGCAATGGTCAGCGAGGTTTTAGTGAATCGGATCTGCCTTCGGTGGCTGAAAAACTGGAACAATACAAAGCAGGAAAAAACGGATTAATATCAGCCGGGTATGGTGATATTGGCATGGATCATTTTGCGCTCCCTAATGACACCCTGTTTAATGCTTTTGAAGCAAATGCCTTGCATCGTAATTTTATGGGTTATACCGAAGTAAAAACAAAACTTATGGTTGGCTTGGGAGCCTCATCTATTAGTGATAGTTGGTATTCTTTTGCTCAGAATGTAAAAGGGATTGAAGAATACATCCATCTGGTAAATAATGGTGTTTTTCCGGTATACAGAGGTCATATTTTAAATGAAGAAGATCTGGTGATCAGAAAACATATATTAAATTTAATGTGTACCTTTAAGACACGTTGGTCTGAGCGATCAGGGTGGTTCGAAGCACTTCCCGAGGTAATGGCTCGTTTAGAAGTACTGGAACAGGACGGATTGATAAAAACCACTGCTAATGCTATTGAAGTAACCACGAAAGGAAGGCCATTTATTCGAAATATTTGTATGGCTTTTGATATGTTATTGCAACGCAAACAGCCTGAAACCAAGTTGTTTTCTATGACCGTTTAACTAAAAAGACAAAAGAAAAAATGAAAAAAATTATTGTACCAATTGATTTTTCTGAACATTCAGAATTTGCCTTGGAAACCGCAGCCAAACTTGCAGAAAAGTATCAGGCCGAATTATTGGTTTTACACATGTTGGAAATGTCCGATGTCATGTTTACGGCTTCAGATAATTTGCAAAATCAGAAAGCTGCCTTCTTCTTACAGTTGGCAGAGCAGAAATTTGAAGAATTTCTGGAAAAAGATTATTTAAAAGATATTCAAGTGACTCCCATAGTAAAGCATTTCAAAGTGTTTAGTGAAGTCAATGATGTTGCTTCGGAAAACAATGCCAACCTTATCGTGATGGGTTCTCATGGCACCAGTGGTGTTAGAGAGTTTTTTGTAGGGTCCAACACAGAACGAGTGGTACGTAATGCCGAGGTTCCCGTATTGGTTGTTAAACAAAGGTTGAGCGACATTTCCTTTGATGATGTTGTGTATGCTACTGATTTTAGTATTGAAAGTATTGAAGTGTATCACAAAGCTTTAATGCTGATTAAATCACTTGGAGCAAAACCTTATTTTGTGCATGTAAATCTTCCAAACGAGCAATTTAGGAGTTCTGCTGAAATTGAAAAAAAGGCAGTGGAGTTTTTTGAAAAGGCTGAAGGTAATCTCGATAAATTAGATCAGGTGTTCTACGTTAATGATTACACCATTGAAGATGGCATTTTGAATTTCGCTAATAAAATTGGAGCCGATCTTATTGCCGTTCCAACCCATGGCAGAAAAGGTCTAGCCCATTTCTTCGAAGGCAGTATTAGTGAAGATTTAGCCAATCATGCTACCTTACCAGTGATCACATTTAAAATGTGATAACGCCAAACTTAATAAGTTTTTTACGTTAAGGTATGTTCGTTTCCGGAAGCGCCAAAACATTAAATAGGGCAGCCTTGGTATTGTAATATAAGGTTTCCAAAGCAATGGCTTTCAACTTCGCATCAATAAGTCTGGATTCCCTGGTATTTACCAGGAATAATGCGCTTTCACCTAAAAAGAATTTACGCTCCTCAGCTTGTAGCATGGTTTGATAATCGGCAACGATCACATTGGTATAATTCGTTTGATCCACATAGGATGCCAACTCCTGGTTTAAGGCATCGATCTTATTCTTAAGACTAACCTGTTTTACCTGAATGTCAAATCTGGTATCCTGCATTTTGAGATTAGCCAGACGCAGATCACCACGTTCTTTCCTCAGGAATAAAGGGAAATTGATCTGCAAACCACCTTTATAATTGGCTGTATTGAAAGACGAGGCCAATTCGGGTGTTTCAGATAGAAACTGATATTGCAGGTCGACCTGAGGTAGGAGGTTATTCATTTTTAATTTCCGTTCTAAGTTCAAACCTTGTAATTTAAAATCCAGGGCCTGGAGCTTCGGGTGTAAACTTAAATCTAAGTTTTCAAGATCAAGTTCAGAGGTATTCAATACATTATCAATGGCTTCACCGGTCTGAACATCTGGAATCACCTGATCCCGCAATTCAATGGGTGTATTATCATTCAACCATAAGAAATTCGATAAAGCCAAGCTTGATTTTATATAGGTTATTCGGGATTTTTCCAGATCGAGTTTTCGTGTATTTAAAGTAATTCGGGCTTCCAAGGTGTCAATGGCGGGTAACTCACCGCTTTCATAGCTTCTTTTGATACCGTCGAAGCGGAATTGAGCGTTTTCTAAAAATGCTTCATACACCCGCTTCTCATTATAACTTTGAAGCCATTTGAAATAACTTAGAGTGGCCTCATACAAAATTTGGTTGACCTGTAACTGCTGTTCTGCTTTAGCCTGCTTTACAAAAAGTCGGGCCTGCTTCAATAGAGCCATGCGCTTATTAATGAGGAGGTCTCGAGCCAGCGAAACGGACACTCCCACACTGTACAAACCATCATCCGGAACCGTATTTTCTGGATTCAAATAAAGGCCGTCATTGGCCTCGTAGGCCGCTTTTAGCTCAATGCCATACCAGGTAGGAATTTTAAATGCAGCATTGAGCTGATTGTAATAATTACTTCCCTTAAATTCTTTATTTGCAAAATCAACCTCTAATTTTGGGTCGAAAGCACCTCGGGAGGCCATCAGTTGGGCTTCGCTTTCACTGGTTATCAAACGGGCCTGTTTTACTACAGGGTGATAGGTTTTCACATACCCCAGATACTCAGCGAGGCTTAATACCTTGGTACTATCCTGCGCAAATCCTAAAGTGCTGGTAAATAAGAGTAGGCTTATTAAAACATACTTCATAGTTATTGTTTTTTTTCAGCTATTGGTTGTGAATTGGGCTGATAATAATTCGGGGGAAAACTGTTGATTTGTCGCCAAAGTTCGAACCAGATCGGAACATCTTCCAATAAGGCAATGGTGCGGGCTCCCGACCCTACACGGATCGCTTCCGGCCACTCATGGTCACTCGTATCGGGCGCCAAAAGGACGCGATATTTTCCATTGTCACTGATAAACCTTTCTATAGCAACAACGGTAGCGCCATAGGTACCGTAAGATACATTAGGCCATCCACTAAAAACAATAGCCGGCCAACCATCGAACTGCACGCGAACTTTTTCACCAGGGTGAATTAGTGGCAGATCGATGGGCTTGATAAAGGTTTCAACGGCCAAATCGTAATTTGAAGGCATGATGCCTACCAGTTCTTCTCCGGCTTTGAAGGTAACTCCAATACCGCCGCGAAGGGCCTTGTTAATGAAACCGTCTTGAGGTGCTGTGACATAGAGCAGGTTTTGACGCATCTTATAATTGGTGTAATCATTTTCAAGTTTGCTCACCTGTGCCTCGGTATCAAACTGATTAGATTGCGCCGTAAACATGTCGCTCTGTGCTTTAGAGATTTTATCTACGTAGGACTGACTAATTCTTGAGAGTTCAATCTCTGCATTTATCACCTCATTTTGGCTGGCTAAATAGTTGTTCTCATTGGATATTAATTTTGCTTGTGTTTCTTGTAATTTCAGGCGTTTCTCTTCAACATCTTTAACGGCTTTTAAGCCTTCCTTTTCAAGTGTTTCAACACGTTCGTACTGCCTTTCGGCAATGGCAATATTTGTTTTTGCTGCTTCCAGAGCAATGCTGTCACTTTTTAATTTAAGACGCGCTTGCTGAAGCTTATTCTTTGTTTGGGCAAATTTTAGGCGCTGCTCTTGCGATAAGGCCGAGATCTGACGATTCAAAGCTTCCACCTTCGATTGATAGGCAGACATGGCGGAACTTTTCGATTTGATCTGCTGATTCGTGCGCTCAACTAATTGGCTATCAAAATATTCACTTTTTACTTCAGAGATCCTTAAAATAGTATCACCGGTTTTCACGAAATCACCTTCTTGCACATACCAGGCCTCAATGCGCCCCGGGATCTGAGATTGGATGGTCTGAGGTCGCTGGTTCGGTTTTAATGTTGTTACCAAACCACGGCCCGTTATATTTTGGGTCCAGGGTAAGAATAATATAATAACCCCTATGCCGGCCACAGCCATTAAAAACCTATTGAAATGTTTGTAATAATTTTTATTAAAAACAGGTTTGCTCGATTTAAACATCGTTAAATCAATATGATCACCCACTTTGTTATTTGAAATATTAAGCATTTCCGTTCATTTTAAGTTTACCATTATTCAACACTATAGATTCAGAACATTTTTTACTCCAACTTTCACTTCCACTCACCACGATTAGACCCCAAGGACGATCTTTGTGTGTTAAATAATCAATAATTTTCTCAGTTTCTTTGGGGTTGAAACGATCTAAAGCATCCTCAAGGATTAATAATTTTGGTTGCTTCAGGATAGCACGCGCTAAAACTAATTTTTTCGAAACCGTATGCGACATTTGTTTACCATCTGGATAAAGAATGGTTTCCAGGCCCTTCGGTTGTTCTTTTATAAAATCGTTTAAACCAACTTTATCCAATACATTAAAAATGGTATCATTGGTAATGTCATTGTCACCAAAGGTTAAATTTTCCCTGATACTGCCCTCAAACGGGGTTTCTTCCGTTAGAGATAATCCTAATTGTGACCGGTAGTAGTTTAAATTAACACCTGTCATGGACAAATTATTGACATAGATATGGCCTGAAGTGGCCTCTATAACCCCACCAATTAGTCGTAATAGCGTCGATTTACCTGAGCCGCTTTCTCCTAATACCAATAATCTGGTTTTGTTATTTACCGTTAGTGATAACTTGTTGATAATAGGATTAGGACGATCAGGAACCTCATAACTCACCTTGTCTAAAGTTAGATTGAGCGCGCCATTTATGGTACTTTTATCGCCTTCTTGGCTCTCCAGTTCTTTATCCAGAATTTCTCCAATTTTTTCTAATGAGGTCAATACATCATAAAAGGACTCTAATCCTAAAATAAGTTTTTCTACTGAGGCAATGACCAATAAAATAATAATCTCTGCGGCCACAAACTGACCAATATTCATTTCCTGATTTAATACCAGAGCACCACCAATTAACAATAAACTGGCAGTAACGATCACTTTAAAACTGATCATTTGAATGAACTGGAGCATAAGAACCTTGAAGTGACTCTCTCTGGCTTTTATATATTCATTTACCAGTGCATCATTTTTTTGAAGCCCTAAATGGGTTTTTCCGGATAGTTTAAAACTGATCACCGTACGTGCAATCTCCTCGATCCAATGAGCTACTTTATATTTGTTTTTCGATTCCTTTAAACTGGTTTCTAATCCACGTTTGGCCGTAAACTTAAAAACCACGAAGATGAGCGTTAGCAACAACAATCCGAATATGATAAAGAAAGGGTGATAAAATGCCAATAGGGTCAAGGCGAATATAATTTGTAATACTGCCGTTGGCACATCAATTAGTATTTTAGACAAGCCTTTCTGAATGGCTAGCGTATCGAAAAAGCGGTTAGCTAATTCCGGCGGATAATAATTTCGTAACTCCGCCATTTTTATTTTTGGAAATCGATAAGTGAGCTCAAAGGACGAGCGTAAAAAGATACGCTGCTGCAAGGTTTCAATAATGCGGAGCTGCATCAATTGTAAGACCCCTGAGAAGATCACCCCAATCGTTACCAAAATCACCAAAACCACCCATGAGGTTGAGATTTGAGCGCCTTGAATCAAATTTATAATGGCCTGAATTCCCAAAGGAAGCGTAAGAGCAACAACTCCGGCAAAAACAGCATAGTAAATGATTTGAAGAACGTCCCGCTTTTCAAGTTCGATCAATCCGATCAAACGTTTCCAGGGACTCATTGTAGGTACGGGCATAGTTAAATTTTTAGGGTTTTAGTGACAAGATTGATGTAAAATTCTGTTAGTGTTGTATCGTTGTTACAATCTGTTAAAGACGCGAAATGATCTTTAAAGAAATGCTGATGTAAACTGCCATCTATTACCGTATTGGCAAGACTGGAAGGAAATGGATAATCAGGATTAACCTGCAAAAAGATATCTCTCAAGCGTTGCACAATACGTTTGTAAATAATGAAGTATCCATCTTTATTTTCCTGATCAACTTTTTTGGTTAAAAAGGATTTTGAATTTTCATTGATAATGATCTGATTGAGTAAAACCTCGTTGATATGCGAAAATTTAGAATCTTCCTCAGTAGTACGCGATACGATTTCAACAGCTTTTTTCATCTTCGCTTTAGGGTCTGAAAGACTGTAGGTTTCCATAACCAATTGATACTCTATCCAGGCCCAATACCATGAGGATAGATACAAGAGTAACTTGTGTTTACTTTCAAAATAACGGTAAATAGAACTTTCATTCGAGCCAATCAATTCTCCTAATTTCTTAAAGGTAAAGGCGTCAAAGCCAATCTCGTTGATCAAAATAATGCTGTGTTCAACGATGCGTCTACCCAAATCAGAAGACTCCGGATCTTTTACATAGATCTTCTCTGGTACTGAAATTTTTAAATTTGAAAGTAAATTATTCATTTTTAATAATTTTGAGCGCAAATATAATAGTATTACTATTAAATAAGCAAACTAAACTATTATTTTTTATAAAAATTTAACAAAATTAATATCAGAAGGTTGGGTTAATAAGGCGTAAATCCCTTTAAATACAAGGATTAATGGCAATTCATATGTGCGGTAGTCATCTCCTGTATAGGGGCAGGGGAGAGATAAGGAATTCCCAAGCCAAGACCTCTAATAATAAATAGAATTGCAATAAGGCCTACGAAAATAGGGATCAAACGCTGAATATTTTGTCGTAAAGAAGTCGATATTATACTACTTAGATAAATAGCCATGGTCATTAATGGTAAGGTGCCCAAACCAAAAAGGGCCATATATAGGGCGCCCTGCCACGCATCACCGCTAGCAATAGCGGCAAAAACAGCCATATACACCAGGCCACAGGGCAACAACCCGTTTAAAATACCGATCGTAAAAAAGGTGTCTGCTGTTTTCTTTTTAAGGGCCATACCTAAACCTGATTTCACTTTTGATATCAGTTTATACAACGGATTGGTGAGGTGCGTTTTAAAATATTGTTGTCTCGGCCAAAGGATCGCCACCAACATCAACACACCTATGGCAATCGATAATTGTTGCTGAAAACCAAATAAGTAAAACCCGCTTCCCAACCAACCGAAAAGCAGTCCCATACTAGCGTAAGATATTAGTCGCCCCAGGTGATATAAGCTAATTTGGGCTATTTTCTTGTACGAATTTTTTCGATCAACAGGAAGTAAGAACGCAATTGGCCCACACATGCCAACACAGTGCAAACTCCCCACAAATCCAAATAAAAATGCCGCAAATATCATCTCAATAAATTAAAGATTGTTTGAATAAATATTCCGTGCCGTCATAATTCCAGTCTACCGTTAGGTCCCAGCGTCCTGCAACAATCTTCGCATCCGGAATCACTAAACGATGTCCCGAAAGCACCAAAGGAACTTTAAAATCCAAACCTTTGTTCGAAGGCCTGTATAGGAGCACCTGTCCCGTAATAACCTCAGTTTTCAGGTTTTCAGGAAAATAAATTACCAGCCCCTCGGCTTTGTGTTCAAACCGAATGTTTTCAGCTAGATTTTCCGCGTTTTGCAATTTATTTATCGACTCCTGATACATCAATTCTTCTTTGTAATAATCCTCTGTGACAAGGTCGTAATCATAGGTTTTATCCACCATAACGTTCACAATAAAATAAAGTATAAAGCTCATAAATCCAACAAAAGCCAGGACAATTCCGGTACCCCAATTCCATTTCATTTTTCTAATTTTTTAGGACCCAAATTCAATTTTGGGCCATGTTCATACTATGTTTTATTTGGGCATTCCCCTGTCGGGTCGGGCTATCGGCAGTCGCGCTTTTCAAGGCGCTTCAACAAAGCCTCTATCCCTAATGCGGTCTTTAAAATCGCCTCGGTCCTACGAAATTAGCCTTAGCCGTTTCAATTAATTTATCACCCTCGTAAACGCCAATTTTAATCGTATTTCGGTCGGCTTTCAATACCGCATTGTCAATATCCACAAAAAAGGTGCCCTCTGCAATACCTTGTTTAGGAATGGTTAAAGTATCATGCGTAGCTACCCGTTTTAAAGTTCCCGGACTGTTGATCAATTTTAAACGAACGTTACTAATATCCTTGGTTGTTTTATTTATCAGTTTATATGTAAAAACGTTACTGATCATATTATCTGCTTTGTGCTCATATAACTGCCCGGGTAGGCGAAGCACGGTAGCTTCCACATCGTTTCGTAAAAACAACATACCGGTAAGCATCCCGGTTAAAATGAACAAAACCCCAATATAACCTTTCATACGGCCTGTTAACCGGAACGGCTTTTTTTTGCTAATTTGAGTCTCACTGGCATAACGTATCAGGCCTTCAGGTAAATTAACGCCACGCATTATTTGATTGCACGCGTCAATGCATGCGGTGCAATTCACACACTCCATTTGCGTTCCGTTCCTGATATCAATACCGGTAGGGCAAACATGTACACACTGAAAACAATCAATGCAATCGCCATAACCCAAAGTTTCACGATCCTCATTTTTTTTAAATTTTTTCCGGCCTTTATCCCTTTCACCACGTTTGTGATCGTAGGCCACCACAATTGATTCTTCATCCAATAATACACCCTGTAACCTGCCATAAGGACAAGCAATAACACAAACCTGCTCCCGAAACCAGGCGAACACAAAATAAAATACCCCGGTAAAAATGCCTAGAGGGATTAAAGTTCCTAAATGTTCAGAAGGCCCATCTGTTACATATTCCAGCAATTTATCGCTCCCGATGAGGTATGCCAGAAATACATTGGCGATCCAAAAGGATATCAACAAAAAAATAATCAACTTCAAACCTTTTTTTATGATCTTTTCCGCATTCCAAGCTTGTTTGGCTAAACTTATTTGGTGGCCTCTGTCGCCTTCGATCCAATATTCAATACGCCGAAAAACCATTTCCATAAATATGGTCTGTGGGCAAACCCAACCACAAAATAAGCGCCCGAAAGCAACCGTGAACAGGGTTACAAAAACCACCCCAATGATCATCGAGATCACAAACAAGTGAAAATCCTGAGGCCAGAATGGAAATCCGAAAATGTGGAATCGACGCTCCAGAACGTTGAACAGTAAGAACTGATTCCCGTTTACTTTAACAAAAGGTGCCAAAAACAGGAAAGCCAGCAAACCATAACTAACCCATTTACGATATGTATACCATTTGCCATCCGGTTTCTTAGGGTATATCCAAGCGCGTTTTCCGGAGCTGGTAACCGTTCCAATCGAATCTCTAAATCGTTCTTTTTCATCGGTCTCCACAAGTCTTCCTTATTTTAATGGTTTTTTATTTTAATTCGTTGATTCTTGGTTTTCGTCGTTAGTTACTGTTGGTTCTTCCCAGAGATCGCCTTCCGGAGCTTTTGGGTTGGCTGGAGTGGTACCTTGCAGTGTTAAAACATAACTGGACACCTGAGCAATTTCTAAAGGTTTCAACTGCTGTTTCCACGAGATCATTCCTTTTCCCGATCGCCCTCCTTCAGAAATGGTTTTAAAAATATACTTTATACTACCTCCCATGATCCAGTATTTATCGGTTAAATTGGGACCAATACCACCACCACCATCAGTCATGTGACAGGGCACACAGTTTAATTCAAAAATTTTCTTTCCGGCTGCCAGATCCGAGGCATCCGTAAGTTGGGTTACAGTATTGATGTCTACCAGGTTTTTGGCTGTTTTTTTGTACTCGGCTATGGCTTCTTTGGCTTCTGCCATCTCCGTTTCAAATGCCTCATATTGGTTTTTGCCATCAAAGACGTGGTATCGTAATAAGTATATCGCTGCGAAAATAACGGTTAAATAAAAACCATATAGCCACCATGGTGGTAAGCTATTATCCAATTCTTTGATTCCATCGTAATCATGGTCTAAAATAATTTCGTGTTCTTCCTCAATCGGTTTCTGTGCGATAAGCTTTTTGTAAATATTTTTAAACCAGGTGAACTTAAAGGACTTGTTTTTGGCAGCTAAAAAAGCAGCTCGTTTTTCGGCATCCAATTTTTTAAGCATGATGTTCTCCATGGCATACAGAATACCCTCTATGGCTATAAGTATCAATAATACCAGTAGCAAGAATAGAGATACCATAGGGTAGGCTAGAAAGGCTGGTTTATCACTACCTGTATCTATACTGTATTCTACAATACCGAAAATGATAAAGAACAGGACCGGTACGCGTATCCATGATGGAATTAAGTCTTTCATTTGCTTATTGTTTTAATGTTTTTTAAATGTTTTTAATTAGAATAGAGGCTCTGAATTTCTATTTTCAAGGTCATTTGGTTCCTCCAATGGTAACCGACTTACCTTTTTGATATAGGCTTTCTTAGCAGTAAATACCCACCAGAAAAGCACCACAAAAAAGATGAAGAAAATAAGAAGCGATATGATCGGATAGATCTCTATTCCTGTAATACTATCCATATGATTTTTAACAAACTTGAGCATGGTCTTAGTTTTTAAATTAGTTATCGGCTGTTTTTTCTACATGTATATCAGTACCTAGGCGCTGTAAATAGGCAATTAATGCCACGACCTCACGATCTTTCATTTCTACAAAAGGCACCTTTTTTTCTGCCGCACTTTTTTTATTGGCCTCATAAACCTTTGCGAAATCAGGATCGGTGTAAAGGTTGGCTTCAATTTGGGCACCTTGTTCATCCATACTTAGGTTGGCGTTCGAGATTTCTTCTTCAGAATAAGGTACACCCAGTGCTACCATGGCGCGCATTTTTGCTTTTGTATTGGTTTTATCCAGCACGCTAGAGCTTCCTGAGATCAACCACGGATAACGTGGCATGATTGATCCGCTCGAAATACTTTGGGGATCGTAAAAATGATTAAAGTGCCAGATATCAGAGTATTTTCCACCAATTCGATGAAGATCCGGTCCGGTGCGTTTACTTCCCCACAAGAAAGGATGGTCATAAACATATTCACCGGCTTTGGAGTATTCACCATAGCGTTCTACTTCACTCCTAAAGGGGCGTATCATTTGTGAGTGACAGCCCACACAGCCTTCGCGAATATAAATATCCCGTCCCTCGAGTTCTAAAGGAGTATAAGGTTTTACACTTGCTATGGTTGGGATATTCGATTTTACTAACAAGGTGGGCATAATTTGAACGACACCACCAATAAGTATAACTACTGTAGCTAAAATAGTGAGCTGTATAGGTTTGCGCTCTAACCAACTGTGCCAGGTTTCTTTAGACGTACGTTTTTTACTCACGCGTTCCAAAGCAGGTGCTTCCGCTAGCTCGTCTTCCACCTGTTGACCTTTTTTCATGGTTACCACTACATTATAAACCATGATCAACATACCGGTGATAAACAGGGTGCCTCCAATGGCACGCATCCAGTACATGGGGATAATTTCTGTTACGGTCTCTAAAAAGTTACCATAGGTTAATGTTCCATCAGGATTAAATTGTTTCCACATACTGGCTTGTGTAAATCCGGCAACATACATAGGCAGGGCATATATAATTATGCCTAATGTGCCAATCCAAAAGTGCAGGTTAGCCAGCCCTGTGGAATATAATTTTGTTTTGAACAAACGAGGTATCAGATAATAAACCATTCCGAAGGTTAAAAAGCCATTCCAGGCCAAGGCACCAACATGAACATGGGCAATAACCCAGTCGGTAAAATGGGCAATGGCATTTACGTTTTTTAAGGAAAGGGTAGGACCTTCGAATGTGGCCATACCATAACCGGTAATAGCGACTACCATAAATTTTAAAACAGGATCTGTACGTACTTTATCCCAAGCACCACGAAGTGTTAATAATCCGTTGATCATACCACCCCAGGAAGGCATTAAAAGCATAACTGAAAAGGCAACGCCTAAATTTTGTGCCCATTCCGGAAGGGCTGTATATAATAAGTGGTGTGGTCCGGCCCAGATATAAATAAATATCAAAGACCAAAAGTGAACTATCGATAATCGGTAGGAGTAAATAGGACGGTTGGCCGCTTTTGGAACAAAATAGTACATCAATCCTAAAAATGGCGTAGTTAAAAAGAAAGCAACCGCATTATGACCGTACCACCATTGCACCAAAGCATCCTGAACGCCGGCATAAACCGAGTAACTCTTTAAGCCCGTTACAGGGAGTTCTAAACTATTGAAAATATGCAGCACGGCTACGGTTACAAATGTGGCAATATAAAACCAGATCGCTACATATAAATGGCGCTGACGCCGTTTGAAAATAGTACCGATGAGGTTCCATCCAAAAATCACCCAAACCAGAGCTATGGCAATATCAATCGGCCATTCTAATTCGGCATATTCCTTGGATGTTGTATACCCTAAAGGCAGGGTTATGGCGGCACTAACAATTATAAGCTGCCAACCCCAGAAATTAATTTTACTTAAAGCATCACTGAACATACGGGATTTTAGTAGACGCTGGGTAGAATAATAAACGCCTGCAAATATGGCGTTTCCAACAAAAGCAAAAATCACGGCATTGGTATGCAAAGGACGTAAACGACCAAAACTGAGCCATGAGATTCCATCCGTTAAGTTTGGAAACAGAAATAGAAAAGCCAGTAATAAACCGACCAGCATTCCTACAATACCCCACACCATTGTGGCAAATAGAAAGTTTTTTACGATTTTATTATCGTAATGAAATTGTTGCATTTCCATAGTTAGTGTTGTTTTACTTTTTTAGATTGAGTTTTTTCTGAAGATGGTTTTTTTACGAGCTCATCTTCAAACAGCATTCGAACGGATGGGGTGTAACTATCATCGTACTGTCCTTTTTTAACCGCTATGATAAACGCTGCAAAAAAGAGTATAGCCACGGCGATACTGATGCTTAATAGAATATAAATGACGCTCATAGGTGTAAATATGTTATGGACCAAAATTACAAGCCACCTCGCGCAAAAAAGATGACTTTTATCATGTTTAAAAGTTAATTCAGTTTTTTGCCTAATACATTAGAACCAATAGTGGTGAAAACCACTATACTAATAGAACTTAGAGGCATTAATATAGCCGCAATAACAGGGGCTAATTGTCCCGTAACAGCAAAATAAAGCCCCACCAGATTATAGATCAAAGAGAGCAGGAAACTCCATTTCACAAGCCTAACCGAGGCTTTGGATAGATTGATGTAATCATTTAGTTTATGTAAGACTGAAGCGTCTAGAATGGCATCGCAAGCCGGCGAAAATACATTGACGTGCTCGGAAATAGCAATACCCACATCGCTTTGTGCTAAAGCACCGGCATCATTTAAACCGTCTCCAATCATTAACACACGTGCTCCTTCAGATTGATGGTGTTTAATGTATTCCAGTTTATCTTGTGGTGATTGGTTAAAAACCAATTTTGTTTTAGCCGGAAGTAATTTTTTTAAATTGGATTCCTCTCCGGCATTATCTCCGGAAAGAACAACGAGATCATATTGCTTTTTCAGGTGATTGAACAATTTAGAAATACCTTTTCTGTATTTATTGTAAAAGGTGAACTGCCCTTTGTATCTATGGTTCGATCTGATATGAACGGTCGTATTCAATGTCGTTTTTTCACTTTGGCGTAAGCCTACGAAGTCAGCCGAACCTATTTTTAAATACTGTTTGTTGGCCTGAGCCTCAATACCTTTTCCTGTAATTTCTTCATAATCATCCAAAGGCATAATACCATTCGATCTCAAGAGTTGATATAACGACCGACTCAATGGATGATTTGATTGGCGTAAGGAACTCTTCAAAAGGACCTTTTCGGAAGCATTTAAAGGAATGCCCTCGTATTGAATTTTAGATTCTTTGGGAGAGGTGAGTGTTCCCGTTTTATCGAAAATAATAGTGTTTATCTGAGCCAGTTGCTCAATAACTGAAGCGTTTTTAAGATAGAATTTCTTTTTCCCTAAAATACGCAGTATGTTCCCAAAAGTAAACGGTGCGGCCAGAGCAATGGCACAAGGACAGGCGATAATAAGAACGGCAGTAAAAACATTCAAGGCCATTCCGGGATTAATAAAAAGCCAGATCAGGCTAGCCACTACAGCGATACTTAAAATTGCCCAGGTAAAGTGTTTGCTGATCCGATTGGTAATATTAGTAAACCCCGAGGCCTTATCACGGTTGAAGACGTCCTGATCCCAAAGTTGGGTGAGATAACTCTGGCTTAAACTATTTAATACCTTAACTTCAATGCTTCCTCCCAGTGGTTTACCACCAGCAAATAATTGGTCGCCTTCATTTTTAGAAATGAGTTTTGACTCTCCCGTTACAAAACTATAATCAATTTTGGTATGACCCTCTATAAGTTCACAGTCCACAGGAATCAGTTCTTCATTTCGAATTAAGAGTCTATCGCCCTTTTTGATATCGTGAACCGGAATGGACACCTCTTTATTCTTGGCTGTAAGTTTTGTTATTCCGATGGGGAAATATGATTTGTAATCGCGTTCAAAAGAGAGAAAACTATATGTTTTTTGTTGAAATAATTTCCCGAGCAATAAGAAGAAAACCAGACCGCTCAAGCTATCAAAAAAACCAGAACCCGCATTGAAAATAATATCGAACGTACTTCTCAGGAACAATACCGAAATGCCCAGAGCGATGGGTACATCAATATTTAAAATACGGGAGCGAAGACCCTTACACGCTGAAATAAAATAGTCGTTTGCGGCATAAAATACTACCGGTAAGGTAAAAAAGAACATGAGCCACCTAAAAAGGATTTTGTACTGTTCCAACCAGAATTCACCCACTTGAAAATATTCAGGAAACGACAGGAACATGATATTTCCGAAGGCAAAACCGGCGATACCCAATTTGTAAATAATAGAGCGGTCTATCTTTTTATTCTCCTGATCATAATCGTTAAGGCGAATAAGAGGTTCGTATCCAATCCGGCTTAGCAATTCCACTAATTCCTTTAAGGAGGCCTTTTTAGGATTGTACGAAAAGCGCAGGGTCTTCTTTCCAAAATTCACTGTAGCACCGCTAACTGCAGGATGTAACTTATTAAAATTTTCAAGGACCCAAATACAGGAACTGCAATGAATATGCGGGATAAAAAGGGTTATAATGTGTACTGTGTCATCCTGAAACTCTAAAAGTTGTTCAACGATCTTGGGATTATCCAGAAAATGGAACTGTTCTAAACTCGTTTTAGGCTTAGCACCGGGAGTTTCCTGTAAATCATAATAACAGCTGAGGTCGTGATCTTTTAATAAACTATATACAGTTCTGCAACCGTTACAGCAAAAGGATTTATCCTCAAGCTTAAAGGCGGGAGTAGTAAAGTTTAATCCGCAATGATAGCAGGTTCTTTTCGACATTTTAATAAAAAGTTCTTACCGGACAAAACTCGAAAATCCAGTGGCTTTTTTATATGATAATTATCATGTTTTATGTATTTTTACCTTAAAATCAAACTATGGGTAAGTGCGAACAATGTATTATTAAACAATTCAATTCTTTAAAGTCTCTAACTAAAGATGAGTTAATGCGAATATCCAATTGCAAAACGTCTCAAATCATAAAAAAAGGGACGGTTATTTTCGAAGAAGGTGATAGTGTAAATGGTGTTTATTGCATTAAGGATGGTGTTTGTAAATTATCTAAGCTGAGTGAAAATGGTAAAGATCAAATTGTGAAAATGGTGGTTAAAGGCCAGCTTTTAGGACAGCGCTCCCTGATTTCGGATGAAACTTCCAATTTACAGGCGACAGCTTTGAACGATATGGAAGTATGTTTTATTCCAAAAAGCGAAATTATAGCCGATCTTCAGAATAATCCAAAATTCTCTTTTGACGTCCTCAAGGATATGGCACTAGACCTTAAAGAAGCCGATGATATTATTGTAAATATGGCTCAGAAATCTGTGCGAAAGCGTTTGGCCGAAACTCTAATTCATATCCATAATAGTTTCGGTGTTAATTCCGATGGAACATTAAGTGTATTATTGTCTCGTGAGGATTTTGCGAATATTGTAGGTACGGCTACTGAATCTGCTATCCGTGTTCTGTCTCAATTTAAAAAAGAAGGCTTGATTTCTACCGTAGGGAAGCATATTAAAATTGAAAATCTCAATGGTCTCAATCGCGTTGAGTAAGTAACTACAATTTCACTATAAGAAAATCTAATTAGCCATTGTTTTTTACAAGCGTAAAAAGTATTAATTTTATACGGCTATGATAAAAAAGAATTTTAGTAAAAAGGGCTTTGTGTTTAAGAAATATGAGGCACCTGAAAAATCTCCATTCGATAAACTTTTCGAAGTTTTTAAAGAACTTATCACACACACTTCTGGCGATTTTGATGAGGCTATCGATTGGTTACGAGAATTGGATAAGGAATACGAATTAACCACACCCGATTATTCAATCGATGACTTTATAGAAGATCTTAAAAAGAAAGGATATCTGAGAGAAGAAATTGATATTGATGGAAATGGTTCGTTGGCAATAACAGCCAAAACGGAACGTGCTATCAGGCAACAGGCTTTAGATCAGATATTTGGTAAGATCAAGCGCAGTGGACAAGGAAATCATAAAAGTAAAAGCCCCGGTTTAGGTGATGAACATACCGGCGATTTCAGAGCCTATCAATTTGGTGATGCTCTGGATAAGGTTTCCATGACTGAAAGCCTGCGTAATGCTCAAATTAATCATGGTATTGGTGATTTCAGTTTAACTGAAGATGATCTGGTAGTAGAAGAAACGCTTCACAAATCTCAAATGAGTACCGTGCTTATGATCGATATCAGTCATAGTATGATCTTGTATGGTGAAGATCGTATCACACCTGCCAAAAAAGTAGCGATGGCCCTGGCTGAGTTGATCACTACGCGATATCCCAAGGATACGCTGGATATTTTAGTATTTGGTAATGATGCTTGGCAGATTGAAATAAAAGATTTGCCCTATTTAAAAGTAGGACCTTACCATACAAATACTGTAGCTGGTTTAGAATTGGCCATGGATCTGTTGCGCAGAAAACGAAATACCAACAAGCAAATATTTATGATTACCGATGGGAAACCCAGCTGTATGCGTTTACCCAACGGTGAGTATTATAAAAACCCGAATGGCTTAGATCGGCATATTGTGAACAAGTGTTACGCTATGGCGCAACAGGCCAGACGATTACACATTCCAATCACGACGTTTATGATTGCTCAAGATCCTTATCTGATGCAATTTATCAGGGAGTTTAGTCATGCGAATCAAGGAAAAGCATTTTACACTGGATTACAAGGATTGGGCGAAATGATATTTGAAGATTACGAAAAGAACAGAAAAAAAAGAATAAAAGGCTAGTACCCGAAAAAAAACGATATGAATTTAGAGTTAGTTAAAACACTTGGACATTTAAAAAAGTTTGAATACCAAAGTAAATCGATAAAGGATGAATTACGTGATAACCTTATTGAAAAAATAAAGCAGAAGGAAACTACTTTTGAAGGGATCTATGGCTATGAGAATACGGTTATACCGGAGCTAGAACGAGCTATTTTGTCCCGTCATAACATTAATTTATTAGGCCTGCGGGGTCAGGCCAAAACCCGATTAGCCCATTTGATGGTTAATTTATTGGATGAGTATATTCCTGTGGTGGAAGGTTCAGAGGTTAACGATGATCCTTTCAACCCCATTTCACGCTATGCTAAAGAATTAATAAAAGAAAAAGGTGACGATACACCAATTACCTGGCTCCACCGCACTGAGCGTTTTGCTGAAAAGCTGGCAACACCCGATGTTACTGTAGCTGATATTATTGGAGATGTGGACCCTATAAAAGCAGCAAATTTAAAGTTGAGTTATGCCGACGACAGGGTGATCCATTACGGTATGATCCCGCGTGCTAATCGCTGTATTTTTGTTATTAACGAGTTACCAGATCTGCAGGCGCGAATCCAGGTGGCCTTATTTAATATATTACAAGAAGGCGATATTCAGATTCGCGGTTTTAAAGTGCGTTTGCCTTTGGATATGCAATTCGTGTTCACCGCAAACCCGGAAGATTATACCAATAGAGGTAGTATCGTAACGCCTTTAAAAGACCGTATTGGATCTCAGATACTAACACATTATCCTGAAGATATTGAAACCGCTCGGGCGATCACTGAGCAGGAGGCACGCGTGGTTGAAGGACAAAAGAACACTGTGATGGTACCTGATCTGGCACGGGATTTATTGGAACAAATTGTCTTTGAGGCGCGAGAAAACGAATTTATAGATGCAAAAAGTGGTGTGAGTGCTAGATTGAGCATTACTGCCTTAGAAAATCTTTTGAGTACCGCAGAGCGTAGAGCACTTTTATCCGGTGATAAGATTACCATGTTGCGATTAAGTGATTTCCTGGGTATTATTCCAGCGATAACAGGTAAGGTAGAGTTGGTTTATGAAGGGGAGCAAGAAGGTGCAGCAGAGGTAGCTTATAAATTGATAGGCGAAGCTGTTAAGAGTCTTTTTATGGAGTTCTTTCCGAAAATTGAAAAACTTCAGAAGCAGGATGAAGAAAGTCCTTACGACGATATCGTTTCGTGGTTTTTTAATCAGAAGGATGGTTTTGAATTATTTGATGATCTGAGAGATAAGGAGTATAAAAGTCGCTTAGACGCTATTTCTCCTCTAGATGATCTTCTAGGAAAGCATCAGCCAAAATTGAGCAAACAGGATAGTTATTTTGTAAAAGAATTTGTGCTTTGGGCTCTGGTTGAGTTTAAACTTCTAAGTAAATTTAGATTTTCCGAGGGGTTACAATTTAAAGATCCCTATGGAAGTTTTATCAATGATATTTAAATGAAAAGAGAGGTAAAAAGCCTCTCTTTTTTTATTAAAATTAACCTGTTTTTTGAGAATATTTTCCATTGAAAATTAAAATAGGGGAGGTTTTTCCATTATTGATATGGCAAAAATCATGTGGCTAATTTTTAATATTCGTATTGAGCCGCTTTTTGGTTGGTACATTCCAAATTACGGTCAGAATACCTGTTTATTTCTTGCATATTAGTACTGGAAAAGCTATATTTTGGAAAACCATAAGGTTATTTTAAAGAACTTATTTTAAATTAAAAACATATTTATGAGTAACACCGAAGATGATAATGTACCGGATATTAAGCTTCTTTCATTTGATATCGATAATACGCTTATAAATTTTCACACCCATAAAAGTAATTTTCCAAAAGTTTGGACCCAATATAAACCAGAACACAACATCTTGCTTACCTATAACACGGGGCGTTTATTGGATGATGTTCTGGGTTTAATAGAAAAAGGTACGTTGCCCGAACCTGATTATATAATCGCTGGGGTAGGGACGTTAATCTACGATTATAATAAAAAGCAGACTGTAAAAGAATTCAATGAGATCCTCGATGACGGCTGGGATCTTAAGGCAGTCGAAAACATTATTAAAGAGATAGATCACCCGATAAGTGAGCAGCCATTAAAATTTCAACATGCTTACAAGCGTAGTTATTTCTTTTATGACGCTCCTGAAGCTTTGATCGATGAGATCGAAAAGGAATTTAAAAAAGCCGGAATGCATATCAATGTGGTTTATTCGGGGGAGCAATATTTAGATATTTTACCAAAATGGGCCAATAAAGGAAATGCGCTGCAATGGTTATTGCAGAAACTGGATATAGACTCGCATCATACTCTGGTAGCCGGTGATAGCGGTAACGATTCTGCTATGTTCGATGTAGAAAACGTAAAAGGTATTGTCGTGGCAAATGCGCATGAAGAACTTTATAAGTATACCAAATACCGTCAAATTTATCATGCAGAATCTGTTCATGGAGATGGGGTTATTGAAGGCTTGGTCTATTATAAGATTTTGCCCAAAGATGCTATGATTGCCAGAAATGAAGATCATAAAGACGAATTCTTTATCAAAAAGGAACGCGAAATCTTAGCGACTGAAGATGAAGATGAAAAAATAAAGCTCATTCGGAAAGGCTATAAAAAAGCCATTGTAGCTCTAAAAAAGAATATCACCCCTTTAGGGTTTTCAGCCTGTTCTATCCAAGATAATATAACCAAAGGAACCGATCAAAATTATCATAGTGTTTGGGCCAGAGATGGCGCCATTACCGTGATAGGTTCTCTTCCACTTGTTGGAGATGAGGAAATACATAAATGCCAAAGGCAAACCTTGCTCACTCTGGTTGAGCATATTTCACGAAACGGTCAGATTCCTTCAAATGTTCAGATCAAAGATAATGTAGCTGACTATTCCGGTGTCGGTGGAATTTGTTCTATTGATAGTGGAATCTGGGTGATTATTGCGTTTTATGAATATGTACATGTTACTAAAGATATTGAGTTTTTAAGAGCGCATATTGAAAATATTAAGAAAACCATGCAATGGCTCGGTGCACATGATAGTAATAATGATGCTTTACTTGAAATTCCTGAAGCGGGTGACTGGACGGACCTTTTTGGTAGAAGTTATAACATTCTTTACGATGAAATTATTTGGTATCGCGCTAATGTATGCTTTGGTAGAATGATGGAAATGCTAGGTGACCATGAGCAGGCGGGAGAATATATCAGATGGTCGCAGGTGATCAAAAAAGAAATATTACAGAATTTTTGGCCAACGACACAGCAGCAATTATTTCAATCAGTTTCCTTTGCCGAAAAGCAATTTACACTTGGAGATACGTCTTATTTAATTGCGCAAACAACACCATTTGATTTTAGTTGGCGTTGTGATATTCTAGGTAATATTCTGGCCTTTTTACATGGTACGGTTGATTCAGAAAAAGCACATCAAACCTTTAAGTTTATGTTGGGTGTTGGGGTAAACGATCCGTATCCTGTTGCCAACGTGTATCCGGTGGTGAGCCCTGGAGATCCGGATTGGCGCCCTTATTATACGGTTAATTTATTGAATCTTCCTGATCATTATCACAATGGAGGAATTTGGCCTTTTGTTGGCGGCTATTGGGTGAAGTTTATAAATAAGCTTGGCTTTAGAGATGTGGCTGTGTCAGAACTTTATAAACTGGCCTTGATCAATAAAGAAGGTATGACCGACGAATGGGAATTCACGGAATGGGCACATGGTAAAACAGGAAAACCGATGGGAAAATCCTATCAGGCTTGGTCGGCAGCACAGTATATATCTGCTTGTCATGACCTTGGAATAACAAAAAAGTAACTAATATTTTAAATTATGAAATCTATATTAATGATCTCCCTGCATGGTTATGTGGGAGCAAATCCAGAATTAGGAAAGCCCGATACAGGAGGGCAGGTAGTTTACGTTTTGGAGCTCGCAGAACGCTTTAGTAGGCTTGGAAAAAAAGTAGATTTAGTAACCAGACGTTTTGAAGACCAGCCCGAATATGACCACGTGGATGAAAATTACAGTGTATGGCGTATTCCATTCGGTGGCAAAAAGTTTATCCGAAAGGAGGATATGCATGACCATTTAAAAAAGTTTGTAACCAACTGTTTGGCGGCGATCAAAAAAGAAGGAAAAAAATATGATGTTGTTTATTCTCATTACTGGGATGCCGGTTGGGCCGGACAAAAAATTGCTGAAGAATTAGGCGTTTCTCATGTACATACACCGCATTCTGTAGGCTGGTGGAAGCAACACACTATGGGAAGTGATATGGATGAAAAAGAAATGGAGCAAAAATACCGTTTCAAAGAACGTATCCGAAAGGAATATTTTGTGTACCAAATGTGTAACCATGTTATTGCTACTACTATTCCGCAGGTCGATCTCTTAACCAAGCAGTACGATGTTTTGCCAAAGAACTGTAGCATGATTCCGCCGGGTATTGATGAAAACCGCTTTTTTCCGGTTCCGACGAAGGAGAATGATAAAATGCGATCGAAATATGATATTCAACCTACAGATATTTTAACCTTAGGTAGAATGGCCCACAATAAAGGATATGATTTACTTATCAAATCGTTGCCAACCGTGTTTGATCTATGTCCCGAAGCACGTCTGGTAGCGGCTATTGGTAGTGGTAGATCAGATCAGGATGATGAAGGTGTGAAAAAATTGAAGGAATTAGCGAAGGAACTGGGCGTAATGGATAAAATTATTTGGAAAAATTATATCGCCGACGATGATCTCGCCAATGTATACCGATCCGCTAATATTTTTGCTATGCCTTCTCGTTATGAGCCATTTGGTATGGTAGCTATTGAGGCTATGGCCTGTGGAACTCCTAGTGTTGTTACGGTTCACGGTGGATTATACGATCTGATCGATTTTGGAAATCAGGCTTTGTTTGCCGATCCTCATCGTCCGAAAGAATTTGGGGCTATGCTAGCCATGCCTTTATTGTATCCGAAAATGCGTAATGAACTTTCTGTTGAAGGTGCCCGTTTCGCACGCCGTAATTTTGGGTGGACTGGTATTGCAAAACGAATGTTGCAGGTATTCAAAAGTTCCATTAATCAACGTACGATGGAATCAAATTTATTTAGCTAAATTTGAATTATGTCACGTATTGTTTGTTTCGGTGAAATTTTATGGGATGTGTTTCCAGATCAAAAGAAAATTGGAGGCGCACCCTTGAATGTGGCTATCCGGGCAAGCCAGTTTGGTAATCATGTGAGCATAATCAGTGCTGTAGGGAAGGATGACTCAGGCGCAAAGATTTTAAATTTTTTAAAAAATCATGCCGTGAATACCGAGGCGATTCAAACTTCCGATTCCTATAAAACGGGAGAGGTACAGGTATCTCTTAATGAAAAAGGTTCTGCAACATATACGATAGCCTATCCCAGTGCCTGGGATAATATTGAAATCACTGAAACCTCAGAAACACTGGTAAAAGCTTCCGATGCATTTATTTTTGGGAGTTTAGCTACCAGAGATGCTGTTTCCAAACAAACCCTTTTCAAACTTTTGGACCATGCCAAATTTAAAGTCCTCGATCTTAATTTGAGGCCACCACATTATAACACTGAAACACTGTTAAAGCTAATGGAGCGAGCCGATTTCATTAAATTAAATGATGAAGAACTGTATGAGGTCAGTGAATTTATGGGGTCTAAATTCAACTCCTTAGAGCAAAATCTAAATTTCATAGCAGATAAAACCAGTACAAAACAGCTTTGTGTAACAAAAGGACCATTTGGGGCTGTGTTGCTTTTTGAGAATAAATTATATTATAACAGCGGTTATAAAGTAGTCGTGGCCGATACAGTAGGCGCAGGAGATTCCTTTTTAGGAACCTTGATTAGTAAACTAGTGCAAAATGAATCTCCTCAAAAGGCTTTAGATATCGCCTGTGCCGTAGGAGCTTTGGTTGCAAAAAGTGAAGGTGCGAATCCCGAGCTGAGCGCACAAACGATTCAGAATTTCATGCATCCCTGAATACATTCTTATAGCTTTTTAAAGCCTTTCAGAACTGACATAAAAATTCTGATCCACTTTTATACTTGGATTAGGTGTATCCAATTCTATAGATTTCCAGGTTATTTCTGGATCTAACCAAACCCATTTACCATTAACACTCACCTTTATAGGCATTTTAAAGCCATCCACAACATTAGACCAACGGAATTTTAAAGTGTTGTCCATAGTTATGTAAAGTAAAATTGGAATGCGAGTATCTCGCAAATACTGATCAAAGAAAGGTTTTAGATCCATACCTGCCTGTTCACTGATATAATTTTCTATTTGTTTAGTGGTTACTGTTTGATGATAGAATTCTCGGTTTAACCCTCTTAAAATATCGCGCCAGTTTTCATCATCGTTAATAACCTGTCTTAGGGTGTGTAGCATATTACTACCTTTGTAGTACATGTCACCAGAACCTTCATTATTAACATCATAATTCCCTATTATCGGCTTATCATTCTTAATGGAGTTTCGCATGCCAATGACATATTCAGAAGCCGCTTTTTTACCATAATAATATTCCACGAATAAACTTTCGGAATAAGTAGTGAAGCTTTCATGGATCCACATATCTGCAATATCCTTGTAAGTAATATTATTGGCAAACCATTCGTGACCAGATTCATGAATAATAATATAATCGAATTTGAGGCCCCAACCCGATCCTGATAAATCACGACCCTTGAAACCATTAATATATTGATTGCCATAGGTTACCGAACTTTGGTGTTCCATACCTAAATAAGGTGCTTCCACAAGTTTAAAACCATCTCCATAAAAAGGATAAGGTCCGAACCAATATTCGAACGCCTTCATCATTTTAGGAGCATCCTTAAATTGTTCTTTAGCCTTTTCTAAATTATAGGGTAGTACATAATAATCCATGGTTAGATTACCTGATATACCATCGTAAACCTCCGAGAACTCCACATAATTGGCAATATTAATATTTACTCCATAATTATTGATTGGATTTTTAACAAACCAATTGTATGTTTTTGTATCACCATATTGCTCAATACTACGTAAACGACCGTTTGAAACATCCATGAGGTTTTTTGGAACATTAACACTGATTAGCATACTATCCACTTCATCATACATATGGTCTTTACAAGGCCACCAAACACTTGCGCCTAATCCTTGACAAGAAGTAGCTATAAAATGATTACCGTCCTTATCCTGGTCCCATGTTACGCCGCCGTCCCAAGGCGGTCTGACAGCTTCTTTTGGATTCCCTTCATAATAGACATCCAGACTATTAACAGCACCAATTTTTTGAGGTTCTTTCAAATAAATAAAATGCGCATTGCCTTCGTCCTTAAATGTAAGTTCCTGATTGTCCTGAATAACTTTGGTTATTTTCAACGGTGCCTGTAAATCGATCTGCATTACCGACTCAGATTGTAAAACTTTATATTGAACTGTGTTCTTTCCTGAAATAAATTTTTCATCGGGTTTAACCTCTATATCAAGGTGGTAGTATGTTAAATCCCACCAAGCGCGCTCTGGAGTAATACTCCCTCTTAAAGTATCTTGATGTGTAAACCTCATTTCTTCCGATGAAAGTAACTGTGCCCGCATAGGTAAGGCACTTAAAATTATTAAAAGAGCTATAAGGAACTGTTTTTTCATTTTTTTGTATTTTCTTAAAAATAAGAAAAAAATGGATATTGACTAATTGTCAATCTCGAAATACCTTGTTGGGAAACACTACTACACTTTCGAAGCCATTCTCTCCAACTGCAGCAACCCCAAAAAAGAAATTATCAATAATAATCCCATCTAATTTAAATTCAGTTATATCGCCAACATACCGACTATTATCCCAGGTGGGAGAAGTCGTGTCACGCCAGTAAATTTTGTATCCTTTTGCACCTTCAACTTTATCCCATTTTAGTTTTACTGACGGTTCAACGATACCTCCAATAGCTACATTTTCAGGTGAAGGTGGGGCCCAGGCAATGCTCGCTAAATTGATGGCATTTACGGCGGTCAATTTTTTTGCATAACCGAAATTAACACCCTCGATAACATCGCCATATTTTATACCATTTTCTATACGAATATCCTGGTGCTGGTGAGTATAATCTTCATGGGCTTCCATAATACGAATTCCGGCAAAGCCTAAATCATTGAATGATCGATGATGCCCGCCACGACCAAACCGGTCCAAGCGATAGACCATCATTGGATTCATTTCAGGCATATACTTCTTTACATTTTTATGAACGTAGCGTGCCAATTGTCTTGAAATACCGTCAACCTCACCACCATAAAATCTCCGCATAACTCTTTGACGCTCGGTTTCAGTTGGTGGAACGGGTTCCGAAAAAATTCGAAAAGTACGATTGTCAATAATACCGTCAACCCCTTTAATATTTCCAATCATATCGTTATTAAAAACACCGATGATTTCCCAACCTTTTTCTTTCGCATAGGCAGCCAGACCAGCACCACCGAAAAGACCTTGCTCTTCGCCGGAAAGCCCGGTATATATAATACTGTTCTCGAATTTATATTTTGAAAGGACTCGGGCGGCTTCAATAGTTCCAGCCATTCCAGAAGCATTGTCGTTAGCGCCCGGAGCATCCGTAGTGAAATCCATAGTATCGCTGGCTCGCGAATCAATATCGCCACTCATGATAATATAACGATTAGGGTATTTGGCTCCTTTTTGAACGGCAACAACGTTTACTACCCAAGCATCATGTGGTACCCGATTGTTACCTTCTTTGGTAACCCAATCTTTTTGATAAAAAACATCCAAGCAATTATCGCAGCTCTTCGAAATAACATCAAATTCAGATTTTATCCAGCGTCGTGCTGCACCTATACCACGTGTATCGGATATAGTATCACTAAAGGTGTTTCGGGTTCCAAAATTAACAAGTGTTTGAATATCATTTTGAATACGGTCTTCAGAAACGGCATCAATGATGTTGTAAATTTTTTGATCGTTTTGTGCGTAAATTGCTGCAGTAAAACATATTAGTGCAAGGGAGATTAACTTTTTCATATTTTTTTAATTTCACCAACCATAGAAGTACTATTTTAATGATGGAGGTTGGTATTATTCATTTTTTTAAATGCCCATTATGGGCTTTCATCAATCAAATTTTTGTCTAAAATAAAAAAAAGCAAGTTAAGAGTTTGTTAATATGGTGTATGAATTTAAATACCATAAAAAAACGCCTCAGAACTGAAAGTTCGAGACGCCTTTTTTAGAGTTAGTCTAGTTACTCGTAATTTAGAAGCAATATTTGTTTTCAGAAATCACTTTACTCGCAATTGTATTGCGAAGTTCAATGATGTTTGGCATGTTCACGTATTTTATATAGCGTTTCAAGCCCATTAACATCATTTTTTGTTCATCTCCTGTAGAGAAGGAAATAATAGAATGTTTACCAGCGGTTTCAATCACATCTATGGCATGAAATAAATTTAGTTTAGCCATGGCAATTTGAGCTTTTGCAGCATCTTCACCGTCTTTTTTAGCCATTTTTTCAGCGCGCAAAATAGCTGATTCTGCCAAATAGATCTGAATTAAGATATCGGAAGCCGCCAACATCAATTGTTGTTGCTTTTCAATCTCCTCACCATATTTTTTCAAAGCAGCTCCAGAAACCATTAAAAATAATTTTTTAAGATTTTTAATGATATTCTTCTCCTCTGAAAATAATTCTGAATAATCAGGTGTTTCAAACGACGGAATACCGGTAAGCTCTTCCGCCACAGCTTGTGCTGGTGTTAATAGATCGACGTGCCCCTTCATGGCCTTTTTGATTAACATACCAATACATAGCATACGATTGATTTCGTTAGTCCCTTCATAAATTCTGGCAATACGAGCATCACGCCATGCTGATTCAATTGGCGTGTCTTCAGAAAAGCCCATGCCACCAAATATTTGAATTCCTTCATCCGTACAATTTTGAGTATGCTCCGAAACAGCAACTTTTAATATGGAACACTCAATGGCATATTCTTCAACACCTTTAAGTTCTGCTTGTTGTTCAGAATCTTTATCATTATTTTTTCTTATTTCGATACGGTCTTCAATATTTTTGGCCGCGCGGTAGCAAGCTGATTCACCCACCCAGCAATTGGTAGCCATTTCCGCAATTTTTTGTCGTATAGCTCCGAATTTTGCAATAGGCGTATTAAATTGAATACGTTCGTTAGCATAATTAACGGAAACTGAAGTTGTTCTACGTTGTGCATCTAAGCATGCCGCTGCCAATTTGATTCGACCGACATTAAGGGCATTCATGGCAATTTTAAAACCGTTGCCACGTTCTGATAACATATTTTCAACTGGAACAACTGTTTCATTAAAAAACACCTGACGGGTAGAGGAGGCCCTGATTCCTAATTTGTGTTCTTCTTCACCCATGGTAATTCCGTTTGGGTTTTCAGGATCGTATTCTACTATGAAACCGGTAATGTTCTTGTCATCTTCAATTCGAGCAAACACGATCATCAAACTACAAAATCCGGCATTGGAGATCCACATTTTTTGCCCGGTGATCTTATAACTTTTACCATCTTCGGATAATACCGCTTTTGTTTTCCCAGAGTTGGCGTCACTACCGGCGCTAGGCTCTGTTAAACAATAAGCACCAAACCATTCTCCTGTTGCTAATTTAGGAACGTATTTCTTCTTTTGCTCCTCGGTACCGTATAGGGTGATGGGCATCGTACCAATTCCGGTATGTGCACCAAAAGCCGTGCTGAAAGATCCTGTAGCTCCAGAGATATAATCACATACTAACATGGTATCTACAAAGCCTAAACCCATACCACCATAAGCTTCGGGCACCGCAACACCTAAAAATCCAAGTTCGCCAGCCTTTCGCATACAGCTTTCTGTTAATGCGTAATCTTTCTTTTCAAATTCAGGCTTTTTCGGCCAGATCTCACGGTCCACAAATTCAGTTACCGCTTCTTTCATCATGAGTTGATCTTCATTGAAATCCTCAGGGGTAAAAACGTCTTCACATTTGGTTTCCTTTACCAGGAATTGACCCCCGCGTAAAATATCTTTCTCTGTTGTTTCCATTGTTCTATTAGATTTAAAGTATCAAGAATTAAGAATCTGGACAAAATCGCCAGAACTATTTCTCAAATTGTATTGTAATTAATTTTTAGTTTAAAAACTCAAAAATACCGCATGCACCCTGACCGGTACCCACACACATGGTTACGGCACCATATTTTCCTTTCATTTTGCGTTTACGCATTTCGTCAAATAATTGCACGGAAAGTTTCGCTCCGGTGCAGCCAAGTGGATGCCCGAGTGCAATAGCACCACCATTCACATTGACAATATTCGGATTGAGATCCAATTCCCGAATAACGGCTACTGATTGTGAAGCGAAAGCTTCATTCAGTTCGATCAAATCGAGGTCCTTTTGTTTTAAACCAGCCAGATCTAAGGCTTTTGGAATAGCTTTTACAGGTCCAATACCCATGATACGTGGTTCAACACCAACTGCCGCGTAATTCACCAGTCTTGCTATAGGCTCCAGATTTAATTCTTTTACCATAGCCTCACTCATCACCATAACAAAGGCAGCACCGTCACTTGTTTGAGAGGAGTTTCCGGCTGTCACACTACCACCCGCGGCAAAAACCGGTCGTAATTTCGCTAAAGCTTCAATGCTGGTTCCTTTACGAGGACCTTCATCTTTAGTCACGGTATAGGTTTTGGTTGCTTTTTTGCCATTTTCATCGATGTAAGTTTGTTCAACTTCAATCGGGACAATTTGATCTTGAAAACGATTTTCAGCCTGAGCTTTTAAGGCTTTCATATGTGAATTATAGGCAAACTCGTCCTGAGCCTCCCGGGATACCTTAAATTGATTAGCTACAGCTTCAGCAGTGTTGCCCATACCCCAGTAATAATCTTCGTGTCCTGCTTTTACAGTATTATAATTCAACTCCGGTTTAAATCCGGTCATAGGAACAGAACTCATACTTTCCGAACCTCCAGCAATAATACAATCGGCCATACCGGCTTGAATTTTAGCAGTGGCAATACCTATAGTTTCGATACCTGATGAACAAAATCGGTTAACCGTTACACCGGGAACATCGATACTGTTTAAACCGATCAACGAAATAAATCGCGCCATATTCAAGCCTTGTGAACCCTCTGGCATAGCATTACCAACAATCACATCATCAATGCGTTTTACATCAAGATTTGGCAATTCCTTCATCATATATTGAATGGTTTCGGCGCCGAGCTCATCCGCTCTTTTAAATCGGAAAACTCCCCTTGGGGCCTTTCCAACAGCTGTTCTATATGCTTTTACTATATATGCTTGTCTCATTTTTTTAGTCTTTTTACTTTAAGCTTTAGTTTTTAGTTTCGAAGTGGTTTTCCTGTTTTTAGCATGTGCTGGATGCGTTCTAAAGTTTTGCGCTCCGTACATAAACTTAAAAATGCCTCACGTTCCAAATCCAATAAATATTGTTCGGAAACCTCTGTTGGTTCTGAGAGGTCGCCTCCGGCCATAACGTATGCCAATTTGTTGGCAATTTTATGATCGTGCTCACTAATATAATGACTGGCTTCCATCGAATCTGTTCCCACCAGGAACATACCTAAAGCTTGTTTGCCAAGTACTTTTACATCTTTTCGTTTTACGGGTTGTGTATATCCTGCATCGGCCATAAGTCTGGCATGTGCTTTTGCCGTTGCAATTTGGCGATGCTTGTTCACCACAACAATATCTTTTCCTTTTTGAAGAACACCCAGATCGAAAGCCTCATAAGCAGATGTGGATACTTTCGCCATTCCGATGGTTAAGAAGTATTCTTGTAAAGTGTTCAATTCTACATCTCCTTTACGGAAAGTATCTGCAGCGCGTAATGCCATTTCTTTTGAGCCACCACCACCAGGGATTACCCCAACACCAAACTCTACAAGTCCCATATAGGTTTCAGCAGCAGCAACAACTTTATCGGCGTGCATGGATAATTCACAAGCACCACCTAGGGACATACCGTGCGGCGCAGAGACTGTTGGAATGGCAGAGTAGCGCATACGCATCATGGTATCCTGGAAGTATTTTATAGCGCCATTCAACTCTTCATATTCTTGTTCAACAGCCATCATAAATATCATTCCAATGTTTGCCCCAACAGAGAAATTAGAAGCTTGATTTCCAATTACCAAACCTTCAAAATCTTTTTCAGCCAGATCTATGGCTTTGTTTAATCCAGCAAGAACATCACCTCCAATCGTATTCATTTTAGATTGGAATTCGCAATTTAATATACCATCACCAAGATCTTCAACGACCACACCTGTGTTTTTAAAGACTTCTTTTGATTTCCTGATATTGTCCAAAATTATAAAGGCATCCTGACCAGGTACTTTTTCATGCTTTTTAGTCGGAATATCATAAGCATAGGTGGCGCCATCTTTAACCGTGTAGAATGAAGAAACTCCAGAATCTAACATATCTGAAACCCAGGAAGCGACCTCAAAATTCTCAGCTTTTATAAGCTCCAGACCTTTTTCAACACCAATAGCATCCCAAATTTGGAATGGTCCATGTTCCCAGCCGAAGCCGGCTTTCATGGCGTCATCAATTTTATAAAGATCATCTGTAATTTCAGGAATACGGTGTGACACGTATGCGAATAGTGCTCCAAAGGTCTTTCTGTAAAATTCGCCTGCTTTATCTTTACCGTTAATTAAAACTTCAAAACGATCGATAACCTTATCGATAGGTTTTGTCTTTTCAAGCGTGTCAAATTTAGCACGCTTGTTTTTACGGTATTCCATGGTGTTGAGGTCCAGAGATAAAATCTCTTTTTTACCGTCGTCGTCCACCACCTTTTTATAAAAACCTTGTCCTGTTTTACTTCCGAGCCATTTGTTATCCATCATGGTGTTGATAAAGTCAGGAAGCTTGAACAGTTCCAGTCGCTCATCTTCTTTGCAGTTGTCAGCAATACCATTAGCAACGTGTACCAAAGTATCTAAACCTACCACATCTACGGTACGGAATGTAGCCGATTTTGGTCGGCCAATTACAAGTCCGGTTAATTTATCAACCTCTTCAATGGTTAAATCCATGGCCTTTACCGCATGGAATAAACTCATAATACTGAAAATTCCAATACGGTTACCGATAAAAGCCGGTGTATCTTTAGCGACTACTGCAGTTTTACCTAGGAACTGTTCCCCGTAGCCATTTAGGAAGTCAAGGGTATCCTGACTGGTTTTAGGTCCGGGAATAATTTCAAATAAATTGAGGTATCGTGCCGGATTGAAGAAGTGCGTACCACAGAAATGCTTTTGGAAATCCTCATTACGACCTTCGCTCATAAACTTTATTGGAATACCTGATGTATTACTAGTTATAAGAGTTCCCGGAGTACGGTATTTATCAAGTTTTTCAAACACTTGTTTCTTTATGTCCAAGCGCTCAACCACAACCTCAATAATCCAATCAACATTCGCCACCTTGGAGATATCATCCTCCATGTTACCTGTGGTAATTCGGTCTGCAAATTTTTGGTGATAAATAGGGGACGGTTTCGATTTTAATGCCTGTTGTAAGGAATCGTTAACCAATCGGTTTCTAACAGATTTATCTTCAAGCGTTAAGCCTCTTTTCTTTTCAGCGTCATTGAGTTCTTTTGGAACTATGTCGAGTAATAAAACTTCAACACCAATATTTGCGAAATGACAGGCAATGCCACTTCCCATTATTCCTGAACCAATTACGGCTACTTTTTTAATGCGTCTTTTGCTCATTGTATAAACTACTTATCGTTTTGAGTGAATATTTTTTTATTAGTGACCATATAAGTAATGAGATCGGCTACTTCGTAAAAATTTTGAAGTTTTTCAGCTGATACATTTTGCTTTATGGTTTCGTTGAATGTAAGAACGCGGTCCTTGGAGTAGGCTCGTTTTTCAAGCCCAAATTCCGTTAGGGTAATGATTACGCCACGGCCATCTTCAGGGTTTGGGTGCCTTTTTATTAAACCGCGAGCTTCCATACTTTTAAGGATTCTGGATAGACTTGTTGCTTCCATACCCATTTTAGGTCCTAATGCAGTAGAGGGTGTTCCTTTTTCAGGATCAATGCTTAATAAGGTAAACCCTGTGGCCATAGTGCTATCGAATTTAGAAGCTTCTTCATTATACATTTTTTGAACCGTCAACCATGTGGTTCTTAATATATAATCTATTGTGCGTTCTTTCATAGTTCAATTTTGGTTCATTCAAATATATGAAAATTTATTATGCACGCATAATAAATTTTCATAAATTAGTGCTAATAGCACAAAAAAAGTCACGCTCAAAAAACGTGACTTTGAAGTTTATAAATTAATGCAATATTTAAGACTCCAATTTTCCTAGTGTTGCACCAATGACTGCGCCAACAATAGCAACTAATACAATGGTAATAACCACATCAAGAGCTGCGGTTTGAATGGAATTTGATGCATCCATGAGGTTAAAGAAATTAAATTGTAGTCCCATGAATAACCCAATTATTGCACCAGCTTTAAAACCTGTACCTCCGGTACTAATTTGAGCCCATTTTGTAAAAATATAAGCTATGAAAAGCGATCCGGTTAAGCAGCCCAGGAATATCATTACCATAGGTTGTGCACCTGGATCAGGTTGCGAGAATGAATCTGTAAAAATGATTCCGTAAAAAAGCCATCCTAAAAAGAAATTTACAATGGCTCCGACAATACCTGCTAATAATAAGTTTTTTGTGTTCATTTTTTTAGTTATTGGTTTGTATATAATAAAAGTATTAAAAATATACGAATTATATAATATTTTAACCTAAAAAATGCATTATTCAAAAATATATAAATATATATTGATAATATCCTAATTCTTCAAATTGACCACTTATCTTGTCAGGCTGCTTAGGAGCGATAAATTTTGTCGATAAGATCTTGATATATCTCCTTAATAACACGGCGTCGTAATTTCATAGTAGGCGTAAGGTGTCCGCCCTCAATGGACCAAATATCCGGAGTGATCTCAAACTTTTTAATTTGTTCCCATTTGCCAAATTTTTTATTAGCCGTATCAATTTCTTCCTGAATGCGTTCTAGTAAAGTCTCATTTTGAACCATTTCAGCATCGGATTGAAAAACTATGTCATGACGTTTTGCCCATTCTTTTACAAATTCAAAATTTAATTGAATTAAGGCTGCGGGCATTTTTTCCCCTTCTCCAATAACCATGATTTGCTCTATGAATCGGGACTGTTTAAATTGATTTTCGATGAGTGCCGGAGCCACATATTTTCCACCTGAGGTTTTGAACATTTCCTTTTTACGGTCCGTAATTTTTAAAAATCCATCAGCATCGATTTCACCAATATCTCCTGTATGAAAATAATCACCGGTCATTACTTCAGCCGTTTTTTCAGGGTCCTTATAATAACCCATCATTACATTAGGGCCTTTGCATAATATTTCACCATCCTCAGCAATTTTCACTTCAACATGATCGATAACTCGACCCACGGTTCCAATTCTGAAACCGCCATTACGCATATCGTTTACCGAAATTACAGGTGAGGTTTCAGTAAGCCCATAGCCTTCCATAATAGGCATTTCAGCGGCAGCAAAAATCCGTGTTAAACGAGGTTGTAACGCAGCACTCCCGGAAACCATCAGGTCTAATTTACCACCAAGTCCAGCTTTCCATTTACTAAAAATGAGTTTTCGTGCTATTTTTAATTGAAACTCATACCAACTCCCATTTTGACCATAGGGTTCATACTTAAGTCCAAGATTTACAGCCCAAAAAAACAAACCTTTTTTAATACCGCTCAAAGCTGCACCTTTTGCTATGATTTTTTCATAAACTTTTTCATATAGTCGAGGAACGGCTGTCATTACAGTAGGTTTTACCTCACCAATATTAAAACTCATTTGTTCAATTGATTCTGCAAAATGGATTTCAACACCACAATATTGATAGAGATACAGGATCATACGTTCGAATACATGACAAATCGGTAGAAAGCTCAAAGCTCTTGATTTTCCTTTCTCAAAAGGAACACGTTTCTCACTGTCGATAACGTTCGACACAAGGTTGTTGTGCGAAAGCATGACACCTTTTGGTTTTCCTGTCGTTCCAGAGGTGTAAATGAGCGTTGCAAGATCTTCAGGTTTAACGGATTTTTTTAAGGTTTCTACCTCTTCTTGATTTGAAGTATCCTCACCTATTTTTAAAACCTCTTCCCAATGCGCTTCACCTGGAATAAAATCAAAAGTAAAAACCTTTTTAACATTTGTGTTGGATTTTATTTCATTGACCTTTTCTAACACTTCCTTATCGGAAATAAAGCAATATACCGACTCGGAATGGTTCAGGATATATTCATAATCTTCAGCAGAAATGGTAGGGTAAATCGGAACATTTTGAGCACCCAATTGTAGTACTCCGATATCAAGTATATTCCATTCTGTTCTATTGTTGGTGGAGATCACGGCAATTTTATCATTCGGTTTAACACCGAGCTTTAAAAGACCGCGGCTCATCGCATTAGCTTTATCGATGTATTCTTCTGTTGAAATAGATAACCATTCACCGCCATATTTTGTGGAAAAGGCTTTCTCTAAATTATAGGTTTCTTTAAGGTAATATGGAAAGTCAAAAATCCGCTTTATTTCTATCATTTTCTTTTGGAACAAATTTTACATCGCAAAGTATGAAATTTAATGAGATTTTCAAATAACATGACTTAAAAGTGATAAAAACGAAATTTTGACGACTACATTTAAGAATATTGAAAAAAATAATGCTTCTTAAAAAAATGTGGAATATGATTTAAGTCATACAATAGGCCGTTTTTAGTCCCTAATTTTATGTTTATAATATTTTAAATATCAGAATTATGAACATTATAGAAGACGTAAAGGCAAGGGTTTACAATTTTGGGAATAAAACTGCCGATGGCAATCGACAAATGAAGAATTTGCTTGGGGGTAAAGGTGCTAATTTGGCTGAAATGAGTGCCTTGGGAATTCCTGTGCCACCCGGTTTTACAATTACAACAGAAGTTTGTACCGCCTACAATAGCTTAGGGAAAGAAGCTGTTATAGACATGATTAAATCAGATGTAGAGCAGTCTATTAAAACAATTGAAACTTCCATGGGAACTGAATTTGGAAGCAAAGAGAATCCCTTATTGCTTTCAGTGCGTTCCGGAGCGCGGGTATCCATGCCTGGGATGATGGATACAGTTTTAAATTTGGGACTCAATGATGAAGCTGTATTAGGTTTGGTTGAAAAAACGGGGAATCCAAAATTTGCATGGGATTCTTACCGCCGTTTTATACAAATGTATGGTGGGGTAGTTTTAGGAATGAAGCCCGCCTCCAAGGACGATATCGATCCTTTCGAAGAGATCATGGAACACCTTAAAGAAAAACGTGGTATTTCATTAGATACAGAATTTACTATTCAGGACCTAAAAGATTTGGTTTATGATTTTAAAGATGCTGTAAAAAAACGTACCGGACATGATTTTCCAACAAATCCATGGGATCAACTTTGGGGTGCCGTTATAGCTGTTTTTAATAGTTGGAATGGAGATCGCGCCGTATATTATAGAACCATGAATGGGTACCCATCAGATTGGGGTACAGCTGTAAACGTGCAAGCCATGGTGTTTGGTAATATGGGCGATACCTCTGCCACAGGAGTTTGTTTTACCCGTGATGCTGGAACAGGTGAGAATGTTTTCAATGGGGAATATCTCATGAATGCTCAAGGTGAAGACGTCGTATCCGGTGTTAGAACACCCCAACAAATTACAAAATTAGGATCTATACGCTGGGCCGAATTGGCCAAAGTCGATGAAGAAGAACGGGCCGAAACCTATCCTTCTCTTGAGGAGGTTATGCCTGAACTTTATAAAGAACTTGATGGTATTCAGAAAAAGCTGGAAAACCATTACCGCGATATGCAGGACATGGAGTTCACTATTCAGGATGGGAAACTTTGGATCTTACAAACACGTAATGGTAAACGTACCGGAGCGGCTATGGTAAAAATAGCGGTGGATCTTATGAATGAAGGTTTAATTGATGATAAGGAAGCTTTGCTGCGGATTGAAGCCAATAAACTCGATGAGTTATTACATCCTATATTTGATCCCAAAGCCTTGAAAACAGCAAATGTAATTGCTCAGGGTTTACCTGCCTCACCGGGCGCCGCAACCGGTAAGATTGTATTCTTTGCTGATGAAGCTAACAAGTTTAAGAATAGTATTTTGGTGCGTATCGAAACTTCTCCGGAAGACCTTGAAGGGATGCATGTTGCCAAGGGTATTTTAACAGCACGAGGGGGAATGACATCACATGCGGCAGTAGTAGCGCGTGGTATGGGTAAATGTTGTATTTCAGGAGCTGGTGCCCTTAAAATAAATTACAAAGCCAGAACACTTACCGTAAATGGTCATGAGTATCATGAAGGTGATTGGATCTCTCTAAATGGCTCTACCGGTAATATTATTGAAGGCAAAGTAGCTACTAAGGAACCCGAATTGAGTGGTGAATTTGCGATCATAATGAAACTGGCGGATAAATATCGTGATATGCAGGTAAGAACCAACGCTGACACACCTAATGATGCTAAAATAGCCCGTAGTTTTGGTGCTGAGGGTATTGGTCTTACACGTACCGAGCACATGTTCTTTGAGATAGACCGTATCAAAGCGATGCGTGAAATGATACTGGCCGATACTGTTAAGGGAAGAATAGCAGCCTTGAATGAATTACTGCCCATGCAACGTTCTGACTTTGAAGGAATTTTTGAAGCGATGCAAGGCCTGCCTGTTACCATCCGGTTGTTAGATCCTCCATTACATGAGTTCGTGCCTCACGAGTTAGCCACCCAAAAGGAGCTTGCTGACGATATGCACATATCGCTTCAGGCTGTTAAAAATAAAGTCGCTGAACTGGCAGAGTTCAATCCGATGTTAGGGCATAGAGGTTGTCGCTTAGGAAACACCTATCCGGAAATTACCGAAATGCAAACCCGGGCCATTATTGAAGCGGCACTGAACTTAAAAGAGCGTGGTATTACCAGTAGACCTGAAATTATGGTTCCTCTCGTTGGAACGCTTGCTGAATTTGAAGCTCAGGACCGGATTATTCGGGATACTGCGGAAGCTGTTTTTAAAGAACGAAATGACAAAATTGAATTTTCAGTGGGGACCATGATTGAAGTGCCCAGAGCTACGTTGATGGCTGATTTAATAGCCGAAAAAGCCGATTTCTTCTCTTTTGGAACAAATGATCTAACACAAATGACTTTTGGATATTCTCGTGATGATGCCGGTAAATTTTTACCGATTTATATTGAAAAAGGTATTTTGAAAGCCGATCCTTTTGAAGTACTGGATCAGGAAGGTGTAGGTCAATTAGTAAAACTAGGAACCGAGCGCGGTAGAAGTTCTAAACCCAAACTAAAAGTAGGGGTTTGTGGCGAGCATGGTGGTGAACCAAGTTCAGTAGAATTTTTCTATAACAGTGGTTTAGATTATGTAAGTTGTTCTCCTTACCGTGTCCCTATAGCTCGATTAGTAGCGGCCCAGGCAGCCATAAAAGCCAAGTATTAATATTTTTATTTTAAATGTAAAATCCCTGAGGACCGTAAGGTTCCCGGGGATTTTTTTATCATCAATTTTGTGTAATTAGTGTTTTTCGATCCAAAGGCGTGCATTAATAAATGCTTCCAGCCAAGGAGAAACTGAATCTTTCTTGTTATCCGGGTAATGTGCCCAGTTCCAGGGGAAGGTCGACCGTTCAATATGTGGCATGGTGACTAAATGCCTGCCAGTTTTATCACAAAGCATGGCTGTGTTGTAATCTGAACCATTAGGATTATGCGGATAAGCATCATAACTGTACTTAGCTACAATATGATATTGGTCTTCTGCATGCGGTAATTTGAACTTCCCTTCACCATGTGATATCCAAACCCCTAGAGTGCTACCAGCTAAAGTCGACAACATTATAGAATTATTTTCCTGAACTTTTACAGAGGTAAAAGTGCTTTCGTGTTTTTTTGAATCGTTATGAACCATTTTACCATGAATCTCATGTTCAGGATTGATTTCTTCCAATTCCATGAACAACTGGCAGCCATTACAAATGCCCACGGAAAGGGTGTCTGTGCGTTCAAAGAATTGTTTAATGGCCTTGTTGGCTTTCTCATTGTATTTAATAGCACCGGCCCAACCTTTGGCAGAGCCTAAAACATCGGAATTACTGAACCCGCCAACGGCTCCTAAAAATTGAATATCCTCCAAGGTTTCACGACCAGAGATCAAATCGGTCATGTGGACATCTTTCACATCGAACCCGGCTAAATACATGGCATTAGCCATTTCACGCTCTGAGTTTGATCCTTTTTCTCTTAAAATAGCAGCTTTAGGGCGTTTGCCTTCAAAAGGTTTGAATTCACCAGTAAATTGTTTTGGGAATTCGTATACTAACGGTTGTTCTTTGTAATTGTTGAATCGCGCTTCAGCTAATCCGTTTGACGTTTGCTTTTGGTCTAATAAGAAAGAGGTCTTGTACCAGACATCTCGTAATTCTGAAACAGGGAAGTCAAAATGATCCTTACCGTTTATAATTTTTAAGCTATTCGAAGTTGTTACTTCTCCAATATTTATAAAGGAAATAGAAGCCTCGGTTAAAACAGTTTCAACACTGGCATCTTTCGCTTGGAAAACGATTCCTGCATTTTCAGCAAATAATAATTTAAAATTGTCTGATTCATTGAGGGCGCTTAGATCAAGATCTGCTCCCAGGTTGTTGTCTGCAAAACACAACTCCAAAAGGCTTGTAATTAATCCGCCCGAGGCCACATCATGTCCAGCTAAAATAAGATCGTTTCGGATCAAACCTTGCAAGGTGTTAAATACCTTTTTTACGTAATCTGCATTTATTACAGAGGGTGCATCAGCACCAATTTTGTTCGTAATTTGAGCAAATGAACTACCGCCCAATTTAAAATCGTCCTGTGAGATATTGATATAATAGATAGGTCCACCATTCTTTTTGAAAACAGGCTCAACTATTTTTGTAATAGCATCACAATGTGCGGCAGCAGAAATGATAACCGTTCCCGGAGCGATCACTTCTTCGTTAGGATATTTCTGTTTCATGGAAAGAGAATCCTTTCCGGTGGGGACATTAATGCCTAAACCAATGGCAAACTCCGAAATGGCTTCAACGGCTTGGTAAAGTCGTGCATCTTCACCTTCATTTTTACAGGGCCACATCCAGTTAGCAGATAGCGATACTGATTTTAACCCATCCTTTAATGGTGCCCAAATTATATTCGTTAGAGCCTCTGTAATACTGTTTCGACTTCCCGCTACCGGATTAATAAGTCCAGAGACCGGGGAGTGTCCAATAGTGGTTGCGATACCTTCTGTGCCTTTAAAATCCAAGGCCATCACACCAACATTGTTAAGTGGTAATTGTAAAGGGCCAGCACATTGTTGTTTCGCGACTTTACCTCCAACACAGCGGTCAACTTTGTTAGTTAGCCAATCTTTACAAGCCACGGCTTCCAACTGTAAAACCTGATGTAAATAGTTCATGAAATTTTTAGAATCGTAACTTACATCCTTGTATTTACGATTCACACTAACATCGTTCATGATCGTTTTTGGCGAGCTTCCAAACATGTCATCAAGGGCGAGGTCCATAGGGGTATTACCTTTGGATTTCGATTTGAATGTAAAACGCTGATCACCCGTTACGTCACCAACCGTGTACATCGGGGAGCGTTCCCGTTCGGCTATGGTTTTTAAGGTTGCAATATGTTTCTCCGAGATCACAAGCCCCATACGTTCCTGTGATTCGTTACCAATTATTTCTTTATCCGAGAGGGTAGGGTCACCCACCGGTAATTTATCCAGATCAATATTTCCGCCGGTATCTTCCACCAGTTCCGATAAACAGTTGAGGTGGCCTCCGGCACCATGGTCATGAATAGAAACAATAAAGTTTTCCTCACTTTCCACCATCCCGCGCACCGCGTTAGCAGCACGTTTTTGCATTTCCGGATTAGATCGTTGCACAGCATTCAATTCAATGCCCGAAGCAAATTCTCCTGTATCAGCCGAAGATACTGCAGCACCACCCATTCCAATACGGTAATTCTCACCACCAAGGATCACTATTTTATCACCGGGTTGCGGTTCACCTTTAATTGCCTGACTCGTTTTGCCGTAACCTATTCCGCCGGCCTGCATGATCACTTTATCAAAACCAAGTTTTCTAGCATCCTCCTCATGTTCAAAGGTTAATACTGAGCCACAAATCAAGGGTTGCCCAAATTTATTCCCAAAGTCTGACGCGCCATTAGAAGCTTTTATCAAGATATCCATGGGTGTTTGGTACAACCATGGGCGTTCCGCCATAGCTTGTTCCCAGGGACGATTTTCTTCCAATCGCGAGTAGGATGTCATATACACGGCCGTTCCCGCCAAAGGAATCGATCCTTTACCACCGGCCAAACGGTCTCTGATCTCACCACCTGATCCAGTAGCCGCCCCGTTAAAAGGTTCCACTGTGGTAGGGAAATTATGTGTTTCCGCTTTCAGCGAGATAACAGATTCAAAATTCTCAGTTCTATAAAAATCCGGAACGTCAGCGCGTTTCGGTGCAAACTGCTCTACTACGGGCCCTTTAATAAAGGCTACATTATCTTTATAAGCTGAAACAATATCGTTGGGATTTTGCTTCGACGTTTCTTTAATGAGTTTAAAAAGAGAGGTTGGTTTTTCAACGCCATCGATCACAAAAGTTCCATTAAAGATCTTGTGGCGACAATGCTCACTATTCACCTGCGAAAACCCAAATACTTCGGAATCCGTTAACGGCCGACCGATTTTTTCAGAAACACCTTCCAAATATGCAACCTCTTCTTCACTTAACGACAAACCCTCCTGCGCATTATACGCAGCAATATCATCAATATTCAAGATCGGTTCCGGTTCAATATTTATAGTAAACGATTCCTGATTTAACCCACTAAATTTCTCAGAGATCATAGGGTCGTAAGCCTCAAAATCAGTACTTACAGCCGTAAATTCCTCGATTCTCAAAATTCCTTCAACACCCATGTTTTGTGTAATTTCCACGGCATTTGTACTCCAGGGCGTAATCATAGCTTTACGGGGGCCAACAAAAAAAGCATCCAAAGATGCTTGCTCAATTTTAGGTTGGTTGCCAAAAAGCCATGTCAGTTTCGAAATGTTTTCAGGCGTTAAATCTTTCGTGGTTTGCACCGCAAAAACGGTTCCGGTCACACTTCCAAAGAAATGAATCATGAGGTCGAAGTTTGATTTAAATTAAAGTGCAAATTTACACTTTTTTACCCATTTCATCCTACTTTTTTTGGTAAACAGCCGCCTGTTATTAACAGTATTTTCAACAGTCTGTTTTTGGGCATTCCGGCCACGCTTTGGGGCGTGCCCGTCGGGCTTTCACTACTCGCTTCCTCGCGCTGCTGCGGGAGCTCAAACAGGCCGTTCAATCCCTAATGCGGGCTTCATCAAAACTTAAAACTTTAAAAATACCGGGATAAAATTCGTTTTACTCCCGGGCGATACGAAGCTCCAAACAAATTCAAATGTACCAATAAATAATACAACTGATACAAATCGATACGTTCCGCGTAAGCGTTATCTTTAGGAATGATATCATGATAAGCGTCGTAAAATTCAGGACCAAAACCTCCAAATAGTTTGCTCATAGCAATATCCACCAAACCGTCTCCGTAATAAACTGCAGGATCTATCAAATAAGGTATTCCTGTTTCCGAGATCAAAAAATTTCCGCTCCACAGATCACCGTGAAGCAATCCCGGTGTTACATTTGAAAAGAAACCGCTTAATACGGTTGTCATGCGCTCGACACTCGGGCAGTCTTGATCCTGCAATAAACCTTTTTGTAAGGCAAGATTTAGTTGAGGTAATAACCTTTCATAAGTATAAAAAGAACACCAGGTTTTATGTTGAGAATTACTTTGTGCTAAGCGTCCAATCTTATTATCATGATCCAATCCAAACGCATCTGTAGTATTTAGATGCAGGTTTGCGAGTTGTGTTCCAAAAACCTCGTAATCTTGAGAATTAGGTGATTTCGAAGGAATAAATTCCAATAATAAGAAGGATAGTTTTTCAAAGGTATCAAAGGCAATGACTTCAGGTGTTTTAACACTATGGGTTTTTGACAAAAGGTTTAATCCTTGAGACTCTGTCTCAAACATGCTAAATGCATCGGGACCGTTATGACATTTTAGAAAATAGATATTTGAAGCCGTTTCTAACTTAAAGGCGTCAGAGATGTCTCCGCCGAGAACGGCCGACATGTTTTTAATGGGTTCGTTTAGAACTTCAGAAAGTTTGGCTTTAAAGGTATCTGTCATACCTATGAAGATAAAAAAATATTAAATAACGCTATTTTGTGCGCTCCATCAAAGCCATATAAAAACCGTCATAACCAGCTTCATGTGCTAGTATTTTTTTGTCCTTCAGAAATTTAAAGTCAGCTCCGGCCTCAGTTTTCAAAAAAGCCACAACCTGATTCTGGTTTTCAGAAGGCAATACGGAGCAAGTTGCATAAACCAGTTTGCCACCGGGTTTTACCATGCTAGAATATTGTTGTAACACTTCCTGCTGTGTACCACGAATACGATCTATGAATTCCGGTTCCAGTTTCCATTTAGCATCCGGATTTCTACGTAATACGCCTAGTCCCGAACAAGGTGCGTCAATCAAAACACGATCGGCTTTTTGGTATAATTTTTTTATCGGTTTGGTAGAATCGATCACACGCATATCAAAATTATGAACACCATTACGACGCGCTCTGATCTTGAGTTTTTTCAACTTACTCTCGTAAATATCCATGGCAATGATCTGTCCTTTGTTTTGCATCAACGATGCTAAATGTAGGGTCTTCCCGCCGGCACCGGCGCAAGCATCTACCACCCGCATTCCAGGTTCAACATCCAGAAAATCCGCTACCAATTGCGACGAAGCATCCTGAACTTCAAATAAGCCATCTTTAAAAGCCTTGGTAACGAAAATATTAGCGCGCTCTTTCAGTTTTAAAGCTGAATCATAACCTTTGATAAATTCAGTTTCAATACCTTCATCAAACAACTGGTTTTGAAGCTCTTCTTTAGTAGTTTTTAAAGTATTCACCCGCAGGATAACATCGGCTTGTTCATTTTGTTTGGCTATTTCTTTGGTCCAAACAGCTTCGCCTAATTCCTGCATCCCAAGTTGATCTATCCAGTCGGGAATGGATTCACGGAACTTCCTGATTTTAGATAATTCGTCAAAGCGTCCTTTGATTTTTCGGGAAGGTGTGTTTTCAAAATATTTCCAATCCGGAAGTTTGATGCCTTTTAAAGTTGCCCAAACAGCAAACATGCGCCAAATATTATCGCGATCGAAAGGCTCTTTAACTTCTGCAATTTCAGCATATAAGCGCTTCCAACGTACAATATCATAAGTCGTTTCAGCAACAAAACTTCGGTCTCGTGATCCCCAGCGTTTATCACGCTTCAAAAGGGACTGAATAACCTTATCGGCATATTGTCCTTCATTAAAGATTAAAAGAAGGCCATCAATTACGGCATAGCATAAATTTCGGTGTAATCGCATCGTTTTTTTATAAGGGTGCAAAGGTACAGTTTTCCTTATAATTATTTGATTTTTTGCATATTAATTAAAAGGTTAGAAAGGTTTCCTTTTTTTTAAATTTAATAAAATTCAAACTTTCAATAAAAGAGACTGTTAGGTTTGAATAGCTTTTCTATTTTTATAAAAATATTTTTTATGAAATATCTTCTTTCCGCATTACTCATTCTGATTTTTGCCTCATGTAAACAATCACCTGAATTTAAACCCATCCAATTTAAATCGGTTCAAATAGAACCCGTGTTACAGGATTCGACATTGAGTATTCGGGCCATCGAAATTCTTGATGACGGCAACCTAGCCTTTGCTGCGAATAATGGGGCTTATGGTTTGTACGACGTCAAAAAGCAACTTTGGCAAACGGCAGTTCAAAACTACGATAGTTTAACCCTTCAGTTTAGAGCTGTGGCACATACGAAAACGGACTTTTTTATGTTGTCTATCGATACGCCTGGCTTATTGTATAAAACCGGAGATTCGGGGAGAATGGAATTGGTTTATAAAGAAGAAGGTCAAGGTGTGTTTTATGATGCCATGGATTTTTGGAATGACCAGGAAGGAATGGCTATTGGTGATAGTATAGGAGGATGTATATCTATTATAATTACCCGCAACGGTGGCGCCACATGGAATAAACTAGATTGTGAAGATTTACCTGAGGGCTTACCTGAAGAAGGTGCCTTTGCTGCGAGTAATACGAATATTGCCATAGTAGGTGATAAAACCTGGGTAGCTACTAACACAGGCCGAATTTATTATTCAGCGGATAAGGGACAATCCTGGCAGGTATCTGATACGCCTATAATTAAAGCGAAGCCCACAGAGGGTATTTATTCATTAGCTTTTTATGATGCTGAGAATGGATTTGCCATTGGAGGCGACTATACCAACCCTGAGGCTCATTCTAAAAATAAAATAAGAACTCGGGATGGCGGAAAAACCTGGGAGCTTGTAGCTGTGGGTCAAAACCCGGGCTATCGTAGTTGTGTGCAATATTTCCCGAACAGCGGAGGCAAGGGTCTCGTAGTTGTTGGATTTAATGGTATTGATTTAAGTGCTGATGCCGGAAATACCTGGAAACATTTAAGTGATACCGGATTTTATACCTTACGTTTTATTAATGATCATGAAGCGTTTGCAGCAGGGCAAGGAGGCATTTCAAAATTAATATTTAAAGAGTAAGTGGCTTTTTTCTAGGGACGTTGTTCACGTTTTTTGCGAAATTGTTCAAAAAGCTTACGATTAAAATCTTCCTCGGCTATTTTCAACAGTAATATTTTTTGAGGAGAAATAACCTTTTTAAGGCTTATAATTAAACCAACTTTTTGCTCATGTAGCTTGTTTTCAGCATTGACTAAATTATCTAATAAAATTTTAGCTTCTACGTCGTCCACAGTTTCTACATTTTTTTTAATCGCCCGACGAATACCACGCAGTTCTTCGAATTTAATTTTAACCATTCGATCATCATAGGCATTATAAACGGGCCAAAATTCTTGTGCTTCTTTTGGTGTTAAATTTAAACGCTCTGTAATAAAAGCTACTTTTAAAGACCGGATTTGATCCCGATTAGGTTGCGCTATAACACCCAAACCTAGTAAAAGGAATCCAAAAGCGAGTATGTAGGTTTTCATTTTCATAAATTTTATTCAATCAATAAAGTTTCAATTTCGGCATTATTTTCTAAATAGGTTTCCAATTGCTCTTCCTTGATATCAAGTTCTAAAAAATTGGTTTCATCAATATTTTCTAATTCTAATAACGAAGCAATTTCATAGGTACCAATATTTTCGTTAATCACATAATTTTCTGCTGTTTCAGTATCAATATCCTCCCAGCTTGTTTGATGATCAAAAATAGAGAGATTAAACAACAATAAAATGGATGCTGCGATACCTGCTGTATAAAGTACATATTTATTACGGAATAAAGATATAACTTTTGAATCCTGTGCTTCGGGAACCTGCTGCATGATGCGTTCCTCGAGGGTTTCAAAATAACCATCAGGAACACCAAATCCTGAAGATGGATTTTTATCTCTAAGTTTTGCAGCACTTAAAAGTTGTTCTTCCAGATTATTAAAATAATCTTCGGGAACTTTAAATCCTGTTTTTTTAATAGTATTTAATTTATTCTTTTTCATCATATAGTTTAGACTCAAAAAATTCTAAAAAGTTTAATCCTCAGTGAGATAGGCTTCAATTTTTTTTACAGCTAAATGATACGAAGCTTTCAAGGCGCCCTCACTCGTTTCCAGGATAGCAGCCATATCTTTATATTTTAAATCCTCAAAATATTTCATGTTAAACACCAACTGTTGTTTTTGTGGCAAGGTTGCAATGGCCTTCTGTAATTTAAGTTGGATGGCACTTCCTTCAAAATAAACGTCTGCGCTCAGATTTTGTATGGCAAGTTGCTGTACCGCCTCATTTGATATGTGCTGTCGCTTCGCCTCCTTATTAATATACGTTATCGATTCGTTTGTAGCGATGCGATACATCCAGGAAAATAATTTACTATCGCCCTTAAAATTATGGATGTTCTTATACACTTTTATAAATGTGTTTTGTAACACATCGTCTGCATCGTCGTGACTTTTTACGATATTTCGAATATGCCAATACAGTCGTTCTTTGTAATCAGAAACCAAAAGCCTAAAGGCCTCATCTTTTTGGGTATCCGATTTTAAAAGTTCTACTAATTGCGTTTCGTCTGTCACGACTTTCTTTCTAGGTTTGACTGCTAAAATTAGTAAAAGTTTAATCTAAAAAACAGTTAATTTTTAAAGTCTTAATAATCAATAAACTAGATAAAAAAACATCGACGAAATGCTATTTAGTAACGATTAAATGCACTTTTTGTTGTAATAATTGTATTTATGCTTTATGTTTGTAACAGAAACCTACTTAATGTTAGTCGTCCCCAAGTCTAACACAAACTAAAAAAGGATAGAAACCCAAATCTCTATCCTTTTTTTATTTTCATTACTTCAGAATTTTCTACTCAAAACTCTGCATATCAACAAGCTTTTTATAAACGCCTTTTTTGGCAATGAGTTCATTGTGTTTACCGCGCTCGACAATTTCGCCTTTATTTAAAACAACAATTTCATCTGCATTTTGAATGGTTGATAAACGGTGCGCTATAACGATGGATGTTCTATTTTTCATCATGTTTTCCAAGGCAATTTGAACCAAACGCTCACTTTCAGTATCCAATGCTGAGGTAGCTTCATCCAAAACCATGATCGGTGGGTTTTTTAGAACAGCTCTTGCGATACTCAGGCGTTGTTTCTGGCCTCCCGACAATTTATTGCCTGAATCTCCGATATTGGTCTCTATACCTTCTGGTAGTACCGATACAAATTCCATAGCATTAGCAATCTCAAGTGCCTTAATAATGTCACCTTCCGAAGCTTTGTCATTACCAAGTTTAAGGTTGTTAGAGATACTGTCATTGAATAAAATCGCATCCTGGGTTACAATACCAAGCTGTTGTCGTAAAGAGGCGGTGGTTAATTTTCTTATGTCAATACCATCAATTAAAATACTGCCTTCATTCACGTCATAAAATCGTGTTATTAGATTGGCGATAGTTGATTTTCCACTTCCGGATTGTCCAACCAAAGCCACTGTTTTTCCTTTGGGAATAGTCAGTGAAAAATCCTTTAAAACGTATTCTTTTTCATATTTAAAGGATACATTTCTAAATTCAATTTCAGCATCGAAACTCAATTTTTCCTGTGCGTCAGGAAGGTCTTTTAGGGGGTTTGGTGTATCGATGATTTCCTGAATACGTTCGGCGGCAGCATTACCCTGTTTAATATTATATAAACCTCTGGAGATAGCTTTGGCCGGAACCATAATATTATAGGCTAATCCCATGTAAGCGATAAAGGAAGCACCATCCAGGGATTTATCGATCAATACTAATTGACCACCATACCAGAGTAAAATGGATATCACGATAATACCCAAAACCTCGCTTATTGGTGATGCTAAATTTTGACGGTTCAATAATTTGTTTGAAAAGTGGTAAAATCGCCCTGAGGCATCTCTGAACTTGACGTCAAATTTTTCTTGAGCATTAAATCCTTTTATGATGCGGAGTCCGCTAAGTGTTTCTTCTAAAATAGATAGAATCGTACCTTGTTCTTTTTGAACCCGATCAGATTTTCGTTTTAAACTTTTTCCAATTCTGGAAATCACAATTCCTGAAAGTGGAATAAATATAAAGACGAATAAGGTGAGTTTCGCACTAATAATCAGCATGGCTATTAGTGTAAAAATTATAGCCAGTGGCTCTCGAGCAATGAGCTCCAATACGGGTAACATCGAATATTGCAAGGTTGAAACATCATTAGTTACACGTGCCATAATGTCGCCTTTTTTCTGTTCTGAGAAATAGGATAAGGGTAACTCTACGGTTTTTTTATATACTGCGTTTCGTAAATCGCGTACCACACCATTCCTTAGAAAGACCATAAAATAATTGGCCAAATACCCAAAGATATTTTTTAAAAGGAACAAGGTTATTATTAATCCGATGACTAGCAGCAAGGCCTTTTGCGGATCGTCTTCAGCATATAAGTGAACCTGATAGGCCAAATAATCCTTATAGAAATCTTTTAAGTTGCTTAATCCGGTATAAACGGGTTTGGTTATAGAAGTAACTGCTTCCTTTTTCTGAAATAAAATATCCAGCATAGGAATAAGTGCCACGAAGGACAGGGCACCAAATAAAGCAAAAAACACATTAGAAATAATGTGTCCTAAGGCCAGTTTTTTATAAGGTTTGGCATACCTTAATATGTTTAGAAAATGATTCATTAAATAAAGTTCATGTCTTTTAAAATGGCTTCGGCCTTTTTATCGAGTTCTACCTCGGTTGATTTAAAGTTTTCCGAACTGTCTAAAGTAGTATTAACACTTACGTAAAACTTAATTTTTGGTTCTGTTCCACTAGGGCGCAAAGCCACCTGACTACCATCTGCGGTGTAATAAATAATCACATTCGATTTCGGTACCTCGATAGACGTTTCTTTTCCCGTTTCGGCATGCTTTGCAATTGATAACTGGTAATCTTCAATCTTCACCACTTTTGAACCGTTTATGGTTTTAACAGGATTTTCCCGAGCATCTACCATCATTTGTTCTATTTCTTCGGCCCCCTCAATACCTTTTTTAGTTAAGGACACTAATTTTTCTTTATAGAAGCCATGTTTCGTATATAAAGTTACAAGTTCTTTAAAGAAGGAACTTCCTTCAGATTTTGTAATTGCTGCGATCTCGCAAGCTAATAGGGTTGAGGTTACAGCATCTTTATCACGCACAAAATCGCCTACCATGTACCCAAAACTCTCTTCACCACCACCAATAAAATCCAATTGGGGATAATCTTTAATTAATTTGGCGATCCATTTAAACCCAGTTAATACTATTTTATTTTCAACGCCATAGGCATCCGCTAGTTGGTTCAGCATGGGTGTTGAGACAATAGTAGTCGCAATAAATTCTTTACCCTTAATTTTATTTTCTGATTTCCATTTTTTCAAAAGGAAGTCGGTCATCATTACCATGGTTTGATTTCCGTTCAATAACTGAAGGTTACCATCCGTATTCCGCACGGCAACTCCCAAACGATCACAATCTGGATCAGTTCCTATAACGATATCAGCACCTACTTTATCTGCCAGTTCTAATGCCATTTTAAGTGCCGCAGGTTCTTCAGGGTTTGGAGAAGCTACTGTTGGAAAATCACCGTCTGGAACTTTTTGTTCTTCAACAATATGCACATTTTTATAACCGGCGCGCTTTAACGTTTCGGGAACGGCCGTAATGGACGTGCCATGAAGCGATGTAAACACAATCGTTAAATCGTCTTTGGCGTTTTGAGTGGCACCAACACTGCCATTACTTACAGATGCTTCGATAAAAGCCTGATCTACGTCCTGCCCAATGTAATGGATAAGATCTTCATTGGCTTCAAATTTTATGTTTGCGTAATCCGTTGAATTGATAACGTTTATGATCTCACCATCTTGTGGTGGTACCAATTGTCCGCCATCCTGCCAATACACTTTATAACCGTTATATTCCGGCGGGTTATGTGATGCAGTAAGAACGATGCCACAATGACACTTCAGGTGCTTTACCGCGAAAGATAATTCCGGTGTTGGTCGCAGATCTTCAAATAAAAATACCTCAATGCCATTTGCCGAAAATACATCAGCCACCACTTTTGCAAGGATTTTACTGTTGTGTCGGCAGTCGTAAGCGATCACAGCTTTAGGAGTTTCATTTGTAATAGCCTGATGCAAATAATCACTTAAGCCCTGCGTACTTCTGCCAAGTGTATATTTATTAATTCGGTTGGTTCCTACGCCCATAACTCCGCGCATACCACCGGTGCCAAATTCCAGATCCTTATAAAAACTTTCCTGAATGTCTTTAGGGTTTTTAGCAATGCTTTCTTTGATGGTTTCTTGAGTTTCTTCATCAAAAGTTGGCGTTAACCAACTGTTTATACGATCTAAAATTTTTGGTTCAATGTGTATCATAATTTATTGGCAATAATTGTTAATTCAAAAATAAACAATTGGTCTCGAATAGCCTTCGCCATGTTAAATTTTTGAACGTATTTGATTAGATTTTCTACCGAATTCTTCAAAAGTTAAGTTCTTTCTGAATCAAATAGCGTTTTCTGTTCTCTTTGGTTCTAAGGATCAGTTCCCCTAAGAAGCCGGCAACAAAAAATTGGGTTCCGATAATCATGGTTACCAGAGCAATGTAGAATGGTGGCCGCTGGGTGATTAGACGTCCTGCCGGATTTAAAAATAATTTATCGATTCCTAGATACAGAGAAAACCCTAGCCCAACAATGAACATAAGGACACCCAAAGCGCCAAAAAGGTGCATGGGTCGCCGGGCAAAACGGGAAATAAACCAAATGGTAATAAGGTCTAGAAAACCATAGATAAAACGATTTATCCCAAATTTTGTTACCCCGTATTTCCGTGCCTGATGTTGCACCACTTTTTCTCCAATATTGGTGAAACCGGCATTTTTAGTGAGCACAGGAATATAGCGATGCATTTCGCCATGAACATCAATAGTTTTTACAACGTCGCTTCTGTAAGCTTTCAGGCCACAATTAAAATCATGTAAATGCACACCCGAAGTTTTTCTTGCAGCCCAATTGAATAGTTTAGATGGTAGGTTTTTGGTCAGCACTGCGTCATAACGGACCTTTTTCCAACCGGAAACCAAATCGTAGTTTTCCTTAGTGATCATGTTGAACAGTTCAGGAATTTCGTTTGGATTATCTTGTAAATCGGCATCCATTGTAATTACAACGTCGCCCTTGGCTTTTTCAAAACCGGCGTGTAATGCCTGCGATTTACCAAAATTTTTTGTGAATCGAATGCCTTTTACAGCTTTGTTTTTTGATACTAATTTTGAAATGATTTCCCAGGAACTGTCGGTACTTCCGTCGTCAATAAATATAATTTCGTAGGTTAGATAATGTGCTTTCATAACGTCTTCGATCCAGTCATGTAACTCGATTAAAGATTCTTCTTCGTTAAGTAGTGGTATGACTACTGAAATATTCATTGACTTTGGAATTTAAACGTTACCGCATTCAAAAATAAGGAATTATTAATTCTGTGGCGGATTTTTCTTAAAGGTTGCGGCAACAAGCAAACCAATAATACTTAAAGGAATGATGTACGTGATAATCAGGGTTTGAATCGCATTTCCGAGAGAAAATAAATTTTCAGACTCTAAATTAGTTCTTGTTTCAGTCAATTTTTCAGGACTCGTACCAATGCTTTTTAGAACTTCAATGTTTTTGTCGATCGACATTTTCTTTAAATAATTGGAGGCATCGGCGTCTACGTAATTAAAAAGGATAAAAGTCACCAATGTGAACATGGTTATGCCAACAAGAACGGCAATAAAATAGGAAGCGAAACTATGTCTAAACGTTAAATACCCACCTGTTGATATTTTAATTTTAATAAGAGATACAAATCCTGCAAGTAGACATAACGCGTATATAATGAGGCCAAACCATGGTTTTAAGAATAAATCCAGATTTTTGGTAAATGCCAAAATTGCCATGACACTTAAAATAGCTCCTAAATATAAGCCGTACGTGCTGGCTACTTTTTTTAATGATTTATCCATAATTTTAGACCTTACAATCTCATTTGTTTTGTGGGTAAAGATACCAAATTGAAGTATTTAATCAGTTAAATAAAAAATATAAAAAAAGATTGTTCATTTGTAAAAAATACTTAAATTTGCACCTCTAAAAAAGCACGCATAAAATTTTTAAGTGATGAAAAAAGGAATACATCCGGATAATTATAGAGTAGTAGCGTTTAAAGATATGTCGAATGACGATATCTTCTTAACCAAGTCTACTGCGGTAACGAACGAAACTATTGAAGTTGATGGCGAAGAATACCCACTTGTTAAGATGGAGATTTCTAGAACGTCACATCCATACTACACTGGGAAATCTAAATTGGTAGATTCTGCCGGACGTATTGATAAATTCAAAAATAAATACGCAAAATTCAAAAAATAATTTGAATACAGCATTATATAGAAGCCTTTCAGAAATGAAAGGCTTTTTTATTTTAATCAATTCGTCTATTTTTGTTGGTAACCGGAATTTAAATCGGGTTATTTTTAATATACCCTAAGTTTAAATTGTTATCTTTAAAAAACACATGAACTACATCCTATTTGACGGTCCTTTTCGCGATAATCTTTTACCATTTACATACACGCGCCCTTTAGCGGATATTCGTGTTGGTATTTTGACTCTTCGGGAAAAATGGGAACTTTTTTTAAAAACTAAGACCTCTTCACTCACAGAGCATTATTTATCAGAAAAATTTCCACTGGTAACTGGCGAAACCAATGTTATGATCCATTCGGCTTTTGGTCCAAATACGCCACTAATAAAGAGGGTTAAAGCACTTAAGAAAGGGCAGGCGATTATGAGTGGTGATCAGGTTGTGGCTTATGTAACTGAAAATCCTAAAAAACGTTTCGAAGTTTCAAATTATGATGTGGTCGAATTCAAGGAGCCCTTATTAAAAATTGATAACACCTGGGATATATTTGTAAAAAATGGTGTAGCCATAAAGGAAGACTTTGATTTATTAACTAAAGGCAAGACTTCCGAACCTATCCCTGAGAGTAATAATATTATTGGAGCTGAAAATATTTTTATTGAACCCGGTGCTAAATTAGAGTTTACGACTATTAATGCCAGCACAGGGCCGGTTTATATAGGTAAAGGGGCCGAGATTATGGAGGGATCCATTATTCGTGGACCATTGGCTCTATGCGAACATGCGACACTGAAACTGGGATCAAAAATTTACGGACCTACAACCATTGGTCCGCATAGTAAAGTAGGGGGAGAGGTAAACAATTGCGTGCTTTTTGGCTATTCCAATAAAGGCCATGATGGATTTTTGGGGAATTCGGTTATTGGTGAATGGTGCAATTTAGGCGCTGATACCAATACATCCAATCTTAAAAACAATTATGCTCCTGTGCGTTTGTGGGATTATAAAACCCAGAGTTTTGCAAAAACAGGTCTTCAATTTTGCGGCTTGATGATGGGCGACCATAGTAAATGTGGTATCAATACCATGTTTAATACGGGTACCGTTGTTGGTGTGAGTTCTAATATTTACGGTAGTGGTTTTCCTCGAAATTTTGTGCCAAGCTTTAGTTGGGGAGGAAGCAGTGGGTTTACCACCTATCTTACTAAAAAAGCCTTTGAAGTGTGCCAGGTGGTCATGGCGCGACGAAATGTTGAGTTTACAGATCAGGATCGTGCCATACTTAATCATATTTTTGAAGTCACTTCGGAATATCGCCGCGGATAGATATATTTTATTACATACGAGACAATCGTAATGTCATATTCTAAAGATTACTCCTTGTAAACTTGGCGCAAATCTAAAAGGTTTATTGGATTGATGCCCAGACCTTTTACTTTTTTTTGTGTAAAACGAAGTACTTCATCATAGAACAAAGGAATCATAATGGCGTTTTGCATGGCAATAGAATCAATTTTGGTATACAGTAATTTTCGTTTCTGAATATCGTTAATGAGAAACGCCTTGTTATAGAGGCTATCAACCTCTTTATTTCTAAAATGGAAGTAATTTGAACCATCCGGTGTAAAGTTTTTACTATAAAAGATGGATAAGTAGTTTTCGGCATCTAAATAATCGGCTACCCAGGAGCTTCTGAACAAATCAATTTTTCCATTTGAACGGGCAGAGCGCAATGTTGATTCCGGCATAACGTTAACATTAATAGTGAGCCCAGCCTTTTCCAGTTCGCGCTGAATGAATTCACAAAAACTTAAATAATTACTGGAGGTCTGAAGTGTAATTTCAGGATTTTCTATCCCTGTCTCTTCTTTAAATTGTTTTACCAGTGCTTTTGCTTTTTCCGGCTGATACGTGTAACCAATTGAGCCACTGTGGCCGGGAAGCCCTTTTGGAATAAATCCGCCTGTCGCGGGAATTCCTACGCCATTTCGCAAATAAATCATCATTTTTTTCCGGTCGAAGCCATAATTTATTGCCTGACGAATAAGTTTCGACTGAATTTCAGGGGTTTTTGATTCCAGATAAAACCCAAGGTATTCCGAGTTTAGATATGGACCGCGGGTCATGTTCACTGTTTTAGCATATCGTGGCCTCAAACGACCATCAGCAGATAAAAGTTCATCTTTGTACGAGGCATCCAAACCGGAGATGTAATCAATATTACCTTGTGCAAATTGTAAAAATTCACTTTGTTTATCCGGTAAAAAAGTGAGCGCTACAGCCTCTAGGTAAGGTAATTGCCGACCTTGATTATCCTTTTCAAAATAAAGTTCATTTCGTCTAAGAACCAACTTTATATTCTCTTCCCATCGTTTAAATTTAAAAGGACCGGTACCTATTGGATGCGACCGAAATTCATCGCCATAATAATGTACAATTTCCTTCGGTACGACGGAGCAATACTTCATGGAGAGTAAACCCAGAAAGGCGGGAAAAGGTTGATTTAATTTAATTTGAAATGTGCTGTCATTTAAAGCTTTAAAATCATCCACCTTGTTTAATACCCAGCTTCCCGGGGCAGCCAGTTTTTTATCTCTTAATCGGTTGAAGCTAAAGGTGAAGTCCTGTGCTGTGACCACGCGCGTTGAATCAGACCCGAACAAGGGATGTTTGTGAAAATATATAGCATCACGCAAAGTGAAGGTATACACCAGGCCATTTTCTGAAATCGTCCAATCCTTTGCGATAGAAGGCAGAATATTTAATTGGTCGTCCAATTGAACCAATCCGTTAAACAACTGATTGCATATTGAATTATCTTGTAATGTTCTAGAAAACGCAGGGTCTAAGGTATTTATATTGGCAAATTCATTATAGCGAAAAACAAGATTTTCGCGTTCGTTGTTTACATCTTTTGAACACGAATAACACAAGGCCAATACGCAAGTCAGAGTTAATATCTTGAGTATTAGTTTTGTAATCTGTTTTATCATATCATTTATAATCGTAAATTTGCAGCCCTAATAAAGAAAGGTAAATATAACTGTAAATACATCCTGATACAAGCTCAGGAAATAAAATTAAATGAGTAAAAAAGTTGCGTTTTATACTTTAGGCTGTAAACTAAATTTTTCAGAGACTTCTACAATTGCAAGAAGTTTTAAGGATGAAGGGTTTGAAAGGGTTGATTTTTCTGAAAAGGCAGATATTTATGTGATCAATACTTGCTCGGTGACTGAAAATGCAGATAAGCGGTTTAAAACTATTGTAAAACAAGCACAGAAGCATAATGAAGAAGCTTTTGTAGCAGCCGTAGGTTGTTATGCCCAATTGAAACCTCAGGAATTAGCAGATGTTCATGGTGTTGATCTGGTATTGGGTGCTACTGAAAAATTTAAAATTACCGACTATTTGAATGATCTTACCAAAAATGATTTTGGTGAGGTTCATTCCTGTGATATTGATGATGCTGATTTTTATGTAGGATCTTATTCCATAGGAGATAGAACACGGGCCTTTTTGAAGGTTCAAGATGGTTGTGATTATAAATGTACATACTGTACAATTCCTCTGGCTCGGGGTATTTCGCGAAGTGATACAATGGAAAACGTGTTGCAAAATGCCCGAGAAATCTCTGAACGGGACATAAAAGAAATTGTATTAACTGGCGTTAATATTGGGGACTATGGAAAAGGAGAATTCGGAAATAAAAAACATGAGCACACCTTTTTGGATCTGGTAACCGAGTTGGATAAAGTTGAAGGCATAGAGCGTTTGAGAATCTCGTCGATCGAACCCAACTTACTTAAAAATGAAACTATAGAGTTGGTGGCTAATTCCAGAGCATTTGTGCCACACTTTCATATACCTTTACAGTCTGGTAGTAATGCTTTACTCAAAAAAATGAAAAGGCGCTACATGCGGGAATTGTATCAAGATCGTGTCGCTAAAATCAAGTCGGTGATGCCACATGCCTGTATTGGTGTAGACGTTATTGTTGGGTTTCCGGGTGAGACAGAAGATCATTTCCTGGAAACCTATAATTTTTTAAATGAATTAGATATTTCCTATTTACACGTATTTACCTATTCCGAGCGGGATAATACGGAAGCTGCTAAAATGGAAGGTGTTGTTCCTAAATCAGTACGCCACAAACGCAGTAAAATGCTCCGTGGTCTATCGGCAAAAAAGCGTCGTGCGTTTTATGAAGGTCAAATAGGAGATATGTTTACAGTATTATTCGAGGGTGAAAATAAACAAGGCTATATTCACGGATTTACTGAAAACTATGTAAAGGTCAAAGCACCTTGGAATCCAGAACTGGTGAATACCCTACAGGATGTAAAACTCACAGAAATAGATCCGGATGGTTTGGTGCGATTCGAATTTGTTTCAAAACTGCAATTATCTAGCTAATTTGTTGATCATATAGAATATTTAATGAAAGCCATGTACAAAATTAAGCATTTTACATTTTAACCAAAAAGTAAATGCCTTTAATCACAATTGACTTAAAACCACTCTCAAAATGAATAACTTCCCTCGGGTAATTTTAATTACTTGTATTCTAACCACACTATTTGCTTGTACTGAAGATAATTCTAAAACTGCAGAAGCCGAATTCATGGACGGTGTTTGGCAACTTACTGCCTGGAATGTGTCAGAGGCTTTGGATATGAATAATGACGGAGTTGCTAGTAACAATCTTTTAAATGAAATTTCTTGTTCAAATAATGAAATCCTTGAATTTGATTCTTCGGGTATTGCGCTATTCAACAATACCTTCAACCCAAGTTTAGAAATAATAAGCCAGAATAGTTTGCTCGAAAGCCTGAGAGCCAATATTATTTGTAATCCTGGAGTAATTGGTGCAGCGACAACGTATTCTAAAAATGGTAACATTATAACATTAGGTTCGGAAACTGCCATTATCAGTGGTGATCAAATTACCATTCAGCGTAAGGATAAGCTAAAAGTATTTGATGCTGATATGTCTAAAATTGTGGTTACAAAGGATGTTGATGCCGTTTATACCAAATTGTGAAAACGAAGCATAAAAAAAACCAAAGTTGTAGGCTTTGGCTTTATTAGTTATACCATATAACGTTATATGCGCACTCCAACCGGAAGCATACGTTTATATTTTCTGTTACTTCGCACAAATTTTGCAATTGCTGGAGAGGTAGGCATCACGCTTAAATTGCGAGATTCAATTTCTTCAAAAACCAATTTTAAAAAGTTGGTTTTAAAATTTTCATCGGTAATACTATCAGGGATTACTAACTTTGTTAAAAAGATTTTTCGCTCTTGTAAAGAATATTCAATTTTGGCTAATTGATCTTCAACTTTTAGTTCAAATTGACGTAAAAATTCATTATCAATTAATTCAGCAGCTTCAGTCATGAGTTTAAATTTTTAATTTCAAAGGAATAGTATAGACTACTTTCACAGTAGTTTAGTAGATTTACCATGCAAAAGTACAAAAATTATTACCAATTTAAAAGCTTTTAACAGTTAAAACCTTATGTCTCAGGAACTAATACACGTATATTTAATGCCTGGAATGGCCGCAAGTCCTAAAATATTTCAGTACATAAAATTGCCTGAAAACCAATTCAAAATTCACCTATTAGAATGGGTTATTCCACTTGAAAATGAGTCTCTTAAGGCCTATGCTGAGCGCATGTCCGATCGTGTTAAACATCAAAATATTGTGTTGCTTGGGGTGTCTTTTGGGGGTGTTTTAGTTCAGGAAATGTTGCCCTTTTTATCCATAAGAAAATTGATTATTGTTTCGAGTGTTAAATGTACTCAAGAGATCCCTCCGCACATGATCCTCGCAAAAACGACCAAAGCCTATAAGCTTTTGCCTATGCAATTGGCTAGTAATGTTGACTTATTGGCGAAATATGCCGTAGGGAAAGGGGTGAAAAAACGCTTGGAACTATATAAAACATATTTAACTGTAAGTGATATCCGGTATTTAAATTGGGCGGTTGAAAAAATGGTAAATTGGGAACATCATAATATCATTCATAATATCGTTCATATTCATGGCGATAAAGATTCTGTTTTCCCAATCAAATATATTAACGGTTGTTTACCTATTTCAGGGGGTACTCATACCATGATCCTGAATAAATACAGATGGTTTAATGCGCATTTGCCACAAATAATTTTAGATTAGACCAGCCATTAGTATCGTTTTATTTAGTAATTTTAACCAAAACTTAATGTGATGAAAATTGTAGAAAGAATATTTGCCTTTATAGGACTTTTAAGTTTATGTGGACTATTTATTTATGCCCTTAAAGATGCTCCTACGGATGAGAATTTTGAGAAAAAATTATTCAACGATTATAATGTTTATGCCTTACAGATCCCTCAAAATTTAGATTTTGCAGGAGAACCTGCACCGCTTGAAAATCCTGATATTTTTGAACGCATGGACCGGGAACTACTCGTAAATACCTATTGGCAGTCTAATGGCCTACTATTATTTAAAAGGGCCAATAAATATTTTCCGGTTATTGAACCCATTTTGGAAAAGTATGGTGTTCCTAATGATTTTAAATATCTCGCTGTTATTGAAAGTGGTTTGACTAATGCTGTATCTCCAGCCGGCGCCAGAGGTGTTTGGCAAATAATGAGTGCAACAGGTAAAGAAAACGGTTTGGAGATTAATGACAATGTAGATGAACGTTATAATTTGGAAAAGGCTACGGAAGTGGCATGTAAATACCTTTTGAAATCTAAGGAAGATCTTGGTAGCTGGACTCTTGCCGCGGCAGCCTATAATGCCGGAAATTATGGTATGAGTAAGCGCTTGGAAGAACAAAATGTTTCCAGTTATTACGATTTGTTGCTAGGGGAGGAAACCGGCCGTTATGTATTTCGAGTATTAGCGGTAAAGGAAATTTTATCGAATCCTACTAAATACGGATTTAATTTCAGAGAAAAAGATTTGTATAAACCAGTACCTACCTACAAAGTGCCTGTAGATACGGCAGTGACTGATTTTACAAAATTTGCTACCCAATTTAAGATTAACTATAAGATTCTTAAAATTCACAATCCTTGGTTACGCGAGCCTCATCTGAATAACAAATCAGGAAAATTATACGAAATTGAAATTCCAGAACCGGGACACTACCAATAAGTTAAACTATGGTAGCGCTATTTATTGAAAACTACTGGTATGTATTACTCCTTGTGAACTACATCATAGTAGTTAGCGCTGTTATTTCTATTTTACTCAAGAATTCGAATCCAAATAGAACATTAACATATGTTATTGTGTTGGTGTTTTTCCCTTTTCTAGGAATTGTAGTTTATTATTTATTCGGACAAGATTATCGAAAGAATAAAATTTTCAATAAAAAGCACATTTTAAATAAAAGTGTAGTTAAATCCATTCAGAAGGAACTGAAAGTTAATTCAAAAGATATAGAAGACTTTTGTGATGTTTTAGGCGAACAAAAGGCCGTTGCAAAGTTCTTAAACTCAAATCCCGTTTTTCCATTAACCCTAAATAATAATTTAGAGATATTAAAAAACGGAAAAGCTAAGTTTGATGCCTTAATTGCGGATTTAAAAAATGCCGAGAATCACATTCATTTGGAATACTACATTATAAAAGATGATGTTATTGGTGAGGAAATTTTAAATATCCTTTGTTTAAAAGCTGAAAATGGTATAGAGGTGCGATTGATTTATGATGATGTGGGAAGTTCAATTTCAAAAAAAATGAAAAATAGGCTATCCCAATCAGGAGTTTTACATCATCCCTTCATGCCTGTTTTTTTTCCGAGGTTTACCGGAAAAATGAATTACAGAAATCACCGAAAAATTGCAATAATCGATGGGAAAATAGGATATGTAGGTGGAATCAATATTTCAGACAACTATAGGAATAGTGAAAATTCAGAAGTTTTTTTAAGGGATACACATTTACGTATGGAGGGTGAAGCGGTGAATTCATTACAAATTCATTTTTTAACTACCTGGGATTTTGTATCTGATGAAGATATGAAAGTTTATCAGGATTTCTTCCCGGAAAACATGGTTAAAGAGCCGCTTGTGGCACTTCAAATAGCAGCTAGCGGACCAGATTCTGACAGGCCAAACATTATGGAGGCCATTTTTACTGCTATCGTAACTTCTAAAAAATATGTGTATATCGCGACACCTTATTTTGTGCCTAACGAGCAAATTATGACGGCTATGGAGATTGCAGCAAAAAGTGGTATTGATGTACGTTTAATGGTTCCGCTAAAATCAGATTCTTGGGTAGTCATGAAGGCCTCCGATTCCTATTTAGAAACCTTACTAAGAGCAGGAGTGAAGGTTTATAAGTATGAAAAGGGATTTTTACATGCGAAAACCATAGTAGTAGACGATACTTTCGCATCAACAGGAACCACCAATATGGATTACCGAAGTTTCAATATAAATTTTGAAATTAATGTAATGGTTTATAACCCAGATAAAGCAGCGCATTTTAAATCTGATTTTTTAACGGATTTAAAACACTGTAGAGAAATGGATTATACCACCCACCAAAACCGGTCTAAGTCAACGAGGCTATTAGAGTCTTTTTGCAGATTGTGGTCTACACTTATTTAGGTATTATTTACCACGACGTTTTTGGGCTCTAATTGAAGCTCCGGCACCAAAATGCTGATTTGGCATTTGTGCACGTTTCATATTTTCCTTCATCATTTTGATTTGATCGGCAAGCATCCCTTGTTTATCCAACTTCTGGGCCTCTGAAAGTAGTATTTTGGCTTCTTGCTTGCGACGTTTGGAAAAGGCGATTCCGGCTAAGTTAAGTTTAGCCATAGCCATATCGTGCTTCATATTTAAACCAAGAGCAACGGCTTGCTTGAAATATTTTTCGGCTTCATTCATGTTGGTTTGAGAAACCATAATGCCATGTAAATAGTAATAATAGCCCTGCTGTTTTTTTACCAAAGCAGTTTCTGGTTTCTTTATTTTACTTAACCACTTCTTAGCACCTTCAAAATCTTGTTTACGCAGCCTCAAAAAAGCCAATAAAATGAATTCATTCTTAAAATAAAGAAATATAAAAATTCCGGATAGTAAAATATACATGATACCATTACCAATGAAACCTTCACTAAATTCGTAAATAGCATAGGCTATAATAGCAACCGCAATAATGAGTTTGAAAATTTTATTGTACATAATATGTCTTAAATTTTATTAAATTGTGAAGCAGTTCTTCCTCAAATCGCACTACTTCGTCGTTCTACACTGCAAAGAAACTAAATTTTTATGTAAAAAGAGCTATTGAAAATCAAGAATCCAATACCTAAAAACACTATTAAAATCAGTGTTTAAACCATCTAAAAGAGATGTAAAACAGATCTAAAAATATTTTTAAAATATCGTTTGTCAAATTAAAAAGGCTTTGTATATTTGCCCACAGTTTCAGGGAAGCTATATTGTAAAGTAAATTTCAGATATTAAAGATATAAGATAATGAGTAAAAGAACATTTCAGCCTTCAAAAAGAAAGCGAAGAAACAAGCATGGTTTTAGAGAGAGAATGGCTTCTGCTAATGGTAGAAAAGTTTTAGCACGTAGAAGAGCTAAAGGTAGAAAGAGATTATCTGTGTCATCTGATCCAAGACATAAGAAATAATGATTAACAATTGTTGATAATATAAAGGTGTTACTTAATGGTAACGCCTTTTTTTATATCTAGTGATTACTATTTTTGTATCAATTTTAACGACAACCTATATTAACAAATAAAATGCCGAAAAATTCTAAACTTAAATCTATTTTAATTATTGGTTCTGGTCCGATTATAATTGGACAAGCGTGTGAATTCGATTATTCCGGGTCTCAGGCCTTGCGATCTCTTCGTGAGGATGGTATCGAGACAGTTTTGATCAATTCAAATCCGGCAACGATTATGACCGACCCGTCTATGGCCGACCACGTTTATTTATTACCATTAACTACAAAATCCATTATAAAAATACTGAAGGAACATCCTCAAATTGATGCTGTGTTGCCAACAATGGGTGGACAAACAGCTCTAAACCTCTGTATTGAAGCTGATGGAAAAGGTATTTGGGAAGATTTTGGTGTTGAAATTATTGGTGTAGATATCGATGCAATAAATATTACCGAGGATCGAGAGAAGTTTAGAGAACTCATGCTCAAGATTGGCATTCCCATGGCGCCTCAGGCAACAGCAACATCTTATTTGAAGGGTAAAGAGATTGCCCAAAGGTTTGGTTTCCCCTTGGTTATCAGAGCGTCCTTTACACTTGGTGGGGCTGGAGCTTCTTTTGTGTATAGAGAAGAAGATTTTGATGAATTATTAACCCGAGGATTGGAGGAGTCACCAATTCATGAGGTTATGATTGACAAAGCATTGATTGGATGGAAAGAATATGAGTTAGAGTTACTTCGGGATTCCAATGATAATGTGGTAATCATATGTTCCATTGAAAACATGGATCCTATGGGGATTCACACAGGAGATTCCATTACGGTAGCACCTGCAATGACCTTAAGCGATAGAACCTACCAGCGCATGCGAGATATGGCAATTCATATGATGCGTAGTATTGGAGATTTTGCCGGAGGGTGTAATGTTCAGTTTGCAGTGTCTCCGGATGAAAAAGAAGATATTATTGCTATTGAGATCAACCCGCGTGTATCGCGTTCCTCTGCCTTGGCGAGTAAAGCAACAGGATACCCGATTGCTAAAGTGGCCTCTAAATTGGCATTAGGATATCATCTTGATGAATTAAATAACCAGATCACGAAATCTACATCGGCATTATTTGAGCCTACTTTAGACTATGTGATCGTTAAGATTCCACGTTGGAATTTTGATAAATTTGAAGGATCCGATCGTCAATTGGGTCTACAAATGAAATCTGTTGGTGAGGTAATGGGCATTGGCCGTTCTTTCCAGGAAGCCTTGCACAAAGCAACCCAATCGCTTGAGATCAAGCGAAATGGTTTAGGAGCCGATGGCAAGGAAAATAAAAATTACGATCAGATCATAGAAAAACTAACCTATGCTTCATGGGATCGCGTTTTTATAATTCATGATGCCATAAAAATGGGTATTCCTTTATCCAGAATTCATGAGATCACCAAGATCGATATGTGGTTCTTAAAACAATTTGAAGAATTATATTTCTTAGAAAAGGAAATTTCCACCTTCACTATTGATACTATTGAAAAAGAATTGTTACTGGAAGCAAAACAGAAAGGTTTTGGTGATCGTCAGATAGCACATATGTTAGACTGTTTTGAAAGTGAAGTGTACAACAAGCGAGAAGAACTTAATGTTAACAGGGTCTATAAATTGGTAGATACCTGCGCCGCTGAATTTGAAGCAAAAACGCCTTATTATTATTCTACTTTTGAAAGTGATATGGAAACTGCTGATGGAGAGCGGTTTTCTCAAAACGAAAGTATTGTTACCAATAGAAAGAAAATTGTTGTTCTGGGTTCGGGTCCTAACCGAATCGGACAGGGTATAGAGTTTGATTACTGTTGTGTTCATGGTGTTTTAGCCGCAGCTGAATGTGGTTATGAAACGATCATGATCAACTGTAACCCAGAAACTGTTTCTACAGATTTTGATACTGCTGATAAATTATACTTTGAGCCGGTATTCTGGGAACATATCTATGATATCATCAAACACGAAAAACCGGAAGGCGTTATTGTTCAGTTAGGAGGACAAACAGCCTTAAAGCTTGCCGAGAAATTGTCACGATATGGCGTTAAAATTATAGGAACCAGCTTCGAATCTTTAGATCTTGCTGAAGATCGTGGAAGTTTTTCAACCTTATTGAAAGAAAATAATATTCCTTACCCGCAATTCGATACGGCAGAAACCGCTGACGAAGCCCTTGCTGTGGCCGATAAGCTAGACTTCCCAATTCTTGTAAGACCATCTTACGTGTTGGGTGGTCAGGGTATGAAAATTGTAATCAACAAAAAAGATCTTGAAGAGCATGTAGTTGATTTACTGCAAAAAATTCCAAATAATAAATTGTTGTTAGACCATTATTTGGAAGGCGCTATTGAAGCTGAAGCCGATGCTATTTGTGATGGTGAGGAGGTTTATATTATAGGTATCATGGAACATATTGAACCTTGCGGTATTCACTCGGGAGACAGTAATGCCACGCTACCACCATTCAATCTAGGTGAGTTCGTTTTACAGCAAATTAAAGATCATACCAAGAAGATTGCCTTGGCTTTAAATACGGTTGGTTTAATAAATATACAGTTCGCTATAAAAGACGATATGGTATATATAATTGAGGCTAACCCAAGAGCGTCTAGAACAGTGCCGTTTATTGCTAAAGCTTATGGTGAACCATATGTGAATTATGCTACTAAACTCATGCTGGGTGAAAAGAAAATTAAGGATTTCAATTTTAATCCTCAACTCGAAGGTTACGCAATAAAACAACCTGTATTCTCATTTAATAAGTTTCCTAATGTGAATAAACAACTAGGACCAGAAATGAAAAGTACCGGGGAAAGTATCTTGTTTATAGATAGCTTGAAGGATGATGAATTTTACGATTTATATTCTAGACGTAAAATGTACCTAAGTAAATAAAAATAAAAAAGCCGCTGGAAAGCGGTTTTTTTTATGATTATTTCGATAAAGCGCAGGTTTTCAGGTCTTTTAATCGCTTTTTTAGAGGGTTTTTTAAAAAGAATTTTATCTTAGCTGAACCAAATCCCTTACTTCATGAAACCTACGAGTATTACCCTCAATACCCTATTTATTTTCCTTTTTATTTGTTTTTATGCAAATTGTCAAACCACATTTTCAGGAATAATTTCCAATCAAAACACTCAGGAATTACCTCCTGAAGTCTGCGGCTCCAGCATCGTTCACGAACGTCTCATGAATTCGGACCCGGTTTACAAGGAGCACTTTCTCAAAAACCGAGAAAGCATAAATAAAATTAGTAAACAAAAATTATCATCCAATACCATATACAAAATTCCGGTAGTGGTACATGTTATGCATGTGGGTGAGCCAATAGGCGTTGGATCCAATATGTCACATGATGATGTTCTAAAGGGACTACAGATCTTAAATAATACATTTCGAAAACTGGAAGGAACCAATGGGTTTGGTGAAGGTGTTGATATGCGGATCGAATTTGTACTCGCCATTCAGGATGAAAGTGGACAATCTACTAATGGTATCAATCGTGTGGATATGAGTTTTGAAAGTGACTACGTCGCCAATGGTGTATTTCTTGGAACGCAGGGTCTGGTTGAATATAATGCAGATCCAGCAATCAACTCACTTAAGGAATATGCTGGTTGGGATACCTCGAAATTTTATAATATCTGGCTCGTTAATAAAATTGACGGAAAAAATTGTAGTAGCAACGGCATTAAAACGATTGGATATGCCTATACTGCCAATGCGCATGGAAACCCTCGAGACGGTGCTGTAATGCAATCTTGTGCTTTTGCGAATTCTAATTCTTACATATCAGCTCATGAATTAGGTCATGGGTTTAATTTACCACATACCTTTGATAAAGATTACGATTCTGACACGGATACTTACAGTTGCCCTACCGGTGACAATGATGGTATTGATGATACCCCTGCACACCAAAATTCTTTGTCACTTGGTTCTTCAGTTTATGGTAAATGTGGTAATACAGAGGTCAATTCCTGCGATCCCTCTTTCAATCAGGTTATAAACCCTGATACTGGATTTATCCGAAATTCCGGAACACATCAGGATCATATTCATAATTATATGGATTATACGCGATGTGCTTCTGAGTTTACAGGAGGGCAGCGCGCTGTTGCCCAAAATGCTTTGCTAAATACTCGTTCCTCTTTTTTAACGAGTCCTGCTTTGGAGGCTACTGCTTCACCGATAGTTGCATTTTCAGCACCTGCTACAAGCACTTGTATTGGTAATACCATAAAATTCACAGATGAATCGGGAAATGTACCAAAATCTTTTACTAATGAAGGATTCAACAACGTTTCATTTAATTGGACCTTCGATAATGGGGTAGATTCTCCTTACACTTCAACGCTACAAAATCCAACCGTAACTTTTAATAATATGGGAGTTTACGACATTACTTTAGAAATTACCAACTCCAAAGGAACTTCATCATATACTCTGGAAAATGGAATGTCTGTTAATGAAAGTCCTATTACGGCATGTAATTTATCCAGTAATAGAAAAAACAATAACTATGATTTTGGTGTAAGAAGCATCACATACAATACCTTAAATAATCAAACATCGGGTTATATTCCTTCAAATGCTCTTGAAGATTATACATGTAGTCATTTTACAACTATTTCTCAAAATTCTTCAAATAATTTGGAGGTGTCCTATGAATCACTTGATGGAGCCGGACAGTATTTGGAAGTATGGATCGATTGGGATAACAGTGGAACTTTCGATGAATTGAATAGTAATAATATCAATGAATTGGTTTTATCGGATAGCGCTTTAGAAACTAATCCAGGGGCACATCAGGCAGTGGCTTTGGTAGATACTCCTGCTGATGCCGTTACCAATGAAGCGTTGAGAATGCGTGTTGTTTCTTCATACCTAGATCCTGTTAATAAATGCGGAAATACTAGAGGACAACGTGCAGATGACTATAGTGTTATTGTGACTTCGAGCCTTTCTGATCAAGAATTTCAAGTAAATAATAACGTTAAGCTTTTTCCGAATCCCACAAATGATATTCTAAATATTTCTATGAAGACATCATCATCAGAAATAACCTATAATATTTTTGACATTCGTGGTCAAAGCGTTTTACGTTTAAAAACCTCTGTAAAGCAATTAGATGTTTCTCCTTTAACAAGTGGCTTATACATTATCCAAGTGCAGACTAATGATAGCGTTTTTACAGGGAAATTTCTAAAAAATTAAAACGTAACTAAAGATTTTGAATCCTAATTTTTAATCAATTGAAACTCAAAATCGACCTGGACCTCGTTGGTAACTTTGTTGCTAACTATCTTTGGGATTTCAATGTTATAATCTGAAGCTTTCATCATAAAATTCCCAGTCATAAAAATGCTATTTCCTTTTTTTGAAAGGCTTAATTTAACGTCGTCAAGCTTCTTACTTTGTCCATGAAAGGTCATGGTGCCATGGATCGTTTTATGGATGACATCATTCGATAATTCAGAAACATCAAAATCGTCAATTACACCTTTAAAAGTAGCTTTTGGATACTTATTTGATTCAGCATAGTTCTCATTAAAGTGCTCTTCCATCAAAGCATTTTTGAACCGAAATCCTTTGACCAGAATAAGACTGGCAAATTCTCCATTTTCAGTATTTATTATGGCGGTAACAGCTTTGTTATCTGCTTTTACTTCCTCAAAACTAGGCACAGATGCTTCAAAGATAACCTCACCTGTTTTGGTAAGGAACTTATTTTGTGAGTTCGCGAAAAAACAAATAAATAGAAGGTAAAAAATGACTATTGCTTTCATAATATTTAAAGCTGATCAATAAATGGACCAAAGTTATTTTAAGGAATTCAATCCCCTTAATTTTCTAATAAACCACCATCCTTCCACTGCTGAAATAAACTCCGGGTTGCTGTCGGCAATTGTCCTGTTGGAGGCATTGGGTTGGCAGAACTGTTAACACGAGAGATTATGATATCAATATTATTTTTAACCTGATCGTAAGTAACTAAAGACATTGGTGCACTATTGGTAGTGGGATTACCATGACAAGACGTACAATTTGCAGATACTACAGATTGAATATCATCATTGTAAGTAACTTTGACTGTTGGATCCGGATCAGGTGTAGGATCGGGATTGCTATTGTCAGAAGGGGCGCTATCACCCGAACAACTAAACAGGATTACTGCCATTGTAATCATCGAAAGGAGTTTTAAATTTTTCATAACTTTTTACGTTTGGTTTTTTTTTAATTATCTTGAAATCCGTCGGTTTGCCATTTTATAACAGTATCGATTAGATTTTGTGGTAATTGGGGACCACCTTTGGGCATTAAATAACTTGGTTGTGTTGTACTTATCCTACCAATGAGGTCGTTGTTTTCAACCGCACTTCTTACCTGGCTATAGGTTAATAAAGAAATACTGGCACCATTAACGGGTGTGTTACCATGGCAACTGATGCAATTCGAATCAATTATCGGTTTTACATCATTTACATAGGTAACAACTGTAGGTAATGGACTTGTATCTGTTAGATCGCTTATGCTGTCGTTAGCACAATTTAAAAATATTAGGGTTATTAAAAGTAATAAAATCTTTTTCATAATGATTGCAGGTTAAAATGTTCGACTTAGGTTGAATCCAAAAAATATATCACCATTGCCCCAGTCGCCGGAAGCTTGACCAAGAAATGTATTTGTATTCATCCCCTGTGCTGTTGTAAAATGCATTTGGAAAACATGTCCTCCTGTTTCCAAATCGACGCCTATGGATAATGGGTTTTTATATGGGGATGACTCCGCTCTATTAAGATGCCAGCCATAGTCTGCATTAAGAGACCAACGTTTTCCTAATTTATACCGGGCACCAAGGCCTAAAGCATATTGAGAGTTCTCCTGGTCGTCAAAGGCTACATAATTTTCATGATAAAAAGTTGGTGCTATTTCAACAGTGAATTTATCATTCACTTTTCTGGATATCAATAATTGCGCGGCGTAGGTTAATCGGTTTTTAAATTCTAGACCGGGTAAATTATCCTTACTCAGACCTGTGTTTATTAGTACTTCATTAAAACCTACAACGGTAACAGGGAAACCATTTTTTGCTTGTCGTAAGAGTCTGTATTTAGTTGAAAACTCATAGATTTTTTGATAAGAACTTCTCGAAACTCCAAAATTCAAACCGTCCGAAACTCCAAAAATAAAATTCAATCGGGTCACGGCTGCATCCAAACCAAAAAAGGTGTCAAATCCATCCTTAAGACTTCCAAAACGGTGAGCGACAATAAACGTAAAATCTCCTTTGGCTACTAGTTTGGTGGATTCAAAATTTACAATTTTCAAACCTTTAAAAGCCGCCGTGGCATATTGCGTACCAATAGAGTCTGTATCAATTTCATCCAAAAGATCATCTTGGGCGAAAAGGAAGGTAGGAATTAGAAATGTTATAATTAAAAGGAGTCTCATAGGTGTAAGTTTATTTAAAAATAATAAAATATCGGCAAATCGTTGGTGCTCTGAATCTTTTTGTTATCTAGGCTACTGTAAATTAATCGATTATATTTGACTGATCCAGTTTTATTTCCTCCAGAAGATCGTCATAACCAATAAATCGCCCTTTAATTTTTATTGTTTTACCAGGTTCGGGTTGTAACTCGAGACTGTCTGAAAACTGACAAAAAACGTTTCCATCTAAAGAAATGCTGATCTCGTCACTTGAGATCACCTTTCCTGTAACTAATATGGTTTGGTTGAGATATTTTCTTTCGGCTTTTCCTTCATCTACAGAAAAATCGGTAAACAACTCTTTCGTACTTAAAATGAATGCAGCTTTTTCCGTCTCAATATTTCTATGATCTTGATAAACATATTTATAACCTACAAAACAAAGTAAGATTATAACTATTAATATGAGTAATTTGTTTTTTATGGTTTTCATTCGACTTGGTGTTGTTCTCATAAAAATAAGTCAAAAAAAATAAAAAATGGGGCTTTAAGGTAGGATATGGTTAAAAATCCAGCCTTAAAGCCCAGGTTTATTCCTTTTGTCTATTATTAATGTTATGGTGCCGGTGTCAAACTAAGGATTCCTGCATCTGTAATTTCTCCTACTGTAACTTCAGTTTCAGCATTGAATTCGTCATAACCATCCGCGACTATTTTTATAATGTAGGAACCTCCGGCAATACCTTGAAAAAGGAAATTACCTTCCATATCCGTCATGGTATCTGTTACTAATTCGTTATTGGAGTCATAAAGTTTTACCGTGATTTCGCCAATGGCGGTTTCTGTTTCATCAACAACGAGACCACTTATAGATCCAGAGCTAACCTCTGCATTCACTTTGATAACGGGTTTTAAGTTGTACATACCAGTAGAACCAGCCGCTACTATCGATTCGCTAACTACCCAGTCTAGGATAAAGGTATAGGTAAATCCGCCCTCCAATGTCGTATTTAAGTTTAGTTTTAATCCGGATTGCATAGCACTAGGGGTATCCAGCGAGATCAAATTATCATCACCTTCAAGTTTAAGGGTGTTGTTTTCTCCTAAAACCAAACGGATTTGGTGCATCATTCCCGCCGGAACGATCTGATCTGCGAGAATCAAACTGTTTCCAGCTACTAGCTGAGTTAAATCAACATTAATAGGATACCCTTCTGAAGGTGTAAAACTTTGCCAACCCGCTTCATTGTCGGTAAGATTGTATTGCACATCAATAATTTCAACATTAACCTGCTCATAATCTCCAGGGGCGTCTACCATTTTGATCTGTATTCGCGATGCGGAGTCATTACTGTTACTACAACTTTGATTAATTGCAAAAACGCTTAGGGCCAAACATATGAGGCCGTAGGATTTTAATTTTTTTAAATTCATTTGTTTTGGGTTTTTTTAGTGATTTAATATAATAACAACACTTAGGCTGTTTTATTATAAAACAGTTTAAAAGCGTAAACTCCTAGCACAAGTACTGAAAAATTTAAAATTTTAACATCATTTAACAAATTTATTAAATCGATGGCGTGTTAAATTTTTGGATAGCAATTGTTTACTCTTGAAACCTTAATTTTATTTAGTCGCCAAATCTAACTTGACATTGTGTTGTTCTAATGATTTCAAATGCTGCTCTACCTTAAATTCAGAAGCGTCAAAGGCATTACTCCGATTTTTAGCATGTTCCTGGCGCGCAATACTTCGGGTATACCGACGAACGTCTTGTTTCGTTCTCAAAATTAATCCTGGAACGGGAACATTTTTACCCGTATCATCTTTGGCCACCATAGTAAAGTAAGATGAGTTGCAATGTTTTTTCTTTCCTGTCTGGATGTTTTCAGATTCTACCCGAACACCAATCACCATGGACGTTCTTCCGGTAAAATTTACAGAAGCTTTCAGTGTCACCAATTCACCGACATCAATTGGATTTAAAAAATCAACACGATTTACAGAGGCGGTAACACAATAATGTTGTGAATGTTTAGAGGCGCAGGCGAAAGCAATTTGGTCCATCAAGTTGAGGACAAAACCACCATGAATTTTACCGCTAAAATTTGAGTGGGAGGGGAGCATGAGTTGGGTAATGGTAATTTGAGATTCAGAACTGTGCTTGTACATGGATTGATATTTGATTAATCATTGTCTTCGGCGCGTTTTAAAAGCTTTTCATTTTGTTGTTTACTCGCTTTGGCGCCTAGGGTTTTAAGTTTTTCAACCCGTGTTATAAGGTTGCCTTTCCCGGTAAGTTTCACCATGGCACTATCATAGGATTTTTTTACCGTTCCTATTTGGTTTCCCACTTTTATGAGTTCATCCGTAAGGTTCACAAATGAATCGTACAAACGTCCTGCCTGAGTAGCAATTTCAATGGCATTGGCCTTTTGTTTTTCATTTTGCCACATGCTGTCGATCGTTTTTAATACGGCCAATAAGGTTGTTGGGGTTACAATGATTATATTCTTATCGAAAGCATCACCATATAAATTAGGATATTCCATGGATGCAATGGCAAAGGCTGATTCAATGGGGATAAAAAGCAAAACAAAATCAGGGCTCTCCATTTCGTAAAGCTGGTGATAATTTTTTTCAGCCAATTCACTTACGCGTTTTTTAACGGAGATCACATGATTTTTTAGGTATGAAGATCTATCGACCTCTTCAACTTCATTGATGTATCTTTCATAAGCCACCAGCGATACCTTAGAATCTACAATAAGTTTTTTGTCACCCGGCAGGTGAATGATCACATCGGGCATCACACGTTTGCCATCATCTGTGGTAAAACTTCTCTGAATAAAATATTCACTATCTTTTTGCAGACCACTACGCTCTAAAACGCGCTCCAAAACCAATTCTCCCCAATTTCCCTGCATTTTGGTATCGCCTTTTAAGGCCTTGGTCAGATTCACGGTTTCTTTGCTCATTTGTTCATTGAGCTCTTTCAAACCAAGAATTTGACGACGTAGATCAGCACTTCGATTAATATCTTCTTTATTGGTTTCCTCAACCCGTTTTTCAAAATGCTGAATTTTCTCCTGCAACGGCTTTAATATTGCATCTAGATTTTCTTTATTCTGATTGGTGAACTTCGTGGATTTTTCATCAAGGATCTTATTCGCTAAATTCTCAAACTCCTTGGTAAATTTTTCCTGCAGCTTTTCAACTTCGGCTTTTTGTTCTTCGTTCTTTTGTTTTAAATGATCGAAGTCGGCATGTTTTCTTACCAGCTCAGCACTCAATGTTTCCTTTTCCTGACGGATTGCATCACGCTCAAGTGAAAGCTTATCCAATGTGTTCTTTAATTCCTCGTAACTGATCTGTAGCTGGGTAAGACGCTCTTGTAAAGCACTCTGATTGCTTTTACTTTTTAGTTTGCTTATCGTGAAGCCAACGAAGGCACCGATACCTCCGGATATTAGAATGGCCAGAATAAGAATAATACTGTCGTTCATTTAAAATTTGAAGTTTATCCAAAGATAAAATTTTTAAACGAAGCAGCTTATGAAAATAACGGGCTAATTTTCAACAAATATTAATCCAGAAAAGACGCTAAAGTATAATTGGTTATGCTGTTTGCAAATATTTTTTTGAAACAAATTCAAAACTAAAATACATGACAGCAGCATAAAAGAAATCGCCAATCAATGAATTTCTGAAAAAAGGAATAGCCAGGGTGTAACATTCAATAAGACCATCTAAAGTCTTGGGGTAACCAATGAGCCAAACTCCAAAATTGGTAATAATAAAAAAGCTTATACTGGAAAGTAATATACTTGTAAAACTCATTTTTTTAGAGGTCATGCCAATAATACCAACCAACACAAATGCTGCATAAACAAAAATAGAAATAGTGTGGAACCCTAAAAATATATCAGAAATCGCCATGGCTAATAATGGTGCTGCAAACGCTAACTTTTTATTTGAAAAATAAACACCTGAGAATAACGCCATAGCTGTTATGGGTGTAACATTAGGTAAATGAGGAAAAAGGCGGATGATAGCTGCCACCAAAATAAATAAAAGTAAAACGATTTGTTTTTTATTAAGCATAGCCTTTTCGGTTATTTTTTGATACTTCAAAAGTAATATTATTTGATTTAACTATGAAATATAAAATAGATTTTTAATTTTACAGCGAATTTTGGTTTTTTCCGCTTTCCGCGGAAGAATTAAAAGGGAATCTGGTGAAATTCCGGAACTGTTCCCGCAACTGTAAGTTATAACGCTTCATGTTACACTTCAAAGTCACTGAAGATTTTTCTTTGGGAAGACCAACATGAAGACGCAAGTCAGGAGACCTGCCATATTCAAAACAATGAAGTTAAACTTTCGGGATAAAAGTTTGCGTATGCTAATCCATGCGATTCTCGAGCAATTAAAATTAAAATGACCAAAAAAACAAAGATTTTTGGTGCGGTTTTGTTTGGGGTAACCTTACATGGTTTCTCACAACAGATCGACTCAACCAATGTTCAACAACTTGATGAAGTTGTCATTACCGATTCACGATTTGCTTTAAAACGTGAAAATTCAGGAAAAACTGTTATTAAAATTACCTCTGATGACATTCAAAGAAATCAGGGTAAAACCGTCTCCGAGCTCATTAATACCAAAAGCGGTATAGAGATCAATGGTAGTCGTAGTGTCCAAGGTCAAAACCTGGGCTATTTTGTTCGTGGTGGAAATAACCGGCAGGTATTAATCCTTATAGATGGTATTCAGGTGAATGATCCTTCGTTGGTAAGCAACGATTTTGATCTGCGCTTATTAGATCTAAATACCATTGAATCCATTGAAATTATTAAGGGGGCTGCTAGTACCCTTTACGGGAATGCTGCAGCAACGGCTGTAATCAATATTACTACCAAAAAACCGTCAGAAGAAACCTTATCCGGCAATTTTCTGTCGGTCATAGGAACCAACCAATCTCAAGATGATTCGGGTAATAGCATTAACAGCTTTAGAAATAATGTGGCGATTAGTGGTACAGCTGATAAATTAAAGTATCTGGCTGGTTTCGGTAACCATTATGCAGGTGGACTCTCGGCTGCCGATGGTCAAAATGCGGAGAGTGATCCATTTTCCAGATTCAATACGAATTTAAAATTAGGATATGCTTTCAATAAAGCTTTATCGTTAACCGTATTTGGTAGTTATGATAAGTTTAAAACGGATATTGATGGTTACCCACCACCAAGTTTTAGCCTGGCCGATACAGACGACAAATACAGCTCGGAACAAGGACGTGTTGCACTTGCACCAAAATTTGAGTACCAAAATGGGGTGCTGCAGATCAATGCGGCTTTTACAAAAATACACCGGGAAACTATATCCAGTTTTTCAACCATTAATGATGCGAACAGTTTTGTAGTTGATGTTTTTAATAAATATATAATTGATGACACGTTTTATACGATCGTAGGATTAAACTATGGCGATTATAAGGCAGAATACAATAAAGAGGAAAACTACACCACAACGGATCCGTATTTGAATTTGGTATACGTTTCGGATTTTGGACTTAACATCAATGCCGGAACACGACTTAACAATCATAGTGCCTATGGTAGTCACTTGGTTTACAGTGTAAATCCATCTTACAAAATAGATTTAAATAAGGGTTATGCGAAGGTTTTCGGGTCTTACGCAACCTCATTCATTGCTCCTAACTTATCACAGCTTTATGGCTTTTTTGGACCTAACCCAGATCTTCAGCCTGAGGAAAATATCACTTTGGAAGGCGGTTTAGAATATAACTCCAAACAAGGATTAAAGATGAGCGGGTTATTCTTCAATAGAAATGAAAAAAACACCATTATTTATACGTCACAATATGAAAATGCCTCCGGTGAAGCTACTGTCCAAGGTTTAGAATTTGAGTTTGAAGTTGATATCATTAAAGACCTAAGTATTAACGCTAACTATACATTTACGGAAGTGAAAGATGCCGTGCGATTAAGAGTACCAAAGCATAAAGCAAATCTGAATTTAGGATATGACTTTTCAAAAAACACCTATGCTTCTGCAAGCTTTCAATACGTTGGATCCAGATCAGATCTTGATTTTTCAACCTTTCAGAATATCGACCTGAAGTCGTTCACTTTATTCGATGTGTACTTCAGCCATAGGTTTTTAAACAATAAATTAAAGGCTTTCGTATCGGTTACCAATCTATTAAATGAAGATTATATCGAAATTTTAGGGTTTACAACCAGAGGAAGAAATTTTAATTTAGGACTTAATATTTATCTGTAATAATATAATCCAATTAAAAAAGGCGCTAATTACTAGTGCCTTTTTTTAAGTTTTATTGATATTGTTTCAGAAACTCTGGACTGATATACATTTCATTTTGAAATTTATCAGGAACAACTTCCATAGATTCTGCTTCTGTGCCCAGCTTACTGGGAGCTCCTTTAGTGACATAACCCCGAATATCGTCAAGAGCTGTTTTCAAAACAATTTCATTTATATCTCCAAAAGGCAAAATAGTATCCCAATACTGAAATTCTTTAATTTCAATATCTGGATTAAAGCCCATTGTATAATCGCTTTGTCCATTCTTATTAAAAATTGTAAATACTATGGGTTGCATAGCGTTTAAATGCGATGAATTAGCAGTATTTCTGTCGAGATAATCTGAACCCGGTGAATCATAAAGGGTGATAGAACCCACATTTTTACCGAATGTTGTTGTACCAATAAGTTTCACCGGCATATAAGCTTTAAGTCCATTAATTACCATCTCACTTGCCGAGGCAGTGCCGCCGGAGGTTAATATATAAAGCTGATTCAAAGTCGTTAAACGGTTGATTGTCTCAGTTCCGGTTTTATTAAAGTTAGAATCATACACGTTTAAGGTATTACTTAAATAATAGGCACCATCTTCGTTTGTATGCTTGGTGTTGAATTTAAGTGCTGCAAATACCCCTTCACCGGCACTGGCATTGACCATGCTGGCTAAATACGCCGATGTTTCTACCGATCCTCCACCATTTAACCTTAGATCAAGAATCAATTCATCAATACCTGCATTTTTAAAGGTTGCGAAGGCAGCATTCAATTCATCATTATATGCTGTTCTAAACCCATTATAAACTAAATAGCCTACTTTTTTTCCTTCAATATTATCAAAAACCTTGGCCAAATAAATTGGGTTATCAAATATCAGGCGTTTGGTGATGGTTTTATCACCCGCGGCGCTTAATTGGCCATCACTTGCTGTTACAAATGAAAAGGTTACTGTACTATTGTTTAAATTATTAATGGTGTTAATAAAATTATTAGTAGTTAATACGGTGCCATCAATAGCATTGATAATATCTCCACGGAGAAATCCTGCGTCTCCAGCCGGTGAATCCGGTGTGACGTAATTCAAATATAGTATAACATCACCATTATTATTTATTTGTACGGCTTGATAACGAATACCGAAGGATTCCGATATTCCCTGAAATGATTGCTCTTGTTCCACGTAATTTTCTACAAACCACGAAAATCGATCTAAAGTGCCATATTGGTATAGCAGACTTTCAAATAATGAATTTGGATCACTAAATTGATCTAAAAAGGCCCGGTACTGATTAGGGTCATCATCTTTTGAGTCATCCAGTTCTGGAACATTAGGCTGCCAGTAATACCAGGAATTCATACCTTGCCAGACAAAATCGTTTAGGGAATTGATCTCGATTAGAGAATCATCGTTATCTTTAAAACAGCCTACGGCTAAAAACGACACGAATGCTATTAGAATTAGGGCTTTAAATTGTTTCATTATATATTATTAGGGATATTTACCAGAGCTAAAAATACTTACAAAATATCATTTTAAAAAATATTTGTAACAATTTTGATATTTAATCGTCGTGATATTAAACGGCCTTATTAAGGCTTTTTGAACAAACCAAACCAAGCAATGACTCAAACAGAGTTTTTAAATATTGTAATGCCTTTCAAGGATAAAGTATTTCGATTAGCAAAGCGCTTATTGATCTCAACCGAAGAAGCTGAAGATGCAACGCAGGAAATACTCTTGAAATTGTGGAATAATAAAACGAAAATGCAGGATTACAAAAATGTTGAAGCATTTTCGATGACGATGACGAAAAACTTTTGTTATGATAAGTTGAAGTCGAAACAGGCTCAAAACCTGAAACTGGTTCACAGTAATTATGAAGACAACAATACCTCGTTACAAAAGCAAATTGAGTTAGAGGATAGTATAAACTGGGTAGCACGCATAATAGAAGATCTGCCCGAACAACAGCGCATGATTATTCAACTACGTGACATAGAAGAATATGATTACGATGAGATTGCAAAAATGCTGGACATGAATAATACAGCGGTACGTGTAAACTTATCAAGAGCGCGAAAAACAATTAGAGAAAAATTAACTAATACGCATAATTATGGTATTAAATAATATAGAAAAGTTACTCGAAAAATACGAGAACGGTGAGACATCTCTCAAAGAAGAGCAAGTATTAAAAAACTATTTTCAAAGTGATACAGTTGCACCGCATTTGGAAATGTACAAACCGATGTTCGACTATTTTTTAGTAAGCAAGAAAGAGCAGTTCACTAAAGACGTTCCATTAAAAACTACTAAATCATATTTGTACCAGTGGATTTCTGTCGCAGCCGTGGTCGTTCTTTTACTCGGGGTTTATTTCAACACCTCAGGAAATCGCCAGGAATTAGGCACCTATGAAGATCCGCAGTTAGCCTTCAATGCATTTTCGAAGTCCATGAGCATGGTATCGAAGAATTTTAATAAAGGGGCTTCAACAGTAGGATACCTCGAAGAGGTTAACAAAGGGACCGAAACACTTGGGTATTTAAATGAGCTTGAAAAATCCACCCAGATTATCTTTAAAAAGTAATAAATCAATCAAAAAAATGAAATCGTACAACAACTTAAAAACAAGAACAATGAAAAATAGATTAATAGTATTTGTAATGGCCATCATGTTAATGCCTTTAACGGGAATAGCTCAAAGTGACATTTTTGATAAATACAACGATAACCCAGATGTTACCTTTGTATCCATTAAACCAAAAATGTTCCAAATGATAGCCAAAATGGGTATCGATGTTGATGATCCTGAAGCTAAAGCTTACATGGATATGGTAAAGAGTATTACCAGTTTTAAAACGATTGTAACCGATAACAAATCAATTTCAGCTGATATCTCTAAATGGGTAAAAGGTCGTGCAAGCTCTTTAGAAGAACTTATGGAAGTTAAAGACGAGGGCACTGAAGTTAAATTTTATGTTAAAGAAGGAAGAGATTCTGATCACGTAAAAGAACTATTGATCTTTGTTAATGGTATTGACAAAGTAATGGATGACAAAATAGAGATTAACGGTAAAGAACGTAAAATTGAAACCGTAGTGGTATCGCTTACCGGAGACATCGATCTTAATGAAATCTCAAAATTAACGAACCAGATGAATATTCCAGGTGGCGAAAAATTAAATAAAAAGAGCTAAATATTAAATTTTCATCAATCAAAATATAAATCCATCAACTAAAAAATGAACAGTTTCAATTTGCTAATAAACCATAAACAAGTCTTATTAGCAAATTGTTTCTGATTAAAATCCAATCAAACATGAGTTCAATTCGCAATACATTTATTATCCTGTTCATCTTCAGTTTAACTTTAGTTAGCTGTAGTTCAGGCGCTAGTTTACAAACCTATTTTGTAGACAAACAGGAAACAAAAAATTTTATCTCTCAGGATATTCCACTGTCCATGATCAAGGTCGATCAATCTAATTTTAATGAAGAACAAAAAGAGGCCTACAACTCTGTAAGTCGCTTAAACTTTTTGGGCTATAAGGCAGATGAATCAAATATGGATAGTTATCATGCTGAAGTGGAAACGGTTAAAGCTATTTTAGATCAGTCCAAATACAAGGACCTTGTGGAGTTTAACGATAAAGGGACTAAAGTGGTCGTGAAATATATTGGCTCTGATGAAGACGCCGATGAGGTTGTGTTATTTGGAAGTTCGAAAGCCATGGGTTTTGCTGTTGTTCGTTTACTTGGAAATGACATGAATCCAGATAAAATGGTGACGCTAATGCATGCCATGCAAAACTCAGATATGGACGGCAGTCAGATTAAAGACATAATGAATTTCTTTAACTAGGAATTGAAGTAATTATAAATAGCAAAAAAAGAGCACCTGTTTTAGGTGCTTTTTTTTTGATTCTCTTTTTTGTGAGAGGATTCGTTCTTATTGAAAAACACCTGGATCACTATGGTTATGAAAACAACTGAAATGCAGGTGAGAACTATAAAATTATTAAGTATACCTAGAATACCAGTAACAAATATACCGGTTGCAAGGAAACCACAGAGCCCTAATGTAAATTTATTACTCAGCATACTTAAATTCCAGTATAATTGCTCGGGGTAATGTTTTTTAATTCAGTTTTTAAATCCTCAGAAACATCAAGCGTGTCGATAAAATTCGAAATAGAGACCTGATTAATTTTTTCGTTGGTTCGCGTTAAACCTTTAAGCGCTTCATATGGATTTGGATATCCTTCACGTCGTAATATGGTTTGAATGGCTTCGGCAACAACCGCCCAATTATTCTCCAGATCTTGCGCAAACTTATCTTCATTTAAAAGTAATTTATTCAATCCTTTTAAGGTAGATTTAAATGCGATTAAAGTATGCCCAAAAGGAACTCCTATATTTCTTAATACGGTGCTATCTGTTAGATCACGTTGTAAACGGGATATCGGTAATTTGGCTGATAGGTGCTCAAATAAGGCATTTGCAATACCCAAATTTCCTTCACTATTTTCAAAATCGATGGGGTTTACTTTATGAGGCATTGCGCTACTTCCAACTTCTCCTTTTTTAATTTTTTGTTTGAAGTAATCCATCGAAACGTAAGTCCAGATGTCTCGGTCCAGATCTATCAAAATTGTATTGATCCGTTTCATGGCGTCAAATAAGGCGGCCATATGATCGTAATGCTCAATCTGTGTAGTAGGGAACGAATGGTGTAGCCCCAGTGATTTTTCCACGAAAGCCTTTCCAAAGGTTTTCCAGTCCATACCGGGAAAAGCCACATGGTGCGCATTGTAATTTCCGGTAGCACCACCAAATTTTGCCGCATTTGGTACGGCTTTCAATTGTTGCAACTGGGCTTCTAGGCGCACCACAAATACATTTAATTCTTTACCTAAGCGGGTAGGTGAGGCCGGTTGACCATGAGTTCGGGCCAACATAGGAATTTCTGACCAATCCTCAACTAATTGTTTTAATCTATCTAAAAGAATTTGAAATTCAGGTAAATATACTTTTTCAATGGCCTCTTTAAGGCTTAACGGAATAGCCGTATTGTTAATGTCCTGTGAGGTTAAACCGAAGTGAATAAATTCTTTAAAATCATTGAGGTTCAATGCATCAAATTTTTCTTTAATAAAATATTCAACGGCTTTAACGTCATGATTGGTAATTTTTTCAATCGATTTGATTTTTTCAGCATCCTCAGAAGAAAAATTTTGATAGATTTCTCTAAGGGGACCAAAACTACTTTTATCAATCCCTTGAAGTTGTGGCAGTGGGATTTTACATAAAGCGATAAAATATTCGATCTCAACCAATACTCGGTATTTAATCAGGGCTTCTTCCGAGAAAAATCCTGCTAATTCGCTCACTTTTGAGCGATATCTTCCATCGATTGGCGAAATAGCATTTAATGCTGACAGTGACATGCTTTTAAATTTTGAAAAGGCAAAGATAGGTATTTGTAAAGCGAATACCGAATATCAAAATATGAATTTTTATTACTGGGCTTATAGCTTAAAATAGTTATCTTAGATTTAATTTTTTACTATGAATCTCTAATATTAAAATACACATGTCTAGAACAAAAAAAATTTTATACACTATTTTAGCACTAGTAATCGTGGCTCAATTTTTTGGCCCGAAAAAGAATCAAGGCGATCAAACAAAAGTAAATGCCTTTTTTGAAGAAACAAATCCTTCTGAAACTGTAAAATTGGTTTTAAAAGAATCTTGCTTTGATTGCCATTCCAATTACACCAAATATCCAGTATATAATAATATTACTCCGGTAAACTACTATCTGGCACATCATATTGATGAGGCTAAGGAACATTTAAATTTTTCGGAATGGGATAGTTATTCTGATAAGAGAAAAAAGAGAAAAATGGAGGAAATAGGGGAGTCTGTTGAAGAAGGCTGGATGCCTCTTAACTCCTATCTTTGGCTACATCCACATGCGAAACTTACATCTGATCAGGTGGTTGCTGTTACAGACTGGGTGAAATTTATGCAAGTGAAATATAACATGGACGAAAACCCACAATAATTCAGAGCTGTTTTTAAATCCTCAATGGCTATCCGGGAAGGTTCCTTATGAATAGAACGCTACTTATCATTGGCTTTGTATGGCCGGAGCCGAAAAGCTCTGCAGCGGGGAGTCGTATGATGCAGTTGATTCATTTTTTTAAGGAAGAGGGCTATCAAATTACCTTCGCTTCAAGCAGTACTAGAACAGATAGGTCTTTTCAACTGGAAAAACTCGATGTTGTCCCTAAGACTATTGAATTAAATAAACCATCTTTCGATGAATTTATAAAGACTTTACAACCGGACGTTGTATTATTTGATAGGTTTATGACTGAGGAGCAATTCGGTTGGCGGGTAGCAGAAAACTGTCCTGATGCAATACGGATATTGGATACGGAAGACTTACACGGTTTACGGAAAGCCCGGGAATTAGCTTTTAGATCTGGAAACTCCTGGAATTCTTCATTTTTACTCAATGAAGTTGCAAAACGTGAAATAGCGAGTATTTACAGAAGTGATCTTAGTTTAATAATTTCTGAGTCCGAAATGGAACTTCTGCAAACTTACTTTAAAGTAGATCAGAACCTGCTATTTTATTTACCTTTCATGTTGGAGGCGATTACCGAAGTGCAAATAAAAGCCTTGCCCAAGTTCAATCAAAGAGAACATTTTATAACTATTGGTAATTTTTTGCACGAACCAAATTATCAGGGTGTCCTTTTTCTAAAGAAAAAAATATGGCCCATAATTAATGCAGCTTTACCGGAAGCCCAGCTGCACATATATGGAGCGTATAGTTCACAAAAGGTAAGTCAACTTCACAATGAAAAGCAAGGGTTTTTAATTAAAGGCTTTGCTAATGATGCCCTGGATGTTATGAAACAGGCCAGGATATGCCTAGCTCCATTACCTTTTGGAGCAGGATTAAAAGGAAAAATAGTCGATGCTTTGCAGGCAGGGACACCCTGCATTATGAATTCTATTGCTGCCGAAGGTATTTTTGGGCCTTTAGAACCAAATGGATGTGTTGTAGATAATCCTGAACAATTTGCGAAAAAAGCTATTCAATTGTATTCAGATGCTTCAGTTTGGGAGGAAAAGCACCGATTTGGATTTGAAATTTTGAATGAACGGTTTAATAAGGTGAAATTCTATGATTTATTTTCCACGAAACTCGAGGACATTTGTCAAAATTTAGGGCAAAACCGAGAACAAAATTTTACGGGACAAATGCTGCAGCATCATCAACTACAAAGCACAAAATACCTTAGTAAATGGATCGAAGAAAAAAATAGGCCATCTTAAAACATCGATAAAGGGTTATATTATAGTGCTTTATAGCTTTTAAATTTTAAAAAGTTAATTTTTATTACCATATTTGATTCAACCCAAATCAATTAATTCGATAATTCAGCTAGCTGTTTTATCCTTTAACCACTATTAACTTAACCATGAAAAAAATCCATCGAACTCCCTCAGACGTTTATCTCTCTATTTATGTTATTTTGTTTTTAATCTTTTACTTTTTTATGCTACAAGGATGCAGTAAGGAAGCTGTGACAGCCGATAGTAATACAGAAAATCAAGAACAGGAAGCCCCCACCGAGCCATCACCTAATTCGCCAGATCAGAACGCTGCAAATATTGACGTGAACAACGATGGAGTATTGAATATCTTAATTCTCGGCTCCAGCAAATCCATCAATAGTAGTACCGATCCCTATAGAATATCAGAACTAAGTAACGAATTGAATAAAATTTTTACCGCTGACCCTTCAGTTTCCTTGAATATCAAAATTGCAACTCAGGATATTTACACTTCCAAAGATATTGTTGTTGGTCTTGGTGGCCAAGGAACGGAATACACCTATACTCATTTCCGTCATTCTTTGACTCAATTTTACCACTGGCCGGAGGGTAAAACGGCCCGACTTAATAATTTATCAGGTCAAGGTGATACGGACTGGGATTATGTCATTATTACTGCAGACCCCTATATTGTACAAAATATTCCAGGTTATTTTTCACTTGGAGTTAATAAACTAGCTTCGAAAATTAACGCAGGCACTGCTAAAACACTTTTAGTGATGATGTGGCCTAATTCTAGCGCCAGTACCATAACTCATTTTGAAGAATTTACCTATAGGGCTGCGGCTGGAGCTCATGTTCCTGTTCAGGTTGTTCCGGCAGGTTTAGCCTGGGAAGCCCTGCCATCAGGCAAAAAAGACAATTCAGGTTCTGGTTATCCTTCTCCCAATGGGGCCTATGTAACCGCATCTGCCATTTATTCTCAAATAACGAACAAAAGTGCTACCCAATCGGATTACATGTATGATGATGAGATTGCCAATGTCGCAATGAATACTGTGATAACAGCGGCTTCAAATGATCATTTTACGGGTAAGCCTTCTCTTTCATCGCCTTTTAAAAACTGTGACATTACGGACGCCGTTTTAAATTATAACCATACTGGAACAAGCACAGAACGCGGTATTCTAAGAGGTTTAACTTGGGTTGTGGGAAAAGCGGGAAAACAGCTTGTGTTGAATGGTGATCCACCAATTAATTTTAATTATGGCCGAGCTAATACCAATTTTGAAGCGGATAAGCGCTACAAATTAGATCCGTCAAAATTTGATTTTTCAGTTGGATTTCCCATGCAGGACCATTCGAACCATGGAGAAACTTCCATGTTGTATGGAATAGATTTTAGAGGGTTTCAGAATGAAAACGGAACGGACCTAGGAACCGCTTTGTACATGGTTCGCAACGGTGAGTTACCTCTTGGTCGAGCAATCCCTATCAGAACTTTGTGGGCGGAAATAAAAGAAGCTATACCAACCTTATCTGCTTATAGTGACTCCTGGCATTTGAATGAGGTGCTTAACAAGGCTATAGGTGGTTATTTATATACACTATTAACTAATGATTGCGCCGTTGGGCCGGAACCGTCAGATCAGAATAGTTTGGATTGGAAGAACTGGCAGGCCCATAAAATTGGCTACAAGACTGCCTGGACATTAATGTATTCTGATACGAATCCACCCGGTTGCTATGAATAAAGCCTTATAGAAATCGCGATATCACCTTTTCTATACCGCTAGTTGCCGGTTCAGGGATAACGGTCACCCGCGAGTGACCACTAATATTAGGGTTGGGGTCTATAAAATATACTGGTGCCTGTTCCTTAATATAATGGATCAGGCTGGCAGCCGGGTATACCTGCATCGATGTTCCAACAATCATTAAAATATCTGCCATCTGGCAAATGCTCATGGCTTTTCGTATCATGGGAACTTCTTCTCCAAACCATACGACATGAGGGTGCAATTGATGTCCCTTGTCGCAGTAATCTCCCAATTTCAGATCTTTTCGCCATTCTTTTATGTCATTTGGATTGAAAAATGCTGCTAATGTTTTATTTATCCATTTATGGTATTCTCTAATGATTAAAGTAATAACAAATAGAGTAGCTCCTAATTGTCAACCATGGGTTGGTTGTTATATAGTTTAAGGATACGTCCTGTCTTTAAAAACTTCGAGAATAACGAAATGAAGCATTAATTAACTGAGATATAAAGATATATTGCAATATAGACAACAGAGGATGATCCTTTTTTATTAAGTTGTTTGTTAACCTTTCGTATTAAAGAACATTAAACAGTAAGTAAACTTATTAATATCTTAAAATGAAAACAATGAACAATTTATTATTTAAAATGAAGTATTTAGTATTGGCATTATTAATCGCTTTTAGCTTTTCCTGTTCAACAGAAGATGGAGAACGAGGACCCCAAGGAGAGCAGGGCATTCCTGGAGTTGATGGTAAGGATGGTAATGCCAATGTTATCTCGGTACTTTTTGAAAACCAAACGATTAGTGTAGGTAATAATGTATTTAACATTCCAGAGCTTACACAAGATATTTACGATAATGGTATAGTCTATGCTTATGCTACCGTAGGAAGTAATGCCTACTGGGAAGTGCTTCCTTTAAGCAGTGGCGGCAATACTATTTTAGAAATTGACAGAATTGAAGTGGGTCAAGCCACTTTAAAAGCTACTTTCACACAAAGTAATCTTAGGATTCGTTTTGTTTTAGTTGCAGGTACACCAGCTGGTATGGCAAGTGAGGGCCTGAGTCACATGTCTTACAAGGAGGCCATGGATTATTTTGGACTAGAGTATTAACTCTATTTAATATATTTTTAAAAACCGAAGATTAAACTCTTCGGTTTTTTTATTTCGTTTTTCTACTGAAATGACTACTATTGCATTTCAAAATGCAATATATTTTACAAGATGATTAAACGTAAAAGCGCAAGCATTTCAAAATTTATAATTCATAAAGTTGGTAATAAACATAATTATAATGAAAATACTTTTTCAAAGAGGAAATGCATTTTGATGAAGTGAGTTACGAAATTATACTGCCCTTTGCTTTGTGTCAAGACTTAAATGCTATAAATTAATATTTATGACAGACCAAGACCTGCTTCGATATCTCGAGTCATTTCTAACCACACGTCGTAAAGACAGGTTCGATAAGGTTTTAGTGGAACGTACCAAACATTTCACAGTGGCGACGGAAGATGTATATCAACTTCATAATACGAGTGCCGTGATTCGAAGCTGTGATGTTTTTGGAATTCAGGAAGTTCATATAGTTGAGGAGATAAACTCAAAGCGAATTGATCGGGAAATTGCTATGGGTGCTCAAAAATGGGTAGACATCAAGCGTTATCATTCGGTGAAGGACTGTATAAGTCAATTAAAAACTGAAGGTTATCAAATAATTGCTACCACACCACACACTAATGACACCGTTTTGCAGGATTTTGACGTGTCTAAAAAATCATGTTTTTTCTTTGGAAGAGAAACTGAAGGTTTATCTCAAGAGGTTTTAGATCAGGCAGATACTTTTCTCAAAATTCCTATGGCCGGATTTACCGAAAGCCTGAACATCTCTGTCTCGGCAGCTATAATTTTACAGCATGTAACCTCAAAACTGAAACAATCCAATATATCCTGGCAACTTAGTCCAGAGGAGCAGGATGCGCTTCGATTTACTTGGATTAAAAAAACGATTAAAAAATTTGATACAATCGTGGAAAACTATCAGAAAAAAAATGGAGGTACTTAAACTATAACTTTCCGCTACGGCCACGGCTCAATAATTTATATTCTTCGTAGCATTCACTAATAGCGTCAAGTATTTGAAGGTCATTAGCAGATTCGATAAACCCTTTAGAGTAGTTACATTGGGCTACAATTTCGTCCAGATCTACACGACTTATGTTCAATAGCGCCATCAAGGTCTCCCGATCAAAACGGGAAGCAAGTAGGTTTCTTATTTCATCATCCTCCTTCATCTTTCTCAATTTTCGCAATTCGTTTGATTTTTTACCAAACATGCGATGTAAAAAATCTGCAGGGTTAAAAATAGCACCAACAATTTTAGAAATGGTTCCGGGTTTGTCTGCTTCGTAACCCGTACTTGATAATCCGGAAATACTATAACGGTAATTCACATTCGGTTCAGGCACCTGATTTATATCGACTTCCAGATACCCTGTCAGGTTCAACTGATTAACCACAACTTGTTCTAATGCGAGGGCCAATTCAGTTAATTTAATATCTGCATTTCCGAATTTTATCCAGTCGTTTGTTACGCGAACCCTAATGGATTTAAAGCCTAAATAAGAAAAATGAAGGGTATCATTCACCTGAGCCTTAATTTCGAAGGCACCAGAACTATCGGTCGAAGTTCCTACCACCTGATTCAGATTCACAATATTTACAGACTCGAGAGGCTTATCATTTGAGGCATCTAAAACTTTTCCTTTTACATAAGTGGGCTCCTGAGCATGAAGCACAAAAGCACTGGTTATAAAAAGGAAAAGTAGGAACTGTTTTAACATAGAGGGTAATCTGAATTTTTTTATAAAAGTACTAAACTAAAGACAAAACGCTAGTGTAATGATTTTATTTTGACTTAAAATTAACAGATTTATCTGGTTCATCGGCGTGAACGTCGTGGTCTGGACGCTGCTACGCTGCTACCTGAAGATCTTCGAGATTTCGATTTACCTCCTGAACTACGGCGATCCCCTCGGTCTTTGCCTTGAAAATCACCACCACTACGGCGTTTTCCGGAACGTTTCTTGTCCCCACGGCGCTTTCCGCCACCGCGATTTTCAGATACTTCAACATTTACAAATCGTCCGTCATGTTTAAAATCGGTAAAAAACGACAATACTTTATCTTTAAATTGCGGCTCCGTATTAAAAAAGGAAAAACTGTCTTTAACCTCCGCTTTAAATATATCATCTTGTCCCAGTTCAAGTACGTCACGTAAAAAGTCTTTCAACTTCATCCAGTCGTAACCATCTTTTTTTCCAACATTTATAAAGTAACGTACAGAATCTGAAGGGCCACCAAAATCTTTACTTTCATTTGGGTCAAAAGAACTCTCAGAAACATTCAGATCATGTGATTTATTATAATAGTTGAAAAAGCGGGTAAATTCAACCGAAAAGAATTTTTTGATCAATTCTTCTTTCGTGGTATCATCGAATAAGCTATTCAATTGTTCCAAATACTGATCGATACCATGGTTGATATCTGTTTTGTGAACCTTATTGGCCAAAGACATTAACTGTACCTCACAAATTTCCATACCGTCTGGAATATCTTTTCTCTCGAATTCCTTTTTAATAATACGCTCAATACTTTTTATTTTACGCACTTCACTTTTGGAAACGATCACCATTGAAACTCCGGTTTTACCTGCACGTCCAGTACGTCCCGAACGATGCGTATAGGTTTCAATTTCATCTGGTAACTGGTAATTAATAACGTGCGTGATATCATCTACATCAATACCTCGGGCTGCTACATCGGTAGCTACCAGCATTTGAATTTGCTTTTTTCTAAAAGAATTCATTACCAGATCCCGCTGATTTTGACTCAGGTCGCCATGCAATGCACCGGCGCTATAACCGTCTTCAATCAAACGTTCGGCAACCTTTTGAGTGTCACGTTTCGTGCGACAAAAAATCACAGAGAAAATTTCCGGATTAGCATCTGCTAATCGTTTCAAAGCCTGATAACGGTCGCGAGCATTAACCATATAATACTCATGCGAAACCGTATTTGTACTTTCATTTTTATTACCAACGGTAATTTCTTGCGGCTTGCGCATAAAATTCTTGGCGATCGAGGCCACTTCTTTCGGCATCGTGGCACTAAATAACCAGGTATTTTTATCCTTTGGCGTGTGTGAAAGAATTTCTGTAATATCTTCCTTGAAGCCCATATTCAACATCTCGTCGGCTTCATCTAAAACAGCATATTCAATTTTTGAAATATCTACCAAACGACGACTGATCATATCCTTCATACGCCCGGGTGTAGCCACAATAATCTGAGCGCCACGTTTCACGTCTTTCGCTTGATCGGTAATGCTCGCACCACCATAAATAGCAACAACATTCAGACCTTTGCAGTACTTGCCGTAAAGGTTTATTTCGTTCGTAATTTGTAGACAAAGTTCACGTGTTGGAGATAAAATAAGGCCTTGTGTCGTGCGACTTTCAATAGCTATTTTTTGCAGCATAGGAAATCCAAAGGCTGCCGTTTTACCTGTTCCGGTTTGGGCCAGAGCCACAAGGTCAGTTTCTGTTTTAAGTAAAATAGGGATGGCTTTTTGTTGTACTTCACTGGGTTCTGTAAACCCTAAATCAGTAATAGCCTGTAATAGGTCATCATTGAGACCTAAATCTTGGAATGTGTTCATTCGTAATTAAGTAATCGATTATGTTATTGGTGTTACCAAAGAAGCGAATCGACATACTTAAACCTAAAACTTCCCGCAACACATCCTCACCCTGAGGAATTTAAAGCGGCAAAGATACACTATTATTTCAGATTAAAGCAGATTAATCGAAAAAGGTTTTTCTTCATTTTTTGGGCGTTTTAACACGCTTTCACGCGTCGTTTTTGTTTTATAAACAAAGATATCCAACAAGCGCTCAATCGTTAACGCAAATTTAGGATCGTAAATTCTTGATGCGTTGTAATAATGTAGGATGCGAGTAATGCACAAAGACATACGCCGGATGCGGCGTTAAATTACTCAAACTTTTTTTCGATAAAGTTTTTAAAGCTTTAATTAACGGTTCCGGTTTATAGGTGTTTTTAGCAAAATTATCCGCCTGGTATTCAAAGGCTCTCGAAAATAAGTTCATAATCAATCCGGTGAAAGCAGAGATTGGTGTGTAAAGCAATACAAAAGCGATCAATCCAATATGAAAGCTTGGAATAGCGACGCCCAACGCTTCCGATAAAATAGGATTGGAAATACACAGCGATAAAACAAAAAGCGTCAAACCGGTGAGTAGGATGGAGGCTACCAAATTAAAAATAATATGCTTCTTTTTGTAATGCCCAACTTCATGTGCCAATACGGCAACAATTTCCTCTTCCTCCAGATCGTTAATCAAGGTGTCATAAAGGGTTACTCGTTTTTCTTTTCCAAAACCCGAAAAATATGCATTGGCCTTAGTACTTCGTTTTGAGCCATCGATCACAAAAATTTTATCCAGTTTAAAACCTACCGTTTGGGCGTATTCTGAAATTTTATTCCGTAAATCACCCTGATTCAGCGGCGTTTGTTTATTGAATAAAGGCACAATAAGTTTCGAGTAGAACATATTCATAAACAAGGTGAAAACTGCCATGAGCCCCCATGCATACAACCAAAAGTATTCGCCTGAGGCATGATAGAACCAAACCACTAAAGCGAGAACACCTCCACCTACAACAGCCATCAAGAACAAACCTTTTATCTTATCCAGAATAAAAACTTTTAAGGTGGTTTTATTGAAACCAAATTTTTCCTCGATCACAAAGGTGCTGTAATATGAAAACGGTAAACTTAGCAGGTCACTGCCAATAACAATAATTCCAAAAAATACGAGAGCAATCCCAATCGGGTTATCGGTGAAACTTCGGGCTATATTATCGACAAATTCAAAGCCATCAAGAAGTAAGAAAGCTATAGTTACGACCAATGAAAAAGTAGAACTGATAAGTCCAAAGCGGTAACGGACCGCCTTGTATTGCTGCGATTTTTTATAATCTTCTTCTTCATAAACATCTTGAATCGGTTCCGGCAAGGCATCATTAAAATGTTTGGCATTTAGGGCATCAAGAATTTTATCTAATGTAAAATTGATGAGTATAAAACCGATAATGAAGTAAAAAAGTATTTCTGCTGTCATAGAGTGAGGTCTTATTTAGTTCTGGATTTAAATCATTGAAATCCACGTTGTCTTCTGGCTTCAAAAATAAGAATTCCTGCGGCAACAGACACGTTCATTGAGTCTATTTCGCCCTGCATGGGAATAATAATATTTTGGGATGATGCTTTTAACCAGGCTTCACTTAAACCGGTCGCTTCGGTACCCACTACAATAGCACTGGGGTTTAAAAAGTTTTGCGAATCATAAGACTTTGAGGCTTGAAGCGCCGCACAGTAAATAGAGATATTCTGCGCTTTTAAAAAACTAATAATATTCTCTGTACTTCCTGTGGCAATGTTGTTTGTAAACAAACCGCCCACACTAGATCTTATGATGTTGGGATTATACATATCGGTCTTCGGATTAGCAATGATCACCGCATCAACACCCGCGGCATCAGCTGTTCTCAAAAGCGCGCCGATATTTCCCGGCTTTTCAGTAGCTTCAGCTACTAAAATCAATGGGTTTTCAGTAATTAATTCAAGATCCTCGATCTCGAGTTCTTTAGAGTTCGCTACAGCGATCAGACCTTCAGTAGAATCCCGATAGGCTAGTTTTCGGTAGACTTCGGAGGAAATCTCGATGATCTCTACCATTACAGGTATAAAGGTGGTCAAGGTCTCCAGAGAGACAATATCAGGGCAAAATAACACCTTCTCTAAAGAGTAGCCTCCTTTTAAGGCCAAACCTAGCTCTCGCTGGCCTTCTATTAAAAAAAGCCCCTTTTTTTCGCGCTCCCTTGATTTATCGCGAAGCTGCACTAGTTGTTTGATGTAGCTGTTTTGTGTGCTGCTGATGAGTTTCATTTCCATACGCTACAAAAATACATATTTAATATGGCCTTTTAATTAAAAAAAGCGAGCTCTGAGGCTCGCTTTTTCTTATAAGGATTGTTTCTTGTACTTTTTGGAATATCGTTTCCAAAGTTCCGTTTGATGCGTTTCTAAACTAATAAGTCTGCCATCAATAAAGGCATGGGTTATCTGATTGGTTCTCATATCTAGGGCATCTCCTTTAGAAATAAATAGTGTGGCACTTTTTCCAGCCTCCAGGGTTCCGTATTGATCATCGATACCCAAAATTTTCGCAGGGTTTAAGGTGATAAGCTGTAAAGCTTGCTCTTTTGTTAAACCACGCGATACCGTGGTGCCGGCATAAAATGGAAGATTTCTAGATTGCATACGTTCCATTCTTCCAGCTCCTGCCACTTCCAAAGCAACAGTAATACCGTAGTCGGTAAGAATCTTGGCATTTTTGAAAGGTCTGTCGTAATCATCGTCCTCATGCTCCGGTAAACTGTGAACACGACTTAAAACTACAGGAATATCATTCTTTTTTAGTAGCTCTAAGGTTTTGTATGCTTCCTGAGCATCAACGATTACAAGTTTGTCTATGCCTTGGGATTTAGAAAATCCAACGGCATCACGAATCCCTTTTTCATCTTCTACATGAATAAATAACTTTTTAGTGCCTTTAAAAACACCTTCTAAAGCTTCAAAAGGTAAATTCGTGGTGGGCTTATTTCCCTGGTTGTAAGCTTTAGCATTATCAAAATAACTCTTAATAGCCTCAATCTCTTCACTATATTTTTCATTTATAGTAACCACCCCGCGTCTGGAGCTTACGGATCTCGGCCAATTCATATGTATGGCATCGTCTGTTTTTATGGCTGCATCTTCCCAGTTCCAGGCGTCGAACTGCACTACGGATGAGGTTCCGGAAATCCGTCCACCTTGAGGTGTGATCTGCCCGATTAAAACCCCATTAGGACGCATGGATTCCACAATTTTTGATTCAGCATTATAGGCGATCAAACTACGAACGTTTGGAACCCATTGGCCGAGTTCTTCATCGTCGTCTGAAGCTCGAACAGCATCAATTTCAATGAGGCCAAGCGTGGAGTTTGGAACAATGAATCCCGGATACACATCATGGCCTTTGGCCTCGATGACCTCAAAACCGCTAAAATCTATTGTGCTTTGTGTGGCATCCATAATCTCATCAATTTTACCATCTTTAAGTATAATGATACTATTATTAACCACAGAACCATTTCCCACATGTGTCGTGGCACCTACAATAGCAATGGTTTTTGTTTGTTTGGGAGCAGGGGTTTGCTGTGCCATCACAAGAATGGTAAACAGTGTAAATATATAAGTGAATAAAGTTTTCATAATCATTGTTTTTTAAATTCCGCTATCCATTGAATCACAGTGTAAATGCACGTCTTCCTTCGTGGAAATAGGCTTGGTTTTTAAACCTTTGTTTTTGTCTAGCATCATATCATTGATCAGTGCGCTTCGTTCTTTTTTGATAGCTTCACGCATTTCCTTGTCTTTAGCAATATCAAAATATGTTGCTCCTTCAATGAGGGTTTTTTCCGCTTTAGCGTAGATAGAAAGTGGATTGTCAGACCATAATACCAGATCGGCATCCTTACCTTCTTTTACACTACCCACGCGATCATCGATATGTAATAATTTAGCTGGGTTGAGAGTAACCATTTTCCAGGCCTCTTCTTCAGTCATACCACCATATTTTACAGATTTGGCAGCTTCCTGATTTAAGCGTCTGGACATTTCAGCATCATCACTGTTTATGGCCACGGTAACACCCGCATTGTGCATGATGGCAGCATTATACGGAATGGCATCCTTAACCTCATATTTATAGGCCCACCAGTCGCTAAACGTAGAACCTCCAACGCCATGTTCAGCCATTTTATCAGCTACCTTGTAACCTTCAAGAATGTGAGTAAAAGTGTTCACTCTGAAGTTGAATTTCTCAGCTACTTTCATGAGCATATTGATCTCACTTTGTACATATGAATGGCAGGAAATAAATCGTTCCTTGTTTAAAATTTCGGCTAATACATCGAGTTCAATATCACGTTTGTAGGGCTTGCCACTTTTCTTCAAAGAATCATAAGCTTGAGCTCGTGCAAAATAATCTGTGAATACCTGTTCCACACCCATACGTGACTGCGGGAAACGCGAGCCACTACTCCAGTTCGACTGTTTTACATTTTCGCCCAAGGCGAATTTGATAAATTTCGGACTGTTATTATAAATTAAATTTTGAGCTGATTCGCCCCACTTTAATTTAATGATAGCGGAACGCCCACCAATTGGATTCGCCGAACCATGTAATATTTGAATAGAGGTTACACCGCCTGCTAGATCACGATAAATACCAATACTTTTTTCATCAACAACGTCTTCAATACTCACCTCGGCCGATGAGTTTTGACCCCCCTCATTCACCGAAGAGGTCGCAATATGTGAATGCTCATCAATAATGCCGGCGGTTAAATGTTTTCCGGTAGCGTCAATGACTTGAGCCCGGGAATTAGAAAGGTTCTTACCGATTTTTGCAATTTTACCATCCTTTACCAGAACATCGGTATTTCGTAAAATACCTGCATCTTCATTGGTCCAAACAGTGGCATTTTTAAATAAAATGGTTTCTGATTCTGGTAACGATTCAAAACCATAAGCTTTATTAGGATAGGTTACAGGGGTCATGGCATATACCGAAGTACTATTTTCTGCTTCTTTTTTATCTTCATCCTCAGATTTTGAGGCTGTGCGCTTTGCATAGAACGCAGATTCCTTGCCGTCTGGATGAATTAATTTTCCAGAGATCCCGCCTTGTTCATCTACTTTTCCTACGATGCGAATAAACGTATTTGCTGTGCTATCAGCTGTAGTCATACTCAGTTTTGCCCAGTTGTTGTCATAGGTTATTTTAGAACCGAAAGTTTGCGTTTTAGAACTTATTTTTGATTTCAACTTGCTCATGGAGGAGCCTGAAACATTGAGTTTGTAAGGTGTTTTATTTATTGCAAATTCATAATCGCCACGGATATCTTTAGTGTTTACAGGTTCAAAAACGGTTTTATCACCTTGGATCCAGTGTTCGTAGAACATGGTGTTCTTATCAAAAATATCTCCGGAGGTAATAATAAAATTTGCCAAACTACCATTTCTCAGTGAGCCAATTTCTGATGTTTTGCCCAATATGCTCGCGGGTACAGTAGTTAAGGCTTTCAAAGCTTTTTCTTCGCTTAATCCGGCGGCTATCGCCTTTAATAAATTGGTTTTAAATTCCTTTATAGATTTAAGTTTCGCCGTAGTAAATGCGAAAGTAATATTGTTGTCTGCCAGTAATTTTGGATTGTAAGGACTTTGGTTCCAGGCTCTGAGGTCTGCCAAACTTAAATTCTCTGTTGCAAAAGGATCTTCCACATTAAAAGCATCAGGGAAATTTAATGGAAGAATTACAGTGGCGTTTGTGTTTTTAAGGTCTTCAATGCGTTCATATTCGTCGCCGCCACCCAAAATCACGTATTGCACACCATATTCATCGCCAACTTTATCAGCACGCATAATGTTTTGACGACTACCAGCTTCAAAGAATTGAACCAACGGTTTATTTCTATTGAAAGCTTCTAAAGACAAATCTTTGGTTTTGATCTGACCTTTGCTATACCAATCTGCATCAATATATAACTGACGAATTAGGGCCATACTACCCATTATAGATGAAGGATAGGATTGCTGTGATTTAACACTTTTAGAAAATGAAAAATACTGTCCGGAGTTATCATCCAGAACACGATATTGGTTCCCGTTGTTATTATTCAACGAAATTAAAAGTCCGGTGCCACGCACAATACCGTCATGAATGTGGGTGTTCACCACGCCAAAACCAGCCTCGAGGAGTTCTGAGGCCTTTTTAGTATCGTATTTAAAAGCTTCAATTGCTTTTTGTTCAGGCATCACGTGATCATTCCAGTAGTAACCTGTTCTTGTAGCCTCGTATTGCGTTGATCGCGACCAGCCGGAAGATCTTTGAGGTTGGTCAATACCAAAATCAGAATATAGATCGATAAAGGAAGGATAGATAAACTTGCCTTTTAAATCGAAAATAACCGTATTTTCAGGAATCGACATGTTGCTACCTGCTCCCACTACCTTACCATCTTTAATAAGTAAGGTCCCATTGTTAATAATCTCAGTAGGTGTTACATAAATTTTGGCATTCGTTAGGGCTTTGTAGTTTGTGTTTACAGTTTTTACACCATTGTTTTTAGGGAAATAGTCTTGTGCGTCTATCATCATGCAAAAGAACATGGTGATATACAGAAAAAATTTTCTATTCATAGCTATTAATCAATTTTGCTCTAAAAGTAAAAAAATTAACTATGGATTGAATTATATTTAGATTTTTTTAACTTTTGATGAGGAATTTTCATCGAAGTAGTTGGTTATCAGGGCGACAACGTAACTGTAGCTTTCCATGCCTTTACTTTGTTTGTTCACTTTCAGGAAGTTACCATAAAATAATTTGAAGTAAGGTTCCGCAGGATTTTCATGCGCTTCCCAGAATTCACGAACTTCCTGGTAATTTTTAAGAATACCTTCGTTAACATCCGCAACCATGTCTTCATATAAACACGGATCCCGGAAATAAATTTCGTTTAGGCAAAACCGCAGTGCGAAGGTGTAACCGGCATAGTTAAAAAAGATGTCATCGTGGTTAATGGCAGCTAAACAACCTATAAAATTTGCCTCATTTTCTGCAGCGTAACCTAGTTGATGGGCAACTTCGTGTGATGCTGTGGTTGGATATTTGAAAATCGGAATCATCCCATCAACCTGAGCCTCATTGGTCAGCGGATTTAAATAGCCACTAAAACCCATATAAGTTAATGGGAAACTGTAAAGGGATTTTTTAATGCTTTTCGTGGTGTAGTCTAAATGAGGAAAACTTGTTCTTAAATTATGATACCCGGTAGGAACCATTTTAAAGATCTCTAATTCTTTATATGGAATCGTTACTTTAATAGTATCGTTTTTTGTAATTTTTAAGTGAATGGCGTTGGTTTTCTCAATAAGATTATTCGTCACGGAAACCAATTGTTCTTGGGTATAGTCTGAATTTAATTGAAGATTTTTATGAAGCGGTAATCGATGATAATTAAGTCCCCAAAAAAAGTGAAATGCAAAATAGATTACCGATAAGGCTGCAAAAACATCAGTTAGCCAACCCTTTGTGTCTTTCCTAAAACGTCTTCTATTGATGATGAACCACCGGATGATATAAATTGTGCTTAGCGCGTAAACGATGTCACCAAATGAGAACGGAAGCCAGCCCAACATGAATCGTAATATATTTGATATGTACGGATACAGACCGAGGCTGTAATAGTGTTCAATAAAATCAGGAAAAAGCGATAAAAGTTTTACCAGAAAAACCTGTGGAATGAGTAATAACGCAATGTACTTTTTTTTGTTTTTCGGCATGTCTCAAAAATAGTAAACAATTTATAATTCCGCATCCTTATACGTATCTTTGTAAATCTAAAATTAAAAATAATGAACGAAGAAATACGCCAGCTAGAACCACAAGCCATTTGGAATAAATTTGCCGATTTGAACGCGGTGCCAAGACCTTCAAAAAAAGAAGAACGTGTCATTGCATTTATGAAAGATTTTGGTAAAAATTTGGGTTTAGAAACTCTTGAGGATGCTGTTGGCAATGTGATCATAAGAAAACCGGCTACCAAGGGAATGGAAGATCGGCAAACCGTGGTAATGCAATCACATTTGGATATGGTTCATCAAAAAAACAACGATACGGTCTTCGATTTTGATACTCAGGGTGTCATGATGTATGTTGATGGTGATTGGGTTCGTGCTAAAGGCACAACTCTTGGTGCTGATAATGGTTTAGGCGTTGCAACTATTATGGCTATTTTAGAAAGTAAAGATATTGCACATCCCGCGATCGAGGCACTTTTTACAATTGATGAAGAAACCGGAATGACGGGTGCGATGGGTTTAAATAGTGACATTTTAAGTGGGACTATATTATTGAATTTGGATACGGAAGAAGATGATGAAATTGGTGTTGGTTGTGCTGGAGGCATTGATGTAACGGCGACAAGACAATATGATGAGGAGGAAACACCTGAATTTAAAATAGGATATACTATAAAAGTAAAAGGTTTGCAGGGAGGTCATTCCGGTATGCAGATCCATGAAGGTCTGGGGAATGCGAATAAAATAATGAACCGTTTACTATTCGATGGTTTTGAATATTTTGGTTTACGAATATCAGAAATAAATGGCGGTGGGTTACGCAATGCAATTCCCCGCGAGAGTTCAGCAACGGTGGCGATCGATACAGAGAAAGAAAAAGCTTTCGTGGCACATATTGCCGAATTATCGAATATGATAAAAAAGGAGTTTAAAGTTTTGGAACCGCAGTTGGATATTATCATATCTAAATCAAATACGCCGAAGAACATTATGGATCTCGGGGTTCAGGAAGGCCTTACCAAAGCAATTTACGCGGCTCTAAATGGTGTTTATCGTATGAGTCCAGACATTCCTGATCTGGTTGAGACCTCAAATAATATAGCCAAAGTGGTTGTGAAAGATGGAAAGATCCATATTGGTTGTTTAACTCGATCTTCGGTTGAGAGTTCGAAATGGGATCTGGCCAATGCCTTGAGAGCTACCTTCGAATTGACCGGTTGCGAGGTTGAATTTTCAGGTGATTATCCCGGTTGGGCACCGAATATGGATTCCCCTATTTTAAAGGTTATGGAAGATCTTTATGAATCGTTGAACCAGGAAAAACCACATGTAGCGGCTTGCCATGCAGGCTTAGAGTGTGGTATTTTAGGACAAAATTATCCTGATATGGATATGATCAGTTTTGGACCAAATATAAGAGGAGCGCATTCCCCTGATGAGCGTGTACAAATCTCTTCGGTTCAAAAATTTTGGATTTTTGTACAGGAAATTCTAAAACAAATTCCAAAAAAATAAGAGCCCTTCAAGGCACGGGATCATACCCGGAACCACCCCAAGGATGACAACTCAAAATCCGTTTCAAAGCAAGCCAACCGCCTTTCAAAATCCCGTGCTTTTGTAGAGCTTCTTTGGCGTAATTTGAGCAGGTAGGACTGTATCTACAAGTTGGTGGTGTTAGAGGTGAAATAAGAACCTGATAGACTTTTATCAAGAATAAAAAGGGTGCTATAAGTATTTTTTTTAGCATACCGGTTTTCCTTGTTTGAGGAAAGTTTTTATAGTACTTTAAGCTTAGTTTAAAGAAAAAGTAGTGCCTTCTTTACCATCTTTAAGCTGAATTCCTAAAGCGGCCAATTCATCGCGGATCTTATCAGAAAGCGCAAAATCCTTATTGATACGTGCTTCCTGGCGCATTTTAATTAATAGCTCAACAGCCCCGGATAATTTATCTGTTCCGGCGGTTTTATTTGATGTGGTTTCAAGACCAAGAATATCAAAAACGAAAGCATGAATCGTTTCCTTGAAATTTTTTAAATCTACTTCACTTAGTGTTTCAGAACCTTCTTTTAACTGGTTGATGTATTTTACCGCTTCAAATAAATGGGCTATGAGTATAGGTGAATTGAAATCATCATTCATAGCATCATAGCACGATTGTTTCCAGCTTGTAATATCAATACTTGATGATGGAGAAGCATTCAAATCATTCATAACCTGGATAGCATCCATCAAACGATAAAACCCTTTTTCGCTTGCTAGAAGTCCGTCGTTTGTGAAATCTAAAATACTGCGATAATGGGCCTGTAGCATAAAAAATCGTGCTACACCCGGTTCGAAGGCTTTCGTGATATTTGAATTATTACCGGTGAAAATCTCACCCGGTAGAATATAGTTCCCAGTAGATTTTGCCATTTTTTTACCATTCATGATAAGCATGTTGGCATGCATCCAATAATTTACAGGGGTTTGACCTTTTGCAGCTTCATTTTGTGCGATCTCACACTCATGGTGTGGAAATTTCAGATCCATGCCACCACCGTGAATATCAAATTGCTCCCCAAGATATTTTGTGCTCATGGCTGTACATTCCAGATGCCAGCCTGGAAAACCATCACTCCAAGGTGACGGCCAACGCATGATATGCTGGGGCTCAGCACGTTTCCAAAGCGCAAAATCCTGCGGATTCTTTTTATCGCTCTGACCGTCTAAAGCACGCGTATTATGAATGAGGTCTTCTAGTTTTCTTTTACTCAGTTTTCCGTAATCATGTGTTTCATTAAACTTATGCACATCAAAATACACAGAACCATTAACTTCATAAGCAAAACCATTTTCAATAATGGTTTTTATGAGCTCAATTTGTTCAATAATATGTCCTGTGGCCGTAGGTTCAATACTTGGCGGAAGGAAATTAAATTTATCCAGGATGTTGTGAAAATCTACAGTGTAACGTTGTACTACTTCCATAGGTTCCAGCTGTTCTAAACGCGCTTTTTTCGCAATGCGGTCTTCACCAACATCAGCATCATTTTCCAAGTGACCTGCATCTGTAATATTGCGTACATAACGCACTTTATAACCTAAATGCTTCAAATAACGGAAGATCACATCAAAGGACATAAAGGTTCTTACGTTTCCTAAATGGACATTGCTATAAACGGTTGGTCCGCATACATACATCCCTACATAACCTTCATCTAATGGTTTAAATGCTTCTTTTTCTCCGCTTAATGAATTGTATATTTGAATATTTTGGCTTTTGTAAAGTGGCGTCATGGTTCGGTTGCGCTTGTTAAGGTCCTGGTAACTGAGTTTTCGATCAATGGAAGGTTTTAAATAATCTGGTTAAAACGAGGTGTCGAGATTTATATAATCTAAAAACTCTCGTCTTACGGCCTTATCTTTAAATTTTCCTCCAAATTCCGAAGTTACGGTACTACTTTCTATATCGCGAATACCTCTGGAATTGACACATAAATGTTTGGCATCAATAACGCAGGCGACATCCTGAGTATTCAATACCTCCTGTAATTCCTTAACAATCTGGATGGTTAAACGTTCCTGGACCTGGGGTCTTTTAGCGAAATAGTCTACAATACGATTCATTTTAGACAGGCCTACTACGGTACCATTTGATATGTAAGCAACGTGTGCTTTTCCAACAATTGGTAACAAGTGATGCTCGCAGGTAGAGTATAGGGTAATGTTTTTCTCCACTAACATTTCACCGTATTTGTACTTATTTTCAAAAGTTGAAGGTTTGGGTTTTTTATCAGGATTAAGTCCGCCAAAAATTTCGTTCACGAACATTTTAGCAACTCTGTTTGGCGTACCATTGAGACTGTCATCAGAAAGGTCGAGTCCAAGAGTTTCCATGATATGACGTACATCGTCTTTAATGATATCTATTTTTTCTTCATTTGATAATTTAAACGCATCGTTACGCATTGGTGTGTTTGCCGAAGTACTGATGTGATCATCTCCTAAAGATTCAAATTCTTCCAAATTTTTTCCAAATTTCATCTGTCTGTGCTTTAATTTTAATGGAGTTATTACTTTAAAAACTCCAAGTATCTGTGATAGAGCCATTTTTGATTGGTTTATCACAATATGAAAAATCTGCTTTTCAGTCTGCAAAGATAAACAAAACAGTTTTGTTATGTTTTATCTTAACAAACAATTATACAGGGCTGATATAGTCTGTAATTGTAATTATTCATTACATTTTTAAAAAAGAAAAAACCCAAACAACAAGTTGTCTGGGTTTTAATTTAATTTCTTATTCACTTATATGTTTAGGCTCAGGGATAGGATGATATTTGAATTCGATCGTATCACTGTAGCTGTATCCAATAAGCCCACATTATATAATGAAGGATTATCCGTGCGCTCCCAGGTGTCATAAGTCAGATCTAATCTGGTATTCCCGAAATTATAACCAACTCCAAAAGAGTAGCCTGTTAGATCTCCTATTGTAAAACCGTTCTTATAAGGACTTTCCTCAAATCTATAGCCAGCACGCAAACTCCATTGCTCTAATTTATACTCACCACCTAGTCGATAGGTTTGTGAGACATCAAAAATATTAGCCATGGCATTATTCTGGTCATTAAAGAAAGAATCGGATTCCGGTTTAAATTTCGTTTTACTGTAATCCTTAACGGCATAATCAAAACTTATGAGTCCTTGCTGACCAAATACATAAGCGACACTACCTGTGATTTGAGATGGTGTTTGAAGCCTATAAGTTGGATAAATATTTACCACTTGAGGATTCACTTCAATAAAACCGTTGTCCCCATCAGTCGCAATATACTGGGTTGTTTCATCGTTGATATTGTACCAAATCGGAGAATCGTATACAGCACCTAATCGCCATGAATCCCCTAATTTAAGTATACCACCCAATTGGAATGAAAACCCATTCCCGGTAGTTGATAAGGTATTTTCAAAATCTACAAAATTTACCACAGATCCGGCATTATTGTTGTCTTCCAGTAAAACAGTACTTCGATTATAGTTAATAAAATGGGTATTTAAATTTAGACCTAAATACAGGTTCTCCTTATATTGAGTAGCTAGGTTAAAACTAGCCTTACCATTATATCCTGTTGCTGCATATGTATAATCATGTGTAAAATTACCGGGTGCTACATTCCCGAAGTATACCGAGTTAGCATCGTTGTTAATATCCTCCGGTTCTAGCAAGAAAGATTCAAAACCTAAAAAGCCCTGCTGATTTGCAAATCCGTATATTTCTCCAATTGCTTGGTAAGCTTCACCTAGTGTTTCGTCTGGTAATGCCGAAATCTCATCTAAGCGCAAACCATCGGCATAATCGTAAAAATAGCTTGTAATAGAGTTACTAAACTGGCCGTCATCGTTGGTATTTGTGCCTACGGCGAACCAGGTGTTGTTGAAGTTATTGGTGCGATCGTAGGTGACACCAATTGAAAATTTCCGCCAGGGTGAAACCGAATTATTTCTGAATACAAACACAGCGCCACCTTGACTAAGATCTGTTTTGCGTGTTGAAATTGATCCAAATCCATTAAAGTAATTGGTGTCATCAGTTTCGTTGTTAATGGAAAGTGAAAAAGAAGCATTACTTTGAATAAATACGGCGCCCCCTGCAGGGTTACTACTCATAGCACTAAGGTCGCCACCAAGGGCTCCAAAAGCACCGCTTAGGGCACGATAACGTGCCGTTCCCTCAATGGTATTTTGAGAATATCTTAAAGCATCTGAAATATCCTGGGCCTGCATTAGAGAAATAGAGAGTATCCCAAGACATAATAAAGTTAATTTTTTCATAAGCGATTTTATTAGCCCTTAAAGGCTTAAATTGACAAATTCTGAATTAAGTAAAAACAATCGGATTAACCTCCTCTTCGGCCTCCACGACTTCCACCTGATGATGATCCACGAGAACTTCCTCCGCCTGATGATCTCACTGAAGATCCTGATGAAGAAGAACTTCTGCTCGGGGTGTAGCCTGAACTGGATCTGCTACTACTTGATGGTGTATATAGCGATCGTGAGCTTCTGCTAGGCATAGTTGATGGGGTTCTGTAGCTCGAGTTTCCTCTTATGGTTGAAGATCCTCTGGATGTAGAATTCCCGGAAGGCGTTCTGATAACTGATGAACTACGTCTTACTCCAGAATTACCGGGAGCACTGTATCGAGATGTGTAATTTCTCGTAGCTGTTCTTGAGTTACTGGCAGTTCCTGAACTCCGTCTCATATTAGATGTATTATTACGATAAGAGTTATTGATTATATTACTACTGTTTCTTCGCGAACTATTATATTTTGAGGTCACGGAAGTGCTATTTCGTAACGCAGAGCTACGACGCCCTTGGGTTCTGTTATTTAAATTACTTTCACCACGATAAGATGTGGTCGCATAGCTACCTCTTCGGCTGGCACTGAATGAAGATCTTCTACCATAATAGCCGCTTCGAGAATTATAGTAAGGCGCATTTCCGTAATAACCCCATCCCGCATAATAGTTTCCGAAATACGGGTTCCAAAATGGATCATTCCAACCCCAGCTATTCCAGCCCCAGTTGTTCCAACCCCAACTATTCCATCCCCAGTTGTTCCAACCCCAGTTGTTCCAGCCCCAGCGATTCCATCCCCAGTTGTTCCAACCCCAGCTATTCCAACCCCAGTTGTTCCAGCCCCAGTTGTTCCAACCGTTATCGATGTAATTAATGGTAACACTATTACTGTTTTGTCCCCAACCAACATAGTTTTGGGTATTATCTACTAAAGAATCGTTTTCAACATAAGTATCACTGGTATAACTATCTACATCAGTGAAAATATCACTATTTTCAATCATGACGTCATACTCCATGGCTTTGTTCTTAAAATAATTCTCGTAATAATCACTATTGTTTTGATTTGGGATTTCAACAATAACATCTTCACGTTGTTGTGGATTAACACGCATTTCAGGCTCACCGTAAATACCATCGGATTCCACGCCAACATATTGATATGACCCACAGGAGGCCATAATAAGCAATAAGCCAAGTAGGGGGGCAAATTGCAATTTCTTATTTAGGTCGTTATAAAGTCGCATATCTAAAAGATTTTATTGTTGAACATTACAAAAATAGTTAGTTTTGCTGAACTATTTTTTTATTTAACATATGCACAATATTTGTGCCAAAAAGCTAATATGAGTAAAAAACTTACAAGTAGAGCGGAAGATTATTCCAAGTGGTACAACGAATTGGTTGTCAAGGCTGATCTCGCGGAGAATTCGGCGGTTAGAGGCTGTATGGTAATTAAACCCTATGGCTATGCTATTTGGGAAAAAATGCAGGCTGAACTTGATCGAATGTTTAAAGAAACAGGACATCAAAATGCTTATTTTCCGCTATTTGTGCCAAAAAGTTTGTTTGAGGCCGAAGAAAAAAATGCTGAAGGGTTCGCAAAGGAATGTGCTGTTGTTACCCATTACAGACTTCAAAACGACCCTGAAAACCCTGGAAAACTTCGTGTGGATCCTGAGGCGAAACTGGAAGAAGAGTTGGTGGTTCGCCCAACAAGCGAAGCTATTATTTGGAATACCTACAGAAACTGGATCCAGAGCTATCGCGATTTGCCTTTACTTATTAATCAGTGGGCCAATGTGGTGCGTTGGGAAATGCGCACCCGCTTATTTTTAAGAACAGCTGAATTTTTATGGCAAGAAGGACACACGGCGCACGCTACCAAACAAGAGGCCTTGGAAGAAACTAAACTCATGAATAATGTGTACGCCACCTTTGCTGAAAACTTTATGGCTATTCCGGTAATACAAGGTGTTAAAACGGAAAGTGAACGTTTTGCCGGCGCCGAAGAGACTTATTGTATTGAAGCCTTGATGCAGGACGGGAAAGCACTTCAAGCAGGAACATCTCACTTTTTGGGCCAAAATTTTGCCAAAGCCTTTGATGTTAAGTTTGCCAATAAAGAAGGCCAACAAGATTATGTTTGGGCTACCTCATGGGGGGTGTCAACGCGTTTAATGGGGGCTTTAATTATGACGCATAGCGATGATCAGGGCCTAGTTTTACCTCCAAATTTAGCGCCTAATCAGGTGGTTATTGTGCCCATTTATAAAAATGAAGAGCAATTTGAAGCTGTTTCGGAAGTTGCTAATAATATCGTTTCAAGGTTAAGAGCTAAAGGTATTTCTGTTAAGTATGATAATAGAGACACCCAGAGACCCGGAGCTAAATTTGCACAACATGAATTACAAGGTGTACCATTACGTATTGCTATTGGACCTAAAGATCTGGAAAATAAAACGGTGGAATTAGCACGTCGGGATACCTTAACCAAGAATATTATAGCACTTGAAGGTATAGAAGATCATATTCAGGATTTATTAAAGGAGATCCAAGAATCGATTTTCAAAAAAGCACTTGAATTTAGGGATTCGCACATCACAGAGGTAGAAACTTTTGAGGAATTTAAATCGGTTTTAGAAACCAAAACAGGATTTATATCCGCACATTGGGATGGCACGAATGAGACAGAAGATAAAATCAAGGAACTAACTAAAGCGACGATTCGTTGTATTCCATTGGATCAGCCCGCTGAGGATGGGGTGTGTATCTATTCCGGAAAACCCTCAAAAGGTCGGGTTTTGTTCGCAAAAGCATACTAAAATTTAGACTTAAAAAAGGCTTTTAAAAATTTTTAGAAAAAAAATTATATTGGTCTTGCAACATTTAAAAATAGTTGTATTTTTGCATCCGCAATGGAAACGTTGTGTAGTTAATTGAAACAGTTTGAAGTTAATCAATATTGATTAACGGTGTCACAAGAATAAATGGCCCGTTCGTCTATCGGCTAGGACGCCAGGTTTTCATCCTGGTAAGAGGGGTTCGATTCCCCTACGGGCTACAATTTTAATAAAAAACAAAACATGGCAAATCATAAGTCAGCATTAAAAAGAATTAGAAGTAACGAAGCAAAGCGTGTGGTAAACAAATACCAGCACAAAACAACGCGTAATGCTATTAAGAAGTTACGTGAGCTAACTGATAAGAAAGAAGCTGAGAAAATGTTTCCAACAGTTGTGTCGATGATCGATAAATTGTCAAAGAAAAATATCATTCACGACAATAAGGCCGCTAATTTAAAGTCAGGTTTAGCAAAGCATATCGAAACGCTATAAGTAAAAACATTACAATATTAAAAAGCTTCTCTTTCTGGAGAAGCTTTTTTTTTGTGCCTGTTTTTTCCAATCATCCTTATTTATTGCGCACAAATAGCGTTTCGTTTAAATACAAAAAAGCCCTAACAATATTTGGTATTGCTAAGGCTTTTTATATTTGAGTTAGTCTAGTTAAACTCGTGTAATTATCCGTTCATGGATATTAAAAATTCTTCGTTGTTTCGCGTTTGCTTAAAACGCTCGTTAATGAATTCCATAGCCTCAACCGGGTTCATATCCGCTAAATATTTGCGCATTACCCACATACGTTGAATCGTATTTTCATCTAATAACAGATCATCACGACGCGTACTTGAGGACGTAAGATCGATAGCAGGGAAAATACGACGATTCGATATTTTTCTATCCAATTGTAGCTCCATGTTACCGGTTCCTTTAAATTCTTCAAAGATAACCTCGTCCATTTTTGAACCTGTTTCAGTAAGTGCAGTCGCTATAATGGTTAAGGATCCACCATTTTCAATATTTCTTGCAGCACCAAAGAAACGTTTTGGTTTATGAAGCGCGTTGGCATCCACACCACCACTTAATATTTTACCAGAAGCCGGTTGTACGGTGTTGTAAGCTCTGGCCAAACGGGTAATGGAGTCTAAAAGAATAACGACATCATGTCCACATTCTACCAAACGTTTTGCTTTTTCCAAAACAATATCTGCAATTTTCACATGTTCGTGAGCTTCTTTATCAAAGGTTGAAGAGATTACTTCACCACGCACGTTACGCTGCATATCAGTTACTTCCTCAGGGCGTTCATCGATCAACAAAATCATTAAATAAACCTCAGGATGATTTGCAGCAATAGCATTAGCCACGTCTTTTAATAACATGGTTTTACCGGTTTTTGGCTGCGATACGATCATACCACGCTGTCCTTTTCCAATAGGCGAGAACAGGTCCATAATACGAGTCGATATGGTGCTTTGTTTTTCGGCAATATTGAATTTTTCTTTTGGGAATAGTGGTGTAAGGTGTTCAAAAGATACTCGGTCTCGCACCACTTCCGGTTTCTGACCATTAATTCTGGTAACTTTAATTAAAGGAAAGTATTTTTCACCTTCTTTGGGAGGGCGAACGTTTCCTAAAACAGTATCACCTTTCTTTAAACCAAATAAACGAATTTGAGACTGCGACACATAAATATCATCAGGCGACGATAAATAGTTGTAATCAGATGAACGTAAAAAGCCGTAGCCATCCTGCATGACATCTAAGACGCCTTCACTTTCAATAATAGCATCAAATTCAAAATCCGGCTCGCGGTAACGATTGCGGTTATCTTTGTTGCCTTTATCAACATTAGGGCTCTTCGGACCTTTATGTTGATTTTTATTTTGGTTATGATCTTTCTTCTGATGAGTTTTTTGTTTGTTATCAGGAGTGTTTTTATCGTTTTTGCTAGAATTCGAATCCGCCTTTGAGCGCGTATCAGGTTTCTGTTGGGTATTCTGCTTTGAATTATCCTTCACAGGAGTGTCCTTTTTAGAGGAATCCTTTTTGTTAGAATGATCATCGGGTTTTTTAGAATTCTCATCAGATTTCTTAGGCTGATTTTGAGGTCCTTTATTATTTGATCGCTCAACGCGTTTTCTAGGTTTTTTATCCTGATCTTGCTTAGACTTAGTGTCAATGGCAGATTCAACTACAGTTGAAACCACCTTCGGATTGGCCGCCTGCTTATCTAAAATCTGATAAACAAGATCTAATTTTTTTAAAGATCTGTATTTAGGAATACTTAGCTGTTTAGCAATTTCTTGTAAATCTGCTAATTTCTTTTCTTTTAATTCTGAAATTTCAAGCATTGAAGTTTATTTGAAAAAAATAATTTTTAAGAGTATAATTACTTTGAAAATGTTTTGATTTGTTATTCTGAAGAAAAGACCACAACAACTGCAGTCGATGAGAATATCTTATGCAATAATACAACTTTATTTTAATTTTTAACGTTAATTTTCGAAAAGAAACTGTTATTTTTGCTCTCAGATTTTTAAAATCATCATGATACAACGTATTCAAACCATTTATCTTTTAATCGCAGCAGGAATATCTGCAGGGCTCATTTTTGTTTTTCCTTTATGGACGGTTGAAAATGAAAGCGTTGTATTTGCTCAAGATAATTTTTTGTTTTTAGGTTTATTTTTAGCCTCAGCATTATTATCTTTGATATCAATTTTTAGATACAAAAATAGGAAGTCTCAATTTATGTTGGGGCGACTTAACATCATATTAAACTTTATTTTACTAGGATTTTTTGTGTATCGGATACTAATGGCACCTGGAGAAAGTCAAATTTCTGAGAAAGGTGTTGGGGTTTTTCTTCCCATCATTTCTATCGTTTTCTTGGCCCTGGCCAATAAAGCCATTAAAAAGGATGAAGACCTTGTAAAATCTGTAGATCGATTGCGATAAACCTATCATCTTAGTAGTATTAGTGCGTTAAAACCCAGGGCTTTTGCTTTGGGTTTTTTAGTTTTAAACTTTTTGGGCGTTACCCTCCGCAAAGCTACGGGTCGGGCTATCCGTTACAAGTCCGCGCTCGTGCCTCGCTGTGGGCTTTCCACTGCTATCCCTAACGTGGGCCTCTCAACGGCTATCAAACTCTATAACTTCCAGGTTATCTATTTTATTACCATCAATCGTAAAGCGCAGCATGGTTCTTATTTTATGAAAACCATGTCTTCCCACAGCTCCAGGATTCATATGAATAAGATGACGCTTCTTATCCGGAATAACCTTTAAAATATGAGAGTGTCCGCAAATAAATAGCCGTGGTGGATTTTGATTCAGTTCCGGTAAAATCCTCGAACTATATTTTGGAGGATAACCACCAATATGGGTCATCCATACGGCAACGTCTTCACACAAAAAGCGCTGATGCTCCGGGAATTCAGTACGTATTTGAGCGTCGTCAATATTACCATAAACGGCCCGTAAAGGCTTTAAATTTTTAATGGCATCGGTTACCTTCAGATCACCAATATCGCCGGCATGCCATACTTCATCCACTTTTTCAACATGTTTTAAAATGGCATCATCCATATAGCCGTGAGTGTCAGAAAGTAAAAGTATTTTTGTCATGCTTTGGGGTATCGATTTTAATATTTAATTAATAGTTTCAACTTCAAAAATCATTTTAAAACTGCCTATCTTTGCCTTCCAACAAAAGTATTAAAACAGTTTGAGGTATTTCTTAGAACTTTCATATAATGGAAAAGACTATCACGGGTGGCAAATACAACCCGATGCCATTTCAGTCCAGGAAGTGTTAGAAAATGCCATGTCAACCTTGTTAAAAACAAAAATTGCCCTAGTGGGTGCCGGGCGCACAGATACCGGGGTTCATGCGCAACAAATGTATGCGCATTTTGATGTGGATCACGCCATTGATAATCAGGATTTGGTGTATAAGCTCAATAGTTTTTTACCAAAAGATATCGCTGTTCATAATATTTTTGAAGTGAAGCCTGAGGCACATGCCCGTTTTGATGCGTTGAGTAGAACCTATTTGTATAGGATTGCCCTCAAAAAAGATGTTTTTAATTTTGATGCAGCTTATTTGATAAAGCAGGACTTGGATGTTGATGAAATGAATAAGGCTACAAAAATTTTATTTGAGTATAAAGATTTTCAATGTTTCTCGAAAACACATACCGATGTGAAGACGTATATTTGTGACATTATGAAAGCCGAATGGACACGAGTTGGTCATGAATTGCATTTTGTAATTCAGGCAGATCGGTTTTTACGTAATATGGTACGAGCTATTGTAGGCACCCTTGTTAATGTTGGATTACATAAAATAGAAGCGGAAGATGTGCATCGCATAATTGCTTCGAAAGACAGGGGAGAGGCAGGCTATTCTGTGCCGGCTCAAGGCTTATATTTAACACAGATAGATTATCCGGAATCGATAAAAATATAAATGGCAAAGCAAAAAGAAAAACCCTTTGATCTAAAGTTGTTCATACGACTTTTTCAGTATCTGAAACCTTATAAGCACGTATTTATAGGCTTAACCGTTTTGGTGGTGATTTTAGCACTATTAAGTGCAGCGACACCTTACATTACGAAATATGCTATAGATAACAGTGTTGCTGTTAAAAATCCTGAGGACTTTTTAATGTATATCGTATTAATGCTGGTGGTTTTGATACTTCAAACTGGTTCGCAACTTACCTTTATTTATTATGCCGCCTGGCTAGGTCAGAATTTAGTCATGGATATCCGGGTGAAGCTCTTTAAACATATCCTGCGTTTTAAAATGAAATATTACGATACCTCCTCTGTTGGTGTCCTTATCACCCGTTCAGTAACCGATATGGAACGTATTGCCGATATTTTTGGACAGGGATTATTTATGATCGTGAGAGATTTACTCACCATGCTGGTCGTTTTCGGCGTTATGTTGTATACCAATGTAAAGTTAACACTGATCGTATTTATCATGTTGCCAATTTTGCTTTACGCTACAAGACTCTTTCAAAAGTATATGAAACGTGCCTTTGAAGAAGTACGTACCGAAGTTTCAAACCTGAACTCGTTCGTTCAGGAGCGTATCACCGGCATGAAAATACTGCAGTTATTTACTCGTGAGAATACGGAATTAAGCAAGTTCAAAACCATCAATGAACGCCATAAAAAAGCCTGGTTGAAAACGGTATGGTACAACTCCATATTTTTTCCTATCGCTGATCTGGCTTCCTCAATTACCATTGGATTGGTAGCCTGGTATGGCGGCTTGAATGTGGTGCTTCAGGGGACGGTAACACAAGGTACATTGGTATCTTTCATTATGTTCGTTCCTATGCTGTTTCGCCCATTGCGCCAAATAGCTGATAAATTTAATACCCTGCAAATGGGTATGGTGGCAGCCAACCGTGTCTTTAAAATTCTGGATACCACGTCGCAAATTGATGACACAGGTACTATTGTTACAACCCATTTCAAAGGAAATATCAAGTTTAAAGATGTGTATTTTAATTATGTGGAGGATGAAGATGTGCTAAAAGGGGTTTCTTTTGAAGTGAAAGCAGGTGAAACTGTAGCCATTGTTGGTGCTACAGGTGCCGGAAAATCTACGATCATAAACCTGTTGAATCGTTTTTATGAAATAAAATCCGGTATGATCGCTGTTGATGATATTGACATTCGGGAGGTTACCTTAAATTCTTTACGAACCCAAATTGCGGTTGTTCTTCAGGATGTCTTTTTGTTTGCCGATACAATTTTGAACAATATTACCCTGGGAAATCCTAATATCACGGAAGATGAAGTTCGCAAAGCTGCGGAAGCTATTGGCGTGAACGACTTTATTGAAACCTTACCTAAGGGGTATCATTACAATGTTAAAGAACGTGGCGTTATGTTGTCATCTGGGCAGCGGCAACTCATATCATTTTTAAGGGCATATGTGACCAATCCGAGTATTTTAATACTGGATGAAGCCACGTCTTCAGTAGATTCATATTCTGAGCAGCTCATCCAAAATGCCACTGATAAAATTACCAAGGGGAGAACCTCTATTGTGATCGCCCACCGTTTAGCCACCATTAAAAAAGCAGATAAGATCATCGTCATGGATGCCGGCGAAATTGTGGAACAGGGAACTCACCAAGAATTGCTTAAAAACGAAAATGGATTCTACAGAAATTTGTACGAAGTACAGTTTCAAAAAGAAGAAGTAGCTTAGGCAAGATCCTCTTTAATCATATTTGTTAGTTCGGTAGTATCGTCAAAAACAACAAATTCCCCATCCTTAAAGTACGATATGTGCCCGGTTTCTTCACTTACCACGAGAGCTAAAGCATCTGTTTTCTCTGTAATACCTATGGCAGCACGGTGACGTAAACCAAAACGATTTGGGATATTCTTGTCGTTATTTACCGGTAGAATAACCCGCGTGGCTTTAACGATATTATTACTAATTATGATGGCCCCATCATGCAATGGGCTATTCTTAAAGAAAATACTTTCGATAATAGGTTGTGTGACCTTAATATTCATTTCATCACCCGAAGAGGTTAAAAAATCAAGATTGTTATTATTTTCAAAAACAATAAGAGCACCTGTTTTCGACATCGACATTTTATTACAAGCTGAAATTATGGCTTCCACATCAGTGGAAACTACAGCATCCGTTTTCAGGAAACTAAATGGTCTTAAAAACTTACGCCTGCGATTAAAATTGGTAGATCCTACCATTAACAAGAACTTTCTTATTTCAGGCTGAAAGACAACAATCAAAGCGATGATCCCCACTTTCATAAAACCACCGAAAATACTTGAAAGCAGTTCCATGTCCAGAAAATCAGTAAGCTTCCAAACCAGATAAATAATAATAATTCCAATGAAAATATTTATGGCTACCGTACCCTTGATGAGTTTGTATATGTAATACAGCAGCAAGGCGACAAGTATCACATCGATAATGTCTACGACAGAGAGTTTTAAAACATCATTAAAAATTTCCAATGGCAGCGGGTTTCGGTAAAATTAATAAAATATGGTCAATTAAAAATAAATTCATCCGTTGAGATCATTTTATTTCTAGAATCCAACTCAGAAAGTTTCGACTTCAACCAAATATAATCCTGAAAGCGTAACGTACTTTTAAAACCAAGCATAATTTTTGCTTCAGGGCGCTTTGTAATCAAGCTGTCCAAAATTTCAGGCCATCGGGAAATATTGGAATTTAATGTGGTTAAGGTATTTCCTTTTGCTGTTTTGAAATTAAAATGATCAGGTTTTTCAAAACGAAAAAATACATAAGAACTATCCAAAGTAGGTTTAAAATCTTTGAAATGGTAGGTGACCTCCGTGAAATCAATAAACCCTAATGTCTTATGATGCCTGTCATTACAAGTATAATAATTTTTAGCCTCGACATTCTTATGAGCCGCCTTTCGCTTTTTATCCTGTAAGAACATGATCTTTGGGATCGCTTGCGCTAAAGTTAATCTTTTATCAACATGAAGAATCCAGTTCGTTGTACTTATCAGGTTTCTTCTGTTAAGTTCCATACTGTCCGTTTTGGAAGTATTGTAAAATAAATAGGCCTGAGACAGGTCCGATACTTTAGAAATTTCAGAACGATCAACCTCCGGTAATTCTACCGTTTTTTTGGAGCTACAGGAAACAACGAATAAAATAACTATTAAGTAATGGAATCCTTTCATTTTAGGCTTTTAGGGCATTCATGAGTTGTACACACTCCATGGCTTCTTTCACATCATGAACCCGCAGGATAGCAGCGCCTTTTTCAAGAGCGATGGTATTAAGAATACTGGTGCCATTTAAAGCGTTTTCAACCGAAATCCCCAAGGTTTTATAGATCATGGATTTTCGTGAAATACCAACAAGCAATGGGTGTTCAATACTTTGAAATAATTCAAGTTGATTCAGTAATTTGAAGTTTTGTTCCCGTGTTTTTGCAAAACCAAAACCAGGATCCACAATAATATTTGTGATTCCGTTTGACCTGGCTTCGACCAATCGTTCCGAAAAATAAAATAACACCTCTTTTAAAAGATCATCATAACGAGTTTGTTTTTGCATGGTTTGTGGCGTGCCGCGCATATGCATCATGATGTATGGAACTTTGAAATCACCTACAGTAGCCATCATTTTAGCATCCAATTGACCTGCTGAAATATCATTAATAAGAGCAGCCCCGGCTTCAATGACCGCTTTGGCTACTTGTGAACGAAAGGTATCTACTGAGATCAAAACTTCAGGAAATTCTTTTAAAATAAGACTTAATACGGGAAGCAAGCGTTGTAATTCTTCTTCTTCACTAACATGTTCGGCGTTTGGTCGTGAACTGTAAGCACCCACATCGATAAAGGTGGCGCCATGGTTCAACATTTGTTCAACCTGTTTTAAACAATCGGTATGATCCCGATATTTTCCGCCATCATAAAAAGAATCAGGGGTAAGGTTTAAAATCCCCATGACTTTTGGGGTGGACAGATCGACAAGTTTGCCTTTGCAATTTATAGTCATATGCGCAAATAGCTTAAGTTGGATATTTTGGCTTAAAGTTTTAAACCAGAAACTTTGAAGGTTTTAATAATTTATGCGAAATTTACGCAAAATTCAATTGATAGATGCAAGATACTTCAAAACAATACGATGCCATAATTGATACCTGCAAAAGTTTGTTCATAAAAAAAATGAATGATTATGGTAGTGCCTGGAGAATATTGCGATTGCCATCTTTAACAGATCAGATTTTTATAAAAGCACAGCGCATTCGTGGTTTACAGGAAAATGCTACGAGAAAGGTAGATGAGGATGAGGTGAGCGAGTTTATTGGCATCATCAATTATTGTATCATGGCTTTGATCCAAATTAAAAAAGGGATCGCTGATCAACCTGACCTCTTAACGGAGGAAGCCATAAGCTTATATGAGGAGCAAGTCGCGATCACCAAGAAATTAATGGAAGACAAAAACCATGATTACGGTGAAGCCTGGCGGGATATGCGGGTAAGTAGTCTTACCGATTTGATCTTGCAAAAATTATTACGTGTAAAAACCATAGAGAATAATAAAGGTAAAACCCTGGTAAGCGAAGGGATAGATGCTAATTATCAGGATATGATCAATTATGCGGTATTCGCTTTAATTCACCTTGACGCCTTGAATTAACGGTTTTTATTTTTACAATTGATATCATAATTATGAAATATTTAGTAGCGCTTAGTCGGATCTTTGTTGGTGTTTTATTCATTATCTCCGGATTAATAAAACTCAATGATCCCCTTGGATTTTCATATAAACTTCAGGAGTATTTTAGCCCCGAGGTATTAAATATACCGGGACTTATTCCTTACGCCTTAATGATCTCCGTTCTGGTTGTAACCTTAGAGGTTATTCTGGGTGTTTTTCTATTGATAGGTTATAAACCTAAATTTACGATATGGAGTTTATTAGGTCTTATTATATTCTTTACATTCTTAACTTTTTACTCGGCTTATTTTGATATGGTAAGAGATTGTGGATGTTTTGGTGATGCTCTTAAGCTAACACCCTGGGAAAGTTTCACGAAAGATTTGATCTTATTGGTTTTGATCGTAGTTATCTTCTTAGGAAAACAATATATCACGCCTGTATTCCGGCCGCTACCAACCACGATCTTAGCCTTACTAAGTTTTGTATTCTGTTTTTGGTTAGGTTACCATGTGCTCATACATTTGCCGGTAGTTGATTTCAGAGCCTATAAAATAGGGGCGGATATTAAAGAGGGTATGTCTGTTCCTGACGATGCTCCCAAGCCGGTCGTGGAATACACTTGGAAATTTGATGTTAACGGTGAAGAAAAAGAGATCACTAATTTTGGAGAATACCCCGACGTTGACGGTAAGTTTGTTGGAGCAGAAACTAAAGTTATCGATGCAGGCTACGAACCACCTATTTATGATTTTTCAATAGAAGCCGATGGCGAAGACCTTACGGATCATTTTTTAAGTCAGGATAAGCTCATTGTTGTGGTATCTTACAGTTTGGAAAAAATAGAGTCGGGTGGCGCTGCTAAGTTAAAAGCACTTCAAGAGAGCGTGAGGTCAGAAGGCTACACCATAATAGGTTTAACCTCTTCCGGCGAAGCCAAGAAAAAACAATTCAATTTAAAATACGATCTGGATTTTGATTGGTACCTCTGTGATGAAAAAGCACTCAAAACCGTCATCCGTGCGAATCCCGGAATATTGGAACTCAGTAAAGGTGTGGTGAAGCAAAAACTGAATTGGCACGATCTTGATGATTTAAAATTATAACGAAACAATCCATTTAAAATACTGTAACCGCTGATAAGCTATTTCCTAAATAAACTGATGTATGCTGTTCTAACCTTGTTTGGAGTAGTTACTGTTATTTTTTTTTTATTTAATGTTCTTCCCGGCGATCCCGCTCAAATGATGATGGGGCAAAAAGAAGATAGTGAACAATTAGCACTTATCAAGAAGAAGTATGGCTTTGACAAACCGGTTACTACGCAATATTTGTATTATCTAAACGATCTATCGTCACTTTCATTTCACTCGAACGACCCAAAAGATTACACTTATTTAAGTAGGGGTAAATACAGCGCAACTAAATTGTTGAGCATCAGTAACACCACCATGGTTTTAAAATGGCCTTATCTGAGAACCTCGTTTACAAAATCGGGTAAAAATGTAAGCGCCGTATTAAAGGAAACACTTCCTAATACTTTTGTGTTAGCAGTTTCAGCGATTATTATCGCTATCCTATTAGGTGTGGCCTTAGGCATTATTTCAGCCCTTTATAAAGACCGCTGGCTCGATAAGGGCATACAGGTTTTAAGTACTCTGGGTATGAGTGTTCCTTCTTTTTTTAGTGCTATTCTATTTGCCTGGTTCTTTGGTTTTATATTACATAAATACACCCACTTGGAAATGACGGGTAGCCTTTATGAGCTTGATGATTTTGGAGAAGGTATGCATATCCAATGGAAGAACCTGATTCTCCCTGCTATCGTGCTCGGAATTCGCCCATTGGCAGTGGTTATTCAATTAATGAGAAATTCGTTGCTAGAGGTATTTAATCAGGATTACATTCGAACGGCACAGGCCAAAGGTCTGGCACCCTGGCAAATCATAAAAAGGCATGCCATCAAGAATGCTTTGAATCCGGTAGTTACAGCGGTATCTGGTTGGTTTGCTTCCATGTTGGCGGGTGCTGTTTTTGTGGAGTATATTTTTGGTTGGAATGGTTTAGGAAAAGAAATCGTTTATGCTTTAAATACCTTAGATTTACCAGTTATTATGGGATCGGTCTTAATTATTGCCCTCATGTTTATAATTATCAATATTTTTGTAGATGTAATTTATGTGTGGCTGGATCCTAAAGTAAAACTTGAATAAAATAAAAAATGAAAACATACACCTTCTTATTACTTTCTTTAATAAGTCTTTTAAGCTGTAAATCCGCTCCGGATCCTACGGAATTTTCAGAAGCAGCATTAAATGATACCTTTATTACTTTAGAAGGAGCTTCAGTTTCTTTTGAGGACATTCTGGCGAAACATGAGGGTGAAACTTTATTTATTGAGGTTTGGGCCTCCTGGTGTGGGGATTGTTTAAAAGGAATGCCAGCTGTGAAAGAAATTCAAGAGGAATATCCCGATGTCACTTACGTTTTTTTATCGCTCGATCGTGGTCAGGACGCTTGGAAGAAGGGAATAAAAAAACATCAGGTTAATGGCGAGCATTATTTTATGCAGTCGGGCTGGAAGGGGCCTTTTGGAAACTTTCTTGACCTAGACTGGATTCCACGATATCTTGTGGTGGATAAAACAGGTCATATAAAACTGTACAACGCTGAAAAAGCCACCGATGAACGCATTAAACAAAATTTATAATTCAATAAAAATCCCATAAACGGGTATAAAATCATGAGAAAAAATATCGTAGCCGGAAACTGGAAAATGAATAATGACCTCGCCCAAACCGAGGCCTTGATAACCGATTTAAAGGCGCAGAAAAAAACCTCCAACGCCGAGGTTATGATAGCACCAACCTTTACCAATCTGCATCGTGCTTACGAAACGCTTCGTGAATCCAATATAGAGGTGGTTGCTCAGAATATGCACTTCGCCGAAAACGGAGCTTACACTGGTGAAATTAGTGCCGCTATGCTTAAAAGTGTCGGCGTAAATACCGTTATTCTTGGGCATAGTGAACGTCGTGAGTATTTTAACGAAACCGATGACTTATTAGCAAAAAAGGTTAAGGCCGCCTTAGCTCACAAAATGCGTGTTATTTTTTGTTTCGGAGAAGAACTTGCCGATAGAAAAGCAGGGAAAGAAGAAGAGGTTGTGGGTAGCCAGATCAAAAACGCCCTGTTCCAACTTCAAGCCTGGGACTATAAAAATATCGTTTTAGCCTACGAACCCGTTTGGGCTATTGGTACTGGCGAAACCGCTTCACCCGAGCAGGCCCAGGATATGCATGCCTTTATCCGGAAAACGTTAGCCGATCATTATGGTTACGAAATTGCCAACAGTGTTTCCATTCTATATGGTGGTAGTGTAAAACCAGCGAATGCCGTGGAAATCTTCTCAAAACCTGATGTTGATGGTGGGCTTATTGGCGGTGCTTCGCTTAATGCTGAGGACTTTTTCGCTATCGTAAACGCGTTTTAAAATATTTTTTTGGGCGTTCCGTTCACGCTTTAAGGCGTGAACGGCGCGCTTTCCGCTAAATCTTTTTTTCAAAAAGGATATCGCTGCAATCGCTAACGCAAATTCAGTAATACAAAACAACTATGGCAGATCAAAAATACATAGGGTATCACTTTAAGGTCAGTCCATTGCAACCGGCTGTAGATATTCTAATTGCCGAACTCGCTGAGGTTGGCTTTGAAAGTTTTGTTGAGGAGGAAGACGGCCTCTCAGCATACATTCAAAAATCCGATTGGCAGGAAGATATTCTAAGAGATATTCAAATCCTCAAAGCAGGAACTTTTGATATTCGTTATACCTTCGAAGACATCGAACAGGTGAATTGGAATGAAACCTGGGAAAAGAATTTCAAACCTATTGTTGTAGATGATATTTGCGCGGTTCGGGCGCCCTTTCATGAGAAGTTCAATACTAAATACGATATCGTAATCGAACCCAAAATGAGTTTTGGTACAGGGCATCACGAAACCACCCATATGATGATCCAGCATATCCTAAAAAATGATTTTACAGACAAAACCGTGTTAGATATGGGCTGCGGTACAGCCGTTCTGGCGATTCTGGCTGAGATTAAAGGCGCTAAAGCTTTAGATGCTATTGATATTGATAATTGGTGTTATGAGAATAGTCTGGAAAATGTAGAGCGGAATAATTGCAAAAACATTTCTGTTTACGAGGGCGATGCGTCACTCTTGAAAGGTAGAAGTTACAACATTATTTTGGCGAATATCAACCGAAATATTCTACTTCAGGATATTGAGACCTATGTAAAGTCTCTGTCAAAAAATGGCATTTTGATATTAAGTGGCTTCTATAATGATGATATTCCTAAAATTCAGGCCGCATGTGAAGCACATTTGTTAAAATTTCAAGAAAAGTTGGAAAGAAACCAATGGGTTTCACTAAAATTTTTAAATTAGTACAGCTCGAACTGATGATTTTAAAAGAAAATTTTATGAGTGCAAAAGAAAAAACATCAGAGGAATTATTGGTAGAAGAAACAGTTTCCACTCAAAATGAAATTGTACTATACAATGATGATGTGAACACCTTCGATCATGTGATCGAAACCCTTATTTACGCCTGTGATCATACGTCTCAGCAAGCCGAACAATGTTCTCTGATTGTGCATTACAAAGGAAAATGTACGGTAAAAACAGGTGAGTACGACGACCTAAAACCACGTTGCTCTAAGCTATTAGAGGCTGGATTAAGCGCCGAAATTATTTAAGTAGAAACTTACAGCTTCACAATAAGCTGATAAGCAGAACAGTGCAGCCTTATTTCTCTTCAGACTTATTGGTGCTTATCCCAAAAGGCTTGTATAATGGGCAAAAACTTATAAAACTGGTAATTAAGAAAATAAGCGCCAAGGCCATGAGAACATAGGCTAATGTTCCTTCGATCACATTAAAATAATAAAGTGCTGCAATTACGATAGCGATAAGAACCCGAATGGCTTTATCTGCTACTCCCATGTTTTTTTTCATAATAAAGGATTTTAGTTAATTATTATAAAGTGGTAGGGCATACGTAATCCGTAACTGGTAGGCCACTGTTTTTCATGGCGCCGAAACCACCTTCAATATTCGTTAAATTATCAAATCCACGGGCTTTTAAAATAGAGGCCGCTATGACTGAGCGATAACCTCCAGCACAATGAATATAGTAATTTTCATCCTTATCGATGGTATTCATTTGGTCATTTATGTAATCTAAGGCAAAATGTTGTACATGATCTCCTTTTAAATGTTCAGAGTCATATTCACCATCTTTACGAACATCCAAGACATGTAGATCGTCTTCATTGAAACGTTCTTTAAATGTTTTGGCATCAATGGAATCAACATGTTCAACGTCTTTTCCTGCCGCTTTCCAGGCTTCTAAACCGCCTTTTAAATAGCCAAGTGTGTTATCGTAACCAACACGTGATAAACGTGTCACGGCTTCTTTCTCTTTTCCTTCAGGAGTAATTAATAATATAGGCTGCTTTAAATCGGTGATTAAGGCACCAACCCAAGGTGCAAAGCTACCGTTCAAGCCAATAAAAATAGAATTTGGTATATGCGCTTTTACAAAATCACTTTCAGTACGAACATCCAAAACCAAAGCCCCTTCCTGATTCGCAAGGGCTTCAAATTCTTCAGGGCTTAGTGGATTATCACCGTGCTTTAAAACAGTGTCAAAATCCGTATAACCCATTTTGTTCATCATGGCATTCTTTTCAAAATACTGAGGTGGCGGAGGCATGCCTTCCAAGACTTCTTTAACGAACTCTTCTTTAGACATATCCTCGCGAAGCGCATAATTATTTTTTTTCTGATCACCTAAAACACCGATAGTTTCTTTACTTAAATTTTTACCACAAGCTGATCCGGCACCATGTGCAGGGTAAACAATAACATCATCAGGCAATGTCATGATCTTTTCTCGTAAAGAATCGAATAACATACCTGCCAGATCTTCTTTTGTCAAATTGTTCTTGATGGCTAAATCAGGACGACCAACATCACCCAGAAATAGAGTGTCTCCGGAGAAAATAGCATGTGGTTTCCCTTGCTCATCTTTCACTAAATAAGTTGATGATTCTAGGGTGTGACCCGGTGTATGTAGTACCGTAATGGTGATTTTACCTAATTTGAAAACCTCTCCATCTTTCGCTTCGTGAATGTCGTAATCCGTTTTTGCACCTGGACCATACACTATCGTGGCTCCGGTTTTTTTTGCAAGATCCACATGACCGGAAACAAAATCCGCATGGAAGTGAGTTTCAAAAATATATTTTATAGTGCCGTTTTCTTTTTCGGCTTTGTCTATATATTGCTGGGTTTCGCGTAATGGGTCTACGATGGCAATTTCGCCATCAGATTCTATGTAATAGGCACCCTGCGCTAAACATCCTGTATATAATTGTTCAATATTCATAACTTCAATTTGGAACAAAATTACAAAATCTTAATGGTTTGGTTTGTGACTTTTGTCACATAAGGATTTAGCTAAATTCCATGTACATAATATAAACCGCCATAACAAGAATAAAATAACCAAAACTTTTTTTCAATCTTTCACCGCTTACAAATTTTGTAAGCGATACGCCAATCAAGATACCAATGATAGAAATACTCGTAAATATGAGTAGAAAAGTCCAGTTGATGGCTAGGTTTTGTACATCACCAAAAAAACCAATAAGCGAATTGATTGCTACGATAATCAGTGAGGTTCCCACCGCTTTTTTCATAGGTAATTTCGCCCAGAGTACTAAAGCAGGCACATATAAAAATCCGCCACCGGCTCCAATAATTCCGGTTAGACCCCCGATAACAATACCTTGAAAAAATGTTTTATAATAGGCCTGTTTCTTGGAGTTTTCATCTATTGGAGGGCCTTTTTTTATCATAAAGAAAGCGGCGAGCAGCATAATAATGGCGAAAAGAACCATGATCAGCATGTCCTTAGTAATTTCAAAGCTTCCGATGCTAAAAAGATTTTGCGGCAAATGGGATATCAAATAACGCCTTGTGAGGTAAACGGATATAAACGAAGGAAAGGAAAACATGAATCCCGTTTTAAAATCCACCATGCCTTTTTTGAATTTTTGAAAGGTGCCCACTACGGAAGTGGAACCAACAACAAATAAAGAATAAGCTGTTGCCACCACAGGGTTGTATCCTAATAAATATACAAGTAATGGAACTGTAAGTATGGAGCCGCCACCACCAATAAGGCCTAATACCAGACCAACCAGAAGCGCACCGCCATAACCTAATAGTTCCGTTGTATCCATTTAATGAGGTAGTTTATCTTTTATAAGTCCATAAATAAAAGTGCCTATTATCGCCGCCACAATAACAATTATAATAGTATATAGGCCGGTTCCTAAAAGGACGTACAATGGCCCCGGGCAAGCTCCAATCATTGCCCAACCCAAGCCAAACAGACTACCACCAACGATGTAGCGGGTAAAGCCACGTTCTTTTAGCGGCACGAAAATACTGGCACCATCTATACTTTTAAAAAACGATCGTTTCGAAAGTTGTATAAAGAGGATTCCAAGAAAAACGGCCGATCCGATTATACCATACATATGAAAAGACTGAAAGCGGAACATTTCATAGATACGGTACCATGAAACCGCTTCAGATTTTACAAGGACAATTCCGAAGAATATCCCAACCAATAAAAATTTTAAATGTTTCATGAGTCTAAAAGATTAAGGGTAAAATAAAATTCGTCATGATCAAACCGCCAATAAAAAACCCTATAACGGCTATTAATGATGGCTTTTGTAAGCTACTTAAACCAGTAATGGCATGACCGGAAGTACAACCTCCGGCATAACGCGTTCCAAAACCTATAAGTAAACCTCCAATGACCAAGATCAAAAGACCTTTGAGCGTCCAGACAGCCTCCCAGCTAAAAATCTCTTTCGGCATTAATGCGGCACCGGCATTATTAAAACCTAAAGCCTGAAGTTCAGCAACTGTTGTTGGGTTCAAATCTATAGGACTGTCGTTCGAGAGAAAATGCGTAGCAAGGTAGCCACCAATGATAGCTCCTAAAACAACCATTAAATTCCATGTTTGTTCTCTCCAGTTAAATTTAAAGAAGTTGGTGTACCTTCCACCCCCTGCAATAGCACAAAATGTACTTAGATTAGAAGACATGCCAAATGTTTTTCCAAAATACAAAAGCAAGGCCAGTACGGCAGCAATGAGTGGTCCGGAAACGTACCATGGCCAAGGATTTAAGATTAATTCCATATGATTTTCAAAGTTAATAGATTGTTTAAACGTAATATGTGATTAATGTTACTTAGAGGTCTAAAAGTTCAATTTTATTTCTGCTAAGTTTTATTTTTTTACTGTTCTCAAGTTGCTTTAAAAGGCGCGAAACGACAACTCTAGAAGTATGCAAATCTTCGGCAATTTCCTGATGAATAATATTTATTGTATTTGAATCATGAAGGCCGGCCTTATTTTTAAGGTATTTTAGGAGTCGCTCATCCATCTTCATGAATGCGATATTATCAATGGTTTGGAGCATTTCATCAAAACGCATTTGATAACTTTCTAGAATAAAATTGCGCCAACTTTCATTGTTGTGGAACCAGTTTGTCATTTTTTCTACCGGTATCATCAGTAAAGTCGATTTCTTTTCAGCTACCGCTCTGATTTTACTTTTATGAGTACCCATGCAACAGGTAAGGGACATGGTGCAGGTTTCACCGGCTTCCAAAACATAAATAAGAAGTTCATTACCCTCGTCGTCTTCACGTAAAACCTTCACGTGACCAGAAAGCAAAAGAGGGATATATTTGAGTGTTTGATTGATATCGATTATGATATCGTCTTTCTCATATGTTTTAATAATGCCCGATTCTGCTATTTCTTGTATAAGTGCATCATCTAGGTTGTGACCGTAATTTTCCTGTAGTAGTTCTAATTGCATGATTCAAAAATAATCAAATTAAAATTTGGATTAAATATTTTGGTTGTGATTTAATAAAAATAGTATATTTGCAGCCACAAAAACGGCCACGTGGCGCAACTGAATAGCGCACTTGATTACGGCTCAAGAGGTTCCAGGTTTGAATCCTGGCGTGGTCACCAAAAGCTGTTTTAATCAGCACCGAAACCACATAATTCGTATGAACTATGTGGTTTTTAGCGTTTTAATAGGCACATTTCATTTGATATAAAATCAATTAAAGTGGTAGTAATATGTCAGTTAAAACAAGCCCTGTCAGTTAACTGACAGCTTTATGTTGAATTCCATAGTTGATTTGACTTTCGTCTGGACAATTGTTTAATTAAAAGACGACAACTATGCGTTCACAACACACGTTTTCAATCAATTTTTGGGCAGATAAAAAGAATGCCTTAAATAATGAGATCCTAATTTATGCCCGGGTCTCAGTAGACCAAAAAAGAGTCAACCTCAGTCTTAAAAGAAAAGTTCCACAGCAACTTTGGGATCCGGTAAAAAAGCGACTCAAAGGAAATTCCCAGGAGGCAAGAAGTATAAATGGTTATTTGGACCAGGTATACACGCAACTATTTCAGATCTATCAAAATCTGCAGTTCAAGGGAGAACTCATCACAGCCCAATTGATTAAATCGGTTTATACCGGTGAAAACGAAAAAAGTAAAACGCTTCAAGAATTACTAGCCTACCACAATGGTAAAATCAAAACTATATTGGCAAAAGGTTCCATTAAGAACTTTGCTATAACTGAAAATTATATCAACAAGTTTTTGAAGTCGGGAAGGGGAACAACAGATGTTTATCTTTCCCAGCTTGACTACAAGTTCCTTTGCGATTTCGAAAGTTTTTTACAATCATACCTTCCGGAAAATCATCCAAGGCACATGAGCCAAAATACTGTCATGAAACACATACAGCGGTTTCGAAAAATAATAACCTTGGGTTATAATATCGAGTGGCTCGATCGGGATCCCTTTGTCCGTTGGAAGCCGGTATTCGAGAAAAAGGAGCGTGAGTTCCTTTCAGAAAATGAGTTGTCAAATTTAGAAACCTATCCCTTTACGGTCGAACGTCTGGACCGTGTTCGGGATCTATTTGTATTCAGCTGTTACACAGGTATTAGTTACATCGACATAATGAATCTGTCAGAATCAAATTTGATCAAGGGTATCGATGGCGGAACCTGGATCGTTACCAACCGGCAGAAAACAAAAACCAAGGTCAAGATCCCGCTTTTGGGTAAAGCGGAGCTCTTGATCACAAAATACCAGGATCATCCTTTAGCCCAAAAAACGGGTACGCTCTTTCCAAGAATGACGAACGAAAAAGTAAATTTCTATCTTAAAGAGATCGCCCTGGCTTGTGGCATAAAAAAGAATCTGACCTTCCATATGGCCAGACACACCTTTGCAACTACGATCACCTTGAGCAACGGGGTACCTATTGAAACGGTATCCAAATTATTAGGCCATACCAAGATAGCCACAACTCAAATTTACGCGCGTGTGTTGGAGCAAAAATTAAGTCAGGATATGAATGTCCTTAGAACACATCTCAAAAATAAGGAAGAAATAAATAGAAATCCAAAGACGGGTTAAATGTCCGGAGAGACGAGAATTTTGTTTCAAAATTAGCTTAATATCTCTTGTTTTTTAACTCAGTTCTTTGTTGCCGTCTTTCCTTGCAGGTAACGTACCCGGTTAACGCAAGTAGCGGACTGGGGAAGCGATTAGTTGTCGGTTAAGTTATCTATTTAAAGGTAGTCAAAAATGTCATTTTTGAACGTTAATCGCTATTTGCTCGTTAACCGATGTTGTGGTGCGTTTAACTTAGTCCGAATTTATTTGTTTTAGAAATTCATTTATTGGCTTAATAATTAGCTCAGGAGAATCTCTGTATTCATATCCCACAATCTGATTTACATTAATTTTTGCAAGTTGTAAATTTTTGCCAAATGCAGTTTTAAGTTTTTCTTGAGCTTCAAGCGTTGCAGGGTAGGTAAATTGAGTATGATATTTATATGCTTTCTTTTGCATTATGGTATCATTAGCCAGTTTTAAAAAATAATTTCTTGCAACCGAATCTTTAATATTAGTAATTAATTCTCCTCTGAATTTAGGATCGTCAGCTATTCTATTTAGTAAATCTTTTGTTCGTGAAGGCGGAATCTCATTACGAACATCTTCCATAAAAGGTGAGCCGATAAATACTAATGCACCGAGTCCTTTTTCTGATCCTTGTCGACCATTTCTATTTACAATAGCTAAAGCCGGAACTTCAATTTTTACTGAATCGTATTTATAATGCTTGGGGCGATAAATTCTTCTAGCCTCATTAATAACCACAAAATTGGTTTTTGAATTGGAGCTAGGACTTGCTCTTAAAAACATTTCAGAACTCTTAAACGGATCCTTATAATTTTCTTCTACCCATTGTACTGATAATCCGTTTAAGTAAACAATTCCTGCAACTCTCTCTGGAAAGTTCTCAGCTAGGTATGTCAACTCTGCAGAAACAGAAGCATTGCCAATAAAAACAGCTTTTTTTATCTTTAATTTATTGGCAAATTTGATGAGATGATTGCCTTGACTTTTTACATCATACCCCCCTATCTCAGAAGTGCCATATCCAATTCTAGTTATGGCTAAAACTCTGTTATTCTCAGTCAAAAGAGGGCCAAAATTTTTATATGTATATGCATCCCAACCCTCAGAATGTACTAATATTACATTTAAACCTTGACCGCCGAAATCTAAATAGTGTGTTTGTAATCCATCAACATTAATTGTTTTACTACTATATTCCTTTTCACTAGTTTGAGATTGCATAATACTCAAGGGAAGTGTTAACAAACAAAGTATTGATATTTTCTTGGAAAAATACAAAATGAAATATGATTACAAATATGGAAGATAATAAATTTTGAGTAAAATGTTTGTTGAGGGACATCCTTTACACAAGTTAAAGATTAGACTTTACACTAAATTAGTTTCTAACCTTATATTAGATTTTTTATTTCTTTTGATTCAGTTTAAATCCTTAAAAAATTCCAAGATCTGTTTTGGATTAAGGTCTATTGGGGGTTACACTATAAATCCTAATACATTTTAAAACAATGTATTAGGATTTTTTAATTTCATTGGTGACCATTATTCATCTGAAGTTGGGATAGTGAAAATTTCATATTAAAAATTTTGATTGGAAAAATTTGTTCCTGTTTTGTGTCATACCAAACTGAATTATGGCCATCTTATGTTTGATGTCAAATAACTTAGAGTAATAAATCATTTAGAACAAAGGAGAGATTTAAGGTTAGTATGCACGATGAAGTTTAGAACTTAGTCAACATCAGGAAATATGTTTTGTCGACTACTTAATTTTCATGTGTATTTGATCTAATTAATTTTAATTAAGAGGTTTAATTCTTATTCCTTTTCGTAGCCGCTTTTTTGTTTTATTTTAGTCCTAATTTTAATTGGAAATACGTGTTAAATCATAAAATGGGGTAGTGTAACCGGCTATGAATATTTAAGATTTAAAGTTTAATTATAGAATATTAGTCTTTTTAGATTTTCGATCATAAACATAGCTTTATCCTCGAATTTTATAAATGAGTTTTGTTTAATTTTTTATAAAACAATATAATGAGAGTAAACGTGAAAATTGTTTTAGCCTTGGCCGTTCTAGGTGTTTTATGGGCTTGCAAGAGTGATAAAAATCCGGAAAAAACCGAAATCGATAAAAAACCAAATGTGCTGTTCATTGCCGTTGACGATCTCAATGATTGGATTGGGGTATTGGGAGGGCACCCTCAGGCCAAAACTCCTCATATCGATAAACTGGCTAGTCGTGGTATACTCTTTACCAATGCCCATTGCCAGGCTCCCGTATGCAATCCATCACGAGCCAGCATGATGACATCTTTGTATCCCAGTACGTCAGGCATTTATTTTTTAAATCCTGATATTACTGAATCTCCAGTGGCAAGTAAAAATGTGGTCATGCCGAAAAGGTTTCAACAAGAAGGTTATAATGTTTCTGCAGCCGGCAAGATTTTTCATAATGCAAAGGGAATCAATGAAAGACACATACCAAATTATGGAGGTAATTTTGGGGGTTTTGGACCAATGCCTGAGAAAAAAATAAGTTCATACCCTGGTCATCCTTTGTGGGATTGGGGCATTTATCCAGAACGTGATGAACGAATGCCCGATTATAAAATTGCAGGTTGGGCCATAGATCAACTAACCCAAAAACAGAAGCAGCCTTTTTGGCTGGGTGTTGGTTTTTACCGTCCGCATGTTCCACAATTCGCACCTCAAAAATGGTTTGACCTTTATCCTTTGGAATCGCTTAAGTTACCCCAGACGATAAGGGGAGATTTGGATGATATCTCTCCCTACGGGTTGAACATAACCAGACTAAGGCACGTATCTCCTAAACATGATTGGGTAATTCAAAATGATCAATGGAAACCACTTGTGCAGTCCTATTTGGCCTGCGTAAGTTTTGTGGATGAACAGGTTGGTCGGGTTCTTAAAGCTTTGGATGAAGGAGCATACGGGAAAAACACTTATGTTGTGCTCTTAAGTGATCATGGGTTTCATTTTGGTGAAAAAGAACGCTACGCCAAAAGAAGTTTGTGGGAAGATGGAACGAGAGTTCCCTTAATAATTATGGGACCTGGTATTCCTGAAGGAAGAGTGTGCCAAAAACCTGTTCAGCTATTGGATATCTATCCTACCTTATTAGAGCTGTGCGAACTTGAAGAGGACTCTAAACATGAAGGTATTTCGCTTGTTCCTTTATTACAAAATACCGAACGTGAATGGCTGCATTATGCAAGAACCAGTTTCGGCCCGGGGAATTATGCCATTGTATCAGAAAAGTACCGATTCATCCAATATATAGATGGATCTGAGGAATTCTATGACCATACAAAAGATCCAATGGAATGGCATAATGAAATTAGTAATAAGGATTACTTTGAAATAATAGAAAAACATCGTGCACAAATCCCTAAAGAATATCATGAAGTATTAGGCAAAGGTTCTACTGGCCATCTTTCCTATGAAGCTTCGGCAGAGCAGTTAGGTATCGAATAAAATACCTGGCATTCAATTTTCTTAGCAATTGCTAATCGTATTAAGTTTCGGTAATTTTAGACTTCAAAAGAGCCAATCATTGAAGTTTGAATTTTAGCTTCGCCGGGTAGAAATCATGATACTTTCGTCAATTCAAATTCTTTTAAACGTCTTAATATAGTTTTGCTTATTAAAATTTTTTAGGTCAATTTGGTGTTATCTGAAAATTATAATTTCCTGGACCTACGGTTATCTCCATTTGCCCATTCGAAACTGTTTCAATAGTTTTCCCGTCCAAGGTAGCCGTTTTACCTTTGATTGATAAAGTGGCTGAGCTATTAGGTGGGACCTCGCAAAAATAGGCAATTTTATTACCCTTCCATTCCCACTTTGAAATGATCGGACCGTGTATGCTATTATAGGTGCTTTCAAAACTTTGCAAAGGTTTGACAAAATTGGGTTTTAATTGGATATGCTTGAATCCTGGTGCCGATTCATCTGGTCTTATCCCTCCTAAGCCTTTAAAAAACCAGCCGCTAATGGCACCGAACATTACATGATTTCTGGACAAAGCCCTAGAACCTTCAATTTTCCAATTTTCAAACAGGGTAGTAGCTCCATTCTTGATCCACCAGCCCCATGATGGATAGGTTTCTTGCGATGCTAGCACATAAGCCAGCTCTGCATATCCATTTTCGCTTAAGGCACCTAAAATGGTTCTGGATCCCAAAAGGCCTACATCAACATGGTTAGTTTTTTGTACTTCAAGGGCAAGGTTATCCGCCACTTTTTGCTTTAAGGCTTCTGGAACAATTCCCCAATAAAGAGGCGCACTAAGTTCGGTTTGGTAACCGCTGCCATAGATCCCGGTCTCCTCATTCAAATATTTTTTATTTATGGCATTCTTGATGTTTTCGGCCAATTGAGCATACTTCAGGTGTTCATCCTGTTTTCCAAAATGAAGAGCGGCCTTGGATAATATCAAGGCATCTATATAGTAATAAATGGAGGAGGTAAATTCCTTTGGGGTAACGGATTTTACTGGCACCCAATCCCCAAGTCCCCAATCGGTCAAACCACCATCATAGCTAAGGGAGGTGATATAGTCGACATACTTTTTGATCGGGTCATACATTTCCCTTAGAGACCTATCATCGCCATAAAACTGATATAATTGCCAGGGGATGATGGCTATTGTGCTGGTCCAGTCGGGTCCGTTGGCCCACGTATAGCCCCAACCACCCCAAGTGGGTATAATTGCCGGCAATACCCCATTATCCTGCTGTTCGTCCTTATGGTCTGCCATCCATTTTTCATATACTCTAATGGTATCAAAATTATAGAGCCCGGTTTCTATATTGATATGTGCATCACCCGTCCAGCCATTCTTTTCCCTTTGAGGGCAATCGGTGGGATAACCAAAAAGATTGGATAGATAACTTGCATTAGTAGCCTGCCATATTTTGTTGATTGTTTCATTTGAGGTATGTATTTTTCCAACAGGAGTTACCCCACTATGCAGAAAATAGGCCGACAAATCCTCTTGTGATATATCGATTGGTCTATCCCCCTCAACTTGAACATATTGAAAGCCCTTGTAGTTGAAACGTGGCCTGAAAACCTCGGTCCCAATTCCTTTGAGGGTATAGATATCGGTCTGAAATGGATCCAACGTATCTTTAGGTCTGTAATGCACATTGATATTGGAAAGGTCAAGATTTCCCAAACTATCCAATTGTTCTGAGTGGGTAATTTTGATCCGTGTTCCTTTGTTTCCCTGCACCCTGAGTTCCGTAACTCCAGCTATATTCCTGCTTAAATCAAAAATATATACCCTGTCATTACGTTTTTCCATTTTGGCAAATTCCAATTTCTCGCCAGTAATAGGGAGCATCACTTCGGCAGTAATTTTGTCTGAAGGTGCTTTTACCTCTAACGCTGTATTCCAGTTGCTATCATCATAGTTAACTTGGTCCCATCCTGGAAGTTCGAGTCGTGCATCATAGTGTTCGGCGGTATAGATGCTGTTGAACACCACGGGGGACAATTGGGTTCTCCATGATCTATCGGTGGCCAGAACCTCGCTGGAACCATCTGTAAACCAAACCCGAATGTTCATTAAAAAACGTGGTCTATTTCGCCATCCGGCTTCATGAAAGTTCCATACGGCAGTAGATTGATGGTTGTACCAGCCATTTCCCAATAATACACCAACGGCAATTTTGCCATCTTTAAAATAAGAGGTGACATCGTGAGTCACATACAGATTTCGCCTATCGAACCGCGTGTAAATGGGCTCTAGCCAATTGTCGCTCACTTTCTGACCGTTCAGTGTAAGTTCATACAGGCCTGCGGCTGTAATGTAGGCCCTGGCACGAAGTACCTTTTTTGGCAATTCAAATTCCTTTCTGAAATAGGGAGCGGGTTTTAGGTTTATATCCTCTACATCGGTAATCCAACTTCCTTCCCAATTGGACTTATCCATCATCCCCGTTTCGAAAGATGACACTCGGACATCACTTTTTCGACTATTACTCGTTGAAATCTGAATGCCCCAATAATATTTTGTAAAGGGCTTTAGTGGCTTTCCATTATAAATTAGTAGGTTTTCATCCGATTGGGCATTCTGGTTCAAAAGAGTCCCCAATCCGTTTGCTACCGCTATTGAATCAGTATCCACGGAAATATGATATCTAGTTTGTACTAGATTTGGTCCTGTTGACTCTATTTTCCACGATAATCGGGGTTCTGAAGTATCTAAGCCTAACGGAGCAGTCAAATGCTCTACCTTTAAATCAGTAGGGTTAATCGAACCTGTGTCCGACCCGCAAGAGGTAAAGAAAATAATTACTAAAACAGATAGGTATATGGGTTTAAACATGAAATGGTATTTTTCATTTATACTAACTTTGATTTATTTACTATTAAAATTTATCACTCTTTATAACATCGGATATGCTCAGCTCCAGAATATTTTTATTTGATTTAAAATCTTTGTTAATTTCTGTTTTATAAGTTGTAGAATCTAATTGAGGATTCATGTTAATCACTAACTGATTGTCTACTATTTTTACCATTACAAGTCCCGGTTTATTTAATTTTAAATGTTGGCCCCAAGGTAAAAGCAAATCCCCCGCTTCGTAAAATATAGCTTGAACCTGGTTTAACTTTTTATGATAGACCGCTTGAATTTCTGCATTGTTTTTTAAAAGTTCAATAGTATCCTCTAGTTTAAAGGTTTTAAAAGTATTAAGGGTCATATTAGGCAAAATAGCATACATAAAACTTTGGTTTTCCAAATGCTTACCTAAGTTAAGATTCAGGGAAAATATTTTTTTTGAAATTGGTTCACTGCTTTTGCCTACATTGATTTCTGACCAGGATCCAGTTTCCATTTTTGCAGTAACTTCAGTTGTAAAAGGTTCTGATTTAATTATATATCCTACAGAATTATGAAACACTTTTTTAACCTTACTATCGTTAAATATTGCTCCTTTCATCTTTTGGTTATTTACCCAAATACTTCCATTAACATAACATTGATTTATGGATTGATACAAATCATTATCGGAATCATAATTAAGTCCTGAAACTAAAGCTATAATCTCCTCATTAAAAAGAAACCACCCTCTTTTGGCTCTTACATTTCCCTTAACATAATCATAACCAAAAGCACCGTACAAACTGTCACTAACTCCAAATACAAATTCGGTATTACCATAATTATTCTTTCCCCATTCAATTAGTGGAAGTTTTAGGGTATCTTGTTCCACTAATGAACCAGGTAATTGCTTCCAGTTTAGTAAAGGGAAAATTGATTTGTATTCATTACCGTCTTTAATAAGGTAATAAGTTCCGTGTCCTAAATAATGGCCTTTTAAGTTTTCGCCATTACCAGATTCGCTGGCAATGATTTCTTTTGATGCGCCTTTTAACGAAAAATAATACTCTGGTCTTTGGTGCACCATAAAATCAGAATAATTATAATAACGATTTCCAATTAATGGTGTTTTTCTCTCTCCAGTTTTTAACTGGTTATAAAATTCTTGATATTCGGATTGTCGATTAACATCTATACGCGACATTAGCGTTATAGCATTTAAAATGCTATTTAAATTTGAAATATTTCTGGAAACTACTCTTCCCATGGCAGCGTATTCCAGCACTTGGTTTCGGGTAGCCCATTGTTGCCCATCCAAGATATAATGAGATATTGTTTCTATTTTGTCCTTAGAAAATTGAAAGGGTGTATCCTGGGCTAAATAAATCAAATGGGTACTTGTCAGTGTGAATGTTGCGCCATATCCGAAAGAGTAAAATTGTGGGCCATGCTGATGAAAACTATAATCAGGTTGAATACCTTCTTTCTCCGAAATTGTAATTTCCTTAGAAGCAGATGTAAAAGCCCTTTTTAGCCCAATTTGATCATTTGATAAACATGAAGAATAAATATGAGCATAAGTGAGCCATAATAAATTTTGAGCAGTAGCAACGCCACCAAAGTGGTAATAATCACTTTTAATATTTCTATTTATAAGTTCAATCCCCTGATCCATTAAATCCTTTGGGATTTCTTTTTCCATGAGAATATAAACTTTTCCTATAGCTAAGGGTATTCCAATACCGTTCCACCAAACATTTTGCGAAAGAGGTTTATTGTTCATCCAATACCTTATCGCACTGATGATTTTACCTTTTAATTTTTCATCGTGATAATAAGGTCCTTTTTTACTTTGGTATAAAAACGAAAGTTCAAACAAACGTCTCCAATGTTCGCTAGGTTCCCACGAACTTCTTGAGTCTCCCTGATAATTTATGTCCTTCCAAGAACCGTTTGAATCTAAAAGTTTAATAATTTTCTTTCTTTGCGTATTGGTAAAATCTTCATTTCGGTACATTCTTTCCATTGAAAGATCAAAAAGTTTATCCTTAATTTGAGGAATTGGGTTGGAAGATATTCCCCATACCATGTGGAAGGACGCCATTAAAATATAGAGGATTACAATATTTTTTTTCATAGTCAACAATTTGAATAAATCATATTAAAACATTTTATTTTTCAGGAATTATTTCAATATCAATTTCAAAAATAATTACAAGTATTTGGTTTCGATATTTTGTTTAATTACTAATTAATAATGTCTTGTATTTGTGGCCAGGGATATTTTCCATCATTTTTTTGAGGTCTTCCAGGTGTACTTCGGCCTTCTACAATGTACTTTTTTAATAAGGATTTTAACTCTTTAACAACTTTTGGGTGTTCTTTATACACGTTGTTCTTTTCATCTATATCCGATTTTAAGTTGTATAATTGAATCGGAGGCAATCCCATGGTGTCTTTTCCCGGTCGAGGAAAACTCCATCCGCCAGAGCCTGGTGCTAGTAACAATTTCCAATCATCTTTAAGTATTGTAAAACTACCGTTAATGGAATGACCTACTGTTGCTTCCCGAATTATCTTTTTATTCCCTGGGTTTGTTAGAACTGGGAGTAAATTGTAACTGTCTTCAGCCTCATTATCAGCGAGTCTATATCCTGCAATTTTGGCAAAAGTTGCCATGAAGTCTGTTAAGCATATAGTCTGCGACACCTCATGTTTTTCTTTTATAACTGCTGGCCATTTTACAATACAAGGAATGCGGTGTCCGCCTTCAAATAAATCAGCTTTATGGCCTCGGAAAACAAAACTTGGATTATGCCCTTTACTCAATAGGGTATTGAAATCTGCCAAAGGAGAGCAACCGTTATCGGAGGTTAAAACGATAATTGTATTGTCTTCTTCACCGGTTCTACGTATAGCTTCGACTATTTTTCCTACTTCATGGTCTACCATCATTACAAAATCAGCATACGAATTTAAGCCGGATTTACCCTCAAATTCTTTAGACGGTAAAATTGGGGTATGAGGTGCCGGCATTGGATAGTAAGCAAAATAAGGCTGCTTTCCGGGTGCTTTTTCTTCAATATATTTTACAATTCTACTTGTAAGGTTTGGTAAGCACTCCTGATGATTGAAATCGCTTCCAGTAGGACCTTTTCTCCATAAGGCACCATTGTAGCCCTCTTGACTTGGGTTTTTGTTATTCCCAACGGTTTCATGGTTAGGGATTGAAGTTGGCATATCGTTTTCCACGTATACGTAAGGAGGCATATCCAGTGATCCATTAAACCCATAAAAATAGTCGAAACCTCTGGCAGTAGGACCGTTAAAGATGGGTTTGGAGTAGTCAACACTATCGTTTCCTTTTTCAATATTGTTCCAATCCCAACCCAAATGCCATTTTCCTATTGCTGCTGTGGTGTAACCTTGCTTTTTCAACATATGAGCCATTGTAGTTCGATCATCAGAAATTAAAGCCTTAGAATACCCTCCTAAAACACCTCTTTTCTGTTTGGAGCGCCAATTGTAACGACCAGTTAAAATGCCGTATCGCGTAGGCGTACAAACAGCGGAACTAGAATGCGCATCTGTGAAAATAACACCACTATTAGCAATTTCATCAATATTAGGCGTTGGTATTTTACTATTTTTATTAAGACTTGTAATATCGCCGTATCCAAGATCATCAGCCAGAATAAAAACAATGTTTGGCTTACTTGGCGTAACTTTTTTGCCAAATGACAAGATGGCGAATACGACCACTGATGTAAAGATTAATAAAAGTATAAAATGTTTAGTTTTCATTGGTTTTAATATGTCTTTAATAATGAAGTTTTGAGCTTTATGTTTTAACAAAGTGGTTTCAATTTTTTAAAAAAGTTTTACTGAACATTGTCCTTAATAATTAAAGTAGACCAGAAAAGGATGAATTTCCCGGGTTAATTCAAATACTCAGAAACCTAAATGTAAATATATTTTACCTATTGCCTGACTTCGGGGGAAATTTGTAAGGATATAGTTTGATTATAGAAAATCATTTAAAAAACTACGGAATTAATAAACAATTATCCTTTAAAAACAATTGCATCTTTTTCAAGAACCTAAACATCAGCTTTATTGGTTAGAGATCAATAAACCATTTCTTAATCTATGAAGATTAATTTTAGTTTAAGTTAATAAATGTGATTTTACAATAAACGCACAAATCAATTTCAAATTTCTAACTTAAAAAATAATGAGAAATATAACTTTGTATCAGGAATAATTGTATATAATTTATGAATAAAAACTTACTGAATTTCTGCTTTTTGATGTGCTTTTCACTTCAAATCTTTTCACAATCAAATTCGGGGAAAATGGATTGGTGGAAAGAGGCTAAATTCGGGATGTTTATTCATTGGGGGGTATATTCTGTACCTGCAGGAATTTATAAAGGGAAGGAGGTTCTGGGAATAGGTGAATGGATTATGAATCATGGAAGGATTCCCGTACAAGATTACAAGGCATATGCTAGGCAGTTTAATCCAGTTAAATATGATCCCGAATCATGGGTTAAACTGGCTAAAGATACAGGAATGAAATATTTAATCATTACCTCGAAGCATCATGATGGATTTGCTCTTTTTGATTCAAAGGTTTCCGGGTGGAATGTGGTAGATGCCACTCCTTATGGGAAAGATTTGCTAAAACCTCTTGCTGAAGCTTGTCATAGGGAAGGTATAAAACTTGGCTTCTATTACTCTCAGGCTCAGGACTGGAATAATCCTGGAGGAGCTGCAGCAAAAGGCGGTCACTGGGATGTTGCACAACAAGGTAATATGGACGAATACCTAGCTAATGTTGCCGTTCCACAAGTTCAGGAAATTTTAAAGAATTATGGTGAAGTAAATATATTATGGTGGGATACCCCCATAAAAATGACCAAGGAAAGGGCTGATAAATTTTTACCAGTTATAAATCAATATCCAAGTTTAATTACCAATAACAGATTGGGTGGAGGGTATAACGGTGATACAGATACACCTGAACAATTTGTACCTCAAACAGGCTTTCCAGGTAGAAACTGGGAAACTTGTATGACCATGAATGATACCTGGGGGTACAAATCCACTGATAACAATTGGAAGTCAACTAAAATAATTTTACAAACCTTTATTGATATTGTAAGCAAGGGGGGTAACTACCTGTTGAATGTAGGGCCGACATCTCAGGGGCTTATTCCTCAACCTAGTATTGATCGTTTAAAAGAGGTTGGTCTATGGATGAAATTAAATGGAGAATCTATTTATGGAACTACTGCCAGCCCATTTCAATACTTACCATGGGGTCGTTGTACTCAAAAAGGAAATAAACTTTATTTACACGTGTTTGATTGGCCTGACGATGGAGAACTGGCTGTTCCTTTGCTCAATAGAGTTACAAAGGCGTATTTGCTAACAGCTCCTGATTTAGCCTTAGAAGTTCGGAAAACTAGGCTAAAGAATAGTATAAATCTCCCCTTAACCGCGCCTGATAAGAATGTATCTGTAATCGCTTTGGAGGTGGAAGGTGAACCTCTTGTTTTGCCGCTTCCGTCCGCTGGAAAGAAGGTAATTTCTTCTTCAACAAAAGCTGGAACTAATCCAGCGTATTTAACCGACGGTGATCCAAAAAATAAATGGCAACCTTCTGAAGATGATGGAAATCCATGGCTTGAAATTGATTTAGGAAAGGAAATTTCAATAGGTGCCATTTCTGTGGTAGAACCTTGGCATACCTGGGACAAAAGGAGTCAAATTATTGAAATCCAATATAGGAAAGATGGAATTTGGAATTCGGCAACCAAATTTACCACAAATGGTAGGGGTTATTTGGATAAAATTGTTCCAATAAATGCACGTAGGTTTAGATTAAGAATAATTGAATCAAAAGAGCCTACATTAAATGAATGGATTTTGTATCGAGCAAATTGATTCAAAGAATCAACTTTCGCCCTGTTCAAATCTTTAAATAAATTAGATATTATGTCATTAAATATTGAAATACGCAATGCCGCGTCACCCCGAGAAGTAAATACCCTGTGTACTGAAGATTTAAGAAAAGAATTTTTAGTGAAAGGTCTTTTTGAAGCAGATCAAATTAATCTGACGTATTCGCATTACGACCGTTTTATAACAGGAGGTATTATGCCTTTGAACAAGACCTTGAAGTTAGAAACCATCGATCCTCTAAAAGCCTCTTACTTTCTTGAGCGCCGCGAAATGGGGATCATTAATATTGGAGGCAGGGGAAAAGTTTCTGTAGATGGAACAACATATGATATTGATTATAGAGAGGCCTTATATATAGGCAAGGGGAATAAAAGTGTCTCCTTCCATAGTAACGAGGCCAATAATCCAGCTAAGTTTTATATAAATTCAACACCGGCCCACAAAAGCTATCCAATTAAAAAAATTAGTATTGACGATGTTGAGGTGATCGAATTGGGATCAGCGGAAACAGCCAATGCAAGAACACTCCGAAAATATATTGTTAATAGTGTTGTAGATGTTTGTCAGCTACAAATGGGAATGACTTCCCTTAAAGTAGGCAGTAGTTGGAATACAATGCCTGCTCATGTTCATGACAGACGTATGGAAGTTTATTTCTATTTTGAAGTTCCTGAGGATCAGGCTGTATGCCATCTTATGGGGCAACCAAAGGAAACCAGACATCTTTGGGTTCAAAATGAGGAAGCTGTAATTTCACCACCATGGTCTATCCATTGTGGATCCGGAACCAGTAACTATTCTTTTATCTGGGGTATGGCCGGTGAGAATCTAGATTACGGCGATATGGATGTTTGTAAAATAACGGATTTAAAATAAATACTAAAATTTAATTTATGTCAAAAGACTTATTCGATTTAAAAGGGAAAATTGCTTTGATTACCGGCGCTGTTCACGGTTTAGGAATGGCTATGGCTAAAGGTTTGGGAAATGCCGGAGCTACTATTGTAGTTAATAATTATTCGGAAGATAGGCTAGAAGATGCTGTTCAGGAATATAAAGCTTCAGGGTTAAATGCTTATGGTTATGTGTTTGATGTTACTGACGAAAAAGCCGTGCAAGAAGCTGTGGCAAATATTGAGGAGGAAGTAGGTCCAATTGATATTTTAATAAACAACGCCGGTATAATTAAGCGGACCCCAATAATTGATATGGAAGTTTCCGATTTTAATGCCGTCATTCAAGTGGATTTGGTAGCGCCATTTATCGTCTCCAAAACCGTTGTTAAAGGTATGATTGAGCGCGGTGGGGGCAAGATTATAAATATCTGCTCTATGATGAGTGAATTAGGAAGAGATTCTGTTAGTGCCTATGCCGCTGCTAAAGGGGGGCTTAAAATGCTTACTAGAAACATGGCAACGGAATGGGCTAAATATAATATTCAAACAAACGGCATTGGTCCCGGCTATTTTGCAACAAGCCAAACCGCACCTATACGCGTAAATGGACATCCATTTAATGAATTTATTATTGGTAGAACTCCTGCAGGCAAATGGGGTGACCCCGAAGATTTACAAGGGGCCGCTATCTTTTTAAGTTCCAAAGCAAGTGATTTTGTAAACGGTCATGTGCTTTACGTCGATGGGGGAATTCTGGCCACTATCGGAAAACCATCAAATGAAGTTTAAAATAATAAATCTTATGAAATTACCTCAGAATTTATTCATATCGTTTTTAATATTATTTTTTTGTATTTCCTGTAAAGAGAAACCATCCAAGCTTATCGTTAAGGTTAAAAATAATCTAAATATCGACAGGCAATTTGAAACTGTAGAAATTTCAAAATCACTTGTGAAGTTAGAAAATCTAAATTACTATGGAATTAAAGTCATTAATACTAGTGAACTTCTTAGGTCTCAGTTGGTTGATTATGATAATGATGGGTCTAAAGATGCTATTTTATTTCAACCCCAGGTTAAGGCGAATTCTGAAACCATTTTTCAACTTGTAAAAGTCGATTCAAGCCAATTGGTTTCGAGTGAAAAAATTTGTTATTCGAGGTTTGTTCCTGAACGCACTGATGATTATGCATGGGAAAACAACAGAGTGGCATTTAGAACATTCGGTCCCAATGCTCAGTATCGATATGAAAATGGGTTGAAAGAAGGTACTTTAACGAGTGGGGTTGATGCCTGGTTAAAACGGGTTGATTATTCCATCATTGATAATTGGTATAAAAAGTATACTGAAAAGACTGGTACGTATCATGAAGATACCGGAGAAGGTTTAGATAATTTTCACGTGGGTAGGAGTCGTGGTGTTGGAGGTATCGCGTATAAAAAAGATAGTATCTATTATGCCTCAAAAAATTTTAAATCATATAAAACCATAACAAGTGGTCCTATCCGTACCAGTTTTATTTTGGATTATGGAATTTGGAATGCCGATGGAACCAAGATTAAGGAGTCTAAAAAAGTAAGTTTAGATTATGGAAGTAACCTTTCAAAATTTGAAATTTCTTTGGAAGGTGTAGATACTATTTCAGCCGGACTTACCTTACATGAGAAAAATGGTAATGTAACTTTCAATAAAGAAGAAAATTGGTTAACATACTGGAAGCCTCAGGAGGATTCAGAGCTTGGAACGGCCATTATATCAACCCCTAAGTATTACATAGACCTCGAAAAATTTGAGACCGATTCTGTAGATCTGAGCAATGCTTTTATGCACTTAAAAGTAATTGATGGAAAAGTAACCTATTATGCAGGATTTGGTTGGAAAAAAAGTGGCCAGTTCAAAAACCAAAAAGAATGGGAAATGTATTTAACTGATTTTCGAAAGAAAATCAGTGCTCCTTTAGAAGTTTCTGTTAACTAGGGAACACGTTTATTATTGACATATTAACAACAATAAAAATTTCATATACAAATAAAATGAGTAGAGTAATAACCTTTGGAGAGATCATGTTAAGATTAGCTCCAGAAGGCTTTTTGAGGTTTTCACAGGCCAGTAGCTTTGATGTGATTTATGGTGGGGGCGAATCGAATGTAGCAGTATCGCTAGCTAATTATGGTGTTCCGGTAGATTTTGTAACACGTTTACCGAAGAATGATATTGGAGAATGTGCAATGATGGAGTTGCGTAAACGAGGTGTTGGCGTGGATAAGATACTTTGGGGAGGCGACCGTCTGGGGATTTATTTTCTGGAAACCGGAGCTGTAAGCCGGGGAAGTAAAGTGGTTTATGATAGAGCTCATTCCGCTATGGCGGAAATTCAACCGGGTATGGTAGACTGGAAGGCTGTTTTTAAAGAGGCAGAATGGTTCCATTGGACGGGCATTACCCCGGCTATATCACAAGGAGCTGCTGATGCTTGTTTGGAGGCCGTGAAAACAGCAAGTGAGTTGGGTATTACCATTTCAACAGACCTGAATTACCGGGCAAAGCTTTGGAAATATGGTGGTGACCGAGAAAAAATCATGACGGAACTAACCTCATATTGCGATATTATTTTAGGAAATGAGGAAGATGCTGAAATGCATTTTGGTATTAAGCCAAGTGGTATTTCGGTACAAACGGAAGGTCATAACGTGAAAGCCGAGGCATTTTTATCTGTATGTCAGCAAATGATGAAAAAGTTCCCTAAAGCGAAAAAAGTAATCACAACACTAAGAGGTTCAATCTCTGCTTCGCACAATACCTGGGCGGGAGTTTTATACGATGGTTATAAAATGTATGAATCGCCGCAATATCAAATCACTGATATTGTAGACCGTGTAGGAGGAGGGGATAGTTTTATGGGTGGCCTGATCTATGGCTTACTAACCTATCCGGAGAATGATCAAAACGCACTGAACTTCGCTGTGGCCGCTTCATGTTTAAAACACACCATTAAAGGTGATGCGAATTTGGTTACCGTTTCAGAAGTGGAGAAACTTATGGGAGGCGATGCTTCTGGTAGAGTAGCAAGATAAATGATTAATAAAATTTTTTTAGTAGTAATTGTTTGAGTTTAATTACTGTGGTACTCGGGCCAGCCTGTAATGGCCTGGCCCGGTGTATCAAATAAAATAAATCCAAAAAAAATGGCTCAATACACAAGAATTGAAGTAGTACAGACCATGCAAGAAACGGGACTGATTCCTTTGTTTTTTCATCAAGATATTGCACTTGGTAAAAATATTTTAAAGGCTTGCTTTGAAGGAGGTGCCCGCTTGTTGGAGTTTACTGCCCGTGGCGATTTTGCTCATGAAGTTTTTGGAGAACTCAATAAGTTCGCCATCAAAGAACTCCCTGGAATGATTTTGGGTGTAGGCTCAGTAACTGATGCCGCTCAGGCCAGTTTGTATATGGCTTTAGGTGCTAATTTTGTGGTTACGCCGGTACTTAGGGAAGATATTGCTATAGTATGTAATCGTCGAAAGGTACTCTGGTCGCCCGGCTGCGGAAGCCTAACCGAAATAGCAAAAGCAGAAGAACTTGGTTGCGAAATTGTGAAATTATTTCCCGGTGATATTTACGGTCCTAAGTTTGTAAAAGGTATTAAAGGTCCACAACCATGGACCAACATTATGCCCACAGGCGGTGTTTCACCCACAGAAGAAAATCTGAAAGGCTGGTTTGATGCGGGGGTAACCTGCGTTGGTATGGGTTCACAACTCATTTCAAAGGATATTATCACCAGGAAGGCATATGGGGAACTAGAACAAGAAATAAAAGATTCTTTAAAAATTATTGAAAAAGTTAGAAAGTAGAATATTTCACCATAACCATTGAATTTAGAACTCAATTTAACTTAAACTAAACTAATATAGATTATGAGTAAAACTAAAAATATAGGTAACTACCGCTACAGAATACTGGCGCTATTGATGTTCGCCACTACGATTAATTACTTCGATCGAAGTATTATCGGTGTTTTGGCACCAACCTTAGAAAAATTATTTCATTGGACGAATACGGATTATGCCTATATCACGATTTCATTCAAAGTTGCTTATGCCATAGGAATGCTCTCTATGGGGGGTATCATTGACCGTTTAGGGACGAAAAAAGGTTATATCCTTTCCATAGGAACCTGGAGTGTTTTTGGGATGTTACATGCATTAGTGCGTCCGGGTTGGAGCATTATAGGTTTCGTTGTAGCGCGCTTTGGATTGGGCTTGGGAGAATCTGGAAATTTTCCTGCGGCAATAAAAACAACGGCAGAATGGTTTCCTAAGAAAGACCGGGCCTTTGCCACAGGACTTTTTAATGCGGCAACAAGCCTAGGAGCAATTGCAGCTCCATTTGTGGTAGGTTGGATTGTTCATGAAGACGGTAAAAACTGGCAAATACCGTTTTTAATTACGGGTGTTTTGAGTGCTGTTTGGGTTTATTTATGGCACAAAATGTATAAGAAGCCGGAGAAGCATCCTAAAGTAAGTAAAGAAGAACTGGACTATATAAATAGTGATTCTGAAATTGAAAACGAAGACAAATTACCATGGACAGCCGTAGCTTCTAAACGACAAACTTGGGCGTTTGCTGTGGCTAAAATAACAGATGCCGTTTGGTGGTTTTACTTGTTTTGGGGTGCGAAATTTTTAGCTGATACTTTTGGAGTTAATATCCACGATATTGCTCTACCAATGTTTGTTATTTATATTTTGGCTGATGGTGGAAGTATATTAGGAGGTTATCTTTCGGGTGTATTTATTAAAAGAGGTTGGAGCATCAACAAAGCCAGAAAGTCCACGTTGGCAATTTGTGCCGTAATCATATTACCTGTGGCTCTCGTAGCCACTACAAAAAATGAATGGTTAGCTGTATTTTTAATCGGTCTTGGAGCTGCCGGTCATCAGGCATGGTCGGCAAACATTTTTACTTTGGTGTCGGATGTGTTTCCTAAAAAAGCGACAGCCTCGGTTGTTGGAATTGGAGGAATGGTGGGTGCGTTAGCAGGAATTGTAGCTGATTTCGCCTTAGGCTCTGTTTTAGATGAAGCTGGTAACAACGGCTATTTTTGGGCCTTTTTGATTGCGGGTTTTTGTTACTTGATTATTTTGGGTATTGTGCATTTATTAATGCCTAAAATGACTCCTCTTGATGAAAATCTAGTTCTGAAAAAATGATAATGATCTAATAAAATTCCACTGATAAGGAAAATTTAAGGGAAAACCATTCGATTTGATAGAACATGATAATTTATCAAATCGAATGGTTCTGTTTTTTTATTCTCAATGAGAATAAAACCTCATGAATTTATTCTGGGATATTTCGACCAAAGAGGGGTTAAAATTTTCGTGTTTATTGATATCTATCTCAACGTTTTAAAGATGTTTTTATCCTCTGGCAATTGAGGTCTTTTTAAAAGCACACCTATTATTTTACATTAGTGGCATTATCCCAGTTATCTGTTCTAAAGGATGATGCAGGCAAAAGATTCGTATCATATAAGGTTCCATGAACGTAATTACGCCAGGCATATCTAACCGCTTTAGGATTAGGAACCTGATCACTTTTTACAAATACGTTTCTTTTATTTTCAATTTTAGCTTGAGCAGGATAAAATATTTTGTCTTCACCTGCAATTTCAAATCCGGTTAACGAATCGGGAGTGAAAAGCCCACGTTCTGCATTTTTAAATTTTATTATAAGTCCACTATCTTTTTCTTCTAACGAACTAAAAACAGGACCTGAATAATCGATAGTTTTGAAATTATAGGTTTGATTAAGCGCATTAAAAAGTAACCGGTCTGCAACTTCCTTCTTCTTAGGAGGATGAATACTATATTCCGAACCGAGATCCAGGGTTATGGCAATACCCGAATTCGGAATAATATCTACACACTGTAACTGTGTTTCCCGAATAAAAGCAGAATTGGTATAAGGGTTTGTGGTGTCCTTGTCTCTTGTTCCGTATTCGAAAGGGGCAATTTGTACATAATAAAATGGGAATTCTCCAATTTGCCATCTATCACGCCAGTCTTTAACCATGGCAGGAAAAAGTTCTTTGTAACGTTTAGGTTTCAGTCGATTGGATTCCCCTTGATACCATAAAACCCCTTTAATGGTATAAGGAATTAATGGCTCAATCATAGCATTAAATAGTACCGTTGGGATGTGATTTGTTCCTTTGTCAATATCTATTTTATCAAGATTCACCTCTTGAAAATTGCTGATAACCTCCTTACTAATCCATGCCTCAACAGAACTACCGCCCCAAGAGGTATGTATTATACCAACAGGAACATCCAAAATTTCCTGTAGTTCTTTTCCAAAGAAATAAGCAACTGCGCTAAAATTTGAGACCGTTTCCGGTGAAGCTTGTTCCCAGGAGATATATTTTTCAACGTCTTTCAAAGGCGTTTTAGACGCTATACGTTTCACTGTAAACAAACGTAAATTTGGATTGTTGGATTTTGCAATCGCCATATTAGAACCAAATGTTGGTTGCGCTGTGTGCCCAGTTAAGGGTTGTTCCATATTTGATTGACCCGAACAAAGCCATACCTCTCCAAATAGGATATTTTCTAATTTAATTTTAGAATTTTTACTTGAAATATAAATAGATTGTGGATTTTTATTGTTGGTGGTTTTTACCTCAATTTTCCAATTTCCCTCCTTATCTGCTTGAATATTGAATGGTGTGTCTATCCATGAGGTATTAATTGAAATCTTCTCTTTAGGATCAGCCCAACCCCACATGATTATGGTTGTATTGCGCTGCAAAACCATATTTGATGATATAATAGCCGGAAGCTTAACCTTTGCCAAAACGGGCTGAATTAATAATAGATTGAAAAATGCTAAAATTGTAATTAAGGAAATTCGTTTCATGAAATTGTGTTTTTTATTAACTGTTTTTAGTTTATGATCTTCTTAATATTTGTTTATGTCTCAAACAACATTTTAAGAAGTAATTTAGTTTACGCGGTTTTATAATTTTGTGATATTTTCTTGTAATGATTTCACTTAGTGTTGTTTTAATTTTGGCTTAATTCATGGTTTGTCATCAAACAGTTTTTTTTAACCTTTGCACCATTTTCCATATTGTATCGTTTTACTTCAACAACGGGTTTGTTTTACAATCATCCTTCGAAAAATCTAAGGAACTTGCAGCTCCAATTTTATTTTTTGAATACAATTGAGTCAGGCATTTTTTTTATTTAAAATGACAATCCAAAGTTAAATCTCCCATTATTTTTTAGGTTAGAAATTTGAAATTGATTTGTGCGTTTATTGTAAAATCAAATTTGCCTTTTAATTGAAACCAATCTGCATCCATGAAAAGGTAAATTGTTGATTTATAAGCCAATATTGTGTTTAATGGTTTCTTGGGAATTTTGGGTTTAATTCTAATGATTTTAATAATTCAATTAAAAAATTTTAGGGATAATTTTCTATAATCAAACCATATTCTTGCAAAATTCCCCCTAAATGAGAGGCGTCTAAATATATATTTACCTCAAGATTTGTAAATGTTTTTTTCACCTATAGAAGTGAATATTCATCCGATTCAGTATTTGCTAAGGTTAGCACCTGAAATATTAATATCTCAGGTTAAAGTTTAAAGGTTCTAAAGCTAGACTAAATGATGATAAATATTCAGTGTCTAAATTATAGATGAGCATTTTCAGGAAAGATTAATTAAATAATAACAAAACAATTTATTAAAAGCTTTTGAGATTAATAACCTGTAAAAGTTTAGAAGGGTCACTTTAATACTAAAAGCTGTTAAAACCAATTACGAATGCATTACAGACTATTAAGGTATTTACCTTCAATTATAGCTTTTTTTCTTTTTACAAGTTTGGGGGCCCAAACAAAAACAGACGTAGATTACTGGAATAAGGATACACAGCTTTTACCATGGCGTTTAGATCCGATGATTTCCAATATAACTTATATTGATTTGGATAGCGATGGAGATCCAGATGTGTTGAGAGGCGTACTTTGGGATCATATCCAAATTATGTGGATAGATGATGATGATGATATGAAGTTTGGAGATCTTGAGGGAGATACTGATAGTGATTGTTTATTGATAGATAAGAATCGGGATGGCTTGTTTGCCGGACCCTATGATTTAAGTATTGATTGGTCCGACAATAATGATGATGGTAAGGCAGACGTCCAATTGTTAGTAAATAACGCAGGATTGGATAAGCGTAATTTCTTCGATTGGGAAGCGGATTTTATGTATGTGCTGGATGATGACGGTGACGGTATTATGCATTATGTAGATTGGAATAAAATCATGATGAAAGCATGGGAGCACAATGGTCATGCTGATTTTTTCGAAGATTACAGTGGTAACTCTACATTTCTGAAAATGCATGCCTCTAGTTTTAGGATAAATGATATGCGGTACAGTTGGGAAAATCCATTTATTTTTTACGATGAAGATGGAGACAATCTAACAGAAATGGCAATAAGATTATTAGATACACCCCATTTCAGGGATTCTATACCTTCGGAAAATAAGAAAAAAGGTTTTGATAAATTGAACAAGGAGATTGATGTGAATTTCAGTAAAAAAATTAATTACTCCGCAATTACCTGGGATTTGGATAATGATAATGGTCCTGATAATGCATTTGATTTTGATATGAGTCTGCTGCTAAAAGGTAAGGGTTTTGACTATAGTAAACATGCCCATTATTTTAAAAATTTAAGAGGCTTAAAGTCCAATATTGATACACTTTTGTATGATTCCCGATGGAGAGAAATGGACACCCTATTTTATCCGGATAGAAATGTGACCTATGATTTAATTTTTAATGAAGGAGAATGGCAGCAATGTTATTTTGTTTTTGATGAAGATGATGACTGCAATAGATGGGAGAGGGTTGAATTCTACACGCCGGGAGATCTATTTAAGATAGGAACGAAAAATGGGGGTTTGGATGACAATAAACAAGCAGATGCTTCTGGAGATCGTGGAGAGTTTGATATGGATAATTCTGGAAAAGGGCAGCTATATATTGGTGCATTTGATGGAAGAATTCATTTATATGGCGCAGAGTGGGGAGCTTGGAGAATAGACCAAACGGCCTATTCATTTCAAGGTTTTGGAGGATTATATGACAGGTGGGCTGAGGGCAGAATTCAAAATATTCCAGACAAATTTGCAACCGTTAAATACTCTGATACCAATAAAAATGGGTTTATAGACCTCATTGAATACGACTTAGATGGGGATCAGGTGTTTGAGGAGCGAATTTCTTTATTGGAACTTGGGATAAATGATCAGACAGATTTAATTCATACTGGTAAAATGAATTATGAAAGTTTTAACCAACTATTCAATGATGTAGCAAATAATATCTGGTTGAAAGCGAAAAAAGCTGTTGATATAGCAGAAAAGTTTCAATTAAATACCGATTGGTACGCCTTTTATAAACAACCTCATTCAGTAGAAGAGAAATACAATTATGGGTACTGGTTAAACTATTATTTGTATCGTGATCTGCGGTATTTAGCAAAAACGAAAAAAAATTCGGCATTAGTAAATAAAATTGATTCCGCTTATTATTCTGGAAATTGGGACTTGCTTAAATCTGAAACTATTGAAGAATGAAATTCAATTTTAAAATATACGGGCTAATAACATCTTTAATTTTAATGTTTTATTTTCCATTAAGGGTGAATAGTCAAAATTTAGATAGTGCTTTTACACATGCCGAAGCCCAGACGAAGCTAATCCTTAAGGAAATAAGGAATTCGAAAGAAAAATTACCGATAATTACTGGAGATTTACCTTTAATTTTACCTCGTACCTTAGAGCATGGAGAATTGAAACTAGTTTCAAGCAGTGATTGGACTAGTGGATTTTTTCCCGGAGTACTTTGGTACTTATATGAGTATTCAAATGATAAAAAATGGTTAAAAGTTGCTAAAAAATTCACAACCGAAATTGAACGGGAAAAATTCAATGCTACAACTCATGACATGGGCTTTAAAATAAATTGTAGTTTTGGTAATGGCTTCAGACTTACAAACAATAAAGAATATAAAGATGTAATTGTCCAATCGGCAAAAACATTAATTGGTCGTTTTAACCCTCAAGTTGGCGCTATCCGTTCCTGGGATTTTAGTAGTGAAGAACATGAATGGGATTTTCCGGTAATTATAGATAATATGATGAATCTGGAGTTACTTTTTGAGGCTACCAAAATAACCGGTGATTCTATTTACCATCAAATAGCAGTGCATCACGCAAACACTACTTTAAAAAACCATTTTAGAGATGATAATAGCAGTTTCCACGTAGTAGATTACGATCCTGTTTCGGGAAATTCACAAAATAAAAATACGTTTCAGGGTTACTCTGATGATTCTGCCTGGGCCAGAGGTCAAGCTTGGGGTCTTTATGGTTTCACTTTATGTTATCGCTATACAAAGGATGAAATTTATTTAAAGCAAGCTGAAAAGATTGCCCAGTTTATTTTTTCAAATAATAATCTTCCAAATGATTTAATACCTTATTGGGATTTTGATGCGCCAAACGTTCCTAACGAACCACGTGATGTTTCGGCTGCCACAGTAATAGCTTCTGCGTTGTATGAACTGAGCAAGTATAGTGAAAATAAGGAAGTATTCGTGACTTATGCCAATACCATTTTGAAAAATATATCAAGAAATTATAAAACCAAAATAGGCGATAGTTATGGTTTTATTTTACTCAATAGTACGGGCTTCAAACCATTTGATAGTGAAGTGGAAGTTCCAATTATTTATGCCGATTATTATTACCTGGAAGCATTAATGAGGCTTAATGGTTTAAATAAAATCAAATAAAGTTTAATATTATGAAGAAAAGCCTCCCGCTTTTATATGAATCTGGCATGAATGTGATAAAAAATAATATTTTAAAATTAATATTACTTGGTTTTATTTTTTGTAATACTGTTTGTCTAGGACAAAGCCCGATGTTGTACAAAAATATAGACTCTACAAAGTTATATTTAGAAGTCATTTATCCTAAAAAAATGGATTCGTTAAAGAAATATCCGGCAATGATATTCTTTTTTGGTGGAGGATGGATGACTGGTAATAAATCACAGTTTAGAAACCAAGCCAACTATTTGGCGCAAAGAGGAATTGTTTGCTTCCTTGCAGATTACAGAACAAGAAACGATAACCATACTACACCATTTGAAAGTGTAAAGGACGCTAAATCTGCGGTTAGGTTTATACGAAAAAATGCAACTAAATTTCAAATAGACCCTTTAAAAATAATTGCTTCAGGAGGTTCTGCAGGTGGTCATCTTGCCGCTGCAACGGCCTTAATAGACGATTTTAATGAAGTAAGCGATGATCTTTCCATCAGCTGTGTCCCAAATGCTTTGGTTCTATTTAACCCTGTGATAGATAATGGTCCAGGAGGCTATGGCTACGATCGGATTGGAGAAGAATATAAGGAGTTTTCTCCTTTGCATAATATTGAAAAGGATGCACCTCCTACAATTATTTTCATCGGCAATCAGGATAAGTTAATACCTGTAATAACGGTTCAATATTATCAAATGATTATGCGAAAAGTTGGAAGTGTCTGTGAATTAAAGATTTATGATGGACTTGGGCACGGTTTCTTTAATTATAACAACAGTAAAAGGGGTTATATGGAAACTTTAAGTGAAACTGACAGGTTTTTACAGTCCTTAGGCTTAATCGAAGAAAAAACCAATATTCAAATTCCAATTCCGAATTGAGCTCGTTTTAAAGATGTTAAAACGAGTTTCGATTTACAAATTAACCAGGCGAATAGTTGAATAACTAAGCATCTGGTTTACGGTTATACATGCTTTATTCATATTCTATGGGTATTATATTTTCTATAAATTTATGTCTTTATTTTTAAATGCACTTAGTTTCTATTCACCCAAAGAACTATTATTCCACTTAAGTCCCAACTTAAAATTGGATTTCTAAACCCGTTCTAAATTCAATGATTTTTAGAATATTTTTGAAATAGCATTGAAATTGAACAGATTAAAGATTTCAGTTATTTTTTTATTCTAGAATTTCATTGTCTTGAAAACAAACGTTAATTATGGATTTAAATGGCTTGGTTTTCCTCTTATTTCATAAAGACAATTTACATTTTCGTTTGGGAAAACCTTAACTAATAATCGCTTATTTTACATTAATATATTCACCTTTTTCCTGAGGAAATGACATGCGGTGTTATGTCATAATCGTTTATTTTTCGAATACCGAAATAGCGAATTAAAAATAATGTGCTAAAAGATTCTGATGGGATTTATTCAGATGCAATATCCTCAAATATTAATGATGCCTTGCCTCTGGTATTGCTTAATTTGACTGTTTTTGTTTAGATTCTAAGACCTGATGTTTAGATTTTTCTTTCATAATGAATAAGGTAATTCTAACAATCAAATTCTACTTCTTTATACCTGTTACTTTATTGGTAGTGAAATCAACTAAGATTTTTATAAATCAACAGAAAAATTGATGCTTTTTTGCCTTATTCACCTATATTTTCTGAAATTCTAACTAAACCCTTAAGATTTTCACACCAATGAAAAAATGTTAAATATAAATTTGTGAATATGTTTTTATGTTTGAAAAGCTAAATCGTATTTCTATTTGAAAATGGATCTTAACACTGATCCATTGTTTACAAATTTTATTGGATATTTTATTGGTTTTATATTTAACTAAGGATAGAAAATTAACAAAGCCATTAAAATAATTGGGACATATGATTTTTGAAAAACCAGACATAAATGAATTCACTAATCTAAACTAAAAAACTAATGATTAAACAAAAAATGAAAACAGAAGGTAGGTCCCGGAATAAGGTGCTGATTTTGTTCCTTTTAATGTCAATTTTTTCGGTTGTAAATTCACAAGCTCAAGAAAGGATTACTGGAGCAGTTAGTAGCGCTAATGGTATGCCCTTACCTGGAGTTAATGTTCTGCAAAAGGGAACCGGTAACGGAACAGTAACTGATTTTGATGGTAATTTTAGTATTACTATGAGACCGGGATCGAAAACTTTAGTGTTCTCCTATTTAGGATACGTTACTGAAGAAATCACCATTAGCAACCAAACAACTATTTCTGTAGTTCTTCAAGAGGACATGGAAGCTCTTAATGAAGTGGTAGTTATTGGATATGCTGCTGTAGATAAAAAGAAAGTATTGGGCTCCATTACGGGAATCAAAGCTGAGTCTATGGAACAAGCTACACCCATTACTGCATTTGATGCCGTTCAAGGTAAACTTGCGGGTGTTCAAATTGCAACCAATAACGGTCCGGGTGCTGGATTCGACATTCAAATACGGGGTGTATCAACCTTTGGCGCAGGTACACAACCCTTGTATGTGGTGGATGGCCAGCAATTGGAGGATATAGATAATTTAAACCCAAATGATATTGAATCCATAGAAGTTTTAAAGGATGGTGCAACGGCCGCAATTTATGGTTCAAAAGCTGCTAATGGTGTGGTTTTGATAACAACTAAATCTGGTAAGGAAGGAAAGCTTTCTTTAGATGTTTCATCTATTACAGGTTTGAGTACTTTGGTGGGAGATCTTCCGGTTTCAAACGCAGCTCAACGAACCTTATACGAAAGACTTAGAAGTAATAATCCGGATAACCCGACTGGTGGGGAGTTGGACTCGTTAAATTTACTCCGAAGAAATTCATATGATTTACAGGAATTGATTACCAGAATGGCGACCAGGCAACAAATCAATGTGGCTTTAAGCGGCGGTGATAAAAAAACCAAATATTATTTTAACACAGGATTCCTAAATTCTGAGGGTATTGTAAGAAGTAGTGGTTATAGAAGGATTAATACACAACTACGAGTTGATGTTAACCCAACTAGGACATTGAAAGTGGGAACACGGATAAACCTGTCGTATGATAAACAATATGGAGTAAATGAGAATAACGCTTGGAGGCAAGTAACATTTCGTGTGCCTTATTATCCACTTTTTCAACCTGATGGGTCGTATACGCCTACAATAGCCGGGCAGAGAAATCCACTGGCTGATGCAGACTTTAGAATTTTAGATAATAAAAACTACCGTTCTCAAATTTTTACTTATGCGGAATTAGAGGTATTGCCAAAACTTAAGGTTAAATCAACCTTGGGGATCAATTTCAGATTATTTGAGCGCGAATTTTTTGAACCAAGGCTTTTAAGCGGGAATTTTGCTACAGGTACACCAAGAGGTAGCGAACGTAGAGATAGAACCTATGATATTCAGCAAGAGAATTATTTAAATTATAGGAATAAGTGGGGTAAACATAATTTTGCAGCATTTGGGGGTATGCAAATACAGAAATATAGCAGGGCTTTTTCTGATATATACTCACCAACATTTAATAATGAAATAATAAGGACATTTAATAATGCCGCACCGGGTTCCATTATTGCCAATAATTTTAATGAAAATCACAATATCTACTCGTTATTTGGTGGGTTTAATTATGACTTCGCCAATAAATATTTGATTGGAGCAACCATAAGACGCGATGGATCTTCGAGGTTTGGTGATGAAAATGAATTCGGTTATTTCCCATCGGCTACATTGGGCTGGAGAGTTACCAATGAAAACTTTCTTAAAAATAATGCTTTAATTAATAACTTGCTGTTTCGCGCCAGTTGGGGTGTTGTTGGTAATGAGCGTATAGGTAATTATGAATTTACAAGTGCTTTTGAACCAGGTTTTGATTACAATGGCATGGCTGGGATTGGATCTACACGTCTGGGAAATTCAGAGCTAAGCTGGGAAGAGACCGAATCGGTGAATTTGGGATTTGATTTATCCATGTTTAAAAACAGATTAGATATAAATTTTGATCTTTGGGAGAAGAACACCACAGGTCTTTTGGCGAATACGCCGTTACCCGAGGAATCCGGTTTTACGGGAATTCGAAGAAATGTTGGAGCCGTAAATAATAGAGGTATTGATTTGAATATTACAGGCACTTTGCTTAAAGCAAAAGATTTCTCATGGACAAGTAATTTTAATATTGGCTATCTGGAAAATGAAGTCACTAAATTGGATGGTGGTACGCCATTTGAGTCAGGTGCTTACCGAATTGAAGAAGGACAACCAATAGGTAACATTTATGGATACAAAAACTTAGGTGTGTTTCCGTATGACGAATCTAATGCATTTACTCCTGACGGCGTACAATTAACACCAAATTTTGACAGTACCGGAGCCTTTACCAATTATACATTGAACGGATCTGATTACACCGGAGATGTTGAACAACTTAGAGCAAATAACCAAACCTTACGTGGGGGAGATATTTTTTGGCAGGATCTGGATGGTAACTTTGTTATTGATAACAATGACAGGCAAGTAATAGGTAATGGACTACCAACAACCTATGGAGGTTTTTCCCATAATTTAAGATATAAAAACTTTAGTGTGAGTGTACTTTTTGATTATAGTTTTGGGTTTGATATATATAGAGTTTATGATGAAGTTAGAAATGATTTAAACTCTGCTAATGAAACTCCTGGACCAGACCGTATTACGGGTGCTTGGAGAGAACAAGGAGATATGACGGTTTACCCACGCTTAACTAGAGTGGTACAAAACCGACTAAGGCCAAACAGTTTTTTTGTGACAGATGGTAGTTACATCAAATGGCGATATATTCGTTTCAATTATGATTTTCCGAAATCAGTATTGGATAAAATGAATTTATTTAAAAGTGCTTCTCTTAATCTAGCTGTAAATAACTTAATGACCTGGACTAATTATGAGGGATACAATCCTGAATTAGGAAGTAGAGGAAATCCTTTACAACCGAACCAAGATTTTTTAAGATATCCTAATAATCGCGAGATCATTTTAGGTTTAAAAGTTCAATTTTAATAGTTTAAAAAAAATAAACATGTTAAGAAATAATAATTTAAATAAAGTAAAGGTTTTTGTAACAATGTGTTTGGTAATATTTATTGCCAATTCTTGTGATGACCTTGTGGATGAAGTACCGGAAAGTGAAATATCACCGGAGAACTTTTTTCGAAATAACGAAGATTTAGAAACTGCGTTAACAGCCGCCTACGATGGTTTGCAAAACGCCTATGCCACCAATACATTTTATTGGGGAGAAATAAGATCGGAGAATCATCAATCAATCGGAGCACAGGCCAATGGTGATGATTTAGATATTATTAATAATAACATTACTCCGGGTAATCCTCAAACGCGATGGGATAGACTGTATTTAATGATTGAACGGGCAAATCAGGTTATTTTCAATGCTCCAAAAATATCTGGATACAATAAAAACTTTTTGGGTGAGGCCTATGCTATCCGAGCGAAGGGCTATTTTGATGCCATTAGAGTTTGGGGAGATGTACCGTTGTTTACAGAGCCGGTAACGCTCTTATCTGAAGCAATGAAACCCGCGACCGATGCCACAACGATTATGAATGATGTGGTTATTGCGGATATGTTAAAAGCAGAAGAGCTATTAACAATTCCATCCAGTAATTTTAGGTTTTCCAGAGCCAGTGTTTATGCACTTCAGGCAGAGGTTTATATGTGGTTGAATGATTATGCCAAGGCTAAACAGGCCATTGAGGCATTAATTAATCTTGGTGAGCATAGCTTGGTAACCACACCTGAGGCCTGGGATGATTTATTCTACAACAATTTAGCGAGCCAAAATTTTCCGGAAGGTAGAGGTAAAATTCAAACAGGACCGGAGCTTATAATGTCAATTCAATATAATCTTGAAGAGCAGGTTAGGTTTGGAGGTAGTCACCCATTGAATAGGTCTGGTGTTCAAGCCGTATATTTTTCACCAATCCCATCATACGCTATTTCTGAAGTTGTTGAAAATAAGTGGCGAGATAAATTTCCTATTGATTCATTAGGATGGGTTACCAAGTATCCAGGTACAGACCCAGCACTAACAAGAACCGTTACTGTTGATGATGGAATGGGAGGTGTTATAGAAGTTGAGCAACCGGTTTATGGAGATTGGAGATATTATTATAGTCGAGAAGGTCGTGTAGATAATTTTAGCAGTGTTGAAATTGGTTCGGCAAGAACAGCAAAATGGAATCAAACTCCTCAAAGATCTGATTTGGACGACACTGATATAGTGCTTTACCGATATGCCGATATGATTCTTCTTTTGGCTGAAGCAGAGAACCAACTTGGCAATGATATTAGAGCTTTAGAACTTGTTAATCAAGTAAGAACAGCAAGACAATTGCCATTGGTAGATCCCATTGAGTTTGGAGCTTCACCAGATGAACGATTGAATTTTATCCTAGATGAGCGCCAATTTGAATTATTCGGAGAAGGAAAAAGATGGTGGGATTTAGTAAGAAATAACAAGGCAAGTGAGGTTTTAGATCCAGTTTTAGCGGGAAGGGAAAACGCATTGCCATTAACACCAGGGCGTGAGTTATGGCCAATATTTGTGGAACATTTAATTGAAAATCCTTTACTCAATCAGAATGAAGCGTATAATAATTAAAAGAAAAATCATGAAAAATTATATAAAATTTTTACTGTTCTTTATTTTGGCCTTTAGTATTTCGGGTTGTGATTTAGAACCACAAGACAGATTTAACTTTAAGCCTGATGTAGATTTGACTGATCCTTTCGATAATATGACGGCTTGGGAGTATATACAAACAAGAACAAAACTAAATGATAATGGTAGTTTTCATAATCAAGAACTTAACTATTTGATCGCTGCCATTAAAAGAGCAGGAATGGAGGATGAATATAACCAAACGGCCACTACGGAGAGAACCTATTTACTCTTAAATAATGCTGCTTTTTTAGGAGGTGGTGATGTGATCCAAATTGTAACCGGATCGAGTACAATACCTTCTGGAGAAACACCGGATGAAACCATGGCTAGAGCTGATGTTGAAAAATTAAGAACTGTTTTAAGATACCATATAGTTCAGTCTTATATAGCTCAGGTACCTACATTAGCAGAGAGTTTCGTTCCGTATTTATTTCAAACTTTGATACCCGGTGAAGATGGACTTATTGCTTTTGCACGTAATGATACTTGGAGAATACAAATTAATACAGCTCCGGTACCATTACCATCAACAGCCACATCTCAGCCTGAATTTGTACAACGCCATAATTATGTTTTTAAAAATGGAATAGGTCATTATATTGCCGATCCTGTTAGGAACAAGCCTTATTAATTAAAATTTCTAAGGAGTCAGATTTATAAATTATCGGTGGTAAATTATATTTTAAAAGTAATTTATCACCGATATTGTATTTAATATAATGGAAATAATCTATGTTTTCAAAAGGCGATTTTTAAAGGTTTTTAATTTTTTATTAAAAATTAGTGCTTATTATGCCTGCGGAAAACACATTATACCTGTAAATCCGAAAAGCCCAAAATGGGAAATTTTATAACCCATGATTAGTCACCAAAATGAGAAAAAGTAAAACAGAATAATTCATTATGAATAGACTTTTTTTTCAATCAAAAGTAGGCTCGATTTTAATCGCTTTTGTATTAATTCAAGAAACAATTGCACAAAATGTTTCGATGCCAAATATATTTGGGAGCAACATGGTATTACAACAAAATACCCAAGTTCCCATTTGGGGATGGGGAAAACCGGGATCTGAAATTTGTTTAAAGTCTAGTTGGGGCGAATCATTGAAAACTGTATGTGATATTGAAGGAAATTGGATTATAAAGGTGAAGACACCTAAAGCCATGCCGGGAGAAGCACCTGTATACGACCTTTCGATTTTAGGGCCGTCAAATACGATTGAATTAAAAAATATTCTCATTGGTGAGGTGTGGCTTTGTTCCGGCCAGTCAAATATGGAGTTTCCGCTTAAACCTAAAGGGAATTTATTGGGGGTTGTAGATTATGAAAATGAGATAGCCAAGGCGAATTATAGAAATATACGCTTATTCAACGTAAAAAAGGATAGTTCTAATAGCCCTCAGGTTAATTTTCAAGGAATCTGGTCATCGTGTACTCCCAAAACAGTGGCTGATTTTTCGGCTGTTGCTTATTATTTCGGCAAGGAATTAAATAGTAATAAAAAACTAAATGTACCCATTGGTTTAATTCAGAGTGCTTTTTCAGGTTCTGGTATTCAATGCTGGATGAAGCGAGAACTATTGGCTTCTGATTTAGAATTTAAAAAAGAATATTTGGAACCGGTAACCACTTCCATTTATAAAAAACCAAGCATTTTTTATAATGCTATGATAGCTCCTTTAATTCCATTTGCTATAAAAGGCACCATTTGGTATCAGGGAGAATCGAATGTGGGACAAAATGATCTCTATGCCAAAGCCAATATGGATCTTATTAAAGATTGGCGGAAAGACTGGGGCAGGGATTTTTCTTTTTACGCGGTTCAAATGACTCCCAGATTTTATAAGGATAAGGAAGATAATGATACCAAATTTACAAGAGGTTATTTTCGAGAAGCTCAAAGTTCTATTACGAATATATTCAATACAGGTATTGTTGTTACCAGTGATTTGATGTTGAACCCTGATGAGCGCTCAGATTCCCATCCCCGAAACAAAAAGGATATAGGGATTCGTTTAGCTTTAATGGCTTTGTCCAAAGATTATGCGGTTGATGTTCAATATTTAGGACCTGTTTATAAATCTCACAAGATTCATAAAAATAAAATCATAATATCTTTTACAAAAGAATCTTTAGGCAATGGTTTAAGTACTAAAGATAATGAAGCGGTGAAGGGTTTTAAAATTTCAGGAAAAGACGTCAAATTTTATCCTGCAAAAGCTGTGATTAAAGGAAATAAGATTATTGTTTCCTCTCCTTTTGTGAATAAACCTGTAGCTGTGCGCTATGCATTTACAGATGGTGCTATGACGAATTTACAGAACAAGTCAGGGCTTCCAGTATATCCATTTAGAACCGATAACTTTCAACCCTCTAATGCGGTAGATATATCTGAATTAGAAATTAAATAATATTAAATTCCTCATATTTTGAATTCCTTTTTCACTTTATGATATTGATTTTAGAATTGGTTAAGTCAAAATTAGCCACAGTATTTTTACAAGTATTCATCTTGGTTGCGATTAAATTTTAAAAATTAATGATTTAATCACCTTTGTTTTGTGAAATTCAAATCAAATAAAAAAAAGAAAATCAATTCAAATCCTAGTAATTATTATGGATATGCAACTTGTTTTTTAAAAACCACCCTTTTTATTGTCAATATTCCACCCAAAAACAATGTTGGCTTATTAATTTGTAATCGAAAATCTCTCATAAAATTTTAAAGATTAATAATTGGTGTCAGGGGCACTAATCATTATTCATAACTAACTAAATTAAATTAAGAAATGAGAAAATTAAACTACTACAAATGTGTTTTTTTGTGGGTTTTCCTCTGTTTAGGAAACCTTACTTTTAGCCAGACTGTCCATGAGCAAATAATGGAGAGTGTGCGCACGGAACTTCATATTAAAAAAACTACAATAGACGGTGATGTTCAGGGTCATCTAGCAACCATACAAGCTAATGGCTCTTGGGCTGATCTTAATTACAATGATACGGATGAGCCTTGGGAGCCAATAACGCATCTTAATCGTTTGCGTGATATGGCTGATGCATATTCATCAAGCGAGAGCAGCTATTACAACAATTTTGGGCTTTATGAAGCGATTGTGGATGGACTCAATTTTTATCATAATACTAACCCTGAAGCCCCAGGCGTATTTTTTTCTCCGGAGATAACCGAACCAACTCTTTTGTGTAAAATCCTTATTTTGGCTAGGGCAGGAACGTATCAGATTCCAACCACTTTGGAAAATAACATTCTTACTAGATTAGATAATATGCCTGCTCCATATCCCAACAGATATACCGGAACCAACAGGCTTTGGTATAACTTGTGGTATTTTTATAAGGGATTATTAAAAGATAATGCTAGCGAGGTAACTTATGCTACGAGTGACTCCTGGAATGAGTTGATGCCCAAGACTACAGAGGTAGAAGGTTTACAGCAAGACCTGACCTATTTCCAGCATGGTGCACAGCTGAATCTCCATACTTATGGTCGGAATTTCATAAATAATATTAATTCTATGGCAGGACACTTAATAGGTACTACATATGGTTTAAACGATAGTCAAAAATTAGAATCTTACAAAAATTATCTTACCGTAGGTCCCTATGGTCAGGCCATACGCGGAGAATATATCAGTTTCAATGTCGTAGGAAGGGATATCAGTAGGCCAGATAAAACAGATGGTCAAGTGACCCCTTATATAAATGCTAAAATTTTAGATCCAAGTAATGCTGCCCAATATGATATATTTAAAAATCGACTATCAGGTAGTGCGGCACCATCAGCTAATGTAACCGTCAGAAATTCCTATGGGTACAGATCGCAATTTACAACTCATAACAGAACTAACTATAATTTTGATATTCGTGCCAATTCTTATCGAACCAAGAAAACAGAAAGTTTTGCCGGTGATAATCGTAAGGGCTTGTTTTTAACAGAAGGAGCTACCAATATTATGGTCGATGGGGATGAATATTTTAATATCTTTCCTGCATGGGATTGGAATAAAATACCCGGAACAACCGCCCCAGCGTATACAGGCAGTAAATTATTGCCCACACAGGGTACAGGAGAGACGGGTAACTCTACATTTTCTGGAGGGGTGTCTGATGGTACTTATGGACTACAGGTATTTAGAATGATCGATTACCAAACCCAAGCAAAAAAAGCCTGGTTTTTATTTGATGAGGAGGTTGTTTGCCTTGGTGCAGGAATTAGTGCTACCGCCACAGAGGGAATCAACACGACCATCAATCAGTGCCATCTCGATGGCTCTGTAGTGGTGTCTCAAGGTGGTTCCACATCTACATTGTCTACAGGGGGGCATACTTTGTCTTCAAACGTAGACTGGGTACTGCATGACAAGGTTGGCTATTTTATACCAAATGGTGGTAACCTGAAGTTGAGAAATCAAGTGGAGTCCGGTTATTGGCAAGATATCAATACAAGACCGGCACATGCTAACGAAGCATTGGTAACCACAGGTGTCTTCAAGTTTTGGTTCGATCATGGGGTTAACCCATCTAACGCTTCGTATGCTTACATCGTAGCCCCCGGGAAAACTACCGTTCAGGAAATGAATAATTACAACCTCAATGCGGTTCAAATATTGCGGAATGATGCTAATATACAAGCGGTAAAGCATAACACGTTAGACATGATGCAAGTGGTGTTCCATACCCCGGGAACTTTAATTGCGGGAGATATTACACTTGAAGTGGATAAGGCTTGTGCTTTGATATTAAAGAATATTAGCACGGCTAATGTATCAGTAAGTGCTGCCGATCCCTCTGAGAGTTATAGTAGTCTTAAGGTGTCCTGGAGTTCTTCGAGCATTTCACCGATGAGAGAGCTTCAGTTAAATTTACCACAAACAGATGTTTTCAAGGGCAGCACAGTACAGGGTGTAATCGACCTTAGCCTACCAGCTCAGAATTCAACCATAGTAAAACAATATCCCACACATGATGCCTATGTTGAAAATGGAACCAGTTCTGGTACGAATTTTGGTTCTGCGGATAAAATAATCGTAAAGAACGGCAATGTAAGCGGGATACGTAACGGTTTTCTTAGGTTTAATTTATCTGGAGTAAACCCTGGCGCAACATTAGTATCGGCAACCTTAAGAATGAAAGTGAGGGGTAACTATCCAGATGCCACACTAACCACATGGGATGTGAGTTCTGTAACGGACGATAGTTGGACAGAAGGTGCCATTACCTGGGATACCAAACCTGCTTCTAGCTCTGTATTGGATAACCAGCCGGGCCAGGCCAGTGGTTATGTGCAGTGGGACGTAACCAGTTTTGTGAATGCCCAGTTAAGTGGGGACGGAAAAGTTTCACTCAGAATATCCTCAACAAGCGTAGATTCTTCCACATATGCGGCTTTTTTCTCAAAAGAGAACGGCGATATAAATGACAGACCAGTATTGGAATTGGAGTATGCCAATCCTAAGGTTGGTTTTTATCCCACACATGATGCGTACGTTGAAAATGGAACCAGTTCCGGTACGAATTTTGGTTCAGCAGATAAAATAATAGTAAAGAACGGCAATGTAAGCGGGATACGTAACGGATTTCTTAAGTTTAGTTTATCGGAAGTAAGCCCTGATGCAACCTTAGCATCGGCAACCTTAAAAATGAAAGTGAGGGGTAACTATCCAGATGCCACACTAACCACATGGGAAGTGAGTTCTGTAACGGACGATAATTGGACAGAGGGTACCATTACATGGGATACCAAACCTGCTTCAAGTTCTGTTTTGGATACCCAACCAGGCCAGGCTAGTGGGTATGTGGAGTGGGACGTAACCAGCTTTGTGAATGCCCAGTTAAGTGGCGACAAAAAGGTTTCGCTCAGAATATCCTCAACAAGTTTAGATGCTTCCACATATGCAGCCTTTTTTTCAAAAGAAAATAGCAATGATAGTGACAAACCGTTTTTGGAATTGGAATTTGCCACTCCTGAGGTTGGTTTTTATCCATTGCATGATGCCTACGTTGAGAATGGAACCAGTTCCGGTACGAATTTTGGCTCAGCAGATAAAATAATTGTAAAGAACGGCAATGTAAGTGGTATACGTAACGGATTTCTTAAGTTTAATTTATCCGGAGTAAATTCTGGCGGAACAGTAGCATCGGCAACCTTAAAAATGAAAATAAAGGGTAACTACCCGAATGCAACAATTACCTCATGGGATGTAAGTTCTGTTTCAAATGATATTTGGACTGAGGATGCCATCACTTGGGATAACAAACCTCCTTCAAGTTCTGTTTTGGATAACCAACCCGGTCAGGCAAGTGGTTATGTAGAGTGGGACGTAACCAATTTTGTGAATTCCCAGTTAAGTGGCGACGGAAAAGTTTCTCTTAGAGTATCCTCAACAAGCATGGATTCTTCAACCTATACAGAATTCTTTTCAAAAGAAAACCCCAATGGAGATGACAGGCCAGTTTTAAAATTAAATTACTCTTCATCTTCAGCAAAGCCGGCTCAGAATACCAAATTAAACGAAACGACCTTGGAAGTAAATGAGGAAACTGACCTTGCCAAAATTCAGGTTTATCCAAACCCTGCAGATTCTGAATTTACTGTGCAAAGTAAAACGCCAATTGCTCAACTGTACATTATAGATTTAAGTGGTAAAACCTTAAAAGTAATAAATGGTTTAAAGTCTACAAATTTAAATGTTGATGTGAGCAACCTCCATACAGGTATGTACTTTGTACGAACATATTTAGATGATGGTTCAGTAAAAACAAATAAAGTAGTCATTAAATAATTTATTAGAAATAATAACGAGACAGAACTTTTATGAAAAGGTAAAACCTCCCGGAAACAGGAGGTTTTACCTCGTAAAAGTTAGCTTAGAAGGTAAAATTATCATATTTTAATTCGTTTGAGATTGTCCTCAGTAGCAGGATTTTTTGTTCCAATAATTGGTTTATTCAATTTGTGGAATAATAAGGTTTGTCAATATTGGTCAAAAACGAATAATTTTGTAATATCTCGCGAAGGAATTAACCCGGAGGGAGAGTCGAAGTATTTATGATAATTAATGAAGGTTAAAATGGATGAGTGGTATAAAAAATTAATAGTACTGGGTTTAGGGTGTTTAATTTCAGGTTGTGTTAATTTGGATGATGCAAAAGTTAAATATGAAAAAAGATCAGTTAATTTTAATTTGCCGGAAGGCCGGTATACAAACGAAATGTTAGTCAACGATTTTGGGAATGGGTATTTTCCGAAGAATCGGGGTTTTGCGGAAATAAAAGACAGTGTATGTAAAATTACATTTCGAAAGGGATTAAAGGTGCATAATACCGGTATCGCATCACAACCTATCATAATACCGGGAGATAGTTATACTATGGAGTACAAAATAAAATATGACCCTGATTTTGAAGAAGGCTTGCACGGAAAACAATTTGGTTTTGGTATAGGCAAAGTTTATAATGGCGGTGAAGGGGAGGAAGCTCGTGCAAATGGAGACGGAGGTAGTGTGCGTCTAGGTTTTGACGCCACTAAAGATTCCATTTCAAATAGGCTTTATGTTTATTATTGTAAAATGAAAGGTAAATATGGGAATAATCCGGGAGATCAAAAATTTAGTTTTGCAAAAGGGGTCTGGAATACTATTAGACTCAAAGTAACCATGCAAAGCGCCATAAATAAGGCTGATGGGCGCATCGAAGTTTGGTGTAATGGGGTAAAAAAAATAGATGTTGATGATTTGCTTTTTGTTAGAAAAGAATCGGCGCGGAAAATTACCAAACTGGCATTTTCCTCGTTCCCCGGAGGAGGTGGAATATATCCAAAACATGATAATTTTTTGTACATTGATGATTTTCGGTGGTCAAATTGAAAAGGAATAATATTTACATAAAATAAAATTTATATTTTGCTACATACTTCAATATGGCATAGGTTAGGATTAATTCTTTTTCTTTTAAGTTCTTTAAATATTAAAGGGCAGGAAAAAATAGAATTTGATCATCTCACAGTAGAGAATGGGTTATCTCACAATGGAGTGAGATCCATCGCCCAGGACTCTATGGGGTTTATGTGGTTTGGTACCAGAGATGGATTGAATAGGTATGATACCCAAGAATTTAAGATTTATAAAAATGTTTATAACGACTCTACATCTATCAGTTCGGGGATAGATGTGTATGCCTTATTCTGTGACAGTAATGGCCATATTTGGGCAGGAACTTCAGGTGGCCTTAATAAATATTTACCAAAAAGTAACTCATTTAAGCGCTATGTTCACGATGAAAATGATGAACAAAGTATCAGTAATAATGAGGTTAAAGTTATTTCGGAGGATAAGTCGGGTACACTTTGGGTTGGAACCGAGTATGGACTTAATAAATTAACCAAAGCAGGTAAATTTGAACGATTTTTTAAAAAAACTTTTATCAATGAAGGTTTGAATGGAAATTTAATTCAAGCCATTTACCCGGATAAAAAAGGAAATATATGGGTTGGTACTAATGAAGGAATAACTCGAATGTACGAGTCGGGTGAAAATTACCAGTTTCAAAATTTTCATTTGAATCCGGAAAAGGGTAATTCAATGGCTAGTATTGATATTACGTCTATTACCGAGGATGATAAAGGGAATTTATGGGTTGGAACGCATGATGGAGGATTTTCAAGATTAAACCTGGAAACCGGACAAATTGAGAATTTTTTAAAACAACCGGGCAATGAAAACACCGTAGTTAGTAATGTGATTAGAAAAATTCTTTTTGATGGAGAAAACAAGCTGTGGATTACAACGCTCAAAGGACTGAGTGTTTATAATTTAGAGACCGGAAAATTTCAAAATTATCAGTATGACCCTAACTCTGAAAAAAGTTTAAGCCACAATTCTGTAAGAGATATTTTTAAAGATAAGTCCGGATCAATTTGGTTAGCTACTTTTTTTGGAGGAATAAGTGTTTATCACCCAAATGACACCCCATTTAAGGTTTATCAGTTTGACAATTCTAAAAATAGTATAAGCGGAAATATAGTCAGTCAAATAGCAGAGGATAAAAAGCATAATCTCTGGATTGGTACTGAAGGTGAAGGTTTAAATTATTACGATAGATCCTCAGGTTATTTTAAAGTATATAAAAATAATGCCTCAGATCCAACTTCAATTAATTATAACCTGATAAAAGCAATATCTATTGATCAGAAGGGATTGGTGTGGGTCGGATCTCACGAAGGAGGTTTGGAGTATTTCGACAGTGATAAAAATGAATTTATTAATTATAAACCGAACCCAAATAATCCAAACGATCTTTTTTCAAAAAACATATACAACCTTTTTCATGATAGTCAGGGTAGATTTTGGGTAGGAACTTTTAATAGCGGCCTTTATCTATACGATGAAAGGAAAAAAAGTTTTAAATCCCTGAGGCTCATGAATGATGGGCTCAAACTAGATGTAAATAATGTTAATCAAATATACGAGGACAGTAAAAAGAACATCTGGATTTCCACAAAAAAGGGTTTATATGTGCTAAAAAAAGGTTCTGCACATTTCAGTGTTTTTGATATTGATTTTGGGGTTGAAAGAAATCAATATGAGATTAATTTTGTTCAGGAAGATACCAATTCAAACCTTTGGATAGGTACTCAGAATATCGGATTGATAAAATTTTCAAATGGTCAACAGGTTGCGAGGTTTACAGAAAAGGACGGTCTGCCCAGTTCTAACGTTCTCGGAATGATTGAGGATGAAAAAGGCAATCTGTGGATAAGTACAAATAATGGTTTGTCAAAATACAATGGTAATAAATTCAAAAAATATACCGTTGAGGACGGTTTGCCCGGGAATGTTTTTAACAATAATGCCAGTTTTATAGACTCCAGAGGAGAGCTATTTTTTGGCACCTATAATGGCCTGGTAAGCTTTTTTCCTGATGATATTTTAGAGAATCAATTTAAACCAAAATTAGTTTTTACAAACTTGAAATTATTTAATGATAGGATAAGAATTGATGATTCCAGTTCATTGCTTAATAAAAGTATTACTTATAAAAATGAATTGACTTTTTCCCATGATCAGAACATATTTACTTTGGAGTTTGCATTATTAAATTTTAAAAAGTCAATTAAGAATAGTTATGCCTACAAATTAGATGGTTATGATAAAGAGTGGACGGTTGTGGATAAACCTTCGGCTACTTTTAGTAATCTGCCAAGCGGAACTTATACACTTTTGGTTAAGGCGGCCAATAATGATGGTATAGGTAACGAAAAACCTATTCAATTACAAATCAATGTTAGGCCACCATTTTGGGCAACCTGGTGGGCCTACCTTTTATATTTTATTTTCATTTCGTCTTTGTTATTTATTGTGACAAGGTACTTTTTAATTAAGTCTCGTTTAAAACGAGAACATGAAGTAAACCAAATGAAACTTGATTTTTTTACTGAGATTTCACATGAAATTAGAACGCCTTTAACTCTAATCAGTGGTCCATTAGAGAACTTGGTAAATTATGATTTTGGTTCAGATTTTATGAGTAAACAATTTGAAACTATGAAAAATAATGTTCATAGATTATCAAGGTTGGTGAATGAGTTAATGGACTTCAGGAAGTTAGAAGAGAAAAAAATGAACCTCAGAGTTAGAAAGACCAATTTAGTGTCATATGTTGAAAGTGTTTATATATCATTTAAGTATTTAGCATTAGATAACAACGTTACTTACACATTCAATTCGGATAAAACTGAAATTCAACTTTATTTTGATGATAAACAACTGGAAAAAGTATTGTTTAATTTAATTTCAAACGCTTTTAAATCTTTATTGGATAATGGTAAAGTTGAAATTACTATTCGTGATTTTGAGAATGAGGTTGAAGTCAGGGTATCTGATAATGGCAAAGGAGTCCCTAAATCGGACAGAGAAAAAATATTTACCAATTTTTATCAAATAAATGATGAACAAAATAAAAATATTGGTACTGGAATTGGTTTGGCTATATCCAAAAAAATTGCTGAGCTGCACCATGGTTCACTGATTCTTGAAAAATCTGGATATGGAAGTTTGGAAACAAGAGGTTCTACATTTGTTTTAAAACTAAAAAAAGGTAAAATGCATTTCTCGGAAGAAGAAATTAAGAATACACCAAAAGAGAATTTGAATATTCCAAAATATATTTTACCGGGGAAACCTATTTCAACAAAAAAAGTAAAACCTTTAAATGGCAAAGAGTCCCATAAATATTCAGTTTTATTAGTAGAGGATAATCAAGAGATTAGAGAATTTGTTAAATCTTCGTTGTCATTGTTGTACAATGTTTATGAAGCTGAAAATGGTGAAGAAGGATGGGAAATAGCAGTTACTGAAATTCCGGATTTGATTGTAAGTGATGTCATGATGCCAAAAATGAATGGGTTAGAATTGTGTGAGAAATTAAAATCTGATGAGCGAACTAATCATATCCCAGTAATTCTATTAACCGCCAGATCGGGTGATACACATAAAATTACTGGATTAAAATTAAAAGCTGATGTGTATTTAACCAAACCTTTTAGCACTCAGGAATTAGTGCTTAACATAGATAATTTATTGTCACTTAGCGAAAAGATGAGAATTAAATTTTCGAAACAAATGCGTTTAGAACCAACTAATGTTATTATAGACAATAAGGAGCATGAGTTTATAAGTAGGGTGTTGGACGAAATAGAAAAAAATATTGGGAACACAGAATTTGGTGTACACGATCTAGCTGCTGAAATTGGAATGAGCAGCCCGGTTTTCTATAAAAAAATAAAATTTTTGACAGGCATGTCGGTAAATAATTTTATGAAATCTGTTAAGCTAAAAAGAGCTGCTCAACTATTAAAAGAGGGAGACTTTACCGTTTACCAAGTAGCTTTTGAGGTTGGTTTTAAGGATAGTAAATACTTCAGTAGAGAATTCAGGAAAGAATTCGGGAAATCTCCTTCAGATTATTCTTGCTAAAAAATTTGGGTTTATTTTAAGGATAAATCAATATGTTATTGATTTTAGTATTAGATTTTAACGATTTTCTACCCAACGAACCTTTTGAGAATTCTAATTTTACCTAACATTTTAAATGGAAAAATGAGGTACCCAAAAGTACAGACCTTCATTTTTATTATTTAGACAATATTTTGAGTAATTATTTTTTATTCAAAAGTCTTTGAGCAATCTGTGATGCTTTTAGTTGAACTTAGTTTTACCCGACATGATAATTTAGAATGTTGGGAAACAGATTGAAATGAAAAGTAATTCTTTAATAAATCAAAGAGTCATCAATATAGTTATTTGACAGAGTTTGGAGGTAACTATAACTTGATAAAAAACAAAAATAAATAGTAGGTTGAAGTTTGAGTTAGTTTTAGAAGAATTAGGGCTGGAACGGAAGTTCTTGCCCTGAATTCTTCAAGTATTTTTAGGTTGAATTTTATTATTATTTAATTTACTGAACAACAATGAAAGGCCTAAAAAATTTTCGGTTTTACTAACGAATTTATCGATATAAATGTTGAGATAAAGCTTCATTCTAAAAAATTGTATTAAAAACAGTGAATGACTTTGATGAGGTCAAGAATCATTCAAAAAATGAAGTATTAATATATTGGATTATAAGTTTAATTATTTACACAGATTTTATAAAACTTAAATGAAAAGGCGACAAACTGTTTTAAGAATACACCCAAAGGATAATGTTCTTGTGGCTTTAAATGATTTAAAAATAGGTCAGGTTATTTCGGATAATGATGTGCAAATAGAAGTTCAAAATAATATACCTGCCAAACATAAATTTGTTACAGAACCTGTTTTAAAGGGTGGCTATGTGTACATGTATGGTGTTTTAGTCGGTAGGGCAAAAAAAGATATAGTAAAAGGCGGTATTATCAGCACAGCTAACTTGGAACACGCTACTGAAAATTATGGTATTCAAAACCGTAATGACAAAAAAGTCTGGAATGCCCCTGATTTTTCAAAATTTATAAATAGAACCTTTTTGGGGTATCACAGAGCTGACGGAAAAGTTGGTACGGAAAATAATTGGCTAGTTATTCCATTGGTATTTTGTCAGAATAGAAATATTGAGGTTTTGAAAAATGCCCTAGTTGAACAATTGGGATTTGATAAAAAGCAACATACAACTTTTGATGTAGACCATTTAATTAAAACCTACAAATCCGGTGGTTCGACCATAGAACTACTAAATGAAAATATAATAGTTGAAGGGGATGATTTTACTAAAAACCCTTTATTCCCTAATATTGACGGGATTCAATTTTTAACTCATGAAGGCGGTTGCGGTGGTTCAACGGCTGATGCCATTGCCTTGTGTCATTTATTGGCGGGTTATATCAATAATCCAAACGTTGCTGGCGCAACAGTATTAAGTCTCGGATGTCAGCACGCTCAAGCAAGTATCCTTGAACGAGCCTTATTTAAAATGGCTCCTAATAATTCAAAACCACTATATATTTTAGAGCAGCAGCAAAGCACTTCAGAAAAGGAATTTCTAGCTGAAGCTGTTAAGAAAACCTTCGTTGGATTAATTGAGGCGAATAAAATCAAAAGAGAAAAAGCGCCATTGAATAAACTTGTGATTGGACTGGAATGCGGTGGCTCTGATGGTTTTTCTGGTATTTCGGCCAACCCAACCTTAGGCTATGTTTCAGATTTAATTGTTGGTTTAGGGGGGACAACCGTACTTTCGGAGTTCCCTGAATTGAATGGTGTAGAGCAAGAGTTGATTAATAGATGTGAATCGAAAGAAATTGCCAAAAAATTTTCAAAATTAATGCATAATTATAATGAAAAAGCAACCGCCTTGGGCTCTGGATTTTCAGCAAATCCTTCACCTGGAAATATTAAAGATGGTTTGATAACAGATGCTATCAAATCAGCTGGGGCTGCGAAAAAAGGAGGTAGTTCACCTGTAAGAGCTGTGTTGGATTATACAGAACAAATAGAAAATCCAGGTTTAAATTTGCTTTGTACCCCAGGAAATGATGTTGAGTCTACCACGGCATTAGCTGGATCAGGATGTAACCTGATTTTGTTTACTACGGGCCTGGGAACACCTACAGGAAATCCTATTGCACCAGTTATTAAAGTGTCTTCAAATACAAAGTTATATGAAAAAATGAATGATATTATCGATTTTAATACGGGCAGTATTATTGATGGAGAAAGCACAATTGAAGAAGCAGGTGAAGCTTTATTAGAAGAAATAATAGCCGTGGCGAGTGGAAAAAGTACTAAGGCCAGATTACTTGGTCAAAATGACTTTATTCCTTGGAAAAGAGGTATGTCATTGTAGGAAATTATGAATTGGGCATTATTGAAAATAAAAATATAATTCTAATGAAAAGTCTACCTTTTATAACATTATTGGTTTTGTTCAAAATGGATATCAGCCGGTATCAGAAAGTATACCAACTCAACCAAGTAATAAAATTGCGAGTATCTAATATGTTATTCTTGGCGCAGATTAGCATTTGAGTAATTAAAATAGATTTTCCAACAAAAGAATATTTCGTTGGCGATTTTTTTAAAAATAATATTAAAGTAAAATGTCAAAATTCAGTTTAAAAAATAAAGTGACCGTTATTACAGGGGGAGGCAGTGGAATAGGAAAATCTATAGCCTTAACATTTGCAGCACAAGGTGCAATAGTTCATGTTTTAGATTTTGATTTTGAAGGCGCTCAAGGAACGGTATCTGAAATTGAAGAAAAAAATGGTATTGCAAAGGCCTATCATTGTGATGTGTCCAAACAGGAAAAAGTATTTGAAATCATAGAGGAAATTGGTCAAAATCAAAGTATTAATATTTTGGTGAACAATGCGGGTATAGCACATGTGGGTAGCATAGAACAAGTTGAAGAAAGTGATTTAGATCTTTTGTACAACGTTAATATTAAGGGTGTCTATAATTGTACAAAAGCTTGTATTCCGTTTATGAAACAGGATAAGGGTGGCGTCATTTTAAACCTCGCATCTATAGCATCCTCCGTAGGTATCCAAGATCGCTTTGCGTATTCCATGTCTAAAGGAGCTGTACTTACCATGACGCTCTCAGTGGCTCGAGATTTTATTCACCAAAAAATTCGGTGTAATTGTATTTCTCCCGGTCGGGTTCATACCCCTTTTGTAGATGGGTTTATTAGTAAAAACTATCCTGGGAATGAGGAGGAGATGTTTGAAAAATTGTCCAAAACCCAACCCATAGGACGGATGGGAAAACCACAAGAAATTGCTGATTTAGCATTGTTTTTATGTTCCGATGAAGCAGCGTTTATAACAGGCTGTGATTATGCTATTGATGGAGGCTTTATTACACTAAACAATTAATGATCCTTTTAATTATGAAAATCATACAGAAGATTCCTTTAACTTTTTATGTCCTTTATTTTTTGCTTGGCAGTTGCAAGAAAGGCGCAGAAAGGGAATTTTTACAAAAAGATGAGAAACCCAATATCATTTATGTTTTAGCTGATGATTTAGGGATTGGTGATGTTCGGGTTTTCAATGAAAACGGAAAAATAAAAACTCCGAACATTGATCAATTGGCGCAACAGGGTATGATATTTACCGATGCCCATACCTCATCCTCTGTTTGTACGCCAACACGTTATGGAATTATTACAGGGCGGTATAATTGGAGGAGTCCGTTGAAGAGGGGTGTTTTATATGGGGGTTCAGAAGCCCTGATACCTAAAAGTAGAGAAACTGTGGCTTCCCTTTTAAAAAATAATAACTATTACACGGCCTTTATAGGAAAATGGCATTTGGGTTGGAGCTGGCCGATCCAAGACGATTTAGATGTTGAAATTAATAAGGATTTTGGTGAATTTCAAAATATCGATTTTACCAAGGCCATTTCGAATGGTCCTAACGATTTAGGATTTGATTATTCTTACGGGATAGCTGCGTCTTTAGATATGCCTCCTTATGTTTATGTTGAAAATGGTTTGCCAACCACTGTTCCCGATACAGTATCGGAAAATAAGGATAAAATGGCATGGTGGCGGAAGGGGCCTATTGGGTCTGATTTCGTACATGAGGAGGTTACCCCTAATGTTTTTAATAAAACTTTTAAATTTATTCGGGAGCGGGCTCAAAAATCAAAACCATTTTTCATTTACCTAGCCTTGCCTTCTCCTCATACACCCATTTTGCCTACCAAGGATTTTCAAGGTAAAAGTGGTCTCAATCCTTATGCAGATTTCGTTATGGAGATCGATGCTTATATGGGACAATTGGAGGCAACTATCAAAAAAGCAGGTATAGAAAAAAACACCATAATTGTTTTTACTAGCGATAACGGTTGTTCTCCCAGAGCAAATTTCACGGCATTAGAGGAGTTGGGCCACGACCCAAGTGCCATATATAGAGGTACGAAATCTGATATTTTTGAAGGTGGTCATAGAGTACCATTCATTGTTAAATGGCCAGCTAAGATTAAACCGGGGTCGGTTTGTGACGTGACCGTATGCACAACCGATTTTTTTGCTACCTGTGCTGATATTTTAGGTGATAAGATTGTTGATAATGAAGCAGAAGATAGCTTTTCTATGTTGCCATTGTGGATAAATCAATATGATTCTTTCAAAAGAGAAGCTACCATTCATAGTTCTATTACAGGGAGCTTTTCCATTCGGGAGGGAGATTATAAGCTAATCATGGATCCTGGTTCGGGAGGATGGAGTCCTCCAAACCCAAAAACTACTGATTTAAAATCGTTACCAGAGATTCAACTTTATAATGTAAAATTGGACCCCTCTGAAACCACCAATATTTATTTGGAACATCCTAAAGTCGTTTCCAAACTGAAATTATTACTAGAAAAACAAATTTTGAATGGTCGCTCAACTCCCGGACAACCTCAGGAAAATGATTCTGTAAGTAATTGGAAGCAGATTGATTGGATTTATAAAAGTAAAATTAAAAAATCGAAAATATAAAATGAAATTAATAAGATTCGGAGAACCTGGTAAGGAAAAACCAGGCGTACAATTGGCCAACGGAAAAAAATTGAATGTAGAAGCGTTTGGAAGTGATTATGACGAAGGCTTTTTTGGACATGGAGGTATTGAAAACCTAGGGCAATGGTTGTCTGAAAATCAAAGTGCCTGTCCTGAAGTAGGAGATGAGGTACGATTAGGCCCACCTTTAACCAGACCATCCAAAATAGTGTGTGTAGGTTTAAATTATGCACAACACGCAGCCGAAAGTGGGATGGAAATCCCTAAAGAACCTGTTTTGTTTTTTAAATCTACAACGGCTATTGTGGGACCTTATGACGATATCATCATTCCAAAAGGAAGTAAAAAAACCGATTGGGAAGTTGAATTGGCCATTGTAATTGGTAAAAAAGCTTCCTATGTAGAAGAGTCGAATGCTCTAGACCACGTTGCCGGGTATGTGCTGCACAACGATGTTAGTGAAAGAGCTTTTCAATTGGAGAGATCTGGGCAATGGGTGAAAGGAAAAAGTTGTGACACTTTTGCCCCTATCGGACCATTTATAGCAACGAAGGACGAAATAAAGGATCCAAATAATTTGAATTTATGGTTAAAATTGAATGGTAAAATTATGCAAAACAGCAGTACATCTGATTTCATTTTTAATGTTCAGAATGTTGTAAGTCATATTAGCCAATTTATGACCTTATTACCGGGCGATATAATTTCAACAGGAACGCCATTTGGAGTGGGATTAGGACTGAATCCTCAAACTTATTTAAAACCTGGTGACGTAGTAGAACTGGGTATAGAGGGTCTGGGAGTTTCAAAGCAAACTTGTAAAGCGTTTAATGATTAGAAAGTAGTTCAGAATGAAAAAAGTATTAATATTTGGACTGTTGGTTGTCAGTCTATTAGGTTGCAAAGGAAAGGTTCAAAAATCAACTTTGGAGCGGGTGGATAATCCAAAACCTAATTTCTTATTTCTTTTCACGGATGATCAAACTTTTGCATCCATACAGGCATTAAACAATGATGAGATTGAGACACCTAACATGGATAAACTAACTAACGACGGTGTTACCTTTACCCACTGTTTCAATCAGGGATCTTGGGATGGGGCCGTTTGTGTAGCTAGTCGGACGATGTTAATTACCGGACAAACAGTTTTCAGAGCCTCCCAAAATGCGAGTTATTTAGATTCTGGGTATATTCCAAATTATAATAAAACTGAAACTGAAGTACCGCTTTGGCCTGAGGTTCTTTCTAATAACGGCTATGAAACCTTTTTAACTGGAAAGTGGCATAATTCTGATTATGCCCTTCTTAAGGGTTTTGATAAAGCTGAAGCCATCGGTCTGGGTTTTTATGAAACCCTTGATAAAAATGGTTCCAAAGATCCCGGATACAATAGAGGGGCTCAAGATTTGGAATGGAAACCCTGGGATGTCGGATTTACAGGCCATTGGAAACCAATGGTACGTGATATAATTTACGATGAATTCGGAGAAAAAAAGATTGGGAAACCATATGTAGCACACCAGCATACCAATGAATTATATGCTGATAAAGCCATAAATTATATTGAAAATGACGTTAAAAATCTAGAAAAGCCATTTTTCATGTACGTGTCGTTTAATGCCCCTCATGATCCCAGGCAAGCACCAAAAGAGTTTGTGGATAAGTATCCTCCTTCATCCATTAAGGAACCCTTGAATTTTATGAATGAGCATCCTTTTGATCAGGGTGATCATTTTATAAGAGACGAGATTTTGGCTCCATTTCCAAGAACTAAAGAAGATATTCAATTACATAGAAGCGAATATTACGCATTAATCTCTTATTTGGATAGTGAAATAGGAAGGATTTTAAAAGCTTTAGAAGCCAGTGGGAAAGCGGATAACACTTATATTATTATGTCTTCTGATCAAGGTTTGGCAGTTGGACAACATGGTTTAATGGGAAAACAAAATCAATACGACCATAGTGTGAGAATGCCATTGATAATTAAAGGTCCTGGCTTAAAAAAAGGCAAGAAAGTAAGTAATAAGGTTTATTTACAAAGCATGTTCGCAACAACCTGTGATTTGGCATCAATTAAAACACCCGAAACAGTAGAATTTAAAAGTCTAAAGGGATTACTTTTTGGGGATACCCATGGAGGTGAAGATTATATTTTTGGAACGTATAAAGGATTTCAACGCATGATAAGATCCGATAAATATAAATTAATAGTTTACCCTGAGGTTAAAACAATACAACTATTTGATTTGGAGAATGATCCAATGGAAATCCAAAATCTGGCCTCCAATAAGTCTTATGATGTCATTAAAAATAAATTGATGAAAGAATTGATTTTAAAAGAGGGGGAGTTGTATGATTATATCACAATAAATCCGGAAAACTATAATAACATAAATTAACTGATGGTCATCGACAGTCACCAACATTTTTGGAAATTCGACCCGGTAAGAGATAGCTGGATCAATGATTCTATGGAAAAAATCAAAATGGATTTTCTTCCTAAGGATTTAGAGCCGATTTTAAAAGTGAATAATGTAAATGGGTGTATTGCTGTTCAGGCTGATCAATCGGAAAGGGAAACCGAGTTTTTATTGCAATGTGCTGCAGAAAATTCGTTTATCAAAGGTGTTGTTGGTTGGGTAGATTTAACATCTGAAAACGTTGAAAAGCGTTTAAGATATTATTCAAAAAACAGATTTTTTAAAGGGTTGCGACATATTGTTCAGGCAGAGCCGGATGTCAATTTTATGCTTAGAACGGACTTTCTGAATGGAATAAGTAAATTGCAAAACTTCAATTTGACATATGATATTTTAATTGTCCCAAATCAATTACCTGCGGCTCTTGAACTGGCTAAAACCTTTCCCAAACAAAAATTTATTTTAGACCATTTAGGTAAACCTAAAATTTCTGAAGGGATAGATTCAAGCTGGTTGAGCCACATAGAAAAACTTGGAGCTTTAAAAAATGTGTATTGTAAATTATCCGGTTTAGTAACTGAAACGAAAGATTTAAAATGGAAAAAAACAGACTTTGAACCGTTTCTAAAAACGATGGTTTCCAATTTTGGAACTGATCGTTTATTATTTGGGTCAGATTGGCCGGTTTGTTTGCTCGCAGCAAGCTACAAAGAGGTGTTAAACATCATATCAGATTTTTTTAAATCCTTTTCCACAAATGAAGTTGAAAATATTTTAGGAACTAATGCAGTTAAGATTTATGATCTTGAACCTTAAAGTAACTACACAATGAATTTAAATCTAAATAATAAGATTGTTGTGATTAAAGGAGTTTTAAATGGTATATGTAATGACTTTGGTAATGAGGAACCCATTCCCGTAATGGTTAATAGAGATAGAGAAAATATTTTAAATGTTGTAAAAAGCATTGAGAGTTGCAGAGAGTGGGTTTTTTACACCTTAGTTGAATGTCCTAACCAGAAAAGTTCAAAACCACCAAATAAAAGAAAAATCGCGGCCTTAGTAAATAAAAGAGCTTCAGTTTAAATTAAATAATAATAATCTTTAAAATTCATTTTAAAACCAATGAAGAATATAGTTTTAATCACCTTATTATTAATCATTTATTGTAAAACCTACGCCCAATCTGATTCGGAACAACGAGTTTACAGGATTTGGGATAATAAACCTGCATTGAATCGTGGACCAGATTTTACTAAAATTAAGGCACGTGGATTCCCATATGATGCTGATTGGGAGAGTGAATCCTATCCCATAGGGAATGGTTATATGGGGGCAAATGTTTTTGGAAGAACTGATATTGAGAGGATTCAGGTGACTGAGAAAACATTATCGAACCTCGGGCCTTATTCCGCGGGAGGATTAACCAATTTCGAGGAAATTTATTTAAGCTTTGGACATTTTGATCCTAAAAACTATAAACGTTCTTTAAATTTAAATGAAGGAATTTTACAAGTAGATTATGATTTTAATGGAGTTCATTACACCAGAGAATATTTGGCTAATTATCCAGAAAATGTTTTTGCTATAAAACTAACCTCCAGTAAAAAAAGGAGATTATCATTTACAATTAGTGCTGAAGTACCCTATCGTAGAAGTGAGAATGAAAAATTCACTAGATATGGGAAAACCAATGCTACTACGGATTTAATTACGCTTTCCGGTAGCATACCTGATTATAGCCAAAATTATGAGAGCCAAATAAAGGTCATAGCTGATGGGGGTAAATTGATTGCCATAAACGATAATGCCAGAGCGGGAATTAGTGTTGTTGAGGCCAATTCGGTTGTGATAATCATTGCAGCAGGCACGAATTATGAATTAAGCGAACACATCTTTTCAGAAAAAATCAACGAAAAAAAACTTGATCCAAATGTCTATCCACATCACAAAATTTCGAAGCGAATAAATAGAGCGACTACTTTAGGATTTGATAAATTAAAGCAAAGCCACCTTAATGATTATCAAAATCTATTTTCAAGAGCTCAAATAAACTTATCGCCTGAGGTATCCGAAATCCCAACTCGTGAATTGTTAGAGCTTGCCAAGAATGGTCAGTCTTCACGTTATTTGGAGGAATTGATGTTTCAATTTGGACGTTATTTATTAATTTCTAGTTCCAGAAAGGGGACATTACCAAGCGGCCTACAAGGTGTTTGGAGCCAGTACAAAATATCACCCTGGTCTGGAGGTTATTGGCACAATATTAACGTGCAAATGAACTATTGGGGTGCTTTCAACACCAATTTGGCAGAAACCTTTATACCTTACACAGAATATTATGAAGTTTACAGGCCACAGGCTGAATCATTTGCTACTAATTATATTAAAAAAAATAATCCTTCAGCGCTTAATGAAAATGGTGATAATGGTTGGGCAATAGGCACAGGAGCCACGGTATTTAATATACAGGGACCGGGAGGTCACTCCGGACCGGGAACTGGAGGGTTTACAGCCAAATTATTTTGGGATCATTTCGCTTTTACTCAAGACACAACATATCTTAGAGAAATTGCATATCCCGCATTGTTGGGCATGAGTAAGTTTCTTTCAAAAACACTTAAGCCTGAAAAAAACAATCTTTTACTAGTAGAGCCGTCGGCATCTCCGGAAATTAAAGTAAAAAATGAGGAAGGAAAATACTCAGGTCCATTTCACATTACAAAAGGTACCACCTTCGATCAGGGGTTTGTTTGGGAAACGTTTCAAGATCTTTTAAAAGCGGCTGAAATTCTGAATGCAAAAGATGAAATTTTAGATGTTATACGAGATCAGATAAATCGACTTGATCCTATTTTAATTGGAGCTTCTGGGCAAATTAAGGAGTTCCGTGAAGAAAATGAGTACGGTGAAATTGGAGATCCTCATCACCGCCATGTATCCCATTTATGCCCTTTGTTTCCCGGGACTTTAATTAATTCTAGCCATCCGGAATGGTTGCAAGCTACTCGGGTTGTTTTGGATTATAGAGGAAACAATACTACAGGTTGGGCTCTGGTTCACCGATTGAATTTAAGAGCGCGAACATTTGATGCCCCTAAGGCGCTGGAAGTTTTTCAAAAATTAATTAAAGACCATACACTTTCAAATTTATGGACAGTACATCCTCCCTTTCAAATTGATGCAAATTTAGGTTTGGTTAGTGGTGTGGCTGAAATGCTTTTACAAAGTCATGAAGGTTATATTCATGTTCTTCCAACGCTTCCTAAGGAATGGAATACAGGTAAATTTCATGGTTTGGTGGCTCGAGGTAATTTTGAAATTACTGCATCTTGGGAAAATGGAAGTGTTAAATCCTTAACTGTTTTATCAAATAAGGGAGGGAAATGCCGAATAAAATGTGATCGTATGGTTGATTTTATTATAAGAGATCAATCGGGAAATAAAATTTTATATCAAAGGGAATCTGGAAACATAATTAGCTTCAACACCAAAAAGGGAGAAGAATATAAAATATTATAAACCATCGTGTTAGGTGTTTAATTGGTTTGCAATTACATAAATATAATTGAAAGAAAAAAAGCGAATAACCATGTTTAAAATATACTGCATTAAGGGCAAAGTCTTTTGGATTAAAATAAAATAATGGGTGATAATGCAGTTAAAATGTATAAACTAAATTAATGGATTTAAACTTAAAGAATAAAGTCATTATAGTAACTGGAGGTTCTAAAGGTATTGGTTTAGGGATTGTAGAGTCTTTAATTCGAGAAAAGGCCATTCCTGTAATTATTACTAGAAATAAACCGAGTGTTGATGAGGTTTTGGTTTCTTTTAAAAAACGAGGTTTGGATATATTTTATGCCCTAGCAGAGCTTACAGATCCGCGGCAATGTGAAAATGCAATTAAGGAGATTATTGACAAATTCGGAAAAATAGACGGATTGGTGAACAATGCCGGTGTTAATGATAGTGTAGGATTGGAAACCGGAGATTATGAAGGGTTTATGAGGTCTTTAAAGCGAAATTTAGTACACTATTATTTAATGGCCCATTATGCGATTCCTGAACTTAAAAAGAGTAAAGGTGCAATTGTAAATATTGGTTCTAAAACAGCCGATACAGGTCAGGGAGGGACTTCAGGTTATGCGGCATCAAATGGAGGAAGAAATGCTTTAACCCGTGAATGGGCGGTAGAATTGTTGTCTTATGGCATTCGGGTAAACGCCTTAATCGTAGCTGAATGTTATACACCTTTGTATGAAAAGTGGATAAGTTCCTTTCCGAATAAGGAGGAAAAATTAGCTTCAATAACCAAGAATATTCCATTGGAAAAACGAATGACCACAGTTGAGGAAATTGGAGATATGGTAGCTTTTTTATTATCCGATAAATCCAGCCATACTACGGGCCAACTTATCTATGTTGATGGCGGTTATACGCATTTAGATCGCGCCATAAAATAACTAAAAATATTAACTGAAATATAGAAATTAAAATGAAGAATATTCATAAGTCTCCGGTGGTCTCAAAACAAATATTGGTGCCTTTTATTTTAGTAACCTCTTTGTTTGCATTTTGGGGTTTCGCCAATGCTGTCACCGATCCCATGGTACAAGCTTTTAAAAAAATTTTAGAACTATCTAATTCACAAGCAGCCTGGGTACAAATGGCATTTTATGGTGGTTATTTTTGTATGGCTTTACCTGCCGCGTTATTTATGCGTAAATACTCCTACAAGGTTGGCATTCTCATTGGTTTAGGATTGTACGCTATTGGAGCCTTATTGTTTTATCCTGCCGCGATAACTGAAAAATTCTGGTTTTTTTGCTTGGGCTTGTACATTTTAACTTTTGGTTTGGCTTTTTTAGAAACCGCAGCGAATCCATATATATTATCTATGGGTAGTAAAGATACCGCTACACAACGGTTAAATCTGGCTCAAGCTTTTAATCCTATTGGATTGATACTAGGATTATTTGTGGCACAACAGTTTGTTTTAAAAAATCTTAAATCAGATGACATTGAAAATTATAGTGTTTTAGATGAAGCTTCCAAGGTACTCATTAGAACCTCTGATTTGATGGTTATCCGTGACCCATATGTTGTCCTAGGATTAATAATCTCTTGTGTTTTTGTATTATTTCTGGTAACAAAAATGCCTCAATCCAAGGACGAAAATGGAATGCCTAGTTTAAAGGAGACTTTTTTAGAATTAGCTAAGAATAAAAAGTATTATTTAGGGGTACTTGCTCAAATTCTATATGTTGGTGCGCAAATAATGTGTTGGACGTATATTTATCAGTATGCTGAAGGTATTGGTATGGATAGCGTTACAGCAGGTTATTACCAAATGATAGCGTTTATACTTTTTACCTTTGGAAGAGCTATAGGGACTTATTTGCTCAGATATATGAGTTCAGGAAAATTATTGGCCTCTTTTGCACTTTTAGCTGTAACCTTCACATTAGGAACTATTTATATTCAAGGTTTTTTTGGGTTATTATCTTTAGTTGGAGTTTCATTTTGTATGTCTTTAATGTTTCCCACAATTTATGGAATAGCCTTGGGAGATTTAACCGAAGAACAATCAAAACTAGGTTCAGCCGGTTTAGTTATGGCCATTGTAGGGGGGGCTTTGATGCCTAAATTACAAGGTATCATAATTGATTTTGGAGGCAACGGAGTGTCGGATACTCAAATCATGGGTGTCTCTGAAGTTAATTTTTCGTTTATACTCCCAATGTTATGCTTCATTTATATTGCTTGGTACGGATTCATGATTTTTAGACGAGAAGAAATGAAAAACGATACCCTTGAAAAAATAAGTTAGTAGTGGTACGATATTGTTTCGCATTAGACCTTAAAAATGATCATAAACTCATAAGAGAATATGTGAATTATCATAAAGCAGTTTGGCCGGAAATTCTTGAAAGCATGAAGGCTTCCGGAATTTTAAATTCCGAAATCTATTTGATTCAGAATAGATTGTTTATGATAATTGAAGGCAACGAAAGTTTCTCTTTACTGAAAAAATCACACATGGACTCTAAAAATGAGATTGTTCAAAAATGGGAAACTCTAATGTGGAATTATCAACAAGCATTACCAAAATCAAAGCCAGGAGAAAAATGGAAATTAATGGAGTGCATTTTTAAGTTGTAAACCGTATTACGCCATAAAACATAAAAAAATATGAAACCTAATTTTAATACCAAATAGCCATCCGGTTACAGTTCTACTAAAAATTCCTGAATCAAGATCTTGAAAAACCGAATCAAATCCATTTCTGTCAATTGCGTCTTCAGAATAGTGTTGTCCAAAACATTGGAAGGAAAGAAATACAATATGTGATGCAAGAATTATTCAGGACGGGGGATCACTCAGTTCTTTGTTGGCAGTAGTTTTTATTCAGTTCCAATTTCGTCGTTTATCTTTTCCGCAATTATAGAATTAATTTTTGATTTTGAATTAACTTCAATTTGGGTAAAAGAAACAAATTCATATACATCATCAATTCCGGATGTTTCATATTGCTCAATTTTGGATATTATTCCATTTTTGGAATAGAAAAATTTCACTTTTTGGTTAAGTTCGCTTTTTGAAATATGCTTTACCTCTGTTTCAATTAGAAATCCAATTTCATTAAAAGTCTGAATTTCTTTTTGAGAGTAATCTTTTCCGTCGTCATAGTGAGTTTGGAAAATTCCAATTCGTTGATTGTCAGAATATGTGTAATTCCATTCCCATCTTAACTTGCTATCATAAATCTGTTTTAGAGAAGTTAATCTATTTATTGAGTCAAATTCTCTTTGATAAAAATAAGTTGAATTGAACATTGATTTAGTTTTATTTGAGTTTAAGTCATATTCGTATGTTGTCTTTTGAAAAAGAGAACCTGTATGATAAAGGAAAATTGAATCGTCAATTAGTTGCCCTTTTTCATTGTAAATAAATTCCGTTTTTAAATAAGGATAAATATGTTTTTGATAATCAGATTCGTATTTAATCGATCGAGTTAATTTATTATCGTCATAACTATAAATTTCAATATAATCTATTAGTTTTAAGTCAGAATTATGTTGTTTTCCGTAACCGATTTTCTTTAAAAGAGTCCCGTTTGAATCAAAATATAATATTTCGTGAGGTCTATTTTTTCTATTCGTTTTTTTCTGGGTTGGTTTGCTGTCTGAATCCCTCTTGAAGTAATGATAAATTAATTGTACTTCAATTTCTCCAACTTTTTCAGTTAATTCTTGACTGAATAAATTAGTTGAGAAAAAGACAAATATGATTAATATCGTTCGGTTCATTCAAATTACTGGCAACGTGTTTGTGTATGGCTAGTTGCGTGTTTCAGCAACTAATTTAGTAAACAAAAACGAACGCGATAAAATTCCGAAGGAATTTTCTTAATAAGCACTTGCCAAAGCAATTAATTACACACGGTGTTGGCAAATCGTTATTTTTTCGTCCGGCTTTTCATAGCATATTTTGTTAATTCATCAATCCAATATTCACTCAATTTATATGATGGTTGGAAATTTTGTTTTCCCTCTTGATTCGACCAACCTTTTTGGTCAAATTTATTTATGTTAACATTATAACGTTTATCTGAAATTCTTTGTGGTGGATTAAACGAGTCCGCTTGTCCATTTGCATTAAAATATCCTTTAAATAGTGCTATAAAAAGGTAAGGTTTAAATTGATTTGGATAAAATTGAATAGAAAGCTGATAGCCATAACTTAAAATGTCCATTCCATTCTGTCTATTTTCACGAAGAATCAAATTCCAATTTTCAGTTTTTGATAATATTTCGTCTGTCAGTTTTCTGAAAACACTAATAATTTCTTCAAATTCTGTCGAGGCAATTGTCCGACCTTCCTGACTCTCTAATAATCGTTTTGTTTTCTCTTCCTTTAAAACCTCATTTTCGAAAACGGAAATTTTATCAGCCAAATTAGAAGATTTTATAGAACTTCCCATTTCTTGTGCTCTTGCTTCTATTACTGAAGCAGCACTTTCAATTCCCCATCTTTTTAATCCTATCCACAACCTGTTTTTAGGTAACCATTTTGGCGGTTCAACACTATTTTCCAATGGTATTAAGATTGTGAAATCGTAACCTTCCTCAAAACCTCTATTTCTAATTGCAGTTTCCTCAATTCGTGTCCATTTTGAAGTTCCCCATTCATTTCTATATAGAATTACCACAATTCTAGATTCTACTGAAAAAACACGATTAAATGCTTCTTCTCCATCTGTTCCAGCTAGTTTTTTTTGACTTTCTGTATAAATGAAACACTTTTGACGTTCTTTTAGTAAATCATATAGCGTTATTGCTAATTCTTCGTCTTGTTGAAGAAAAGAAAAAGCTATATCATATTCATATTCTATCATTTATTCAGGGTTTTGCTCTAATGTTTGCCAACGGACTCGTATAACTGTCAGTTACGGGTTAATATGCGTTAATTTTCGGTTTGATACAGACTTTAGCAATTTCGAGTGGATTCGGACGTAGTCGAATCCGCCATAATTGTGGTTATACATTGTTGGCAAACGTTATTACTTTTCATTTTTTGTTAATCCAATCAATTACAAAGTCCATAAGATGCATTGGTACGGTGTGCCTTCCCTCAAACTTTTTATAGGTTACATTATATCCGTTTTCAATCAATAGATCACGACCATTTTCGGCTAATTCTATTGGCACCAACTTGTCCTGTTCTCCCTGGATGATTAATGTTCTGACATCTTTCCCATCCTCGATGTTGTCATTTCCCAACCAATCTTCATCTACCACCGAACTAAAAATAATCATACCATCAATTTTATCGTGATGATGGATGCCTGTCAAATAGGTGATAATTCCACCTTGAGAGAAGCCTGTAAAGAAGATTTTGTCTATCATATACTTGTTTTTTAAATCACTAATGACTTGTCCCATCTGATTTTCCGTGGTCGTACGCATAGCAATCTTTTCTAAATCAGAGGCAGGTCTTTCAAGCATAATAAAGGATGAAATATCATATAGGAACCACTCATAAACGAGTTTTCCATTATCAAGAAGTACTGGGTAAGGAGCTTCCGGAGCTGCGAAAATAAATCCAGCATTAGTGAAGGGTTTGCTCAGTCCTAAGAAACTTTCTGCAGTACTACCATAACCATGAAGTCCAATAATAAGAGTATACTTTTTAGTAGAATCGTAGTTGTCTGGAAGGGCTATTTTAGTAGGTGTGTAAGCCTCTATTTTACTCCACACAGTTGAAGGGTCTTTAATTGAGTCATTTTGTGCTTGTGCAAAGTTGACTACGGATAAAAATGATAGAATTAATAAATAAAATGCTGGTTTTAGTCGTGTCATTATGCAGTTATTAAAATTCAACTCTTGGGTTCTAATGTTTGCCAACGTTTAGTATATGAAAAGTAGGCGATTTCGAAGCACGAAACTTTCGGCTAAGCACAAAGTTCGATACGAGCGAAACTCCTTGATTTTACTACTATTCCGCCTATTTTTTATATACATTGTTACCTGCTGGCTTTTATTTCGGTCAATATTATTTTCGCTTTTCCAATCGCAATCTTTTCAATGTCGGGAAATATTTTTGCCTTCAATATTTTATCTCCATTCAATTGCCTTATTTTATTTAAAACAACATTTCTGGCATCATAAAGCAACTCATCTGCATAATCCTTTAAGTCACATTTGTTTAATTCAACTAGTCCTGACGTTGTTTTGGCTAAGTTTTCATTCTTTATACCGTTTAAGAACTTTGGCTTATACAGCTTCAAGAACTCACTAATTTCCGTTTTGTATTTACTTTCTGTTAATTCTTCTATTCTCCGCAGAGATTGAAATAGAGAAGAAATAGTCAAATTCTTGTTATTCGATACTTTTAATTTTTTGAGAAAGTCACTTTCAAAATGCTTTATGGCTGTATCAAAATCAATTTTTAATGAAAAGTCAAAAGCTTTTAGAAAATCCCCAAAGTTCAATCTATTGTATTGGTATATGTCTGCACGTTGTACTGTTAAATAATTGTCTAAAAGATTAGCACAAAACTTATTTGCATTCAAGCTATCACTAACAAAGGTTTTGTTCTTTGTTTTATTTAGAACTTCGGTAGATTGACTGATATTAAGCTCCTTATGACACATTGATGTACAAAAGATATTAATATCTGACTTATTTAATGCATTTACCGTTTTTTCTTTATCTACTCTAGTTAAAACAAGAAATAGTGATTCAATGACAGTAAATTTTGAACCATTGATAACCTTATTTAGAAGTTCAGCTGATATTTCATTTTTGATTTTACTCTTGAGTTCAGGCAGATTCAGGGCTTTGGGGTTAGATAAAACCGTAATATCGAAATCACAGTTTAAAACCTGTTGCTTTGTAATACTCAAAAGTTCATTGGATATATCTTGAGCAATTTGAATTTGTTCTTTTTTGACTATTTCAAAGAATATTAGCAGGCTATTAATGTTACTTTCATTTTGGATTAAAGTCTTGAATTTTTCAGAAGCCAAAAATTCATTTGTTATCTTTAAAAAAGGCTCTTTGTTATCCTTGATTATGGTATTTAACTCTAGTATTCGAGCCGAGATATTACTTAAACTATCTTCATTTTCAAGTAGTTTGTGCAATGTTCTATTTTCAAAACTTTTTTCAAGTTCTATTATAATCAAATCAGGTGCAATTGACGACAAATCTGATAAGCTCTTTGCAAAATCTGATAGATTCGATTGCGATAGGTTTAAGCCACTCGATAATTTATTAAGTAGATTTTTAGCAATATTTGTTCCTAGAGATATATCAATTTTTTCTAGTTCTCTTATTGATTTTCCAATTTGAACAGCTTTTAGGTTTTTACTTTTTCGAGCAAGTTGATCTATGTTCAGATTCTTTATTATCCCGAACAATAATTTCTTAGATAGAGGAGAAGTATTTAATTCTGACAGTGAATTTGTGATTCTTGAAAGAGTGGGCAATTTTTCAATCATTGTTAACCACTCGGAGAAATCAAATGAATTTAAAATTCTACTAACCGTTTCTGGTGTGGCTTTCTTTTTACTAATTCTCATTGTTAATTCTGTAATGGAATTAGTATTGGCCTGCTCATTAATTCGGAGTGTTTTTATGATGTCTCCTAGCTCTAAATTTAATTGATTAGCAATTTGAAGCAAATTACTATACACGGAATAATCTTTATAGATGTATAGCTCAAGCTTATTATTCAAATAGTATTCTATAAAGAGGTTATAATACAATAATTGATTTTCGCTGTTCAAATAATCAAATGACTGAAAAAATATTTTTTGTAATTGAAACACTTCATACGGGCGAATATTACTTTTGAATTTATCCGAAAATAGGTCAAGTACCTTTGCATTATTCAGTAACTGTCTGGTAATTTCAAATTGTTCTGAAATAGATAATTTGACTATTAACTCCGTAATATTTAGTTCTGATTCAGTTCTGTAATTATCAATGTAGTTGTTGAGTAATTCTATTAAATGGTCTGTACCTAATCCTTTTTCTTTAATTAAGGTTTGGTTTATTAGGTAAGCATAATCTTTGTGAGGAAAATAATAGTAATCACTAGTTGAGTAGTTTAATACAATTCCTTTTTCCTTTAATTTTCCGAATTCTTCATTCTTAGATTTCATTCTTAAGAATGAAATGTCATAACTGAAAAGATAGGAGTATAGAAATAATAGTTCTTCGTCAAATTGTTTTAAGCCGTGATGTTTATAGAAATGCTCATAAATTCTGTCATTATTAACTTGGTCAAATTTTAATGAGTTACCTTTTTTAGTTGATGAAATCCAAGTTTCAAGAGCGATATTTAGTTTTAATAAATTACTATCCGTGTTTTTTAAGATTATCTTAAAATCTCCTTTGTACCAATTGAAATCTGGAAAATCATTTTTTAAATGATAAATCCTGTTATCTATAATTCCTGAAACTTTGTTTTCAAAATCAAGGTTTGGGTTATATCTAAATTGTTTAATGTCTTTAAAAACGTTTAGAATTGAGTCTTTGTCTTCTTCTCGAAAGGAGTTGTAATATCTTGATAGGTATATGGTTTTAATCCATTCAAATGATTTGATTCTTTGACGAATTTTGATAAATAAATTTACGTTATCGTGAATGTTATCGATTATCAATGTGGAACGATAAAAAGATAACTTCTCTATTTCTTTTAGTGTATCATTTCCGCTGATATCTGGGTCTGAAAGGTCAAGGTAAAATGTCCTATTTCGAAAGTGAGGAATAAAGTTCTTGTAGATAGCTTCTGCAAATGTTGTTTTACCACTACACGGATTTCCAAGTATTGCGTACTCCTTTGTTTTGTTTTTATTGAAGAGTGAAGCTATTTGTTTAATCTTCTTCTTCTCAAAAAACGAAAAATATATAGATTCATCAGGAGTGATATATTCCTGAGTTTTTATTCTGTTACTGAATTCGACAAAATGATAAACAGAGCTTATTCCGCTAAATTGGGGAGAAAGTTCTTGTCTTACAATTTCTTCAATTCTCAGTCTTTTTTCTGGAGAAGTTATTTTTTGGAAGTCGCCAATTAGTTCTGTTGTCGTCTTTAAAGTGATTTTTTTACCATATTTCTCTCTCAATTCTTCTTCGCTAATATCTTTTAGGGCTTTATTGTCCCTTATGAAGAAGCAAATGATTTCATTGATTTTTTTTGAACTATGGTGTTTTATTATGTTGTCAACTGTATCGTTTTCTATTTTTTTTCTTTCAGCACTTTGGATAGCTGTAATTTGAATGGCGATTCCTTTTTGAAAATCGTATAAGTCAATTCCTGGTGTATTTCTTTCTGTATAGTTTAGGTTCGTTAAGCTCTTATAACCATAAATCAATTCAAAAAGACGCATAAAAAAGTCTTCTGCCTTTAACTTTTCATCCTGCTTATTGAATACTCCTTCGTCATCAATTTTCCTGACGTATTCACGAAGATTATGTTCAATTGAGGTGTCTATCATTTTATTATGCTGTTGGTTTTTTCAGCTTGCAGGTAACGTTTCGTGTATGGTTTGTTGCGATTTTAGGTAACCAATTTAGCAAATAAAAACGAACCGTAGGAAAATCCGCAGGATTTTCCGAAAAGCGAGAACCTAAGCAATGAACTATACATAGTGTTAGCCCACGTTATTATTTTATTTCAATAATTTCGTTTTCTAAGAATTTCAAAATGAAAATCTTATCAAATGTTGTATTTAATTTTTCTTTATCAATTTGGATAGTTGGGAAATAGTCCGATGATAATTCACCTGATTTTATGACTAGCCAAAATTTATCACATTTACTAAAACTTTTTTTAGAATCTTCTTTTTTATCTAGTATATTTTGAATTTTTAAATTATCAATTATACCTCCAATGGCAGAATAAGATTCTATGTATTCATGACTTTTTATTTTTTCATTAAATATAATATCATAAGAGTCAATTACATTCGGGAGATGTCCATTGTTAGTGATTTCTAAGATATAATTTTTATTGTCTAATATTATATTTTTTAAAATATCAGTGAGAAAAATTTTTGCAATTTCTTTGGGACTTTTTTTAATTGGAAATTCTTTTACATTCAAATGAATGTTAATACAACATTTAGGAATCTGTTTTTCGATTAGCAAATTTAAGAGCTCTCTAGAGACCCTTTTTGTTGTTTCTTCAAATGATTTTAAAACTGAACCTTTTTCAGATTTAAAGTCGTCTTTAAATATTTGAGTAATTTCTATTCCAATTTTTTCCTTACTATGAATTATGAAATCAGGTTTATCAATATGTTCAATTTCGCCAGAAGGAAAATTAACATATGATTTTTTGAATTTTTCAAAAACAGATTTTTCTGTTATTTCCTTTTCAGTCATTATGTGGGCCAACGGTCTCGGCTATGAGTAGTTGCGTGTTTTAGTATTTAACATTACAAGTATACAAAAAGCTGAAAATCCGCGAGGATTTTCAGAAGTAGGCGAGAACAAGCAATTACTTATAGCCATTGTTAGCGAGCGTTTTTATTTATTTTTTTTGGTTCACAACAATCTGATAAATCCACAATTATTGGTGTATCGGTTTGGTCTATTTTTCACTATTATTCTAATGATAATTCTGGCCGTGAAACCGTTTTTATTAGCTCCGAGCAGATTCGTTTAGTCTTAGCTTCAATAAGTTTATAAGGAGCTTCGTGTAGAGGCTAGTCAACGTCATTTTTATAAATCTCACCATCTTTCATAATGAATACAACGCTTTCCATGGTGGCGATAAAATCCAGTAATAAGTCTCCCTTTACTGCTATGATATCAGCATAGGCGTCAGGTTGAAGACAACCAATTTTATTTTCCTTGTTCAGGTGGAGTGCCGATGTGTAGGTGCTTGATTGTAAAATATCCAACGGCTTCATTCCAGCTTCAAAATAATACCGAAACATGTCAAAGGAGGATTCTCCTTGGGACACTTCAATGTCAGTATAATTGTCAGAGCCAGCTACGATAGGCACACCCGCTTTGATAGCCTTATTCAACCTGCTGGTCATATTATTCATGTAAAAATCGATCCAGTCTACCTCATTTTCATCGTAATCAGCCAGCTTTACGTAAGTATTCATGTAATCTCTGCTGTTCTCGGTCGGTACCAGGTAAACTCCCCTCTCTACCATCAAACCAATAGTGCTATCGCTCAGATTGAATCCATGCTCAATGCCATCCACACCGCCTTCAATGGCATTTCGTGCAGACTGATTGGTGACGCAGTGAGCCGTAACTTTTAAATTGTATTCATGCGCCGTTTTGACGATTGACTTTATTTCTTCAATGGTCAGATAGGTCTTGTTTGGTAGGTTATCTGCACAAATCTTAATCAAGTCCACATTCTGGTTGACGTGTTCCCTTACCGCATTTTTGGCATCTTCAGGGCCCGTTATAATTCGATATTCGCCTTCAATGAGATCCTGATGCTCGGGGGTAACATTGTAAATCTGTCCACCCTGGGCGGCCAAAATGGGGCCTGACGCCATGATTCGCGGACCTTCAATTGTACCTTCATTAATGGCATCCCGAAGCGCTACATCCAGATATAATCCCGAGTTTCCGAGGTCTCTGATGCTCGTGATTCCATTCAACAAGTAACTTTTAGCTCTTTCGGATCCGCGCAACGCTCGCAAGGCATCACTCTCCATGGTAAGCGTATGAATGCTGCATTCAGCAAAATCTTCATTGGCCTCTTGGGAAAAAAGCACGTGTGTATGGGCATCTATCAGCCCTGGTAGAACCGTGTAATCGGTTAAATCTATTGCCTGCGCATTTTTTGGTAGTGAGCTAAAATCACCAACGCTGACGATTTTTGCACCTTCAATGTGAATAAGCTTATTCTTGAGAAGCACATTGTTTTTGCTGTCGTAAAAAGTTCCCGCTTTCAGGTATGTACTTTCTTGCTGCGCATTCGATTTGATCAGAAAGCAGATCAGAGCAGTTACTGTAAGAATCAATGTTTTATTCATATGGCCCTATTCATTTTTTGATCTAAATATCTTACCAAGCGCATTGTACACAGCGATATGCAATGCATCTCCGTGGGTTTTATCCTCTAAGAACTCGTAGTGCAATTCAGTGTTTTGGCTATTCTGGTCACTTAGTTTTCGGAATAGTTCTTTTGCCAGACGTTCCATTGTTTCCCCTTCTTTTCCTACTGCAATGTAGATTGATTTAATTGAGTCGAAAGGCTCTGGTTGCCTACTCAGTAAACTTTCATCATTCCACCACAAGCTGGGGCTTACGATGATATAGTTGTCAAAGAGATCGGGCATTTCAAGAAGTACCTCCGTTGCTACAAGACCTCCTAGAGACTGTCCTATGATGGTTTTGTTAGCGGTGGTTCTGAAATTTGCATCAACAAATGGTTGCAATTCATTCGCCAGGAATCGAATAAACCTTGCTGATTTTCCCGACGTTGGAAACTCTTCCTGGTCAAGTTTATTCTGAGATGGGTAGGTGAAATCTCTTTTTCTGTCCACATTTTCTATTCCCACCACAATGCACTCTGGATTCATATTGATCCATTTAAAAGCACCAAATTGAATGATTCCCGAAATGTGAACGAAGTCTTCATCTTTTGAGCCATCTAGCAAATATATAACGGGATACCTCTTGGACGTATCAGCGGCATAACTGGCGGGTAGGTAAATATTGAGTTCTCGTTTTTCGTTTAATGTCAACGACTGAATGCCGATGGCTTTACCAATTGAAAAGTCGGTCTCACTGATTTTTTCTGGCAGCTCTTGCCCGTTTAGCACGTTAGCGAGGAGCACTAATACGCTGATCAATATTTGATTTCTCATTGTTGTTTTCTTGGTTACCCTGCGCTCTTTTGCGCGATCATGTAAAGATAGTGAAAGCATTGTTAGTTATTATCAATGGATCGTTTGACTAATCTCTTTCGGCTGAAATAGGACAGTCTTGTGGTATCCTTGACAAAGTCAAACTGATACGACAATCCGAGTTTTTCAATCACCCTGATTGATCTGGTATTGGTAGGCATTGTGAGGGCAATAACATTTCCAAACGTTCCAGATCTGTCAATCTTATTTAGGTAGGCTCTGGCTGCTTCGATGGTATAACCATTGTTTTCAAAATCAGGTAATAAGGCGAATCCAATGTCGGGAAATTGCTCATCGTTTCGACGAAGAAATGTAATTATCCCGATGGCCTGGTTGCTTTCTTTCAGCTCAAAGACGTTGTAATAGGAATTGTCGCGTTCTAACAATTTGAGAATGTATTCTTCGGCGGCTAACTCGTCTACAATATTCCTGTCTCCAATAAATTCCAGCCAGCCTTCTGAGTTGACCAATTCAAAGATGAATCCAGCATCCTTTGGATAGATGGGGCGTAGGAGGAGTCGTTCGGTCTCTATGTTGGTGTACACTGTTTTCTTTGGCTTATTTATCGCTGGTGTCCATAGATCACCTCAATAGTTGGAAACATGCTATGGAACTCCACCAATTGTGCAAGACTCCTTTCGGCAGACTCCTGATCATGTAACCATCCAGGCTCTATGTTATTGACAAATCCATACTTGGTGTGGCTAACATCCCCCGTTAGAAGTTTTGGCCCTTCTGAAGTCATTAACAGATACGACAGGTGGCTTTTTGAATGTCCTGGCGTATGTATTCCCAAGAAGGATCCATCTCCAAAGATGTCAACGACACGATGGAAAGGGGCTTTCGCGATACCTTCCGACCAATCGATCTCGATAATTTCCGAATCTGACGTTAGGTGATTTGGGTTGTACACCAATGGGATATCCAAGTATTCATCTCCTTTTCCAGCATACTTTGGAATGGAGTGGGGTAACTCAGGTAGGCCCGCTGTATGATCTCCGTGTAAATGGGTAAAGAAGATCCCTTGAATGTCCTTGTTTTCCTCTTCGAGCTGAGCCGCTATATTTTGATTCTTTTCCTGCCGCGACTCGATGATGTAATTGCTTGCCAAGAGTCCTTTTATGTTTCCGTCTCGCTGAAATGTACTGTCTAAGCCCGCATCGATCATAAACCAACCTTTTTCGCTATGATGAAAAAGAAACACAAATACATCTACCCACAAGAATTCATCAAGTTGGTGGTTTGCTTCAAGCTTTTCAGCATTCAACATTCCGCTAAGAGGTACTTTGACAGAACCCGTATTGAGAATTTTGAACTGATCAATCGCCTCATTGCTTTGAAATATTTCTTCCCAAGACTGATTGTTGAGTTCTGTAGCAGGAAGGTCATAAGAGGTTCTTTTGGGACTTTCTGATCCACTCAAAATAAAAGAAACGTTGATACCGATAACCAATAAGGAAAGGAGTAGCACCACGAGTGCAGTTTTCTTCTTTTTGCTCATGTCTTTAAATTTTGAGCAAAGGTGAACCTATTCGGGAAAGGAAACTTGAACGAATTTGCTATTCTTTATCACCGAGGAAGGAGGAACTCCAATCATTTTAGTGAATGTCCTCGTCATGTGAGCCTGATCGGAAAATCCCGCTTCATAGGATGCAGCAGTGAGTGACTCGCCTCTTAGAATCGATTCGAAAACGATTTGAAGCCTGGTCCAAAGAATGTAGTTGCGTATGGGTAGCCCCATTTCTTTTTTGAACAGGTGAATGAGTCGACTTTCGCTCAAATGACTTACATCCATAAGCCTTTCGGTGGTGATGTTTTCGTGGATGTGTTCTGAGATAAAGTTCAAAACGTCTCGAATGCGTTCGTCCTTTTCGATTTCTATGTTGCTCTTTCTAAAGAAAAAAGTGTTCTCAATCATCGACCTCAGTGCTCGCCAGTCCTGATTCTCAACGCAGTCAGAAAACGCTTTGATATCAATAGGATTAATATCGCTGTGCGGATAATCGAGGATAGGCTGGCTCTTCAATTGATTGGTCAAAACCCATTCACCCAGACTAGACTCTGGATCGATGTCCACACTAATGATTGGCACATCTCTGGCATCACACTCATGCGTATGGTTAGGTCCGATCAATAAACCGTTTTTACTCAACCAATTGCCCGAATCGTCTTTTGAAAGAAAGCATCCTTCAACCGCCACAATTAATTGAATCACGGGATGACTATGCTCAGTAATGGTCCGCGGGTAGCTCCCAAAAAAGAGTCGAAGGTCTTTACATATAATTAGTTGATTCATTTTTAATGCTCGCTAACGTTTCGTATAAGGTTTGTTGCGTGATTAGGTAACTAATTTAGCAAATAAAACCGAACCGTAGGAAAATCCGCAGGATTTTCCGATGAGCGAGAACCAAGCAATAAATTTTATACGCTGTTAGCGCCCGTTTTTTTTAAATCGATAACCTCACAAATAAACCACAAAAAAGTAATACTACTACGTTCTGCTTGCGCACAGATTGAATTTTAAATCCGCGATTACTTTTTTGACATTGAATTAAGAAAATAATTTGGCAAGAAGGGAATGATAAAAAGGAAATTAGCTTTAAAAATCGACCTTATTTTAAGCCTTAAAAATTCAAAAAAAATTTTGCCATTAAATGAGCGCTTAACTCGTTATATGTGCACCAATATACACCTTTTTGGAGCTCATTCCCCGGATAAGAGGAACTTTTGGTGATCTTTATCCGTTCGCTTAAACCTCACAAAAGGGATTTAATTAACAATAATGCAATTTATAGTGTTATAATATAATATAGTTTTTACTTTTAGTGCTTAAAATCCTTAACCTACTTGAAACGATGCCATTAGACCAATGCAATGAGATTCTTATTGCTCTAAAAGAAAAACTGAAATCCATTGACGAATCCGATTCAGAAAACCTTAAAAAAATACATAGTAGCTATAAGGTATCACTTCAGGCCCTGCTTCAAATAAAAACAATATTCAAAAATTCCAAATGGCCTGACATAAATGATGAGATCAACTTTTTCAAAACGGTCAAGCCTATGGTTTTAAGCAAAGTGGTCATCTTTGCGAAACTCCACAATATCGAGATCCGAAAACCCAATGCCGCCGACAAGGTGGTGAAAAAATATTACTGCAGGATCATGGGCAAGCTCCAGGAATATATCGATTCAAATATAGAATTCTACAACTATTACCGAACCAGTTCTTCCCGTTACGACATGCACTATTTTACCCGATCGGAGATCGACCTGATGCTTAATCCGGATGCAGCTTATTTTTGTACCGATACGGAATTCTCAACGAGTCACGACACAATTTTGGCCACACTTATGGCTTTCGATGATATTATTTTGTATCTCAGGCGAAAAGTTAGAGGCATAGAAAGGCATAACTTCAGAAGCAAAAATCCCGGGGTGCCCCATTTTGAATGGACGGCACATAAAAGTGATCTGGTAGAGCTCATCTATGCTTTACAAGCCAGTAATGCGGTCAACAACGGTAATGCCACCCTCAAAGATCTGATGCTGTTATTCAATGAGGCCTTCGATGTAAAGATCGAGGATTACTCTAGGGTGTTTTATGACCTTCAGGCACGTAATCATAAAACCAAGTTTTTAGATTATTTAAAGGAATCTTTGGAAATTAAGATCGACAAAAATCTGGAACATTGATCGTTTTTTTAATTAAAATTGAATTAAAAACGGCCCGATTAGGGTTTCCTTATATACTTTAAATTGAAATGTATTTGTTTGGTAATTCCCAGGTACACTGGCGCCTAAATCCTACCCAATAAATACCAACTTGGGTAAACCTTATTAAGGTTTTTGTGATTATATCATTCTGAAAATCAACATATAATTTGATGTTGTTTATTTAAAAATACCTATTTCGAATTAAAGGGAGAAGAAATTCCCAACTTGTTTAACCTTGTTAATTTTTTTCAAAAAGCCTTTGCAAATTTGTGATTGAAAGTCAAATCAACACAATGGAATCCAACGGGGTCTTCCTTCAGAAGACCTTGTGGATTTCCCCTAATCTAAACCTACTTATGAGCATTAAAATCCTAACCCTAGACGATCTTAACGCATTCAAAACAGAGTTACTTTCCGACATTAAAACGCTTATGGAAAAGCGCCAAGCCGTTAAGCAAAAAAAGTGGATCAAGTCCTCCGAAGTTCGAAAACTACTGGGTATTTCCCCCGGAACACTTCAAAACATGCGCATCAATGGTACCTTACCCTATACCAAGTTTGGAAATGTCATCTATTACGATGCCGACCTCATCAATAATATCCTGGAGCGAAATCATACAAAACCGAGAAAGTTATATGATCGTGAAATGTCCGGCCGTGATTAATATCATGTTTTCAATCCACGATCAAGAATGTTGTAATGAAACAAGTTAATTACATCAGTCACCTCAACCGGGTTTTTCAAGCCTTCTTAGAAGATACCAGACTTAACACAACACATGTCAGTTTGTATTTCGCACTATTCCATTTCTGGAATTTAGCGCGCTTTGCAGAACAGTTTTTTATCAATCGAAATGAAGTGATGCAGCAGTCAAAAATAGGATCTAAGGGAACCTATCACAAATGCATCAATGATTTAAACCAATGGAAATACATTGTTTACATCCCTTCAAAGAACCCACACCGGGGCAGTACTGTTAAGATGTCCAAAATAGGTACAAGTACCGAACAAGTTATGGAACACTACAATACCAAAAAAGAGACAAGTCCTGAACAAGTACCGGGGCGTAATACAAACAGTAATAAACTTAAAAAAAGAGTAAACATTTCTAAACCAAAAAATAAAATTGAAGTAATCCATTTTTTTCAGGAAGAAGGATGTAAAGAAGACCAGGCCTTGAAATTTTTCAATCACTATGAAGCTCTGGGTTGGAAAAAAGGGAATTCGAAGATCCTAAATTGGAAAGCAGCGGCCCAAAGCTGGATCCTGAATGCTAAAGATTATTCTTCAAAAAATGAGATCTCAAATGTTTTGGGCCAAAACGGCAACCTCCACACCAAACGAAATAAAAACTACAATCAACCGCTATGATCAAGTTTACTTCACATTTCGATCCAAAAAAGCCCCACATTATCACGGAGGGAGCCGTATCGTTCCAGTTGGGAGATCTCAAGGGAAATGTCATAAGCTACGATTTTAAAAAGGTGTTAATTTACCTGGAGGCAAAGGGGAAACTACTTTTCGGTAAACATTTTAAGATTCATGAGGATGATCACGACGTTCTGTTAAAATTAGTCACTTACTACATTCAGGACGAAGCCTACTGCAAGCATTTGGGCATCGATCCCAAAAAAGGCATCCTATTATCCGGGCCGGTAGGTTGCGGCAAAACCACCCTCATGAAATTGCTACCACACATCACACCCTACAAAAAGTCCTTCAAACTAATACCGGCGCGAAACATCGTGTTTGGCTTTAATAACATCGGTTTTAAAATAATCGAAGACTATTCCGACGATCAAGCCTATTGCTTTGACGACCTTGGCGTGGAACCCACCGGTCGCCATTTCGGAACCGACTGCAACGTCATGGGCGAGATTTTGTTGTCCCGTTATGAGTTAACTAACATACCCGATACCTTTCAAAAACATCCAAAAACCCACATCACCACAAACCTCAACGCCCAGGAACTCGAAGAAAAATACGGAGAGCGCGTCCGCTCCCGCATGCGCGCCATGTTCAATCTATTTGCTTTTGATAAAAATGCGACGGATAAACGAAAATAATTTTAACGAAAACTTAAAATTTAATTGTATTTATTACTCTAAATTCACAAGATAGTTGGAGGTATTGAACACTAAAAAAATATTTTCAGAATAAAAATTAATTTTATTTCGTGGGTTTATGAAACATTTCAATCTTATTTTTTTTATACTTCCATTGATAACATATTCTCAAAGTATTAAGGGAGTTTTATACGATGAAGATTCACCTGTACAAGGAGCAGTTATCATGAATCTGAATAGAAATGAAACTATTTTATCGGATTATAAAGGAGAGTTTACAATTTCTGCGTCGGTAGATGACTCTATAGCTATTGGTACATTATTCCATAATTCAATGGTTTTAAGAGTGAAAAAAGAATTTTATGATAGGATTAATGTAATTGAATTAGATAAAAAGACAAATAAATTAGAAAAAGTAGAAATTTTTCAAGATTTAAAAAACAAACCATTCAATCCTAAAATTTATTCTTTTGAAACAGGTTTTTCAATGAAAGAGGATATTAAAAATAATCCCTATTTATATAAACCAAAATCATATTATGCCAATGGTTTTAACTTTATTGAAATAATTAAATTGATAAAATTGAATAAACTATTCAAAAAAAAATCAGAGAAAGAATATATCTCATTTAGTCAATATGACTCACTGTTTAACAACAGTAATTTGTTTAACGATAACATTAAAATTCCTTTTAATTATAAAGATTTATTCCTAGAATATTGTGAGTTTAAAAAATTGAGTACCGACCTGTTGTCGAAACCAGATAATATTATTCTATTAGACTCGATTATTAAATTTAGTGTAGAATTCAAAACATCCGTTATGGATAAAAAGTGATATAGGAAATAATTTTTCAGATGTTCTTAATCAAGAATAGTAATACCCCGCAACAAAATCTGCCATTGCGAGAAGTTTGCGACATGGCCCTACCTAGCTTCGGTAGTAATCTCACGAAAAAAAGATGCCATTGCGAGGAGCTTGCGAAGTGGCCCTGCCTACCTTCAGTAGGAATCTCTTAAATAGAATTCCCTATGTTAAATAGCTATAAACAAGGGCCACTGTCAAGTGCACAATTCATCAAAACCGCAACTGCATCCACAAAGGGCGGTGATCCGAAATATAATACCGCAAATAGGCCCTGAACTCCCCAGGCATATGATTTTGCCAAAGCTCCGGGAAAATAGCACTATCAAAATCAAAAACACCATGGTCCTCAATTTTAGATTTAATAGAAGGCAAGAAAGCGATTTGGTCGTACATTTTATCATTCACAATATTTGAATACACTTTAGTAGAATGCTCCGGAAGTTTCAAACCTCGTTTTACCAAAGCCTCATAAACCACATCACCCTTTTCGATCATCGGGATATTAAAATCCCCTAAAGCAATAATATTTTTTGAAAAAGCATTTGACGATTTATTTCTTAGGTCAGCGTACCGACCAATAGCATAAGCCTCTAGGGCACGACGCTCCAGATCACGCGAAGACACCCCGCCGGAAAAGGAATGCACGGTGATCAAAATAAACATGGTATTCTGCCATTGGAAAGAACACAAATAAGGATTACGATCAAAACCGGTAAAAGCTTGGTTAACGCCTTCAAGTTTGATGTATTTATGATCCTTAGGAGGAATGCCAATTTCCCCAACCAGTTCCAATTGTTTAATGATGCGGTTATCATAAATAAATCCGGACCGCTCATTATTACCACCCTTATCCGAAAAGATCAAACTGTAATAGGAGGGAAGCTCCGACTCAACAGCCCGCAAACCCTCCAAATCATCATGGATCTCCTGTATGGCCACAACATCAAACCAACTCAGGATTTCGGCGATAAGCTGATAATGTTCTCGCCACCGAATTTGTAAACCAAGGTTCGCAATGTTCCAGGAAGCAATCAAAAGCTTATCAGCCGACTTATCCGGAACACCCCTGACGACCTTATGATTTTTCAAATGCTGCACCTCATCAGCAACATCAAAATTAAAAATGAACTTCGGTTTTTCAAATGCAGGCATGGTCTAAAAATATAAAATTAACTATCAAACAAGCAGCTCAAGGGGAGACTTACAAATAAATATAACCAATTTTATAAGAATTTTTCTATATTTAAAATGTAAAATCTGATACATTAAAATATGAACCGAGATAAAATACCATTAACCAAAAAAAGAAAGGAATTCCTTGAAATTTATGGAGACCTTGAGAACACAGAAATGTTAAGAGAAATTCTTTTTGCTCAAAGCCTCCAAATAGAAAAATTGGAAAAGATTCGATATAACACGTATATTCTTGTTGGCTGGCTAGTTGCTCTTCCAATAATATACTTCGTTATTATTTTATTTTTCAGTAACCTCGGAACTTTAATGTATAATTAGTGCCATAAATTATAGGAAAATATCAAGCGACGTCTTGAGACAAAATTATTTCATAAGAATTTTTCTATATTTAGATCAAATAAGAATTCTATATTTAGTATAATAATTTTATGATAAAAATTGTGTTAATCAAAATGGTTGTAATTAATGCTTTCTAGATTCTTCATAAAATTTGGCTCTAAAAAATACATGAGACAATTAATCGAAAATGGAATAGTATTTTGTAGACCAATTGAAGGGTTTAGAAAACGAGCAAAGGAAAGAAAGTCCGGTGGCGATATTCTTGAAGGTGTAACAGAAATCATAAACTACGATCAAAAAGATAGTGTCACTTTAACAATTTTTCCTTTTCCAGAACATCAACGGGAAATTAAAATTAAAATGACCAATGGACAGTTCAGGCAAAATATCAGTAAAGTAGGTAATATATATTCTCTTTATTCCATCAATCAATCATCAGATGCTGAGCAGGAAATTCAACTTGATACCAGAATGTTGGAATATGGAACTCATGCAGTTATAATAACGGATTACAAAGAATTTCTAATAAGGATAAACAAACAAGCGAAATCCTTAGGTTACAACATTTTCTGGGGTCTTATGGACTATTATAATCCGATTGATAAAATAGTGAAGGATATATCAATTTTTCATAAATCAAAAGATTTTAAATATGAAAGCGAGTTTCGGATTTTTGTTGAAAACTCGAGTGGTAAAGATTTAAAACTAGCTATCGGAAATATTACAGATATTGCTCAAATAATAGAATCTAATCAACTGAAGCAAATGAAAGTAAATTGGAGATAAAATACAGTATTGTTATGATAAATTTATCAAGTTAGAGGAATATTATAACTTCAAAAATTTAAACCAAACAACAAGTTGCAATTAAATGCCCTTATTCCAAACATCAGTCCTAAAAACATATCTGGCACAACAAGACAGCGCGGCGGTAGACCGGGCCTATAAAAAGTACACCAAGTATTTTCACAATGCCACCATTCAGGAAAACATTAAAAATTCCAAGGAAGAGCAATACCAGGCCAAGTTTTTAGACGAATTGTTCGTCAATGTTTTGGGCTACACCCTAAATCCCAAACCTGATTTTAACATCACTACCGAATTCAAAAATCAAAAAGGAGCAGGCAAAGCAGATGGCGCTATTTTAAGCGAAACCAAAGCCATTGGGGTTATTGAATTAAAAGGGACCAACACCAAAGATTTAGAAAGCATCCGGAAACAAGCCTTCGATTACAAGGCCAACCAAAAAGGCTGTGTTTATGTGCTTACCTCCAATTTCGAAAAGTTACGCTTTTACATCAATGATGCTACAGAGTTTTTGGAATTTAATCTATTCCAATTAGCCCCGGGAGAATTTAACCTAATGTACCTCTGTCTTCAAAAGGACAATATTCTGAATAATCTTCCACTAACCATTAAAGAGGCCTCCTTGGTTGAGGAAGACAAAATTACCAAGCAGTTCTACAACGATTATTCGCTTTTTAAACGCGAGCTCTTTAGAGACCTTGTAAAAAGAAACGCAAAACGTCTGAAGCAAAACGTCATAACGAGCGTAGCAGGGCCATCTCATGACGAAAACGAGGAACTCAAAGCCCTGGAAAAGAACGTCAAACTATCGCTTTTCAAAAAATCGCAAAAGCTCATAGACCGATTTCTATTTATCTTCTTTGCAGAAGATAGAGACCTGTTACCACCGAATTCAACCATTCAAATTTTGGACAAATGGAAAGCGGATATTGACTTCGGTGATGAACGTCCGGTATATGGTTTATTTAAGCAATACTTTCACTTTTTAGACCAGGGTAGAAAGGGTACAAGCTCAAGAGCGGAGATCTATGCCTACAATGGAGGTTTATTTAAACCGGATCCCATTCTCGATGATCTAGACATAGACGATGAACTGCTTTACAAACACACCTATAAATTGGCTAAATACGATTTTAGCAGCCAGGTGGATGTCAACATTTTAGGACACATTTTTGAAAACTCCCTGAATGAAATTGAAAGTGTCAATGCCGAAATTGAAGGCGGTGAGTTCGATAAACAAAAAAGCAAGCGAAAAAAGGACGGTGTATTCTACACGCCCAAATACATTACCAAATACATCGTGGAAAATACGGTAGGTAAACTCTGCCGGGAGAAAAAGGAAGCACTGGGCTTTAAGGAAGAAGCCTATTTTGAGGTAAAAAAAGGAACACACCAAAACACCAAAAAATACTTATTAGAGGTCCTGGATAAGTACCGCGAATGGTTATTACAGATCACCATTTGTGACCCGGCCTGTGGTTCCGGAGCATTTTTAAACCAGGCACTGGATTTTCTTATTAAAGAACACCGCTACATCGATGAACTCAAAGCAAAAGTCTTAGGTGGAAGCCTCATACTGAGTGATATAGAAAACACCATTTTAGAAAACAATATTTATGGGGTAGACCTCAACGAAGAGTCTGTTGAAATTGCCAAACTATCCTTATGGTTACGTACCGCCCAGCCACGCCGTAAACTCAACGATTTAAGCAACAACATAAAATGCGGTAACTCATTAATTGATAGCAAAGCGGTAGCGGGGGATAAAGCCTTTAATTGGCAACAAGAATTTCCTCAAATTTTCAACCCGGCATGGCGAGAAGGCATAACGAAGCAATCTCACAATGAAACCGTCATTGCGAGTGAGGAACGCACGAAGCAATCTGCCGAAACAAAACAGGGCTTTGATGTAGTGATTGGGAATCCACCTTATGTAGTGTATATAAAATCTGTTTTTGGGGAAAATACACTGTCTTATGTGAATAATCGATTTAGTTATGCTGAATACAACCCTAATACATATGCACTCTTTACAGATTTAGCAATTAATCATTTGATAAAAGAGAATGGTTATTTGGGATTCATTATTCCAAATAGTTGGTTAGATGGCCAGTATTTTTCAAAAATGAGAAGGAATGTTTACATAAATCAAGTTGAAGAGATTGTGTATTTAAAGGATTCTGCATTTGATGAGGTTGTAGAAACGGTTGTGTTACATATAAGAAAGCATACCGCTAAACAAGAGAAAATAAAACTCACGAAGAATATACTGAAAGAAGATTTTGAACTAAAAGATTTTGATTCTTCCAAATTCATTCAAGGGTATAATCCATTTATTACTACTAACAACCCTTTATTAGAAAAATTAGAAGGGAACTACAGTAAAATAAAAGAGCATGCAATTGTGTATCGTGGTTTGGAAACACGAAACAATAAAGTTTGGCTAACGGAGAAAAAAGAATCTAAAAACCACTTACCAATACTTTTAGGGAGAGATGTTAACCGATATTTTATTGATTATTCTGGAAGCTATGTGAATTTTATTCAAAAAGAGATGAAGAGTAATGCTAATCTTGATATGTATTTAAGGGAGAAAATATTAATGCGTAGAACAGGTTCTTCAATCATAGCTGCAAAAGATGTTCATAATATGATGGTATTAAAGAACTCTTATTTAATAATACCTGATAGTGTAGAAAAAATAGATTCTTTACTTGCGCAGTTAAATTCAAAACTTTTAGCATTTTATCATAAATCCAAAACAAGCGCAGAGAATAAAGCATTTGCGCAATTTAAAGGTGTTTATGTTTTGGAATTCCCATTTTGTTATAATGAAAAATTTGATTTTTCGGTGTTAGTGAATAAGGTAATTCTTTTAAATACTGATTTATTTAAAATGAAAGAATCCTTTTTAAAATATATAACAAGTAAATACTCTATCACTAAAGTAACAAGAACATTTGAGCATTGGCACGAATTAAACTTTACAGACTTTATAAAAGAACTCAACAAAGCCATTAAAAAAGCTGGAGGTACACCACTTACCAAAAAAGATGAGTTTGAGTGGCTGGAACTCTTTGAGGACAACAAGAAAAAAGCCCAAGAACTACAAACCCAAATCCAACAAACAGAAAAGGAAATCGACCAAATGGTCTATGATTTATATGGCTTAACACAAAAAGAACGAGAAATTGTTGAAAATAGTTAAAAGGTTATATGTTCAAAGAAAATAAATATTTCGGCGAAGTATGGTTTAAGGATTCAGAAGCCATTAAATGCTTTTGTGTTCTTGAATTAATAAAGGAGGAAATATTTATTACTACAAACCTTATGACCAAAAATGAGTCATTACAAATAGACGTAATTTACGGAATGTTTAATAGTTTAGGCTATGTAACCTTTGTTAATTGTAATATTCAACATAGTAGTATGGGAATTATTGAAACGAAAGTTTATAGACCTAAATATACTTTTATTTGTTCCTATCATATAATTGACCCAATAAATCTTAAAATAAATGAATTTCAAATTGACAATGTGGCAATTGTCGAGTGGGTAAGAAAAATGAACTGGTTTAATTCAATCGAAAATAAGATTGAAAAACAAGAAGATATAAAGCACCAAACAGTTATTTCAGAAGAATTAAGGTTAACAATAACAAAATCTACGTCATTAACTTCCAATCACGAATTTTTAAGGATAGATAATCTGGGCTATGTGGAATTCAAGTCAGAAACGAATTTAAGTATACCTGAGAGCATTGAGCTTTACAATTCATTTCAAAAATTATTTCATTTTATTTACGGTAAATCTGCTCAGTTTAAGTCTTTTAATTTCAAATGTTTAAGTTGTGGTAAGTGGGCTTCATTATATTATAAGGATGATCTCAATAAAGAGAATATTTCAGGTTTTATTACACTTGATTATGATACAATTAATAAGGATTTATCGAAATTAATAAAACATTGGTTCATCAATCCTGACATAACTTATTGTGCGGATATTATAATTGAAAATTTATTATCGGTAAAAACTAGTCACAGTAGACGATTTACAAATTCTTACTCTGCTTTCGAAGCCTACAGTTTTAAATTCGGAAAAACACATAAAAACCCAACAGTAGAAAAATATTTATTAGATCATAATAAGCTGATAAATATTATAACTTCCATTCCTGAAAATAAAATTAAAGGATATGTTTCCAAAATTGTAAGACATAGGGATTACCTAACTCATCGGAATAAGGTAAAGAATAAAATTTTTTCTCAATTTGAGTTGCTTTATATTTCCTTTTTATTGGATTATTTGGTTGGTATTGAGCTAATGGGCAAAATGGAAGCTTCAGAAAAAGTAATAGAAAAGATAATTTCAAGAGCAAAATCAACTTATCAAAATATGCAGTCAGTAAATGAATTATTGAATAAAGACTTTTTAAAGAACTAATAAGGGGGTATTGTAACAAAAAATATGGAAATAAATATTTAAATATGGTCTAAAGTTCGTATTTTCGCTGTAACAGTACACACCACGCTACCCATGAGAACAGCGTCCCAGGGTGTGTCTTTTGCTTTATATACCTTTTTATTCTTAAACACCATACACCCTAATAACGATTTTACAACGCGCCTAATGGATTTATTTAAGAATTATCCTAATGTAGATCCAAACGCACTTGGAATGAAGCCTGATTGGGAAAATGAACCATTATGGCAATAGCCTTGTAAAATACTGTCCGAATTTTGTAAATTCGGATTTATGATAGCTTTTAGGAATATTACTAAATAACAACAAACAACCACCAATGCCAAAAGTCTTCGGCAAAATAGGATCCCTAACAGAAATTCGAAAAATCCTTGATGAACAGGGAGTAAACCGATTCAATTCCATTCGGGAGATCAAATCCTTCCTAAAAAACTTCGAAGATATCAAAGAAGAGATGTTCTTTACAGCCGAGCGTGATTTTGATCTTGAAATAGACCTGCTACAAGCTAAAACCTACGATCTTCAAAAAGAGCATGACAACTTAAAACGCGCAGTAATAACGGTACTAAACAATAGAAAAAAGGAACTGGTTTGGAAGCAGAAAGCCCTGAAGTCCAAAATGCCTGAAAAACCACTTAAAAAAGCAATTTGTTGGTTTAAGCTTAAGTATACCAGAGTACTCAAATATCTCATTGTAAAAAATCACCGCTATGTAATAAGGCTTCAAACGAAAAGTAGTTATGAGCGCTTAAATTCAAACTTAAAAAAGCTAAATCATTTATCAAATAATCGAAAAGATCTCATTTCTCAAAACTGCGACCCAAAGTTTAAAACCCTGGAACATGAAAATAGAGTAGCCTGCTCCTTGTTACCCATGATAGCCGGAGCCATAGGCGAAAGTTTGGTAGAAAAGGAGCTCCTTAAACTTCCGGAAAACGTTGTTTTGTTCAACGATTTTAAACTTGAATTCGAAAAACCACTATACCAGAAAAAAGACGATCAATACATCTACAGTGTTCAGATCGATCATCTGGTGTTAACACACGCGGGTTTATTTGTTATTGAGACTAAAAACTGGAGTAAAAATTCAATTCAGAATAAAGATCTCTTTTCTCCGGTGAAACAGATCCAAAGGTCAAATTACGCCCTTTTCTCCTTATTGAATAGTGCCAACGACGACCACCCAAACCTTATAAAAGATCACCACTGGGGTCAAAAAAGAATACCAATAAGAAATATCGTAGTTTTAATAAACCATAAACCAAAACAGGAATTTAACTATGTCAAGATTCTAACGTTAAAAGAACTCAATAGCTACATCAACTACTTCGAACCTACATTACACGACACCGAACTCAACAAAATAACCGATTACCTAAATAACATAAATACCTAATCGGATTTATTAACATTAAGATGTTAATCCATTTTGAATAAAATTCAACTTACTTATTAAGAATTTACTTAATTTTAAAAGATATATTATGCTTTAACATATGATCCCTAGTCATTTATACCACTATACGGAGTGTGAGACTTTAAAACTTATTCTCGAAAGCCAAACAATTAGGTTTACTAGATTAGATTCATTAAATGACCCACTAGAGGGTATTTACGATGAAAATTCTCTAGTTAGAAATTTTGTTCTATCATCCTCTTGGACTTCTGAATATCGAGACGAATTGCCAATGTGGAGAATGTATACTGATTTAAAGGGTGTCAGATTTAAAATGCCAATTGATTTATTTTCCAAATCAGTAATGGTTTTAAGAAAGCTTAGTGATACAAATTTTCAACTGGGTTCTGACCTAGAAAAACAGTATGAATTATCACTAAATATGATAATACCTTTTGCAAGCGATAGTCCGGTTCAGAACCACTTTATTGATAGAGTATACGGACCAACGAAAGTTGAATATGTTCCAACTGAAAATGACTTAAGAAAGGGTGTTTTAACATCGGAAGAAGGTAAGGAGGAAGCCTTAACCGTTCATTTGAATATTATTGGTCAACGTAAAATCGATTTTTGGGCATTTGAAAAAGAATATAGGTATCGTCTATTTTTTAATAATGGTATTTTAATTCAAGCGCATAGAAATGTATTAAATGGATTAATAGATTTGAACTTATCAACAAAATATATTGATATTCAATTTAAAAAACAGAGTCTTGAAGGCATAGAAATATTGTTGGGTCCAAAAACTGACGAGAAATATAAAGAACAATTTAACTCATTATTAAATAAAATTGGTGTTAAATCATTTAGCATAAACAGAAGTAAAATTTTAATAAATTAAATTTTGAATATTATGGGAATTAAACCAGGTCCAAAAAGAATAGCCAAGTCAACCGGTAAACCAGATCGGCGACAAAGAGACAACAAAGAAACACCTAAAAATACGCCCTCTTTAAAACCACATAAACACAAAAAAGGGGATTAATTAAAACCACCCCAAATTTTAATCTAAACTCTTAACCTATGAATATCAACGACGACGATTGGCCTCAAGACGTTTTAGTCATCTCTTAAATAAAGAATTGTCATGCCGAGGAGCTTGCCGACCTCGCCCTGCCTGCCTTCGGTAGGAATCCCTCCAATGGAAACCCTCCCAGCAAATTATAAAAATTTAGAAACAGATCTAGCATTCCTAAACCTTTTATAATTGGTTGGCGGGGTTACCTGCCATGAAAAGCATTAAATACTCAATCTTTTTTTTCAGTCTTCTTGTTTAAAGATGCAATCACTCCGATAGCAAGAGATAAGGCTATAAAGCCCAAAGACACCCATTCAGGAAACTTGTAATGATGTACCAAAATCAGTTTAATACCAACAAAACATAATATTGCAACCAAACTGTATTTTAAGTGCTTAAAACGGTCTAACATATTAGCCAAGAAAAAGTACATAGACCGTAACCCTAAAATGGCAAAAATATTAGAACTAAAAACTAAAAAGGGGTCAGAGGTTATGGCTAGTATGGCAGGCACACTATCCAACGCAAATAAAATATCAGTAAATTCTATCACAACCAATGCTATAAATAGAGGAGTGGCAGCAGTAATATGGCGCATTTTCACAAAGAATTTTTGACCCTGCATATGGCTGGTTATGGGCATTACCCTTCTCAAATTTCTATAAACAAAGGATTTCTTGGGATTAAATTTTTCCTCTTTGGAAACCAACATTCTAAAGGCTGTAAAAAGCAAAAAAGCCCCAAAAATATAGGTGGTGAAACTAAATTTTTTTATCAACACAACACCAAAAAATATCATTAAAGCCCTAAAGACAATAGCGCCTAAAATCCCCCAAAATAAGACCCGATGTTGATATTTCTGCGGAATGTGAAACGAACTAAAAATAACAGCGATTACAAATATATTATCAATGCTAAGGGATAGCTCAATTAAATAACCGGTTATATACTTAACAGTAGCATCCGTAGGGGTTAAGGCAACAACATTATCTATTTTACCTGTACTGTAAAGCCAGTAAATAACACCCGAAAACAAAAAGGACATAGTTACCCAAACACTGGTCCAGATAGAAGCTTCCTTTACACTAATAATATGTGGGTTTTTATTAAAAACACCTAAATCCAGAGCTAAAAAAACAAGTATTCCCAATAGGAACAATCCCCAAACAATCATATAAAAAACATCTCTTTAATTAATCCCCCGAAAATAAACCTTGAGTGGGTATTTAAAAAATATAATTTCTTAAATATGACGATTCAACTTAAGTTTATATAAAATCTTTATGTTGTAAAAAGTACCTTTGTACATAAAGTTATAATTATTAAGTAAAGAATTTGGAAATTCTTAAGACGAGACATTTTAGTAAAAAAAAGCAGTACATAATAAGTGTATCACTTGTTTTGGTAACAGCGATCTTATGTTTTCTATCCGTAGATATTATCGGTTTTAGGGCAGTTGCACTTATTTTGCTTTTGGTAGTATCACTTAATGCTATTTTGTTTAATATCTATCCAGTAATGGTTTCTGCATTATTGAGCGCGTTGATTTGGAACTTCTTTTTTATACCGCCTACATTAAATTTTCATATAGGCTCACCTGAAGATGCGCTTATGTTTTTAATGTACTTTGTCATTGCTTCAATTAATGCGGTACTTACTTATAAAATTAGGGAATATGATAAAAGACAACGCGATGAAGAGGAAAGAGCAAATGCCATTAAACTCTATAATACCTTGTTGAATTCTTTGTCCCACGAGTTAAGAACACCCATCGCAACCATTATTGGTGCTATTGATACCATAAATGATAATGGTAATAAATTAACGGATATCAATAAAAAAGAGTTGTATTCAGAGATTGAAACGGCAGGTACGCGTTTGAATAGACAAGTTGAAAACCTTTTAAGTATGAGTAGATTGGAAGCTGGATTCATTAAACCAAAAAAGGACTGGTGTGATATAAATGAGTTGATTTTTACAGCTATAAATAGTAATAAGGAAGATCTCTTGAATCATACTATAGTCTTTACACCTGATGAAACATTACCTTTGTTTAAACTGGATATTGGTCTATTGGAACAGGTCATTCACAACATTGTGCATAATGCTTTATTACACACACCCCAAGACTCTATAATAAAAATTAAAGTTGAAAATGTTGCCAATTTTTGCCAGATTAACATTACTGATAATGGGAATGGTTTTCCTAGTGATAAAATAAATACTGTTTTTAATAAATTTTATCGTCTCAACAACAGTATTGGAGGTACTGGTTTAGGGCTATCTATTGTTAAGGGCCTTACAGAAGCAATGAATGGAACCGTTCATTTAGAGAATATAAAAAAAGGTGGAGCAAAATTTACTGTTAGAATACCTGCTGAATCCACAACAATTGAGGGCTATGGAAACCAATAAAGCACAAATATTAGTCGTTGATGATGAACCTCAAATAAGAAAACTGCTTCAAATTAATTTGGAAAGTAACGATTATAAGGTCATTCAAGCCAGTAATGCCAAAGAGGGTTTGGCTTTGTCCGCAAGCCATTTACCAGATGCAGTGTTATTAGATATAGGTTTACCGGACAAAAGCGGTCACGAATTACTTAAAGAACTTAAAACGTGGTATAACAAACCCGTAATTATTTTATCGGTAATTGATAATGAAGAAGACATTGTTAAGGCATTGGATAATGGCGCAACAGATTATTTAACAAAACCCTTCCGTACTGGAGAACTATTGGCACGCTTACGTTCAGCAATTAGGAGAAGCCAAAATATTGAACCCAACGAGGTGGTAGTTTCTAGTAATGGTCTTGAAATTGATTTGGTAGCAAGAACAGTAAAAAAACAGGGTGACATTATAAAACTTACCTCTACAGAATATAATCTATTGACATTATTTGCCAAAAACGAAGGTAAAGTATTGACTCATCAATATATTTTAAAGGAAATTTGGGGGTATGGTTACCAGACCGAAACACAATATTTAAGAGTGTTTGTAGGCACTTTAAGAAAAAAAATTGAAGACCATCCAAATCACCCAGAACATATAATTACCGAAAGTGGAGTAGGCTATAGGTTTCAATAATCTTTATAAAATCTTTATAGGGTAACCTTTAACTTTGTTGGTGTTTAACAGACAAAAAAATGTATGCCAACTTTTGATAAAGAAGGATTCTTGTTTTACCGTAAAAAGGATGCCGAAATATTGTTTAAGGCTGCTTTTATAACTAGCGTAATAGGAATGTTTCTGTTTATAGCCGATTTTGGGTTCAATAAATCAGAATACATCCAAAAACTTTTTAATACCTACTATTTTATTGTTATTGCTCTTGGTATTATTGCCACAATACTTCGATACCTTGAAAGACTAAAAAAGATTAAACGGTCTGTAATTATTTTTGATGTCGTTACAATCCTTGTTACCCTATTTATTTTATTTGCCCATTTTCTAGGTGAAGACGCACATAGGCACATATCATTTCTCTATAATGATAACTGGGTAAAGTTTGCTATTATACTAACGTTTATACGAGAGTTTTCAGAGCAAAACATCAATTATAAAAACACAAGATTAAATCCGGCACAGCTTTTTATTGTAAGTTTTTTAGGCATTATTTTTTTAGGGGCTTTGTTGTTAATGTTGCCGAATGCAACCTATCGAGACATATCGTTTTTAGATGCTTTGTTTACAGCCACAAGTGCCGTATGCGTTACGGGGTTGATTGTAGTTGATACAGGTAGTTATTTTACAATATTTGGACAGTCCATAATTTTATGCCTAATCCAAGCAGGTGGTATAGGCATTCTTACCATAGCAAGTTATTTCTCGTATTTTTTTAAGGGTGGAGCAACCTATGAAAACCAATTGACATTAGGAGACATGACAGGAGCTAATAAATTGGGTGAAGTGTTTTCAACCCTAAAACGTATTTTAACTATAACATTTTCTATAGAGCTTTTGGCTGCAATCTTAATCTACTTAAGCCTTGATAAAAATTTGTTGGGATCTTTTTTTGAAAAACTGTTTTTCTCGGTATTTCATGCGGTGTCAGCTTTTTGTAATGCAGGATTTTCAACATTGCCTAACAGTTTATACGAATCAGGGTTTAGATATAATTATATGCTACAAGGCATTATCGTTGCTGCCTTTGTTTTGGGCGGTCTAGGATTTCCCATTGTAGTTAATATTATAAAATTTCTAAAATATTTTATCACAAAGAAAGTATTTTATTTCACTGGTAAAAAGCAATCCCACAAGCCTTGGGTCCTCAACCTTAACAGTCGTATCACATTGGTAACAACATCGGTTTTAACGGTTGTAGGTACAATATTGTTTTATATTAATGAATATGATAATACTTTGGCAGAGCATCAAGGTTTAGGGAAATTTATAACGGCATTGTTTGGAGCAGCTACACCACGTACCGCAGGCTTTAACACGGTCGATATGACAGCACTAAACTTTTCAACAGTAATGATGTTGTTTCTATTAATGTGGATTGGTGCGTCACCAGCATCTACAGGTGGCGGTATTAAAACAAACACATTTGCTATTGCTACTCTTAACTTTTTGAGTTTAGCAAGAGGCAAATCAAAAATTGAAGTATTTAGAAGAGAGATAGCTCAAATTTCAGTTAGGAGAGCCTTTGCTGTTATTTCGTTGTCATTATTGGTAATAGGAACAGGCATTATTTTAATTTCCATATTCGATAGTGATAAAAACTTACTCGACATAGCTTTTGAATGTTTTTCAGCATATAGTACTGTAGGTTTAAGTTTAGGAATCACATCCTCATTAAGTTCAATGAGTAAGTTAACCATTATTGCAGTAATGTTTATTGGTAGGGTCAGTATGTTAACCTTACTAATCGCATTCTTTAAGAAAATCAAACATAAAAATTACAAATATCCCGTTGAAGAATTAACAATAAATTAAAAGATAAGGCATATGAAATATATAGTGGTAGGTTTAGGAAGCTTTGGAGCATCATTGGCCGAAAAATTAACAGAACAAGGTAATGAGGTGATAGCAATTGATACCAGTATGAATAAAGTGGATACTTACAAAGAAAGAATCACCCACACGATTTGTATGGATGCCACGGATGAGTTTACGGTATCAGGTCTTCCGTTAAATGATACCGATATGGTAATAGTGGCAATTGGTGAAGATAAAGGAGCCAATGTAATGACAACAGCTTTGTTCAAAAACTTTCAAGTGAAACGCTTAATAAGTAGGGCTATAGATGATTTGCACGAAAAAGTATTACATGCCATAGGAGTTGATGAAATCGTACACCCAGAAGAAGAATCTGCCGAACGTTGGGCAAAAAAACTATGTCTAAAAGGCGTAGTGGATTCATTTGAATTAAGTGATGATTATAGTATTGTAGAAGTCAATGTACCTGCTAGGTTTGATGGCAAAACTATTAAAGAAATCAATATCAGAGAAATATACAACCTTTTGGTGTTGACAACCATTGCTAATACAGAGATAAAAAGTATTGTTGGTAAAACCAGAAATGTCACCAAAGTTAAAGGTGTGGCAAGCCCAAATAATGTGCTTAACAAAGATGATATTCTCGTTGTGTATGGAGCAAATAAAGACATTAAAAAATTTCTAAAAGATGATTAATTTGAAAAAAATATTAAAGTATTTAATGATTGTTATCAGTCTAATTTCTTTTTCTTGTAAAGACAAATTACACGATCAAATACTTGAAGAACAGAAAAAAGAACAAGACAGTATTAGCAAAACGCCTGAAGGCATTACATCAAAAATTGAAAATAATCATTTTGAGGTAATTACTTTTGAAGGTTGTGAATATCTTATTTACAAAGAACAACCATCAAACAACAAAGCAATGGGGTTTATGGCTCATAAAGGAAATTGTAGTAATCCAATCCATAATACACGATCTCCTAAGTTTGTTACTTCGGATTAATGCAATAGTTTTTTGAGCTCAAATAACTAAATTAAAACCACCAAAATTTCAATTTGAAACGTCACCAATAAAAATCAACGCTAACAATTGTCTTAGGACGTTTTAGTCATCTCATAAATAAAGAATTGTCATGTCGAGTAGCTTGCTGACCTGGACCTGCCTGCCTTCGGTAGGAATCCCTCCAATGGAAACCCTCCCGGCACAACATAAAAATTTAGAGTTAAACCCTATTATTTTAGAAAAATTTAGAGATTTACACCGAAAAACCGTACTTTTCTCTAAAATTTTCTAAAGTTGACAGTCGCAGAATATATCATGCAATTACTTTCCTATGAGGAATACGCATTCTCTCTGGAAGAAGTATTGGAGGAATCCTCTAAAGAAGCCACGGCAGTTAGACGAGAACTAAACCGCTTGGTAGAGAAAAAAGAAATTATTAACCTCCGAAAAGGCTTTTATTTGATCATTCCGCCACGCTATGCTAATGCTCGTAAATTACCGCTACAACTCTATGTAGAAAAATTGTTCAAATACATGGATCGAAACTATTACCTGGGCTTATTTACAGCGGCTAAAATACATGGTGCAAGTCACCAACAAGTCCAACGGGATTACCTGATTATTGAAAGACCTAAGTTGGATGCTATTAAGAAAAAGAATTTTGACATTCAGTTTTATACCACCGGTAATTGGCCAAAAAATAATATCGAGTCCAAAAGAGCGGATGCAGGAATATACAAGATCTCTTCACCGGCACTAACCTTCGTCGATCTGATTAATCACCATACCAAAATAGGAGGATTAAACCGTATGTTAGCAGTCTTGGAAGAACTTACTGAAGAACTTCAGGAAGAGGATATCCGGACCTTATTAAGCTGGTACAACAATAAAAGCACCCTACAAAGAACGGGCTTTTTATTAGAGGAACTCATAGGTCCAAATAGCTTTGCGGACTTAATTTTTAACAAATTGGAGCAGCAAGCCTTTTATCCTATTCTACTCAGTCCAAAATCAAAACAAAAGCCGGGAAGTGTCAATAATCGTTGGAAAATAGATATCAATTTAAAATTGGAAACCGATCTATGATTCCCAAACCTAATATCGCCAGTTGGCAAGATCACGTACCCTGGAAAGAGTTTGCTCAGGTAGAGCAGGACTTAATAATCAGCCGAACCCTAATACAAATTTTCTCGGATGACTTTTTAAAAGAAAACCTGGCCTTCAGGGGAGGTACGGCTTTACACAAGTTGTATTTAGATCCGGCGCCACGCTATTCAGAAGATATCGATTTGGTGCAGATTAAGCCCGGGCCTATCAAACCGATTATGAAGCGACTGGGAGAAGTTATTACCTTCTTCGAAGAGGCTCGAAGAACGGACAATAGAGGGCATGGTATTAAAGCACTCTATCGCTTTACTTCAGAATATGAAGAAATTAGAATGCGTTTAAAGATCGAAATTAATTGCAGAGAACATGATAATGTTATGGATTATAAAGCTGTTCCTTTTGAAGTGACAAATGGATGGTTTCAGGGAAAATGTGACATAAGAACATATAACATAAATGAATTACTGGGAACAAAGTTGAGAGCCTTATACCAACGTAGCAAAGGACGTGACTTATTCGATTTGGATTACGCCAGGCGTAACATGGCAATTAATGTAGATGAAGTATTAAAATGTTTCCGGTATTACATTGAATTTTCTACCGGCAATAAGCCGCCTTCCGAAAAGGAATTTCTACTGAATATGGAGGCAAAAGAAAAGGATCCAAACTTTAAAGGGGACATGGAGGCCCTTTTAAGACCAGAAATTAATTACGACCAAGATGAAGCATTTAACTGGCTCAAATCAGAGGTGATCTCAAAAATATGATTTGTTAAAAATGCGCTTATTGCGACCGATTAATTCTATTCAATAGTTAAAAAAAATGGAACTTCCTGCAAACGCAGGTAAAGCGGTGTTCCCAAGTCGCTCTGTTTCGTTCCATAAAGCATATATGCAAGTTATTTTAAGCGCTTAACGAGTTTGTTACTCCAATCAATATTCCAGGTTTCAATAATCTTTAGCTTTACTTGCATATAGCACTACGCGCACAACTGCGGCGACACGTCCTCGTTAGCGCGCTCCGTTTGCTTTATTTCACACACGCCGCAACTTGCTCACCCGGCGCTCCACCATCACCCAAACCCAATAAGGTGTTCGCTGCGCTCACGTTATTTTAATTGGGTGCTGCCGCGCCTTCATAATTTGGCTCGCCTGCGGGTCGCTGCGGGCTGATCGGGCTGTCACAATTTTTGAACCCACAACGTCCAGGAGCTTCAATTTGCGCTCGTGCCTCACGCCAAATCTCCAGCCCCTTCCGGCGCCGCGCATACAAGTAGCGAAAGCCGTCCGGCTTGCCTGGCCCTAAAACCTCCAACCCTTATACCGCTATGCATACATGAGTATTAATTGATTCTCTTGATCATGCAACTAGAATACCGGGCCGGCAACCCTCCGGCCTTCCACAACCTGTATCTTTACCCATCCGAAATCAAAAATTCCGCCAGCCCTGCGTTTCACGTTGCTGTGGCAGCTTTCCATATAATTTCAAGCCCCTTGCCACATCACCCTTGCTCCGCTCGCGGGCGGCTCGCGAACTCCATTGTATGGCCTTGACTAAAAATTAATCTGAATGTTATTATATAAGCATCCTAAAATCATAACTCCTTTATAATATATTGTACTTGTATTCAAGCTGTGTGCTTTCAGACAGAAAAGGCATATGCAATATCAAGGAACATTAAAATAAAAGGCCACGCAAAGATATGTGGTTTCCTCTCCCCACGCTTTAAAACTGTAAAGGTCAGGTCCTCCGGATTTTGAAAAAAATAGTCATACTTCCTGTTCATGTTTAAGGTGACTATTTTTTCCAAAAACCTTGACAGTTTTGCCCCACCACAAACCAGCCGCATAGCTTTTTATTTTCCTTTGAAAAAATGAGAAAGAAAGAAGGCACGCCCTATGGCTATTTCCCCTTTTTTGAATTGCTACGCGAATTAGCCCAGGCATAAAGCCTTTTAAAAAGTAGAGAAGCCAGATAACTCACAAAAGTCCCAAAAACAGCCATAATACCCGTTTTCAAGAAATCTTCAGAACCAAGATTCGCTAAGGCGGAAAAGATTACCCCACCTAATATCGGATATTTTGAATGGACCACCGGATGCGACATTACAAGCTTAGTTTTTAGAATCCCCGGTTTTCTCCGTAGTACTTGGTTCGGGTGCATCCGAAACGACAGCCTGACTTACAGCCGTAGCCACCGTACCGGCTAAACTTACATAGACAGCAATCGTGGTAACGATGGCAGGTAGGGCAATGGGAGCCGCTAAAATGGCACCACCGGCTGTAGCCAAAGCAATACCAATATTTCGAAGTCTTTTGAAGAATTTGGGGGTAGGGGATTTATAACGTTGAATAAGATTCATGATGTTAAGATTTTATAGTTAAAAGAATAGGGTCGTTGAGGTCAAAACTCTGGTAACACAGTGAAACCAATGCTTTTAGCTTCGCTTGTGACTGCAGACCTTTTCCAAGCCCTGACAGATAGCTCACAGGGGCAATACAGCCCTCCAGATCCCGATGGGCGTCATTACCACCATGGATCAAAATAAGCTGCCTGTTCGGTACCTTTTTGATTAGTAAATGATGTTTAAAATGCTCCGAAAACCTCGGAACAACCTCGTAAGTGCCTTCCGGAATACACGACACTTTTTTTTCATTTTCCAACCAGGGTAATTCGATGGTGAAACAAAAGAAATGATAATTGATAAAGAGGGCACCGTTGGTACCCTCTTTAAAATAGGTTCTATGGAGAACTAGGTCCATGTTAAACCGTATCGACTTTTGCAACGCTCAAGGCGTTGTAAGCACCGTTTTTAAGCGGATACATTTGTCCGTTCACCTCCTGGTAGAACTCCACACCAACAACCTGAATAACCGGAAGCGCGCTATTCGCTGTAATGCTTGCCGATAAAGCAATGGCGGCAGTATCATTACTGTCGTAAGGAAGGATAGCGGTTTCATCGCTTTCAAAGGAGGAAGCCTCATTTGGAAAATCCAGTTCAGCAACTCCGGTCACCAATTTGAAATGCGTGGTACCTGCAGGAGCTGCAATACGCAAGGTAGGGGCAAAGGCTGCTAAGGCAAGAGTAGCCTCACCGCTAACCCGATCAAAAGCAGCAACAAAAGGAGCATACAAGGTAGTCCCCAGTTTACCGTTGATGTTGAACTCAAAGTTGTTCAATAAGCTCAAATCCCCGTCCTGAAGCGTACGATCACCACGATCGTTAGTCGTGTCCGTTTTAGTGATCGCCACCAAAACTTTAGTCAACCGACTAACCACTCTTTTGTCTTTTGCATTTTGGAGAAGAACCCGAATGGCATTTCGAAGGATCTTTCCACCTTTTCCGGCCCTTCCGAACTCTGAGCCGTTCTCCCGAGTTCTTTGAAATGCAGGGTCATTAGCAATTCTGTTGGCATCCGGACCGCCTTTGATGCGGGCCAAATGACCATCACTTGATTTGTAAAAGGAAATATCTCCAATAGTCCCTTTTAATTTGATAATACCAGTTTGTCTTGCCATAATTGTAGGTTTTTAGATTTCCAACAAAGCAATACCCAGATACGTTGTTTTTCAAAAAACACAGACCAAATATTCCGAATAGGATTAATAAAGCCTATTTAGTACTTTTAAACATAGATAAATCAAGTTTTAAGTATGGATATAGTATTCTAAAAATGAAAGTAGAACGAGCCTGCATATACCCCAAAGACATCCAACGGATAACCGGCCGAAGTGAACGCTATGGTCGTAAACTATTGAATGAAATAAAAGCCCACTACGACAAAGCCCCACATCAATTCATAACCATTGAAGAATTCGCAGAATACACCGGCATCGACGAAAGGATAGTCGAAGAATATTTATAGCTGATTTAATACAATTTGCATTAATTTAATACCAAATGTTTCGTATATTTAACTAGTCTTGAGAAGGGTAAAATCCAACAAAAGAATTCAAATAAAATGGTAGTTATAAGTCAGTTCTCAAGGAGCTGTCTTTGTAAAACCAACAATATCATACGATTTCAAGCTGAGGGTATAATCCTGGCGTGGTCACAAATAAATACTTAATTTAAAAAAAACGCTCAACTTAACCTTGAGCGTTTTTTGTTTCTCTCAATTCCACTGACATAACCGGAACAGGAGAGAATATAGAACTAACTACGGTTATTTAATTTTCTACCAAATTAATTGTAATAATGATACACCTTGTCTTGGTAGATCAATAGGTACTTCAACTTGCCCGTCTTTAATTCTTAACCATTTTGGCGATGTCAGTAATTGCAATTGTCCCGCTTTTTCAAGCTGAGCAATTTGTTCAGCTGTTGGATTCTGTGGTGATCCCATTTTCTTCCAAAGTTCATAAGAATTGCTGTTATTCTTATCTATTCTGTAATGATTTAGAAGCACATGGCCATCAGGCAGCCCTTTTAAAGTCGTTTTTATAGCGGCAGAAGTCCCTTCAATATTGTCGTCATGATAATGCCATAACATAACCGTTGCTGTATTCTCATCTTTAGCCGCAATAGCATTGATATCTGGCTTGGTACCTCTAACACTCTCGTCTCGTATACTTTTAAAATCATAGTCGAAATTACCTGTGACTTCAACTCTATTTCCCTTCATCATCCCAAACATTCTAAATACATTCAAAACAGGTTTATCAACGCCGTTAGTTGCCATATCCCGAAAGCCGGCATACCACGGTTGATCTTCAAATTCAAATCCCCAGGTTACAGCCCCGAGTAAATTAACACCATGGTGATCTGCCAATTCATATTTTCGTGCGAAAGAGGCCGCAGTATAACTGGAGTACATGGTACCATTCCTGTAGGCATTGTGCGGGTAATCGGCTTCTGAACAGGCTGCGCAACCTTCCGGATCTGATTCTCCAATGATAATTGGTAAATGCTTTAGGCTTGGGTAAGAAGCGATAATTTCAAAACCTTGATCAAGATCTCTAAGTTGAGATCCCATATCCATGCGGACAATACCATCGACAAGTTTTGGGTCTCCCTTAGCATGAAAGGTGATAAAATCTAGGGGAGAACCCACATGTCCCGTAACATAATTTTTACCGGCAACGACGTGATCTAAAAACGTACGAAAGAATTTTTTAGACACATCCCATTCAGGACCTGTAACTTCAGGACCACCAATTTTTGCAGTTGGTAAAGCTCTTTTCACAGCATCAGCGGTATAATCATATAGTTTTATGTATTCTTCGGTAGTTCCTCTCCAATATCCAATATTAGGTTCGTTCCACAATTCCCAATACCAACTCTCAACTTCTTCTTTGCCATATCTTTCAACGGAGTGTTTTACCCATTGAAAAACCAATTCTGCCCATTTTTCATAATCGTTCGGAGGGTAGGCCCAACCTAAATAAATATCTTCATAGGCGGCTCCCGGTTTCCAATGGTGGCGATAAGGCTCCGGGCTACTGGATAATGCCTTGGGCATAAAACCTATTTGTGCCATGGGCTTCAGGCCGCGTTGAATATAGGTGTCAAATATTTTATCAACAATGGTCCAACTATAAATAGGGTTTCCATTTTTGTCTTCCGTATACATGTTTGTTGAGCCCCATTTTAGGGCAGCGCGCGGGCCATCATCAGTAACCATTAAACTGTGTGCTCGCACGTATACGGGCACGGAACTCAGATCTGCAATTTCTGACAACAGTTTTTTACCATCTTTCATATATGTGTAATTGGGTTCGTCATAACCCCACCAGGCCCATATAGGTTTCATAGGACCCTTTTCCTCAGAGAAATCTACTTCCACTGAAATGGTGTCATATATATTATTAGTTTCCTGCCCAAAACAAATTAGCGCGAAAAATAAATTTAGCATTAAAAAGCTCGTAATTCTACACCTTGTTATTTTCATTTTATTTCAATTTAATCATGTTAGTTTCAGTTATTGTTTTACAAATGTGTTAATTACACTTGTAAAATAAGAACAAATATTTCATATATCCTAATTTTTTATGACTACCTAAGGAGCTCCTGGTAATTGTATGCTTTTTATGAATTGTTTTTATTCTCAAGGATGCTATTACATTAAATCAAGGCCTTATCAATTAAAGGGTCTTTAAGTTTGAATTAGATGTTTACTTCCAGAAATGCTATTCGCACTTAAACTGACTAGATTTTAGAGAGAAATCCAAAAACTGATAAGGAGTGCTATAAACAAGTGGACAAAAAACAATAAATGGTTGTCCTATACCTTCGTTAGAATATTTAAAAGGTTGAATTAAAAGTGAAGCTATTTATATTTTTTAAGTGAAGTTGTTAACCTATTTAAGGATAATGGCGCTGTAATTAAAGTTTCAAATAAAAATTGTTTTCCTGTTTGGATTTGTATTTTTCCTGATCGAACATATGCAGGTAGGAACCTTTTGTGGAGGAGGACATATCCTTTTCATCTAATTTTATGAGGATGTCCATGGATTTAATTTTATTAGTAAAGTTTCGTTTATCTATTTTCTTCCCTAAAATAGCTTCGTATAGTTTTTGAAGCTGACGCATGGTAAATTTTTCAGGTAGAAGCTCAAATCCAATAGGGGAAATAGATGTACGACGGCGCAGGCGTTTAACCGCTTTTTCAACCATTTCATTATGATCAAAAATTAATTTTGGAGCTTTTTTAAGGCTGAACCATTCACCATTAAAGTTCTCAATGAGTTCTTCGTTGTATTTTTCGATATTTACAATAGCATAATAGGCTGTAGAAACAGTTCGAGTTACCGGATCACGATCAACTTCACTAAAAGTGTAAAGTTGTTCCATATATATATCGTGCATCCCGGTTAACCGATGTAAGATTCGAGCAGCCGCATCATTTAATGTTTCATCATTCTTCATAAAGCCACCCATAAGTGACCACTTTCCTATCTCCGGTTCAAAATCCCTACGTATGAGCAGCACTTTTAAATCTTCATCATCAAAACCAAAAATGATACAGTCTAAAGCAAGAAAAACTTTATCCTCGGGGTTGTAACCTTTTACCATTAAAATTATTTTTTGAGCTAATATAGCAATTTAACTTCAAAGAAAATGAAAATCGAGACAACAAGTGTTAAAATCACATTTATTTAAGAAAATATTAGGATATATGAAATATTTGTTATTATTTTACAAATGTGTTAATTACACTTGTAAAACAGGTAAAACTAAATTAAACTTAAACTAACATGATTACAGCAAGACTTTTTTTGCATAATCACATGACGCATTTACTACGAAAGCAGTGGTATTTGGCTCTAGTGATTATGTTATTAACCATTAGTAATTCATTTGCTCAGCAGGAGCGAGAAATTACAGGACTTATTACTTCTGAAGACGTTCAATCCCCACTTCCGGGTGTTAATGTTTTCGTTAAAGGAACCTCCAACGGAGTTGTTTCAGATTTCAATGGAAAATATTCGATTAATGCAACATCAGACGACGTTCTTGTATTTTCTTATATTGGATTTAAAACACAGGAAATTCAAGTTGGTAACCAAACAACAATTAATGTAGCCATGCAGGAAGACGCTACTTCTTTAAATGAAGTGGTTGTTGTAGGGTATGGTACTCAGAAAAAATCAGATTTAACCGGCGCCGTGAGTGTCGTAGACACCAAAGAAATGCAAAAGCAGGCCAGTAACGATGTTGCTCAAATGATGCAAGGTCGTGTTGCCGGGGTTTCCATAACCTCAGATGGCCAGCCGGGAGCAAGCCCTAACATTCGAATTAGAGGTGTCGCTACATTTGGATTGGGTGCCAGTGCAGAACCTTTATTCGTTGTAGATGGTTTTACTATTACGGGTGGTATTCGCGATTTAAACCCCAATGATATTGAGTCCATTCAAGTATTGAAAGATGCTACTGCCGGAGCCATTTATGGAAATAGAGCTGCGAATGGTGTTGTTATTATTACGACCAAAAGCGGTAAGAAAGGCAAAAAATTTGCTGTGGAATTGAATTCATATTACGGTCTTCAAAATATCACACAAAAAATTCCGGTTTTAGATAGGGTTGGGTACCAGACTATCAATGCCGAGTTGTTAACCAATGCCGGACAACCAATTGTTCCTGGAAATGATCCGAATTCGTCACTTTATATTGATGATGTTGATACTGATTGGCAAGATGCAGGATATAAAGATGGCTACATCCAAAACCATAACTTAAATGTTTCCGGAGGATCTGAGAAAACTAGTTATTATGTTTCTTTAGACTTTTTAGATAACGAAGGGACGCTTGTTGGGTCAGGCCCGGATTATAAAAGATATTCTTTTAGAGTAAATACAGATACCAAAGTGGGTAAATTCAATTTTGGTGAAAATTTGTATTTGGTGCATTCAGATGAAAACCCATTGTTTTTCACAACTTCTATAGGCTTACCGGGTGGTCGTCCATCATTGGTTAATGACTTATTGCAAGCGGCTCCAACCATTCCTGTATTTGATCCCAATCGTTTAGGCGGTTATGGAGGAGCAGATTCTACTATTCACCAATCTATTACCTTAAATGTTCCAGGGATTAACTCTTTAATTGATAACGAAACTAAGGTAACAAGAGTACTTGCTAATTTTTATGCAGGGTATGAAATTGTTGACGGGTTAACTTTAAAGACAAGTTTACAATATGACAATTCCAGTATTCAGGATCAATTATTTGTGCCACAATATGATTTAGGATATTTCTTCCCAGGACCTGTAGCTTCTTTATCTACCGGTAACAGGAATATTAGTTCGTTTTTGATTGAAAATACGATAAACTGGCAGAAGCAGTTTGATAAGCATGACTTGAACGTTTTAGTTGGTCAAACCTATCAAAAAAATAATTTTAGAGAAACTAGAGTTATTGGTGCGGGACTTACAGAACCTTATATATATAACTTAGAGAATGCAACAACGTTCAGTGTAACTGATATTATAGTTCCTTCGGCTATTACTTCCCTGTTAGGAAGAATTAACTACACCTTCGATGATAAATATCTGTTAACTGCAAATATTAGACGTGATGGTTCTTCTAAATTCAGAAAAGAATTACGCTTTGAATATTTCCCTTCTGTAGGTTTAGGATGGAAAATACATAATGAATTTGAACTTCCTGATTTTATAAATGAGCTTAAGCTAAGAGGTGGCTGGGGTGAAGTAGGTAACCAAGAAATTGGAGATTTTAGATATCAAGGTACTATCAATAGAGGTATACCATATTCTTTTGCTTATGGAGGTCGTGCTATTGGTGCTGCAGTTTCACAAGTTATCGACAAGGATATTAAATGGGAAACCCGTGTCACTAGAAGTGTTGGTATTGATGCTAGCTTGTGGAATGGACAATTAGATTTCACCGCAGAATATTATTCTAATACCTCTAATGACCTTCTTACTACTGTGCCAATTGCTCTTTCAAATGGTTCTATTCCTGCTGAAATATTTACAAATGCAGGCTCTATTAAGAACTCAGGAATTGAGTTATCTGCGGTTATTAGAAAGCAATTTGGAGATTTCAGTTTAGAAGTTGCTCCTAATTTTTATACTGTAAAAAACGAAGTTTTAGAAATTGGAGGTACAGGTATATTATCTGGTGCCGGATCTAGAACCGAAGTAGGAAGATCTATAGGAGAGCATTATGGTTGGGTTTACGATGGTATTTTCCAGAACGATCAGGAAGTTGTGAATTCACCATTTCAGACCCCGGGTACTGCACCTGGAGATGTTAAGTTTAAAGACTTAAATGGGGATAATATCATTAATGACGATGATCGTGATTATTTAGGAAGTGGTTTACCAACATTTTATTATGGTTTGAATATTACCGCTAATTACAAAAACTTTGATTTTACCATATTTGGTCAAGGTAGTGGAGGTAATTTAATAAACAGTAATTTATATAGAGGGTTAATGCCTACTTCAGGTTATACCAACTGGCATGAGGATATTCTTAACCATTGGACACCAACAAATACCAACACAGATGTTCCTCGTGTTATATTTTTAGATCCTAACAATAATGGTAGAGATTCGAACAGACCAGGATGGTTACAGAAAGGTGATTACTTTAGAATTAATACTATTTCACTGGGTTATACCTTACCGGATAGTGTTATTTCTAAATTAGGTATGTCTTCTGTAAGATTATATGGGACCTTACAAAATGTTGCCGTATTCTCGAAATACAAAGGATATAATCCAGATTTTCAAGCAGGAATTTTAAATCCAGGATGGGATTATGGAACTTTCCCTAGACCAATGACATCTATGTTAGGAGCCCAATTTAAATTTTAAATGTTAAGAAAAATGAAAAAATACACAATCAAAATAGTTTTATTAACTATTACAACAGCTATATTTTATGGGTGTGAAAAGGAGTTAGAAATTGTTAACCCCAATAGATTAGCAGCAGAAGCATATTATACAAATCAAGATCAGGCAATAGCTTCAGTTGATGCTATATATAATGCTCTAATTATTGATGGTACGTATCAAAGAATGACTCCAGCTATTGGAGATAGTAGAAGTGACGAAATTCGATCAAGAAGCCCATGGCCTTTTTTATCACAAACAGCTAATTTTACAGTTCCGGCGACAGATGGTGCCGTAGGTTGGTGCTATGAAGGTTACTATATTTTAGTTAATCGTGCAAATCAGGCCCTTGAAAATGTGCCTAATGTACCTGATGTTGATTCAGCATTAAGAGACCGATTACTGGGGCAGGCTTACTTTTTAAGAGCTTTGGCAAACTTCAATTTAACCAATATTTTTGATAATGTGCCTTTAGTTCTGTCAGTGCCTAAATCAGCTGATGATTTTAACCCTTCAAATAAGGATATCACACAAGCTATTATTTATGCACAAGTAGAAGCCGATTTGAATGAAGCCATAGCAAAACTTCCCGTAAATTATAATGGTGTTAGTGGTCCGGATAACGGTCAGGTGGGACGAGCTACAAAAGGAGCAGCTCAATCACTCATGGGAAAACTTAAATTGTATCAAGGGGATTATGCCGGGGCATTACCATTTTTCAAGGCCGTTGTTGACTCTCAAGAATATGATTTGTCACCTAATTATGCAGGATTATTTTCTCAAGATCCAGCAGTAGAAGCTGCAAATCCTGGAAGAATATTTTGGGCTGAATTTACTCAAAGTCAAAATGCTATTTTGAACTGGGGAGGAGATCCTAGTGTTAACTGGAGACAGTTTAGTGCAATTGCACCAACGTATTCCGGAGCAGATTTTTATGATTATTTCCCGACACAATTCTTGTTTGATGAATTAACACAGGAAAGAACAATAGATGATAAAATCGATCCTCGTTTTCCTGCTACCATATTATCTTATCAGCCTGCAGAAGGGCTAACACAGGCGTATGGCGCACCGTATTTCTTAGATCCAAACCTCTTTTACATAGCTAAGTATACCTTGGCAAATTCAGGTGGCGATCCATTTACCTGCGGTATTAACTACCATATTATCCGTTTTGCAGATGTATTGTTAATGTATGCCGAGAGTTTGGCTAATACAGGAAATATTCCATTGGCAGCAGCTCAGGTACAACGTGTTCGCGACAGAGCTAATCTACCAGATAGAGAAGCCGAGTTTGCAGGATATTCATTGAGTCAATTTATGACACAACTTGCACATGAACGTGTTACGGAACTTGCTATTGAAGGCTTGAGATATTATGATATAAAACGTTGGGGCTGGTTAGATGATGCTTCTAAATTGAATGAGCTTAAAGCACACGACCCTGAGTTTAATACGTTTGTACCAAACCGCAAATATCAACCGATAGTTCAAGGAGAATTAGATCGTAACCCAAATTTAGTAGGTAATTCTGCTAATGATTAATAAAATTTATTTGAGTTAGTTAGTTTTTTAAAATTGATGCATGGATGTCAAAAACATTATAATTGTTTTACTGATCGCGGGGTTAGCGGTTGGGTGTGCCAAAAACGATGCGGAAAATAAACTTTTTGAACGTATTGGCGCTGACTATTCAGGCATCAATTTTGAAAATAAAATCACTACAAACGACTCTATCAATATTCTAAAGTATGAATACCTATACAATGGAGGTGGTGTAGGAGTTGGAGATTTTAACAACGACAATTTACCGGATATTGTTCTTTCAGGTAATATGGTTAAGAGCAGGGTTTATATAAATTCAGGTGATTTTACCTTTGAAGATATAACCGAAAGCTCTGGCTTTAATACGGAAGGGAAATGGTGTGCCGGAGTAAGTATTATTGATATTAACCAGGATGGTTACGATGATATTTACATTAATAGGGGTGGCATGGGAAACCAAAGTAAATTCCCTAATCTCCTCTACATAAATAACGGTGATCTCACTTTTACCGAATCAGCTGAGGCCTATGGGGTCGCCGATAAAGGAGAATCTATTCAAGCCCTTTTCTTTGATTACGACCGCGATGGTGATTTAGATATGTATTTGCTTACCGGTGGTGGTTTTGAAAAATCAGCCATACGGATCAGACCTATTTTAAAAGAGGGTGAAAGCAGAAACACCGACCACCTTTACAGAAATGATTTTAATGAAGAACTCGGTCATCCGGTATTTACAGATGTGTCTCGCGAGGCAGGAATAAACCTGGAAGGTTTTGGCTTAGGCGTTTCCGTATTTGATTCTAATAACGACAACTGGCCGGATTTGTATATATCAAACGATTATCTCTCCAGAGATTATTTGTATATCAATCAGCAAGATGGAACCTTTAAGGAAGGTTCTGAGGAATATTTCGGACATACCAGTCATTTTTCTATGGGGAATGATGTAGCCGACATTAACAATGATGGCTTAATGGATTTGATTACCGTTGATATGCTTCCTGAAGATGTCAAACGAAGAAAGTTGATGTCAGGAGAGCACTCCCAGGACATCTTTAATATTGAACTTCAATTTGGTTACGGGCATCAGTACATGCGGAACATGCTTCATGTAAATAATGGTAATAAAACCTTTAGTGAGATCGGACTATTATCTGGTATAGATAAAACAGATTGGAGCTGGGCACCCCTAATGGCCGATTTTGATAATGATGGTTTAAATGATATTTATGTAACCAATGGTTTTGGTAAGGATATCACTGATATGGATTTTGTGAAATATCGTGAAAGTAAAGCTACCGCTTTTAAGACCGTTGAAGAATTACAAAAATCACTAATTGATTGCCTGTATTATCGCCCAACTATAAAAGTTCCAAATTACGCCTACAAAAATAATGGCGACCTAACCTTTCAAAAAGAAACTGAGGCCTGGGGTTTTAATGAACCCTCCCTCTCAAACGGTGCGGCCTATGCTGATCTGGATAATGATGGTGATCTTGATCTCGTGGTGAACAACATTGATCAGCCTCCATTTGTGTATAAAAATAACCTTCGGGAAAAAGACAGTCTACATTCAAACTACATAAAAGTAGCATTAGAAGGACCAGCTCAGAACAAAAAAGGAATTGGGGCCAAGGTGACTATTTTTTATGGTTCCAGTCAAAATACAAGGTATAATCAGCCGGTTCGGGGATTTCAAAGTTCAGTAGGAACCAAGCTTCATTTTGGTTTGAAGGACAAGGCTGAAGTAGATAGTCTGAAGGTGATGTGGCCCGATGGCAAGATAAACAAGCTTTCGAATGTAAAACCAAATCAGGTCATAACCCTGGCGTATAGTAACGCCAGTTATGGATCAAACTCTAAAAATGAATCTATTGAGCACCATTATTTTACTCAGGATTCTTTAGTCGACTTTTTCCATAAAGAAAATAATTATAATGATTTTGCCGTACAAGCGCTGCTTTTAAATAAGTATTCAAATTTAGGCCCAGGTATGGCAGTGGGAGATCTTAATGGAGATGGTCTGGATGATGTATTTGTAGGAGGTAGTTATGGGTTTAATTCCCTTGTTTTCTACCAAAACACCAATGGTAAATTTGATAAAAAAGAACTGCCTGATTCAGCCATTTATGAAGATATGGGTGCTTTGATTTTTGATGCTGATGGAGATGGAAAGAACGATTTGTATTTGGCTAGTGGCGGATCAGAGCGCTATGCCGGACATAAAGCCTACCAAGACAGAATTTATTTTAATCGTAATAATGAATTAACCCAGGGAATATTACCGGAAATGCGAACAAGCACTTCAGCTGTAGTCGGAGGTGATTTTGATAACGATGGTGATATAGACCTGTTCGTTGGTGGTCGTTTGGTTCCGGGAAAATATCCAACAGCACCTCGAAGCTATATTTTAGAGAATCAAGAGGGAAAGTTTAAAGATGTGACAGCACGAGTTTGTCCGTTTCTTGAACATGCCGGTATGGTAACTTCGGCTATTTGGTCTGATGTTGATAATGATTCTTATTTGGATTTATTAGTTGTTGGAGAATTCATGCCGATAACAATTTTAAAGGGCGACGGGAAGCTTTTGAAGAACCTTACCAAAAGTTCCGGACTTGCAAATACATCTGGACTTTGGAACAGCATTCAATCAGGCGACTTTGATAATGATGGGGATATAGATTTTGTTGCAGGGAATCTGGGAGAAAATTCCATTTTAAAAGTAGTAGACGGTCATCCTGTGAGATTAGATTATGCTGATTTTGATAATAATGGGTCGGTCGATCCTATTTTTTCAAAATATGAAAATAATGGCTATTACCCCGTAGCTACTCTGGATCAGCTCATAAATCAGCTGCCATTAATTAAAAAGAAATTTCTGTTTTATAACACGTTTGCAAAATCAAATACTGACGCCATTTTGGATTTATTTGATGCAAACGAACGAAAGACTCTAAAAGCGGGCGAATTGAGAACCTCATACATTGAGAATTTAGGTGATGGGAATTTTGTAGCGACACCACTGCCTATAGAAACTCAAATAGCACCGGTTCATGGGATATTACCCTATGACGTTGATAAAGATGGCTATTTAGATCTCTTATTGGTTGGTAATAATTACGGTACGGAGGTTGCCGTAGGGCGCTACGATGCTTCTATCGGTCATGTTTTAAAGAATAGTGATGGTAAATCTTTTGTGGCCATGAATAATAAGGAAACTGGATTCTCAATTATTGGTGATGCACGTAGTCTGGTTAAAATAGACTCTCCCGAGAAATCTATGATTTTAGTCGGAATGAATAATGCTACCACATCAAGGTTGATCATTGATACTAAAAAAAGTCCATTGGTTTCACCTAAATCTGAGGAAATCTTCGCCAGAATAAAACTGAAAAATGGCCAAATAAGGAAACACGAGTGGGCCTTAGGAGGGGGTTATTTATCGCAATCCTCAACAGGTATTGAAATAACAGAGAATATGGAGAGTGTAACATTTTATAATCGATTCCATAAGATTACAAGAAAGATTGAATTTAATTGAATAGGAAAATGATTACAAAACCGTTAGAGTTACAAATACTAACTTTTTTATTTGGTGATATTAAATCTTTTTAATTAATTTGTAAGTGTATAAATTACACTTGTGTATATTTTATCAATAATACATCCTTTAAACCAACTAGAAAAACCGAACCGAAAAGACATAATTTAAACTAAAACAATGATACTATCACATTTAAAAACGAATCTATTTAAAGTTGCTATAGCTTTATTTTTTTCAACTATAAGTAGTTTTGGTCAGGATAATAATGTAATTATTTCTATTCAGGACACTGATCAGGCGCCAATCATTAATAAAAACATATACGGTCATTTCGCCGAGCATTTAGGACGCTGTATCTATGATGGTATTTATGTTGGTGACACCTCTAAAATTCCCAACATCGCCGGCGTTAGAAAGGATATTATTTCTGCTTTAAAAGCTTTAGAAATTCCAAATTTAAGATGGCCTGGTGGCTGTTTTGCTGATACCTATCATTGGAAAGACGGGATTGGTCCAAAAGAAGACAGACCTACCATAGTGAATAAATGGTGGGGTGGAGTTACCGAAGATAACAGTTTTGGGACTCATGATTTTTTAAACCTGTGTGAAGTGCTTGAAACGGAGCCATATTTATCAGGGAATGTTGGAAGTGGCACCGTGCAAGAATTAGCAGATTGGGTACAATACACCAATTTTGGTGGGATCAGCCCAATGAGTGATCTCAGAAAAGAGAATGGAAGAATTGAACCTTGGAAAGTAAAATACTGGGGTATTGGTAATGAAGCTTGGGGTTGTGGTGGCCATATGACTGCTGAATACTATGCTAATGAATACCGTAAATATGCCACCTTTTTGGCCGATTGGGAGAACACCGGTGGGTTAGTTAGAATCGCTTCCGGCGCCAATAATGATGATTACCACTGGACTGAAACCTTAATGAAGAATATTCCGCATCATATGTTAGGTGGCATTGCTCTACATCATTACGCTACTGTTCAATGGAGTAATAAGGGTGATGCGGTAGATTATAATGAGGAGCAATATTTTAAAACCATGCGTTCTGCTTTATGGATGGAGGAATTAGTAACCGAGCATGCGGCCATTATGGATAAATATGATCCAGATCATCGCGTTGATATGGTCGTAGATGAATGGGGTGGATGGTATGATGTCCAAGAAGGTACAAATCCTGGGTTTTTATATCAACAGAACACTATGCGTGATGCCATGATTGCAGGAGCTACTCTGAATATTTTTAATAACCATGCGGACCGCGTAAAAATGGCTAACCTCGCGCAAACCGTAAACGTTCTTCAGGCTGTTATTCTTACTAAGGGCGAAAAACTCATACTAACACCAACCTATTACGTTATGAAAATGTATGCTGTGCATCAGGATGCAAAATTATTACTGCTTGATTTTGAATCTCCAAAGTACACTTACAACGGGGAGTCCCTGCCGGCTATTTCGGCCTCAGCATCCAAGGATCAGGATGGTACGGTTCACATGTCTATTGTAAACATCGATGCCAATAAAGATAATTCGGTAACTATCAACTGTAATGATTTAGGAATAAAGGATTTTACGGCAACAATCATCACTTCTGATAAGCTTCAAGATTATAACTCATTTGATGATTCCGATAAAATACAAATTCAATCTTACAAAAATTTCAAATTTAAAAAAGGTGAAATTTCAATAACAATACCTCCTTTTTCAGTGGTTATGCTGGAAGGAAAATAATAAATAATTGCAATGAAAAAGTTCAAAAGTTCTAATTTTAAAAGTTTAAATATTAAAATTGTTTTAAAGCTCTTGCTTGGTTTAACTCTGGTTATGAGCAGTTGTTCGAAGGATAATCCGGTAGAACCTGGAGGTCAGCCGGACCCTACACCTGATCCTGAACCAACACCACAGCCAACGGCAAAAGTTTACACCGTTGATAATATTGAAGATACTTATTATGATGTGGCCGGAGTTGAAAATGTGGTCGATTGGGGGCCTTATAATGTGCATGACCCGTCCATAATAAAAGATGGTGATACATATTATTGCTACAATACCGATGTTTCTTTTGGTTCGGCGGTACGACCAGGAATTCAGATCAGAAAATCTCAAAATTTAATTAACTGGACCTGGGTTGGCTGGGCTTTTAATGGGTTACCTTCTTTAGGGGCTAATTTTATTCGTAGTAAAGGTACAGAGCCATTCAATTCCTTGTGGGCACCTTACGTTATGAAAGTGGGAGATGAATATCGATTGTATTATTCTCTGTCGTCCTCTGTCGGTCGTTTAAGTGTCATAGGTTTAGCTACGTCGGATAGCCCGGAAGGCCCGTGGTTAGAAAAAGGTTTGGTCGTTACCTCAGAAGCTGATGGAACTGTTCAGACCAATGCTATCGATCCAACTGTTGTAGTTACGCCTTCGGGAGAACATTGGTTCTATTACGGCTCTGCCTGGGACGGTATTTACAAGCTTAAATTAAATCCGGATACCGGCTTGGCCATGGTAAATGGAAATAAGGGTCTTCGCATAGCGCAACGTGGATTTACAGGCGGATTCATCAATGGAAATATTGAAGGTCCTGAGGTCATCTATAATTCAGACTTGGGTATGTATTACATGTTCATTTCTTATGATTGGCTCCAAACCAAATACAATGTTCGGGTAGGCCGAAGTGAAAACCCAGATGGACCTTTTTATGATTTCAATGGATTAGATATCAATACGGACGTCGATAATGTGCCAATGATATTAGCACCTTACCAATTTAATGGTCATTCCGGTTGGCAAGGGGTTTCGCATCCCGCTGTTTTTAATGATGGGGCTGGGCAATATTACATGGCGCACCAGGGTCGACCTGGTATTAACAGCTTTTTCATGAATTTACACATTCGAAAAATACACTGGACTGAGGACGGTTGGCCTATAGTGTCACCGGAACGTTATGCTAATGTTGGACAAGCCACAATCTCTGATTCAGATCTTGCAGGAACCTATGAACAAATTGTAATGGGTTACTCAGTTACTCCGGGTTACGCCAACGAGCAAATCTCGCCTGATTTTCAGACGTCAATTAGCTTGGAATTAGCATCGGATGGCACTATAAACGGTGATTCAAATAATACTTGGACGTATACTTCACCTTGGTTAACATTGAATTGGGCTAATGGATTTACGGATAAGTTGTATGTAGAACGTGGTAGAGACTGGGAAAATAGAGTTGAATCTACAATTTTGTTTTCAGGACTGAATAATGAGGGAACAGCTGTTTGGGCTAAGAAAATTCAATAAGATGAAATATGTAATAGGTATATGTTGTATTCTGTGTTTTTTTACCTGTAAGAATGAGGTAAATGACTCGGTCATTGTCAGTGAATCAAGTAAATCACCTAGTGAGGCTAAAGCTATAAATAATCCCATTATTAAGGATGTTTTTACAGCTGATCCTGCCGCCTTGGTTTACAAGGATTCTGTCTACCTGTATACAGGTCACGATGAAGCTCCAAACGATTTTCATTTCTATAAAATGAATGATTGGCTCGTATTTTCATCAGAAAATATGGTCGATTGGAAATCACACCCCGTACCTCTGAAAGTTACAGATTTTAAATGGGCCATTGGCGATGCATGGGCCGGGCAGGTGATCGAGAAGGGCGGAAAATTTTACTGGTATATATCTATAGAGCATGATGAATCCAATTTCGGAAAAGCTATTGGAGTCGCCGTAGCAGATAGTCCAATAGGTCCGTTTAAAGACGCTTTAGGCAAAGCATTGATTACTAATGATATGACCAAGGACACTGATATCCGATGGGATGATATTGACCCTTCTGTAATTATTGATGATAATGGTCAGGCCTATTTATTTTGGGGAAACACAGTTTGTTATTATGCTAAACTAAAGGATAATATGATTGAATTGGATGGTGAAATCAAAACAATTGAACTTCCAAATTTTACTGAAGCTCCGTGGGTTCACAAAAAGGGAGATTGGTATTATTTATCCTATGCCTATGAGTTTCCTGAAAAAACAGCCTATGCCATGAGCAGATCCATTGAAGGACCCTGGGAATATAAAGGTATTCTGAATGAAGTAGCTGGGAACAGTAACACAAATCATCAGGCTATTATTTCCTTTAAGGAACAAGATTATTTTATTTATCATAACGGAGGTATTCAGCCAAATGGAGGGAGTTTCAGGCGCTCGGTGTGTATCGATCCACTGCACTCTAATGAAGATGGTACCCTACAAAGGGTGGTTATGACTTCGGAAGGAATTCAAAAATAAGGACTATGGAAAAACTTAATAATTTTATTGCGGCAAGTATCATGATCTTCACAATAGTTGCATCGGCTCAAACCGAAAGTCCTGTGGTTCATGATCCTGTTGTAGCGAAACAGGGTGATACCTTTTACTTGTTTTGTACCGGAAGAGGTATTGGTTCATATAGTTCAAAGGATTTAAAATCCTGGACCAAAATGCCGGCTATTTTTGATACAAAACCGGAATGGACGGATGCCATTGTTTCTGATTTTAAAAATCATATCTGGGCTCCAGATGTATCTTATCATAATGGGCAATATTTTGTGTATTATTCAATTTCAGCTTTCGCGAAGAATACTTCCGCCATTGGCGTAGTTACCAATAAAACCATCGATCCTGAAGATGAAAATTATAACTGGGTAGATCACGGAATAGTGATTGAATCGATCCCGAACCGCGACATGTGGAATGCGATCGATCCAAATTTAATTTTTGATGCTAACGGAACGCCTTGGTTATCCTTTGGTTCTTTTTGGGAAGGTTTAAAAATAGTAAAACTCAATAAGGATTTATTGTCTATCGCTCAACCTCAGGAATGGTACACAATTGCTAAAAGAGAACGAAGCTTCGGAATTGATGATAAAGATCCCGGCGATGCGGCTTTAGAAGCCCCTTTTATTTTTGAAAAAGAGGGTTACTATTACTTGTTTTTGTCCTGGGACTTATGTTGCCGAGGACCTGAAAGCACCTATAAGGTTGTTGTAGGACGTTCTAAAAATGTTATCGGTCCTTATGTCGATAAATCTGGAAAAGAACTTAATGAAGGTGGTGGAACCTTAGTTATTGAAGGTAATAAATATTGGTATGGCATAGGACATAATAGTGTTTACACTTTTGATGGTGTGGATTATTTTTTCAGTCATGGTTATGATGCTAAAGATGGTGCTAAACCAAAATTGATCGTGAAACAAGTTGAATGGGTTGATGGTTGGCCTGTCTTAATACCTAATAATTAAAGAATGCTAACAAAGTCTTTATATTATATCCTTTTTTTATTTCCGGTCTTAATTTTTTCCTGTCAAAACAGTGAAAAACAACCGGAATCAAAATCTGTGAATACGGGATATATTATAAACCCTGTAGATATTCAGCATGTTAGAGTTACAGATTCATTTTGGTTACCCATTATAAAGCGGGTTCAGGAAAAAACGATCGCCTATGCTATTGGAAAATGTGAAGAAGAAGGTCGTTTGGATAATTTTTTAATTGCCGGAGGAAAAATAGCAGGGAGCGTTAAAGGGGCTATGCCTTTTGATGATACTGATGTCTATAAAATTATAGAAGGGGCTTCCAATTCGCTTATAAGTGCACCAAATAAAAAACTTGAAACTTTATTAGATTCTTTGATCGGGATCGTTAAAATTGGTCAGGAAAAGGATGGTTACCTTACTACCTGGAGAACCATAAATCGAGCCAAACCACCAGCGCCATGGGTGCCGGTGGAAGAAGGCAAACGATGGGATGGTCTGTTTATGAGTCATGAGTTATACAATGCCGGCCATTTATACGAAGCGGCCTCGGTTCATTACAAAGCGACAGGTAAACGAAACTTCCTGAACATCGCTTTAAAAAATGCCGACCTGATGGTCAAAACATTTGGTGATGGTGAAGGACAGATAAAGGCCGTTCCGGGTCATCAGATTATTGAATCAGGTTTGATAAAGCTTTATCAAATTACAGGTAAAAAGGCATATATAGATCTGGCCAAGTACTTTTTAGACAACCGTGGTAATGCTGAAAACCATAAATTATTCGGCGCTTATTCTCAAGATCATGTTCCGGTTATTCTCCAAGATGAGGTGGTAGGCCATGCTGTAAGAGCGGTTTACATGTATGCTGCCATGACGGATATAGCGGCCTTGGAACATGATAGTCTTTATGCAGAGGCCGTAAATAATTTATGGCATAATATGGTTTACAAGAAGATGTATGTAACCGGTGGTATAGGAGCTAAGCATGACGGGGAAGCTTTTGGTGAAAATTACGAATTACCAAATTTAACAGCCTATAATGAGACGTGTGCTGCTATAGGTGATGTTTATTGGAATCATAGGCTATTTAATTTATATGGTGATGTTAAGTATTTTGATGTCATTGAGCGTACCATGTACAATGGTTTAATTTCTGGATTATCCCTAGATGGAACAAATTTTTTCTATCCGAATGCTCTGGAATCTGATGGAGTTTATAAATTTAATCAAGGAGCCTGTACGCGAAAATCTTGGTTCGATTGTTCGTGTTGTCCAACAAATTTAATTCGATTCATACCATCCATACCAGGTTTGATTTATTCAAAATCAGAGAAGGATATTTATGTAAACTTATATGCCTCAAGTCAGGCCGATATCGATTTTAATGGAAACAATATAGAAATTTCTCAAAGTACAAACTATCCTTGGGACGGCAATATAAGCCTTAGTATTTCACCTAAAACAAAAACAACGTTCACCCTAAAACTTAGAATTCCCGGTTGGAGTAGAAATGAAGTATTGCCAGGTGATCTTTACGAATATTCCAGGCCTTTGGAACTCCAGCCCTCGCTGATCTTGAATGGGAAGGAATTAAATACTGAGATTAAGAATGGTTATTTTGAAATTACTCGCGAATGGAAGGAAGATGATACGGTTATAATTCAATTACCAATGGCTGTAAGGACAGTAAGGGCCAATCCGAAAGTAGTCGAAGATCAGGATAAAATTTCCTTGGAATATGGCCCCTTGGTTTACGTAGTAGAAAGTATTGATAATCCGGATTTTGATACGCTTACAGTATCTCCTAAGGATGAGTTTTATGTTCAATATGAAAATATGCTAAATGGAATAAACACTATTAGCTGGAATAATTTCAAGGCGATCCCATATTATTCATGGTCGAACAGAGGCGTGAATAAAATGAAGGTTTGGTTGCCTGAAAATAAAAATTAAATAAAAACGAAGAAAAAATGGTCAAGTCAGTTTTAAAATTTGTCCTGTGGACAATAGTAATAGCCGGAAGTGTGTCTGGATGTAAGGACACTTCAACAAATGAAAATACCGATACAGAGTATAGCGCAGGAAGTACTACGGATCTTAAAGTAGATTTTAAAGATACCGGAATCAAAATTCAACCTACGATGTATGGCGTTTTCTTTGAAGATATCAATTTTGCTGCTGATGGCGGATTATATGCGGAAATGGTTAAGAACCGTTCTTTTGAATTTACCCTGCCTAAAATGGGTTGGTTGGAGCCAAATAGTGATAGGCACAACCTGAATACAAATTCTGGTTTTATGACTGTTATTAAACGGAAAGGCACCACAGGAAACCATAATTATGCGCGTGTTGAAGTTAAAAATGATCAAGGCTATGTTTTGGAAAATGAGGGCTTCCGTGGTATGGGAGTAAAACAGGATGCGAAATATAATATATCTGTGAAAGCCGCAAAACAATCCGGAAATATTCAGGAAATTCATTTTCAACTGGTAGATTCTAATGGAGAAGCTATTGGAGAAACGATGATTGAACCCAAGGGAACCGAATGGAACACCTTCACCTCGCAAATAACGGCGAGTAAAACTGAAAAAAAGGCAAAATTAAAAATCATGTTCAAGGGAACCGGAGTCATAGACCTGGATATGATCTCTTTATTCCCGGAAGACACCTGGAAAGGTAGAAAAAATGGTTTACGGAAAGACCTTGTTCAATTATTGGCTGATTTAAATCCCGGGTTTTTAAGATTTCCGGGTGGTTGTATCGTAGAAGGAAGAACCCTGGCCAGACGATATCAATGGAAAAAAACGGTTGGACCTATGGAAGATCGTGAAATATTAGTGAACAGATGGAACACAGAATTTGATCATAGACCAACACCGGATTATTATCAAAGTTTTGGCTTAGGATTTTTTGAGTACTTCCAGTTATCTGAAGATCTTGGAGCTGAGCCACTTCCTATATTAAGTTGCGGAATTGCTTGCCAATTTAATACCGGAGAATTGGTTCCAATGGAGGAACTCGACCCTTATGTTCAGGATGCTCTGGACCTTATTGAGTTTGCAAATGGTGCTGTAGATACCCCGTGGGGAAGAGTACGTAGCGATATGGGACACCCTGAACCTTTTAATATGAAATATATTGGTGTAGGTAATGAGCAGTGGGGACCAGCTTATATTGAACGTTACAAGGTATTTGCTAAAGCTATTAAGTCGAAATACCCTGACATGATTATTGTTTCGGGTAGTGGACCTTTCCCGGAAGGAGATTATTTTGATTACGGCTGGGAAGAATTGAAAAAGCTTGATGCTGAGATCGTTGATGAGCACTATTATAAGCCACCACAATGGTTTAGAGATAATGCAACGCGTTATGATGAGTACGATAGAAGTGGACCGAAAATATTTGCAGGTGAATATGCTGCCCAAAGTGTGGCAATTGCAAGTCCGGATAATAAGAACAATTGGGAATGTGCGCTATCGGAAGCCGCCTTTATGACGGGGCTGGAGCGTAATGCTGAGGTGGTTCATTTATCATCCTACGCACCCTTAATGGCGCATGAGGAGGGTTGGCAATGGACACCCGATCTCATTTGGTTTAATAATTTGACTTCGTATGGGACTCCTAATTATCATGTTCAAAAAATGTATTCAACTAATCCGGGTACCGATCTACTAAAAATTACCAAAGATGGTAAAGCCCTTACCGGACAAGAAAATCTTTATGCCACAGTAGTTAAGGATAGTAACAAAAATAAGCTCATTATCAAATTGGTGAATACCTCAGATAAGGCACAAAATGTTTCTATTGATCTATCAGGAGGAGATGTTAAATCAAAGGGGAAAACATTGACTTTAACTAGTCCTGAGTTGTCGGATGTTAATTCATTTGAAAAACCTGATAATATTAGTCCCGTAGAGGCTGAATTTAATTCGGAAGGTCATCAAGCACAATTGAATTTAGCAGCTCAATCCTTTACGATTTTAAGTTTAGAATTAAACTAAAAAATATAAGTGTTTTTTTTACACTTGTAGAAATAAAAATATTATATTTGTTTTTTACAAAACCGATTTTAAATGAAAAATTACGTCATCGGATTAGATTATGGTTCTGATTCAGTAAGAGCTGTTTTGATCGATACACAGAATGGAGCAGAACTAGCTTCTGAAGTTTTCTGGTATCCGCGTTGGAAAGCACAAAAATATTGTGTGCCGGCCAAAAATCAATTTCGCCAGCATCCTTTGGATCATATTGAGGGGTTAGAGCATACCATCACTTCAGTAATGAAGCAGAGCGATGTTAATCCGGAAACCGTAGTTGGTATTTGTATTGATACTACAGGGTCATCACCTATGCCAATAACTAATGATGGTACGCCCTTAGCACTTGTTGATGGCTTCAAGGAAAACCCTAATGCCATGATGATTTTATGGAAAGATCATACGGCTGTTAAAGAGGCTAATGAAATTAATGATCTAGCCAGAAGTTGGGGTGGTGAAGATTACACAAAATATGAAGGTGGGATTTATTCTTCTGAGTGGTTTTGGGCTAAAATTTTACATGTCGCTAGGGAAGATAAAGCGGTTAAAGACGCTACCTATACCTGGATGGAACATTGCGATTTCGTCACCTATCTGTTAGCTGACCATAAAGATTTAAAAGCATTTAAAAGAAGTCGCTGCGCGGCAGGTCATAAAGCCATGTGGCATGAGAGCTGGGGTGGACTACCGGATAAAGCCTTCTTAGGTCAATTGGATCCGTATTTAGCGGAATTGCGTGATGACCTCTATGAAGAAACTTTTACCTCTGATGAAATTGCCGGGTATTTAAACGAAGTCTGGGCAAAGAAACTGGGATTAACAACTAAAACAGTTATAGCCGTTGGAACCTTCGATGCTCACTCTGGTGCCGTAGGAGCCAAGATCGATAATAATGCACTTGTCCGCGTCATGGGGACATCAACATGTGATATTATGGTGTCACCTGAAGAGGTTATTGGAGATAAAACCGTTCGCGGTATTTGCGGACAGGTAAACGGTTCTGTTATTCCCGGGCTGATCGGATTAGAAGCCGGGCAATCGGCCTTTGGTGATGTTCTTGCCTGGTTTAAAAACATTCTATCCTGGCCAATTGAAAATTTGGTTATGAAATCCAATGTTTTATCCGATGAACAAAAGCAAGAATTACAAAAAGAATTAGATGCCAAGTTTATCAGAACTTTGGCAGAACAGGCAGAAAAGATCCAACATTCCGAAGCCCTTCCTATGGCATTGGATTGGGTGAACGGACGACGAACCCCTGATGCGAATCAGGAATTAAAAAGTGCCTTCACAGGTATTTCATTAGGAACAAAAGCACCTCATATTTTCAAGGCTTTAGTAAATGCCATTTGTTTTGGTTCAAAAATGATCGTGGATCGCTTTGAAAGTGAAGGTGTGAAAATAGAATCTGTTATAGGTATTGGTGGTGTAGCTCGAAAATCACCTTTCATTATGCAAACTTTAGCAAACGTACTGAATATGCCTATAAAAGTGGCCGAATCTGATCAGGCTCCAGCCTTAGGCGCCGCAATTTATGCTGCAGTTGCTGCCGGAGTTTATGATAATGTTATTGAAGCCAGTAAAATTATGGGTAGTGATTTTGAAGCCGAATATTTCCCGAAAGCGGATGATGTAAAAGCATATATTCCTTTAATGGAAGCCTATATGGAATTAGCTGAATTTGTTGAAAATACTTTAAAAGAAAAGAATCATGAGTTCCAGTTATAAATCACTTAAAGAAGAATGTTACGAAGCTAATATGCAACTAAATGCATTGAATTTGGTCGTGTATACCTTTGGTAATGTTAGTGCGGTGAAGCGAGACGAAGGTCTTTTCGCAATTAAACCCAGTGGGGTGCCCTATGAGGTTCTAAAACCTGAAGACATCGTAATTCTGGATTTTGAAAACAATATCGTTGAAGGGAAACTTAGGCCTTCCTCAGACACTAAAACACATGCCTTTTTATATAAGAATTGGGAGGAGATTGGCGGCATAGCACACACACACGCTACCTACTCGGTTGCCTGGGCACAGGCCCAAATGGATATTCCAATTTTTGGCACTACACATGCCGATCATTTAACGGCTGATATTCCTTGCGCTCCACCTATGAGCGACGACCTTATTAAGGGAAATTATGAGCATAATACCGGGATTCAGATCCTAGATTGTTTTAAGGACAAGAATTTATCTTATAAAGAGGTGGAAATGGTATTAATTGGAAATCACGGGCCCTTTGCCTGGGGAAAGGATGCGGCTAAGGCAGTGTACAATAGTAAGGTCCTTGAAGTAATTGCAGAAATGGCCTATCTCACCCGTCAAATTAATCCGAACGCACCACGATTAAAAGATTCATTGATTAATAAACATTACGAGCGTAAACATGGTAAAAATGCCTATTACGGACAATAACAAACAAACGAATAAGAACATGATTGATATATCTCAAAAAGAAGTTTGGTTCATCACCGGAAGTCAGCATTTATACGGCCCTGAAACATTGAAACAGGTTGCTGAAAATTCTACCGTAATTGCTAAATCATTAAACGATTCAAAGCATATTCCGGTTAAGGTTATTTTTAAACCGACCGTAAAAACAACGGAAGAAATTTACGACACCTTAACGGAAGCTAATCAGGCTGAAAATTGTATCGGTATTATTACCTGGATGCATACCTTTTCACCAGCAAAAATGTGGATCAGAGGATTAACAGCACTTCAAAAACCTATGCTTCATCTGCATACCCAGTTTAATCGTGATATTCCCTGGGATTCTATTGATATGGATTTTATGAACCTAAATCAATCCGCTCACGGTGATCGTGAATTTGGTTTTATGGTGAGCCGATTACGTAAAAATCGTAAAGTAGTAGTAGGGCATTGGGCTTCGGATAATGTTCAGGAAAAAATCGGAAAATGGACTCGGGTTGCAGCTGGTTGGGATGATTGGCAAGGTGCAAAATTTGTGCGGTTTGGAGATAATATGCGATTTGTAGCGGTAACCGATGGTGACAAAGTGGAAGCAGAAACCAAGTTTGGATTTTCAGTAAACACTTATGGTATAGGAGATCTGGTTGCTATAAATAATGCCATTTCTGATAAAGCCATTGAAGCGCTGATCCAGGAATACGAAGCTTCCTATAACATGGATGAATCCTTGTTGAAAGGAGGAAAGAATAGACAATCCTTGATAGAAGCTGCCAGAATTGAGTTGGGATTAGAGAAATTTTTAGTGGATGGAGGTTTTAAAGGCTTTACAGACACCTTTGAAGATTTACATGGCCTGAAACAATTGCCCGGTATTGCGGTGCAACGTTTAATGCAAAAAGGTTACGGATTTGCCGGTGAAGGTGATTGGAAAACAGCTGCTTTGGTGCGCGCCATGAAAGTTATGGGTTCAGGATTAGATGGCGGTAATGCCTTTATGGAAGATTACACCTATCATTTAGATCCTGCTGCCCCTAGAATTTTAGGCTCACATATGTTGGAAGTTGATCCTGTTTTAGCCGCTCATAAACCTTCATGTGAAGTACATTCTTTAGGAATTGGTGGTAAGGATGACCCTGTACGTTTAGTATTTAATGGTCGCGCCGGTGAGTCTTTGAATGCTGCATTAATGGATTTTGGAAATAGATTCCGATTATTGATTAATAAAACGATTGGTGAAGAAATCAAGGAAGATTTACCAAAACTTCCTGTAGCAAGAATTATGTGGAATCCTCTACCTGATTTTGAAACGGCATGTACCGCTTGGATTTTAGCTGGCGGAGCACACCATACTTGTTATAGTGAAAATGTTTCTGTAGAACAATTGGAAGATTTTGCTGAAATTGCCGGCATAGAATCTTTGGTTATTGATGAAGACACCACCATTAGAAACTTTAAAAATACCATTCATACCAATGAAGCCTATTATAGATAATGGGAATTTCAGCAGTAAAAAACTAAACTAAGATAAGATTATGAAGTTAATTATGAAAAGTTTGTCATTGCTCTTTTTATGGAGTCTTGCCGTTTTAAATGTGCAGTGCAAGGATAATAAGCAAGAGACCTCTGATGTTATGGTCGATGAACAAAAACCGGTAGAGATTTCCAGCGAAGCATTTGGAATGACCACCGATAGCATTCCCGTTGAAAAATTTACGCTTAAGAATAATAAAGGTATGGAAGTGACCTTCATGACCTACGGTGGTATCATTACCTCACTAAAAGTCCCCAATAAAAGTAATGTTTCAGAGGATGTAGTTTTGGGATTTGAATCTCTTGCCCAGTATGAAAAGGGAGCACCCTATTTTGGAGCACTGATAGGGCGCTATGGTAATAGAATTGCCAATGGTAAATTTACTCTTGAAGGTAAAGAATATACTCTGGCTCAAAATGATGGTGAAAATCATCTTCATGGTGGCCTGAAAGGATTTGATAAAGTCGTTTGGCAGGTTGTCAGCAAGGAGATCGATAGTTCCTCAGTATCTGTGGTGTTATCTTATCTCAGTAAAGATATGGAAGAAGGATATCCAGGTAATTTAAAATCTACGGTAAGCTATACTCTTACCGATGATAACGCACTTGAAGTACATTACAGGGCTAAAACAGACAAACCTACCATAATAAATCTGACGCAACATTCATATTTTAATTTATCAGGCGATTTTTCAAAAACTATCTTAGATGAGCAGATTGAAATTAATGCAGATAAATTCGTTCCGGTAGATGAAACATTGATACCTACAGGTGAATTAAAGGATGTTTCCGGAACACCTTTCGATTTTAGAAAAGCAAAGCCAATTGGTCAGGATATTGAAGCAGATAATGAACAATTAAAAAGAGGTTTAGGATACGATCACTGTTGGGTTTTGAATGAACAGGGCGAAGGTATTCGATTTGCAGCCTCTGCTTACGATCCACAAAGTGGTAGGTTACTTGAAGTATATACGGATGAACCAGGAATTCAATTATATACTGGAAATTTCTTGAATGGAACCTTGCCAAGTAAACAAGGTGGTACATACGAATTCAGAACAGGTTTTTGCTTAGAGACCGAACATTATCCGGATTCTCCAAATCAACAAGACTTTCCATCAGTGGTTTTAAACCCGGGAGAAACATACGATACAAAGACCATATTTAAATTTTCAACTAAATAAAGGAACCAAACCATGAAAACATTAGATTTATACGACTGGGTAGCCATTGCATTATATTTTATAGTCCTGTTAGGTATAGCCGTTTGGGTAATTAGAAAAAAGCAAGCAAATACCGAAGATTATTTTTTAGCCGGTAGAAATGTAGGTTGGTTCGTAGTTGGAGCTTCCATTTTTGCTTCAAATATTGGATCTGAGCATGTTGTAGGCTTAGCCGGAGCAGGGGCGGGAGATAAACTACCTATGCTAATTTATGAAATACAGGCTTGGGTTGTTTTAATACTCGGTTGGGTGTTTTTACCTTTTTATGCGCGTAGCGGTGTGTTTACAATGCCGGAGTTCCTTGAAAAACGTTTTGATGCCCGATCACGATGGATTCTATCTATTTTTTCGATAGCAGCTTATGTATTAACGAAGATTTCGGTTACGATTTATGCCGGTGGTGTTGTGGTTTCGGCTTTATTGGGAATCGATTTCTGGACAGGAGCCATTGCTACTGTTGTTCTAACGGGTGTTTACACAGTGTTGGGAGGCATGAGGGCGGTAGTGTATACTGAAGCCGTTCAAACGGTTGTATTGATTCTTGGAGCGGCTACATTGACTTTTATAGGTCTTGATCATGTTGGTGGTTGGCAAAGTATGAAAGAAACAATTACACCTGAATATTTGAATATGTGGCGTCCGATGACTGACCCTGAGTTTCCATGGTTACCACTATTAATTACCAGTTCGATTGTAGGAGTTTGGTATTGGTGTACGGATCAATATATAGTTCAAAGAGCTTTAACAGCTAAAAATATCAAAGAGGGAAGACGCGGTACCATATTCGGAGCTTTATTAAAATTATTTCCAGTGTTTTTATTCTTAATTCCCGGTGTGATAGCACTAACTATGAAAATGCGGGGTGAATTACATTGGGATTCACCTGATGAGGCCTTCCCGGTTTTGATGAGTAACTTATTGCCCTCGGGTGTACGAGGTTTGGTGGCAGCCGGATTATTGGCGGCCCTAATGAGTTCTTTGGCTTCGGTATTCAATTCAGTTTCAACGTTATTTACTGTTGATATTTACAAGAAATTAAAGCCAAATACACCTGAGAAGAAACTTGTAAAAACGGGACAGATTGCTACTGTGGTTGTTGTGATTATTGGTATCATTTGGATTCCAATTATGGCTAATATTTCTGGCGTGCTTTACGAGTATTTACAAAAGGTACAATCCTACATTGCGCCACCGATCACTGCAGTTTTTCTTTTAGGTATATTCCACAAAAGAATCAATGCTCAGGGAGCCTATATTACTTTGGTTGTTGGGTTTTTGGCAGCAGCACTTAGAATTGTCCTAGAGCTTGTAAAAGGTTCTTTGGATCCAGATGGCATATTGTTCAAACTCGGCGATATTAACTTTTTAACCTTCGGGGCATGGTTCTTCTTATTCTGTATTGGTTTAATCATTATTGTGAGTTTATTAACTAAATCACCGTCAGACGAAAAAGTTGAAAATCTTACTTTCGGTACCATTTCAGAAGAGGAAAAACAAAATAATAAAACCAGTTACGGTTGGGTTGACATCGCTATTTCTATATTGATCATTGCGCTTGTGCTTGGGGTGATGTGGTTCTTTAATGGAAAATAACTCGTCCCCATATGATTCATTATAAACCGCAAAAGGGGCTGGTTCTAACAATTGCTTTTGTAATTATTCTGGCTTTTCAATCATGTAAAAAAACACAGGGTGAATCGGGGGCGGAGACATTAAATATTTCTAATAATTTCAAGGAATGGGCCAAAACACCTCCTATGGGATGGAACAGCTGGGACTGTTATGGGCCTACCGTTAAGGAAAATGAGGTACTAGACAATGCCCGATATATGGCAGATAATTTGAAGGATTTTGGCTGGGAATATGTGGTTGTTGATATTCGCTGGTACGTTGAAAACACAAAATCTCATGGCTATAATCAAACAAATCCTGTTTATGTCATTGATGCGTATGGACGCTATTTGCCTGCGATAAAACGATTTCCTTCAGCGGAAAAGGGTAAAGGGTTTAAAGCTTTAGCCGATAAAATACACAACATGGGATTGAAGTTTGGAATACACCTTATGAGGGGAATTCCAAAATATGCTGTAGAACATAAATTACCTATTAAAGGAACTTCAGGTATAACAGCCGATCAAATTTATTCAGAAGACAATCAATGTAAATGGCTAAAAGACAATTATACGATTGATGCTAATAAACCAGGCGCACAGGAATATTATAATTCGCTTTTCGATATGTATGCAGCCTGGGGAGTTGATTTTGTAAAAATAGATGATCTCTCGGCACCCATGTATCACAAAAATGAAATAGAACTTATAAGGAAAGCCATAGATCAATGTGGTAGGAAAATAGTTTTAAGTACCTCTCCCGGAGAAACGCCCGTTGCCGATGCAGTCCACGTTAATGAGCATGCCAATATGTGGCGTATGGTGAACGATGTTTGGGATAGTTGGTGGCATATTCGTCATTTGATGGAGGTAAGTCAGAGTTGGTATGGTTATAACAAAAATGGTACATGGCCGGATTGTGATATGATTCCTTTGGGAAGATTATCTATTCGAGGAGAACGCGGAGATGACCGTATGACACAACTTACCAAAGATGAACAATACACTTTAATGACCTTTTTTACCATATTTAAATCACCCTTGTTTTTTGGTGGTGATTTGCCTAGTAATGATGCCTTTACAAATGCTCTTTTAACAAATAAGGAGGTTCTGAAAATGCATTCTGAAGGATCAGAGGTTCGTCAAGTCTTCATGAACGATGGAAAGCTTGCGATAACCTCTAAGAACAAAAAGGAAGATGTTACATATTTGGCTTTGTTTAATATAGGTGATAAGGATAGTTTGAACATTTCAGTAGATTTAAAAGATCTCAGCTTACCTAATAAGGTTAACATTACTAATATGTGGAATAATAAAACATCTGTCTTGGAAAATGGCACAGTTGAAAAAATATTAGCTCCTCACGCTTCAATTTTGTACAAAATCCATGATTTAATCAAATAAATTTCGAGAAGAGAAATTCTTTTAAATTTTGTTCAACAAAAGGATCAACTTAATATCCCCCAATAGGTTTGAACTTTTAACTCTCGGGGTATTAAAACAAAAAAGAGGGCTCAAAGCCCTCTTTTTTGTTTGTTATAATTGGCCTCTAAGTTCGCCTCCCGGATATTGATCGGTATGAACATTTATATAGATATTGCCATCTTTAATATCTTGAATAAACATAGCAAGTTTATTTTCTCCATCTTCTCCCATAGTTTCTGATGTAATTTTACCAGTAGTAAGCTGACCCGTAAAAACCCCCTCAATTTTAGGTCCACCAAAAATTCCAATCACAACGCCACCATTTTCTCCAGCTGCTGCCTTGTGAAAATGAGAAGCCCTAGTGTTTTCAATATTTTCAACGATTACAACGTAATGAACCGTACTCTCGTCCTGGCTAATGCGCACAATGGCGTGTCCTGATGCATCAGTTTCTCTCATAGGGACTTCATTGTCTCCAGAAAGTTCTGTTTTAAAAACTATGGCTTTTGCTGGCATCTCCTTATCAGTGGAAATTTTGGAAGATAGCGCGTCATTGCTCAATGCTGCCTCTTGAATATTAATTGACTCAGTGGAGCATGTGTAAAATGACAGACAAAATACTGCCACTATTAAAATACCTCTTGTAATGTTAATGCGTGTTTTCATAGTATTTTTGATATTTAATTAATAAAGCTGTTTTCTTAACAGAAGAAATGGAAAGTGTTGATTGGTAGATTCTTATCTTGAATATACAAATAAATATATAGTAAATTGATTATTCCGCACAACGATAAAATAAATCCGACGAAATGCTAGAATAGAGAAAGAAATCAGTTCAAGATTTTTGTCATAAACTTCTAATTCGAAAAATGTTGAAGTTGTTAAGGTTTTAACGCCTCATGAATCCTTGTTGTAAAAAATACAAGATTGAATAAAACAGTGGTTGAATGAGTGTTTTTATGGGTCTACCATTTCGAAAATGAAGTTTTCATCTTCATTATAGTTTGAATATATAAAGCTTAATGTAATAATGAATGATCCTTTTGTCTTCTTACAACAGGATTTTTAAATTATTATTTAAATAAAATGATTTCACTCCCCTTTTAACAATTAAATGGTCCGCTTTATCGATTAAGTGTTCCATCACATAGTGTAAAGCTAAATATTTACTAATTTAATTATTTTAATAAGCTCATTTTCTTGCCCTTATCTACAAATCAATGGTAGTTTTTGTGTTTACAAATCACTTGATTTTCAGATTTTTTAGCTCTTCCTACTTATAATTTATTATTGGGCAATTTCTAAAATTAATTGTCCTGAATTTGGATTAATCTGGAATACCATGAAATTACAATTTTGTATCTATTTCATTTTGCTGCTGACACTTTGGTGTCACGGGCAATCAGATAATCAGCTTAAATTTCACCTGACTAAAGAACGCTTGCTGTCTTTGGATTTAGATCAAAAAGAACAAGATTCAACAAAAAAGGATACAACTTCAAGTGAAGTCTTAATAAACTTTAATCCCGTTATTTCTTTAATTAATCCGAATACTAATTTTCAGATTTTAAAAGATGTTGGTGAATTAGTTCAGGTTACCATTTTTACAGTGTACCAATCTAAAAACGCTATGGAAAGCTCAGAGTTATGGGGTATTTACAATCAGGAATCTAAAATTACATTAACAACAAAAGACATTACCTACGGCGATAAAAAAATAAGTTTTGAAGAGGGAGCTATTAATGTACCCGTTTTAAACACTTATGTTCAGTCGTATAGCAAAATAATTGATAGTGTGGGAACAGGTAAACCCCATGTAAAAATTGGTTCTTTTTCTGGAAATAGTAATAAGATCTTTCAGGGAGATTTGGCTGAAATATTGTTATTTAACCGTCTGTTAAGTGGTGACGACAGGCAACTCATTGAAACATATTTAGGGATTAAATATGGTATTACCCTAAATAATGGAATGGATTATATTTCGTCGAAGAAAAAAGAAATTTATGATATAGACAACAATCCAAATTATATAAATAGAATTGCAGGAATTGGACGGGATGATGCAACGGGTTTGTATCAAAAGCAATCGCACAGCTCAGAAGGTTCATCGATAATTACCATTGCGATAGGAGCTTTGGCCGGCTCGAATAAGGATAATGTTGAAGAATTCGCTGATGGGAATTATTTGGTTTGGGGAGACAATAACCTAGATTCTAAAATTGAAGAGACTTCGGAGTACATGTCATCCGTACCAACTATGGATCGCGTTTGGAATATTCAGGCTACCGGAGAACTGGTTTCAGAGTTAAATTCGACATTGGAACTAAATCTTTCCCTTTTCAATAATGTAAATGAAAATTATGAGAGCCAATATTTATTGGTTATTGACCGCAGTGGTGAGGCAACATTTCTTTCGGAAAACACAGAATATTTTGAGGCCAGTGAATCAACTAACGAAACTATTTCCTTTAAGAATTTGAAATGGGATACCGATGGTTCCGGTAGTGATGTGTTTACTTTTGGTCTGAAAAAGCCATTAATAGCTTCCTTGGATTCATTTGAGGCCATTAGCTGTGAAACAGGAAAAGGAAAATTAATATTTAGCACTTCAGGTGGTTTGCCTCCTTATGAATATCAGTTGGTGGAATCGAATGAGGTAAAAGCCAGTTGGAGCAGTTTACAGGAAAATTTCCCGGAAAATGTATTAGAAGATCTCTCCGAGGGAGTGTATATATTAAAGGTTACCGATAAGGACGACAATCAAATTGAAACCAGCTATGATTTAGAAGCTCCAGTACCGATAAATATCGATTTGGGACCCGATAAACAATTCTCGTGGGATTCTAATGAAATTAGCCTTGATGCCACCTTTATATCAGAGGACTATATTACTTATAACTGGACCTCCGATAATGGATTCCATAGCAATCGACCAAGTATAACTGTAAGTGAACCGGGAATATATACTGTAATGCTAACCTCTAGCCGGGGCTGCAAAGCTTCGGATTCCATTAAGTTAACCGAAAGTGATATTACCGCATTAAAAATATTTCCTAATCAGTCAAAGGACGGCTATTTTCATATAAAAATGAGACTAAAAGAACCGCAAAATGTCTCGGTTCACGTGTTTGATATGTTAGGAAGAAAAATTTCAACATTTAATTATTCCGGCAAGTCCTATTATGAAATTAAGGAATTCATTTCTGCTTCCGGCGTTTATAATGTTATGGTTCAATCCAAAAATTTAAAGACAAACAAAAAATTAGTTGTTGAATGAGTTGGATAATGGAAATAGAATTTGAGAAAGATTTTGGACAATGAAGAAAAAGTACTTTAATTTCTTGGCTTTTGTTTTGATATTTTCTATTGGGGTTCAAAAGGTGTTCTCTATTGATAATATTCGCCCTTCTGGATCTAATCCGCCACTGGAATGGTATTATCCTTCTGAAGAGCTTGAAGGTTCTATAGGTGTATTTGAAGATTTACCTCTCGACAATCCCTCGGATAATGTATTTACTATTACTATAAAAGATCTACCTAAGGGACCTGTTGAGGTTTGGTTAAGCTACGAGCTATATGGCGTCGCTGATTATACGGGAATTTCTTATAGTATAAATGATCAGCTTTCCACTGGAGGTATATTTGCAATTATTTCATCGGGCTGGCATCCCCAAAAAGAGCGTATAAAAAAGGAGTGGTTAAAACCCGGCAAAAATCTTATCCGATTTACCCTGCCAAAAAATTCAAAATACAATTATAAGATCCGAAATCTGGGTGTAAAAATGAGGGCAGTAGGTTCTGAGGATCGTGGTATAGTAATCAATAAACCCTTTAATCGTCTATATACTAATAATCAAGCCTATCTTAAAGGTTTTATTACCGGTAGCAACGGTAATCAGGCTAAAGTATTTATTGATGATGAGCCCATTTCCTTAGTTGGGTCGGGATTTGAGGCTATATTGAACATATCGAGGATAGATCAGGATAATAATAAAACCATTAAAGCGATATTTCCCGATGGTGAGATAATTCAAAAAAGGGTCTCGTTCCAGCCTTACGCGAAAACTTTTTTAGTAAATAGTGTTTCTCCTCGATCTTTAGAAATTGAGACCAATCAGTTTGTACCCGGGAAAAGCTTCGATATTCTGTTGGCAGGGGCGAAAGTGTCTCTAGGTCCTCATGCCTTTAAGAATTCTAAAACCATTTCATTGAATGCCTTAAGGGTTGTGGATTTACCCTCTTTGAATGCCAATATTATTAATGTTACAAACACCCATGACGGTTATCGGTTTTTACCTTATGGAATATCGATGGAGGAAAATGCTATGGTTTCTTTAGAGTATCAAAAGGAAAAAATTCCGGATGGTTATACAGAGAATGATATACGAACATTTTATTTTAATAATGAATTAAAAAAGTGGATGGTTCTCAGGAAAGTACGCTTGGACAAAGAGAATCAGCAGATCATTTCTGAAATTAATCAATTTACTGATTTGATCAATGGGGTACTAATGGTTCCAAATGCACCCGAGACTTTAGGATTTATCCCTACAACTATGCAGAACATGAAGGTAGCCAACCCTTCCGTGGGAGTCAATACCATAGAACCTCCTCAGTCTAATTCCATGGGAACTGCAACGCTGTCGTATCCCATTGAAATTCCTGCAGGACGACAAGGGATCCAGCCAGAAATTAATATTCAATATAATAGTGATGGAGGTAGTGATTGGCTAGGTTTAGGTTGGGATTTACAGTTAGGGAGCATAACTATAGAAACCCGTTGGGGTGTCCCACGTTATTTGCATGATAAGGAATCGGAGACCTATTTACTGGAAGGAGAGCAACTTTGGCCGGTTGCCCACCGAAACGAATTGGTTGAAAGAACGCCCGAAAAACGATTTTATAAACGTATTGAAGGTGATTTTACCAAAATAATTCGGCATGGCAATAACCCTACAAATTATTGGTGGGAAGTTACTAATAAATCAGGGGTTCGTTATTCATATGGGGGTTCTTCCAACTTAGGTACCATCGATGAAAATGCGGTATTAAGAGACGCAAACAACAACATTGCGAAATGGGGATTGGTAGAGATGCGGGATTTAAATGGAAATTTTTGCAAATATGAATACAGTAAGGTTCAGGATCCAGGTATTTCCGGGGGTACCGTTCCGGGATATAATAATTATCCAAAAAAAATAGTGTACACTGGGCATGGTTCTTCAGTGGGAAGTTATGTGATAGATTTTATAAGAGATCGTGAACTAGGCGAGGAACTGAGAAAAGATGTATCCATAGACGCTTTGTTTGGCTTTAAAAAAGTAAGTAATGATTTACTGAGGAAAATAGAGGTTTCCTTTAAAGGGAATAAGATTCGTAGTTACGAGCTCAACTACATCGAAGGGGCCTTTTTCAAAACCTTATTAAGTCGAATTACTCAATTGGATGCCTCAGATATGGTATTTAATCATCATGAGTTTTCCTATTATGACGATGTCGATTCAGAAAATGGATATGAACCCTATATGCCTGATGCTTATTGGGAGGGGCCTGATGATGATATTTCCGGAAACAACTTTTTGGATAAATCCTCTATGTTGGGTGGATCAAATTCGGCAGGGGGAGGTTTTGGAATGGCTGTTACAGTGGGGCCGTTTGACGGTCTGCTTTTTACTAAGGATAATACCGCAGGGGCTAATGTAGGTGCTAACCTTTCAAGATTTAATGGGTTGATTGCTTTTATCGATATTAATGGGGATGGGCTGGACGATAAGGTATTTAAATCTAATTCGACATCGGGTCTTTATTTTCGTCCAAATTTATCTGATAAACAAGGAAACATCCTTTTTGGTGATCCTATAGAAATTACAGGGATTTCGGATTTTGAAGTAGGTTGGAACAGTAGTGTGAATTGGGGTGTTGAATCGAATTTTATAGTTCGTGCTGCCAAAGATAATGCGATTACTACGAATGTTACTAATACTTACTTTGCTGATGTAAATGGCGATAAGTTAATGGATATTGTAAAAAGAGGTACTGTGTATTTTAACCGTTTGATTGATGGAGTACCAACGTTTTCAACAACAAGTGCCGGTACACCGAGCCCAATATTTGCGAATAATGCCATAGATGGTGATATTGTACAACCAGAAACAGAGGAAGAAAAACAGCAAAGAATTGATGATAACCCTTTACATGACGTCATTCGGGTATGGGAAGCACCCTATAAAGGAATCGTAAATATCTATGCTCCCGTTTCTCTTTTAAAACCTGATGATCCAGCCATAGTAGGTGCTGAGGATGGTGTTCGTGTTGCAATTCAACGTGGTGGCACAGAACTTTGGAGTAAAATTATAGACCCTGAGGATTTTAGTCAACATCTTCCTGCTAGTGTTGCTGAAGTTTCTATAAATGCCGGTGACCGAATTTATTTCAGGGTGCAATCTATTGAGAATGGCACGAATGATCAGGTGATATGGAAACCCATTATTACCTATCTGAATTTTGGTTCGCAACGGATGGATGCCAATGAATTACCAGTATTTCAATTCAATTCTTATAAGGATTTTTTATTGTCGGCACCTATGTCTATTGGGATGCCTATTGATGGAACCATAACCATAGAGGGTCACTTAACAAAACCTCTGACTTCAGACAATATGATTTTGGAAATTGTTAAGGAGGGGAAGGGCACTGCTGAAGTAAGTACCTTAACAATTACCAAAGCACCCCTGCTTGCACGGAAATGTAAAATAATCCTGAATGGTACCGAACATACACTTTCTACAATACGGGGATCTGAGAATGAGTTAGCCACTGAACTTAATAAGGAAATCAATAAAATTACGGGATACCGGTCTACAGTTTCAGAAAATGTGATCACGATTACTTCGGATTATCCCAGAAGTGAAATTGATTTACAGTTCGATCCATTTAGAGCTCCAAGTATGAAGGCGGAGGCGAAAACAACGGTACAAGGTGAGGACGGTGATCGCAGAGTATTCAAGCATCTAGATCTGCAATGGAACGATGTCGAGATGAATACGGATATTACTTTAGAAAATGTTACAGTGGAAAAGGATGATGAGCTATTTTTCAGGTTACTATCAGATACCGACATTCCATGGCCTGCGATAGAGTGGCATCCCAGAGTTTACTACACGGCTTCATCCGATCCTGATTTTACGGACGTAACTGATGATGAAGATAATCCTCTTTTGGAATATTTTCCAGTGGTAGATCACAGCATTTATAATAAGAGTATTACTCCCACAGGTTCCTGGAAACCTGAACAAAAGGATACCATTAGTGTTTTACCAAAATTACCTAATAATATTATAATCCAATCTGATGATATTACCGTTGATGATAATGAAAACAAGATCATCTTTACGATCAAAAAGGCAAATGAATTGGTTCATAAGGAAGAAAGGGAAGTTGTCTTTGTTCCAGAGCCATTCAGCGGATTAGATGTGTACAGGGTTGAGTTACCAGACAATTTTTCTTCACAAGAATTGATAGTTGATGATAATGAAGAATATTTTTTCGATTTCTACTTAAAAAACACCAAAGTGGCTCTTAGTTTAGTGCTTTCTCAGGTTGAATTATCGATATCCGATGAAACAACCCTAATCTCTGCAGGAATTCATACGATCAGGGCAGAAGACCCTATTTTTGGTAGTATGTATAGAGGTTGGGGACAATTTGCGTACAACGGTAATCGAGCCAGGGGCGAGAATCCTATCAATGAAAAGGATCTGAAATTTGATGATTCCTATTATAATGACAATTCGGAAATTGATGGCACGGAATCACAAGAAGAAATTATAAGTAGCCTCGAGAACTCCGGGGGTAATGACCCTTCCAAAACGGTATTTATTTATATGACTCCTGATGTTCGAAAGCTTTCCTATTTAGGATATGATGATCTAACTTATGTGAAAAGGGATAGTGTAAGTTCATCCCGATTGGGAATGGACGATATCAACCAGATTTCACCCATTAGCGACGATGGTCCAAGTGGAGGCACAGGGGCAAAGGCCATTAGAATAGTTAATGTAACGTACAATCGAAGTATTCAGGGTGGCTTCAGACAAGTGGTGGGAAACGTTAGTTTAGGGACCACAAATCAAAGCTATAATTACATGGATATGAATGGTGATGGGTACCCCGACATTGTTTCTTTTCTAAAAATTCAATATACTTTACCTACAGGAGGCTTACAGAAAAAAGCCTTAGATCTTAACGATGATTTGAATGGCTCCGATATTACACTCCATGGTTCTCTTGGTGTCAATGGTGGTGGAGAAATGATAAATTCAAATAGATTTACCAAAGCAAAAAGTGGAAATAAAGCTGGTAAAGCCGGGAAAACTGCAGCGGCGCAAGGTACTTTTGGAATAAACGGTAGTATTAATGGTGACTTGGTCGCATTCTCATTTATAGATATTAATAATGATGGTTTGCCGGATAAAGTTAAGGCGGATGGAAATGTAGCTTTAAATTTAGGTTATAAATTTAGTGATTATGAAAAGTGGGATTTTCTTGGAATTAATGAAGGACAAACCATAAGTATTGGGGCCGGCTTAGCTGTAAATATTAGTTATGGGAGTATTGAGGCCGGTTTAGGCTTAAGCAGAAGCTGGAATATTCCTCGTTTAAATTTGCAGGATATCAATGGTGATGGATTGTTGGATTGGATTCTTGATGACGAAGTTAAACTTCCCATGGATCTTGATTTAGTTAAGGAATTGGATCCTGATATTTTTAATAGTATTGAAACCCCTCTTGATTCTCTTGTTTTGAAAGAAGATATCATGGTCCGAATAAACACCGGAAATGGATTTTCAGATCGGATACCATGGAAAAATGCAAAAAAGATAGGGAAAGAAAAGACATTAGGTTCTTCCGTGAATGCGGCCTTTACCGCTTGTATTCCCATCTTAGTGCCCCCAGGAATCCCTGTAGCTAAAGTGTGTTTTAATCCTGATGCCGACGTCAGTAGAGGATTCAGTAAAAGTACCTTTAGAATATCTGATTTTGACGGTGATGGATTTCCCGACCTATTAGCTTCAAACAGTCAAAATCATATGCAGGTCAACAAGTCCGCTATAGGTAGAACAAACCTTTTAAAAGAAGTTATAAGGCCTCTTGGCGCCAAGTTTACCTTCAATTATCAAGCCCTTGGTAATACCTATGATCTCCCACAAAGTCGTTGGACCCTCTCTCAGGTTGAAATTTTTGATGGATTTAAAGGTGATGGGGCAGATACTTTAGTGAATACCTTCGAATATAAACATGGCAAGTATAATCGTAATGAACGCGAGTTTTATGGTTTCAGCAAAGTCATTACCAATAATCTAGATATCCAAAGTAACCGAAGTATTTACAGATCGGTGGTTGAAAACTATAACACTGAGAATTACTATACCAAAGGTCTATTGTCCTCAGTGGTTATTCAGGACGCCGAAGGCAATAAATTTACCGAGACAGTGAATAACTATGCTTTAAAGGATATTTACTCAGGGGAGACCGCATCAAATACTAATTCAGATGACGGTGTATTTTTTCCCGCTTTGGAAAAAACTCAAACACGCTACTACGAAGGACAATCTGAACCGGAGAAGATTTCCAGTCAGGAATATAGCTATGATGCTATCGGAAATCTGATCAAATATACTGATTTTGGGGACGAGGATACCGAAGATGATTATACTACATTTATAAGTTATCACCATATTCCCTCGGCTAACATATTAGATATTCCTTCCTTGATTGAAGTTAAAAGCAATGGAAAAACCTATAGGAAACGCAGTTCAGAAATAGATCAGAATACTGGGAAAATCACCAAACTAAGTAAATATTTAGAAAATGGTGATAAGGCAGATTCTGATATGACTTACGATGCATTTGGCAATCTAACTGAAATTAAAAATCCTGAGAATATCGATGGTGACCGATTTTTTTATAAATACCAATATGACCCTGAAGTTTCAACTTATATTACCTCCATAACAGATGCCTACGGCTATACTTCTAAAACGGATTACGACTATCGATTTGGTAAAATACTTCTGAATACTGATATCAATAACCAGCCAGTTAAATATGAATTGGATGAGGTGGGTAGAATACAAAGGATAACCGGACCAATGGAATTGGCTCAGGGCAAACCCTATACTATGGCCGTGGAATATAATATTGACAGTGAGGTTCCCTGGGCACGAACGAAACATTATGATCCGCAGCATACGGATAATGACATGGAAATTATCACCTTTATTGATGGATTGAAACGAACGATTCAAATAAAAAAGGATGCCTCTTTATTTTCTGATAAATCTACTCAGGATGAGGAACAAATGATTGTTTCAGGAATTTCGAAATACGACGCATTTGGCCGTGATATTGAAACCTATTATCCACTCACTGAACCTAAAGGCAATGAATCACAAATAACTGAGCAACATGATCAAGTGCCTCCGGCAACTTTCAGTTATGATGTTTTAGATAGAGTTACTGAAATAAAAGATCCCGACGGAACGATTTCCAGACAGGATTATGGGTTTGGGGCAGATCGCGAAGGTCATATTCAATTCACCACCAAGTTTACTGATGGAAACGGTGTGATAAAGGAAGAGTTTAGAAATGTAAGGCAGCTAACAACCTCGGTTAAAGAACAGTATAGTCAGGGTAACGACGTTTGGACTAGTTACAAATATAGTCCTGTGAATTCCCTGATAGATGTTATAGATGATCAGGAAAACCATATGACTATTAATTATGATTGGTTGGGGAGACGCACCGAAATCACACATCCGGATTTAGGAACCACCAGTTATGTTTTTGACCTTAATAATAATCTTGTTAAAAAAATATCATCTAATCTTAAAAAAACGGGAAATGCCATTACCTATGGATATGAATTTGAAAGATTAACCCAAATATCATATCCCGAAAACCCACAGAATAATGTGAAATACACCTATGGAAAAGCCCAAACTGAAGGTCATGGTGCCGGCCGTGTGGTCCTTCAGGAGGATGCTACAGGGGCTCAGGAGTTTTACTATAATCCCATAGGTTCTCTTACCAAGAATATTCGTACGATAATTGTTCCTGATAAAAGACCACTTACCTACGAAACCCACTGGGAGTACGATACTTGGGGAAGAGTACTTAAAATGACATACCCTGATAAAGAACAGGTTACATACAGCTATAATTTAGGAGGTAATCTGGCTTCTATGGGAGGAGATAAAGATGGTGGTAAAAGCGATTATTTGAAACGTTTGGGTTACAATAAGTTTGAGCAGGTGGTGTATTTAGGTTACGGAAATGGCACTGAAATGGATTATCATTATTTTACGAATGATTTTGGCTTATTGCAGTCTATGGAAGCTAATACTCCAGACCATCGAACCTTGATGAATAATCATTACACTTATGATGATGCTGACAATATTTTAGCAATTCAAAACAAAGCGACCAATAAGCGAAGTAATGTTATGGGAGGCGAGAGCGATTATAACCTCAAATATGATGATTTATATCGCCTTACTTCGGCTACCGGAATCCAGAAAAAAGCCTCTCAGGAAAATCAGTTTGAACTTGAAATGTCCTATAATAGTATTCATAATATTATCTCAAAAAATCAAATTCAGCGATTCAAAAATCAAAAGCAAAAGGATTGGGGTACTCGCAAGAAAATGACCTATGACTATAAATATGAATATGATGAAAACCAACCTCATGCGCCAATTCATATTGGAGAACAGACCCTTACTTATGATCTCAACGGTAATCTAACAGGGGTTACTCAGGATCAAAGTGGCCGGGAACGGAAGCTGGTTTGGGACGAAGAAAATCGAATTATGGCCATTGCTGATAATGGCGCTATTTTTAGTTATGTTTATGATGCTGAAAATCAACGGGTTCTTAAAAGCAATGGCGGAGGGCAAATGGTGGCTATAAACGGCGATGTTAAAGCAGGAAAGGGTAGTATCGGTAATTATACGGTTTACGTAAATCCCTATGCTGTAGTTCGCAATAGCATGGTAACCAAACACTATTATGTGAACGGTCAACGTATCGCTACAAAACTCGTAGAAAGCAATGAAGGCCATCTTCAAACAAGTGCCGGAGAAGGTAAATCATCACCCATTAACTATCAGGTAAAGCAAGGACAACTTAAGGCAGGATTTGCTAGAGCATATTCAAAACTTGGTATTGAAGTAGAAGATTGGGAAAGTGAAAAATCAACCTCAGATTCCTCAATGTCTGAAAAAACAGATATGAATACTGAACAAACCCCCTCAAAAGTAAATTCTAATACTAAAGGAGGTTTTATATATTATTACCATCCAGATCAGGTTGGAAATACATTATATATTACGGATGCTAACGGTGACGTTTCCCAGTATGTGACGTTTATTCCTTTTGGAGAAACCTTTATTGAGGAGCATAGTAATACAGAACGAACGCCTTACCTATACAATGGAAAAGAGCTAGATGAGGAAACAGGCTTGTATTATTACGGAGCTCGATACTATAATCCCGCAACCAGTACCTGGAATTCAGTTGATCCTTTGATTGATAGTGATTATTTGAATACCCAACCTCATAAAGGGGTTTTCAACCCTATTAATTTAGCGGTTTATAGTTTTACTGGTCAAAATCCAATAAGGTATACTGATTTTGAAGGAAATGAAATTGCTGAAAAATCTATTTACGAAGGAAGTGGTATTGTTGGTGTTTTAACAGATTATTTTGAAAGAGAATCTGGTAATAATAAATCGTATTCTTTTGATAAAATCAAGAATCGGTATTTCTGGTCTGGTGGCCCAGAACCAAAAAATGCGGCTTTAAGGGCGGCTTTAGCAGAGGGCGCATTTACCTTGGAAATGACCAATGAGGGCCGGCGACTTGAAAAATTGGGTAGCCTTAACTTACTTAGTTCCGATGTTATGCTAAAATTGTGGGTACAGCATTCGAAAGCTTTTGCATCGGGTGCAACAGGTAATGTCAAGGTGTTTTTGGGCGAACAACTAAGAAAAGGCAATGTTTGGGAAACTCAAGAAAGGGGCATCGTGATGAGGGTGAATCAAAAGGGATATTTAGAGTTCAGGGTTAGGAAAAAGAAAGGCACCGGAAAACCTTAAATCCATACGTAATAATAAAATTATAAAATTAATTCAGGCCAAAAAAATTGGAGCCTATATAAAAATCCAGTTACCGTAAAATGGTATCCAAATTAGGGTTAAGATGCTCCTAACATTCTTAACGGGCCTCGAGATGCCTCTTCAGCGGCATTTGTGCTTTAGCCTTGTTATAATTGCAAGAGTATTTTCCTTCTGAAATCAAAAAAATAATAAACAGATCTAGCTGAAAAATAATAAATAGACTAAGTTCAGATCAATATAAAATGAAGCCAACATTGTAATCCCCAATTATTTTAAAACTCTTCTGGGAATTATCTCGCTTGAAAAGAAATAGATGTGCCCATTGTTTACGCCGATTATAATTATATCTAAGCTTTGCTTTGTGCAATTAGTACAATAAAAAATATTATTTTTAGTTTAATTCATTATATTTACGTTTGCGCACACGAAAAGTATATTTTTACACTATTGCGCGAATGTAGAGACTCAGTGAAAAAGGCAAAAAATGAAAAATAAATCGTTTAAGCGATAAATAGCATTCGGATAATTATAAATACCAGTGAGAAATACAAAACCAACTAATAATTAAAGACTAAAAATAAAATGAATTCACAAAACCAAAAAACCACTTTCAGAACTATCCTTCTTTTTGCTTTTTTACTTTTTGGAACTTACAGCTTTGGGCAGAACTGGGAAATTCTTTTTAATGGTAAAAATCTAGATGGATGGAAGCCCATTGGCGGTACAGCAAATTTTGAAGTAAAAGACGGCATGATTATCGGCTCCAGTAAAATGGATAAGCTGAACACCTTTCTTTGTACTGAAAAAAATTATTCGGATTTTATATTCGAGGTGGATGTTTACCTACCAAATCTTTTGAATTCTGGAGTTCAGTTTCGAAGTAATACAAGAGAAGAAAAGAACGGAACACGTGTATTCGGATATCAATGTGAGGTAGACCCTTCACCACGAAAATGGTCCGGTGGGTTGTATGATGAAGGGCGCCGAAAATGGATGTACCCTTTATCTCGAAATCCCAAAGCTCAGGATGCCTTCAAAATGGCAACATGGAATACAATTCGAATAGAGGCCATTGGGAATGAGATCAATACTTTTGTTAATGGTCAACTGGCGACGCGCATGGTGGATGATATGACTTCCAGCGGTTTTATAGGTTTACAAGTACACAACGTTGGATCTGAAGATCAAGTGGGCAGAAAAGTGATGTGGAAGAATATTCGCATTTTAACAGAAGATGTTGCCAATCATATTACTGCTCCAGACCCGGATGTTCCGCAGGTAAGTTATTTAAAAAATGAACTTACGGATTGGGAAAAAGATCACGGGTTTAGGTTACTTTGGGATGGTGAAACCACCAAGGGCTGGCAAGGTGCTAAGTTGGATGAATTTCCTGATTCAGGTTGGGTTATTAAAGATGGTGAACTTACGATATTGGAAACTGGAGGAGGCGAAGCTGTGGGACCCGGCGATATTGTAACAACCAAAATGTATAGTGATTTTGAATTGGAACTGGAGTTTAAAATGACTGAAGGCGCCAATAGTGGGATTAAATATTTTGTAGATCCCAGTCTTAACAAAGGTACCGGTTCTGCAATTGGATGTGAGTTTCAAATTTTAGATGATAAACTGCACCCGGATGCTAAATTAGGGGTTTTAGGCAATAGAACTGTGGGGTCTCTTTATGATTTAATTACAGCTAAAAATCTATCAACTCAAGGAAGATCCAAAACTTTTAATGGTATTGGTAACTGGAATAAAGCGAGAATTGTTTCTAAAGGTGGTAAAATTGAGCACTGGTTGAATAATGAAAAAGTTGTAGAATACGATCGTTTTTCACAGATGTTCGAGGCTTTGGTGAATTATAGCAAATATCAAAAATGGGAGAATTTCGGGCGTTGGCCGGAAGGTACCATATTATTGCAGGACCACGGGAACACTGTAAGTTTTAGAAGTATAAAAATCAGAGAATTTTAGAAATGACAACAAGAAGAAGTTTTATTAAAAAGACCACATTGGCAGGAACAGCAATTACCATTGGTAGTTCAGCTATGGCTATGAGTGCCAAAAGTTATAATAATATTATAGGATCTAATGAACGATTAAATGTTGCAATTGCTGGTTTGGGCAGGCGTGTTAAAGCATTTTACGAGCCTATTGGAGCTAAAGAAAGTAATGTAAAGTTATTGTATTTATGCGATGTCATGGAAAGTCAAAGGCTAAAAGCCTCAAAGGAAATTAGTAATCATATTAACTATAAACCGGAATTAGAAAACGATATTCGCAAGGTTTTGGAGGATAAAGATGTCGATATTTTAATTAACGCAACCCCAGATCATTGGCATGCGCCAGGGTCTATCATGGCTATGAAAGCAGGTAAGCATGTTTATGTAGAAAAGCCTTGTAGTCATAATATGTATGAAAATGAACAGTTGGTTAGTGCAGCGAAACAATATAATAAGATTGTTCAGATGGGAAATCAGCAGCGTTCTTCGGTTCACACCATAGAAATAATTAATAAAATTCACAATGGGTTGATAGGCAATCCGTATATGGCAGTTGCTTTTTATTGCAATGACCGTGGTTCGGTTCCTGTTCAGAAAAAGGCAGCGATTCCGCAAGGTCTGGATTGGGACTTGTGGCAAGGTCCTGCTCCAAGACGTGATTATACTTCTGAAACCTGGGACTATAATTGGCATTGGTATGGCTGGGATTATGGTACGGCCGAGGCCGGGAATAACGGGACTCATGAAATGGATGTTGCGCGCTGGGCACTTCAGGTCGATTTCCCGAAGCATGTTTCTGTAGAGGCCGAGAAGCGTCATTTTTTAGAGGATGGCTGGGATATGTATGATGATATGGTAGCCACCTTCAATTTCAAGGATAATAAGGTCATTAAATGGGATGGAAAATCTAGAAACGGATATAGTACCTATGGCGCAGGGCGCGGCACAATAATTTATGGTACCGAGGGTTCTGTTTTAGTAAATCGAAACATATATAAACATTTCGACCGCAGAGGAAAGCTTGTCAAAGAATATAACTCAAGTAATAATGAAGCAGGAACAGCACTTGGAGGCGGCGGTGATACGTCTACAAAACATGTTCAAAATTTATTCGAAACCATTCGAGGAAAGTCTGCTTTAACAGCACCAATTGACGACGCCAGTATAAGTATGGCGATGGTTCATTATGCCAATATGGCTTATAGAGTCAAACATGGTTTTGATGTTAATGAAACTACTGGTCAGATTTATGATCGATCAGCCATGGAACTATGGAGTAGAACATACGAACCGGGCTGGGAGTTATAATGATGTGTTGTAAGCAAAGTCCCTAACAAAAATTGAATATGAAATTAAAAAATGAACGACGTAAATTTTTGAAAAATACCTCCCTTGCCGTAGGAGGTGTTTTATTATCCCAGTATCTGCTACATGGTGAAAATAAAAACCTAGACGAGAAAACAGGAAAGGTAATTAGGGTAGGTGTTGTTGGTGTCGGAGACAGAGGCTCAGGTCATATGCGACTTATTAAGAAGATCGATGCTCTAAAAGTGGTTGCCTATTGTGATGTCATCCCGTTTCGTTTAGAAAGTGCTATGAAGTTAGCACCAGATGCCAAGGGATACAAAGACTACAGGGATTTACTTGATGATAAAAATGTTGATGCCGTTATTATAGCCACACCCTACAGTATGCACGGGAAAATGGCTTTGGACACATTAAACGCCGGAAAACATGTGTTTTGTGAAAAAACCATGATTCGTGGTTACACTGAGACTCAGAAAGTATTGGATAAAGTGAATAGTGGGAACCTTATTTTCATGACTGGGCACCAACATCGAAGCAGTCCTTTATATCAAAAAGTCAAAAATATTATAGATTCCGGTTACATTGGTGATCTTGTAGAGATCAATTGTCAATGGAATAGAAATAATGACTGGAGGCGTGTGGTATCCGATCAGAAGTGGGAGCGGATGATCAACTGGCGCATGTATCGCGAATATTCAGGAGGCTTGGTAGCCGAATTATTATCCCATCAGATTGATATCGCCAACTGGTATACAAATAGTCAGTTAACGAAAATTACCGGAATAGGTGGTATAGATTTTTATAAGGATGGCAGAGAAACCTTCGACAATGTTCATGTTAATTGTAAATATGAAAATGGTGTAACATTGTCATTATCTTCAACAACAGCGAATGCTTATGGTGGTTATGAGATCCGCATTTTAGGTAGAAAAGGCACCATTGTTTTGAGTCGGGAAAAAGGTCATATTTATTCTGAAAATTCTAGGGCTAAAAAGCAAGGTCTTGTAGACGGTGTATCCGGGGCAACTCAGGCCTGGGAATCCGCTGAAGGTTGGCCAATAGATGCTGATGGGCAAGATTCTACGATGTATGCCTTGAATGATTTTGTTGAAGCTATATTTACGAACCAGCAACCAATATCAAACGTAAAAACCGGTGCTGTTGCTTCAAAATCTGTAGATATTATATTAGATGCACTTCATTCTGAAGAAGAAAAATTCTGGAAAGATTATCCTAAAATGAAATTGAGCTAAAACGGAATTCAATTAGGAAATTGAAAAAAAATTAGTTCCTTCCTATTATAGACTTTTCAATAATTGAGTATTATGACATTATTCAAACATACATTTTTAATCATTGGATTATTAGCTTGCTACTTGGGTTCTGCCCAAGAGGAATTGCTTTATAAAACCATCGACACAACGGAGTTATACATGGAGGTTTTTATGCCTAAAGACTTTCAAACAGATAAAAAATATCCAGGAATGGTATTCTTTTTTGGAGGTGGTTGGAAAAATGGAAGTACTGATCAATTTAAACCACATGCTGAATATTTTTCCAAAAGGGGGTTAATTTGTTTTCTTGTAGATTATCGGGTAGAAAAAAGACAGCATACGACACCTTTTGAGTCCGTAAAGGACGCCAAATCGGCGATTCGTTTCATCCGTGGGCACGCTGATAAGTTTCAATTAGATCCCACAAAACTTATAGCTTCCGGGGGTTCAGCCGGTGGTCATTTAGCAGCGGCTTCAGCCTTGATTAAAGATTATAATGACCCAGATGATGATCTTTCTATAAGCGCTATTCCTAATGCCCTTGTATTATTTAATCCGGTTTTTGATAATGGTCCCGGTGGTTATGGTTATGGCAGAATTGGAGATGCCTATAAGAATTTTTCCCCGCTTCATAACCTAAGGGAAGGTGCCCCGCCAACGCTTATCCTTTTGGGAACCAAAGATCATTTGGTTCCCGTTGAAACCGCTGAATACTATCAGATAGTCATGGAAAAAATGGGGAGTCGCTGCGAGCTTAAATTGTTTGAAAATCAACGTCATGGCTTTTTCAACTATAAAAATTTTAAAAATTATCAAGAAACTGTTTTGGAAGCTGATAGGTTTTTGGTGTCTTTAGGTTTTCTTGGTGAAGAACCAAAAGTTAAAATAGAATAGGACCTTAAGTTCAAAATAATAATGCTGAACAAAAATTTTAAATTATTTTTTAGCCGAAAATGTAGGGTCAAATGGTTGCTTATTTTAGTTGTTGGTAGCAATCAATTTGGTTGTGAAAAAAAACAAGAAATTAAACAAACACCCAATATTTTATTGCTTTGTGTTGATGACTTACGTCCGGAACTAAATTCTTTTGGCGCGTCCTATATTTATTCGCCTAACATAGATAGTTTAGCTAGAAAAGGCGTCTCCTTTAAAAAACATTTTGTAAACGCGCCTAGTTGTGGCCCTTCGCGCTATACTTTACTCACTGGAATTTATGGTCCTCCTAATAATAATGCACTTTTTTTAAGAGCCCAAAAAGTCAGAGAAGGAAAAAAGGGGATACACCCAAGTATGCCCGAGTGGTTTCGATCTCATGGCTATAAAACTGTCTCTGTAGGTAAGGTGTCGCATCATCCCGGAGGTCGTGGTGGAAAGGATTGGAATGATAGCACACTGATTGAAATGCCAAATGCCTGGGATAAAAGCTTAATGCCTGTCGGACCTTGGATGCATCCGAGGGGTGCTATGCATGGTTTGGCAAATGGCGAGATTCGAAAAAATACCGGAGATATGGATGTATATCAATCTGCTGGCGGTTCTGATGTAAGTTATCCGGACGATTTAATAACGGCTGAATCCCTCCAACAATTACAGGAGCTTACAGGTAAGAATGATAAACCTTTCTTTTTAGCTGTCGGTCTCATTAAACCACATTTACCTTTTGGCGCACCTCAATCGTTTTACGAATTGTATAATGGCATTGATCTTCCTCCTATAAAACACCCTGAAAAACCTCAAGGGGTATCTACCTGGCACAGTTCGCAGGAATTTATGAAATATAATCACTGGGACAAGGATCCCAATGAAAATCAAGAGTTTGCAGATTTGGTGCGCAGACATTATGCCGCCTGTGTGAGTTATGCCGATGCACAAATTGGAAAAATAATTACCGAATTAAAACGGACCGGAGCAGATAAAAATACTATTGTAGTATTATGGGGCGACCACGGTTGGCATCTTGGTGAACATGCTATTTGGGGAAAACATAGTTTGTTTGAGGAGTCCTTGCATTCACCACTTATTATCTATGACCCAACAAAGACTAAAAATAAAAATGAGGTTGATGGGATTGTTCAGACCTTAGATATTTTTCCAACGCTTTGTGATCTTACTGGCGTTGAAATGCCAGAGTTCACTGAAGGAATTTCCTTAAAGGATATTTCATTTGCGAATGATTCAATTAACCAATCGAGTATTGCGTATACCACTAAAGCAAAAACGATAAGAACTGGAACCCATCGTTTAGTCATTCACAACAATGGTTTTGTAGAATTATATGATCATATAATAGATGGTAGTGAAACAAAGAATATCGCAGAACAACATCCAGATTTGGTAAAGGAACTAACGCAGGAAATTAATGCTAAATTGCAGCATAATAGGTAATCAATCAAAACCCTGATTAGTTTACATACAATTTCTCATGATCCTCCATCCATTGGTCGATTTCGTTTTCCATGATATTCTCTTTGAGTAATATATCGATGGGTAAATAAATTTTCTTTTCCGGTTCTTTATTCTTTAGTAAAAAATCTTTCATTATCCGAATAGCCTCATAACCCTGGTCGAAAGGTTTTTGAGAAATTAGAAAAGAAACATCGCCATTCTTTAGGCACTCAATATTTTGAGGAGTATTATCGAACCCCACTATTTTTAAATGGTTAATTTGTTCTTTTGATAAGCATTCCATAATATTGGCGGTCCTACTGGAAGGAATAAAAAGACCATTAACGTCTGTGTTTTCTTTTAAGAATTGATTTAATTTTTGATGGCAACTTTTAACATCATTTAGGTTTTCAAGATTTAGGTAAACGATATCAACGGGATTGTTGATACTACTAAAAAAAGTATCAAACCCTTCAATACGTTTAGCAATAGCATTGTTATCGCCAACATTGTTTTCGGATTGGACAATCAGCACCTTGGGTTTATTTAGAATACATAAATGCATTAATTTACCAGCAATAAACCCTGCCTTGTATGAATCCTGACCAATATATATGCTGTTTTCAAATGAATCCAAATCAATATTTAAGAACATAAATTTGATATTTAAATGTTTTAATTCATTTACAATTATTGATGTTTCCTTCAAGAACATGGGAACGAATATCACCGCCGAGGGATTTGTTTTCAAAAGGGCATCAAAGGCTTTTTTGTATGATTTGCGATCGTACTGGTTAAAATGGAAGATCTCGGCTTGAATACCCAGACTTTCGATGTCTTCAAGCGCTCTTAAAATTCCTAAATAAGGAGATTTCCAAAAGATATCACGATCATTAAAATCCGGAATTAATACAGCTACCTTGTATTTTTTTTGCATTGCCAAAGCACTGGCTACAGGATTTAAAGTGAAATTCCTCTTTTTAAGAATTTTTTTAATTTTTTCTTCAGTTTTCTTGGAAACACCACCGCGATTGTGAATGACACGGTCTACTGTGCCTTCAGAAACATTGGCTTCTATGGCTATGTCTTTTATACGGATCATTATATTGGTAATGGTATTTTATTATGCTGGGCAAATTTAATGATGATTAAACAATTGCAAGTTAATAATTTTATTCAATAAAATGTGTGCGCACACAAAAAATTGATTATATTTGCGTGTACGCCCACGAAAATATCGTGGTGGTAGCATTAAAAAAATTATAAACCAACTAAAACTAAATGAGTAAAGTAATAGTAATTACAGGAGCTGGTGGCGTTCTTTGTAGTACACTTGCAAAAGCATTAGCTAAATTAGGGCACAAAATAGCTGTGTTGGATCTAAAATTTGAGGCAGCTGAAATAGTAGCAAAAGATATAAGATCTTCAGGTGATGAAGCTCATGCTTTCGAAGCAAACGTTTTGGATAAAGCCTCTTTAGAAAAAGCTAGGACGGAAATACATAAAAAACTAGGAAGTTGTGATATTTTGATAAATGGCGCAGGAGGGAATCATCCTCTTGGCACAACCTCGAAACCATTTTTATTTGAGAGCGACTTAAAAGATACTACCGAAGGATTTAAAACCTTTTTCGACCTCGATCCTGAAGGTATAAAATTTGTTTTCAATTTGAATTTTATCGGCACGCTTCTACCTACGCAAATATTTGCAGAGGATATGGTTGGTAAAGATGGTTGTAGTATTCTTAATATATCTTCAATGAATGCTTTTACACCTTTAACTAAAATACCAGCATATAGCGGTGCTAAGGCTGCTGTATCCAATTTTACGCAGTGGTTGGCAGTACATTTTTCAAAAGTAGGAATACGTGTTAATGCATTGGCTCCGGGATTTTTCTTAACGGATCAAAATAGAACGTTGTTAACTAATTCCGACGGAAGCCTAACGCAGCGTGGGCAGCAAATTATAGACCAAACACCTATGGGAAGATATGGTGAACCTGAAGATTTGATAAGTACAACACTGTTTTTGTGTGACGAGAATTCATCGTTTGTAACCGGAGTTGTTATTCCGATTGATGGTGGGTTTTCAGCTTATAGTGGTGTGTAATAACTATTTATTTTAGAAATAATGAAACAAACATGGCGATGGTATGGACCTAATGACCCGGTATCTCTTTCTGATGTAAAACAAGCTGGTGCTACAGGTATTGTTTCGGCGTTACATCATATTCCGAACGGTGAGGTTTGGACTGTAGATGAAATTAACAATCGAAAAGAAACCATTGAAAATACCGGACTTATTTGGGACGTTGTTGAAAGTATTCCCGTGCATGAAAATATAAAAACACGGTCAGGGAATTTTCAGCACTATATCAATAATTATAAGGCAAGTATTAAAAATCTAGCTTCCTGCGGCATTCGTATTGTATGTTACAACTTCATGCCTGTTTTGGATTGGACACGAACCGATTTAGGATATACCGTTGAAGATGGATCAAAGGCTTTACGTTTTGATAAAACAGCTTTTGCGGCTTTTGAACTGTATTTATTAAAGCGCCCTGGAGCAGAGACTACCTATTCCGAATCTCAGAGAAATGAGGCTAAAAAATATCTGGAAAACCTATCCAAGGAAGATCAAGTACAACTTGTAAATAATATTATTGCAGGACTTCCCGGTGCTGAGGAGGGGTATACTTTAGAGCAGTTTCAATTTATTTTAGATACGTATAAAGATATCAACGCTAAAAAATTACAGGAAAACCTAGTTGCCTTCCTCAAGGAGATCATCCCGGTCGCATCTGAAAATGGTGTTTTAATGTGTATACACCCGGACGATCCACCGTATCCTATTTTGGGTTTACCCAGAGTTGTAAGCACTGAAGAAGACTACGCTTATTTATTTGATGCCGTGCCTGACCGATCTAATGGGATTACATTCTGTACAGGCTCTTTAGGTGTTCGTGCAGACAATAATTTAGTTCAAATTTTTAAGCGCTTTGCAGATCGGGTTCATTTTTTACACTTGCGCAGTACCAAACGTGATGATCAAGGTAATTTTTATGAGGCTAACCATCTGGAAGGTGATGTTGATATGTTTAGTGTCATCAAGGAGGTTGTGCTTGAGGAAGGTCGTAGAAACAAAGGAAAACAATGGGATGCAGAAATTCCAATGCGTCCTGATCACGGCCATCAAATGCTGGATGATTTACATAAAAAAACAAATCCTGGCTATTCAGGTATTGGGCGTTTACGTGGTCTTGCCGAGTTAAGAGGTCTGGAATTTGCCATTTCAAAAAGTTTAAACAGATAATATGATAAATTCAAAAAAGTTCATAACAGATGATTTTTTGTTGCAATCAAATATTGCAAAAACCTTGTATCATGATTATGCCAAGGCTATGCCGATTATTGATTATCATAATCATTTATCCCCGCAACAAATAGCAGAAAATAAACCTGTTAAGAATATTACTAAAGTTTGGTTGGATGGTGATCACTATAAATGGCGTGGGATGCGTGCCAATGGTATTGAGGAACATTATATTACGGGAGATGCTTCTCTATTTAATCGTTTTGAAAAATGGGCCGAAACGGTTCCATACACCCTTCGTAATCCCTTGTTTCATTGGACACAATTGGAACTCAAGCGCTATTTTGATATAGATACTATTTTACAGTCCGAAACGGCTGAAATCATATATAATGAAGCGAACGCTGTTCTGGAAAACAAAACACCTGCACAGCTGCTTGAAATGATGAATGTTGAGGTGGTTTGCACTACGGATGATCCTTCAGACGATTTAAAATACCATCAAGAAATTGCTTCTAAAGGTTTTTTTACAAAGGTATATCCAACCTTCAGACCTGATAATTTATTTTTTATAGGAAAGCCATCCTTTCCAAAATATTTGGAACAGTTAGGCGCATCAGAAAACACAGAAATAAATAGTTACAACCAATTAAAAGACATCCTCGCAAAACGGGTCGAATACTTTCATCAAAACGGTTGCAGGCTTTCTGATTTTGGGGTTGGTGATGCTTTGGTTATGGAAGATTTTACCGAGGATGAGATAAATGTTATTTTCACTAAAGGGTTAGAGGAAAAAGCATTGAGTAAAAAGGACATTAATAAGTTCCGATCTGCTTTATTTCTTTATTTAGGAAAACTTTATCATCAATATAATTGGGTACAACAATATCATTTGGGTCCCATTCGCGATAACAACAGCCGATTGAAAACTGAAGTGGGGTCCGATGTGGGGTGTGATTCCATTGGTGATTTTCCGATGGCAGAATTTATGTCCAAGTTATTCAATACTCTCGATAGTACAAATCAACTGGCAAAAACAATCACCTATAATTTGAATCCCGCCGATAATGAATTATTTGCAACCATGATGGGAAATTTCCAAACAGGAGGTATTCCCGGGAAGATGCAATGGGGTTCCAGTTGGTGGTTCCTTGATCAAAAGGATGGTATTGAGAAGCAGTTAAATACGCTCTCAAATATGGGGCTTTTAAGTCGATTTGTTGGAATGTTAACTGACAGCCGCAGCTTTTTATCCTTTCCAAGGCATGAGTATTTCAGACGTATTTTATGTAATGAATTAGCCGAAGACATCAATAAAGGACTACTTCCTGATGATGTTGACTTTATAGGTCAAATGGTTCAAGATATTTGTTATAATAATGCGAAAAACTATTTTAAATTTAGATAAGAAAGATACCAATAACCATAAACTAAATCTTAAATAAGACAATCATATGAAGGACAAACAAAAAATAGGCAATTATCGCTACCGTATTCTGGCGCTTTTAGCATTTGCAACGACCATAAATTATTTTGACCGAAGCCTTATGGGGGCCATGGCACCTGATTTAATTCGCTATTTTGGCTGGACAAACACTGATTATGCGAATATAAATGTTGCATTTAAAGTGGCCTACGGTGTAGGATTCCTTACCATGGGAAGTATTATTGATAAAATAGGAATTAAAAAAGGATATTCCCTCTCGATAGCCATTTGGAGTATTTCAGGGATGTTACATGCAGTAATTCGACCATTTTTTAGTTTTTGGGGTTTTGTTGGTGCAAGAATAGGTCTGGGATATGGTGAATCAGGAAATTTTCCGGCGGCCATCAAGGCTACGGCCGAGTGGTTTCCTAAAAAAGACCGGGCCTTTGCTACAGGAATCTTTAATGCGGCTACCAGTGTTGGAGCCATAGCGGCTCCCTTCGTAGTTGGAGGTATTGTATATTGGTCTGGCGATAAACTTGTGAATTGGCAAATTCCATTCCTTATAACAGGGGTATTAAGTAGTATTTGGGTTTTCATGTGGTTTAGAACTTACAAAAAACCAGAGCTTCACCCTAAAGTAAGTCCTGAGGAATTGGCCTATATTAATAGTGATTCCGACGTTGAAAATGATGAAAAGCTGGCTTGGAAAGCGATTATTGGTAAAAGACAAGCATGGGCTTTTGCTCTTGCTAAGGTAACAGATGCTGTTTGGTATTTTTATTTATTCTGGGGTGCTAAATTTTTATCCGACGTATTTCAGGTCGATGTTAAAAATATTGGGATTCCGTTTTTTATTATGTACGTTCTGGCTGATGGCGGAAGTATCTTTGGCGGTTGGTTGTCCGGTAGTTTTATGCGACGTGGATGGAGCCTAAATAAGGCACGAAAAATGACCTTATTGATCTGCGCTCTGATCATACTTCCCGTGAGTTATGTGGCTATAACCGAGAGTAAATGGTTGGCCGTGTTTTTAATTGGTATTGCAGCTGCAGGTCACCAGGCCTGGTCTGCAAATATTTTCACTTTGGTATCAGATGTATTTCCTAAAAAAGCAACGGCTTCGGTGGTTGGTCTAGGTGGTGTTACTGGTGTTATTGCCGGTATAATTGCTGATAAAGCGTTGGGTACTGTTCTAGATTCCGCAGAAGGAAATCTCGCGTATTTCTGGGCCTTTTTAATTGCAGGGTCTTTATATCTGGTAATATTGGGATTAGTTCATTTAATGATGCCGAAAATGACACCGTTGGATGAAAATTTAAATCCCGTTAAATCTTAAAACAAACTATAAATCAATAAAACTTATTTATAAAAATTATGAGTAGAGTAGTAACTTTTGGAGAGATCATGCTGAGACTGGCACCGGAAGGTTTTTTAAGGTTTTCGCAGGCGAATAGTTTTGATGTAGTGTATGGTGGCGGTGAATCGAATGTGGCCGTATCCCTAGCTAATTATGGTATTCCAGTGGATTTTATAACACGCTTGCCGAAAAATGATATTGGTGAATGTGCCATGATGGAGATGCGCAAACGTGGTGTAGGTGTTGATAAGATTGTTTGGGGAGGCGACCGTTTAGGGATCTATTTTCTTGAAACTGGTGCGGTGAGCCGCGGTAGTAAAGTAGTTTACGATAGAGCACATTCTGCAATGGCAGAAATAAAACCAGGAATGGTCGATTGGAAAAGCGTTTTTGACGGTGTAGAATGGTTTCATTGGACAGGCATTACCCCAGCGATATCTCAAGGAGCTGCTGATGCTTGTTTGGAGGCTGTAAAAATGGCGAGTGACATGGGTATTACCATTTCAACGGATTTGAATTATAGAGCGAAGCTATGGAAGTATGGTGGTGACAGAGAGGCTATTATGACTGAACTCACCTCATATTGTGATATTATTCTTGGTAATGAAGAGGATGCAGAAATGCATTTTGGAATTAAACCTGAAGGAATCTCGGTACAAACCGAAGGCCACAATGTAAAGGCGGAAGCTTTTTTGTCGGTTTGTCAGCAAATGATGAAAAAGTTTCCAAAAGCCAAGAAAGTTATTACCACCTTAAGAGGATCTATTTCGGCCTCACATAATACCTGGGCTGGTGTCCTGTATGATGGTAAAATCATGTATGAATCACCACAGTATCAAATTACAGATATTGTAGATCGCGTAGGTGGTGGTGACAGTTTTATGGGAGGTTTGATTTATGGATTACTTACCTACCCAAATGATGATCAAAATGCACTAAACTTTGCCGTAGCGGCCTCATGTTTAAAACACACGATTAAGGGTGATGCGAACCTGGTAACTGTATCAGAAGTTGAAAAACTTATGGGAGGCGATGCTTCCGGTAGAGTAGCAAGATAAATGATTAATAGCAAGTTTATAATAGTAATTGTTTGAGTTTAATTACTTTGGTACTTGGACCGTGCTAAACTGGCCGGTCCGCAGTACCAAAAAAGTTAATTATTAAAAAAATGGCACAGTATACACGTTTAGAAGTTGCAACAGTGATGCAAGAAACCGGAATGGTTCCTTTGTTTTTTCATCCGGATATAGAATTAGGTAAAAATATTTTAAAAGCGTGCTATAATGGTGGCGCACGCTTATTAGAATTTACAGCTCGGGGCGATTTTGCTCATGAGGTTTTTGGAGCACTTAATAAATACGCTATTAAAGAATTACCTGGAATGATCATGGGCGTTGGCTCGGTAACTGATGCTGCTCAGGCCAGTATGTATATGGCTTTGGGGGCCAATTTTGTGGTCACCCCAGTACTTCGGGAAGATATCGCAACGGTTTGTAACCGAAGAAAAGTATTATGGTCTTCAGGTTGCGGAAGCCTCACCGAAATTGCCAGAGCCGAAGAATTGGGCTGTGAAATTGTAAAATTATTTCCGGGAGATATCTATGGGCCAAAGTTTGTGAAAGGTATAAAAGGACCACAACCTTGGACGAGCATTATGCCAACAGGTGGAGTTTCGCCAACGGAAGATAATTTAAAAGCTTGGTTTGATGCCGGAGTGACCTGCGTGGGTATGGGATCACAATTGATCTCCAAGGATATTATTTCTAATAAAGCTTATTCCGAATTAGAAGTAAAAGTAAAAGAGGCATTAGACATAATTAAAAAAGTGAGAGGTTAAATTATTATATCACTATAAATTATATTAAATTAAATATTATGAGATTTAAAGTCCTTAATAGTTGGTTTCTACTGATTTTTATGTCTATCTATTCATGTGGGCAGGAAACTAAAAACAAAATAATTGTTGAGAATACCGGAACCTCCAATTATCTGGAAAAAGTCGTTTCATTAAAATGGGATCAGGTACTTCCGCATTTGCAGGACATTACTGTTGAAAATTTTAAAATCATCAACTCAAAAACAAATCAGGAGATTCCATATCAAATAGAAAAGTTAGGAGGGGAAACTCCTGAAAATCTTTTGGTTCAGGTGTCGCTAAAAGCTGGTGAAATGATGGAATTACGGTTTCTGAATGAACCTCACGGACCCTTTAAAATAAGAACCTATGGTCGTTATGTTCCGGAGCGTTATGACGATTTTGCTTGGGAGAATGATAAAATTGGTTTCAGAACTTTCGGTAAAGCTTTAGAAAAAGTACCAAACCAAAATGCTAATGGTTTTGATGTTTGGGTGAAGCGTACCGATACTTTGATTATTGATAAACGTTACGCACGTGGAAAGTATCATCAAGAGCACGGTGATGGACTAGATTATTATAAAGTTGGCTTAACACTTGGGGCCGGGAATTGTGCACCTTATGTGAATGATAGTATTTGGTATTCAAAAAATTATACAGACTGGAAACTTCTCGATAATGGTCCTTTACGAACAACTTTCACGCTGACATATGATTACTGGAATGTTGATGGTATAGAACTTAAAGCTTCAAAAACTATAAGTCTGGATGCAGGGTCACAGTTAAATAAAATTACAGTGAAATACAGTGACCGAAATAAGAGTTCCGGAAACATCGCACTGGCTGTCGGAATTGTGAAACGACCACAGGAAAGTTTTGAATTGATGGATGAAGAGCAGGGGATTTTAGGATACTGGGAACCTACTCACGGAGAAGACGGAACTACGGGCGTGGGTATTATTTTTGCCTCGAAAGCAGATGATATGAAATTAGAGGATGGCCAATTCCTTGCGATTAAAACTATTCCCTTGAATGAACCTTTTGTTTATTTCACTGGTGCTGCCTGGGATAAAGCAGGAAAGATCACCAATCATAACCAATGGTTTAATTATTTAAAGGCCCAACGCGAACACATACAGCACAATAATATTATTGTACGCTATTAGTATATTTAATATAATATGATTTAAAAGAATTTATGGAAACTATCTATGATACACGGTATGCCTCAAATCCTGAGGCCGTTAAACATTACGATACCACGCAGTTGAGAACAGAATTTTTGATTGATAATTTGATGCAGGAAGATAAAATAGTTTTTACCTATTCTCATTACGATCGTTATATTGCGGGTTCTGCTGTTCCTTTGAACTCCTTAACTCTGGAATCTATTGATCCATTGAAATCAGATTATTTTTTGGAACGAAGAGAATTGGGGATCATTAATGTAGGAGGCTCCGGTAGCGTTGTGGTTAATGGCGACGTTTATTCAATGGGTTTCAAAGATGCCTTGTATATCGGGAAAGGCAATAAAGAGGTTGTTTTTATAAGTAATGATCCTAATAATCCGGCGAAGTTTTATTTGAATTCTGCTCCTGCTCACAAAACTTACCCAATAAAAAAGGTTGGTATTACTGAGGCTAACAAAATAGAATTAGGGTCTTTGGAAACAGCCAATCACAGAACCGTAAACCAAATGATTATTGGTGGTATTGTAGAAACCTGCCAATTACAAATGGGTATGACTGAATTGCGAACCGGGAGTGTTTGGAACACGATGCCTGCCCATGTGCACGACAGGCGTATGGAGGTTTATTTTTATTTAGATGTTCCTGAAGATCAGGCGGTGTGTCATTTTATGGGAGAACCTCAGGAAACCCGACATATTTGGATGCAAAATCATCAGGCAGTTATTTCACCACCTTGGTCTATTCACGCGGGTTCGGGAACCAGCAATTATACCTTTATTTGGGGTATGGCCGGAGAAAATCTGGACTATAACGATATGGATAAGGCGAATATCACCGATTTAAGATAAGGTATGGATAAAGCTTCAAAATTATTTAGTTTAAAAGATAAAGTAGCTCTCGTAACGGGTAGTACGCATGGTTTGGGTATGGCCATGGCAAAGGGCTTGGGACATGCCGGAGCCATTATTATTGTGAATGGTAACTCCTCTCAGGAAAGAATCGACACCGCGATCAAAATTTATGAACAAGAGGGGATTAGAGCTTACGGATTTAAATTCGATGTTTCTGATGAAACAGAAGTGGCTAATGCCGTTTCAAAAATTGAAAAAGAAATAGGCCCTATAGATATTCTGGTTAACAATGCAGGTATTATAAAACGCACTCCATTAATCGATATGGACGTGGCAGATTTCAGAAAGGTTGTAGACATCGATTTGGTAAGCCCTTTTATTGTTTCGAAACAGGTTGTGAAATATATGATCGAAAGAAAACGTGGAAAAATTATAAATATTTGTTCTATGATGAGCGAGTTGGGTCGCAATAGTGTTGGTGCTTATGCGGCAGCAAAAGGTGGTTTAAAAATGTTAACCCGGAATATGGCTACCGAATGGGCAAAATACGATATTCAGGTAAATGGTATCGGTCCGGGCTATTTTGCTACTAGTCAAACCGAACCTATCCGTGTTGCCGGTCATCCTTTCAATGAATTTATTTTAAATCGCACCCCTGCTGCAAAATGGGGAGATCCGGATGATTTGGCCGGAGCCGCAATATTTCTGGCATCTAAGGCTAGTGATTTTGTAAATGGGCATATTTTATATGTGGATGGCGGAATCCTGGCAACCATTGGAAAACCTTCTAACGAGGTTTAAGGAGTTTCTATTTAAATACTATTTTAAAAAACGCTCAATTGTTACTTGAGCGTTTTTTAATTATAGCTTTTTATTTACTGTTCACTGTATCTGATTAGGACTTCAATTAATAAGTTTTCTTAATGATCGCTCTCATTTATTTGTATTTTCCCAATCCAGGACCTATCAGCCCTTTATAGGTTCCCAATATACCTTCTGGTACATTACCAGTATTTACAACCTGTATCAAAGCTCTATCTTTCCATAAATAAAATAAGCCAACGGATTGGCCATCGTCGGAAAACCATTCACCATAAATAGGAATACCGTTTTCTTCATAATATACAACTAGTTCATCCGTAGAATCTACAGCTACATATTTTTGAAATTGTGACCAACTGGTTTCCCCTTCTCCCATACTGTAATGGAACGTTATCCATGCATCTGTATCTACAATGGGGTCTTGGTAAACGCCATCACTGGAAATTGATGATTCGTTCCAATGCATTACAAGTTTCATGTCTCCGTAAATCCAAAATGGGTAGTCTAACACTTCAGGATGTTCCTGTGCATATTCGGAGACATTTCCGTCAAATGGTGGTTCCTTTTTATACCATGGAGCATTTTCATTCATTTCGTCTCCAAAATAGGCATTTATTAAATAGCCATTAAATTGGTGTGCATTCCAGTTATAGCCCCATTGGTCAAAGCCTGTTTTTTTATTTTTATTGATGCTTTTAAGTAAGGTCTCTTTTAATGGTGTTAAATTTTCTGTTTCAGAAAACTGTTCTGTTTCACAAGATATCGTCATTAAGAAGACCAGGATTAGTCCAAGGATTAAATGTATTTTTTTCATTTTCTTATACTTAAAATTAATAGCCATTTAAAGTAATAATAGCCATAATCTTAAATAATGATATTGATCAGTCTCGGTAATTTTTGAATTAAAAGATTTCAATTTCTATGAGTAAAGATCAGATATAAAAAAACCTAATGAAACGATCATTAGGTTTTTAAATTTTCAAAGTTTACTATAATTAATTTTCATCTTTTCCTGATTCTAGGCCACCATAATCTTTATCGGTGATGGCTCTTAATTCAGCGAAGGTCATGTTGTTTCCGTAAAAGCTTTTCAAATGGTTTAATTCTTTTTTAAGCTTTTTTACCAGAGGCTTATGCTTTTTAGAACTTATTAAATTATGTAATTCCATGGGATCATTATGGAGATCGTATAACTCCCAAACATCGATATCGTAATAAAAATGAATCAGTTTATAACGATCAGTTCTAATGCCGTAATGGGGTTGTACATGGTGCCATAAAGGATATTCGTAATAATGATAATACATTGATTGACGCCAGTTTTCAGGTGTATTTTCCTCAAGGTTCTGAGCAAAACTTCTGCCCTGAATCTCAGCAGGGATTTTGGCATTAGTTAAATCTAAAATCGTGGGAGCTATATCAATATTTGAAATCACATCATTTACAACCGTTCCTGGCTTAATCAATTTTGGATAGCGAATAACGAAAGGCATTCTTAGGGCTTCTTCATACATAAAACGTTTGTCGAACCAACCATGGTCTCCTAGGAAAAACCCCTGATCGGATGCATAAACTATTATGGTATTGTCCTCAAGGCTATTTTCCTTTAAATAAGCTAAAACACGACCTATATTATCATCCACAGATTTAATTGTAGCTAAATAATCTTTGATAAATCTTTGGTATTTCCATTCTTTTAGGGCTTTTCCTTGTAGATTATCTACAGAGACTAATTGATCTGGTTTGTTTCCAAAATCCAGCCATTTTCCTAATTCTTTTTTTGATAAGGAATCGGGAATCTCTAGTTTTAAATCTCTTCGATTTAAAAAATCCATGGTCATATGGGTGTTACCGGCTGTTTTTTCACGCCCCTCATACTGATCTGTAAATGTTGAAGGTATTGGAAGATCCTCATTTTTCCATAATTCTTTATACTTAGTATCAGGAGCCCATTCCCGATGAGGAGCTTTATATTGGAGTAGGAGACAAAAAGGTTTGTCGTTATCTCTTTGGTTGAGCCAATTCAGAGCAAAATCGGTAGTAATATTGGTGGCGTAACCTTCTTCCTTTACAGGTTTGCCATTTTCAATGTAGGTAGGATCCCAGTATACGCCTTGCTCGCCGTGGTCAATATGATATTTAAAATAATCAAAACCAGTTGGCTCTGATGCTAAATGCCATTTCCCAACCATAGCGGTTTGATATCCGGATTTTTGTAAAGCCTTAGGGTAGGTCCATTGCGTATTATCAAAATATCCCCCTTTATAATTCTTATAATAACCATTATTATGACTATATTTTCCCGTTATAATAGACGCTCTACTGGGCCCACAAATGGCATTTGTACTAAACATGTTATTTAAAATAGCGCCCTCTTCCGCAATTCTATCGATATTGGGAGTAGGTGCGATGTCTTTGAACCGGTCGCTGTATGCAGTGATGGCATCAGTAGCATGATCATCAGATAGAATAAATATGATGTTTGGTTTGCTATTCGCCTGTTTCTTTTCTTGAGCAAATAACAGAACCGACATGAAGAAAAAGACAGAAGTCAAAATGGTTTTCATAAGAATATAATAAATATTACAGATTCTCAAAAGTAGTTTTTTAATACTAACCAAGGGTATATCCTTTGTGCAAAGATGTCAAAAGATTGACCATTATCATTTTGATTTAGTAATACGAAATTACAATTTGAAGAGGCGTGATTCACACTCTCATTCAGTCTAAATATATCAAAAAATATGGTTTCATTAGAAGGTCTGACCATATTTTCAAAGACATTGACCGATTATAAAACCTTAATTTTTTGTTAAGGAATTATCATTGTACAGTTAAATAATATGAACTAATATTTCGTGACATATGAAACTAAAAAAATTTGAAGGCAATCCTATTTTAAAACCAAATCCAGAAAATGACTGGGAGAATTTGGTAGTGTGTAATCCCGGTGTTTATTATGACGATGGTAAATTTTATATGCTATACAGAGCAGCTGGAGATGATGAAGACCATATTATACGTTTTGGTCTGGCGGTAAGTGAAGACGGTTATAATTTTGAACGGGTTTCAGATGAACCCGTATTAGGTCCAAGTCCTCAGGGTCCGGATATGGGTTGTATTGAAGATGCCCGTATAATTAAGTTAGATGATTATTTTTATGTAACCTATGCTTTCAGACCATTTCCACCGGGCCAATATTGGAAATTTGGACATGATGAGGTTTTAACTTCAGATCATGGTGAACATGCCCCACACTTCATAAAAAATAATATGGCTAATTCTGCCTTGGCCATGACAAAGGATTTTAAAGAATGGATCAAATTAGGGCGTATAACGGATTCAAATCTTGACGACAGAGACGTTATACTGTTTCCTGAAAAAATAAATGGTAAATACGCGATGCTACACCGACCAAAGGAATGGATCGGTGAGGATTATGGTGTTACAAAACCAGCCGTTTGGATTCGTTTTAGTGACGATCTATTGGTATGGAACGAACCAAGTACCATGATTATTGGTGGTATACAAGGCGGTTGGGAAGAAAAAGTTGGCGGAAGCACACCTCCTTTAAAAACTGATAAAGGTTGGTTGGTTATTTATCATGGTGTAGAGCAAGGTGGTTTGGGATATTACCGTGTAGGTGCCGTGATGCTTGATCTTGAGGATCCGACCAAAGTATTAGGCCGTACCAAAGATTATATTATGGAGCCTGAATTTGATTATGAAATTGAAGGTTACTATAATGGATGTGTTTTCCCTACAGGAAATATGATTATAGATGATACTTTGTATGTATACTACGGTGGGGCTGATAAATATATTGGATTGGCTACCTGTGATGTTAATGAGTTGATCGAATTCACACTTAATTCATAATCTTAATTTAATTAACCATGGTAAAAGCATTGAATATTATTACTGACGGACCGTCTTGGGTTAATGGGTTATCCTGGGCTGATATTTTTATAATTTTTATCTATTTTATTTTTATTGTCTACCTCGGTGTCAAATACAGTAAAAGTAAGGATGAGAAATCTTATTTTTTAGCGGGGCGAGGCATTACCTGGCCGGTTATTGGATTTTCTTTGTTCGCCGCCAGTATCTCGAGTTCAACATTAATAGGTCAGGCCGGCGATGCTTATAGTACGGGTATAGCCGTATTTAATTATAACCTGATCTCTGTTGTGGTCATGGTGTTTTTTGCCTGGTTTATATTGCCGTTCTATATTAAATCCAAAATATTTACTATTCCTGAGTTTTTAGAAAAACGATTTAATGCAGCTTCGCGTTATTATTTTTCGGCCATTACGATTATAGTAAACATCTTTTTAGATGCCGCAGGTTCGCTTTATGCAGCTGCCATGGTTATGAAATTAGTGTTTCCGGAAGCGTCAATTTTAACGCTTTCAATAATTTTCGCTTTTGTTGTTGCTGCATATACAATTCCTGGTGGTCTATCAGCAGCAATACGGGTAGATCTTATGCAAGGGATCTTCCTTCTAGTAGGATCCATAGTGTTAACTTTTTATGCAACCTATAATGGTGGGGCAGAGTACGTGAAGCAATTGTTATTAGACGGTGACGTGCTTATGAAACTTGTTCGTTCTAACACAGATACTTCTGTGCCCTGGTTAGGGATGGTTCTTGGTATTCCTATTTTAGGTTTATTTTTTTGGGGAAACAACCAACAATTGGTACAACGCGTTCTTACGGCAAAATCTATAGATGAAGGTAGAAAAGGGGTGTTGCTTGTTGGTTTTTTAACCATGTTAACCTTGTTCTTGATTATTATACCTGGCGTTATGGCGATTAAATTGTACCCTGAATTACCTAAACCAGATATGGTATACCCGCATTTGATCATGAATTTATTGCCAAACATTCTCATTGGATTTATGATCGCAGCGATGGTTGCAGCCTTAACTTCCTCGTTGAGTGGTTTATTGAATTCAGTTGCTACCCTCTTTACCATGGATTTTTACACGAAATTTAATCCAAACAGTTCTTCAAAAACTAAAGTAAGAGTTGGTAAAATGGCCTCAATTACGGTATTAATTATAGCCGTAATGTGGGCACCACAAATTGGTAAACAATTTGGAACATTATTAAAATACTATCAAGAAATGTTGTCTATGATGGCCCCGCCTATTGTTGCGGCTTTTATTTTGGGGATCTTCTGGAAAAGAATCAATGCTTCCGGGGCGTTCTCGGGATTAATAGCTGGAATTTTACTTGGAGGTGCTAATATTGTGAGTGTTGTATATCGGGGAGAATCATTATTCGGAGACATGCACTTTTTAATTACGGTGCCATTTTATTTTATTTGGAGTTCCTTGGTAATGGTGGTAGTAAGTTTCGCTACCAAGAAACCACCACTTGAAAAAACAGATCAACTAACGTTTGATATCACAGAATTTAGGGAAGAAACACTGCGCTTAAAGAGTCTTCCAAGAGTGAAAAGCTATCGATTTTGGTCATATCTTTTACTCGGGTTTAGTGTGATAATATTAATTCTATTCTGGTAAAAAATTTGAAGTAATGAAAATATTTAAGATGTATAAAGCTGTATTATTAGGATTTGTGTTTATCGGTTTGTTAAGTTCTTGTAAAGAAAAGGAGGTTGTTAAAAAGCCAAATTTTCTCTTTGTTTTAATTGATGATCAGCCTTATGATGCTTTAGAATCAAGCCAGCGCTATCCTTTTTTAAAAACGCCAAACATGCAACGTTTACAGGATGAAGGTGCAACTTTTCAGAACTACTTTGTAACACAATCCATTTGTTCACCTTCGAGAGCGAGTTTTTTAACAGGGGTATATCCTCACATTCATGGTGTGAATCAAAATAACAGACATGTAGATCCAGATTGGAATACTTACAAACCGTATAATTCTCATTTGCAGCAAGCCGGTTATCAAACGGCACACGTTGGTAAAATTCATATGGCACATTATCATGGCGAAAAACATATTCGCCCTGGTTTTGATTTTTGGTATAGCTTTATTGGTCAGGGTGAATATTTTGATCCTATGGTGAACGATAATGGTAAGGAGTACCAAGAGAAGGGGTATATTACCGATATTTTAACCGAACAAGCTGTAAATTGGCTAGAAAATAAAAGAGATCCAAACAAACCCTTTAGTTTAAATTTATGGCATAAGGCAGTACATGAGGATCACTCTCCGGCACCCAGACACAAGGGAATATATAAAAACGACTCTCTTCCAGTACCACCTTATGATACCCATTTGGATAATTTTGAAGGAAAGCCAGAATGGCAGCGCATTAAAGCCTGGGATTCAAAGTGGAAGGAATATGTGCCTTCAGATACGCTTGAACCAAAACCTTGGCCAATTAAAGGCTATAAATTCAAAAAATTATTGGAATGTTTAAATGCCGTGGATGAGTCTTTAGGGCGCGTTTTAGCCACCCTCGAAGAAATGGGTGAACTTGAAAATACGGTTGTTATTTATTCTAGTGACAATGGTTATTTTATGGGAGAACACGGATACTGGGATAAGCGTATAGCCTACGAGAATTCTATGCGTATTCCTATGATTATCCGCTATCCAAAACTTATAAAACCTGAAACAAAAGTTGATAATCTCGCTTTGAATATTGATTTAGCTCCAACAATTTTGGAACTGGCAGGCATTGAAAAACCAGATTACATGCAAGGTAAATCAATGGTTCCATTATTAGCATCAACTAATGAAGACCATGAGTGGCGACAAGCTTTTATGTTCGAGTACTTTGTAGATGATGCGTATCCGTATGCAGGACCAAATATGTTAGCTGTAAGAACGGATAAATATAAACTGGTGGATGATTTTCTAGCTGATGATATTGATGAACTTTACGATCTGGAGAACGATCCCGGTGAAATGCATAACCTGATTAACGATCCTGAATATGATAGTATCGAGGAAGAACTTCGATTAAAATTGGAAAATCTTAAAGAACAGTACAAATACAACCCGGATAGGGATTGGTGGTTAAGAACTCAGATACCTAAGAAGGCTACTTCTAATAATTCTGATCACTAGTTTAAAGATTTATTATTTCGAAAGCAAAGTTTTTAATACTTTAGGTGTATGGATAGGGTGATAAAAATAACTGGTTATCTGGTTTCTTTCTTCTTGATTATCTATGCCGAAGCTGGAGCACAGCAAATTAAACAACTCAACACCAATGATGGTTTAGTGAGTGGTGCTATCAGCGCTTTTGCTAAAGATAGTTTGGGCTATATTTGGATTGGTACAGATCAGGGTGTCAGTAAATATTCTGGTAACAACTTCAAAAACTACAATCTAGAGTTATACCAGGAATCTTCCGGAGAGGGGATTGCAGACATTATCAATTTAGAAAATGAGTTATATCTAATCGGTACCAATGGGTCTCTTTTTAAATACCGATATGCTTTCGATAAAATTAAGCGTTTAAATGCTTTAAACGATAAACGCTTTTTTTCAGTAACTGCAATAGATACAAATCACCTTTTAATTGGACTTTCTGCCGGCTTTGTGATATATAATATCAAAGAGAATTATTTTTCCAAAACCCTTCAGCCGGAAGTCATTAATAACCGGGCCTTATATTTAAAAAACAACAAAATATATTCAGCAACATCGCGAGGCGTTTTTGTTTTTAATTACGAGAAAACATCTGAAAAACTTTCTTATGAGAAAACATTTCTGGAAGGAGAGGATGTCATCGATATCTCCTTCGATCATAGAAATAGGTTATGGGCTGGAACCGAAGTTGATGGATTATTTGTTATTGAGGAGCAGAACATTCAACACATTCCGATCAGTCAAATTTCAGAGAAAACCTATGCCATTCGGAAAATTGAATTCGATAAAAACAATAATGCGCTTATAGCCATTGATCGATTGGGTTTGTTCATTTTGGATGAAGAGTTCAAAGTAATCAACCAATACACCCACGATCCGGATAATAAAAATTCCATTACGCAAAACAGTATTTATGATATTTATGTTGATGAAGCGAATGCTTATTGGTTGGGGGCTCGTGAAGGTGGTTTAAATATTATTGAGAAAAAAAATGCTGTATTTCATAATATATTTCATATTCAAAACGAACCAAATAGTATTCAAAATAATTATGTGCGTTCTATTTTTGAATCTAAAGAAGGGGATATTTGGTTTGGAACTGAAAATGGTGTAAGTCGCTTTGCGAATGGAAATACATGGTATAATTTTAATAGTGATACCAAATTATTTAATACGGCTGTATTAACTGTAAATGCTTATGAAGATGACATTCTTTTAGGAACCTATGGGGAAGGACTTTTAAAGATATCAAAAAACACAGGTTCCGTATCTGAATTCAAATTAAATCAAAAACTACCACTAAAACTCATTTTTAAAATTAGTGTATTTGATAAGGATTTGTGGGTTGGAGGTAACGACGGGCCGCTTTCACATTTTTATGAAAAAAATCTGGTAAGTACTTATAAGGTAGGCTTGCCACGAACGATCATTCAGGGCTATGATAAAATTAATTATGTAGGATCTATTAACGGATTTTTTGAAGTCAATGTTCGGAATGGAAGCTTACGTATGATCGAAGCTAATACATTTAACTCCTTTAATGAAATCTATAGTTTAAATTTAGATCAACGTAACAATTGTATTTGGATCGGGAGTAAAAAAGGCCTCTACAAATATAATTTAAGTTCCGAAACATTGGAGGTTTTAAGCCGTGAGAATAATTGGGAATTAGGGACGGTATATTCCATCCAAAGGGATAACATGCAAAATTTGTTTCTAGCATCTAACACCGGTCTATGGAAATATGCTATCAAAAATCAAATTTTTAGAAAATATGGCGAGCCTGATGGTCTGAAGGTAAACGAATTCGGAATTGGTGCAACGGCTAAATTGCGAGATGGACGCATAGCCTTTGGAGGCCCAAAAGGAGCTATAATTTTTAATCCTGTGGATTTGGCTGAAGATACTCCAATATCTGATATTTTTCTGACTGATTTTCAAATCAATGGAAGAAAACCAGATAGTCTTACTTTGTCTAAAGACATTAATTATATCAATGAATTAGATTTAAAGTACGATCAAAACACGCTTTCCTTTAATTTCGAGACCATTAAATTTCACGGATCGAACCGGAATATTTTTAGATGGAAATTAGAGGGGTATGATGAAGATTATCGTATGAATTCCGGGAACCAAAAGGTTATTTATTCGAATTTAGATTGGGGAACTTACCAATTGAAGGTTCAAGGATTTAATGCTGACGGCGTTAAAGGGGATAATGATTATGTCCTGAGCATTAAAGTTAACAAACCTTTCTGGAGATCGAATTGGGCTATATTTTTCTATCTGCTTGGTGGTGCTCTCGTTGTTTATATGATTTACAGGATTACCAAGGCTAATATTAGGAAGAAGTTGGACGATAATCGTATCAAGTTTTTTATTGATGTGGCTCATGATATTAGAACACCGGTGTCCTTAATTCAGATCTTGGTAAAACAATTATCAAGTCAGGAAAATACTGAAAAATCGATAGAACTTATTCAAAGAAATACGCAAAACCTCAATGAATATGTGACCCAACTTTTAGATTTTCAAAAAATAGATAGAAACCAGCTTAAGCTTTCGGTTTCAAAGGTTGATCTTAAAGAATGTTTGGGGAGAATTATTGATGACTTCACTCCAATACTTCAAGAGAAATCCATTGATGTGGATCTTCAGGTGAATCAGGTTTATGCGTGGTTCGACCGTGCGAAAATGAACCGAATTTTTTACAACCTATTTTCAAATGCGGTAAAATATAGTAATGAGGGTGGTGAAATTATAATTCGGGCAAAACTTGATAAAGAAACTTTGAAAATCGATTTTGAGGATAATGGTATTGGTATTCCTGAAAAACAGCAAGAATTAATATTCAAGCGCTTTACGCGAGGTACCAATGTATCCAATAAAGGGATTCCCGGCACAGGGATAGGTTTAATGCTTTCTAAAAAAATAGTTGAATTACACGGCGGTAAAATCCTATTGGAAAGTAAAGAAAATGTTGGATCTAAATTTACGATTGTATTGCCTTATGGAACAGGTCATTTTAATAATAATGAATTTATTGCCGAAGAGGATCATCAAGAAAAAACCTCAAATGTTGATGACTTGATTCATGAAAACAAACAAATTCTTTTAGTTGAAGATAATGAAGAGCTTCGAAAGGCCATAAAAAGCGAACTAGACAAAAATTACACGGTCATGGAGGCCGAAAATGGTAAAGAAGGCCTGTTAATCGCGCTATCAAAAAGCCCTGACCTAGTGATTACCGATGTTATGATGCCTAAAATGAATGGCAAAGAACTGTGTAATTTATTGAAGTCGAATTTTAAAACCAGTCATATTCCTGTAATTATGCTAACAGCTTTAGCTGATGTAGACGACCGATTAAGCGGACTTGAAACCGGGGCTGACGCTTATGTTGAAAAACCATTTAATGTTGAAATATTAAAAGTAACCATTAATAATCTAATTAAATCTCGCGAAAATATTAAACGATTACTTGGTGATAATAATACTAAAAAAGAGAAGTCGCTTACCCCCGATGAAGTATTTTTATCTGAGGTAATCGAAACCATCAAAGCCAATATAACAGAAAACGATTTTTCCATAGAGAAACTCTGTGACCTTGTAGGCTTAAGTCGTTCGAATCTATTCCGAAAATTAAAAGGCCTCATCCAAATGGCTCCTTCCGATCTTATTATTAAAATTAAATTAAATGAGGCGGAAGAACTCATGAAGGCGAAAAAATACTCAAGGATATCTGATATCGCTTATGCTTCAGGTTTTCATGATCCAAAATACTTCAGTACACTGTTTAAAAAACACTACGGTAAGACGCCAAAAGAATTTATGGCTGAACAGTAAGTATAATGAGTGTTCTTTAACTGTATTATTAGTTCAAGGCTATTCCTGATTACATTTTAAACGTTTTTGATTTGCATCTAAACCCTTTTTGAGAGGGTTTTTTGGAATTTGCAGTAACGTAATTTTTTTGATTTAACACATGACAAAATCTTTTACACTCAAAAACCTTTTAAAACTGACGGCTGTTATCCTCGTTTTTTTCGCGTTGAACAGCATGAAGATATTTAAATCCAATCCTCAGGTTAACGATTGGGATTCCTTGGTTAATTCTTATAACTATGCCATTGGTACTCAAACCGTGGGTTCCAAGTATAAGTTTTCTGAAAAAACCATGTTGGTTGAAACGGCTATCGAAATTAAAAATATGGGATCTAACCTATTGAAGTTTTCCATGCATCCTAGGTATTGTACCGAAAATTATGGTTTGCCAAAAAATGACAATATCACGTCCCTAACAAAATTGGCTTCCCTGGAACCTTCTGTTAAAGAAGTTCTAGATATGGATTTTAAATTCTATCATATTTGGACCTATGGTTTTTCTCAGTACACGCCTGAACCCCTTGGTGAAAAAGACGATACGGCACAAATCAAATTCATAGATGGATTTCCAAAAGAATATCAGGAAGCGCTCTACAAGGAAATATTTGAATTCACATCATATTTATTGAAAACATACAATGATACAGGTAAAGTATTTTACCTGGGCAACTGGGAAGGTGATTGGCATTTGCGGTCGGATTATGACCGGGATAAACCCGTAAACATGAAAACCCTGGCGGGCATGACGCAATGGGCAAAAACCAGACAACAAGCTATAGATGACGCTAAAAAAGCAACCGCGCATAAAAATGTCCAGGTATATCATTATATCGAAGTTAATCTGGTACGAAAAGCCATTAATAATCCCGATGCTAAGGTTGTTGCGAATAGTATTGTTAATGAAGTGAATCCTGATTATGTATCGTACTCATCGTATGATGCCACAAATCCTTATAAAACGGAAAACACCCTAAAAAAGAATTTGCAACATTCTTTGAGCTTCTTGGAATCGCAATTGAAGCCGAAGGCCGGCTTACCAGAAGGAAAGCGGGTTTGGATTGGTGAGTATGGAAATCCCAGTGCTATTTACAATGATGAAGAACAAAATAAACGTTCTATCTGGACGATAAAGGCGGCTTTGGAATGGGGAACACCTTTTATTCTGTATTGGGAAATGTATAATAACGAAATTAAGTCGGATACCGGAGAGCAAGTTGGTTATTGGTTGATTGACGATAAAGGTAAAAAGCAGCCCATCTGGTATACACATCATGAATTTTATAAAGAGTCAAAGAGTTTTGTGCGGAATTATGCGGAGAAAAATAATAAACTCCCAAGCTTCGATACCTTCAGAAAGAAAGCTTTAAAATTCAAAAGTTTAAATCCTTAACAGCGTAACATGAAAAACATTATTAGCATCATATTAGTCTTATTGGTCTTCGGCTTTACTTCAGCTCAGGAAGTAAGTTATGATACCATTACTCCATTGGAGGATTATAATTTTGTATTGGGTACCCAAGGCATTGGAGGTAAGTATAAATTTAGTAATGAATCTGCTCTTCTAGAGCAAGCGAAGCATATTCGAGGCATGGGGTCGAATATTTTAAAGATCTCGCTGGGAAAAAATGCTTTAAAGGGTTATGGATTAAGAAATGCAAAAACCAATACAACCCTGGATCTGTTTAAATCGTCTCCTGATTTTAAACAGGCTTTCGACATGGATTTTAAATACATTTTTGCTTGGGTTCATACCTGCACCGGAGTTAACTGGAAAAAAGGGATCACGGTACAACAAGAAAAACTATTGTACAATGAAATGTATGAATTGGCCTCTTATCTTCTAAAATCTTATAACAATTCAGGTAAAACCTTTTTAATAGGTAATTGGGAAGGCGATTGGTTGTTGCATAATGGAAATGGACGTGAAAGTACGCCTGGACCTGAAATTATTAGAAACATGACCAAATGGTTTCAGATAAGACAAAAGGCTATCGATGCCGCTAAATTAAAAACGCCACATAATAACGTTTCTTTATTCCACTACATTGAACTTAATCTCGTATTAAAAGGTATGGAAGGTGAAAAATGTATCGCCGAAAGTGTGCTTCCAAACGTACCTGTAGATCTAGTGTCGTACTCCAGTTATGAAGCGATAAAGAACCGAAGTTATGATGAGGTTTACGATACCTTGGACTCGGTTTTTAAGTATCTGGAAAAGCAACTACAACCTAAAGAAGGGCTTCCATTTTCTCGCCGGGTATTTATTGGCGAATATGGCTATCATGCGAATATTGAAAAACCAGAGACCTTTAAAAAACAACGAAAACTGACAAAGGATATCATGGAGATCTCTTTGAAATTGAATTTACCTTTTGCCTTGCATTGGCAAATGTATAACAACGAATATGACAAGAATGGGGGTTCCAAGGAAATGTCTCTTATAAATGAACAAGGAGAAAAAAGGCCGTTATATTACTTTCATAAGCAATATTATCAGCACATGAATAATTATTTGAAGACTTATAAATCGGAGCATGGCAACTACCCCGATCAAACTGAGTTTAATACGAAGGCCCTATCTGTTTTAAAAAGTATATAACCACTATGAAAAAGGGAAATTACATCATTATTACAATGTTATTGTTGCTGAGTACTGGTTTTACAGCATTACAGGCACAATTACCCTTGTTGAGTAATCAGAATATTGATTTTTCAACGGCAATTCAAACGGTGTCAAGTGGTAATTGGAGTAATCCTTCCATTTGGAGTGGTGGTGTTGTTCCGGATGCTAATACGGATGTAATTATAAGTGATGGTCACACCATTTATGTCGATGTTGAAGGTAGTGTTTCCGGGGAAATTGTTGATTTATGCCGTAACCTACAAGTGAATTCGACAGCTGTCCTGCAAATTGGTCATGATACACCGAGTTTCGCTAAAGACCTGAGAATTAACGGGAGTATTTTGTGTCATGGAACTTTTTCTTCTGGAAGAAATCAACCTGGCGCAAGTGGTGATGGCTCAATTTTTGCCTACAACAGTCGCATTTTTATGAACGTGACTCAAAACAATACTTTTATTTCAGGTTCTGGATTTTTCAACGCTAAAGCTTTGAGTATATCAAGCGATTTTAGTGATTACGATCTAACTATTGATTTGTACACTATGGTTTTAGATGAAAATTTCGCGATCAAATCCAATAATAATGTGAACGTAACCATTTCCAAATATGCTTATGTCGATGTTAAAGGTATATTGGGTTTAACAGGAAGTGACTATCAGTTTAGTGCTCCAACGGCAAAATCTAATTTAACTATAGAGGGAATTGTTGTGGCAGGAGATGTGAGTCTCTTTACGAAGAATCAGACGGTTGGGGAAACCACCTACCTTACCATTACGAACCAGGGAAGTTTGTATTCATTTAAGGTTAATAAAGCATTTTTGGACCGTAAGGCTGAAGCTGCCGGATTTAACTTCACGATAGAAGCGGGTGGCTTATGGCGATTGGGAGAAGGTGTTAATTTTGAAAATTTGACTACAAATAACCCGAATTTCGTGTTAACCAATAATGGTGAAATACGAAAACATTATTCGGAAACCATGCCAACTAAGGCAGCAATTACCAGCAATATAGATCAATACGATCCTAACTTAGGTGTGGATGTGAGTGAGATTAAGGATGTTTTTGGGTCTTCACACATTGCCGGTTGGTACAATTTTACAACGCGACCCTTTCTCTTGGAAGGCTTGGATTATTACAAGACCTTTGGGTCTACAGTGCTTAAAACGGTAGTTTCAGCCATTAATGGTAAAATGTATGAGGCCTATCCATTTAATCATACCTGGCCAACCTTCCAGACCATAAAAGAGGTGGCTCAGCATGAATATATTGATTCATTGTTCAAGCGTACCCATATAAAAACACATGCCTTTTGGACCACTACAAAAAATAAAGGCGATTACAAAAATGGACCAGATTTCGATCATGCCAGTTACCTCAATGAGGAACAACAATTCTATGACCTGACCAAGCACCTATTGGACACCTATGGCGATATGGGTAAAACCTTCGTATATCAAAACTGGGAAGGCGATTGGATGCTTCGTGGTCAACAAGGTTTGCTTTGGGAAAATGACCCCTCACTGATTCCCGACGATGTTGACTGGCAAATTGAAGGGATGGCACGTATGTTTCGCGCCAGACAGCGAGGAACGGAGCGGGCGCGTAATGAGTATACAACGACGACTTCTAAAGTATTCCATGCCATCGAGTTCAATAAATTATGGATGACTAGTGGTGGAAATCGCATTACCATGATGGATAATGGCACTCCTTGTGTGATTGCCGATGTGATTCCTAAAACAAGACTAGACCTGTCGTCCTATTCGGCCTATGACAGCAGCTATACCAACACGGACAATCCAGAAGGTCATTCGATGTGGAAAGGCCTTGAAATTGCCCGTTATTTCACTACGGAAACGAAAGCGATGGGAACAACGTTTCCGGTTCAAATCGGAGAATTCGGAATTAACGAAAACCCACCTTACAACGGATCCAATGACGAAACGACGATACGTGATCGCTACGGCCGTTATATTGGTGTGGCTCTCGGGTTAAACATTCCAAATTTTTATTTGTGGAATTTATATTGCACCGATCAGCAAGGCCCAAATGGCTTTACCTGGCAAAAAGGGGAAGAATATGACGAAACATTCTTATACGAAAACATGAATGGCAAATGGCTTATTGAACCTGATGGTACCTGGGGTATCGCAGCCTCATATTTAATGGAGCAATGGGCGAATACGCTTTCGAATGATAACTTTCAAAATGAAATTAATAAAATAGGATTATACCCTAACCCTGCGTCGGAAACCATTCGCTTAAGCATGTTACAGCCCAATGCCTTGGTTACAATATTTGATATGAATGGAAGAGCGATAGGAAGAATGGTTTATAACAAAAATCAAGAAATAGATGTTTCAAATTTTAAAAGTGGAACATATATCGTTAGAATACAAACTGAAAACAACTACATAGAAAACAAAAAACTAATTATCAACTAAATACGAAACTAATGAAGAATATACTCTTATTTCTATTATTATGGCCACTCACTTTTTTGGGTCAGGAAATTACGGTAAAGGGTACAGTAATGGACGAAGAATTGAAACAACCTCTACCCGGTGTTTCAGTAGTCCTGCAAGGCACTAATAATGGAGCAGTAACTGATTTTGATGGAAAGTTTGAAATAGAAGCCAAAAAAGGCGATCAGTTAGTATTTTCATACATTGGTATGAAAACCCAAGTGGTTATAATACAGAACGCGATCATGGAAGTTTACCTTCAAGCCGATGTAGCTCAATTAGATGAGGTTGTGGTAAGTGTCGGGTACTTTGATGTAAATAAAAAGGATTTATCAGGTTCGATAACTCAAGTAAAATCTGAAACCTTAGAAAAACAAAGGGCACAATCCGTTGAAAAACTATTACAAGGTCAAGTCGCTGGTGTTACTGTTACAGAAAACGGAGAACCCGGTGGAGGTATAGCCGTTTCTATCAGAGGTACCAATTCATTCTTGGGAGGTACACAGCCTTTATATATAGTAGATGGCTTGCCTGTAGACCCTCTTCAGGATGCTCAAGGAAATGGAGGAGCCGGATCAGCTCAAAATTCCTTAAGTTTTTTAAATCCTAACGATATTGACAAAATTGAAGTATTAAAAGATGCTGCGGCTACGGCGGTGTATGGTGCTAGAGGAGCTAACGGTGTTATATTGATAACTACAAAGACAGGAGGACAAGAGCAAGGAAAAGACAATATAGATGTTACTGTCGATACATTTATAACCAATGTCACCAATAAAATAGATGTTTTGGATGGCCCAACTTTTGAAGATTACATGAACAGAAGGTCCATCAATCAACTTTACTTAAACATCTCTAACCCTAACTACGGTGGCCCGGGCGGCCCATTTGATGGTAGCCAAGCTTTAACCTCTGTGAATTATCCGGAGCTAGATGCTTTTTCTATACCTTACTTAACCAGTTCGGGGGTAAATACAGATTGGCAAGAGGAAGTATTTCGTCAGGCCATATCAAAATCGTATAATATCTCTTATCGAGGGGGTACACCCCAAAGTAATTTGTTGGTAAGTTTAGGTTTATTAGATAACGAAGGTGTCATTATTAATACCAGCAACAGACGCGTAACATTAAATGTAAATGGAAGAAAAAAAGCGTTTAATGATAAAATAGATATTTTCTCTAAAACAAATATTGCTTACAATAAAGGTAATGCTGCATCAATTGGAAATGGCGATTTACTTTTAAATAGAAGTGTGACCTCACAAACGCTTCAATTCCAACCTATTTTCGGATTATTAGAACCCGGACAAGATGATGATGTTTATGCAGGATTAAATGAAGGTAATATTATTTCAAATCCCTATACATTAGCTAATGATGTAACCGATTTAAAAGAAAGCTATAACTTTCTTCAAAATGTAAGTATCACCAGTAAAATAACTCCAAATTTAACCGCTATCGTTAGAGGCGCCTTCAATCTTCAAATGAGTAATAGAGATATTTATTACCCAACCAATACAACGCGAGGTAGAAGGAATAATGGAGAGGCTTCTCAAGCCAACCGTCAATACAGAAAATTATATGGTGAATTTAATTTAAGATACAGAAATCGTTTTGGACAACACCGCATAGATGCTGTTGCTGTTGGAACCATTGAAGATGTTGAAATAAGAACCAGCTTTAACCGAGCTTTTGGATTTGGAAACGATGTATTACAATATTATAACTTAGGAGCAGCGACTGATATTTTACCACCGGTAACGAATTATCCATCGTTTAAATTAGCTTCAGGTATTGTAAGAGTTGGATATAACTATAAAAGAAAATATTTTTTAGATGTTAATGCCAGAGTGGATGCCTCATCAAAATTAGCAGATGGAAATAAAGCCAACTTTTTTCCGTCGATGGCCTTAGCTTGGGCAGCATCAGAAGAACGTTTCCTAAAAAAATCGAATGCCATTTCTAACCTTAAATTTAGATTATCTTATGGTCGTGTTGGTAACGACGCGATACCTCCTTTTCAATCTTTATCCTTAGGAGAAGCTATTAGGTATAATTTTAATGGCCAAATTTCTACAGGTGTTATTGAAACCAATCTACCAAACCCAAATTTAAAATGGGAGCTTACAGACCAGTTTAACTTTGGTATGGATTTAGGTCTTAATGAAGATAAAATAAATCTTACGGTAGATACTTATTATAAATTGACTAGCGATTTATTGCAAAATGTAATTTTACCTGCCTCTAATGGTTTTGTCCGAATACTCGATAATTTTGGAGAAGTAGAAAATTATGGATTAGAAATTGCACTTAACACCAATATTATTAACACCTCAGATTTTCAATGGAATTTTGGCGGTAACTTTACTTTGAATAGAAATAACCTTAAAAGTTTAAACTCAAATTTAGATTTTCAACTAGGACCTAATGTTGGTTTCGCACAAGAAAACCCCATTTTATTTCAAGTGGGTAGTCCTTTAGGTATTTTTTGGGGCGCACAAACCGATGGAATATATGAATCTTGGGAAGAAGCTAATGCCAGTGGTATAGTTGGTGCGGCACCAGGTGAAATTAAATATGTAAATAAGGATACTAATACAGTAGATGGCAACGGCAATCAAGTGATCAACTTTGATGATTATGTTCAAATAGGAGATCCTAATCCAGATTTTAATGTCGCTATTACTAATAATCTTAACTATAAAAATTGGGATTTAAGTATACTTGTTACGGGACAAAAAGGGGGTGATCTTTTTTGGGTAGATTCTTGGCCAATTACCGGTAACTCAAACTCAAGAAATGGTTTAACATCTGCTTTTGCCGATTCTTGGCAGGCTCCACTTGGTGTAGATTCAGGTGGACAGGTATTTTATGATCCTTCACTGGCAAGAACCTCAGGCGTTGGATATCCAGCAGCATTGATTGATTCTAATGGACCAAGAGTAATTTCATCAGATAGAAATGTGTATGATGGTTCTTTTATCAGGTTAAAGAACATCAACCTAGGGTATACCATTAATTTTAAAAGAACAGGAAGTTTGAGACTTTATGCGACAGCCCAAAACCTAATTACGATTACCGATTATCCCGGTTTTGATCCTGAGGTTTCAACCTTTAACAAAGATCCTCAACGTAGAGGTGTAGATTTTGGTGGATATCCAGGTGTACAAACCTATTCTGTTGGCTTAAATTTCACTTATTAAAATATACCGAAAATGAAAACTATAGATATAAATAAAATAAAATTCATTGGCCTACTACTTTTTTCATCAATAGTAGTTACAAGTTGTGAAAGTTTCCTTGAAGAAGATCCTTTAAATCAAGTTGACATAAACAGTTTTTATCAAAATGAATCTGACGCTCTAGCAGGCTTAACCGGTGCTTATGCACAATTAAAAAGCGGCAATGGTTATTACAGACAACAGTTTTTATCAAACTTATACGCCTCCTCAGATCAAGGTCAAAGTAGTTTTAATCACCGTGATTTTAGATTTGGAACCATAACCAATAGCGAACCATTAATAGAAAGAACCTGGATAGATGTATATACAGCAATTAAAGATGCTAACAATGTTATTGCCAGAGTACCTGAAGTTCCGGAAATAGATGAAGAATTGCGTTTGAGAATTTTAGGTGAAGCTCGATTTTTAAGAGCACTTCACTATTTTAATTTGGTAAGATGCTATGGTGAAGTTCCCTTAAGAACCACACCTGTAAAACCCGGCGAAAAAGGCTTACCACTGTCACCGGTAGAAGATATCTACAATGTTATTATTGAGGATTTAGAGTATGCGGGACAAAACTGCTGGGGCTATAACGAAACACGAAATGGAGGTACGAATAATATAGGTAGAGTAACCAAAGCTGCAGCCCATGCCATGCTAGCTAAGGTATACGTACAGATGGCTTCTTCGTTAAGGACAGCTCAGGATGGACAAGCGGGTAACGAGATTTACCTTACCCTTACGGAATCGCCTAATTTTTATTATCAAAAAGCGATTGAACAAGCGGATATAGCGCTCCAACAACCCTTTTACAGATTAGTAACTGATTTAAGTGAATATGAAACTATTTTTGATGCTAAAAATGGTAATAATTTTGAGATGCTTTTCGACATACAAGGCGCTTCCATTGCAGGTGAAGGAACCGCAGTTTCAAACTTATTCAGCCCACAAAACTCTGGTTTAGCCGGTGGTGGTTTTGGAGGTGTAAATAGATTACAACCACAGTACATCAATCAAAGTATTAATAAGAATGACCCTCGATATTTAAATTCAATAATCGATTTTTATCAGGATGAAACAAATACTTATGAATTAGGCCCTGGTTTAACAGGTTATATTAGAACGGTTACCGCAACAGGTGCGCCTGCCGGCAATTTATCCAGAGTCTTTACAAAAAAATATATCGATACAGATGCTACTACCGAGTATACCAGTCAACAAAATTGGCACGTCATCCGATTGGCCGATGTGTATTTACTCCGCGCCGAAGCTTTAGCCGAATTAAACCAAGATCCTACGCAGGCAAATGCCGATATAAATATGCTAAGAGCACGTGTGGGAATGACGAATCTATTTGATGGAACAGGGTTAACTATGGATCAATTTAGAGAAGAATTATTAAGTGAAAGAGGTGTAGAATTGTATATGGAAGGACATCGTTGGTTTGACTTAACCAGAATGGGTGTTTACGATGAATACTGTAGAAGAACTTATGGAAATAATGTAGGAGCAAGAGATGCTGAAGATTATACTTGGCCTATTCCATTAATAGAAAGTTCTGCAAACGATAATATAGACTAAAAAATGAATTATAAACTTGCTCTTTTAGTATGCTTACTGTATATGCCATTTTCATTTTCACAAGAAAATACTAATGGTAAGCCCAACGTTGTTTTTATTATCTCTGATCAGCATAAATTAGATGCTTCAGGGGCGTATGGTAGTAAAATTGCTATTACGCCTAATATCGATGCCTTGGCTAAAACCGGTGTGACCTTCACCAATTGTTATACGCCGGCTCCTGTATGTGCGCCCGCTCGGGCAGCTCTGGTAACAGGAATGTATCCTTATGCCAATGGTGCCGTATATCATAAAGCTCCAATTACAATGCCTAATGGCAAAGTGAAAAATATTGGAAGTGGCTATTTACGCGAAACTGGCTATCATGAAGGGATAAAAACTCTAGGTGACATATTCAAAGGACAAGGTTATAGTACCGCAGCTCCAGGAAAAATGCATGTGCATGGGGAACTTCAAAAAAATGTGGATGAAGACCACAAAGATGGTAACAACTTGGGATTTGATGAAGCCAGCGTGCGTTACTACACCTATTTTCCGGGCGGGCATTATGAGGACGAGGTAGGTGAGGACGCCTATATGCGCTACCGTCAATTTAAAAAGTACAGTGATGTTTACAGGCGAGGTGCCGGTCATTTAAATGAGGAGTATGTGCCAACGCTTGTAAAAAATGATGAGGATAACTTTGATATGGTAGTGGCCAAAAAATCGGTAGAATTTATCAACAAGAGAGGAGAGGATAACAAACCATTTTTTCTTCATGTAGGATTTGAAAAACCACATCCGCCATTAACGACAACGCAAAAGTATTTGGATATGTATGATCCAAATGATTTTACCTTGCCGGATACCTATGACGATTGGTATAACAAAGGGAAATATCCTTGGGTTCCGGATTGGGTGCATTCAGGTATTCCCAGAGACCTTGAAAAAGCACAACGCGTTATGGCTGCCTATCATGCCTGCACTACTGAAATGGATGACATGGTGGGTCGGGTGATCCAAAGTTTGAAGGATCAAGGACTATATGAAAATACGATCATTATTTATACAACTGATCATGGAGAACATATGTTTGAACACGGCTTAAGAGGAAAGCATTGTATGTATGAAGATGCTGTTAATGTGCCGTTTATTATTTCTTATCCGAAGCTTTTTAAACAAAATGTAGTAAATAATTCATTAGTGAGTTTTATTGATATTATGCCAACCTTAGCCGAACTTATTGGTGAAAAAACGCCCGAGACAGCACAAGGGGTTTCTTTAGTTGATGTTTTAAAAAATGGTAGTGAAATAGGTGGCGACCGAAAGGTGTATACCGAATTTAGAGGCACGAATTACCAGCTTGTACCAGATATCAAAAATCTCCCGTCTAGAATGATGCGTCATGGCGACTATAAGTTCATCTATACGCATGGTATTATTGATCAATTGTACAATGTTAAAGAAGATCCAAATGAGTTTAATAATTTAATTTTTGATGAAAAGCATAAGGCCATTTATCAGGATATGTATTTTGAAACTCTGGCAGAATGGCGTTTTCAGCAATATTCTCCTATAAAAATCACTTTGGAAAATAATGATATTACGTGGCCAATATCCGATGATTTTAAGAGCTACGACTTATATTTTTCCAAAACGAAAAACATAGCTGATGCTGAGATAATCGCCGAAAATATAACGGATTATACCTTTAAGGGAAATAATAAGGGGTTTTACTGGCTTTTGGCACATCCAAAATTGGTGAAAACCTCAAAATTTTATGGAGAACAGGTACCTGTAGCGGTGGATACGTATAGTTATACATTACCGGTATCAGATCCTGTTCAAATTATAAATTAAGTTTTTATAAACTATTTTAAAATTGGAATCAAATTATACGGGTTAAGAGATTAATAGCACTTTTATTCTTGAGTATTACTATGCTTGTTAAGCATAGTGATGCTCAAGTAAAACCCAATATCATTTTTATTTTAGCTGACGATTTAGGTTATGGAGATTTGAGTTGCTACGGCGCTAAAGACATTCAGACGCCTTTTATTGATAAGCTCGCCAATTCCGGATTTAAATTTACTAGAGCCTATGCGAACAGTACTGTATGTTCTCCGAGCAGGGCCGCAATCCTTTCCGGGAATTATCCTGATATGGTTGGTGTTCCGGGTGTTATCCGCGATATACCTCACAATACTTGGGGGAATCTCAAAGACGATTTTGTAAGCTTGCCGGAAGCCTTAAAAAAACAGAATTACAGTACAGCATTGATAGGGAAATGGCATTTAGGCTACACATCACCGGATGTCCCAAATGCACGAGGTTTTGACTTTTTTAAAGGGTTTTTAGGGGATATGATGGATGATTATTATACGCATCTGCGTTCCGGCGTCAATTGGATGCGTGAAAATAATCAGGAAATTAATCCGGAGGGACATGCTACAGATTTGTTCACAGATTGGACCCTTGATTATTTAGAGCAACAAAAAGAAGTCCAGAATCCATTTTTTTTATTTTTAACTTATAATGCACCTCACAGCCCCATTCAACCCCCGAGTTCCTGGCTGAAGAAAATTCAAAAAAGACAACCCAACACGCCCCTTAAAAGGCAAAAATTAATGGCTTTAATAGAGCATCTTGATCATAATGTAGGTCGGATATTGAACTATCTAAAAGCATCTCAATTAGATGAAAACACCATGATTATATTCACTTCAGATAATGGCGGAGCCCTTCAATATGGGGCTAGTAACCAACCATTTTCTGGAGGAAAGGGAGATATGCTCGAAGGCGGTATCCGAGTGCCTTGCTTGGTGAAACTTCCAAACCAAACAACTGCTCAAGAAAGTGATTCACCTTTTGTTTTAATGGATTTTTATCCAACTTTAATTTCATTTGCACGGGGTGAGATAGACCAAAACTTACCTTCAATTAGAATAAAGGATCTCACGACGTTTGAAGGAGCCAAGTTAAGAAATAACACTATTTGGATGCGCCGCGAAGGGCATAGGTTTGGGGGAGGAATTTATTATGCGATCTCTGATGGTCGTTATAAACTGCTTCGGAATGACCCATTTTCGGATTATAAGCTTTTTGATATGCTCGAGGACCCTTATGAAAACTACCCAATTAATAATCCTGAAATAGAAAATAAATTAATGAAAGCACTCACCGAGCATATTCAAAGCTCCGGTAAGATTCCTTGGCAATAATTTAGGTTTTCCTTCAGGACAAATGAAATTATTTGAAAATAAAAAACTTTAAAAATCATCTCCTAAGCATGTCTAGAACATACATTTTTTCACTTATTACAGTACTAATAGTTATTTCTTGTTACGCTCAAAATGAGAAAATAATATACAAACGTGTTGACACCACAGAATTGGTTATGGAGGTCTTTAAACCTAAGGATACTTCGAAAAAAAATCCAGCTATGGTTTTCTTTTTTGGTGGTGGTTGGAATAAGGGGAGCATCAAACAATTTGAGCCACATGCTAAGTATTTTTCTCAAAGGGGATTAGTTTGTTTTCTCGTTGATTATCGGGTTAAGAACAGACATCAATCAACACCTATTGAATCGTTGAAAGATGCTAAATCAGCGATTCGTTTTATAAGAGAGCACGCTGAGGAATATCATATTGATACTTCAAAAATAATAGCGTCCGGCGGTTCTGCCGGAGGACAATTGGCGGCAGCGGCGGCATTAGCAGAGGAATTTAATGAGGATACAGATAATCTCTCTGTGAGTTGTAAGCCAAATGCTTTGGTGCTATTCAATCCTGTGTTAGATAATGGCCCAGGAGGGGTGGGTTATGAACGGGTTGGAGATCAATTCAAGGAATTTTCACCGCTTCATAATATTAAAAAAGGAGCTCCACCAACCATAATTTTTCAGGGAACGGATGATTATCTTATTCCTGTAGAAACCATCAAATATTATCAATTGGTGATGCAAAAAGTTTCTAGCAGATGTGATTTACATTTATTTGAAGGAAAGAAACATGGATTCTTTAACTACAATAAATTTGAAAATTATAAAAAGACGGTATCTGAAACCGATCTGTTTTTACAATCACTAGGTTATTTAGATCAGGAACCTGTTATCATGATTAAATAAAGAGTAAGTCAAAACTTCGATGCTCAGTTTACTTACAAGTTGTAAATCTCTCAAGACGATCCTAAAAGTTATTAAATATTATAAGAGGGAGGTCTGAAAGCGCTTAAATAGTTCTGTTGAATAGGATTTAAACTCTTTTGAATTGTAGAAAGACCATGTTTTTGTACATCGTTTGTAATTTAGATGAAACTAAAACCTAATAATTCAAATTAATTATGAAAAAAAGAATTTTAATATCGCTTTTAACTGTTTTTTTAAGTGCTGCTATTTATGCTCAGCCAAGTCCTGAGAAAAAAGCCCAGAAATTAACAGATAAAATCACGGAAGCATTATCCCTGAATGAAACGGATAGTAAAGCTGTTTATAACATTCAGCTAGAGCGTTTTAAGGAAGCTCAGGCTATTAACAAAAAATATGGCAATGAGTCTGAAGAGAAAAATGAAAAGCTGAAAATGCTTGGAAATCAAACCTATAATAAGATGAAAGACTATTTAGGCAAAGAACGTATGAAGCAATGGGCGGAGTATCGAAAAAATAATAGAAAATAAAAAGGACAACTAATTTTTAATATCAACTCTCATGAAACAAAAAACTACATTTCTTATTTATTTAATCTTCGCGCTGCTCACTGTTTCAGTCTCTGCACAAACAGTAAATATCGAGGGAGATCCTTATGGAGGAAATCCGTATGCATCAATTACAGCTGCGATTGACGCATCTAATGATGGTGATGTGATTTTGATTGACGGAATTCATACTGAGCCAATTACTATTTTTAATAAAAGTATTACTCTTAGGGGTTCTGATCCAACAACGGATATTATTCAGGCTGCAAATTCAGCAGCATCTGACGGGTCAGGTCAAAGAGTTATTTCTATATTGGCCTCTTCTGTTGATCCTGATCCTCTTCCTGTTTTAAATGTTACAATAGAAAATTTAGGTGTCAGATATGGTAACGAACCAAGTGTCGCAAATGAAAATCACAATGGTGGTGGTATCGATGCGGATAAAATAACAGGTTTATTGACTTTAAAAAACCTTATTATTGAGGATAACTATACTGCAGAACTGGGTGGTGGGTTAAGTATCGCCGGAAGTAATGCCGATATTATTGAGTGTACAATTCGAAATAATTCCTGTGCAAAGAGTGGTGGTGGTATAATTTTAGCCCCGAATAATGGGGCTGGAATAAATTCCACTATAAATTTTAAACAATCTTTAATCGATAGTAATACTGGTGTAAGTGGTGGTGGAATTTATATTAATGGAAATCCTGATTTCGGGGATGATTATACCATTGATGTAAATATCGAGAATAGCACTATATCTAATAACTCTGCCACCAGTGGCCAATTCGGTGCCGGTGGTGGCGCAATTTGGACCAAAGGTGCTACCTGGACAACCAATGCCGGTGGTGATGGATCTTCCGGGAATGTAACTCTGAAATTAATACATAACACAATTTTTAATAATATCCATACTGGTACTTTGGTAAGAAGTGGTGTCAGATTTACAGGTACTGCAACCAGTTTTAGTGCTTTTAACTCCATTATTGTTGCTTTTGATGATACAACCAGAGGAGCTTTGGATTTTGCAAATTCTAACACCACAAATGTTATTAATTGTATTTTAGGTACTGTGAACGCCGCCCCAGCAATAGTTGGTGATGCAGGAAATAATAACCAAATAGGCTCATCTGCTACAGATGCAGGTTTAACCGGAACCCTTACCAGTGACGGTGGAAGTACACAAGTCATTCCTCTAGCCATGAGTAGTATGGCAGTTGACTATTGTACAGTAGCTACTGGAGAAACTATTCCAACCATCGATCAGAGAGGGTATGGAAGAACTGATGGCACCAATGATGCCGGTGCTTATGAATATGGGGCAACAACCCTAAGTATTGCTGATAACGAATTTGATAACGGCTTAAAATTATTTCCGAATCCTGCTAGAGAATTTGTAACTATTTCTAGTTTGAAGAAAATTAAGCAAGTCAAGGTATATTCAATCCTAGGAGTTCTTGAAAACACATTTTATGATCAAAATGAGTTGAATATTTCAGGGCTCTCTAAAGGAGTACATTTACTGAGTATTGAAGCTGATGACAGTAGTAGAAGTACACGAAGACTCATAGTTTATTAAGTTTGGTTTGTTGTGACCGTATAGAAAAGAAAAAACTATACGTACCAATTTTTAAAAAAGCTTTCAGAAAACTGAAAGCTTTTTTATTTCAAGATATTAATGGGAAATTTCTAAACCTTAATTTTCAATAGTAAGGATATAGAGTTAAGGTGCTTAATGGAGGTGTTTACGAATGGTAAAGTCCTACTAATTTCGTATATTAAGAGAAACACTTTTAAAACGAACCTATGTTAAATTTTCTATTTCAACTGCCACCCGGAACACGAAACCCGGGAGATAATACACCTATTGATTTTTCCAACCCTATAGAGGTTTTGGTTTATATTATTCTGCCCATTCTCATTGTGGTTTTCTATATGCTTTGGCGAAAAAAGAAAAAGAAGGAAAAGGAATAATAGCTTGGGGATGACCCGCTATTATGACTTTAAAATGGTTTCTATAGCTTCCAATTCTTCTGAAGAAAAGTTCAGATTTTTCTGAATACCAACAGCATCCTCAACATGCGATACTTTACTGGCCCCTATAATAACCGAGGTTACACGTTTGTCACGTAACACCCAGGCCAATGCCATTTGTGCCATTTTCTGACCCCGATTTTCTGCGATAGTATTAAGAGCCTTAACCTTACGAATGTTTTCCTCGTTAACTTGTGAGGTCTGCAAAAATCCGGTTGGTTTCGAAGCTCTGGAGTCTTCCGGTATGCCTTTTAAGTATTTATCCGTAAGCAAGCCCTGAAACAGCGGACTAAAAACTACAGAACCAACGCCGTATTCTTCCAAAGTGTCCAATAAGCCATCTTCTATCCAGCGGTTAAACATGTTGTAGGAGGGTTGGTGCACTAAACATGGCGTGCCAAGATCATTTAGGATCTCAAAGGCGCGTTTGGCTTCGGCAGGACCATAATTGGAAATGCCCACATACAAAGCTCTCCCGGAGCGTACGATATAATCTAAGGCTTGCATCGTTTCTTCTAAGGGAGTATTCGGATCTGGACGGTGATGGTAAAAAACATCAACATAATCTAAGCCCATCCTTTTTAAACTCTGATCGCAACTTGCTATCAGGTATTTTCTTGAGCCATGATCCCCATACGGTCCGTTCCACATGCCGTAACCAGCTTTGGATGTAATAATAAGTTCATCGCGATAGGGCTTTAGGTCAGTGTTCAAGATCTTACCGAAAGTTTCTTCGGCGGAACCCGGCGGTGGGCCGTAGTTATTCGCCAGATCAAAATGTGTGATTCCCAGATCGAAAGCTCGTAAGACTATGGCCTTACCATTTTCAAAAACATCAACACCGCCAAAGTTGTGCCATAGGCCAAGGGATACCAAGGGTAATTGAATACCACTTTTACCACAACGATTATAAGTCATTTGATTATAGCGATCGGCTTTAGGAATATAGTTCATAAAAGTTTAATTTATTACAGAGATTAAAGCACGATTTAGTCCAAAGCATTTTTTGTGACAAACCAACGCCAACCAATAATAGCCATTTGAATTTTAGAGGCTTTTGAAAGGTCGAGGTCACGTTTTGAGTAACTTGGTAATATCACTTTATTAAGTTTCGCCAGGAACTTGAAAAGGTGCTTTTTCATTTAAAATAGTTTCTGTAGGTAAAAATACTAAATCTTAATGGAGACTTTATTTTTAAAAGTTATTTTTTACAGAAACGAGGTTATTAGAAGAATAATAATTTGGGTTAAAATGATCATGATTTAATGTTTAAAGGTTAATTAAATATTGGTTTTTCCAATCGATATTTTGAAGATATATCAGGGCATATATAATTTCCAAAGGAATACATAAATATTAATGAAGTTGCTTGATGAGTTGTAATTAAAAAAATGATTTATGTTTAAAATAATAACATATTTTCTTCAATAAAGTTTTTATTTAAAATAAAAGACCACATTAAAATTAAAATGTGTAATAATTATAGGGTGATTTTTAGGCTATTTTTAAAATCGTAGATAATTTTTTGAGAAAAACGTGCCCATTTGATTCATCTCATCTTTTTGGATAAAAAAAAGACACCCATAACGGTGTCTTATCACAAGGTTTATTTTGTATGTCATTAAGGTCATTTAGTTGTAATCTCTATAACCCCGTCTTTGCCTTTTTCGCCATATTTTTTAATCGCTGATTCCCCTTTTAAAACATTTATTTTTTCAATATCGTTTGGTAATATATCATTTAGGGTCTCCCTTTCTATCACTTTACCATCTAAAACGTACATCGGTTCCGGGTCTTTAGTATTAACAACGGTCCAGCTTTTTGTTGTGTCGTTCTTCATTCGTCTAACAACAACATCTTCGGGAGCATCGTTCTCAGAAATTATAATTATCTCACGAACATTGTCATCCGAGTTCTTTTTATTTCCATATCCCGTTACCGTTACCGCCTTATCGTTGGCCTTTGTGGTCTTCACTTTTCTCAAAACAATTTTTTGATCTTCATCCTCATTTTCATGAACATCCTGAGCTTTAGTATTCGAGATGACGTAGGTGGTCTTTTTTTCTTTTTCCTTGATCGTATAAGCCATGGCAGTTGAATTTCCTATGGATATATTTTTTCCATCTTTACCGAAGGCGACTTTAATAAGGTCGATAGGTGTATCCGAATTATAATTATAATTGGCATTTGCGTGATCTGATTTTGCGTCAATTTTGATGGCTATGATCTCGCCACTCGAATTCCTTTTAACACCCTTAAAGGTCAATTTTACACCTTTATCCTGAGCCTTTTTCGCCATGTCGTCCAATTCAGAATCTGAAGTGTTTTTCTGTATTACGTAGGTCGATGGATTCTGATTTTTAATAGGTTTTGTAGCGGGAAACTCGGATGCCACAGGTTGTGGTTTTTCGTTTTTGACAGATTGTTCCTGAGGCTCGGACAGAGGTTTAACCGGAATTGTTTTCGTCATTTTAGGCTGAGCCTTTTCAACATAAATGGTTTTGGTATTAAAACTCATTAGGAAAAAAGTAAGTACAGGAATGACAAGTGCAAACTTCAATTGATTGATTTTTTTTGATTTTGATTGTTGTAACATGATGATTCGTTTTTTGATTAATGAATTATAAAAAGGACTACTTAAAGCAAACTGATAACTTGGAAAACTTGTTTTAAGTAGTGTATATTGATAACTTTTTTTGCAAGGTGATTTTTGAAAGGCTTTTTTATCGGCTATAAACTCTAAATTCTGTTTGAGCGCCTTGTTGTAAAACCAAATAAAAGGATTGAACCAAAGAATGATACTGCTTAACTGACCCAGTAGAATATCAAAAGAATGATTTTCTCTTACATGAACTTTTTCGTGCGTCATGATTTGCTCGAGTTCAGAGCTGTCAAACTGCTCAGGATTATAAACAATCCAATTAAAAAATGAGAACGGGGCTATTTTTTTTGTGGTTTTCACCATCGTAAACGATCCCTGATGCTCTTTTTTATGGTTCCATATAAGGCGGCTTAAAGTACTTACTTGAAATATAAATCTACTCAGGAAAAACAAAACGCCAATACCATACGCACCTAGAACATAGTTGAAATAAGAAAAAGATTCCTGACCTGAATTTTCGACTTGAGAAGTGTAATTCAAATCGACTCCCTGTATTTGAAGTGGTGCTGTTTCAACGTAATTAGGAATAACCAAAAACGGAAACAGAAAAGATGAAAGCAGTCCGATTAATAAGAACCAACGTGTTTTTTCAAAAAAGGTCTCTCGTTGCAAAAATACTTTGTAGCACAAATAAAAAATGCCAGTAACTACACTTGCTTTAAGTAAATATTCCATTATTTATTATTTTTTTCAATAAGATTTATAATCTCCTTGAGTTCATCAACACTAATATTTTCCTCTTCAGCAAAAAAGGACACAACATTTTTGTACGAATTATTAAAGTAGTTATGGATCGCCGTTTTCATAAACCTTTTTTTGTAATCCTCCTTACTCACAATAGGGTAGTACTGATGGGTTTTCCCAAAAGCTTGGTGCGCCACATAGCCCTTATCTTCCAAATTCCTAATAATGGTCGATAGTGTATTATAATGTGGCTTATCGTCCTTTATTTCTGCCAAAACATCCTTTACAAAAGCCTTCTCAAGTGTCCATATAATGTGCATTATTTCTTCCTCTTTGTTCGTTAATTTTTCCATATGTGATACCTTTTAGTCCTTATTTGGGCGTTAAACTCACGCTATAGGCGAGAGTGTCGGGCTATCCGTTTCAATCTTTTTGTAAATCACAAAAAGGATTTTCACTACTATTCCTAACGCGAAATCAAATGTATAACTATTTTTATAGTTATACAACTATATATATAGTTATTTAACTAAATTTTTAGTTTTTTTAGTGAAACATTATAAAACTAGTCTTTAAAATTTTTTAGGATTCCCTATTTAACATTTATATTCGCATAAAAGTTTTTATGGATATCTTTTGGGTAGTTTTAGGATTTGTTCTTCTCGTTATTGGAGGAGAATATTTAGTGCGATCCTCAGTAGCTTTATCCTTTAAGTTCAATATTTCCCGCATGGTTATCGGTATGACTGTAGTATCTTTTGCTACTTCAGCACCGGAACTCTTAGTTAGTTTACAGGCCGCAATTTCAGGGTCACCCGATATTGCTATCAATAATGTTGTAGGTTCCAATATTGCAAATATTGGATTGGTATTAGGTCTTACAGCTCTTGTTGGATCCATATCTGTTGATAAATCATTTTATAAAATTAATTGGCCAGGAATGATGTTATTTTCCATAGCCGCCTATTACTTTTTAAAAAATGACGGTCTTTTATCACAGGTAGAAGGCATTATTTTATTTTTAGGGCTCATAGCCTTTCTTTTTGTTCTTATTAAACACTCAAACAAAATTAAGGTAGCTGAGGAGGTCGATGATACCTTAGCCGTGGTTTCTAATTTCCGAATTGGTATTTGGTTGCTTATTGGTGCCGTTACGCTATATTTTGGAAGTGATGTGCTTGTTGATGGCGCGAAAGGTATTGCCTCGTCATTAGGGGTTAGCGAAGCTGCTATTGGGGTGTCTTTAATCGCTGTAGGAACAAGTGTTCCCGAATTGGCAGCCTCAATTATTGCAGCAGCCAAACAAGAAAAAGCTATTTCTCTGGGGAATTTAATTGGATCTAATATCTTTAATATTGGTTCTGTTCTTGGTTTAACGGCCATTATAAAACCTATTCCAGTTTCATCTCCTGAAATTTTATCGAGTGATATTTTTTGGATGCTCGGTTTCTCTGCTATACTCATTCCTCTTATTCTTATTCCTAAACGTCTTGAAATTGGTCGAATCAAGGGCTTTATATTATTTTTAGCCTACGGTATTTTTATGTACTTCCTGTTCACCTCCGAAGGTGTAAAACTTTAATTAAAGCATAAAAAAAGTGCTTACAGAGTAAGCACTTTTTAGAACAAAACGTCTTGCTGAAATTATTAAACCTTCGCGGATTTAACGGTTTTAATAATTCTTGCAGCAATTTTATAAGGATCACCGTTTGATGCTGGCCTTCTATCTTCTAACCATCCTTTGTAACCTTTTTCTACAGTAGCAATAGGAATACGAATAGAAGCACCTCTATCTGATACACCCCATGAGAAGTCAGTGATAGCAGCAGTTTCATGTAAACCCGTTAAACGTTGGTCGTTAAACTCACCGTAAACAGCAATGTGCTCATCTACTACAGGTCTGAAAGCCTCACATACTTTAGCGTAAACTTCTTTGTCTCCACATTCTCTTAATAATGAGTTAGAGAAGTTAGCATGCATACCAGAACCATTCCAGTCCATATCTTTTCCAAGTGGTTTTGGGTGATATTCTATATAGTAACCGTATTTTTCAGTTAATCTTTGTAATAAGTAACGTGCTACCCAGATTTCATCTCCGGCTTTTTTAGCACCTTTTGCAAACAACTGGAATTCCCACTGTCCACAAGCAACCTCTTGGTTAATACCTTCAAAGTTCAATCCGGCTTCGATACACAAATCAGCGTGCTCTTCAACCAAATTTCTACCATGAGTATTTTTACCACCTACGGAGCAGTAATACATTCCTTGAGGAGCAGGATAACCACCAATAGGGAATCCTAAAGGTAATTGCGTTTCGGTATCCATTATGAAATACTCTTGTTCAAAACCAAACCAGAAATCATCATCTTCGTCATCAATAGTAGCACGACCGTTAGAAACGTGAGGCGTACCATCAGGATTCATAACTTCAGTCATAACTAAATAACCATTTATACGCTCCGGATCAGGATAAATAGCAACAGGGACTAAAATACAGTCAGAGGATCCGCCTTCAGCCTGTTTTGTTGATGAACCATCAAAAGACCAGTTTCCGATTTCTTCTAACGTTCCTTTAAAATTTTCGTGATCTTCAACCTTAGTCTTACTCCTTAAATTCTGAGTTGGATAGTAACCATCTAACCAAAGGTATTCTAATTTAATTTTTGCCATAATGTCTATTTTATAAATAAGATATTTTTGATAAGTCACAAATATAAAAGATTCTATACACACTATAAATTATAAGGGGTTATTTCATAAAAGGTTTACCAATTTTTATTTAAACCCCATTTTTTTAGGGGATCTATTAAAAAAAGACTATTTATTCATTTATTTTTTGAAAAATTAATAAAAATATTTTTTTCATATTTTTAATTTTTCAGCGTTCAACTACCTATTTTTGTAGTACCTATATTTTATAAATTAAAATTCACCACAATGGCTACACTAAGATTCCACGCTGTAAAAAAATCCATGTCCTATATTCCTATTTCTGTATCCCCAAAAGGACGTCGTTCTGATATTTTTGGAGCTCATGTTTTTAATGAAAATATGATGCGGCAACACCTCACCAAGGATGCTTTTAAGAATGTCACCAATGCGATTAAAAACGGTAGAAAAATAGATCGATCTGTGGCTGATCAGGTAGCTTCGTCCATGAAAGATTGGGCATTAACCAAGGGCGTAACACATTATACCCATTGGTTTCAACCACTAACCGGTGCAACGGCTGAAAAACATGATGCATTTTTTGAAACTTTAGGCGACGGCATGTCCATCGAAAAGTTTGATGGGAATCAATTGGTACAGCAAGAACCCGATGCTTCCAGCTTTCCAAGCGGCGGCATTCGAAATACCTTCGAGGCCCGTGGTTATACCGCCTGGGACCCCAGTTCACCGGCATTTATATATGGGACAACCTTATGTATACCTACTATTTTTGTGGCTTACACCGGTGAGGCATTAGATTATAAAACCCCTTTACTTCGCGCCTTAAATGCTGTAGACAAGGCAGCAACGGATGTATGTAAATATTTCGACAAGAATATTAAAAAAGTAACGTCCTCTTTAGGATGGGAACAGGAGTATTTTTTAATTGATAAATCCTTAGCAGCTAGTCGTCCCGATATTATTCTTACCGGGCGAACCATGTTGGGTCATGCACCGGCAAAAGGTCAGCAGTTGGATGATCATTATTTTGGATCGATTCCAAACCGCGCCCTTAATTTTATGCGCGATTTGGAAGATGAATGTATGTTACTCGGGATTCCTGTTAAAACGCGTCATAACGAAGTGGCTCCTAATCAGTTTGAATTAGCACCAATTTTTGAGGAAGCTAATCTTGCGGTAGATCATAATTCCTTATTAATGGATATCATGGGTCGTGTAGCTTCAAAACATCACTTTAAGGTTTTACTGCACGAAAAACCATTTGCCGGGATCAACGGTTCGGGAAAACACAACAACTGGTCACTATCCACCGATAGCGGTGTCAACCTGCTTAAGCCTGGAAAAACACCCATGAGCAATCTACAGTTTTTAACCTTTTTTATAAATACCATCAAAGCTGTTCATGAACATGAAGAACTTTTAAGGGCTGCTATTGCCTCGGCGAGTAACGACCATCGTTTGGGTGCCAACGAAGCCCCGCCGGCCATCCTTTCGGTGTTTATCGGTTCTCAACTTACCAAGGTATTGGAGGAACTTGAAGGGGTTACAAAGGGTAAATTATCACCGGAAGAGAAAACCGAATTAAAACTTAACGTCATCGGTAAGATTCCAGATGTTTTGCTGGATAATACCGATCGTAATCGTACCTCGCCGTTTGCATTTACAGGAAACAAATTCGAATTTCGCGCTGTAGGTTCTATGGCTAACTGTGGCAACCCCATGACAGTTTTAAATACTATCGTTGCAAAACAACTTAAAGATTTTAAAATTGAGGTGGATAAACTCATCGATAAGAAAGACCTTAAAAAGGACGAGGCTATTTTTAATGTACTCCGCGAGTATATTAAAGCCTCAAAAAATATTCTTTTTGAAGGAAACGGTTACAGTGAGGCCTGGGAAAAAGAGGCAAAGAAGCGCGGTTTAAGTAACAATAAAACCACTCCGGAAGCTCTGAAAGCTAAGATTTCGGAAAAGACCATAGCCCTATTTGAAGAGATGGAGGTTATGAGTGCCATTGAAACAAAAGCACGATACGAGATCGAGATCGAGGCCTACAGTATGCACATTCAAATTGAAGGTCGGGTGCTTGGCGATATTGCTCGAAATCACATCGTTCCTACGGCAGTAAAATACCAGAATGTTCTTATCGAAAATGTAAAAGGACTCAAAACGATTTTCGAGGGCAATTTCAAAAATATAGCCAGTGAGCAAATTGGTCTTATCGAATCCATTTCCAAACATATCGAGGGCATCAATACCAACGTTACTAAAATGATTGCAGCACGAAAGAAAGCCAATTCCATTGAAAATCCCGAAGAAAAAGCATTGGCTTACTGCCACAAGGTTAAACCACTTTTCGACGATATCCGCTATCACTGTGATAAACTTGAGCTTTTGGTAGACGACGAGATTTGGCCTCTAACCAAGTATCGTGAACTACTTTTTACACGATAAATTTGGGCGTTACGGCCACACAAAAGGGTGTGGCCGTCGGGCTTTCGCTAGTCGCGCTTTGCAAGGCGCTCCAACAGGCCGCTCAATCCCTAACGCAGGTGAGGGAATACGATTTGTATTTATCCTTTCTAAGGCTGCCAATTTTTAAAATAATCCATTACTTTTGCATCACAATCCAAACATATGAGTCAAGAAGTTTCAAAACGCTATGCCCAACGGGGCGTTTCTGCATCAAAAGAGGATGTTCACAATGCCATAAAAAATATCGACAAAGGCTTATTTCCAAAAGCCTTTTGCAAGATCGTTCCCGATTATTTAATCCAGGATGATGCCTATTGTTTGGTGATGCATGCTGATGGTGCCGGAACAAAATCGTCCCTAGCCTATATGTATTGGAAAGAAACAGGCGATATTTCAGTTTGGAAAGGCATTGCTCAGGATGCTTTGATTATGAATATTGACGATTTACTCTGTGTTGGTGCTACAGATAACATCATCTTATCCTCAACAATTGGAAGAAATAAAAATTTAATTCCAGGCGAAGTCATATCAGCAATTATTAACGGAACTGAAGAACTTATTAATGAATTAAGAACTTTTGGCGTTACTATCCATTCTACCGGTGGAGAAACAGCTGATGTTGGCGACTTGGTACGCACCATAATTGTCGATTCTACCGTAACCGCCCGCATGAAACGTTCTGATGTTATTGATAATGCGAACATTCAACCCGGCGATGTGATTGTTGGTCTGGAAAGTTTTGGGCAGGCTTCCTATGAAAAAGAATATAATGGTGGTATGGGAAGTAATGGTCTAACGTCCGCACGTCACGATGTATTTCATAAGTATTTAGCTAAAAAATATCCCGAAAGCTTTGACGCCTCAGTACCTGAGGATCTCGTTTACTCAGGGAATATAAAACTTACGGATGCTGTCGATGATACCCCTCTGGATGCCGGGAAATTGGTGTTATCGCCAACCCGTACTTATGCGCCGATCATTAAAAAAATACTTTCAAAATTTGATAGTACTTCTATTCATGGCATGGTTCATTGCTCCGGTGGTGCTCAAACCAAGATTTTACATTTTATTGATGAAGGCCATGTGATCAAGGATAATTTATTTCCGGTACCGCCGCTGTTTAAACTCATTCAGGAACAGAGTAAAACAGACTGGAAAGAGATGTATCAAGTGTTCAATTGCGGTCACCGTATGGAGTTATATGTAAATCCGGTAATAGCGGAAGATATTATTTCAATCTCAAAAAGCTTTAATGTTGATGCTCAGATTATTGGTAGGGTAGAGGCGTCAAAATCAAAAAAGCTTACAATAAAATCCCCTTTTGGAGAGTTTAGATACTAAATTTTATCTGTTCAAAAAGTAGATTGGAACAATTGTTGATAAAATAGAGATTTTATTAAGCGTAACAACAAACCAATGAAGTACATTTTATTTAGTATTCTTTTTATAATTACACTAAATCTTCAAGCACAACCTGACTCTTTATTTTTAAAACTTCCACCCAAAAAGTACGATGGTCCGGTGTGGACCCGTAAAAACAACGTTTCTCTCAATTTAAATCAAGTCTCTTTTGTGAATTGGAATTCCGGTGGATCTAATTCGATTGCAGGTTTATTAGGTGCCAGAACAGAAGCCAATTATAAAGACCGGTATTTTACCTGGAGAAATAACGCCGATTTTCGTTATGGGGTCAATAAACAGGCAGAACGAGAACTTCGGAAAACAGATGATTTGATCGAATTAAACTCTAATTTAGGGTTTCAGCCGGATAGTATTTCAAATTGGTTCTACACTATGAAATTTAACTTTCGGACGCAAATTTCAGATGGTTTCAAATATCCCAATACGGACAACCCGATTTCAAGGTTCATGGCACCGGGCTATTTATTTTTCGGTGGTGGTATGGAATATGGCAAAAATATAGAACGTCTTTCTTTCTACTTATCTCCCCTCACACTTAAAGCAACATTTGTGTTAGATGAAGCTTTAGCCAATGCCGGATCTTTTGGTGTTGAACCGGCTGTGTATGATACCGAGGGTAACCTTATCAGAGCGGGAAATCAGGTACGGCGCGAGTTTGGTATACTAATAACAAATAGTTATGAAATGGAGGTGATTGAAAATGTCGATCTTATTCATCGTGTTAGCTTGTACACAGATTACCTAAATAGATTCGGGAATGTGGATGTCGATTGGAGTGTCGATTTTAATTTTAAAGTTAATAGTTTTATTAACGCCACTCTGGGCTCCCATTTGCGATACGATGACGATGTAAAAACACAAATCGCTACCGACGTGGAAGGTGAATTTTTAGAGGCCGGTCCGAAAGTACAATGGAAACAATACTTAGGGTTGGGTTTTGCAGTCGACTTTTAAACTTCGAAAAAAATAATACTTCAATAATTTGTTAACTTTTATCTGTTAATAAATAATTAAATACCTTACTTACAGTAACTTATGTTTTTTAAAGAGAAAGGATATGACAAATGTCATAGTTCAATCTCACAGGATATGTAATTTTAATTCCATTATGCAATATTCTAACGAGTTTAAAAAAACAGGTTACAAATGGATTTAAATCTAACCCAATTACCAACAAAAACATATGACCAAAATGAGGCTTTTGAAGCCTCATTGTTGTATTTCGACAAGGATGATCTGGCTGCCAGAGTGTGGCTTAATAAGTATGCCTTAAAAGATTCTAACGGAAACCTTTATGAGAAAACACCGGATGACATGCATAGGCGTATCGCACATGAAATTGCACGAATTGAATTGAAATACCCGAATCCGCTTTCTGAAGAAAAGGTTTTCGATTTGATAAAAAAGTTTAAATATATCGTGCCGCAGGGTAGCCCCATGGCCGGTATCGGAAACCCGTTTCAAATAGCATCACTTTCCAATTGTTTCGTAATAGGTCATGTGGGGCGATCAGATTCCTATGGTGGCATCATGAAAATTGATGAAGAACAGGTGCAGCTTATGAAACGACGTGGCGGTGTTGGACACGATTTGTCACATATTCGTCCAAAAGGCTCTCCCGTAAAGAATTCCGCATTAAGTTCTACCGGTCTGGTGCCTTTTATGGAACGCTATTCCAACTCAACCAGGGAAGTGGCTCAGGATGGTCGCCGTGGTGCTTTAATGCTTTCTGTTTCAATAAATCATCCGGATTCTGAAGATTTTATTGATGCGAAATTAGAGCAAGGTAAAGTTACGGGCGCTAATGTTTCTGTGCGTATCGATGATGCCTTCATGAAAGCTGTAAAAGATGAAACCTCATATACTCAAAAGTTTCCTGTTTATAGTAATAATCCAAAGGTTTCAAAATCTGTGGATGCTTTAGCTTTATGGAAAAAGATCGTGCATAATGCATGGAAATCTGCCGAGCCCGGTATTTTATTTTGGGATACTATCATCAGAGAATCTGTTCCAGATTGTTATGCTGATTTAGGTTATGAAACGGTATCTACAAATCCTTGTGGTGAAATTCCACTTTGCCCATATGATTCTTGTCGATTGTTGGCGATCAATTTGTTTTCATACGTGGATCAACCGTTCACTAAAAAGGCGGCATTCAATTTCAATCTGTTTAAAGAACATGTTGGTTATGCCCAACGCATCATGGATGACATCATTGATCTTGAACTTGAAAAGATCGACACTATTTTAAATAAGATCGATGCCGATCCTGAATCAGATGAGCTCAAAGCAACAGAGCGAAATTTATGGTTCAATATCAAGCGAAAAGCGCAGGAGGGACGTCGCACCGGAGTAGGTATTACAGCCGAAGGAGATATGTTGGCTGCACTTGGCATCCGGTATGGTAGTAAGGAAGGAAATGCCTTTTCTTTGAAGGTTCATAAAACAATTGCTTTGGAGGCTTATAGAGCATCGGTTCATCTGGCAAAAGATCGGGGAGCTTTTCCTATTTTTGATGCTGAACGCGAAAAAAATAATCCGTTCATCCAGCGTTTAAAAGAGGCGGATAACCAATTGTACTATGAGATGTTGGAATATGGTCGACGAAATATCGCGCTTTTAACGATTGCACCTACGGGAACCACAAGCTTAATGACACAAACTACTTCAGGAATTGAGCCTGTATTTATGCCCGTTTATAAACGTCGGCGTAAAGTAAATCCCAATGATAAGAATGTTCGGGTCGATTTTGTTGATGAGGTAGGCGATTCTTGGGAAGAATATATTGTATTTCACCATCGATTTAAACAGTGGATGACAACTAATGGTTTTGATACTTCAGAAAATTTATCTCAGGATGCCATCGATGCTTTAATTAAAAAATCGCCCTATTATAAAGCGACCTCAAACGATGTGGACTGGTTAAGCAAGGTGCGTATGCAGGGAGCGATTCAAAAATGGGTGGATCATTCCATAAGTGTTACGATCAATTTACCTCATGATGTTACTGAAGATTTGGTAGGCGATCTGTATATGAAGGCCTGGGAAGTAGGTTGTAAAGGCGTCACGGTATATCGCGATGGTTCACGCGCGGGAGTTTTACTGTCAACACAGGAAAAGGAGGATAAAGGATCTAAAAACACCCTTACGGCGTTTCCTATTAAACGACCTCCAGTTTTGGAGGCCGACGTAGTGCGCTTTCAAAATAATAAAGAAAAATGGATCGCTTTCATTGGCCTTATTGATCATAAACCTTACGAGATATTTACGGGACTGGCAGATGATGAAGATGGTATTTTATTGCCCCGATGGGTCAATGATGGTTTGATCATTAAGAATCGGGATGAGAATGGGATATCACGTTACGATTTTCAATTCATGAATAAGCGTGGTTACAAAACGACCATTGAGGGCTTGTCTCATATGTTCAATCCGGAGTATTGGAATTATGCTAAATTAATTTCCGGAACTTTGCGTCACGGTATGCCTATAGATAAAATAGTAGACCTTATCAACAGTTTACAGTTGGATAGTGCGTCTATAAATACCTGGAAAAATGGTGTTGTTCGTGCCTTAAAGCATTATGTTGAAAATGGCACTAAAGCAAAAGGTCAACGGTGTAGCAATTGTAACTCGGAAAATTTAGTGTATCAGGAAGGTTGTTTGACCTGCCAGGATTGTGGTTCTTCAAAATGTGGTTAAAATTTGGTTTGTAATTTCGGTTTGGTCTCGTAATTAAATATTTCTTGAGGGTTTTAGAATTTTGAAAATGCTATATTTTAGGGGCAGCATTAGCATGGCAAATTCATTATTTATCGTATTTTTGAACCACAATTACAAAGGCAGATGTTAGAGAAGTTACAAATAGTAAAACAACGTTTTGATGAAGTGAGTGACCTTATCATTCAACCGGATATCATGTCCGATCAAAAACGGTACATACAACTCAATAAGGAATATAAGGACCTAAGGATTTTAATGGATAAGCGAGAGGCTTATATTGAAGCCACTGAAAACCTGAAGGAAGCTGAGCAATTGATCTCGGAAAGTTCGGATGTTGAAATGATTGAAATGGCCAAGATGCAGTATGAAGAGGCTAAAGAGCGTATTCCTAAGTTGGAAGATGACATTAAATTTCTATTGATACCGAAAGATCCGGAAGATTCTAAAAATGCTGTGGTTGAATTACGTGCCGGTACCGGAGGTGACGAAGCGAGTATTTTCGCTGGAGACCTGTTTCGTATGTATTCCAAATATTGTGAAAGTAAAGGCTGGAAGGTTGATGTCGTAGATTTTAGTGAAGGTACCAATGGTGGTTTTAAGGAAATTCAGTTTGAAGTATCTGGTGAAGACGTTTACGGTACCTTGAAATTTGAAGCGGGTGTGCACCGTGTACAGCGGGTTCCGCAAACCGAAACCCAAGGCCGGGTGCATACCAGTGCAGCCACCTGTATGGTTTTCCCAGAAGCTGAAGAATTTGATATTGAGATCGATCCGAAAGATGTACGCATTGATTATTTCTGTTCTTCTGGTCCGGGCGGTCAGTCGGTAAATACAACCTATTCCGCCGTAAGGCTAACCCACGAGCCGACAGGTTTGGTAGCTCAATGTCAGGATCAAAAATCACAGCATAAGAATAAAGAGAAGGCGTTTAAAGTTTTACGCTCCAGATTGTACGATATAGAATTAGCTAAAAAACAGGAAGCAGATGCTGCAAAACGTGGTAGTATGGTATCTTCCGGGGACCGTAGTGCTAAGATCAGAACATACAATTATCCGCAAGGTCGTGTTACAGACCATCGTATTGGTCTAACATTATACGATTTGCAAAATATTATAAATGGGGATATTCAAAAAATAATTGACGAATTACAATTGGCTGAAAATACTGAAAAGTTGAAAGCAACTGATGAGTTGATTTGATCCCTGAGCCTGCTTTAATGCGATGACACAAGAACAGCTTATACAGCAAATAAAGATCAAGAAAACCTTTCTTTGTATCGGTTTGGATGTGGATTTGGATAAAATTCCTGAGTTTTTATTGAAGGAAGAAGATCCTATTTTTGCCTTCAACAAAGCCATTATCGATGCCACACACCATTTGTGTGTGGCTTACAAACCTAATACGGCTTTTTATGAGGCCTATGGTTTGAAAGGCTGGAAGGCTCTTGAAAAAACGATAGCTTATTTAAATAAAAATTATCCGGAGGTTTTCACCATTGCAGATGCAAAACGTGGCGATATTGGTAACACCAGTGCCATGTATGCTAAAGCTTTTTTTGAAGATCTGGCCTTTGACTCTGTGACGGTTGCGCCTTACATGGGTAAAGATTCTGTAGAGCCTTTTTTAGCTTTTAAAAATAAGTACACCATTTTACTGGCTTTGACCTCGAATGTAGGTGCCTTTGATTTTCAAACGAAAGTAAATACTGGTAAAGAATTATATAAAGAGGTTCTTGAAACCTCGAAAACTTGGGAAAACTCCAATCAACTAATGTACGTGGTAGGTGCTACAAAAGCAGAATATTTAGCTAATATTCGTAAAATTATTCCGAAAAGTTTCCTGTTGGTGCCAGGTGTTGGCGCTCAAGGTGGAGATCTTGAGGCAGTTTGTAAGTATGGTATGAATAGTAGTGTTGGCCTACTTATTAATTCCTCAAGAGGCATCATTTATGCATCAAAGAATGCAGATTTTGCCGAAGCAGCAGCCAGTAAGGCTAGCGAACTTCAAAGTGCTATGGCCACTATTCTTGATCAAGCCGAGACGGTAGATTGAATTGTTCGGGGAATTCAAGTTTCTCGAAATCATCTACCAAACTCATGGCTAGAATTTGGAAGGCTTTAAGATTTAGTACTTTCTCTAAATTTGGAGTTATTCTTCCTACTTTGCAAAATTGAAGTGTCATCTTTTTTTTATTTTAAAATACGTTAATTCAGATGTTTTGGTTGTAAACAAAAGGTTAAATAAAAGCTAAATATTAAAACATTATCTTTTTTGTTTTCAATTTATTAGCGTGTTATTTTTTTAATATTTTGTTAATTAATGATTTCTACCACGAGTTTCTATATAACTTTAAACATCAATCAATTAATCACAAACTAATGAAAAACCTAGTATACCTTTTTTTAATAGGGATATCCTGTATTATCAATGCTCAAAACGCAGTATGCAAATGTTGTACCGAAAATCATCAAGCTTTTGATTTTTGGCTAGGTGAGTGGACCGTTTTTAAACTTGACGGATCACTGGCTGGTGCAAACACCATTGAAAAAATTCAAAATAATTGTGTGCTCCGGGAGAACTGGAAAAGTGCTAAAGGCAACTACACCGGGACGAGTAGTAATTTTTATAATACCCAAACCGGAAAATGGGAACAGATCTGGATCGATAACCAGGGAGGTAGTTTGCATTTGAAAGGGAATCGGGTTGGAGATCAAATGATATTAAAAAGTGATACACTTAAAGGAAAAGACGGCATGCCCTTCTTTCATCAAATCACATGGACAAAATCCCCCAATGGTACAGTAAGACAATATTGGGAGACCTTTAAAGATAAAGATACCCTAGTTGCCTTTGATGGGCTATATAAAAAATCTGAATAAACTTTAATCTTGCAGAGCAAATACCTTTTTCAATAGGGTAGTGGTTCGTGATGCAAAATTGTTTCGGATATCCTTTTCTTCTAAAGCGATCATGGTATACACGCCGTTAAGAGCTTCTCTTGTCACATAATCCGTGAGATCTGGGTTAACATCAGCTGTTAGTGGTAAGGCGTTATATTTATTAATTAGAGACGACCAGATTTCACTGGCACCAACCTCGTCAAAAGAACTTTTAATAACCGGATTAAATTTAGCGTATAACGGTGATTCTGTTTTTACTTTTAAATACGTCGTTGCGGCGTTGTCATTACCTAGTAAAATATTTTTAGCATCATCAAATGTGATCTCCTTTACGGCATTCACAAAAATGGGCGTAGCTTCTTTTACAGCATCTTCGGCTGCCCGATTCAGAAGTTTAAGGCCTTCATCAGCTAAACTGCTCAAACCGATATCTCTTAGTGTTTTATCTACTTTTTGAAGCTCTGAGGGTAGTAGGATTTTTACCAAATCATTTTTATAAAATCCGTCTGTTTGGGTAAGTTTGGTTACTTGTTTTTCTATACCAAAGTCTAAAGCCTGGCGCAGTCCGGCAGCAATATCAGCATTACTTAAAGTGCCGCCTTGTGGTAACTGGTTCACAACTTGTTGAAGTTCGGCGCAAGCCATAAGGTTAAGTAAGAAACAAAGTGCTATAATTTTTTTGGTCATGAGATTGGGTTTTAATCCTGTAAATATAGGTTTTAAATTTAAATTACTTATGAAACAGGAAATCTAGATCGATTAAGAGAAAATAACCGTTTTATTATTGTAAACCATCACTTTTCGGTTTGCATGCAATTTTACCGCATTTGAAAGTACTATTTTTTCCAGATCACGCCCTTTAGCTATCAAATCTTGTATCGTGTGTGTATGTGATACATGGGCGACATCTTGCTCAATTATTGGGCCGGCATCCAGATCTTCGGTAACATAGTGACTCGTCGCGCCAATAATTTTCACACCACGTTTAAATGCAGAATGGTAGGGTTTGGCCCCCACGAAGGCGGGTAAAAAGGAATGGTGGATGTTTATGATCTTATTAGGATATTCAGAAATAATTTTGGACGTTACAATTTGCATGTAACGCGCCAGAACGATAAAATCAATACGGTACTTTTTAAGCAATTCCAGTTGTCTCTCCTCGGCTTGAACTTTATTGTCTTTTGTAACTGGGATATGATAAAACGGAATGCTAAAGCGGTCTGCAATGCTTTTTAGATCTTTATGATTACTTATTATGAAAGGTATTTCCAGAGGGAGTTCACCAGAATGATAACGCCCCAGCAAATCGTATAAACAATGGTCGTATTTTGAAACGAATAAAGCCATTTTAGTTTGGCTTTCCGATGAATACACCCGCCACTTCATTTTAAAATCCTCTGCAAGCTTAGAATTAAAGATCTCCTTAAAGTTCTCAGTAGAAAAGTCAGAATTTTGAAATTCAGCTTCTAAACGCATGAAAAAAATATTCTGTTCACGATCGACATGCTGATCTAAATAAACAATATTACCGCCTTGGTCAGCTATAAAATTAGTGACACGCGCAATGATATTAGATCGATCTTTACAATGTATTAAAAGTGTAATTTTCTTCATGAACCGAGCTGGTTTAAGGGGCTAAATTAATTGAAAATATATGTAAAAAGTATTTTCATAATAATTTTATAAAATAATAGGCAAACCTTAATAATTTTTGAATATTTCGTAAATTGCAGAACCAATTTTGATAATATTTTATTGATGAAACAAATTTCTCCTTATAAGCCCAAGCATAAAGTACGTATGGTTACAGCGGCATCCCTATTTGACGGTCATGATGCTTCTATTAATATAATGAGACGCATCATTCAGGCCACCGGGGTAGAGGTTATTCATTTAGGACATGATAGAAGTGTTGAAGAGGTTGTGAATACTGCAATTCAGGAAGATGTAAATGCCATTTGTTTAACCTCCTATCAAGGAGGCCATAATGAGTATTTTAAATACATGTACGACTTGTTACAGGAAGGTGGTGCTGATCATATTAAAATATTTGGCGGTGGCGGTGGTGTTATTTTGCCGGCTGAAATTAAGGATCTCATGGATTATGGGATCACACGAATATATTCCCCTGATGACGGTCGAGAAATGGGCTTGCAAGGGATGATCAATGATCTGGTGGAAAAGTCGGATTTTGCTATAGGAGATACCTTGGATATTAAGATTGAAGATCTATCCAACAGAAATAAAGGGGGTATTGCGCGTGTTATTTCGGCTTCGGAAAATTATCCAGAGGTGGCACGTCCTCTACTAGAAACTATTCATAAGAAAAATAAAACTTCAAAAACGCCGGTTTTAGGTATCACTGGTACCGGAGGAGCAGGGAAATCCAGCTTGGTGGACGAACTGGTGCGCCGCTTCTTGATAGATTTTCCCGAAAAGACCATAGGAATTGTTTCGGTTGATCCTTCGAAACGGAAAACGGGAGGTGCCTTGTTAGGCGACCGGATTCGCATGAACGCGATCAACAACGACCGGGTTTATATGCGAAGTCTAGCGACTCGGCAGTCGAATCTGGCTTTATCGAAATATGTGAACGAGGCGGTAGAGGTCTTAAAAGCAGCTAAATTTGATCTGATCATTTTGGAAACATCCGGAATAGGTCAGTCAGATACAGAAATTATTGAACATAGTGATGTGTCTCTTTATGTCATGACACCTGAGTTTGGTGCGGCAACGCAATTGGAAAAAATTGACATGCTCGATTTTGCAGATTTGGTAGCTATAAACAAATTTGATAAGCGAGGTGCTTTGGATGCGCTTCGTGATGTGAAAAAACAATACATGCGGAACCATAATCTATGGGATACACCGCAAGATGAATTGCCAATTTACGGCACTATAGCTTCACAGTTTAATGATCCCGGAATGAATGCTTTGTACAAAGCGGTTATGGATACACTTCATGATCGTACGGAAACTGAATTGAAATCTAATCTAAAGATTTCATCAGAAATGAGCGAAAAGATATTTATCATTCCGCCGAAGCGTACACGTTATTTATCCGAGATTGCTGAAAACAATCGTTCGTATGATCAAACGGTTAAGGAACAGGTAGAAGTAGCTCAGAAGTTGTATGGTATTTATAAAACTATTTGTAATGTAGCTAAGATTTCTAAAGAAAAAGAATCCGATTTTCTGACAAAAACAGGTATCAATCAAGAGGCTTTAATGAGTCCTTTGACCGATGAAAGGAGTAAACAATTACTTGAGTTACTTTTTGCTGAATTCGATCGGGAGAAATTGAATTTGGATCCCTATAATTGGGAAATTTTAATGGGATGGGAGGCTAAAGTGAATCGTTATAAAGAGCCCGTTTATTCCTATTCAGTTCGCGGTAAGGAAATTAAAATTGAGACTCATACCGAATCGCTTTCACATTTACAGATTCCTAAGGTAGCTTTACCAAAATATCAGGCTTGGGGTGATATTTTAAATTGGTGTTTACAAGAAAATGTACCGGGAGAATTTCCATATACTTCAGGCTTATATCCGTTCAAACGCACCAATGAAGATCCAGCGCGGATGTTTGCTGGAGAAGGTAGCCCTGAACGTACCAATAAGCGTTTCCATTATGTTAGTGAAGGTCTGCCCGCCAAGCGCTTATCGACGGCATTTGACAGTGTAACTCTTTATGGTAACGATCCGGATTATCGTCCTGATATTTATGGTAAAATAGGAAATGCCGGTGTTTCAATTTGCTGTTTGGATGATGCTAAAAAATTATACTCAGGCTTTAATCTGGCCGATAAGTTAACTTCGGTGAGTATGACCATAAACGGTCCTGCGCCAATGTTGCTTGGATTTTTTATGAATGCAGCCATTGATCAGCAATGTGAAATCTACATTAAAGAAAATGGTTTGGAGGCCGAGGTGGAAGCTAAAATTGCCAAAATCTACAAGGGTAAGGAGCGTCCAAAATATTACGGTAAACTACCAAAAGGGAATAATGGTTTAGGATTAATGCTTTTAGGCGTTACCGGCGATCAGGTCCTGCCGAAAGCTGTTTACGAAGAAATAAAAGCAAGAACGATGTCGCAGGTTCGCGGTACGGTTCAGGCTGATATCCTAAAAGAGGATCAGGCGCAAAACACCTGTATTTTTTCTACAGAATTTGCTCTTCGTTTGATGGGTGATGTCCAGGAGTATTTTATAGACCATAAGGTACGTAATTTTTATTCGGTTTCGATCTCGGGTTATCATATTGCTGAAGCAGGGGCAAACCCGATCACGCAATTAGCACTAACACTTTCAAACGGATTTACGTATGTGGAGTATTATTTAAGTCGTGGTATGGATATCAATAAATTTGGTCCAAACCTATCTTTTTTCTTTTCGAATGGTATCGATCCAGAATATGCTGTGATCGGTCGTGTGGCACGTAAAATTTGGTCGAAGGCAATGAAAATGAAGTACGGGGCAGACCCAAGGGCGCAAATGTTAAAATATCACATTCAAACGTCCGGAAGAAGCTTACATGCTCAGGAAATTGACTTCAATGATATTCGTACCACACTGCAAGCCTTATATGCTATTTATGACAATTGTAATTCTTTGCATACCAATGCTTATGATGAGGCGATCACAACACCAACTGAAGAATCGGTACGTCGTGCCATGGCTATTCAATTGATCATTAATAAGGAATTAGGATTGGCCAAGAATGAAAATCCCATTCAGGGCGCTTTTATCATTGAGGAACTCACAGAACTAGTAGAGGAAGCTGTGCTCATAGAATTCGATAGAATTACAGAACGCGGTGGTGTTTTAGGTGCGATGGAAACGATGTATCAACGCAGTAAGATACAGGAAGAGAGCTTGTATTATGAGACTTTGAAACATAATGGGGATTATCCTATTATCGGGGTGAATACCTTTTTAAGTAGTAAAGGGTCGCCAACCGTTTTGCCTGCTGAAGTGATTAGAGCTACTGAAGAAGAAAAGGAAAACCAAATTAAAACCCTGGAAAATCTCCATGACTTCCAAAATGCAGATAAGGTTTTAAAGGACTTACAAGAAAAGGCTGTAAATAATGAAAATATTTTTGAAGCATTAATGAATGTTTGTAAAGTATGCTCCTTAGGTCAGATCACACAAGCCTTGTTCGAGGTTGGCGGTCAATACCGACGGAATATGTAAAAAGGAAAAAGATGTTTTAAAGCGTTAACATCCAGTGACGTTGTAATTTTTTGAATTTGCGTAATTCACTACGTAAAATAGGCAAAAAGTCTTTACCGTTGCTGTTTGATTTTTCCAAACGATAGGAATTCTTGTAAAGCATATTAGTTAATCGTTTTAGGGACGCTAAGTGCTTGTATTTTCTATCGGAATGTCGTTGCAGTTCGGCATTAGCAATTTCAGGAGCTAAAGACACCGATTGTTGCACAATATCTCCAGAGAAATAAATGTTGTTGTCTTCAGTCCCATCTTCTTTTAAACCGGAAAGATCCTGGTTTAAATAGGAGGATATACTTTGTGAAAGCGCAAAAATATCAATGGCTTTTTTGTATATCGGTAAGTCCGAAAGATTTGTAGGTGTATTATACAGCATCTTTTTTTTTCAGCAATTTACCCAAAATTACTCACAAGTTTTTATATTCTTCTTTAGATATTAAAGTAAAATCGTATATTTACTTTAAATTTTAATGTTTTAATGATTAAATTCTTTTGAATGGGCTTAGATCAACTTAATTGGAAGATATTGAGATGTTTACAGGAAAATGCACGCATGTCTAATGCCGAAATTGGAAGGCAGGTAGGTGTCAGCTCCCCAGCGGTTTCTGAACGTATAAAGCGTATGGAAGACTTGGGTATAATTGAGGGGTATAAAGCGATTGTGTCGCCTTTTGATGTGGGCTATCAATTAAAGGCGATTATAACTTTACGCGCTTTTATGGGTAAATTAAAGCCGTTTTTAGAAAAAGTAAAATCATTGGATGAGGTGATTAATTGCTACAGAATTACAGGCGACGAGAACATTGTTATGGAAGTCGTTTTAAAAAATCATAAGCATCTCGAAACCTTTATCGATCAACTTATTGTTTACGGGGAAAGTAAAACGCAAATAGTACTGTCAGGTGTTATTAAGCAGCGCAGCTTGAAACCGGTAAATTAGGATTCTGAAAATGGTAAATGTAATCTGATTATGCCGTTATATTTTGTTTCTTAGCAATGGCTTCAGCGATTAATTTAGCGTGAATTCTAGAGTTTTCAATAAACCATTTATGGGTTTCCATACCACCACAAATCACACCGGCCAAATACAAACCTTCCACATTTGATTCCATAGTTTCAGAATCGTAGTTAGGAATATGCTTCTCATCGTCCGACATTGTAATTCCGCTTTTTTCTAACAAATTAAAATTTGGTAAATAACCTGTAAGGGCTACAACATAATCGTTGTCTAATGAAATAATACCTTCCGGGGTTTGGATTTTAACCGAATTTTCTTTGATCGCTTTGATCTCGGAATTAAAATATGCCGTAATACTACCTTCTTCGATACGATTAATAATATCCGGCCGTACCCAATATTTTACCCGTTTGCCAATATCTTCACCACGTACCACCATAGTTACACGTCCCCCTTTGCGCCAAATTTCTAAAGCGGCATCAACGGCAGAGTTACTGGCACCTACCACTACGACGTCCTGTAAGGTGTAGTTATGTGCTTCTTTGTAATAATGGGTTACCTTATCCAAATCCTCTCCAGGAACATTCAAAAGTTTTGGAATATCATAAAACCCAGTACAAATAATGACTTGATTAGATGTGTAAATAGCCTTATCCGTTTTGGTTTTAAAATGATCCGTTTGTTTTTCAATCTGGTTGACCCTCTCAAAGAGATGGATATTTAAATTGTTTGAGGTGGTCACCCGTCTGTAATATTCCAAGGCTTCATCCCGGTTGGGTTTAGATTTGTTACTTATAAAAGGGATTTCATCTATTTCTAATTTTTCCGAAGATGAAAAGAATGTCATGTTTCTAGGGTAATTAAAAATAGAATTTGTTAAGGCTCCCTTTTCTATGATAACATAATCCCAGTCTCTTTTCTTGCATTCTAAAGCACAGGCAATACCTATAGGGCCTCCACCTACAATAACAATATCTTTTTTTATGGTTTTCAAAATGATAATTCTTTTTCCTTTAAGCGTTTTTTTGAATTCAAATAATGTTTTAAGGCAATCAATAAGAGAATGCACATTACAGATAGCAAAGTTACGATATACCAGGTATTATTAAAACCTAATCGGGATACTAATCGCATTCCGACGTTATGACCAAATATATGCGCTATAGAAAATGAAATAGAATATAAGGCCATATACTCCCCTTGATTTCCTTTTTTTGCCCGGTCTAGTGCGAAGGCATTCGAAAATGGAAAAGCGATCATTTCTCCAAAGGTCATGAGCAGCATACCAACGATCAGAACGCCCGACCACAGGGTCATATTCAAAATAATAAAACTCAAACCTGTTAAAACAGCCCCGAAAAGCATGAGTCCGGTTTTAGTAATACGCGATGTCTCCAGCCATTTTATAAGTGGCATTTCAAAGATGAATATTAAAAACCCATTGCTACCGAGTAACATACCAATTTGCAGTTCGGAAAGTTGATGTGACTCTTTATAATATAAAGGCATGGTTGAAAAGTACTGTAGAAATACAATACCGAATAACACCATAGCAGCTAAAAATATTAAAAATGCTTTATCCTTGTAGGCCGATTCCGGGTTTACATTTTTAACGTCGTCCTGGATCTTAGCTTTTTTAGGATTCAAGGTTACGATGAGCATCCAAGCTGCTAAAATGCAAGTGATACCATCAATCCAAAATAACCCTGCATAACTTACTGTGGTTATAATTAATCCGCCAATAGCCGGGCCGGCCGAAAACCCCAAATTAATGGCGAGTCTGATTAGGGTAACAGATCGTGTTTTGTTTTCAGGCTTACTGTAGGCGCTAAGAGCAACAAATAAGGCAGGCCGGAAAGCATCAGCTACCAGCATTACAACAAAAATACCCAAACAAAAACCGGCGAAGGTTTCAAAGAATTGAAGTAAAATAAAAAATATTCCGGTACCTATAAGACTATAAACCATAACCTTATAATATCCGATGGCATCTGTAAGCTTACCGCCTAACCACGATCCGGCTACAGAACCTAAGCCGAAGGCACTCATGATCCAACCTACATCCTCCAGAGAAAACTCAAGTTTCTCTGTTAGGTAAAGCGACAAAAAAGGAATCACCATGGTTCCGGCACGGTTTATCAGGGTTATTAGTGCCAAAAACCAAACCTCTCGGGATAGTCCTTTAAAGGTATTTATGTAACTTTTAAATAGCGTTTTCATGAGTTGCTTAAAAATAAAAAAGTCCGACTTGGGCGTCGGACTTTCAGAAATTGTTAATATAATAGGGTTATAACATCACAATATACAATAAGTCCGACTTCTTTTAATATCAAAAGAAGCATATGATTTACAGGTTATTGCGACGATTTGTGTCATTTTTTATTTTTCTATAAGTCAAATGTATATAAAATATTTTTAACTTGGTATTTTCCTTTATAATTAATTCCATGAAATACATTTTAAGCGTTCTGACATTATTATTTTTCATTAGTAGTTGTTCACAAAAAAAAAAGCCACTTCCAGGAGAGACAGAATTTCAGAAAAACTTGAATGCAGAGTTTAAAGATGCCACAACCTCACCTTTAAAAGAAAAGGATTTGAAAACTTTTAATGGTCTGGAGTTTTTCAATGTCGATTCCAATTTTGTGGTGAATGCAAAATTTGTTCGAACTCCAGACGAGAAGCCTTTCAAAATGAAGACTACAACAGATAGATTGCCCATTTACACCAAATATGGTGAGGTGAATTTTGAACTGAATGGGAAATCCTTCAATTTAAACGTTTACCAAAATGAAAAATTGATGAAAGAAGAAGGTTATGAAGATTATTTGTTTTTGCCTTTTTTAGACGAAACCAATGGATTGGAAAGTTATGGTGGTGGACGATACCTAGATCTAAGAATTCCGGAGGGGAATAGTTTAACGATCGATTTTAATAATGCTTATAATCCTTATTGCGCTTACAACGATAAATATTCCTGCCCTATTGTGCCGCGTATTAATTACTTGAAAACAAGGATTGAAGCGGGGGTTAAAAACTTTAAGAAGTACTAATTTTAAAAGTTCTGGATTTTATTTTACGAGATACATGCCCCAAAATACAGCCAGGAATCCCAAAACAAAACTCGCTATAGTATAAATAGCGAAGCTGGTAAAATCACCTGATCTTAAAAACAAATGGTTTTCATAAGCGAATGTCGAGAAGGTAGTAAAGCCACCACAAAATCCCGTTGCTAAAAGTAAAATTTGTCCATGTGAGAGGGTATTGTTTTTCGAGACGATCCCAAAAATGACGCCTATCAGTAAACTACCTATAAAATTGACTGCAAATGTGCCGTACGGGATACCTGAGGCTGAACTGTTTAAATATTTTCCGATAAGGAAACGTAGAACACTCCCAAATCCGCCACCGATGAATACAAGAAGCAAATTTTTCATATTATTCGAGCGCTATGAAAATTTCAGTAATCCAATCAGCGGGGTTAGGTGTTGTTTTTGGATCGGTAACATAAAGTTCGATCATTGGCCCATCATCACTGGCTTTTAAATTGTATTGACTGATATAATTATTGGCCTTTTCCCAGGCTTCGTTTAAGTTGGAATAATCACCCTTTAAAGTTGTCTTTAAGGCTTTAAAAGACTCAAGTTGTCCCGTTAAAATATCTGGACTCGTGGTTATTACTTTTTCTGTTGTTGGGATACAACTTGAAAATAACACCGCATTATTATCACGATCCCATTTATGGAACAATACAAATGGTGATCCGGCCGTCGTTATCTGGTTAGACCTTACAAATTGTTTTAGGTATGACAATGATTCTTCCATTTTCTTAGGAAAGACATCCATCTTACAAGAAGTACTGGTGTATAAATAAAAACCACCACTATGATTGGTGATTCCATCTACAGTTATGGTGTACATACTCATTTGAGCAGTTATGAAACTGTCTAATTTTTTTAAACCATCCTCCAATTGTGATTTTATTCTATTTTCAATACCACCACTTATAATAGATTTTGCTTTAAACCTAAAAGAGAGATCCTCCAATACCAAGGTAAAAGCAATATTCGTGGTATTTTCAGATGTACTAAAACTCCAGAGACCATTCATAGGAGGGAAGTTTTCGTACTGGATCTTTTGCTGAATTAATTTTTCCGGGTTAACGCTTTCCGTTTCAACCATCCCCGAATGCTTATCCAATTCCCAAGACAAACTGCTTTCGGGACCAACTCCTGAACCTGAAATTGTAACTACGAGATCGGGTTGTTTTTCGGTTAGTGATAACCATGGGTCCCAATTATTAAAATCGTTCACGATATTATACGCCACGGGTATTGGCACATCCATGTTTTTAGTGACAGTTATTTTATATTCGCTAGGCTGCAGGGCGACGTAAACGGAGAAGCCAATAACGGCAATTAAGAGTAGAAAAAGTAGATACTTTAAGGCCTTCATTATAATAATAGGGTTAGTTATTACCAAAGATAATCAATTTTAAATTTGGAATAATAAATTCGCAAATTTCAAAGGCTTCAGTCTAAAATTAACATGGTTAATCGCCTTATAACGGTTATGTTAACCCTGTTTTAGTTCCTGTAACCAATGATGCCGGGGACATAATTGATATTAAAATAGAACAACCTGAAAGTTTTCCAGCACAAATGCTAAGCTATAGCAAGTACTATAATTTTTTACCCTAAATCAATTAGTTAATTCAAGGGTTTCAAAAAAAAACAGATCCTCTCTCATGGATCTGTTTTTTTATTAACGCTGAAAGCTAACAAGATTAAATTGACAACTATCAGGGTTGCAATAATTAATAGTAAGGTCATTTCATCTGATTTAATAGCTACCTTGTAGATGTGGGGCTTTTAAAAAGGTTGCGTGACTTTTTTAATTTTTTTTCAATAAAAAAATAAAAGACTATTTAAAGAAGAATTTTATAGCTGAGATCAGTAAAATGAAAGCTATAAACGCTATGAGAATCCATATGCTACCCGCATAAAAACGCTTGTGAAGCTTAAGGTCTTTACGATACGTATAGCCTATTATGATTGCAAAAACAATAATAAATAAAAGCGCGAAAATCTTTTGACCGTTACTGAACATATACCTATTTTTATGCAAATTTAACCAAAACGAACTACATGGAAAACAAAATAAATGCTGTAAAAGAATTTCACGCTGCCTTTAAATTAGGATTTCGTGAAACACCAAAAGCCGATCTTGGAATGGCTAAAAATCTCCTTCGTTATAAATTGATGCGTGAAGAAAATGAAGAATATTTAGAAGCGGCAAATAACAACGATCTGGTTGAGGTGGCAGATGCTCTAGGAGACCTCTTATATATTTTGTGTGGCACCATTATAGAACATGGATTGCAATACAAGATCGAGGAAGTTTTTGATGAAATTCAACGCAGTAATATGAGTAAGTTAGGCGAAAATGGAGAACCCATTTATCGGGAGGATGGTAAAGTACTTAAGGGCCCAAATTATTTTAAACCCAATATTGATGCTATTTTAAGTAAATAAGAAAAGGAAGCCTTGGGCTTCCTTTTCTATTATAAAAAACAGTCTATATTATAAAACCTTATAACGCCAACCAAATGGATCCTCGGCTTTATTGGTTTGAATATCTGTAATAGCTTTCTTTAAAGAGTGAGCATATGGTTCTTCAAGTTCCGGTAAATCAAAATCTTCACCTTTATACCCAAAACCTGAAATAGGTGAAATTACTGCAGCAGTACCGGCACCAAAAAGTTCTTTTAGTGATCCGTTCTTGGCAGCTTCAACTAATTCCGTAACGGTAATTTTTCTAACTTCAACATTAATACCTTTCGATTTTGCTAATTCAATGATACTTTTTCTGGTAATACCATCTAAAATACGATCGCTTGTCGGACTGGTAATTAATGTATCATTAATACGAATGAAAACATTCATTGCCCCTGCTTCTTCTATATATTCATGCGATGTGTCATCAGTCCAAATAACTTGCTGGTAGCCTTTATCAATAGCAAGTTGTGTTGGATAAAATTGACCAGCATAGTTACCGCCGGCTTTTGCATATCCCACACCACCGTTAGCAGATCGTGAATATTTTTCTTCGATCAAAACTTTAACCTTACCAGAAAAGTACGATCCTGATGGTGCTGTACAAATTATAAATTTATAGGCATCGGCAGGAGATGCATGCAGCCCTGTCCCAGATGCAAAAACAAACGGGCGAATATACAGAGAGCTTCCTTCTTTCTGAGGAATCCAATCCTGATCTACTTCCAACAAAGTTTTTAAACCATCCATAAAATAAGACTCCGGTAGTTCCGGTATGGCTAATCGCTTCGATGAAATATTCAAGCGTTTAAAATTCTCTAGAGGTCTGAATAACCATACACCGCCGTCTCGATCCTTGTACGACTTCATGCCTTCAAAAACAGATTGTCCATAATGGAAAATTTTAGCGGAAGGTTCGAGGCTTATGGGCTGGTATGGCATTACTTTAGGCGCATTCCACTTGCCGTTTTCGTAATCACAAACCAACATATGGTCTGAATATACCTGCCCAAATTTTAAATGATCAAAATCGATTTCATTTATTTTAGAAGTTTCTGCTTTTATAACTTCTATGTCATTTATAAGTACACTCATGGTTTCTTATTTAGTGATGCAAATTTAAGTAAAAGCAACTTAAAAAATATGTAATGTGTAGCTAATTCGTTTAAAATTAAAAGTTTTGTATGTTGTTTTCAAAAACACTGGTAAAAATAGGTTAAAAGTGTTAAATCAATTGCTGAAATTTTATTGAGATGTATTGAACTTCTTTTGAAGAAAACTGAAATCAACTAAAAATCAAATTAGTACTTTTGATGATATTCATGACCTGTAACTATTTAAGATTCATTGAAACGAGAAATAATTATAACAGCTGATGGCTCTGCCACTATTCATTTACCAGACTGGAACGAGCAGTATCATTCCAAACATGGCGCTATTCAGGAAGCCTATCATGTTTTTATCAAGCATGGTTTACATCATTTTGTTGGTCAAAAAATGGCTGACAAAGATTTGGATATCACTATTTTAGAAATAGGCTTTGGCACAGGGTTAAATGCTTTTATAACACTATTGGAGGCTTTAAAATTAAATTGTTCAGTGCGCTACACGGGTGTTGAAGCCTATCCAGTAGCGTTGGAAGATATCCGTCGTTTAAATTATACCAATAAACTTGATGTGCCAAACCTTAAAAATGTTTTTGAGCAATTTCATGAGATCTCCTGGGATGAGGTTCACAACATTTCCGAGACCTTTAAATTAGAAAAACAACAGAAGTTCTTTGAGGATATTAAGGATCAATCTCGTTTTGATCTCATTTATTTTGATGCTTTTGGAGCGCGTGTTCAGCCTGAATTATGGGAGGTTGCTATTTTTAAACGGATGTTTGAGGCTTTAAAAGAAAAAGGTGTTTTAGTTACCTATGCCGCCAAGGGAAGTGTTCGCAGGGCTATGCAAGAGGTAGGTTTTACTGTAGAACGGCTTCCTGGTCCGCCGGGGAAACGAGAGATGCTGAGAGCTACTAAATTGCTATAATGATCTAACAGGATTTTAAAGGTGTTAAAGCTATTCTAAAAGAGCCCACTTAGCCTTTTTGATTTCGTATCTTTACATAAAAAAGAAAATGCGCGTTTTAATAACAGGAGCTACAGGACTTATTGGAAGCCATGTTGTGGCTCGTTGTAAAGAGAATAATATTCAAGTACATTATCTGACCACCAGTAAAGCTAAAATTAAAAATTCGAATGACTACAAAGGTTTTTATTGGAATACGGATACCGCAGCAATTGACAAGGCTTGTTTTGAAGGTGTTGATGCGATTATCCATCTAGCAGGAGCCAGCGTTTCCAAGCGTTGGACATCGGCGTACAAAAAAGAAATTCTGGATAGTCGGATTAAATCAACCCATTTATTGATACAATCATTAATTGGTGAAGAACATACGATAAAGCAAATCGTTTCTGCAAGTGCCATCGGTATTTATCCAGATTCATTAGTGCATTATTACGATGAGAATTTTACCGATTTTAATGCAGATTCCTTTCTCCCGCTTGTCGTGAATAAATGGGAAGCAGCGGTTGATGATTTCAAGGAATTAGGCATTTCTGTTTCAAAAATTAGGATAGGTCTGGTATTAGCGGAAGATGGTGGAGCATTACCTACCCTTGTTAAACCCATAAAGTATGGTATTGGAGCTGCTTTTGGAAGTGGGAAGCAATGGCAATCCTGGATCCATATCCATGATTTATCTAAAATGTTTCTTACCGTTTTAGAGGATGAATTAACAGGGGTCTTTAATGGAGTGGCTCCAAATCCTGTGACTAATAATGATCTGGTAACAATGGCAGCTAAAGTCCTTAATAAACCATTGGTACTGCCAAACATTCCTAAATTCGTGATGCATGTACTACTTGGAGAAATGCACACTATATTATTTGAAAGCCAACGTGTGAGTTCAAAAAAAATCCAAGAAGAAGGGTTTCAGTTTAAATACCACCGTTTAAAACCTGCCTTGGAAAATCTTTTATTACCTCAATAATATAAAAATAAAAAAGTCTCAAATACTTGAGACTTTTTTAAAAATGAAAGGCTCTTATCAGCCGTAGTCACCTTCATTTTAAAGCTATTAATTTAAACTAACATAATTAGTTTAAGGAGAATCATTTCTTTTTCACAGCAATTTTATTCTCTGTCTCAAAGATAATAAAAATGTTTAATAAAAACAAAAAAAAGTTAAACAAAAATATAATAAAAAATTTTTATGACATTATGGCATTTTGATAATAATGGCAGTACTTTTGCCAATTCTTTGCCGTAGAGCATAAATTGACAAAAAGCGATGAGTAAAAATAAAGACAACAAACAAGACCAAGCTCAGGAGCAGGTTGAATCTTCTGAAACGCAGACGGTTGATCCTTCTGAGGAAAATACTAAGGCATCTTCTAAAAAAAAGGATAATATTGAAGAAGATGCTCAAGACAGAATAGAAGCGGAATTGAAGCAGGAAAAAGATAAGTTTTTGCGCTTGTTTGCGGAATTTGAAAATTACAAGCGACGCACAGCGAAAGAACGCATTGAATTATTTGCTACTGCTAGTGAGGATGTTATGAAGACCCTTTTGCCGGTTGTAGACGATTTTGAGCGTGCCCTGACACACCTGAAAGGACATGAAGGTGCAGACGAATTAAATAAAGGTGTGGATCTGATTTATCAAAAACTTTTAAAAACTTTAGAGCAAAAGGGATTGAAATCTATCGAAATAGAAAATGGAGATCCTTTTGATGCTGATAAACACGAAGCGGTGACCCAAATTCCGGCACCGAGTGATGATTTAAAAGGCAAAATTATAGATGTTATTGAAAAAGGTTACAAGCTGGGAGATAAGATCATTCGTTTCCCAAAAGTTGTAATTGGACAATAAATTTAAAATATGGCAAAAAGAGACTACTACGAAGTATTAGGAGTAAGTAAAAGCGCGAGTGCAGCTGAAATAAAGAAGGCTTACAGAAAAAAGGCTATTCAATTTCATCCTGATAAAAATCCGGATGACAAGGAGGCAGAGGCCAAATTTAAGGAAGCAGCAGAGGCTTACGAGGTTTTGAGTAATCCTGATAAAAAAGCCAGATACGATCAGTTTGGTCATCAAGCCTTCGAAGGCGGCGGTGGTTTTGGCGGCGGAAATATGAATATGGATGACATATTCAGTCAGTTTGGAGATATTTTTGGTGGCGCATTTGGTGGTGGTGGTTTTTCTGGTTTTGCCGGTGGCGGTCAGCGCCGTACAAAAGGTAGTAATCTGCGTATCCGTGTGAAATTGACTTTGGATGAAATTGCTAATGGCGTTGAAAAGAAAATTAAAGTAAAACGAAAAGTGCAGGCACCCGGCACTACCTATAAAACCTGCTCAAACTGTAATGGAACCGGGCAAGTAACCCGTATAGCAAATACCATTTTGGGGAGAATGCAAACGTCCTCGCCCTGTAATGCTTGTGGTGGCGCAGGAGAAGTTATCGATAAAAAACCAAACGATGCTGATGCGCAGGGATTAAAAGTTTCCGAGGAAACCGTATCTATTAAAATACCCGCTGGTGTTGTAGATGGTATGCAATTAAAAGTTTCGGGTAAAGGAAATGAAGCACCAGGGAATGGATATTCCGGAGATTTATTAGTGGCAATTGAGGAAGTTCCACATGAAAGGTTGCAACGTGAAGGCGATAATTTGCATTATGATCTGTATGTAAGTTATCCGGATGCTGTACTAGGAACTTCTAAGGAAATTGATACTGTGACCGGGAAGGTTCGCATCAAAATAGAAGAAGGCGTTCAATCCGGTAAAATTTTGCGCTTACGCGGAAAAGGTATACCGAGTATTAATGGTTACGGAAAAGGGGATTTGTTGGTTCATGTTAATGTATGGACACCTAAAACCCTTAATAAGGAACAGAAAGAATTTTTTGAATCCATGCGTAATGATGAACACTTTGAGCCTAAACCAGAAAGCTCGGATAAATCATTTTTCGAAAAAGTTAAGGATATGTTTTCTTAAATTGAGAATAATGTAATCAAAATAAAAATTCCGTTTAGAAACGGAATTTTTTTTGTTTTGAACTCAGTTTATTTGTTAGTTTTTCTTCTAGTTGTAAAAAAAAAACTATATTTGATCTATCACTAATAATTTTAGTGGTAATTTTTCTTTTTCATAGCAATTTTTTTCCCATCCTTAATTTCTATTAAGGGTGGGTTTTGTTTTTAGGACTTTTTGAAGTTATTCTTTTTAACGTTTTCACTTATTTTAAATGCCCCTTAAATATTAAGTTAAGAACACAGCAACTCTGTTAACATTTAATATATTTACCAAAAAAAGACATATTTAATGGCTCACTTATTAGAGGTCGATCAGGTCTCCAAAAAATTCGGCAACTATACCGCATTGAACAGCGTTTCCATTCAGGTACCAAAAGGAAGTATTTTTGGCCTTTTAGGTCCAAATGGCGCTGGCAAAACCACACTAATTCGCATTATTAACCAAATTACGGCTCCAGATTCCGGAACTGTTTTATTAGATGGTAGCTTTCTTGAGGAAAATCATGTTAAAGATATTGGTTATTTACCTGAAGAGCGCGGATTGTATAAGTCGATGAAAGTAGGGGAGCAGGCGCTATACTTGGCTCAGTTGAAAGGACTAAGTAAATCCGAGGCTAAAAAACGCTTAAATTTTTGGTTCGACCGATTGGAAATTGGTGATTGGTGGAACAAAAAGATCCAAGAGCTATCCAAAGGAATGGCCCAAAAAATACAATTTATCGTGACGGTTCTACATGAACCTAAACTATTGATTTTTGATGAACCCTTTTCGGGATTCGACCCCATAAATGCGAACCTGATCAAAGACGAGATATTGCGTTTGCGGAGTGAAGGCGCAACAATTATTTTTTCAACCCACCGCATGGAATCAGTGGAAGAACTTTGCGATGATATTGCCCTGATTAATAAATCAAATAAAATTCTAGATGGGAAGCTCATCGATATAAAACGACAATATAAAAGCAATACCTATGAGGTAGGTATTCGGGGTGATCATTCGCAATTAACACAATTAATTACTGATAAATTTGAAACCTCTCAAGCTCGTTTTAAAACGTTGGAGGATGAACTTAAATTAAACATCAAAATCAAAGAGGAGGATAGCCCAAACGATCTCTTGTCATTTCTAACAAGGCATGGAGAAGTATCTCATTTTGTTGAGCTTATCCCGAGTGTCAATGATATTTTTATTCAAACTGTAAAGCGCAATAACTAGAGTTATGAATCATTTACCATTAATTATAAAACGTGAATATTTAACCAAGGTTAGAAACAGGTCCTTTATTGTAATGACTGTTTTGAGTCCGCTTATTTTTGTCGCCTTGGTAGCGGTAATCGCTTATTTAACCCAACTTAATAAAGATAAAGTACGCGTTATTAATATTCTCGATCCTAGTGGTGTAGTGCAAAACACCTTTGAAAGTTCTGAAAATACCAGATATGCCGTTTTAGGAAATATGTCATTGGATGAAGCCAAGGAACTCTCGAAAAGAACGGAAACATTTGGTTTGTTATATGTAGAGGATTCCGGTGATGCGGAAGATATTTCCAAGCGCATAAAATTTTTTTCAGATGAATCCCCATCACTCAATATCATAAATGATCTGGAGAACAAATTAGATAAAACTTTAACTGATTTAAAACTAGAGAGTGCAGGTATCAATATTCAATCAATTGAAAATTCCAAGGTAAGAGTCACAATTCATCAAGAAAGTTTTGATGGCGAAAAAACATCTAAAATAGATAGTTTGGTGAAACTTATTTTTGGTGGTGCAGCAGGATATCTCCTGTTCATGTTCATTATTATTTATGGAAACATGATCATGAGAAGTGTTATTGAGGAAAAAACCAGCCGAATTATTGAGGTGATTATTTCTTCGGTAAAACCTTTACAGTTGATGCTTGGAAAAATTATTGGAACCTCCCTGGCCGGTATTACCCAATTTGCTATTTGGCTCTTATTTGGAGGAATTTTAATAACGGTAACCTCAGTCATTTTTAATATCGATCTTTCGGAAATTGAAACCCCTCAGAAAGCTATGGTAGACCAGATGGTTGCCAGTCCGGATTTTAATGCTCAGGTTGAAAACTTTATAACAGCATTTTATCATTTACCATTGCTCAATCTCATTATAGCGTTTGTCTTGTTCTTCATTGCCGGATATTTATTGTACAGTTCGCTGTATGCCGCTATCGGGGCTGCAGTAGATAACGAAACGGATACACAGCAATTTATGCTACCTATTATAATGCCTCTTATGCTTGCAGTATATATTGGTTTTTTCACGGTTATTGAAGATCCTCACGGAACGGTATCAACCGTATTTTCTTTCATACCGTTTACTTCACCTATCGTGATGCTCATGCGAATTCCGTTTGGTGTTCCAATTTGGCATCAAATAGTGTCTCTTTTAATTTTATTAGGTACTTTTATGCTTATTGTATGGTTTGCTGCCAAAATTTACCGTGTAGGTATTTTAATGTACGGTAAAAAACCTAGTTGGAAAGAAATCATTAAATGGGTTAGGTATTGAAGCATTAGTATAGTATGAATCAGAATATAAAAGAAATAGAGGATAGGATTAAGGAAAGCTCATTATGGGACAAGTTTGTCGAGTTTCTGGATTTTAGGCTTATTGATTTCACCTACGGAACTGGGCAAGACGCACATGATATTGTCCTTAAAGTGAAATATGTGTTACTTGTAGCCCTAGTAATGATATTTACAACCTATCTTTTACGATTGGTAAATCGCTGGGTAACACGGAAAATGCCTCGGGAGGATAAGGTGAAATTCAATACCGTATTTTCTTTTGGACGATGGATCATTTATATTATTGTAATTCTTATTGTATTTGATTCGATAGGTATAAATGTTACAGCGGTTTTTGCGGCTTCCGCTGCCTTATTGATCGGTGTTGGATTAGCTTTGCAGACTCTATTTCAGGATATAATTTCTGGAATTTTTATTTTAATCGATCAATCGGCGCATGTAGGAGATATTATAGAAATAAACGGTAAGGTTGGCCGTGTTGAAGAAATTAAACTTCGAACTACCCGAGCGGTAACCATAGACAATAAAGTATTGATCATTCCCAACCATATGTACCTGGAAAACAGTTTGTTTAACTGGACGCAGAATAACAATATAACCAGGGAATCGGTTACCGTAGGGGTTGCTTACGGCAGTGATGTACAATTGGTTAAAAAATTGTTACTTCAAGCAGCAAACGATCATAAAAGTGTTTTAGAAGATCCTCCACCATTGGTTTTGTTCACTGATTTTGGTGATAGCTCATTAAACTTTAAACTCATTTTTACTATTGACGATTCATTTATGGCCGCTATTCCTCAGAGTGAATTGCGCTTTGAGATAGATCGCTTGTTCCGTGAAAATAATATTACAATTCCATTTCCGCAGCGCGATATTCATATTATTCAAAATCAAAATAAGGCTTAATTTGAAAATAAAATGGTTTGGCAAGTTATTTGCAGTTTTCGAACCAATAACTAAATATAATACAGCATTTAAAGCATGGCAAAAATATTAGTAATAGAAGACGAAGCAGCGATCCGACGTGTATTGGTAAAAATTCTTTCTGAAGAAAATGATGCCTATCAACTTGAGGAAGCTGAAGATGGTCTGGCGGGTGTTGAAAAGATAAAGAATGAGGATTACGATCTTATTTTATGTGATATTAAAATGCCTAAAATGGATGGTGTTGAGGTATTGGAAGCTGTTAAAAAAATAAAACCTGAAATTCCTGTAGTCATGATCTCCGGACATGGTGACCTGGATACCGCTGTGAATACCATGCGTTTAGGTGCTTTTGATTACATTTCAAAACCACCGGATTTAAACCGACTTTTAAATACTGTTCGAAATGCTGTAGACCGTAAAGAGCTGGTTGTTGAAAATAAAATCCTAAAGAAAAAGGTCAGTAAAAAATACGAAATGGTGGGTGATAGTGAGGCTATTTCTAAGATTAAAGACATCATAGATAAAGTTGCTCAAACCGATGCCCGTGTTTTAATAACGGGTCCTAATGGTACAGGAAAAGAATTAGTAGCACATTGGCTTCATGAAAAAAGCCATCGAAGTAAGGGCAACTTAATTGAGGTGAACTGCGCAGCGATTCCAAGCGAATTAATTGAAAGTGAATTGTTCGGACATGTAAAAGGCTCTTTTACCAATGCTAATAAGGATCGGGCAGGAAAATTTGAGGCCGCTAATGGAGGAACCATTTTTTTGGATGAGATAGGCGATATGAGTTTATCCGCGCAAGCCAAGGTACTTCGGGCCTTACAGGAAAGTAAAATTCAACGTGTGGGTAGCGATAAGGATATAAAAGTTGATGTGCGGGTTATTGCTGCAACCAACAAGAATCTCAGTAAAGAAATTGAGGAAGGTAAATTTCGTGAAGATCTATATCACCGACTTGCTGTTATACTTATCAATGTTCCATCTCTTAATGAACGCCGAGAGGATATTCCGTTACTAGTAAATCACTTTGCTGCCAAGATTGCATCAGAACAAGGTACAGCTCAAAAAACGTTTTCAGACAGTGCTATTAAATTACTTCAGGATTACGATTGGACCGGTAACATCCGGGAGTTACGGAATGTAGTAGAACGGCTAATCATCCTCGGAGGTAAAGAGGTTAGTGAAACGGATGTAAAACTATTTGCCAGTAAATAAAAACCCCGCAACAAGACGTTGCAGGGATGATATTTTTCTTTTTCTTTCACTCCTTAATTACTCGTATTCAAGGCATTTAAAAACTCAGTAGTCACGGCTTTAATTTCACGCTTAAAGTGGTTCTTTATCTCAGCGACTGATTTGTTTTCTAAACCTTCAGTGTTTTTAGGGTTGTTGAATTTACCTTGATCAGAACCGTATGCTTTTAAGGTTTTATTATATGTTTCTATATTGGATTTCAAGACATTTTGATATTGATTTATCAATTGTCGTTTTTCCAATATTTCTTCTTTTTCCTTTTGAGCGGCGAGCTTTGCTTTAATTTCCTGCTCTTTCCTTTTTAATGCTTCTTGTTGCGCCTTGAGTTTCAGTTGTTCTTGTTCTAATTCAGATAGGTTATCTGTATTAACGGCTATTTCCGTTGTAACTTCATCTGCAACGTATACTTTATTTCCCGCTCGTGCTGAAGAGCATTTATCATCTTCAATAACACTAGCTTTGATGCTATCGCGTGCACGTTTTACAAAGAATCGGGCATCTTCATAAGTTTCCTGGTAATCTACTTTGGCAAGCATATCATAACTTTTTTGAGCGAGAGATTGTGCTTTAACACAATCGCAGGCATCTTTTTTATCCATGTAGGAACGCAATGATTTTACAGCTCGATCTGCGTAATATTTCACATGGTCGACGTTATTCGATTCATATGAGTCCTTAACATGTGAATAGGAACTTACAATGTAATAATTAGCATCGTCGCAGGCCGTTTGACCAATAACAGAAACACTAAAAAGAAAGAAAATTAGGTGGTAGATTTTTTTCATTTGTAGGTAGTTTTAACATAAATAGGGACTGCGAATGTACTAAAAATTTCAGAATAAACGTAGTTTATCGATTTTTTTACGGGTTTTATCGGGTTTTTAAGGTTGTAACGACTACCTTCCAATGGTTGTATCAATTTTAATTAGCTTGAAATCAGTATATAAGGTGATTATTTGGGGTGTTTTTACCGATATTTTTGATCAGGTGATTAGTTCCTTTTAAATATGACAAGGGAATGAATTGCATTTTATATCTTTAAAGCTTAAAATAGCCTGTATGAACGATTATAAAGTTACTTCCAATATCATCCTCCATAAACGCGATACTAAAGTTATAATCAAAAAAGCCACAAAAAAATTAAAAAAAGTGAGACGTGCCCTTGGTGATTGGCAGAATACCATGTACGCTCACAATAAATATTCTGTATTGGTTTGTTTGCAGGGTATGGATACTTCCGGTAAGGACAGTTTGATTCGCGAGGTTTTTAAAGATTTTAATGCGCGTGCTGTTGATGTTACCAGTTTTAAAGTTCCCACGGAATTGGAATTGGATCATGATTTTTTATGGCGCCATTATATAGCACTACCGGAACGCGGTCATTTTGGGGTCTTTAATCGTACGCATTACGAAAATGTATTAGTTACTCGAGTGCACCCTGAATACATTTTGGGTGAGCGGCTTCCTGGAGTGGAAAGTATCGAAGATGTGAATGAAGCTTTCTGGGATAAACGATTTGATCAGATCAATCAATTTGAAAAGCATTTGGCCGAGAATGGGACTTTGATTTTTAAATTCTTTTTACATCTTTCCAAGGAGGAACAGAAAAACCGGTTACTGCGTCGTCTCCGGAAACAAGAGAAAAACTGGAAATTTTCACCTGGAGACTTAAAGGAACGTGAACTTTGGGATCGTTATCAGGAGTGTTATCAGGAAGCGATAAACAGAACTTCAAATTCACATGCGCCCTGGTACACGATTCCTGCGGATGACAAACCAACGGCACGTTACTTAGTGGCTAAAATTTTGTATGATACCTTAACGAAATATACTGATATTACAGAACCTGAGCTGGATGACGAGATCAAGGCGAATCTAGAAGCCTATAAATCAAAATTAAACAATGAATAATTACCCTATGAAGAAACTACTAATAGCAACCTTTTGTATTACATTTTTTATTTTTAACACCTCGCGTGCTCAAAGTGATGAGGCTGTTATAAAATCGCTTTATAATAATTCACTGACACAAGGGAAAAGTTATGATTGGCTCAATTATTTGTCTAATCAAATAGGCGGGCGACTCTCAGGATCCTTGAATGCAGAAAGAGCTGTTAAATGGACTAAAGAGGAGTTAGATAAATTAGGACTTGACAAAGTGTGGTTACAGCCAGTAATGGTGCCGAAATGGGTACGTGGTGGTAAAGAATATGCTTATATTGAATCAGCTTCTGGTAAGTCAACAACTGTTAACATTTGTGCCTTGGGAAGTTCTCTGGCTACCCCGTCTTTTGGTGTCAAAGCTCCTGTTGTTGAAGTTAAGACCTTTGAAGACCTGGCGAAAATGGGGAGCGATAGTATCCGAGGGAAAATTGTATTTTTCAATCGCCCGATGCGACCGGATTTTATTCTCACCTCTAACGCCTACAGCGACGCTAATGATCAGCGCACTAAAGGTGCTATGGAGGCCTCAAAATACGGAGCTGTTGGTGTTATTGTTCGTTCGTTGAATTTGCGTTTAGATGATTTTCCGCATACAGGTAACATGTCTTACGGCGATTTACCTAATAGTCAAAAAATTCCAGCAGCAGCCATTAGTACAAATGACGCCGAACTTTTAAGTACGATGTTGTCTTTGGACGAAGATCTTAAATTTTATTTTAAGCAAAATTGTAAACAGCTTGATGATGTGCTGTCCTATAATGTAATTGGACAAATTACAGGCAGCGAATATCCAGATGAATACATTGTTGTAGGTGGGCATTTAGATTCCTGGGATTTAGCCGATGGATCGCATGATGATGGTGCCGGTTGTATGCAATCCATGGACGTGTTACGTCTTTTGAAAATAACTGGAATAAAGCCAAAGCGCAGTATTCGCGTTGTTCTCTACATGAATGAGGAGAATGGTATGAGAGGAGCCTCAAAATATGCAGATTTAGCGAAACAGAACAATGAAAATCACATTTTTGCCCTAGAAAGTGATTCAGGTGGATTTACGCCGAGAGGTTTTAGCTTCGATTGTTCAGAGGCACAGTTCAACAAAATATCAGGATGGAAGACTTTATTTAAACCATATTTGATCCATTATTTTGAACAGGGCGGAAGCGGTGCTGATGTTGGAAAATTAAAAAATGGGACTACGGTTTTGGCGGGTTTAAGACCAGACTCACAGCGTTATTTTGACTATCATCATGCTGAAAACGACACCTTTGATGCCATAAATAAACGGGAATTAGAGCTGGGTGCCGCAACTATGGCCTCCATGATATATTTAATAGATAAGTACGGAACAAACTAATTTTAAGATGAGGTCTATTTTTTTAGTAATTTGTATTATAATGACATCAGTTTGTATGGCTCAAAATGATAATATATTACCATTTAGGGAAATTCCTGAACAAGCAGAAAGCTATACGGCAGGAAGTGTAGCCTCACGTATGATTGACGGTTTAGGCTTTCGGTATTATTGGGCTACGGAGGGCTTGAGGGCAGAAGACTTAGAATACAAACCTAGCGAATCCGGACGCAGTTCAGAAGAAACGGTAGACCATATTTTAGGATTATCCCAATTTATCCTGAATTCTTTGGGAGGAGAAGTAGAGTCTCAAAAGGATATAAAAAATCTGGGTTTTAATGCTATGCGAAAACAAACCTTATTAAATTTTCAAGTAGCTTCAGAGATTTTACGGAACACCAAAGACCTCATAAAATTTGATAATGAGCGTTTCCCATTTTGGAATATCATCAATGGTCCCATCTCTGATGCTATTTGGCATTGTGGTCAAATTATTTTGTTGCGTCGTGCCTCAGGAAACCCCTATAATTCAAAGGCAAGTGTTTTTTCAGGCAAACTGAGAGAATAGGTTATTATTCACTAATTCTGTTCAATTCCTCATCTAAACCACCTTCGGATTTTATTTTATTTTTAGCATTTTGATTTCCAAATTTATAGGTTATTCCTAAACCGAATCGCTGATTGTCCATGGTGTAAACCCCTTCTAGGTCGATACCACCATAATTTAAATAATAAGGGTATTCACTTTTGGTTCTAAAAATATCATTGCCTGTAATACGTAATTGGAGATTTTTGTTTAAAAAGTCTTTACGTATTCCAAAATTTAAGCCGTAATTTCCTTTTATGTAACTAGAACCTCGCCATATCCAGCGGCTATTGTGATTAAAGGTGAGTTCTAATAATATATCTTTTGGAATGGTGATCATATTCTGAAGTCTGTAATTCCATCCTGTATTTTCAATATCGATAACATTGTTGTTAACATTACCTTCAAAGGTTTCATAATAAAGGTTTCCAAAAATCAATACCTCCCAAAAATCAGCTAAGGTTAATGGATAAGTCAAGGACATGGCATAATTATTCGATTTTTGTACGTTTCTTGGTATGATCTGAGTTTTATTCTCATTCAATACCTCTACAATGTTAGAGAAAAAATCCTTGGTTTTACTGAATGCAAAAGTTGTAATAAGCTTTTGTTTCAAACTATAGGATAATTGATAATTCATAATATAGTTCGGTCTTAAAAAAGGATTACCCTTCCACACCACCAATTGACTCGTCGGGGTTTCAAATGGGTTTAAAGATTGATAGTTGGGTCTTGTGATCCGTCTTCCAATATTGAAACTAAAGTTATGGTCTTTTTGATTATCAAAAGAAATTCCAATGTTTGGGAAAAAATTGGTATAATTTCTTTTAACATCCTTATTCTCTACAGCAACTTCACTTGTTAATAAGCCACGCGAGTATGTGTTTTCAACACGAAGTCCGGTATTGAGGGTAAAGGAGTTGCTAATTTTAAAATTCAGGTTGGCATAAGCCGCAGCCACGTTTTCAGTGTATTCGAAATCATTACTCCTGGCTGGGTCCAAAACAGGATTATTGTTTTGATAATTATAAAAATAAAAACCATTTTGGGTTAAAATATGGGCATATTTAACGCCTATGGTGAAGGTTGTTTTATCCCATGATTTTTCGAAGTCCATTTTTCCGGACCATAAATTTATTGTGTTATCGGAATCAAAACTTGTATCCTCTTGAGAGATAACAGTAGTTCCGTCTGGTTCGAAATAGGTATTTGGCTGAAACGTATTTCTATCACTTTCATAGGTCCCTGCACTAAAATTAGTGGTGAGGCTGGATGATTCTCCAATGTTCCAAAAATGATTTAAATTAAAGATATAATTACTAGAATTACCTGTTCTAAAAGATTGAGATTTCAATATTTCCTGAAACTCCCTAGGCACATCCTGATAAATGTTGGTGATGCTATTAAGTTGATTATCAGTTTTATTGTACACAGCTCTTCCATCAAAAGTAAGGCGTTGATTTTTAGAAAGTTCAGCCTGAATTCCGAATCCTACATTGAGAGCGTTGGTTATTTTTGGCTCTCTTGAACTTAATTGAAGGAAATAATTGTTTTGGTATTTGTCGTCATCAAATCGTTCTAAATAATTTAAAGAGGATTGTGAAAGATCCAAGTTGGTTTTTATTTTTTCTGAACCAAAATTTAGAGATAAATTGTTGTTGTATCGATATTCTACACCTTTTGTTCCATTCGAACTTATACTACCATTAAATCCAGTGGCAATATTTCTTTTTAACCGAATATTAATAATACCTCCGGTACCTTCGGCGTCGTATTTAGCCGGTGGGTTTGAAATAATTTCAATGGAATCGACATTGTCTGAGCTCATACTTTGTAAAAAGGAGATAAGGTCATCTCCTGAAAGTCGCGACTGGACATCATTGATGTAAATTTGGACATTTTTCTTTCCTAATAAAGAGATACTGTTATCGATGTCTAAAGTAACCCCGGGCGATTGCCGTAATAAATCAAGACCATTGGTTCCTGATGCGCTTGGACTATTAGCAACATTAAATACTAGCTTGTCCGGTTTCACCGTGATCAATGATTTTTTTTGGGTAATAACCACTTCATCAAGTGTATTACTGGCCGGTTTTAACCTTATATCGGGTAAAACTTTGTCTTCTCCAGGGGCAATGGCAAACAATGACGTTTTATAGTCTTCAAATTCTAATTGTTTAATTATCACGGTATACTTACCCGGATAAACGTTCTTAAACTTAAAACTTCCCTCGGTGGTGCTTATTGTACTCTTTACGAAAGTTGAGTCGTTTTGAAAAAGAACAATCGAGGCATATACCACGGGATCACCTGTTTCTGAAATAAATTTACCCGACACGGATCCCGTATCAGTAGTTTGTCCAAACACTGAGGGTAAGGTAAAAGTATAAAAAAGTAGAACTGGGGCTATTATAAAGAGTTTTCTCACTATTAATTTTTGAAATTTAAAATTGGAAATAAATGAATTGCTCCCCGCTTCCTTGTGCTATGATGATCAAAAAGGTCATAATGGCCCAAACACCACCAAGGACGTAAGGCGAGACTTTTAAGGATACTTCTTTCATAGATGTATTTCTCATAATCCAATGGCATAGAAATAAAATTCCTATTAAAACACTTACTTTTAAAATGGTAAAATAGCCTAATATTTTTTCTCCATCCGGGTTCAGGTAGAACATAGATTGGATCATATCCCAGGATTTTTGAAAACCACGAGCTCTGAAGAATACCCAGGTGATATTCACACAGGTAAAGGTGAGGAAGGCCAGGAATATTCCATTCCATTTGGTTATTTTAAATGGCATATAGCGTCGTTGAAGACGCTCTAAGATCAGGTATGTACCATGTAAGCCTCCCCAAATCATAAAGGTCCAGGCTGCACCATGCCATAAACCACCTAACAACATGGTTAACATAAGCGCTACATATAACCGGGTTAAACCATGACGGTTTCCTCCTAAAGGAATATAAAGATAGTCTTTCAACCAACTTGATAAGGAAATGTGCCACCGACGCCATAGATCCGAGAATCCCAATGAAGCATATGGATATTTAAAGTTATCTGGTAAAATAATTCCCAACATTAAGGCAATCCCTATGGCACAGGTTGAATATCCTGCAAAGTCAAAAAATATTTGTCCTGAAAAGGCCAGAGTTCCAATCCATGCATCAAGGCCATGTAGCACTTTATCCGTACCAAAAACGGTATCAGATGTACCAGCTAATATGGTATCAGCCAAAACTACTTTTTGAAACAAACCAATGGTCAATAAAAAGAGTCCCCAGATGAACTGGTTTGCCGTAGCTTTCTTTTCTTCATAAAATTGACCGATTAATTCTTTCGCTCTTACTATAGGACCTGCAACTAATTGCGGGAAGAATGTAACGTAAAGCGCAAAGTCTAAAAAGGTTCTAGCCGGCTGAATTTTTCGTTTATAAATGTCGATGGTATACGACATGGTTTGGAAGGTGTAAAATGAAATACCCATAGGCAGTATGATATCCATTGGTAGTGCCTGAAAATCAATACCGATGAGATTCATGAGTATTACAAAATTTTCTAGTAAAAAGTCGCCATATTTAAAAAAGGCCAGGAAGCCTAAATTCACGAACATACTTAATAGTAGCCAATATTTTCGTTTTCTATTATCCTCAATGACAGCGAGCTTTTGCCCTGCTGTCCAATCGACAATAGTTGAAATCCAAAGCAAAATAACAAGTGGGGGATTCCACATGCCATAAAAAATATAACTGGAAAGCAAAAGCATTCTTTTTTTACCTGTCCAGTTTAAAATGGGTGCGTAGTATAGGGCAAGCACAATAACTAAAAAAAGTATAAAACTTAATGAATTGAATAACATGATTGGTTGGTGTTAGGTTTGTGATTATTTTTTGTTTGTGGTTTGATTTTACCTATTTAAGTGCGTATTCTGGTTTTTCAGATTTTAACACACCATCTTCGATCATTAACTTTAATAATGTCTTGGTGAAAAAATCGGCATCTTCTCCACTTAGATGTGATTCTTCAGGACATGTGAGGTCCTTAAAGATATCATAATCTTCAAAATGGTAACTTGGACCATTAGTTTGTTTTATAAGATCATCCCAAAAACTTTCTCTGGGTAGGACCATATTCTCACCCATTCGGACTCCACCACTTGATGGGCAACGCAACAGCACAACAGTGCCATTGCGTTCAATAAACTTGTTGTAATCTTTTAAAAAGAAGGCCATAGTGGACTCTTTGTCCGGTGGTGGCGCACCGCTACCAAAGAAATACCAAACTTTTTTAATACTATTGGCAAAAGCTGTATCCGTAAGCGTTCTACTACTCATACGCATGTTTCTGGGGATGGTAACGTCTCCAAAATTATAAAAGGGAGGGATATCCGGCTCACCGGCTCGATTACCTATACTTATGCCACGTAATAAGGATTTTAAATCAATATCATCACTCCATTCCTCTTCATCGGCAGACATAAAAGCTAAATTTTTCTGAAGAGGTACAGAGAGTTTAAAATTCAATTTTTGTGCATAAGTTTGACCCTCATAATAATCGATCTTGGATTGAGCGCGTTTCCAAGGAAAGGCCCCTGGATAGGTAGTTGAAAACAGTAAACCAGGCGCGACACCTATAATGATGGTACCATCAAAATCAGTGTTATTAACAATATCATGAAATGTAGGAAGTGGTGACGATCCGGTTGAGGATAACTGAATGGGATAGCGTCCTGCCACTTCTTTGAAAGCGTCTTGTTGAATGTCAAAATAAGCTCTTGAAGAACCCAATATAATAATATCTTCTTTTGTGGCTTTTTCAACTTTTGAGCGTTCTAAGGCCCATAGTGCTTTTTCATCATTTAATGTGGGATAGTATCCGGCACTTCGCCAGTACAATTCCCAACAAACAGTTGCTATTAATGTTATAGCAATAGCAAAAATCAGGGTATTTTTTAATTTCATTTTGGTTGGTTTGGTTAATTGAAATCTTTTAAGTGGCCATCGGCAATAAGTTTTTCTACCATGTCTTTTGTATATAATTTGGCGTCATCACCATACATATGCGACCAATCCGGTAGCGTATATTTAGACATGAATTCGTAATCTTTAAAATGGTATGTTGGACAATCAATAACGGCTGCGAACTTATCCCATACTTTTTCTTTTGGTAATAATCTCATGGCAGCCTTATTCCAGGGTTCTTCAGATTTGTGCCTGATAAATATAACCTTGCCGCCACGGGCTTTAAAATCATTTATAATACGGATGTAGTCATTAATGATATTAGGAATATCATTTTCTACCGTTTCATATTCCGGTAAATAAGGTAAAAATTTATTCCAGGCATCAGTAATGCGCTTGGCAAAGGCGGGATCACTGCGCATAGGAGGTAACATGATCAAGTTTCGGTCCTCATCGTGATAACTGAAATTATAGAGTCCAAAAGGTTCGTCATTACCCCGCCCCGGGATGTATATACGCCCTATTAAAGATTTTAAATCCAGATCATTGTAAAATTCCAATTCAGAAGAAGTTAAAAATACTAAATTCCGTTCCAGTGGCTTACTTAAGATATAGCCCAGTTTTTGAGCATTTGTGCGGTTGTAGTAATAATCAACCCATTGTTTCGCTCCGTTGGCCCAGCTATCGTTTGGGTCGGAAAACCACATTAATGGTGTAATTCCAATTATTAAAGTGCCATTAAAATTAGTATTGTACACAATATCCTTCAAGAAGGGCCGCGGAGGTTTTCCATCGGCCGCTAAGTTAATAGGTTTTCTACCCTGTGTTTTTTCCCAAACATGAGTATTAAAATTAAAACCGGTGCGCGAAGCACCTAAAATCACAATATCATCCGAGGTTGCCATCTCAACTTTTTTTCGGTGTTCTGCCCAAAGGTTTCGGTCGTCCTCAATAACGGCTCTGTAAAGATCTGGTTTTGATCGCCAATACATTTCCCAACAAAAAATTCCTGTGAATGTGAGTGAGATTGCGAGTATGAGGGAAAGTCTTAAATTCATAATTTCTAATTAGTAATCAAGTCAAGTTTATAAATCGCTACTTTATGTTTTTTAAAATTTATGAATAGCATGGTAACAAGGCTTATGGCCGGTGATAGCGCAATAAGCATAAAGATCTGATCCCAACTAAAAGTTTCTTTCAAGGTACCCACAAGATCGCTTCCATAAGCTCTTCCCATATTGCTAATGGCCATATATAGGGTGAACTGAGTGGCAGCAACACGTTTAAAACTTAACTGCATAGCAGAAGCAAAATACCCTATAGAAATAAATACAGAGAGTTGTGTTACAATTAAAATAAAACTGAATATAATTGTTGTATATCCCCAAAAGGCACTTAACGAGGTCATTAGAAAAAGGGATGCTATAAAAGAAGTAAGATAGATGCTTAACATTTTTTTCTCCCCATAAAAATCAACTAAATAGCCGCCAACGAACATTCCAAAAAGGCCACTCACTACGGTCACTACTGAATATAATTGGGAATAAGATGTGTTGGTCCAACCTAATTCTTGAATGGTATAAATAGGTAATAGGGTATCCATAAAACCATTAAGCAAACCATTGAAGCATATGGAAGGAGCTAAAAATAAGCTTGACGGTAAAATAAAGACCTTGAAAAGGTTTTTTAATATTTTTTTCCAACTTTTAAGTTGAATGGATTTACTAATTTGCGATGCTTTTCCTTTGGTCCAGGGTAATAGTTTTTCCCCAGGACGCTCCCTGAAGCCTAAGGGGATAAGGATAAAAAAGGCAAAAGCTACAGACATAAAAGGAATTGCGGTTGAAAACCCTAAAGTGTTTATTAATGCCGTGCCACCTGCTAAAGTAAGGGCGACACCAATAACTTTTGAACCCCACATGAGTCCGTTGGCTCGCGCTTGCTGGTGCTCAGGAACGAGTTCTACGGCCATACCATCGGTAGCAACATCCTGAAAAGCCCCAAAAAAACTAATGAAAAATCCGGCGATCATTAAACCCGATAAATTATTTAAGGGGTCGGGAATAAGGCCTATAACTAAAAAACTAATAATTAGGCATAACTGGCCAAAAATGACCCAAGGGCGTTTTCTACCCATGGAAAGTATGGTGAATCGATCCATTACAGGCGCGATAAGAATTTTGAAACTCCATGGTATACCAACAACGCCAACATAGGTAGCTATTTCTGTTGGAGTCTTACCATTCATTGCTAACCATGCCGGAATAGCATAAAAAGTTATACCCTCCGGAGCACCCTGAGCTAAATATAATGCGGAGAAATTTAAATACCTTAAAACAGCATTTTCGGATAGGAATAACTTTCCATCCCTACCTAATTGAATAGCACTCCTAAACGCATTCATCTAAAAAGAGTAATTAGATAACGAATATTCGAGAGGTTCACATAAAAAACCGTCATTGTTTTAACGATCTGGTAGTGGTTTAAAAATGTCATTTAAATTAGTCTTTTGTTATAGCTATCACTTAAAAGACCTAGGGAAAAGTTTTTAATATTAGTTAAAATATTGAATATTAACAAGAAAATAAGATCGAATTACATCAACCACGGTTAAATTAAAAATAACGCTTAACATTTGTTAAGCGTTATCCTTGATCTTGTAAGTTAAAATAATTTAGAAGGACATATCCTTGTTTAAGGAATAGATATATGTCCATTCACTTTCAATGGCCCCACTCATTTTCTCTCTTAAAGCCTCAGTTTTACTTTTACCGTTTTGCTTTTCGTATATTTCCCAAACACCATCTCGATCAACGTCCATACCGGCGAAGTTCTTAAATGGTACTGCCACAAAAAAATCAGCTGCATCCGGACCGCCACCTTGCATACTATACCAGGTGCCTCTTTTGTTGCCTTCAGCCTTTTGCAAGGATGAGGATATTTCATTTACGACCGCCATAAAATCACGTGGCTTTTTAGCTTTTACATTCCATACCCAAACAACAGTATTGTCATCAGACATGGTAGTGCTTACTTTAGGTAAGTTGCTAGCAATGTTAAAATTGGCGCTTTTCACGTTAGGCATAATTAAATTTACAACATGCATGCGGCAAGCTTTAGCAGCTTCATCGGCGCCTTCATCCATTTCGGCCCAATTAGCCATTCTACTGGTTAGGGCATAAACGGAACCTTCTCCCTGAACACGGCTCCACATATTCCAGGGATTTTCACCTTTATTGTCTTTGTAACATTTTTTCCAAGTTTTAACACCTTCCATAAATTGGGCGTTGTGACCTTGTTTTACCGTGATCTCGGTAATGTTTAACAAATAGGATTCGTCATCCTGTGATACAGCTATTAACGGTAATAGCAATAAAAAAAGAAATAATTTTCTCATAATTTTAGTTGGTTTTAATTGTTTATTTATAAATGGTTGTTAGAAAAAAATCTAACGGGTACTTTAAAATTAAAATCAATCTTTGGGAGCAGGGTGGTTAGTCCTTAAAAATTATGAGGCCATAAACAATGTGTTATTTAAGTAGTAAACACACTTAAATATGGCTATTAGAAAGTATTAGGAAGTTTATAAATATAGCTAAATTTTTGAATAAACAAATGAAATTCTATGAAAATCAATATATTATATTGTAATTTATAGCTAAAAATAAAAAAAGCCTTCGTAAGGATGAAAGCTTTTTTTGAAATTTATATGGTGTTTATCCGGGTTGAACTTGAGCTTGTTTCAACTTGAAATCCACCTTTATTTGATTACGCAAAATATCTTCGAAGGTTTCTCTCTTTCGAATTAAATGGGCTTTATTATTGTACCACAAAACCTCTGCAGGGCGCAATCGGGAATTATAATTGCTCGCCATTGAAAAGCAATATGCACCGGCATTTTTAAAACATAAAATATCACCTTCGTTTATTTCGTGAATCCTTCTGTTGTTGCCAAATGTGTCGGTCTCGCAGATATATCCAACTACCGTGTAAAAACGCTCTCTACCTTTAGGGTTTGAAATATTAGTGATATCGTGATAAGACCCATAAAACATAGGACGAATCAGATGATTAAAACCGGAATCTACTTGAGCAAATACCGTTGAGGTGGTTTGTTTTACAGCATTTACAGCAGTAAGGAAATACCCAGACTCACTAACCAGAAACTTACCCGGTTCAAAAGCGAGCGTGAGGTCCTTACCATATTCTTTACAGAACGCATTAAAACGTTTGGCTAATTTACTTCCAAGTTCCTCTATATTGGTTTCGATATCTCCTGGCTTGTAGGGCACTTTAAAACCGGAACCAAAATCTATAAAGTCTAAGTTTTTAAAATGTTTAGCGGTATCAAAAAGAATTTCGCTGGCGTATAGAAACACTTCAATATCTAGAATATCACTTCCGGTATGCATATGGATACCATTAACATTCATTTTAGTGTTTTCCACGATCCGCAGAATATGCGGAATCTGATGTATGGAAATACCGAATTTTGAATCGATATGTCCCACGGAAATATTACTGTTTCCGCCTGCCATAACATGAGGGTTAATCCGGATACAAACCGGAATATTAGGGTGCTTTGTTCCAAACTGTTCTAAAATTGAAAGGTTATCAATATTGATTTTCACACCTAATTTAGCAGCGGCTTCAATTTCATTCAACGAGACCCCATTCGGAGTGAATATGATTTGGTCGGGTTGGTATCCGGCTTCCAAGCCCAGTTTTACTTCTTGTATGGAAACCGTATCAATTCCCGCCCCAAGACCATGTAAAAGTTTTAATATAGAAATATTAGATAGCGCTTTTACGGCATAATTAATTTGTAATTGAGGCACTTGCTTAAAGGCATTCGTTAGACGATTATATTGCGAGATTATTTTCTCGGCATCATAGACGTAAACCGGACTGCCATATTCATTAGCGATATCGAGTAACTGACCTGGTTTCATAAATCTTAAATTTTTGTCAAAGATATTTTATTCATATAAATAAAAAATAAATACTTTAATAATTATCCAATTTAAACATTTTGTTAAATAATTAACATAACTGTGTTTGCTGTATTTTGAAAAAGTTTTCAGTGGTATTTATTAGGGTAAGTAAGTGGTATTATTTACCTTTGCAACTCTTAAAAACGATTAAGCAAGTTATGAATTTACACGAATACCAAGGTAAAGAAATATTAAGCAGTTATGGCGTACGCGTGCAACGCGGCATTGTAGCCCAAAATGCTCATGAGGCTGTAGCAGCTGCAAAACAATTAACTTCTGAAACGGGAACCAAGTGGTACGTTATTAAAGCTCAGGTTCATGCCGGTGGTCGAGGTAAAGGCGGCGGTGTTAAGCTAGCTAAAAATATACAAGAGGTTGAAACGATTGCCGGGCAAATCATTGGAATGAATTTGATAACGCCTCAAACCTCGGCTGAAGGTAAAAAGGTGCATCAGGTTTTAATTGCTGAAGATGTGTATTATCCTGGTGCTAGTGAGCCAAACGAATTTTACATGTCAGTGCTTTTAAACCGGTCTACTGGGCGAAATATGATCATGTATTCCACAGAAGGTGGTATGGACATTGAAACTGTGGCAGAGGAAACACCGCATTTAATATTTAATGAGGAAATTGATCCTACGGTTGGTTTATTACCATTCCAAGCCAGACGTATCGCTTTTAACTTGGGTTTATCAGGAACCGCTTTTAAGGAAATGACCAAGTTTGTTTCGGCATTATATACAGCCTATGTGAAGTCTGATTCGTCCTTGTTCGAGATCAATCCGGTTTTAAAAACTAGTGATGATAAAATAATGGCTGTTGATGCTAAGGTAACTATTGACGATAATGCGTTATACAGACATAAGGATTATGTGAATTTAAGAGACCTGCGAGAAGAAAATCCTATAGAAGTTGAAGCGAAAGAAGTTGGATTGAATTATGTTGATCTTGACGGAAATGTGGGTTGTATGGTTAATGGCGCCGGTTTGGCCATGGCGACTATGGATTTAATTAAACAAGCGGGTGGCGAGCCTGCCAACTTTTTAGATGTTGGTGGAACAGCAGATGCTGCTCGTGTTGAAGCTGCCTTTAAAATTATATTGCAAGATCCTAATGTTAAGGCTATTCTAATTAATATTTTCGGAGGTATTGTACGTTGTGACCGTGTGGCTCAGGGCGTTATTGATGCTTACAAGAACATGAAGTCTATTAACGTACCTATTATAGTACGTTTACAAGGAACAAACGCTGATATTGCTAAGGAACTTATTGACAATTCAGGTTTGGATGTTTTAAGTGCTACTCAATTCCAGGAAGCTGCTGATAAGGTACAGAAGGTTCTAGCTTAGATCTGTGTAGCATAAAAGATTGTAAGAGCAACGTTTATTCGTTGCTCTTTTTTTGTTTCTTTAAATTATCTTTTTCTGGCATCGGACCACGTAAATGAATGACCAACCCATTTAAAAAATTTCTTAAAATCTGATCGCCACATTCCATATATTTGGGATGATCTTCGCGTCTGAAGAAAGCCCCAAGTTCGCTTTTAGAAATTCTGAAATCTACCAGTTTCAAAATTTCGATAATATCATCATCACGAAGTTTCAGTGCAACGCGTAATTTTTTAAGAACATCATTATTTGATAAGGCCATTTGCGTAATTTCTTTTTTGAATGTATTTCATCGATTTCAGTAAGCTTAGAGCGCAAAACTGACGTTTTGACTTCTGGTGCAAAGATACAGGAAGTATGCGAATAAAAAATCTGTAGTACTAATCATATAATTATAAAATTAAAACATTGAAAATCAATTATTTGAATTTTTAAAAATCATACTACTTATTCGTTGTTAAAAATGACAAAATGCAAATTTGTTAGACGAATTTTATTTTAGGAAGATGAAATAAATAAATTAAACGATAAAATACGCCTCAGTTTTCGATAAGTGACAAATTATCAACGATTAATAATAGGGACTTCTTCTTAACTTTAAAGTGTAAATTAATTAATCCCCTCAATATGGTTAATCGAGTAGAAAAGCTCAGCTTATTATCGGAAATGATAGCCTTTGCTAAATATGATAAAGAAATAAAACGCCTGGAATATAATTTTCTTTTGGGTGTTGCAAAACAATTAGAAATCACACGTGAAGATTTTGATTACCTCATTGAGAATCCAGTTTCATATGTGCATTTAAAATCACATAGTGAGCGTATTGTTCAATTCCATCGATTAGTTTTATTGATGAATATTGAACAGAGAGTTTATGAAAGTCAAAGGTCTGGTGTTGTAAAACTATATAATTTTGGATTAAGAATGGGGCTAAGTCATGAAGCCATTACAAAAGTGCTTTACCTTATGGAAAGTTTTCCCAACAAAATTGTACCACCAGATGTTCTAATAGATGTATTTAAAACACAATACAATTAAAAATATTTGCTAAGATTAATTTAATAATGTGTTGAGTCCTTCAGGGATTTTATAGAAAAGCTAAAAGTTATACTTTTAGCTTTTCTAGTTTTTCTTTATATCCTTTTATTTCATCCCGAAGTTGGGCAGCTACAATAAAGTCTAAAGCTTTCGCAGCTTCCTCCATCAATTTTCGTTTTTCCTTTATTTTCTTTTCCAACTCCGGTTTGCTTAAATACAGGCTCTCAGGTTCGGCTGCTTTGGCGGCTTCCAACTCATATTTATAAGTACTTACGGAATTTTTAGCTAAGGCGTTGTCGAGTGTTTTGTTTAAAGCTTTTGGTGTGATATTGTGCGCAGTATTATACGCCGTCTGTTTTTCCCTACGATAATTGGTTTCATCGATGGTCTTTTGCATGCTGTTTGTAATTTTATCGGCATACATGATGGCTTTTCCATTGAGGTTTCTGGCAGCTCTTCCTACGGTTTGAGTTAAGGAGCGCGCAGAACGTAAAAAGCCTTCTTTATCGGCATCCAATATAGCCACAAGGGATACTTCGGGAAGATCCAGACCTTCACGTAATAAATTAACCCCCACCAGAACATCAAAAAGCCCTTTTCTAAGGTCTTGCATAATTTCAACGCGTTCCAAAGTATCCACATCACTGTGAATATATCGGCAACGGATCTGGATTCTTTCAAGGTATTTCGTAAGTTCTTCAGCCATTCGCTTCGTTAATGTAGTGACCAAAGTTCGTTCATCTTTTTCAACCCGAAGTTGAATTTCTTCAATGAGGTCATCAATTTGATTTAAACTAGGGCGCACTTCTATTACAGGATCGAGCAAACCGGTAGGTCGGATGACTTGTTCCACATAGACGCCCCCCGTTTTTTGAAGTTCATAGTCGGCCGGTGTAGCACTAACATAGATCACCTGATTTTGCAAGGCCTCAAATTCTTCAAACTTTAAAGGTCTGTTGTCCATAGCAGCCGGCAAACGAAAGCCGTATTCCACCAGGTTTTCCTTTCTACTGCGATCGCCCCCGTACATGGCATGTACCTGCGAAATGGTGACATGACTTTCATCAACAACCATCAAATAATCATCGGGAAAGTAATCCAATAAGCAAAAGGGGCGGGTTCCCGGTGCCCGACCGTCCAAATAACGGGAGTAGTTTTCAATCCCTGAGCAATAGCCTAATTCACGGATCATTTCGAGATCGAACTCTGTCCGTTCTTTCAATCGTTTGGCCTCTAAATGTTTTCCGATGTCTTTAAAGTAATCGTACTGTTTTACCAGATCGTCCTGAATATCCTTTATAGCGTTTTGTAAAACATCCGGTGAGGTTACGAACATATTGGCAGGATAAATATTAAGACGATCATATTTCTCGATCACCTCATTGGTTTGTATATCGAAAGCTTCAATATCCTCAATTTCATCTCCAAAAAAATGGATCCTAAAAGCATCATCGGCATAACTTGGGAAAATATCTACTGTATCGCCCTTAATTCGAAAATTACCATGATTGAAATCGGCTTCTGTTCTTGAGTATAAGCTCTGAACTAAACGGTGTAATAATTCAGTTCTCGAGATCTCCTGATCTCTTTTTAAGGTAATCACATTTTTTTGAAATTCTACAGGGTTACCGATACCGTACAAACAAGACACCGAGGCGACCACCAATACATCACGACGTCCTGAAAGTAGGGACGAAGTGGTGCTCAAACGCATTTTTTCTATTTCTTCATTTATGGATAGGTCTTTTTCAATGTAAACCCCGGTAACAGGAATATAGGCTTCCGGTTGATAGTAATCATAATACGACACAAAATATTCTACCGCATTATTAGGGAAAAATTGTTTAAACTCAGAATATAACTGGGCTGCTAGAGTTTTGTTATGTGCTAAAACCAAAGTTGGCTTCTGGACTTCCTGGATCACATTGGCCACGGTAAAAGTTTTACCGGAACCCGTTACCCCTAAGAGGGTTTGGTATTTTTCGTCGCTCTGAATACCTCCTGCCAATTGATTGATGGCTTGGGGTTGGTCACCAGTAGGTTCGAATTCAGATTTTATTTTGAATTTCATGATGCAAAATTAAACAAAATAAGTCTTATCGCTTTAATGCGAAATGACCGGTAAATGTTCGTCCATCTTGAAGTTGTACCCGGAACCAATAATCGTCTCCAGGAAGTGGACGACCATTGAAGGTTCCATCCCATCCGGGCGAGGTGGCCAAAAGTTGTTTGAGCAATTTGCCGTAACGATTATAAATAAAAATGAGACTATTAGGCTGCACATTACTACTAATACCCCGGATCTGCCACAAGTCGTTTATACCATCCCCGTTGGGTGTGAAATACTTAGGGTGACCCACTACAGAAATAGGGATCTCAATGGTTCCACAGATGGCATCTCTGATGACCAAAGTGTAAAATCCACCTCTAACATTTGTGAACACTGGCTCTGACTGGAAATTTAAAAAAGAGTTGTTTTCTTCTTGCAAGGCAAACTCGTAATTGCCACGACCAATATTATCGGTATTAATGCTTACCGTATTATTCTCCGAGATATCAACAATGGTAATATCATCTCTGGTTGTATTAGCTATTTCAGAAGCTTCTACTATGATTGTTCTGGTTCTGGAACAATTGGTACCATCAGTTTTTGTCAGTGTTACGGTATAACTACCAGGTGTATTAACGTTTGCTAAAATAGAATTTGTGCTTATCAGGTTGCCTTCAAAATACCATTCATAATCAAAAGATTCAGAAGTGTTGGCTTCATTTGGATCCAGAGTGATATTGAAGGTTGGATCTGAAGTACATACAATTTGCGGACTATCCACTGAAAATTCAGGTAAAGGATTTACAACCAAATCTAAAATTGTTGTAGCAATACATGCGGTATTGATAGGGTTTACCACATCAATCTGAATGCTTTGATTACCACTAATTAAGGGATTAGGTAATGTTGTTCCTTGAGTGATCTGCTGACCGTTCTCATCGATAAAGGAATAAAAAACAGCCATATTGGTTTGGGTTCCTAAAACCATGTTACTTACCGAAGCAGTATCAAAAGTATAACGACCATCATTATCCAGATCACCTGCATCACCATCGCAAACTATAAAAGGACCAACAGGATTAGCCACTGGTTGTTCATCCACTATAAAATTGAGGGTTGTTTCATCATAACAGGGGCCATTTGGATCAGCTGTGGTATTATTCGTTACTCGAATCGTAATGGTTTGGGTTCCCGAAAGAAATGGGTTCGGCAACGGACTTGGAAGCGGATCGCCAAATTGGTCGGTATAGCTTACCGTTACATCGGTCGGATTTTGAGTTCCTAAAACCGTGCTTTCAATTGTCGAGGTGTCAAATGGAAATAGACCATCGTTATCATCATCACACTGTCTTAAAATCGTTACAGGGTTCGCTATTGGTAAAGGTTCTACAGTGAGTAGAATATGAGGTCCGAGTCCTAAACAATCATTAGATATTTCACTATCGATGCGGACATAGATAAATTGTGAATTTGGATATCCTATATTGCGATAGTTAGAAATGTTGGTGATCTCATTTTCTTCCGCCAGAGCATCCGCTTCATTTCTATAATAGCGCGGAGGTGTAGGGTTTTGGCCTGCAGGAATCAAGTTTCTAATAGCTGTATCGGCCGCACTAAAATCGAAAGTTGCTATACCATCTCTGTCATTATTATCCGTTGTATCGTTTCCGTTAAGGTCTAAAAAGTCATCACATTCATTATATGAAATTAAAAAACTGGAAGGAATAGATGTCGTAGACACTTTTAGTTGAAGTTCTGCTGTACTGGAACACCCGAAAAAGCTTTCAATTCGAGCCCAAACAACATCGTTACTAACGATTCTGTTCTCGTACGTCGTTGGATTGCTAATATAATCGGGACTTGTGGTATCACCTTCAATAGCTGCAGCTTGCGTCGTATAAAATGAAAAGGTCTCATTTGCGGCATTTGAAGATATTTTTTCATTGGCTTCTGTTAGGTTGAAAAAACTAAACCCTAAGGTGTTTAAATCATCATCGTCACACTGTATCAATTCAACAGGCGAATTTATAATGGGTAAGGCATTTACAGTCAGGGTGATGGTATCAGAATACAACCCACAGCCATTTCCGGAACTATTTAAAAATGCCCGGTAATAATAACTATTAAAGGCTAAAGGCGAATTAGTTATAAGCAAGCTATTGGTTTGAGAGGCACTGTAAATGGCGTCGTCAGTGATAATATTCCAAGTAACACCGCCATCTATGGATACTTCCCATTGAATGGTGCCGTAGCTTGAAGAGATAAGTGAAATATTGTTATCTGACCCTTCGCAAACTGAGATATCACTGGGTTGTACATCAATGCTTATTGGAGCTGCAATTAAAACGTCGGGATGCGGGTTAGTATAGCCGTCGCTCGCATTGTTAACAAGACCCTTTGGATCTACTATTGGTGGCACATCCCCTAAAAGGTTATCGCCATTACCATCTGAGAAATCGGCCTCTATAACATCACTGCATCCATCGTTGTCACTATCTAAATCCTGATAGCTAAAAATAGAATCACCATCAACATCGTTTGGTGTATATCCAATTTGGTTGCTATCAGCGGCAGTTTCAGCGTTATCATCCCAACCATTGCTTCCGAAAGGTCCGTCAACCATACCATCCATATTGGCATCCTGAACCAAATTAAAGGCTCCGGATTCGATCCAATCAAAAATACCATCATTATCACTATCCAGATCGTAAAAATCAACCACACCATCACCATCGGTGTCTACAGCTGAGGCATTAACATCAAAGGCGTCATCCAAACCGTCACCATTAGTATCTACTCCGGAAGGCGTTTGTAAAACTCCTGTAAATTCAATAAAATCCGGTAAGGCATCATTATCGCTATCTAGGTCTAAAGCGTCTTGTAGCCCATCACTATCAGTATCTCGAGCCACGCAACTAGCAGTGAGTTGAAAGGTCGCCTGATTACTTTCAGTATCAGAAGTGTTGGTATGTATGTATGTTAGGGCATCAACATTATTAGCATAAAAGCCAAATGTTCCCGAGCCTAAAGGAAGTGCGCCGCCATTGACCTTAAACCGAATTTCGAATGCAGAAACCATGGTAACACCACTTTCATAAACACCATCATAATTGGTGTCGATTAACAGCTGATCATCCGGGTCTAAAAGTGTTATTGTGCGGGTATTAGGAACTCTAATAATGAATGATTCATCCGGACTAATTTCTCCATTTCCAAGGCTCGTTACATTTCCGTATTCTACTAATAAATTTAAAGGTTTATTGAAGGCTAAATCGTAGGTAACACTTGTAGAATTTGTATTTGTTTTAAGTGGTACATCACTTTGAAAAGTACCATCAGAAGTTCCTGAAATTGGTGAAATGGCATTTCCGCCAAAGGTTGTTACATTTCCAATGAAGGCATAAGATCCCACCGCGATGGTTCCGGAGTAAGGATCAGTTAGATCGATATTCTGATCACCAAAAGATTCTGTGCAATTTAGAATACCGTCGTTATCGTTATCAATATCTATATTATCGGGAATACCATCATTATCAATATCATCAGGACAAAGTCCAACCGGAATCTCAAAGGATTCAAGCGTTGTTCCCGTACAATTGATAGTTCCTATTAGTTTATAATTTCCAATGGCTGTAGGCTGAAATTGCAAATTCTTGTTTCCGGTAGCAACATATCCCGAACCATCATCATAATACCATTCAAAACTATCAAAACTATTTTCATTTGCAACCTCCAAAGTGATGTTGCCAAGACAAATGCCCAGTGCATTAAAATTAGGCATAAAATTTATTTCAGGCGGACTAGGGAACCCCGAGTAAAAACTTCCTGAAGTGGCAGCGGAATTATAATTAAAATAAGCGCAGTACAACTCATCGTCACATTCTACAGAGATATTACTGTCTATCCCGGTAACCTTATAGGTCACATAATCTGGATTTCCTGAGACTTGTAAAGGACCTTGAATATTGGAAGTGATAGGAACCCCATTTTGTTTAATTATTAAAGTGGCACCAACTTTTGTTACAATAGTAACTCCACCGGGAAAATAGGCTGACCCGATACTATCTATAAAGGGAATATTATCAATATTTCCCTTGGTTTCACAACTAAGCGGCGGCACAAAGAACATTCCCTGATTCGCCTCTGAAGCTGTTGCCCCGATACCTTGATAAGCAAAAACAGGGTTGGAAGCCTGTACATACATATTGCCTTCGGGGCTGAAATTATTACCTTCAATAATAAAAAAATCTCCAGCGTTTATTGTGGCCACTGGTCCAATGCCATTAATATTTATAGAGGTATTATCATAATGGGCTACGATCAATACATTTTCCCAGTCATTCTCACCATCACCTTTAACAAAAATATAATCGGTACCTACCTTAGATAAACCAACGATTTGATCAATGCCATAATCCCGGCCATTGCCGTTATGAAAACTTCCATTAGCGGATCCGCAGTTCACTACAATGGGCTTATCAGAAGTTACCAAGGCGCCGATTAATCCGGCACGGTTATCTAAAGCAGGATCAGTAGAAATATAATTTTCGGAAGTTGTAGCCACGATATAACTCTCCCCTTTGTCGAGAGTAGTTGTAACGGGCTTAGTCCCATTATAATTGTCAATCAACACATTAGCAGGAATATCACTAAAATTGACTATCGTATTATCTTCAGTAGCCATGACCGAAATAAAATTCAGGTAATTGTTTTGCGGGTTTTCATTATTGTACATGCCTGCTCGAAACACAGTTCCCAGGGCAGCAAGTCCTTTACTAACCAGAGCACCTGCCTGAGGTGGGTTGGTGCCTCCCCCTGCAAGCATTCTTATGGAAACATATATTGGGCTATCCGCTTCAATAATAAACCCTTTATTATTCATTACCAGACTAGTCTGGTTAGCCGGCACAAAGAGTTGACCATAATCGGTAGCTACAGGTATCTCTATGGGTTGTTGATTTGAAACGACACCTGAAATATATCCTGATACTCCCAAACCAACAGGTTTTACAGTATAATTTACTTCTGCAGTACTTGGTGTGGAAATATATATGAACTGATCGTTAGGATACGCATTTCCAAGTTCAGCATTCGTTAAAGGCGGTATGTAATGTGTTTTGCTAAGCTGGGCATTTGCAAGAAGTCCTAAACTTATAACAACTAAAAAACAAATGTTTTTTAAATACTGATTTATTTGGTGATTCATAGCATTTTTAACAACCCTCTAAAATATGCTAAAAAAATCTAACTTATATCGAAAAAAGTTAAGTGGTACATTTTTTTGGTTGAAAAAATACGTTTAAATGTAATGTAGTAAATATCGTCTACCTTTTTAGAGCAAAATGGCCCTTAACCTCGAATGCTTTTCCGTCTTGTAAAACATTGGCAACAAACCAATAGTCATCTGCCGGCATAGGTTTACCATTGAATGTTCCGTCCCAACCCATCGAGTTGTGAGTTAGGGTCTTAATAAGTTTTCCATAGCGGGTGTAGATATATACCATAGTGCCGGGAATTTCCTCGATACCGATTACATGCCAAGAATCATTATAATTGTCATTATTCGGCGTTACAACCTTTGGAACATCAATAACCACAACATCCGTATACACATCTTCACAACCATTTAAATCACGAATGGTTATCTGGTGGATTCCATAGGTAACATTTTCAAATACGTTCGATTGTTGCGGCTCCCCATCATCTAAAATAAAGACATAATTACCGATACCACTCACATCTATCGTGATACTATTTGGATCGGCAAAATCAACTTTTGTGGTAAAATTAATTGTGGCATTTTCCGACTGGATCACACTAAAATCTTGGGTATAACTACAATCTGGTCCTTGAGAATTTTGACGTGTTACGGTCACAAAATAATCGCCTATATCCGACGGGCTATTTAATTGAATACTTGAGGATGTTTCTCCGGTAGACCACAAATAGGTGTCATTTGGATCTCCAGTATAAGCATCAATAATCAAGGGTAGTCTGTTAATACAAAGCGGTACCACATCATCCACAGGGATTACCGGCAAAGGATTAACAAAGGTTGTAAATTGCGAGGTATCGTAACAGCCCGTATTAAGATTTTCTACGCGTGCAAAGATCATATCTCCATTCTGTGCCGGATATTCGTTTGGAAGGGGGGGTATATTGTTATCCGCATCACTTTGTGAGCCGAAATACGAAACGCTATAAGTCGAAGATGATTGCGAGCCAAGTATTGTAGCCGTATTTACTGATAAATCAAAAATTAAAGTCCCGTCAAAATCATCATCACATGCCACAAGGTCTGGTGCTGTATTTGCAACAGGGTTGGGGTTGACCTGAAGATCAAATGGCACTACAACAGGACATCCTGTAACAGCATCTGCAAGACGAGCATACAAAGTTTGGTTTGAAGCTGTATAATTAAAGGTGGTTCCTATGGGAGCAGTATTATTTTCGGCGTCAGCCTGAGTATTAAAATATGCGATATTTACTTCGGGTAATCTGGATGCTGGAACTAAACGTGTGTCAACAAGAGTAAGATCGAAGGTTTGGGTAGGGTTATCACAAATTTCGATAGTACCAACCTCAAACGTACTTGGCGGAACATTAACAACTAGATCTAAAGGAATTACTGTATAACATTCTGTGAGTGTATTGGCTATTTTGATAAAAACTGTTCTATTTCCAGACACATAGTTTAGAGGATCTGAAATCTCATTGGAGTTATCTAAACTATCATCGGGATTTATGTCATTGAGATTTTCAAAATAATTGACAATGATATTCGACTGAATACGATCTAAAATCTGAAAATCGGCATCTTCCAAATTAAAGGTCACAATACCATCGTAATCGTTGTCGCAATAGCTTAAAGGTCCGTTCACCTGTGTAACATCTGGTGCGGGAACAATATTTAATGTAAATTCTTCAACCACGTGACATAGTGAATCCAGGCTTTCAATACGTACAAATATACTTTGTGGATTGCTTATGTTGCTGTATGTTAATGAAATTGGATTCAGGTTATTATCTGCATCGTTATAACTTAAATGGAAGGAGATATTTAAGTCATCCGGGTTTGCCAAACCAGCTTTCATTTCATCAAGTTTTTGATTCAGATCAAATTCTTCAACCTGATCATTACTACTGTCGTCACAGGTAATATAGGCAGTTGGTGTATTGTAAATCGGATCAGCAGAAACTTGTAAAATAAATGAACCTGTAGCATTACAAGAAGGGTCTGTTGTATTTTCAACCCGTACATAAATCGTTTGTGGGCTAGAAGTATTTGTGTAAGGGTTGTCCTTATCAATTTCACTGGTTAATGCAGCATCTTCAAAGTAATGCACCTCTTTTCCGGACTGCCCATTCAAAATTTCGAGATCTTTATCTCTCATATAAAACTGGGTGGTCGTACTTCCATCATCTAAACAAATTTGAAAATTACTGATATCCGGAATTATGGGTAAGGTATTCACAATAACTTCGAGAGTCACTAAATTGTAACAACCAAAATCATTTTCATTACTTTCAACCCGGATAAAAATGGTCTGTGTTTGAGCATTAAAAGCCGTTAATTGATTATTTGGAATAGGATTGGTAGCCGCTTCAGCATTTGCTTGCGTGGTGAAAAACTCAATGTCTACAATCGAAGGGTCGGTTACTATTTCGGAAATTTTATCACTAAGATTTACAATTGAAAAACCATCCTGATCATCATCGCAGACAACTATCGGTGAAGGATCTGTAGCCTCCGGAGCTACAAGAATTTCTATTTCAAAAGGATTCACCGTACGGCATTGTGAATCCGTATTTTCAATTCGAGCGTAAATGGTTTCTATCGGATCGGTATTCGTATAGAAATCAGGTAAGGGGTTAATCGCATTGTCTGCATCATATTGTGATCCGTAGTAGGTAACCACAAAGTCGGTATTTCCTCCGGTTACCAGATCATCCAGAGAATGTAGGTCGATATCAACAATACCGTCCGCATCGTCGTCGCAATATGGAACAGGATTGGCCGGTTGAAACAATAAAATAGGGTTTACCAGTAAATCTAGTTGAGACACTTCAGAGCAACTACCATTATCAATTCGAATATATAGTGTAGTTGGATTCGTCGCAGCAAAAAGGATCGATTTATCTATAGCATTTACATTGTTATCTCTATCGGTTTGGGTTTCAAAAAATGTTACTGTGATATTATAGGGTAATTCATTTGATATATACATTTGAATGGTATTCAGGTTGAAATCCTGAGTGTCATTCTGGTCATCATTGCTGTCGCACAAGGCATAATCTTCAATTCTTGTGGCTGTTAGTAGTAAATTAGTATGAGCTTGAATTTCAACAACCGAGATACAACCCGTGGTGTTGTCCTGAATACTCATGTACAATACGGCAAAACCAGGTTCAGCGTTGGGATCAGTGTATTCATATGAAGTAGGATCTGAAATAGGGTTGATACCATTTTGTGCATCGTCAAAGGATTCATGGTAATTCACTGTAACGCCTGTTGCTCCCTGAAGCACATTATCTCTTACCTGAGTGAGGTCGAAAATAGCGTTACCATTATGGTCTGTGTCACAGGCATCAATATATTGAATATCTCTATTTACAACTGGACTAATCGTAATATTGATATCCAATGGTGTTATATTCGCACAACCAGTTTGTATATCAACAACCCTGGCGTATACAAGATCTGTTGGTGTTAATACATTCATGTAACTTGTTTCCGGCAACGGGTTTATGCCATTACGGGCATCGTTATCGCTTGCATAATACGAAACCATTAAATTAGGATCGCCATTAGTAATTTCATTATTTTTAAATGTAAGATCGATCACCGTAAAACCATTTGGAGTATCATCGGTATCACAAACTTCTAAAGGTGTAGGGGCAATTATAACGGGTAGGGGTGTTACTGCAAGATCAAAGGTTGTATATGCAAAACATCCGGAGTCTAGATCTTCCACACGAACAAAAATAGGCTGGGGGTTTATGGTGTTTTCAATAGGTGTTGTAATGGCATTTGTATTATTTCTGGCATCTGGTTCCGAGAAATGGTACGAAAAGGTGTAATTATTAGAAAAGGTAATGTTGGCAGCTAATTCGGCATTTTTGGTTGAAAGATCGAAAAATTCTCTTTCGTCCCCGGGGTTATTATCATCGCAAACAAGATAATCTGTAATGGGTTCTATATATTCAGTGCTATTAAGCACTACAATAATTTCGTCGGTTTCGGTGCAATCTGTACCATTTAAAGGCACGGTAACATCCACCCGATAGGTTCCTGATTGTGTCGCGTTCAATATTGGGTTAGTTTCGCCGGCCAAAAGGGCTCCATCCAAATACCAGGCATAAGAAGCCAGCGCATTATTGATATTAGCATCTAATACGACATTTCCTGAACACGTAGAGATATCCTCTCCCAGATCTAAAATATCAATACTATTACCTTCAATAAATACGGCTGAATCTCCACGGCCATCATATTGATCAGCAATGATTAACTTAATGTGATAAGATACGTTGGGTTGAATGGTTGTCGTAGCTGTGAATACATCAGTGCGGCCAGTATAATTGGTGTCTCCAACATTAAAACCACCAAATGTAGATGCATTCTGAGCGCCACAAGCCGGTGAAAGATCAGGATGGACGGTACCTGTAGAAACACCATCTGAGGTTCCAGGCACTAATGCAATATTCTGATACGGACCAACACTGCCTGTTGGCCTGATTAAAAACACAAAACCATCAGAGACTTGACACGGCGTTACGCCTTCATAATCTTCAGAAGCGAATAAAAAATTAAATTGAAACTGGCTTGATATAGACACAAGATCAAATTCAATGGAGGTTGCATTTTCTGTGCTTGTTACATTTAGGGCTGGCTCTATATCGGGGTCCGTACCCCAACCTGTATTGTACCCGTCATTTAGAGTTGTACCAATAGCGCTATTTCCTGCCTTAGAAGCGTCACCAGTACTTAGGATAATACCGTTCTCAAATGGAAAATTGGAAGAACCTCTTTCGAAATAGCCATAACTTGGAAAGCCAAAACCATTACCGTTAACTGAAGAAGAAATGTTAGATATGTCCACACAGCCGCTTACTAAATTATTTTGGATAAGGGGTTCTAATGGAACTGTATTATCCACATTAATTTGCTGGGCCTGCAAATAGGATATACTGCAAATCAATAAGGCGGTTAAGTATTGAACAAATTTCATGGGCTTTAGGTAATTTTGTTCGTTTCGTTTTTCTGTTGTAACAGTGTTTATTTAAGGCTCTTAGATGCGGGAAAATTAGATAATTTTATCGATAAAAGCAAAATAAATCCGATGAAATGCAATTTTATAATAAAATTCTTAATTTTTTAAGGTGAAATGACTTCTAAATACTCGACCGTCCTGTAATTCAACCACAAACCAATAATCATTGGTGGGTAGTGGTTTGCCCTGAAATGTACCATTCCAGCCTGGGCCCAATGGACTTAACTCTTTAAGAAGTTTACCATAACGATCAAAGATTTTTATTTTTGTTTCCGGTTGAAATAAACTGGATACGCCGTAAAGTTGCCATGTATCATTATAACCATCATTATTTGGAGTGAAAAATTTAGGAAAACCAATGACCGAAACTTCTTGTGTAACAACGCCACAATCATTTTTTACATCGTTTACCAAAACAGTATAAAAGCCTGGAGAAACATCTTCGAATAAATTGCTCTCCTGATAATTTTTATAAATCGTACCGGCATCATCTCTTAAGGCAAATTCATAAACTCCTTCACCAGAAACTAAAACAGTAATCGTATTATTTTCCGATACATCTTTAACAATAATATTATTAAAAGTGGCAACATTAGAAGAGGTAACGTTAATTGTTTTTTCTTTTGAACAATTATTAGCGTTAGTCACTACTACGGTATATACACCAATTTCATTGATATCGATAGCATAATCGTTAGCTCCATTGGACCATTGGTAACTGTAATTTTGAGGGTCGTCATTGATTAAACCAGCGTCGATTGTTATGGTCTCCGGGTAAGTATTTAAGCAATAATTATAAAAAGACTCTCCATCAACGGGGGGAAGTTCATTTACTGTAAGAAGGACTTCACTGATTCCGTAACAATTATTTTGGTTCTCAACCCGCGCATAAATGGTTTGCGAATAGGGTGTTTTGTTCTCATATGTATCGGGTAACTTATTGTCTTCTACCAATGCGTCTTCATAGGTTTCATAGTAGTAAATGTCTAGACCAACGGGTAAACCGTTTACAATATTAGAATCAGCATCACGTAAATTAAAGCGTTGTATTCCATCCTCGACACTATCATCACATAAAATGAGCTCTGTGTTTTGCGAATCGGTAACGCTTACGTCCAAGGTAAGTTCTGCTGTGCTAGAGCAGGTGGTTTCCTTATTAATAACGTCTAAATAAATTATTTGTGGATTGACATAATTTTGGAATGCATTTCCGTCAATTTGGTTGGTTCGCTCTGGATCAGTAAAAAATAGAACATCTAAATCAGGGTTATTACCCGTAATATCCGGAATGGCTTCATTCAAATTAAAAACAGTCAATCCATCCTTTACACCATCTTCATCACATTGCAGTATAGTGGAGTCAAAGGCTTGCGGGTTATCGTTGTAAATTACGTAAGCCTCACCTTCTACAGCACAATCACCATTATTGGGATCTATATATACCTGATAATATCCTTCTTGATCAACATCAAGTTGATAACTGGTTTCAGGAAGTTCATTACCATCTCGGGTCCATGTGTAAATCGCTCCAAGAAGATCTTCTGAAATCAGGGTATAAAAATCACCATTGCAAAGAGCCAAATTAGATGCGCTTTTACCGTTCTTAATGATATCGATATCCTTGTTGAAAAAAGAGGCAATAAATGGTGGTAAACCCTGTGTAGACTGGCTTGGTGACAGACTGACAGCATTATGTCTGTAATTCGCTGAGGTACCTAGGCTGTTAGGGTTGTCTATAACACCTAAATAACCCGAACCTTCATCATAGGTGGCACTTAATGCTCTATAAATTTTGCCGTCGGGACCTAATTGAAGCGCGCCACGATACAAATTTCTACTATCTAAAATGGTTTCAGAATTTTGAATATCCGGAGCATTTAAATTGTATTGTACCAATACAGAATTATGATTACCAGGGTTGTTGGCCAACTCAGGATTACTTTGATCAAAGTAGTCGTTTGAGGCATGGATGTACAATAATTGACTATCCGGTGAAAATTCTACACCATAAGGAACCGTGCTAGAACTTGAGGAGATAATGCGTAATGATGTCTCGTTGGATACAATTCCGGTGGCCACATCGAAATCATAGATAAATAAACCACTTTGACCGTTGGCACAGGCTACTTTTGTACCGTCCGGGGATAATTTCAAATAGCCTCTGGCATCACGGGCATTGGTGTTGAAAGGTGATTTAATTGGCCTCCGGTCTATACCTGTAGCCGAAACCTCATAGGCGTAAAAAGTGTCAAAAATTGATGGGGGATCATCACGGGATACTGGGGCACCATCTCTGGTTGAAAACGTAACTACCCATATGGATTTAGTAATGCAATCTTTAAGTACAGCAGTAATTTTCTCGGAACAATTCGGAAGTAAGTTTTGATTTTTGATTGTAACCTCTCCAAGCCCACCGTTCATAGTGATATCTACAATAGAGTAGTTTAATCCTGTTCGGTTAAAATTAGAACCTACGGTGAAAATATAATACAAGTTTGGGTCTCCCGGATTTGGAACAACAATGGCTGATTGAGTACTGGAAGCATCCCCTAATAAGCCAAAACCATTGGCCATAACTTCATGATTTCTATTAAAAACCTGAGAGCCATCAGTGTAAAGAACCAGATTACCATTTGCATCTGATATTGATGTACAACCTTCAATGGTATTTAATTGGCCATTATTTAAACTCGAAACCGTAGCTGTATTAAGGTCAAATTTTACGCCTGCACCATTCCCAAAATACCAGTTAGTGGCTTCTTTTTGGGAAAAGGATATAAACCCTAATAGCGTGGTAATCGTAAGGAGAACTATCTTTTTCATTTATTTAGCAGCAATGGCTACCAAATATATCATAAATCTCGGTTTTTTAATAAAAGATAGGATAAAAATACAAATAAAGCTGTCCAACCCAACACGATAGCGATTTCATACCAATGCACGGCGTAATCGTATGCCATGGCAGTTTTTTCAGGGAACTTCGTCATAGCGATACGCTGAAAGGGTTGATCGATGAGTTTATACATGGATTTTAAAGGAAAGAAATTTTGGATTTTTTCGGCTACATCTACATTCACTTTCCAGGTAATAATACCAAAAACGATCCACTCCAGTAGGTACAATATAAATAGAAAAGCTAATGCAAAAGCCGAACGTTTTATAAGCATTCCAAAGAATAAACAAAGACTGAAAAAGCCCAGTAATTTTACGAAATAAGCGATTAAAAAATCGGTTTGTCTGAAAATAATATTCATTTCCGTGTAACTAGAATAATAGAGTCCGATGCACAACGTGATAAAACCTATGAGGACCGTTGAGGCTAATGAGAAAAATCCAATCGCGTAAAATTTCGAGAGTATAAATTCCTTTTTGCTCAAACCATCTATCAGGTTTTGCTTCAGGGTTTTATTGCTGTATTCATTACCTATCATACTTACTACCACAATGGCAAAAAAGAATTTGAACTGTGCTGCAAAAAAAGTGGTTAAATGCCAAATAATTGGAAAATTAAACACCCCTAATTCGCCGAGTTCCAAAGTGAATATTCCAAAAACATTAATTTTTATGGATGACAAAAGGATGACACAAAAGGGCAATATAAAGGATACAAAAATGAGTATTTTACTGGTTCTGTTCAGTAATAGTTTTTGTAATTCGAGTTGTAATAATCGGACCATGAAAGTATTGTTTTGTTTGGTTAGTTGTTGTCTGTGAGTTTCAGGAATTGTTCTTCTAAACTTTCTTTACGTTGTACCAAATGACTCAGTACAATATTGTTTTTGAAAAGTAAACTGTTAAACTCATCAGACTTCATAGGTTCGTTTAAAAAGGCGGTAATGAGATCGCCCTGAGTTTTAATGGATCCGAATGCTTTATTGTTTTCCAATAAAGTTATCAATGCATCTTGCTGTTGCGTTTTTAATTCGAAAAAGCCGTGACTGGATATCATTTCATCGACGCGGCCTGAATATAATTTAACACCTTTCCTTAGGACAACCACATGTGAGCAAACTTTTTCAACTTCATCCAATAAGTGTGATGCCAGTAGGATGGTTGTTCCTTTTGCAGCAATATCTTTGATGATCTGTCGGATTTGATGAATTCCTTGAGGGTCCAAACCGTTGGTGGGTTCGTCGAGAATTAAGATTTCAGGATCGTTGAGCAGGGCAGAAGCAATAGCTAAGCGTTGTTTCATACCTAGCGAGTATGTTTTAAAGGGGCTGTGTTTACGGTCTAAAAGTCCGACCACTTCTAGTTTTTCGTTGATTTTGATAGGATCAACTTCTTTTATCTTACATACCAATTTCAGATTTTGAAATCCCGACATATAGGGGTAGAAGTTGGGACGCTCGATGATAGCGCCTACTTTTTTTAAGGCGTCGTGTGTTGTGGTATGTCCATCGAACCATTTAAAGTTTCCTGAGGTTTTATTGACCACATTTAAAACCACACCAAGCGTTGTGGATTTACCACTGCCGTTTGGTCCTAAAATGCCATATACGTTGCCTTTATTTATTGTGAACGATAAGTCGCTAACAGCGGTTAGTGAGCCGAATTTTTTTGTAAGATGCTCCAGCGTTAAAATGGGTTCCAAGCTTTGAATATTTGTAGATGCATTATTAAACACACCTTGGTTAGTTTATAAAAATACGACGAGGCTTTTTAAAAATTGTTACATTGTTTTGTGAAGTTTGTTTAAAAATTGGATTTTGATTGAAAGCAGGATACTGCGTTAGGGATAGTAGTGGAAAGCCCACAGCGCCTGGCGCGAGGACTTGTAGCGGATAGCCCGACGACCGCCCCAGAGGCGGTGGTAACGCCCAAAAAATTAATATCTTAATTCATTTTAAAAATAGTATTTTTGAGTAACTGCAAAGTATATGGATGATTTAAAAATTTCGAAGAAAAAGCCGTCTTACCCGATTACTGATAAGTTGCACGACTATTTATCGGAGTATAACCGGGACATTAAGATCCCTATTTTTTATGATGACCTGTTGCGTTTTCAGGGTTCGGTTGTGGTTTATGATAAGGAAGATAATGATACGCTTTGGGTGCGTGTTTACTATAATGAGTATGAGCGGGAGGAGATTGAATTATCGCTTAAAAAGGTGTATACGATCTTGCATTCGGATGGAAATGAGAATACAATTCCCTTTTTAAGTGTGGATGCGATTGATTATTGCACGTTTGGGAATTCGAAGCCTTTTCGGATTAAAATAAGGAATATTCTGAATGATAATTACACCTATTTCTATGTGAAATCGGCGGATGCTTCGCGGGTTTATGGGCTGGAATTGGAGCATATGCTGTCGCCTTATAATTTGAATTTTCTGGTTTATAAGAATACGCTTATCGAGGAGCATATTGCCGGGATCCCGGGTGATGAATTTATTAAATCGTTTTTACCGAAATGTGATAAATCGGAAAAGATGCAAATTGCCAAGGAATTTGTGAAGTTTAATGAGCGTTGTATGATCCGGCTTTTAGGGGATATGCGATCGTATAATTACGTGATCGTGCCTACGCATGATTTTGATCATGTGGTTTATAAGATTCGGGCGATCGATTTTGATCAGCAGAGTTATGAAGGTAAATTTAATATTTACCGGCCACAATTTTTTAAGGAGAATTTAAAAATGGTGGAGTTGGTGCAGGAGTGTTTTCAGCGCTTATCTATAGATCAATATAAAATTGAGGAGCGTTCTATTTTAGTGAAGCGCTTAAAAAGTTTTCATGACCGGATAGACGAATTGCTGCACTGTATGCAAACGGATTCTATTTCGAAGGATGCACATATTACCATGCTGAAAATGAAAATATACGAGTATACACAAGACGTTAAATTTAAACGGTCTAAAAATATGGGGGAGGTTCTAAAATATTCTCTAGAATTTTTAACTCGTAATTATGAAAATGTGAAGCCGGAAAATTTAATGTAATACCGCTTAGTTCCAGTTTTCATCGAAATCCAGATCGTCATAATCTCCCAAAAGATCGTCATCAAAACCATCCAGATCGTCGAGACTCTCTGCTTCAAAGGTTTTTTCGGGAGCGGTGTCTGGGATTTGACCATGCACATACATGAGGTTCGGGTAATTGGTGCCTTCAGCTTCTTCAACAATTTCAGCTAGTTCCACATAGAAGGTCCACATACTTAAAAAGTCGTATACATAAATAAGTTTGGTTTGAGCTTCATTAACGACACTACTGAGCTCAGTTTCATTCATTAAGCGCGGTGATTCCTGCCCTTCACCCACATCGAACATGGAGATTTCTTCGCCCTGTTCCCATTGATCGTTCGAAATATAGAACGAAGCCATTTCCAAACCATCAAAACCAAACGACTGGGTTATGATGTTGTGTAAATCTTCAAGGGTATCGGTTTCACGGATTTCGAGATCGCGGAAAATATCTTCGTCGGTATCGTTATCTAAAACAACTCTGAATCTGTAAATCATTACTAATTAAATTTGCGTACAAAGATACAATTTATGTTGTGATTACGGCTGTTTTACGACTTTCTAAAAAGATGTAAAACTGGAACCCGATGAGCAGTGTGGCAATCACAATATGAATGGGCTGGGTGGCCACCGGGAAGTCGAAATAATACATGGCGATACCGGTTATAATTTCTGCGAAAATGCAGAACATGACCCAGTTAAGTTTTGTATAGCCAAGTTTTAATTTTCGGTTTCTTAAAAATAGCCAAGCATTTATAAGAAGCACCACGATGGATAAGGAGCGGTGCAGGTAAAACTGCAGTGTGGGATCCTGTAACCAGAGACTTTTTACATAACCAACATTTTTTATTTGTTCATCGACATATTGGCGGACTTGTGTGCCTAAAATAATTTGAACAAAGGTGAGTACAAATGCAACAATTAAAATGGTTGTGAACGTTTTGTCGTAAGTGTCGTTATGTTCTTTTTGCTTAGATATATGAAGTAGATAGAGCAGAAGCCCTACGATAACAATGGCCATGGCCATATGAATCGTGATCTTGAAAGGTGCTAGATTAGAATCTACCACCGTTTTACCTAGCCAGGCCTGAAAACCCATTCCGAAAACGGTAAGTAAAGACAGAATAACATAGCGTTTTTTGTCGCGCCACAACCAAAATGACATTACAGTAAAGATCAAAATAGGAATACCAGAAAGGGCTCCTATAAGTCTGTTGACATATTCCACCCAGGTTTGAACAGGGTTAAAAGTGGCGTAATCATGTTTGGTGTAGGTGTCCCAGTTACCTATATCTAGGCTGCTTTTTGAGGTGAAATCTGACTTGGCCACTTTCAAAGTTTCGTTTACAATAATGACGACATTTTTTTTGTAAAAATGATTAGGTTTGAACTGTAATTCTGAAATATCTGTTGGAGGTACATAATAACCAAAACATTTAGGCCAGTCGGGACAGCCCATACCGGAACCTGTCATCCTCACAACAGCGCCTGCCACAATAACCAAGTATACTAAAACCAAGGCAATCTTAACTGTTTTTCTGAAACGTTTTTTCATTTTAAGAACTTGTACTTAATCCTAATTTTTCCCCTGTTTTTAGCATGAGCTGGTAAGCAGCTTCATACTCGTTAGGAATATCGCCATCCAGAATAGCCTCTTTAATGGTTTCTTTTATCATTCCTATTTCTCGTGAAGGTTTTAAATTGAAGGTCGTCATGATCTCTTCACCACTGATGGGTGGCTGGAAATTTCGAACGTGATCTCGAGCCTCAACTTCTTCAATCTTCTCTCTCACAATTTTAAAATTGTTGTGATATTTTTTAAATCGCTTAGGATTTTTGGTTGTGATGTCTGCTTCACAAAGGGTCATGAGGTCCTCCACATAATCACCTGCATCAAATATCAAACGCCTAACGGCGGAATCGGTAACGATATCCTGCGCTAAAACAATAGGACGCGAACTCATTAATACCATTTTTTGAACGAATTTCATTTTTTCATTCAAGGGCATTTTTAACCGTTTAAAAAGGCGATAGACCATTTTTGATCCTTCGAATTCATGGCCATGAAAGGTCCATCCCACTTTTTTATTGAACTTTTTAGTAGGTGCTTTTCCGATATCGTGCAGTAACGCAGCCCAACGCAACCATAGGTTATCCGTGTTTTCACTAATATTATCAACGACCTCGAGCGTATGGTAAAAATTATCTTTATGGCGTTGTCCTTCAATTTCATCAATGCCTTTTAGGGCTGTCAATTCAGGAAGAATCCGTTTTAGAAGACCTGTTTTTTCTAACAATAAAAATCCAACAGAGGGTTTTTCACTTTCCAGAATTTTATGAAGCTCCACCACAATGCGCTCTTCAGTAATGATATCGATGCGCTGTGCATTTTCAGCAATGGCCTTAAGTGAGTTTGCTTCAATTGTGAAATGTAATTGTGAGGCAAACCGGATGGCGCGTAACATACGTAAAGGATCATCGCTGTAGGTGATTTTAGGATCCAAAGGTGTTCGGATACTTTTATTTTTCAGGTCTTCAATACCATTAAAGGGATCCAGGAGGTCGCCATAGGTTTCCGGGTTTAGACTTAATGCTAGCGCATTAATGGTGAAGTCCCTTCTGTTCTGATCGTCTTCCAGTGTACCTGGATTTACGGCAGGATTTCGGCTATCTTCAGTATAGGATTCCTTCCGGGCTCCTACAAACTCAATATCGCAATCCTGGTATTTAAGCATGGCGGTACCGTAGGTTTTAAAGATCTGTACTTTTGGCTGATCGGGTAAATGCTTTGAAACCTCCTTAGCCAGAGCTATCCCATCTCCAACACATACGATGTCTATGTCTTTTTTTTGTGTTCGGTCTAAAAGAAAATCTCTAACAAATCCACCAATAACATAACTGTCAACTTTTAAGTTGGCAGCTGACTTGGAAATGACATCAAAAATAGGGTTCTGTAATGCTTTTTTGTAGTTCATTTTTGTTCTGGTCACCAGAATTATTTCATCAAATGTTATTTAAAATCAATTCTGGTTTATTGCTAATTTAAATAAGGTTACTATTTCAACCCTAATTAAAATTCGTCCTGCAAATTTACAACATGAAATAGACCTTTTAAAGTTTGAAACGTATTTTATTTTGGTACTTATGTGTTGAATTATTTTTGTCCTGAATTGGACAATTGGATAGGTTGAATTTTTTGCCTGTGCTTGAGTGACATACTTAATGGAGCGCCTTTAATTAAAGCTAGAAAGAGCGGCCAATGCTTGGGTTTTACCAAACTACTAAAAGCATATTTTAGTTGCAAAAACAATAGGATTATAGCATACGCCAAAAGGCCGTAATGCTTTCGGGTAATGTATAGCAAGGACAGTTTTAATTCTATTTTTAATGCAATCGATTTTGGCGTACTGGCCCCATGAAAATGAATAAAGCGGCCATCCGGCACTAAATAAGCCTTTTTTTTAAGTTTTATTAAGCGTTTACAAATGTCGGTTTCTTCATAATAGAGAAAAATATTTGTATCGAATCCACCAACCTTATTAAAGTCCTCAGCTCTAAAGAACATGAAACTTCCGGCTACAAACTGACCACGTTGGGGTTTGCTGTATATTTTTTTACGCTTTGGGTACGTTTTTCCATCGATGAACTCTAAAATTCGTCTTCCAAAAATTTCCCGAATCGGGGATGCAAAATGGTCAATGGTTGGTAAAATACCATGATCTTCTTTAAAAGCCTGAGGGCCACAAACCCCTACGTTTTCATTTTCATCCATGAAATGCTTTAGTTTACTAATGCAATCATTTTCAAAAAGTACATCATTATTTATAAACGCCAGGTATTTACCTGTAGCCTTTTGAACCCCAATCATATTACCTCCTCCAAATCCGGTATTAATATTACTTCTTACAAGTTGAATGTTTACTTTCGTCGAAATACTATCAACATACTTTTTTAACTGGTAGTAATTGGCGGGTGCGGAAGCGTTATCAACAACAATATACTCACAAATCAAATCAGAAGCGGTATGCTTTACAATCGATGCCAAACAATTTATGGTATAATCAGCCGTGTTATAATTAATAATTATAATGGAAATATCATTAGTCATAATTACAGGTATTGATCAACTCCTTTTTCGATATAGGTAACTTTCTTATTAGTCGTTTCCTTTTCAATCAATTCGTTTATTTCGATATGACTTTTATCTTGCTCTTTATGATAGATGTGATAAGCCAGTCCTGAAAATTTTAATCGTTTCCCTTTCACACCAATATTTAAAAGGCGCTGGATCATTTCGCTATCATCAATACCCCAGCCGACCAGATTTTCATTAAATCCATTCACTTTTAAAAAGTCGGAACGCCAGAAAGACATATTACAGCCGCGAAGTTTTGAAGATCGTTTGTCTTCATCTTTATATATTTTACTTAAAAAAGGGATCCGTAAGGTGCGGCCTCGTTTCTTAATGCCCTTGGAGAAAAAATGAAACTTCGTTTGTTTGTTTTTGAAAAGTTCGGGTAGTAGAGATTCCTGAATATTGACGCGGCTTCCATATAAAAATGTATTTGGTTGCGCCAATCGCAAATGATCTTTAACAAAATCCTTATGCATGATGATATCACCATCAATTTCAATAATGTAATCGTATTTTGCTTTGGCAATGGCCTTGTTCATAATGGCTGGTTTTCTATTTTTTAGGTCTTCATGCCAAATATGAATTAGGGGTACCGGGAAATCCGACTGAAACTTTTCAATCAGGGCCTTGGTGTCCTCGCGAGACCCATCATCAGCAACTATGACCTCTTGTGGTAATACCGATTGATTTTTTACGCTTAGTAATAAGAGTTCTAAGGCCTCAGGCCAATTATATGTTGGTGTCACTAAACTGCTCGTAGGGAACGGTTTCATAGGTATCGCTTTATACCGCAAAATAAGATATTTTTATTAAAAGATCCTTTATTTCAAATCGCTTATTTATATTTCATATTTTTGAAAAATGGACTACGAAAACAAACCACAGGGATATTACGATAATATTCGTTCAGAAATGTTGGCGTTTCTGCCAATTAACGCTAAATACATCTTAGATGTAGGTTGCGGCAATGGTGCTTTTGCTAAGGTTATTAAGGAAAAAAATAAAGCCGAAGTTTGGGGTATTGAGTATATGAAAGGTCCGGGAGAAGAGGCCAAAACACAATTAGATAAGGTATTTATTGGAAAGTGTGAGGACTTTATAGGTGATCTCCCAGACGGATATTTTGATGCGATATATTTTAATGATGTTCTAGAACATTTGGTTGATCCCTATGAGGTTTTAAAACAGATGAAACCAAAACTGCAAAAAGAAGGGGTGATTATTAGCTCATTACCAAACGTGCGACATTACAATACGTTTAAACGTGTTCTGTTCCAAAAGGACTGGCGTTATGAAGACTACGGCGTAATGGATCGTACACATTTGCGTTTTTTCACTAAAAAGAGTATCCGGCGAATGTATGAAGAATTGGGTTATAAAGTTCTTATTCATAAAGGTATCAACAGGAGTAAATCTATTAAACCTTACCTATTCTATTTATTAACACTTTTTACCCAACTGGACATGCGGTTTGTACAATTTGCTACGGTTGTAAAAAAAAATAATGACTAAGTCTAAGACGATTCATAAGGAGTATTTAAGTCTGGAAGTCGAAATAGACCAAATTATTCAAACTTTCGCCACGGGGGGAAAGCCCTTTGGTAATCAGGACCGAAACACCTTGAAGGAATTTCAACTTAATAATGAATCTGTTATTGTTAAATCGTTTCGTGTTCCTAATATCATTAATCAGATCGCATATAGATTCTTTAGGAAAAGTAAAGCCGAACGTTCGTTTACTTATGCCAATAAACTCATTGAATTAGACGTAGGAACACCTAAGCCCATTGCTTTTTACGAGTTTGCCAGTCCGTTTTTATTCAAAAATAGCTACTATATTAGTGTTCTTGAAAAGGCTGATATCACATACAGAGAATTAACGAAAGACATAAACTACCCGAATCACGAAGCTATTTTAAGAGCATTTACAAGGTTTACTTTTGAATTGCATGAAAAGCAAATTCATTTTTTAGATCATTCTCCCGGAAATACTCTGATCAAGATAAATGGAGATCAATACGCCTTTTTTTTAGTGGATCTCAATCGCATGCATTTTGGCATTCTTGATTTTGAAACACGAATAAAAAACTTCGCTAAGTTAACGATTCATAAATCGATGGTTGAAGTTATGAGTGATGAATATGCGAGATGTATAGGAATACCTTTTGAAAAGGTTTTTAACTTAATGTGGCAGGAAACCCAGGCTTTTCAAGAGCGCTACCATAGAAAAAGGCGGTTGAAGAAACGTTTAAAATTCTGGAAAAACCTGGACTAAGCTCTTCCTTTTCGTATTAGCCATAGTTTCACGTAACGCATAAAAACAACGTATGCCTGCATGTAACCTATAGTAAAGCCCACAAAACCATCACGAAAACCTCCTTGAATGATGAAGTGTTTAAAAAATCCCCAAAATGGTTTAATCATGAAATGATACGGTGTAATAACTTTGGTTTTTTTATCATAGTCCTGAGCTTGTAACCAGGCATATCGATTCATTTTTTCTACATAGGCGTCAAAGGTTGAATATGTGTTGTGATTAAGCTTTTGCTTTAAAGACCCTATTTCACCATCAGCAATAATTTCCTCATGTACTTTTTTATCTTCATAAGAACAATAATCCCGCTTGAACAAACGAATGACCTTATCATTTTTCCAACCGCTATGGTGCACCTGTTGCCCCATGAAATGATTGGTTCTGCCAATCCAGTAGGCCACGAGATCCGGATTCGGATCTTTCAAAATGGCCTGAATTTCTGCCTTTAGTTCAGGTGTTATGCGTTCATCGGCATCAACAAGTAAGATCCATTCATATTTTGCTTGTGGTATCGCCCAGTTTTTTTGTGCTGAAAAGTAATCGAATTCTCGCCGTAAAACACGAGTCGCCTTTTTCATGGCTTTTTCATAAGTTCCATCCGTACTGAAACTATCCACAACCAAAATCTCATCAGCGAAAGCTACTGAATCGATAACAGCCTCGATATTGTGAATTTCATTTCCAGTAGGAATCAGTGCTGTAAGTTTAGTCATTTCGGGTAGCGTTTAAAAACTGTTTTAGGGCGTTAATAAATTTCGAAGGTTTAAAAAGATCATATAAAGGATCAACTTCACTTTTCCTTTTTTTTCCTTCTCCTTTTTCAAATAATTCCCGCTTGTAATCTTTTAAATGTACTGAAATATGGGACGTTTCATCTTCAAAAACCCCCCAGGTTTCTTTAGTAATCCATGGTGAAAAAATAGCAAAAGTATTAATATTCAGAGCTTTTGCCATGTTAATTGCCCCGCCTTCATTGCCAATTACCGCTTTGCAATGCTTGGTTATGGCCAGAAATTCCCGAAGTGTTTTTCCAAAAACATCGAGATAAATCTTGGCTTTTGTTGCGCTTTCACATAAGTCGTAAACGGTTTTAGCTGCTTCTTTTTGATGCGGCATATAATTGAACAGGATCTGTCCCTGAGTTTCTTTAACAACCTGATCGATTACCTCGGCCATGTATTTTAATGGATAGGTTTTATTTTCACCACTTCCTAAAACACTAATCATATACAAGGGCTTTTTTAAATCGATATTATGCGATTCTAAGTAGGCTTTTTGTATTTCAATTTCTTCAGATTCTAAATATATTTTAGGCTTTATGACTTCAGCTTCAATACCTAAAACTGATAGTAACTGTAATCGGTTCACAATAGCTAATTGTGTACCGCTTGTTTTTCGTTTTATATTATGTGTATAAAATAGAGTAGCGTAGTGCTTATAATAGGAAATCCGGGTTTTTGCCTTCGACAGTGCTGTAATAATATTGCTCGAGAGTTTGCAGTATACATCAATAACAATGTCATATTTTTGTTTTCTAACGGCGTATCCTAATTTAAAAAGTGCGGTAATACGGCGCTCTTTTTCCGTAAAGAAAATATAATCGTCTATAAATGGATTATTTTCAACTACAGGATAGGTATTCGAATTGATTAGGTAATGAAGTTCCGCTTGGGGATATTTTTGGCGAAGCACTTCGAACAGAATACTGCTCGTAAGCACGTCGCCAATCATTTTTTGTTGTATTACTAGAATTTTCACTTACACCGCTACATCATGCTCACGAAGCGCTTCGTTTAGTGATGTTTTTTTGTTAGTACTTTCTTTTCGTTTTCCTATAATTAAGGCACAAGGTACGTTATAATCTCCGGCTGGGAATTTTTTGGAATAACTTCCAGGGATGACTACTGAACGAGCAGGAACAATACCTTTCATTTCAACAGGTTCGTCTCCCGTGACATCAATAATCTTGGTGCTCATAGTTAAAACCACGCCTGCGCCCAACACAGCTTCGGTTTCAACACGAACGCCTTCAACCACGATACAACGTGATCCAACAAAAACATTGTCTTCAATAATAACCGGTGCGGCTTGCAGCGGTTCTAGAACACCTCCAATACCTACACCACCTGATAAATGTACATTCTTGCCTATTTGCGCACAACTTCCAACTGTAGCCCAGGTATCAACCATCGTTCCTTCGTCTACATAAGCACCTATATTCACATAACTAGGCATTAAAATAGTTCCCGATGATATATAGGCTCCATGTCTGGCTACCGCATGAGGCACCACCCGGATACCTTTTGCTGCGTAACCTGTTTTTAAAGGGATTTTATCATGAAATTCCAAGGGACCACATTCAATAGTCTCCATTTTTTGAATAGGAAAATATAAAACAACCGCTTTTTTCACCCATTCGTTTACCTGCCATCCGTCATTGGTTGGCTCAGCTACCCGCAAGGATCCTTCATCGAGAAGGTTGATCACCTCTCTTATGGCTTTTTTGGTGTCTTCCTGTTGTAATAATTCCCGGTTGTCCCAAGCTTCTTCTATAGTGTTTTTCAAATTCGTCATTGCTTATATTGTTTTGTGAGCAAATATAATAGCTATCCTTGAAACATTTAAGTAATGTGGAACGAATTCTGTACTAAAATCAACTTTTTTAGGTTTCTGTTCATCGAAATTATTAAACGGATTAAAGAGATTATTAAAACCGATTTGTCCGAAGATCACATTTAGGCTTAAACGGTGTGCATTTCATCGATAAAATTTTTTAAAAAACGCTCTAAACGCCTATTATTCCTACGATTACAGGTTATCGTGGTTTTTGCTAATTATAACTAATTTTTTAGGTATGAAGATCATCTTGAATATATATTTGTTTCAAATTACTAAAGCAGTGAAAACAAAATTTTACATCGTAATCGTTTTAATACTGAGTGTTTCTTTCGCTCAGGCACAATCTAACGATAATACAAATCCGGAAAGCGAAACTAATATCGTATTAACTTCGAATGAAATTAATCCGGCACCTGCTGTAAGCAATGACTTGATCAGTCCTGCCGAACTAAAGGAATCTATAGCAAGAACTAACAGTGATATTCGTGTTTATTATAATAGAGTTCGTGTTAAGCGCGTTGAGAATATCAAATTGTTATTTCCTAAGATCCATAAAGCCGAGAAAGCTTAAACCAATCACAATAAAGTTATAATTTTACTGAGGCTGTCATTACGATAGCCTCTTTTTTTATTCGTATTTTTGTATTAAATACCATGTATGTCACGAATATTAGCCATAGATTACGGAACCAAACGTACTGGAATTGCCATAACAGATGAACTTCAGATGATTGCATCTGGTTTGACTACCGTAGATACCAAAGATCTTTTGGTTTTTCTTTCAGACTATACAGCCAAAGAAAAAGTGTCAATGTTTTTAGTAGGCGAACCGAAGCAAATGGACAACACGGCCTCAGAGAGTGAAGTTTATATTGCTTCATTTTTGAAAAAGCTAAATTTGAAGTTTCCAAATATTCCGGTAAAACGAGTGGATGAACGGTTCACCTCAAAAATGGCATTTCAATCGATGATAGATAGTGGACTTAAAAAAAAGCAACGTAAAAACAAAGCGTTGATCGATGAGATCTCAGCAACCTTGATCCTTCAAAGTTATTTATATTCAAAATAAAAGAAATCACTTTAAGAATTGTATTTTTGCAAAAAATAGTAATACCATGATTTTACCTATAGTGGCCTATGGCGATCCTGTATTAAAAGTTAAGGCCAAAGATATTACAGAGGATTACCCGAATTTAGACGCCTTGATCGTGAATATGTTCGAAACTATGTATAATGCCTTTGGGGTTGGTTTGGCAGCGCCTCAAATAGGATTGCCAATTCGGATTTTTTTGGTAGATACCACGCCTTTTGCGGAAGATGACGAACTTACTGAAGAAGAAAAGGAATCATTGAAAGGTTTTAAAAGAGTTTTTATCAATGCTCAGATTACAGAAGAATCGGGTGATGAATGGGCATTCAATGAAGGTTGTTTAAGTATTCCTGATGTTCGTGAGGATGTTTATCGTCAACCTAAAATTACCATAACTTATAAGGATCAAAATTTTGAAACGCATACAGAAACTTTTGAAGGCCTTATAGCTCGAGTTATACAGCATGAGTACGATCACATCGAAGGGGTTTTATTTACAGATAAACTTTCGAGTTTTAAAAAACGACTTATAAAAAGTAGACTTAATAATATTTCTAAAGGTAAAATTAACGTCGATTATAAAATGCGTTTTCCGAATCAAAAAAAGAAACGATAATATTTGCAATAACGCCATATTCAAAAGATATTTGTCCGGCAAAAAAATAATTTATGAGTTTAGAAAAAGTGTTATCGATTTCCGGAAAACCCGGATTATATAAATTGATCACCCAAACACGCGGTGGTTTTATAGCGGAATCTTTAGTGGACAAAAAACGGATGTCTGTAGGAATCCAGCAAAATGTAAGTATTCTAAGTGATATTGCTATTTATACCTTAACGGAAGAAGTGCCTTTGGCAGAGGTGTTCAAAAAAATTCAGTCGAAAGAAAACGGAAGAAAAGCTTCAGTAAATCCGAAAGACGGTAAACTGAAACTTGAAGAATACTTTTTTGACGTGTTGCCGGAATACGATGAAGATCGCGTGTATGCCAGTGATATTAAAAAGGTTATTCAGTGGTATAATTTACTAGTTGAGCATAAACTACTAGAACCAGAAGTCGGTGTTACAAAAGAAGCCGTGTCAGACGAAGAAGAATAAAAAAGTAAGCCTCTCAATCTTGAGAGGCTTTTTTTTTTGAATCTCCCTACCTTAAGGTCTTAAAAAAGGCCTTTATAAATGGCCAGGATATTAAGGATATCATGATACGAATATCCTCAAGAATTGAAGATTCCTCATCTAAAAAACGAAACATATGGCTCGTTTTATTCTTGCCATAAAATTGTTTAAAAATCCATTCGCCTTTTTCATTGTTATCTTTTAAAACGTGTAAAAAAACTTTGTCGTAAAATTTATATTTGCTTTTAAATAAACTTTCAGAGGCCCGTTTCCCTTGTTTGAGGTTGGAAATTATTTGGTTCACCTTATTTTCGGTGTTTTTAAAGGAGTAGCCTGTTGAGGCTTTTACCCAACCTCCCGCAGTACCTATTTTTGTTATCTTTTCTGAATTGAAATGATCAAAAGGAAAGGCGCTCATTGGGATACGACCGGTTTCGGTTTCCACGATGGTATAACTTTCAGGGTGTAGATATTCTTTAATATAACGCTTTAAAAATTCGTCATAAACGTCGTTTTCTACTAGGTCTTTGGTGAAATAAGTGAATTCTACCAAAGCCTCCGTTTTACTATAAGGTAACACATAGGTAAATGTGGTTTGGTCGCCGTCTTTTACCCTATAATCCATCATGGTCATAATATTTTCATCAAAAAGTTGCGTTTCCGTTTTGATGATATAACCTTTAAAATGTTGAATAATTTCCGGAATGTTTTTCTTCGGTTGAAAAAATTCCTCCGGTAGTCGACTGTCAAAAACCTGAGAGGCTCTATATATTTTTTTTTTACCTGTAATGCTTACTGATGTCGCATCTTCTATAACTTCCGTGACTTCATCTAAAACAAAGCGAATGTTTTGATGTTTTCCCAGTTCTGCTTTGCAATGTTTGTAAAAATCAATAGAACGAATAGATTTATAATTGTAAGGCTGAAGATCTAAAGAAATGGTTTCCTCACAAGCATAAATGATTGCTTTACTCCAGGATTGTTGGGCAATTTTACCCCAGTAAGAAGAACCGGTTTCCCAAAAACTCCAGGTTTTATCGTTGGTGTTCTTTTCCGAAGGATCAATAAGGGTGATAGTCTTTTCTGAAAAAAAGGGATCTTTTGAAAAGGCGAGTGCAAGTTGTAATCCGGCAAGACCATTTCCTATAATCGCAAAATCGAAATGGGGTAAGTTTGCCATGTTAGAAGTAACGTTCTATTTTTTAAAATACTTGAAGGGTACAAACAACATTCCAAAGCATTCCCCATCATCTTTACCCAAATGTTTATGGTGTATTTTATGCGCTCGTCTTACCCCGCGGGCATACCAATTATTTGCGTTTCTAAAGAGTTTAAAACGCTGATGAATAAAAATGTCATGCACTAAAAAGTAAGATAAGCCATATGCAAAAATACCAAGACCAATAGGTAAACCGGCCCAAAAACCTTCGTATTTCCAAAGCAAAAAGCAACCTATACTCACCACAGCATAAAAAATAAAAAAGGCATCATTACGCTCAAACCAACTGTCGTGATCTTTATGATGGTGATCCTTGTGTAAGCTCCATAAAATTCCATGCATGATGTATTTATGTGTAAACCAAGCCATAAATTCCATTGCGCAATAGGTGCCTAAAAAAATAAGAATCCAATATAAAGTATCCATAGTATTCTTTTACATTAAATTTAGTTGATATTTTACATAACTGCGCATCAAAAGTTCTACTTTTTTGGGATTAGAAACTCTAATGCGCGAATTTTTTATTTTGAAAGCCGGTGTTTTTTTTAATTTTTTCAAAAGTTGACTGTAGTACCTATATGCCATAAAAACACCAAACTTAGCTTCATTCGGTAATTTTCTGATACCACTTAAACCTATTTCAAAATCATGTTCAATATCGGTTATAATCTCTTCTTTAGATTTTTCATCTAAATTACTTAGATCTGTATTTGGAAAATAGGTGCGGTTCAAACCTTCAAAATCAGCTTTTAAATCTCTCAGAAAATTAACTTTCTGAAATGCCGAACCAAGGGCCATAGCGGTATACTTCAATTCATCATATTTCTCTTTATCACCGTGCACAAAAACCTTAAGGCACATTAAGCCTACAACATCGGCAGAGCCATAAATATAATTCTTGAACTCTTCTTCGGTTAAATAATCAGTTTTATGCAAATCCATTCGCATACTATTCATAAAGGCATCCACCAGATGTTTGTCTATATTATATTTGTGATAGGTATGCTGAAATGAATTTAAAATAGGGTTTAAGCTAATACGGTCTCTCAAAGCAAATTCCAGGTCGTCAGTAAAACGTTTAAAAAGATCTTCTTTGTCGTAACCGTGAAATGAATCAACGATCTCATCTGCGAACCTTACGAAACCGTATATATTATAAATATCGTTTCTAATGGATTTATAAAGCATTTTGGTTGCCAATGAAAATGAGGTGCTGTAACTTTTTGTAACAGTTTTGCTGCATTGGTATGAAACGGTATCGAAAAGTGCTTTCATAAAATTAACTGTGGTATTTGGTTACTAATTCTGCTACCAGTTTCCCTGAAATTAACGACGGTGGTACACCAGGACCAGGAACAGTTAATTGACCAGTGAAAAACAAATTTTTCACCTTTTTACTTTTTAATTTTGGTCGTAAAAAGGCTGTTTGTAATAATGTATTTGCCATACCATAGGCATTTCCCTTGTATGAATTATAATCTTTAATAAAGTCGTTCACACAAAATGATTCTCTAAATATAACATGATTTTTGACATTTTGGGATGTTAAATCTTCAAAACGCATCATTATTTTATCAAAATAGGTATCTCTTAAAGCTTGAGTATCCTCGACTCCCGGGGCCAGAGGTATTAAAAAAATACCGGCTTCTTTACCTTCAGGAGCTGAATATGGATCTGTTTTACTAGGAAAACTTGCGTAAAATAAGGGTTCCTCTGGCCACTTCGGATCGTCATAAATAGCTTCAGCGTGGGTATCAAAATCCACATCAAAAAACAAAGTATGATGGTTAACGTTTTTTAACGTTTTATCGAAACCTACATAAAAGAGTAGGGAAGAGGGGGCGAAAGTTTTATTGTTCCAATACCGCTCTGAATATTGGCGATCCGAGGCGTCGAGCAGCGTTTCTGTATGATGATAATCAGCACCGCTCAATACAACATCTGAAAAGTGGGCTTTACCATTAATTTCAATACCTATGGCTTTTCCTTTTTCAACAAGGATGCGATCAATAGGTGAATTTGTTTCGATCTCTACACCCAATTCTTTTGCTAGATTTTCCATACCTAGAATTACCTGATACATTCCTTTTTTTGGATGAAACGTCCCTAAACCAAAATCAGCATAATTCATAAAACTGTAAAAAGAAGGTGTGTCACTGGGTTTTGCTCCCAAAAATAACACGGGAAATTCAAGGATTTTTACGAGTCGCTCATTATTAAAAGCCTTTCTGACATCTTTTTTTATGGTACTAAAAAACTGATTGAGTTTTTTAATGGTCGCTGGGGTCACCAGTTCTAATGGAGATAGTCCTGGATTGTAAACCAGATCTTTTATAGCGATATCGTAGTTGCTTTTCGCTTCATCTATAAATTTTTGAAGTTTTTCAGAACTTCCGATTTCTTCTTTCTCGAAAGCACTTTTAATTTTCTCGAGTGTATCTTCTATGGTTATGTAATCTTCTTTTCCAAAATATACACTGTATGCTGGATTTAGTTTTTCAAGTGTGTAATAATCCGAAGGTTTTTTATTGAAATCACCAAAAAATCGTTCAAAAACATCGGGCATCCAATACCAGGTAGGGCCAATATCGAAGGTAAAACCATCTTTTTTAAACTGTCTTGCACGACCACCAATAGTGCTGTTTTTTTCAAAAACACGCACCTTATTACCTGCTTTTGCGAGGTAGCATGCAGCGGCAAGAGATGAAAATCCGGAACCTATAATATTAACAGTAGTACTCATTTGGGAGAATATAAAAGGGATTATTAGAAAAGGGGATTAAAATGTCTTCACTAATTTTTCAATAGAATCGAAAGTTTTAATGTTACTAGGAAGTTTTAGGTCTTTTACTTCAGCTAATTTAGGCCCCAATAACATAAATCTTGTACTGTCTTTGATCATCAAAGTTTTACTAAAATCCTCGATGTATTCTGGAATTTTCTCTACTTCAGGATATACAGTAAAATAGGATATAAACGTGATATCTTCAAAAAATTCATGTAAATCAGTTAAGCTTTCCATAGGCATACTTTCACCAAGGAAAATGGTGTGATAGCCTTTACTTCGCAATTGATAATTTATGAAGAGTAATCCAATATCGTGAATTTCATGATCCGGTAAAAACAAAATACATGTTCTGCCATTAGGTTTAGGTTCCAGCGTTTGAATGCGCTCAATATTTAATAAGATCTTTTGTTTAATGTGTACAGATAAAAAGTGTTCATGAGCTGGTGTTATGGTATCGGTTTGCCACAGCAGCCCAATCTCATTTAACAAGGGCAAAAAGACCGAGTAAAAGATGTCACTAAATGTTTTAGTCTCTATTAAATTTTTGTATGTATTATAAAATAAAACCTGATCAAAATTGATCATAGCCATTTTTAAAGCATTGATAGCGTGGTCTTCAACTTTAGCTCTAGAAGCTATTTCCCGAACTTTAATGGGAATTTCTTCTTCACCTAATTCGGCAATTTTAGAAATCTTTAACCCGTTATTATTGAGAAAAGAAATATTTAAAAGCTTTTGAAAACTAGCTAAATTGTAATTCCGAATATTCGTATCTGTTCTATTAGGGCTTAATAAGTTGTAGCGTTTCTCCCAGATCCTGATAGTGTGAGCCTTGATTCCTGTTAAATTCTCAAGGTCTTTGATACTGAAATTAACCTGAATATTGTTCATCTATTTTCATTTTTTCTTAAACAAAAATACTAATATTTATTGATATAACAACATTAATTTGAAACAATAATAATTTTATTTTTTTCGCGAGGCCTTTGCAGCCCTGTTATCAGGTGGAATTGGCCCTAAATAGTGGGCGAATTAATAGCGTTAAACAAAGTATAAAAAAATAATGAAAAAGTGCGCACGAGAAGACTCGAACTTCCACATCCTAAAACGGATACTGGCCCCTCAAGCCAGCGCGTCTACCAATTCCGCCACGTGCGCTAAAATAAAAAGAAGTGTAAAAATAAAAAAAGTTAAGCAATAACGCTTAACTTTTAAGTGACCGGGCTGGGGCTCGAACCCAGGACCCTCTCCTTAAAAGGGAGATGCTCTACCAACTGAGCTACCCGGTCAATGCTAGACAACTTGCCGTTTGCGGGTGCAAATATATAATGTTTAATTAATAAAACAATGCTTTTTTAAAAGATTTTTTCGTTTTTTTGCAGCACTATTTCGTATGCTTTTAATTATCAAAATATAACGTTTAATGATAGTAGTTTTAATAGGTTATATGGCTTCCGGAAAGTCTACCGCAGGTAAGTTGTTGGCCAAAATAATGGGCTATGATTTTCAGGATCTTGATGATTTTATTGAAGAAAAGGAGGGAAAATCTATTACAGATATCTTTGCGTTGAAAGGAGAAATTTATTTTCGAAAATTAGAATCGGAATATCTTTCAGAGCTTTTATTAGAAAAGGATGGTCTTGTTTTATCCCTTGGAGGAGGAACACCTTGCTATGGAAATAATATGGCCACTTTATTATCTCATAAAAAAGTAAAAACGGTATACCTTAGAGCATCCTTGAAAGCTTTGGTGGGGCGTTTGATACATGAAAAAGAAAAACGTCCTTTGATCTCACATTTAATTACAGAAGCTGAATTAACCGAATTTATTGCGAAACACCTTTTTGAAAGACGAACGTTTTATGAACAAGCAGAGATAACGGTATCAACAGATGCTAAAACAGTTGACACTATAATTGAAGATTTGCTTGAAAACCTAAACCAATAAGGCTTCGTAAGGTTTTTTATCCAACTTAATTTCAATGTGCTCGTGTAATGAGGTCGATAAAGACAGGCCTTTAAAATCTGCTTTTATGGGATATTTTTTATGATTTCGATTCACTAAAACAGCTGTTTTGAATTGTTTCAGAGGCACATTTAAGAAATGCTTTACCCCATAGATAAGTGTAGTCCCGGAATTCAAAACGTCGTCAATTAGTACTAATGATTTATCGGCATAATCTGTTTCAGGTATGGAGGTCTTCACAGGGCCTTGCGGATTTTTTTTATCAATCACAACTTTGCAAAGAATTGGTTTTATGTGAGATATCTTTTGAAGTACAGCTTTGAGTTTCTGAGCTAAAATATATCCGTTCTTGTCGATACCTGCCAGTATAATCTCATTTTCTTCAACATTGCTTTCGTAAATTTGAAAGGCGATGCGTCTTATTTTATAGGTGATTTCTTTTTCATTTAAAATCACATTGTTCTTTACAAGCATCGTATTAAGGGTTTAGTTTTCTTTGTAAAATTAGTCAATTTATTTATTTCAAAAATAGAAGTTGTTTGAATAATCAAAAATACACAAACAGGATTTCTAAAGATCTGGTTCTAGAGGGTCGTTTTTGTATTCATCAATATCACGTCGGTCCTTTTTCGTGGGGCGGCCGGTTCCTTTTTTTCGGTAATAATCTTTGGAATATTTTAGCATTTCTTGAGCATCAAACTGTTCTTTTGGTGTTTTATCGGTAAGGTAAATATCCACTAATTTAGCTCCAACCCGGTTTTCCGGAATGTCGTTCACGACCAACTTGTAATTGATTTGGCTTTTTCTCACTTCAATGATGTCTTGAGGATAGACCTCGCGACTCGGTTTTACCGTGTCGCTATTCAATTTAACATGTCCCTTTTTACAAGCTGTTGTTGCCAAAGACCTTGTTTTATAATACCGCACACACCATAAAAATTTATCAATTCGCATATATTTATTCTAAAAACTACGTTAATGTTTTTGTGCAGGAATACTTTAATATTGTATCTTGCGACCTCAAAAATAAGCAATAACTAAGAATTACTAGTGCTATATGAAAATAGGGAAATTCAGTATACTTTTTTTAACCTTGTCATCCATTGTTCTTTCTTGTAGTAAAAACGAAAACAATAGAATACAACCGATACCGGAACGTGATAGAGCGGAACAACAAATTGAAGATGATGCGTTGTTGTTGGATTATCTTGGTAGCTATTACTATAATTCTTCAGATTTTGAATCGAACCCTAATCCAAGTTCAAAAGATTTGGTTATTACGGCTTTACCGGAAAACGGTGAATTACCTAATCCTGATCAAAACACCCTGCTCATCAATGCCGTTGAGACGTATACTGTAACCTTTGCCGAAACAGAATATAAATTTTATGTGTTAATTTTAAACCAAGGTGGAGGTGAAAAATCACCTCACTTCTGTGACGAAGTACGCGTTTTATATGAGGGTTTCTTACCACTTGACGACAACAAAATTTTTGATGAAACCCCTACACCTACGGACTTCTATTTAGTTGGTGATGGTCAAAATACTTTTGGCGTGATACCGGGTTGGCGTAAAGTACTGCCTTTGTTCAATATGGCCGCTTCCTTTACAGATAATGGTGACGGAACCGTGTCTTACACGAATGCCGGAGTGGGTGTTATGTTTCTTCCATCTGGCTTGGGTTATTTTTCTGCCAGTCAGGGACAAATTCCGTCATATTCACCTATAGCTTTTAAATTCGAATTACTCGAAACCTCTGTAATGGACCACGATAATGATGGCGTTTTTTCCTATTTAGAGGATTTAAATGGTGATGGCGAGTTTATTGTCAATTTTGAAGATTCTGAAGATCCTGACGACGATGATACAGACGGTGACTTCAGGCCGAACTTTTTTGATCAAGATGATGATGGTGATGGCGTTTTAACAATAAATGAAGACACAAACAACGATGGAGATCCTACCAATGATATTGGAGCAAATGGGATTCCTAAATATCTTGACCCAACAGAAACTGCTTCCAAGTAATTAAAGCTTGAAGTATTAACATAAAAAAAACCTCGTTTAGTACGAGGTTTTTTTATTTGTTATTATTAGATCTTATAAGATCAGAGAAAAACTTAGGATTAGCTGATCCGGACGGGTGTCTAAACGACTCACCTCAACATTATTACTCTGAATAAACGTTGCTTCATTATTGCTAAAACCACGTTCATATCTTAGGTCAATGCCAAGTTTGTTGATATTTAAACCAATACCGAAATTTAATCCAACTGTAAAATCATTTTCAACATCATTAACAGTGACATCTCCAAATTTACTATTTAAAATGTATTGAAATGCAGGTCCGCCAAAAACACTTACGGGACCAAGAACTTTAATTCCGACCAATACCGGTAGGTCAAGTTTTTGCATTTTAAAATCATCACTGTTATAATCACTTTTGGTACTGGTGTATACCAACTCGGGTTTTAAGTAAATTTGATTTCCAATTTTTCCAAAAAGTCCAATGTGGTACCCTACATTCTTATCAGGATTTTCTGCATTTGCGCTAATAGATGAAAAATACTTGCCATTTCCGTTATAATTTAATCCCCCTCTAATACCAAGACCAGTAGCCGCCTGTGCATTTAAGTTCGTTGGTATGGCTAAAGCCAAAAAGAGGGCGAACAGAAATGAACCCACTAACCATGTTTTGTTTTTTGATGTTTTTGTTCGATTTTTTAAAATTCTCATAATCTTCGTTTTTTAAGGTGTTTAACTAACTGAATCAAAAACGTTGCCAAATCTTATTTATTTCTAAATCTTATTTATTTTTTTGAATTTCGTATTCAGGAAATCGATTAAATATAACACATATAATATACAAATATCGTAATTAAGAGTAAAAAAATATGTAGGTTTGCGAACGCATTGTAGATACAAATGACATTCGATTTAAAAGCTAAAGATCTTCAAACAAAAGCCCGGGCGGGTACCATTACAACAGATCATGGTACTATTGAAACACCTATTTTTATGCCTGTTGGTACTGTCGCATCGGTTAAAGGGGTGCACCAGCGCGAATTAAAAAACGATATTAATCCCGATATTATCCTAGGGAATACGTATCATTTATATTTAAGACCACAGACTCCAATATTAGAAAAAGCAGGAGGGCTTCATAAATTCATGAACTGGGATCGTAACATTTTGACCGATTCGGGTGGGTATCAAGTATATTCTCTTTCAGCCAATAGAAAGATCAAAGAGGAGGGAGTGAAATTTAAATCGCATATCGATGGAAGCTACCACACATTCACACCTGAAAACGTGATGGAAATTCAGCGTAGTATTGGAGCCGATATCATTATGGCTTTTGATGAATGTACACCTTACCCTTGCGATTATCATTATGCAAAACGGTCAATGCACATGACGCATCGTTGGTTAGAACGTTGCAAAACTCACCTAGAAAAAGTTCCGCCGAAATACGGTTATAATCAAACATTTTTTCCGATAGTGCAGGGGAGCACCTATAAAGATCTCAGGCAACAATCGGCAGAATATATTGCGAATGCAGGAGCTCTTGGAAACGCTATTGGTGGTTTATCGGTAGGGGAACCTGCAGAGGAAATGTATGCCATGACGGATGTGGTTTGTTCTATTTTACCGGAAGAAAAACCTAGGTATTTGATGGGTGTAGGTACACCGATCAATATATTGGAAAATATAGCGTTAGGTGTAGATATGTTTGATTGTGTCATGCCTACCAGGAATGCAAGAAATGGTATGCTATTTACGGCTCATGGAACTATAAATATCAAAAATCTAAAGTGGGCTGAGGATTTGTCGCCGCTGGATCCTATGGGAATGACTTATGTTGATACCGAATATACTAAGGCTTATGTGCGCCACTTATTTACGGTTAACGAAATGTTGGGGAAACAGATCGCCACAATACATAATCTCGGATTTTATTTATGGTTGGTAAGAGAAGCTAGAAAGCATATCTTAGCAGGTGATTTTAGATCCTGGAAAAATAAAATGGTGAAACAAATGGATAAGCGTCTGTAAAAGGAAAGTTTTCTTTTTGAAGTAAATTATGATATGAAAATTCTCGATTGGTACATTTTAAAGCGTTACTTGTTCACATTTTTCATGATGTTATTGCTGTTTATTCCAATAGGAATCACAGTGCATCTAGCTGAAAAAATTGGAAAAATTCTTGAAAATGAAGTGCCATTAACTGAGGTTTTATGGTATTTCTACGATTTTACAATTTATTTTGCACATATTCTATTCCCCTTATTCTTATTTCTGTCTGTGATCTGGTTTACTTCAAAATTGGCCAATAACACAGAAATTATTGCTTTTTTGAGTTCGGGGGTTTCTTTTACCCGTTTTTTAAGGCCTTATCTTATCGGAGCAACTATTGTGGCGGTTTTATCTATTGTACTAGGATTATATCTGGCTCCAAAGGCTAGTGAGGGATTTAATGATTTTACCTATAAGTATTTAAAGAAAGGTGTTAAATCTGTAGATGACACCAATGTGTTTAGGCAAATTAATGATAACGACATTATATATGTAAGTAGGTTCGATGTAAAAAATAGTACAGGCCATAATTTTACTTTGGAACATATCGAGGATAACAAATTGAAATATAAAATTACAGCTTCTACGATTAAATTCAATCCTACAGACACTACTTATCGCCTTACCAATTATACGAAGCGGACGATTCTTGAAAATGAGGATGAAATTGAACATTCTGTTTTAAAGGATACATTGTTTTCATTTGATGTAGACGATCTCATCCCTGTTATCTATGCGGCCGAGACTAAAATGTATGGGGATCTAAGACAGTTTATTGCCAAGGAGGAGGCGCGAGGCTCCTCAAATGTTGGCCGATTTAAATTAGTGCTTTACCGAAAGTGGAGTTTACCGGTTTCTGTTTTTATACTTACCATTATCGCTGTTGCGGTGTCGTCCATCAAAAGACGTGGTGGAATGGGTGTAAATTTGGCTATAGGTATTTGTATTGCTATGGTGTTTGTGTTCTTTGATAAGATTTTTGGTGTAATGACTGAGCAATCCAATTTTAACCCGATTATCGCTACCTGGTTTCCAAATATAATTTTCGGTATTCTGGCGGGTTACATGTTATATCATGCAAAACGCTAAGCTCAAAAATTACCTTCATCTACATGTTCTCGTTTTTATAGCGGGATTCACAGCAATTTTAGGGCAATTAATTTCCATAAACGCGGTTGATTTGGTGTGGTTTAGAATGGTTTTTGCGTGCATTTTTATGTTCATTTATATCAAAATAGCGGGCGTAAAATTAAAACTCAGATATGGGTCGGTTTTAAAACTTGGTTTGGCGGGAATAATTATTGCGCTTCACTGGATCACTTTTTTTGGTTCGATAAAAGAATCGAATGTATCCATTGCTTTAGCTATGTTCTCTACCGGTGCTTTTTTTGCCTCTTTAATAGAACCATTGATTTTTAAAAGACGTATTATTTGGTACGAGATCCTTTTTGGGATCATTGTTATTTTTGGTGTTTTTATCATTACCAAAAGCGAAATAGAATACATCTATGGGATCGTTCTCGGGGTACTATCTGCCTTTTTATCCTCTTTATTTGCGGTATTAAATGGACGCTTTATAAAGTCATATACTTCAACGGTCATTTCATTTTATGAGTTTATAAGTGGCGTTATAGCGATTACTATTTATTTGTTGTTGTTCTCGAAAGAATTCACGCAAGCATCATTTTTCAATTTGAGCAGTTCAGATTTTTGGTATCTCATTATTCTCGCTTCGGTTTGTACAGCTTATGCTTTTATTGCGGCTGTGCATGTTATGCATGTGATCAGTCCATATACAGTCGTGCTCACTTATAATCTAGAACCAGTTTATGGTATTATTTTAGCCGTGATTTTATTTCCGGAAAAAGAAGCTATGTCGCCCTCATTCTACTATGGCGCCATTATTATCATTTCAACAGTGCTATTAAATGCAATGCTAAAAAATATTCGTATTAAAAAAAGGAAACCTGCTTAAGGGCTTAAAACAATTAAAGTTTTATATTTGTAAGCTAACAAAACTAACGAATCAAAACATTGAATTCTTATGGAATATTTAGAATTTGAACTCCCAATAAAAGATTTAGAAGAACAACTAAAAAAATGTCAGCTAATTGGCGAAGAAAGTGATGTTGATGTTACCGAGACCTGTGAGCAAATTGAAAAAAAGCTTCAAGTTGCTCAAAAAGAGATATATAAAAACTTAACGCCCTGGCAACGGGTTCAATTGTCAAGACATCCGGATCGCCCTTATACTTTAGATTATATTAAGGCCATTTGTGGCGATAGTTTTTTAGAACTTCACGGAGATCGAAATTTCAAAGACGACAAAGCGATGATTGGTGGTTTAGGGAAAATTGGCGACCAAAGCTTTATGTTTATAGGACAACAAAAAGGATATAATACCAAAACCAGACAATATAGAAATTTTGGCATGGCTAATCCGGAAGGGTATCGAAAAGCTTTACGCCTAATGAAATCAGCTGAAAAATTCGGCATTCCTGTGGTGACTATTTTAGATACGCCAGGGGCTTATCCGGGTCTAGAGGCAGAAGAACGTGGACAAGGTGAAGCGATTGCCAGAAATATTTTGGAAATGACACGTTTAAAAGTACCTATTATAACCGTAATTATTGGTGAAGGTGCCTCTGGTGGAGCCTTAGGAATTGGTGTGGGAGATACGGTATTAATGCTAGAAAACACTTGGTACTCCGTAATTTCTCCTGAGTCGTGTTCTTCAATTCTTTGGAGAAGCTGGGAATTCAAGGAGCAGGCTGCCGAAGCCTTAAAGCTTACGGCTAAGGATATGAAAAAGTTAAAATTGGTTGATGAAATTATAAAGGAACCACTCGGTGGTGCTCATCGTGATCGCGAAAAAACATTTACAAAAGTGAGCAATGCTATTGTAAAGGCTTTTGACAATCTAAAAAACTTATCACCAAAAGATTTGGTTGCTCAGCGCTGGGATAAATATGCGCAAATGGGTGTTTTTAAGGATTAATCCTAGCATTTTAATATGGAATTAAAAACTGGAGTTTTTTTCTTCAGTTTTTTTTGCGCTTATTCACAATATTATTAAGTTATTAACAGTTAAATTGTTAATTACCGGTTAACAATAGGAGGTCCAATTTAGGACCAGAAAACTTTCTTTTTAATTATTTTCGTCGTCATGAAACAACCAAACCAAATTCAAGGCTATAAAGTAGATAAAAGCACCTTGATCAGTCTAGAGAAAGGTAAAATACCTCCGCAAGCTATTGATTTAGAGGAAGTTGTGTTAGGGGCGATGATGATCGATAAAAAGGGTGTCGATGAAGTGATCGATATTTTAAGTCCTGATGCTTTTTACAAAGAAGCGCATCAATATATTTTTGCGGCTATTTTTCAGTTGTTTGAAAATAGTGAGCCAGTTGACTTATTAACCGTTTCTTCGCAGCTAAAGAAAAACGCAAAACTTGAAATGGTAGGGGGCGATTTTTATCTCATTTCTTTAACTCAAAAAGTATCCTCTTCGGCACATATTGAGTTTCACGCGCGAATTATTCTTCAAAAATTTATACAGCGTAGTTTGATTAAAATTTCCAGTGAAATTATTGAAGATTCTTATGATGAAACCAAGGATGTTTTTGATCTTTTAGACAAAGCAGAGGCTAAATTATATGAAGTAACCCAAGGTAACATTAAGAAATCCAGCGAAACTGCTCAGGATTTGGTGATTCAGGCCAAAAAGAAAATTGAAGAAATTTCAAATAAAGAAGGGTTAAGTGGTATCCCTACCGGATTTCATAAGCTAGACAAATTAACCTCCGGTTGGCAACCTTCAGATCTCATTATTGTAGCTGCTCGTCCGGGGATGGGTAAAACGGCCCTAACCTTATCTATGGCGCGAAATATTGCTGTAGATCAAAATATTCCGGTGGCTTTTTTCTCATTAGAGATGGCCTCCGTTCAGTTGATCACCAGATTAATTTCGAGTGAAACTGGTTTGTCGTCAGAAAAATTGCGTACTGGGAAGTTAGAAAAACACGAATGGGAACAACTTAATGTTAAAGTAAAAGGCCTTGAAAAGGCACCGCTTTTTATTGATGATACCCCGTCGTTATCCATTTTTGACTTGCGTGCTAAAGCGCGGCGATTGTCTTCTCAGCACGGGATTAAATTGATCATGATTGATTATTTACAATTGATGACAGGAGGGAATAGTAACACCGGGAATCGTGAGCAGGAGATCTCCATGATCTCCAGAAACCTTAAAGCTTTAGCTAAAGAATTAAATGTTCCCGTTATTGCCTTATCTCAGCTATCAAGAGCCGTAGAGACCAGAGGAGGAAGTAAGCGACCATTACTTTCAGACTTACGGGAATCTGGTGCTATTGAGCAGGATGCCGATATTGTAAGTTTTATTTATCGTCCGGAATATTATAAAATTGATGAATGGGACGATGAAGAGCGTTCACCTACAGAAGGACAAGCTGAATTTATTGTAGCCAAACATCGTAACGGTGGCTTGGATAATATCCGCTTGAAATTTATTGGTCATCTCGGTAAGTTCGATAATTTAGATGATTTCGATTATCCTTACGAATTTCATTCTAAAATGAATGCCGCTGCAAATGACGACACCTTTAAGCCGGATGATCATAGAGCAAATCCTGATCAGGCTTTTGGTAGCTCATTTAATGACGACGATGAGAATGAAGTTCCCTTTTAATTCTTCAAAGCATTGTTAATGTTTATCTCAGAACTTTAAATTTTCATTACCTTGGTGTTATGAAAAAGTTGCTGCTCCTTATCCTATTATTTGGTCTATCCATACAGTCTTTTGCATCGTATATTCTTATTCCTATGGATGCTGAGAGTCAAAAAAATCATTTAAAGGCCTATGGGATAACTTATTGGACTTTAAATAAACAATTAAAAGCTAAGTGGTTGTTAAACTATAGAGGGGGCTCGTTTTTGTTACCCGATACAGAGAACATTCGCAGAGAATGCTTAATTCGTGGGGTTAGTTTTGAGGTGATTTCAAATACTGAAGCCGAGGAGATATTATCACTTATTAGTAGCCCAAGTCAGAACATGGAGGCCGTTGTTCTTGAGAAGGCACCAAAAATAGCCGTTTACACACCAAAAGGAAACCATCCATGGGATGACGCAGTAACGATGGTATTATCTTATGCTGAAATTCCTTATGAGGTTATTTATGATGAGGAGGTATTAAATGATGGTCTTTTAGTATTCGATTGGTTACACTTACATCATGAAGATTTTACAGGACAGTACGGCAAGTTTTACGGTGCTTATCGCGCAGCTTCCTGGTATATTGAGGAGAAAATGGAAGCTGAGGCATTGGCAAAACGATTAGGATATTCCAAAGTTTCTGAAGAAAAGCGAGACGTAGCTCTTAAAATTAGAGACTATGTTGTTGGGGGCGGTTTTATGTTCGCCATGTGTAGTGCGACAGATAGTTTTGATATCGCGCTTGCTGCGGAAGGCATTGATATTTGTGAGCCTATGTTTGACGGTGACGGAAGTGATCCCGGTTATCAAAATAAGTTAGACGACTCCAAAGCTTTCGCATTTAGTAATTTTAATTTAGAACGAAATCCTTTAGTTTATGAGTTTTCGTCTATTGATATGACCACAAAGCGAAATATCCCAAAAACGTCCGATTATTTTACTTTAATGGATTTTTCGGCTAAATGGGATCCTGTACCAACAATGCTTTGCCAGGATCATACGGCAATTATTAAAGGTTTTATGGGACAAACCACTTCTTTTAATCCGGACAATATAAAAGCCAATGTTTTAATTTTAGGTGAAACCAAGTTAAATGGTGAAGCAAAATACATTCATGGTATTAAGGGGAAAGGATTTTTTACTTTTTACGGTGGTCATGATCCAGAGGATTATCAGCACAAGGTAGGCGATCCAAAAACTGAACTTGAATTGCACCCCAATTCTCCGGGATACCGATTAATTTTGAATAATGTACTTTTCCCTGCAGCACGGAAGAAAAAGCAAAAAACTTAGATTTCCTCTACAACCTTTTCAAAAGTGTATATAAAACCATCAGCACCATCTCCGGTACTCTTTGTGTTTTCATCAATTATGAATTCAATAGCTCCAATTGTTATTTCGCCATATTCTGTACCATCAATTGTGATAAAATTTTGTCCTTCAATCGTCGCTAGGCTAAAAGTATAAGTTCCGGAATCTAAAAAATCCTCTTTGTTAGCATCTGTATTTTGATTGTCAATAATCAAATTTCCGGTATTATCGTAAAAAGTCCAAACTATTGTACCAAGTTCAAATTGATCGTTAACCCCTTCAATACCTCCAGTTGTTTGTACTAAATGCCAAGTGGTATTTGTTTTTGGCACATCATTTGCACTTGTGTCGTTTCCTAAGGAACAATTTAGGAATAAGATTAAACTAATAAGAAGTATAGTTTTGTATGTTTTCATTTGAAATTTAATTTAGATGATCATTATTATAGATGAGTGAAACTTCAATTAGTTGCGTAAAATTCGGTAAAATTTCTAACAAGCACAAAATCAATTTCTTAAATGGTGCGTTAAAGTTAAAACCTGAATTTTACAGGTATAAAAAGTGAAAAATCATAAAAAATGTTAACCACGAGGTTTAAATTTAGCGAAAATAATTATCTATATAAGTGAAAAAAATCGATAAAACGCTTGTTTTATTCGATTAATTGCATAAATTTGCCTCATAAACCCTAAAGTCTGTATCATGAACAAAAGAATATTTTTACTTAGTTTCTGCTTCATTTTAATGTTTGGTATTACCCATGCTCAAAAGAACAAAGGTCCTAAAAGTATCATACGTGAAAATGTAGGTATTAAAAAATACCATAATAAAGAAGAACTAGAACGTCTACCTAAAGGGGCGTTATTAGGATTATATACCGAACGTATTGAAAGCTTGGTAAAATTATTACCTTATATCGCTTTTGCAACAAAACCTGGTGTTACCTTAGTTAGCTTGGGAATTCCTGACGATAAGGAAAATAACAAAGTACTTGAAAATCAGTTCGAAGCAACTGATGATTTTTTGGAATCCACTCGGGAATTTCACCAAACGATATTACCGTATTCGGATACCTCTAAGCTCATAGCAGCCATCTTGTTTTATGAAGATATGATGAAGTCGCTTCACGAGTTTAGTGAATTTCATTAAGAATTTAATAAAATCTTAAAACCCAAAAGTAACATATAATTGATCCATAAAGTTGATCTGATTTTATGTTACTTTTTTGATTTATTTTAAAAACCAACTTTTTAAAATATTCGTAAACATATAATAAAGGTCTAAAATAAAAATTCGTAACGATGCATTTCATCGAATTTTTTGACATAAAAAGGTCATTAACGTGCATTTAAACGAAAAAAATTGCATTTCATAGATTATTTTTATTAGATTTGACCTTAAATTAAAAAAACATTTGCCCTTAATTACAAATTTTATCAAGATGAAAAACTTAACCCAAATGATATGGCTTTTTCTATTTGTATTTGGAATCTCATTTGCACAACAGGAAAAAGGTATAATAGGAACCGACAATTGGCTTAAGAATTGGACGGAATTTAACCCCAACCAGGAGGATCCTGGCGAACCCACCCAAATTCTTACCGGAAAGATCAGTAAAGATACTAGGCTTAATAAAGGAGAAGTTTATTTATTATTAGGAAATGTTTTCGTTGTTGACAGCGTGACCTTAACTATAGACCCGGGAACCGTTATACTAGGTGACTTCAAAACAAAGGCTTCATTAACTATAGCTAAAGGAGCAAAGTTGGTCGCCGAGGGTACGGTTACTGATCCCATTGTATTTACCTCCAACAGAGATGTAAAACGTGCTGGTGACTGGGGCGGACTTATTATATTAGGAGAAGCACCTTCCAATAAATTTGGTAACGGATCAGTAGCCTCATATTTTCCCGAATTAAACCCGATGGATTACCCTAAAACCAATTTTGGAGGTAATAATATAAAAAGTAACTCTGGAACTCTTCGCTATGTGCGAATTGAATATGCTGGAAAGCGCATGCGGGATGGCTATTTTAGTAGCTTAATGCTAGCAGGTGTTGGAAATAAAACAGTTCTAGAAAACATTATGGTTAGCTACTCTGGTGGAAATTCATTTCAAGTTTGGGGAGGTGACCTCAATATGGACAAGCTAGTTTCCTATAAATCTAGTGGTAATGACTTTAAATTTAATTTTGGTTCACAGGTTGTTCTAAATAATTCCTTGGCCATAAGATCTCCTTTTGTATCTAGTAGTTATAAAGCACGTTGTTTGGTAGTATCCTCTTACGATGAACAACGAGAAGTGGATTTCTCTAAAAAATTAACTCACGTGGTTGCAAAGAACATAACTCTACTTAACGATAGTAACGATCTAAAAAGTGATATCAGCAGAGGTTTAGTGAATGAAGCAGTGTATGTTGGAAAAACCGCCTCGTTAGATATGAATCAAAGTGTGATTTCAGGATTTAATCCAGCTGTTTTATTCGAAGAAAGTATTGTTGTAAATCAGGAAAATCTTGAACGAATCAAATTTACGGATATGTATTTCAATAACTGCAATGGGAATATATTCGTAGAATATAATTCAAACAATGAAGATCTGGAGAATTGGTATGGAAATAGTTCGTTTTTAAATGTTTATTCTAAAAGTAATAATGACGAAACGTTTATTGATATCAATAATAAAAAACGTCCTGATTTCAGATTGAGAATTAATAAAATTATTGCATCTGAAAAAGATAACTTTGCCTCTGAAGACCTTGGTGTTAACAACGATTAATCAAAAAACCCAAATAGGATCAATTTCAAATAACCAAATACTTCAATCTATCGTTTTGTAATATAACTTTTTACTGAACTTTTAATTCAGTGAACAGGTTTTATTTCAAAGAATGCTATTAACGATGAATCGTATTGTTGTTGAAAACAATTACTCATGAGGAATTTAAAACATCTTTTAACAGTACTTTGCTTTGTTGTGTTTTCAATTTACAAAGCGCAGTCTCAAATTGTTATAAGTACACCAGCTCTGGGTTTTACACAAGCTTGTGCCGGAACGTCTTTTAACTCTTATAATGCGACGTTTTCATTCTCGCCGAGTACTTCGGTTCAAGCGAACAACCAATTCATAATTGAGCTTTCTGATCCTACGGGAGATTTTACGAATGCAGAAATTATTTATACCTCTGCAGAGGGCGCAATTACAACTTCCCCGACAACTATTTCCTTCTCCTTTCCACAGACTATTTCGGGAGAGGGTTACAGAATAAGGATTAAAAGTACCGCACCGGCTGCAACAAGCACGGGTTCAGTACCTTTTCCGGCTTATTATAAAATTCAGGATACACCATTTACGATCAATAATTTAATTGCTACAGCTGTGTATTGCGCTGGTGGTAGTTATTTGCTAACGATTGATAATCCCGGAGCTGATGGGAACGACTCACCGCTTCAATACGAATCCTTGAGTTTTAACTGGTACAGGTATTTAGATAGCAGTAATACGAACTTTGTTTTTGTGGCTTCAGGTGAAAGCCTTTCGGTATCCCAACCAGGCACCTATTTTTGTGAAACCGACTATGGGTCCTGTAGTTCTAATTCCTATTCAAATCGGGTTGCTGTAAGTGAATCGACCACAAATGGATCTTTTGAAATAAGTTCTAGTCTCGGAAACCCATATTGTTCAGGGGATGGCCCTACCACCTTGAGTGCCCTAAACGGGATTAGTTACCAATGGTTTTTGGATGGGGCTGCAATTTCTGGTGCCACAAATCAAATGTATCAAACCAACGAATCAGGTAGTTATTCTGTAACTGTCGATTTAGGAGATTGCTCTGTAAGTGCCTCTATTAATCTTGAGAATACTGGTTTTACAAGTAGTATCAATGTGCAGGATGTAAATATGTTGGATGAGGGGCAAACCATCACAGCCACAGTAACTACGGATGCTGTGAGTCCGCAATTTACCTGGTACCGCAATGGTACCATCATTACAGGTCAAACTTCCAATAGTATTACCATAGGGCAGACAGGTAATTACCGTGTTGTAATTAACCAAACCTCTGGATGTAATGCCTCAAATGAATTTACTTTTACTGTAATTGAAGCATTTCCTAATGTTCCCGACATTCCAAATCTTATAAGTCCTAACGGCGATGGTATAAACGATACGTGGATTATTCCCCAGATATACACCAGTGGTACTAATACGATGGTAACCATTTTGGATTCTAGAGGAAAAGTAGTATTTGAATCAACAGATTATTTGAATAATTGGCCGGAAACACAAATCGATTTTAATCAAATCAATCCTGTGTATTACTATATCATTAAAAGCGATAATGAAACTAAAAAAGGGTCTATTACGGTGATAAAATAACATGAAAAAGTTTGCTCTCTATATTATCTTATGTCTTTTTGGATTGCAGGAACTGCAGGCCCAAAATGATGGGGTTGCACCTTTTTCAATTCCCGTTAGGAATTCATTGCGATTCAATAAATATGCAATGAATCCTACATTTAGTTTTGTGCGGGAGCAAAATAAATACCTGACCTTCACGAATAAGCGAGAGTGGGTGCAATTTGATAATCCACCTCAAACCTATTTATTTAGTTTTTCAGGCCGATTTAGTGAAAATGTTGGAGCAGGTTTAGGTTTATTTCAACAGGATTATGGAGTCTTAACGACTTTTGGAGGAATCGTTAACTTTGCCTACAACGCAATGTTCGATAGTGAAAATAATTTAACCTTTGGTTTGAATGTTGGGTTTTACTCCAGCAGTATTAACGAAGGTGCTGTAATTACGAATTTTCCGGATCCTTCATTTAATAATATCCAATCGAATTCTGTTTTAACCATTAACCCAGGTATTAATTATGGAACCGGGTTTATGGATTTTGGTGTTTCTATCAATAATTTAGTATCATATAATATTTCAGCTTCTGAAATGATTGAAGATAATCCTGAGCAAGGCCTTCAGGCACACATGATGTATACAGGCTATTTTAATACACGAGGGTTCTTTGATGAAAGTAAATTTCAAATGCTGGTTCGATCTGAATTTAAAAAAGATCAAACCGTTTTGTCTGGTGTTGCCATGGTTTTGGTGCCAAGAGGTATTTGGGCTCAGGCCGGTTATAATACGCTTTATGGCGTTTCCGGCGGATTGGGATTAAACCTAACAAATAATATTGCCATTGAGTATAATTATGAAAAGGCCATTGGCGATTTAAATAGCTTCGGAAATTCCCATGAAATTACTTTAGCTTATCGATTTAACAATAATAACCGATACAGATATAGTGGTGATGATGAAGAAGAAGCTTTAATTCAACCTAGCAGAAAACCAAAACGACCTGTAAGAAAACCACAGGTTAATAGACCAGTGGATCAACCTGTTGTGAAACAGCCAAAAGAAGAACCAATAGTGACACCGGTCGAGGAAGAAAAACCAGAGCCTGTTGTAGAAAATACTCAGGAAGAAGATAATGCTGCTGCCGAAGCAGAAGCTAAGCGTGCTGCTGAAGAGAGGGCTGCTCAGGAAGCAGAAGCTTCAAGACTTAAATCGGAAGCTGAAGCTAAAGCTAAAGCTGAAGCAGAGGCTAGAGCACGGGCCTTCCGTATTGCTCAAGAAAAGGCGGCTCAGGAAGCCAAAGCTAAAGCCGAGGCTGAAGCGAAAGCACAAGCTGAAGCGCAAGCAAAACGTATAGCCCAGGAAAAAGCTAAGGCCGAAGCAGAAGCCAAAGTCAAAGCAGAAGCTGAAGCCCAGGCAAAACGTGTTGCCGAGGAAAAAGCGGCTCAAGAAGCTGCAACTAAAGCCAAGGCTGAAGAAGAAGCTGAAGCACAAGCAAAACTTATAGCTGAGGAAAAAGCTAGGGCTGAAGCTGAAAATGAAGCGAAACTTGTAGCTGAGGAAAAAGCCCGACAAGACGCTCGAGCCAGACTAAAAATTGAAGCCGATGCTATTATAGCACAACAGGAACTCGAAGCTGTGGAAATTCCTGTGGCTAAAGATCAAAAGGCTAAAGTGATTGAAAGTCTTACCGAGTTAACGGTGAATACATCTGTTGAGCAACAAAATCTATTGGATGAATTAAATGCCAAAGTAGCTGGTAAGCAAAAAGACTTAGAAGAACTTAAAAGAGAAAATGATTTAAGTGAGCAAGGTATTTACACGGAACCAAAACCATTTAAGAGTGTGACCGCTGAAAACGCCGCCATTGAATCGCTTAAAAATCAGTTGAATGAGGTGATAAAATCTCAGGATGAGCAAATTGCGAAATTGGAAAATGCTTATGAGGACCGAAAGAAGAATTTTAGTAATGATGATGATCCGGTTAATGTATATTATTCCAGAAAACTGAAAGATTTAAGATCACAACAATTCAAAGCCGTAAGATCACGGGATAACCTGATCGATAAATTAGAGAACATTAAAGAGGCTACGGAGGTTGAGCGTAAACGTCGTATTAAACGTGCTGCTTATGATAACCAGGAAGACCGATACAAAAAGGACAGGACTGCACTTGAAAATATTAAACGTACGACAGCCTTAAATTCAGCTTCCTTAACAGTAAATGATTTCGATTTTGGAGAAGAACAAACAACCAATGTCCAAATTGTTAAAGGTGTACAATTTACCGATCCTGGCTTCTATACTGTTTTAGCTGTACATTCAAATGAAGCTAAGCGTGATGAATTTGTTAAAAAGGCGATTGCATCCGGTTTAAATGAAGTTGATTTCTTCTATGATGTAAATACAAATAAATATTATATTTATTCTAAGAAGTTTAATGATGTTAACGCAGCGCTTCGAGCAGTGGATACCAAAACTGATGACCCTTATAATAGTAAAATGACTATTGTAAGTATTGAGAAATAATTACCACCAAAACCATTAACCAACCAATTTAGACCTCAGAATGAAAAACATTCTGAGGTTTTTTATTTCATAATTGATTTCCAAACGCGATTTAGAATAAGTTTTTCACCTATAAAAGGGCATCAATTATTGAAATAATTAATGCTGTTATGTAAAAAAAGAAACTGTTAAATACAGAAAAAGAATACAAAATTTAACAAATTATCGGATGAAATACTTAATAATATCGATGAAAAGCATAATAATCATCAAAAATTATATTTGTTTAAAAATATTTTACGATATTTACTCCGTTTAAATACAAAATATATAGATGATCGGTAAAAAACCATCTGTAATGTATTTACGTAGGTTTTATTAAAAAAATTTATTATTTGCTATTAAGTCTTCTTTTTTTACCCAAAGAAAGAGAAGGTAAAAACTAACCACCATGAACAAAACTACTTATAACAACTCTTTACTTGTTCTATTGTTTCTGTTTCTGTCCTTTGAGGGCTTGGCTCAGACTTATAAAACGTTCACAATTCGAGAGAAAATTGACGTAAGAGGAAGTATGCTCGTTGTGGGTAATGCTATTCTAGGTCAAGACAATAACGACTTTAATTTAACGAATCGGGATAACCAGGATATCAATATGCAATATATTGATATTGACGGTGATCCATCTACTTTTAGTTCCAGTAGTGCCGATATAATTCTACCCAATCAGGAAGACGGGAGTGCTACGACTTGTTATCGCGTAGCTTATGCCGGTTTGTATTGGGGAGCAATTCTTCAAAATGGTGATCGAACTAACATTACCAATATCAAATTTAAACTCCCGGGAGTATCAACTTACAATGATATTGCTGGTGAATTAATTTATGATGCCATAGTTGACCCTATTGTTACAGTTTCCGGTGAACCTGGAAACACGCCTTATGCCTGTTATGCCGATGTTACCGATATAGTTTCCGGTTTATCTGATGTTGAAGGAACCTACACGGTTGCTAATGTTACCTCGAGTGAAGGTTTTAATAATTCTACCGGTTTTGCGGCGGGTTGGACTTTAGTTATTATTTACGAAGATCCTAATTTGCACACTAAATCTTTTAATTTGTTTGACGGGTTTAGTCATATTTTTGATGGACATTATGAAGAAGTTCCAGTAAGTGGATTTACAACGCCTCCTGTTGGAAATATCGATTTACAATTTGCTTATGCCGCTTTAGATGGTGATAGAACAAAACGAGCTACCAAATTAGAGATTAATGGTAAAGAGGTTACAACCGATGAAAGAAGTGCCAATAAGTTTTTTGGTTCTGTAATTGAGAATCGTGGTTTCGGTCAAACGCCAAACCCTCCAAGTATTAATTATCCTAGAGTACCTAATAGTCAAAACACTTTAGGTTTTGATACTGGTTTTTTAGAAGTAGAGGGAGCTGAACCGGAATATATTAAAAACAATGTTAATAACGCCAGTTTTGTGTTACAAGTGGCACAAGGCCAAGCTGACCCCATTTTTGCATATTTTGGGGCTTTCGCAGTAGATATTATTGCGCCGGATATCGATCTAACAAAAACTGTTTCAGACACATCCGGAAATGACATTGATGGAGAAGGTGTTAATCTAGGACAACAACTTTTCTATGATATCACCTATCAAAGTGTGGGTAATGATAATGTTACAAATTTTACGATTAAAGATATTTTACCGGATAATATTGTTTTCGATCCCAATACAGATATAGATTTAACCAATGCTGGCGGAGCTACATTACAATCCTACGACCCTGTAACACGAACCATTATTTTTAGTATCCCTGATGGCTCAGTGGAAGTTAATGATCCCAGTTTTGTAATACGACTGGCCATACAGGTGGTTCCCGATTGTTATTCTTTAGCTCAAGCTTGTTCAAATGAAATTTTGAATCAGGCTTTTGCGACGTATCAGGGAGTCATCAACCCTGCCGTTATTCAAGAGGAAGGTAGTTTTGCCAATACGGAATGTTTGAGTGAACCCGGACCTGCTAATTTCATTGTTGATATTTCGAATTGTGATTTTCAGAAGAATGAAATTTTGTGTGGTGAAAGTGTGGTTCTTACTGCCGCTGGTGGATATGATAGTTATTCGTGGTCAACCGATCCTTCCGGATCTCCTGTAATTGCTACAACTCAAACCTATACAGCTACTCAAACCGGGACGTATTACGTTAACAATACAACAAATTCAACGTGTATTTCTATTAATGAAACCTTTACTGTTAGTCCATACGGAAGTACGACTACTAATCCGGTAATACCTTATGCCGATTTAACACCTGTTTGCCCCAATGATGGTAAGGTTTTGCCTTATATTTTTCTTTGTGGTCTTAATGATATTCGTCAAATTCAAACAAATATTAGTGATGCGGTTTCGATTATCTGGGAGAAACTGGATGAAACCAGTTGTCCGGAAGTTGGTATTGACGATTGTGCTAATGAAAATGATACTTGTACCTGGAATCAGGTAGCTACCGGTCCCGATTATACTGCTAATGATGCAGGTCAGTTTAGATTGGTTATTAATTATCCAGGTGGATGTTTCAGTATTTTTTATTTTAATGTTTATCAAAACCTTTTAAATCCTACAATTAGTGGACAGGATATTATTTGTACAACTCCTGGTTCAGTGACTGCGGGAAATGTTCCTTCAGGATATGAATTCAGTTTGGATCCAAATGGACCTTTTCAGGCCTCTAATACCTTTAATGTTACAACTCCGGGCTATTATACTATTTATTTAAGACAAACAGAAGCTAATTCATTCCCTTGTATTTTTGAAACACCAAGTGTTTATGTTAGAGACCGTGATTTTAGTGTTACTTCAACAGTTACGCAGCCGGTTTGTTATGGAGATACAGGAAGTATTCAGTTGGCTGTTAATAATGCCCTACCACAATATTACTATAGCATTTCTACCGGTGGAACCCAAGTGGATAGTGTTGGACCAATTAATGCCAGCGATTACACCTTTGAATCTTTGAATCCTGGTACTTATACCGTTAATGTAAGTACAGATGACGGTTGTGTTTACACGGAAGTTATAGATATTATAGAACCGCCTTTACTAACAGCAACTGCTGCGCTTACACAACCACTTACTTGTACAGATGGTGAAATAACGGTGACTCCTAATGGTGGAACACCTCCGTATCAATATTACGTGAATGGAAATGCCATTTCTCAAGATTCAAATATTGTCGTGGTTCCAACAGCAGGCACCTATGAAATTACGGTTTTAGATTTTAATAATTGTTCAACCTCAGTTTCACTTACTGTTGATGCTATTTTACCTCCAGAATTCACTATTTCTCAAACGGATATTTTATGTGCCGATGATCCAAATTCAGGTTCCATTATTATAAACGTAACAAATGCGAATGGGAATACGCTTGCATATAGCATTGATAATGGAGTTACCTTTGTGAGCTCGCCGAATTTTACAGGTCTTGCAGTAGGATCTTATGATGTTGTGGTGCAATACACTATAGACGGTGATTTATGTACAACAGCCCCACAAACTATTACAATTACATCTACAGATCCTATTATAGGAATAGCTACTTTAACAACGCCTTATACCTGTACAACTGATGGAATCATTACGGTTTCGGGAGTTTCTGGAGGAACGCCACCATACATGTACAGTATTGATGGCATAAACTTTCAAACCGGAACAACTTTTGGTGGTTTAACGGCAGGAACATATACTGTTACAATTCAGGATGCTAATAATTGTTCAACGGCATTGACACCTATCACAATTGATCCATTGGATCCACCAATCGATCTTAGTTTCAGCAGCGCTCCTTTGAGTTGTACCAATACAACAACTTCAGTAACCCTTTCAACTACAGGAGGTACAAGTCCACTGGAGTATCAAATTATTGCACCTTCAGGGGCTGTTACGCCGTATCAATCTTCAAATACGTTTTCAGGATTAGGTTCAGGAACATACACCTTTGAAGTTAGAGATGCTAATAACTGTACCTATAGTGAATCTTATACCATTACCCCTTTACCCGTAATCGCTGTTACAGGAGAGGTTCTAAGCAATGTTACTTGTGCCGGTGGTGCGAACGGTGGTGTTATTTTTAGAGTTTCAGGCTCAACAAACTTTACATACTCGGTTAATGGTGGTGCTTCTAACGCTGGAACGACACCAATTAATTTAGCGGGGTTACCTGCAGGAACTTATACGATAGATGTTGTTGATTCAGATACCGGGTGCACGGATAGTGCAAGTGTCACTGTTACTGAGCCGGTAAGTGCAATTTCGGTAAATGCCACAGCAACAAATATTAATTGTAACAACGACCTTTCAGACATAACCATAAATGCATCCGGCGGAACACCGAATTACGAACACGCGGTGGTAATTGCAGGAGGGGCTTCTCCAACAAATTCAAATTACACATCAAAAAATGTAATTTCTGTTGATACGAATAACGGTGCTGATTTAAATTGGGATGTTTATGTGCGCGATTTGAACGGTTGTATAGAGATGACAACAATTACTATTGCTCAAGATGATTTACCTACTGTTACAGCTCCAATAGTTGATAACCAATGTACTGCTAATTCCGGATTTACCTTTACGGTTTCTGCGACTGGTCAAGCACCTTTATCTTACAGTATAAATGGAGGAGCTTCATATCAGACAAGCCCAACTTTTACGGTAAATTCCCCAGGGAGTTATACCGTTACTGTAAGAGATGCTAATGGTTGTACTGCAACAAGTTCAACCACTACAGATGTGTTCCCACCGATAACGGTAAGTGCTTCTCTAACAAAAGATATTTCTTGTAGTTTACCAACAAATGCTATAATTGATATTACAGCTTCAGGGGGTGAAGGCACTTATTCTTATGAAGTGAGTTCTGATGCCGGAATAACTTACATGCCGATTGGAGGTAGCACGTATACAACAGCTACTCCAGGAACGTATCAATTTAGAGTTACTGATGGTAACGGATGTTCGCAAGAAACTAGTTCTGTAGTCGTAGATAATACAACACCTGTTGCTGTAAATGCTTCATCCATCGACCCTACTTGTAATGGTGGTACAGATGGTTCGATCTCATTAGTAGTTACCTCTGGTGAAGGGCCTTATTCATATAGTTTTGATGGAGGAACCACCTTTGGAAATTCTAGTGTTATAGGTGGACTACCAGCAGGAACATATAACTATGTTGTAAGAGACAGTCAAGGTTGTGAGGCTTTAGGAACAGTGAATTTAACTGACCCCGCGCCTTTTAATGTGACTATTCAAGCAAATCCAATACTTTGTGGTTCCGCACCAACACCGGGTAGTATTGATGTGACAATTAATTCAGGTGGTGTTGCCCCATTTACATATACTTTGTTCGATAATAGCGCTACACAGGTAGAAACAAATACAACGACTTCAAATACATATAAGTTTAATAATTTATGGTTTGGCGATTACTATGTTACTATTGTTGATGCTAACGGATGTCAGTTTGTTAGTGTAGATTATAGAATTGAAACACCTCCATTTCTGGATTTAGATGCAGTTACCGCTGGTGGAACCTGTCCTGATGGTGCTACAGTTGATGTCTCAGTGAATTCAGGTGGAACCCCGAATTTCATTTATTCAATCTACGGACAGCCCGGAACAGAAACTGCACCAACGTCCGCAACAACGCACCCCTTTACGGGACTAGATCACGGTGTAACGTATTACTTTAAAGTTGAAGATTCAACGGGATGTTTTTCAATAATCGAGGTAACCACACCCACCTTATCTAATATTGTAATAGACCCGATTTCAACAACCAACGTTAATTGTTTCGGAGATACTGATGGTACTGTAACCTTTACGGTTTCTGATTATGAGGGAACCGTTACAACACTGAATTATGAGGTTCGAGATGCCTTAACTAATAATCCGGTTAGCCCGGCTATAAACGGAACGTTTACTGGTTTAACAGGAAGTCCTGCAAGTACAACAATTACAGGAATTCCAGCTGGAACTTACAGATTATTTGTAGAGGAAGCGAATGGCACCTTGTGTACAGCTGCTTCTGACTTCAGAATAACACAACCTGTTCAGTCATTAAATCTTGATTTGGTAGCAAACGTAAACGCTACCTGTAATGCGGATGCTCAAGTAACAGTAAGAGCCACTGGCGGAACAGGACCTTATTTATATGCTGCCGGGTCACCAGGTTTCACACCAACTGGTGGAGATTTTGGGTCAAATAATGTATTGAATTTAGATCCAACGATTAGAACGAACTGGGATATTTTGGTTGAAGATGCGAATGGATGTACAGCAAGAATCAATGTTGATATTGAAACGGATCCAGAACCAACAATCGCACCGATTCCACAACAATGTTTTGATGGTACACCTTTTATGATCACAGTGGTTGAGAGTTCAGGAACAACTATTACACCATTAGCTTACAGTATTGGTGGTGCTTTCCAGTCAAGCCCGGATTTTACCATTACTGCAGCTGGAACATATTCCGTAAGTATTAGAGATGGTAATGGTTGTATTGTTTCAACAAGTTATGTTGTAGAACCACCAATATTATTAGATAGTAATCTGACTCAGGATCTTACTTGTGCGGTAGATGCTACAATCGATTTAACAGCAAGTGGAGGTACAGGTTTATATAGCTCTTATGAAGTAAGTTCTGATGGAGGTTTGAATTTTACTGTTCTTGCCGGACCAACATTTACCACTTCAACTGATGGAACTTATATTTTCAGAGTGACCGACTCTCAAGGATGTCAGGCTTTTTCTCAGGAAGTTGTGGTAACACCTAATACAATTCCAACATTTACAACATCCACAACCGATATAACGTGTAATGGTGCTTCAGATGGAACTATTGTAATTACAGCGTCCAACGGTATAACACCCTATATGTATAGTATTGATGGTGGGGCTAATTTTCAAGGTTCCAATATATTCACAAATTTATCAGCAGGAACCTATGATATTGTTGTAAGAGATGATAAGGATTGTGATTCAGCAACATCTACAGTGACTATTTCAGAGCCAGCTGTTTTAAATGGTTCGGGAAGTTTAACACAAAGCTTTAGTTGTGATGCATCCAATCAAGCAGCTCCTGCAGTTATAACCATTACAGCTTCAGGTGGTACTATGCCTTACAGTTATAGCATCAATGGTTCAACCTATTTTAGTTCAAATACATTTAATATTTATGATGATGGAACGGTTCAAAATATTACAGTTTTTGTAAGAGATGCAAATGGCTGCGAAGTAACTGATACCGTAATCGTAGATCCTCTACCTGTATTTACTGGAACATCCGTTGCTGAGGTAACTCCAATTGATTGTAATAGTTCAGGTAGTATTTCAATAAGTGTAACAGGCGGTTCAGGAAACTTCAGTTATCAAATGTTACCTGATGGAACACCACAAGCTTCAAATATTTTCAGTATAACCGAACCTGGTGATTATTACTTCCAGGTGAACGATCTTGATACAGGATGTAGTATTGTAACTGATGCCTATACTGTGCCTCCGTTTGATACCATAGAAGTTCAAGCCACACCAACAACCACCATCACCTGTTTTGGTGACACCAATGGAGAATTAGAGTTTACGGTTAGTGGATATACAGGTAATTACACGTATGAAGTATTGGATAATACAGGTGCTACTATTTTAGGCCCAACAGCTGGGAACACCTCTACAAATCCACTAACGGTAAGTGGTTTATCTGGTGGTAATTACAGCATTAGAGTTACAGAGACTGACAGTCCGTTTTGTGTGGCGACATCCAATGTGATCATGATAGCGTCGCCGTCTGAGGCTTTGGTGCTATCGGCGAATGAGACTTCCAATGTAACTTGTGATAATAACGCAGGCACGATAACAGCGACAGCCACAGGCGGCTGGGGTAGCTATGAGTATGAACTTACAGGTTCAGCTACGGTAGCATACTCATCAAATGGTACTTTTAGAAATTTATCAGCAGGCACCTATACGGTAAATGTACGGGATGCTGGAGGCTGTATAGCTTCGCAAACACTGACCTTAGTGATACCACCACCAATTACCGCTATTGTAACAGCCAATACAACGACCTTAACGTGTTTTGGTGATACCGATGCTGTGATTACGGTAAGTGGCGAAAGCGGTGGTCAGGGTAGTAATTATAGTTATATCCTGCATCAAACAGCACCAACGGTTAGCAGTTCAGGTCCACAGGCCTCTGGGGTATTTAGCGGACTAGGCGCAGGGACATATAGGATAGAGGTTATCGATGGTTATAACTGTTCGTATAACTCACCGGATATTACCATTACTGAACCTACGGAGATCCAGGCAGATCTGGTAAAATCCAGTACCCCAACCTGTACCACAGATGCGCAGTTAACGCTGAGCGCTAGTGGTGGCACAGGCCCTTACCAGTACAGTGATGATCCAAATTTTGGAACCGTACTGGGAAGCTTTACAAGTTCAACCACGTTCTCAGTAACACCGGGTACGTATCAATACTATGTACGCGATGCTATGGGCTGTGTGGCCAATGCCTCGAATGCTATTACGGTAGATCCGTTGCCACCACTGGTGATCAACTTAGACTTAAGCAATGCCAGAGTGAACTGTGCGGGAGACAGCACAGGCGTTATTGTGGCTGAAGCCGAAGGCGGCTTAGGCAATTATGTATATACCCTACAGGATGGTTCAGGGAATGCTGTAAGTCCTGTAACCCAGGATAGTCCTGGTGTGTTTACAAATTTACCGGCAGGCACTTATCAGGTAGTTGTAAGCAGTGGTGATTGTTTAGAGACTAGTGCTCCAATTACTATCACGGAACCGGCCGAGCCATTAACGGTAAGTTATAGCGTTACTAATGCGGCTTGTTTTGGAGACAGTACCGGTATTTTAGATATCACAGCCTCAGGCGGAACAGGTGTTATAAAATATGCGATATCACCAAGATTAGATCAATTCTTTGACACGTCAAGCTTTGATAATCTTCCTGCAGGAACATACCAGGCCTTAGTACAGGACGAACTGGGTTGTTATGTGATCTTTGATTTTGAGATCACAGAACCGGCTCCGGTATCTTTAAGTATCGTACCGAACTCGATAGTACCAGAGGCTTGTACCGGCGATATGAATGGCGCCTTTAGTGTAGAGATCACAGGCGGAACACTGCCCTATAGTGTGAGTCTGGATAATATAGATGGTCCGTATACCACAGGAGGTGCTACACAAACGCAGTTTGACTTTACGGGCTTAGCCGGAGGCAACCACATAGTTTATGTGATGGACGCTCAGGGCTGTTTCTCAGAATGGAACATCGACTTCCCGGCATCGGTACAAATAGAAGCTACGGTAGCTGTGGAATACTGTCGTGATGTTAATGATGCATCAACCAACACGGTTATTGTAACGGTAGATGATAGCTTAGTAGATCTGAATGATATAGATTACTCACTCGATGGCGGCGCTTATCAGGTAAGCAATACCTTTACCGATGTGGTACCGGGTAACCATTATATTACGGTACGCCATACCAATACCTGTGAGAAGCAGTATGATTTTACTGTGGACCAGTACGATCCTTTAACGATCAGTATTGCCGATGGAGAGCTGAATCAGGTAGTGATCGCTACCACAGGCGGCTCAGGTGATTATGATTATACGGTAACACTTCCTAACGGCACAACGGAATCTATAGGTAGTGAAGCGAGTTTCTATATCTATGAGTCAGGGAACTATACGGTAACGGTAACTGATAGTAATGGCTGTATCGCTTCAGCGAGTGGATACTTTGAATACATTGATATCTGTATTACGAATTACTTCACTCCAAATGGCGATGGACAGTTAGATGAGTGGGGTCCTGATTGTGCGAATCAGTTCCCGAATTTAACCTATAACATCTACGATCGATATGGACGCCGCGTAGCGACCTTACGACAAGGTCAGAAGTGGGATGGGAAGTATGATGGTAAGGAATTGCCAACGGGTGATTACTGGTATGTTATAGAGCTTAACGATAGTCGTGATGAGCGAAGTTTTGTAGGTCACTTTACTTTGTATCGTTAGCGAAGAGATATTAGAGAAGAGATATTAGAGAATAGAATATAGAAATTAGAATAGATCATAGCGTATATATCTAGTAAAAAAGATAGGGGACAGATAAGCAGCAAAGCGAACAAGAGATAAATTAAGAAGAAGAAAAAGAAAAAGAACAAAAAACCGAATACCAAAAACATGTATAAATCACGCAAACATATTGTAAGTCTTTGTTTATTATTCCTGATCGGAGTGATGGGTTATACGCAGGAGTTGAATCTTCCGGTATTTACGCAGTATTTAGCGGATAATAACTTTGTGGTCTCACCCACTTATGCGGGAATAGGCGATAACTTAAAGATACGCGCCAATGGCTTAACGCAGTGGGTTGGCATCAAAGGCGCACCGGATAACCAGTCGATATATGGTGATATTCGTATCGCCGATCGAACAGGTGTTGGTCTCTCGCTTTATAATGACAGAAATGGAAACACGATCCAAACAGGAGGGAAGCTCTCCTTTGCCCACCACCTGGTGCTGGATTATTATGCCAAGATGTACCTTTCCTTTGGTATCTCGTATAATATTAACAATTTTAGGATCGATATTAATAACTTCAATACGACTTTTGAGAATCCTACGATAGATCCCACGGTAACGGACGATCGGCGTACCACGAATCACAACTTCGATGTAGGGGTACTGTATAGATTACAAGGTTTTTTCTTTAGTTTGAATGCCAATAATATTTTGCCAAAGAATTTTGATGATCTGATTCGAAGAGCAGAGCCTAATTTATTGCTCAACTATCAGATCTACTCGGGGTATACCTTTCAGGGCCCTGGAAAGAGTGGTTTAGAGTTCGAGCCCTCGATCTACTATCAGATGTTCAGCAGTGATAAACGCTCGAGTACGGATTTAAACTTTAAGGTTAGAAAGTACAACAGGAGGGAAGATTACCTCTGGGCCGGGATCTCCTACCGCTATCTTAACGACCAGTTTTTAAAACCATTAAACATAGGTCCTATGGTAGGCTTCCAGAAAGATATCTTTTACTTTGGTTACGCCTATCAGATCACCACCAACGAATTATCAGGATACAACACCGGAACCCATGTGGTCACCATCGGCATAAACTTCCTGCAAGGGATCAGTAACTGTCCGTGTACTCAGGATCCTGTGCATCATTAAAAAATATAACAACTCTCAAAATAATATCTTTAAAATGACACCTTTCCTTTGAAAGGTGTTTTTTATTTATATCAGAAATATATTAAATTACCCGATGAAAGGTATGATTTATCGTTAAAAATCAAATATTAATGCTATCGATTATAATCCTATCAAATAAAGTAAGATATTAGTAAAACCAAATCCCTCTACTATGGACAACAAAGTCATTAAGTAGTTTCTTGCATACGTTAATATTATTAAATGAAATGTATGTAAAATTGAATTAGCGCCCAACCCCCAAAGACTAAACCGCTTATTTATGAAGAAAACTACCTTAACTAACCTGCTAAAGCTAATCTTTTTATTTGTTTTTGTGTTTCAAAGTGTAACAGCTTATGCACAATTACCCGTGCCATTTACGCCTCGTTTGCCAGACGGTAGTATCAAGGTGAAGGGAGATATTGTTTTAATTGGAAACAACATTATCACGGCAAAGGATCTTCCATTGCCTTATAATGGAACAGCTATTAATAATAGACAAGAAGGCGCCTACGTAAATGTAGCTAATGGTGGAGATACCTCTATTTTTAGTTCCAGTAGTGCCGATTTAGATATTAATAATTCCTGTAAACGAATCCTTTATGCCGGACTTTATTGGGCTTCGGTATATCCTTTGGAAGTGGCGAACAACCCCAATGATCAATTTGAAGGAACGCCCCGGTTGGAAGATTGGAATCAAATTAAATTTAAGATACCTAATGGAGATTTTATTGATTTAATCGCAGATAATAATGTTGACCCCGCTGGAGAAGAAGACGATATTATTTTCGATGGATTTGAATACTATGGTTCGGGAGTTACAAACTCTTTTAAAGATTCTCCAATTGTATGTTATAAAAATGTTACTAACTTATTACAGGGCTTAGAAGAAGCTGACGGAACCTATACGGTTGCAAACCAACGTGCTACACGTGGTTATAGAACAGGAGGGTGTTCTGCAGGTTGGACTTTGGTTGTAATTTATGAAAGTCCGTTATTGCCAAGTAAGTTCATTTCACTTTTTGATGGCTATGCAGGGGTTCAAAATACAACCCAATTAGATATTCCTGTTTCAGGGTTCCAAACCTTACCGGCACCGCTCCCGGTAAAAGCTCATGTTGGTGTAGCTGCCCTTGAGGGTGACTTTGGACTTCAAGGAGATTCCTATCAGTTTAAAGCAAATAACTCTCCCTCTTATGTCGTTTTAAGTGATGCCATTAATCAAGCAAACAATTTTTTTAATTCCACCATTACGAGGTTTGGTTCTCACGTCACCAATAGAAATCCTGCGAGTTTAAATACTTTAGGGTTGGATATTAACGACGTTAATATTCCAAATCCTAACAATGTTGTATTGCCAAATGACGTAACTGCAGGTGATTTAAGATTAACTACCAGTGGTGATGGTTATGGTGTTTATTTAACTTCGTTTGCAGTTGATATAATTGAACCCGACATACGCCTTACAAAAATTGTAGAGGATCCTTCAGGAAATGATATTAGTAACCAATATGTGAATTTAGGTGATGAGTTAAATTACGTCATTGGATTTCAAAATTTGGGTAACGATAACGCTAAAAACCTAATTATTCGTGATATTTTACCAGTAAATATAGAGTTTAATTATCCTGACAACTTAGCGGACCTTCCAGATGGGGTTAGCGTTCAAAGTTATAATCCGGCTACCAGAGAGCTTATTTTTCAGGTAGATGATTCAGTGGTTAAAATAAATGATCCTGAGCTTGAAATCCGATTTAAAGTAAATGTTGTTCGGTCTTGTAGTTTATTGAGTGATGCCTGTGCCAATAACATAAGTAACCAGGCATTTGTCACTTACAACGGAACAATAAATTCCGAGTATTCAATTACAGATGACCCAAGTTTTAGTTCGAATACTGGATGTCTAATAACACCTCAAGCTACTAACTTTTTGGCCGATCTGGATTGTTCTTTTGAAGAGGATGCAATACTCTGCGGAAGCAGCACAGTTTTAACAGCCGGTAATGGTTATGATACTTATTCTTGGTCAACAAATCCATCAGGTTCACCTGTGATTGGTACAAATCAATCATTAACTGTGACACAAACAGGAACATATTATGTTCACAATACAGCCGTGGCACCCTGTCAATCCATCGATCAAATTTTCAATGTTCAATTATTTGGAAGCACTATTCAGAACCCTTTGCTGCCATTTGGAGATCAAGTGGTTATTTGCCCAAATGATGGTGAACAATTACCGAATTTTTATTTGTGTGGTTTAAATGATACGCGCTTTATTCAAACCGGAATTAATGATACTACTTCGATTATTTGGGAACAATTAGATGAAACGAGCTGTTCGGCTGTTATCAACCAGAATTGTGCAAATGAATCGGATAGTTGTATTTGGAATCAAGTGCAAACCGGTCCGGATTATTTGATCGATACAAAAGGTCAATACCGAATCACTTTAAACTATGAAGGTGGTTGTTTCAATCAATTCTATTTTAATGTTTATAGCAATGTTTTAGAACCTACTGCATCAGCTAAAGACATTATTTGTACGACGCCCGGGGAAATTACAGTAAATAATGTACCAAGTGGCTACGAATTTAGCATTGATGGCGCTAATTATCAAGGTAGCAATACTTTTTCCATTCGAGCACCCGGGATCTATATGGTGTATATTCGACAAGTAGGAGTAACACCTAACCCATGTATTTTTACAGTACCGGATATTCAGGTGCGATCAAGAAATTTTTCGGCTTCACACATTATCACCCAACCTTATTGTAACGGCGGCCTAGGTAGTGTGTATCTCTCGGCTAATGATGCCAGGCCAAAGTATTATTTTTCTATTTCAAAAGGAGGCAACTTAGTGAATACTGTTGGACCGATTACAAATAATTATTATAACTTCTACAATTTGAATCCGGGTATTTATACGTTTTCTGTATCCACTGAGGATGGTTGTTTGTACTCCGAAGATATTGAAATTATTAACCCCCCTTTGCTTAAAGCAACAGCAGCTTTAACTAAGCCGTTAACCTGCACCGATGGTGAAATTACGGTGTATCCTGAAGGAGGAACACCGCCATATTTTTATTTCGTGAATAGTGCAACGGATTTTCAAACGGAAGCTGAAATTCCAGTTGTGAGCCCCGGGGTATTCAATATCACCGTTGTAGACTCTAACAACTGTTCAGCAGAGACGTCTATAACCGTTGATGCCGTTCCAGAACCCGAGTTTACCATATCTCAAAACAATATTTTGTGCGCCGAAGATGACCAGTCGGGAAGTATCGCAATAAATGTAAGCAATGCCCACGGAAATGCTTTGCAATACAGTATTGATAATGGTACAACCTTTTACAATTCTTCAGTATTCATGTGGCTTTCTGCAGGAGATTATGAGGTGGTTATTCAATATACCTCTGGTTCGGATGATTGTTTTACAGCCTCTCAAATGGTAACAATTACCACCGTACAACCAATAATAGGAACAGCAGCCTTAACAACATCATACACTTGTACTTCTAATGGTGTTATTACGGTATCGGATGTTTCGGGCGGAACGGCACCATATAGCTACAGTATTGATGGTATTAATTACCAGCTTTCTCAAACTTTCTCTGGGTTACAATCTGGCACTTATACTGTAATTATCCGTGATTCAAACAATTGTTCGAAGGCATTAACGCCGATAACCATAGATCAGCTTAATCCGCCTTCTGACATTATTTTTAGTGCTTCACCTCTAGATTGTATTTCCAATACTTCAGATGTAAGCTTAGCCGTCACCGGAGGAAGTGAGCCATTGGAATATCAAATTTCTGGTCCTTCTGTAGGAATTACGCCATACCAAAGTAGTAATGTTTTTCCAGGCTTAATGCCTGGTACATATACCTTCAGAGTTAGAGATGCTAATAATTGTACATATGCGGAATCTTATACCATTCAGCCATTACCATCATTTACCGTTAATACTAATATTACCAAAGCATTGGATTGTACCACATCACCGAATGGAACCATTTCAGGTACGATTTCTGGAGGTGCTGCACCTTATTCGTATCAGGTTTCTTATAACAGCGGCGTCTATGGTACTTCAACGGCTTTTTCAGGAAATACCTTCTCTTATACTGCTAGTACTGATGGTATGTATCAGTTCTTAATCACGGATACTAATGGGTGCACAACGGAATCGGGTGTGCAAACAATCAATCCTATATCACCCCCAGAAATCACCTCCGTTGTTCAAACACAATTCATTTCTTGTCAAGGTGATTCAAGTGCCGCAATTCAGGTAAATATCAATAATGTTGTTGGTGCACCAGCATTTCAAATAAATGTTTATAATCTAAGCACTAGTACGGAGTATGGAAATCAAACCTCTGGTTTACCTGCCGGTGATTACCGAATAACACTCACCGATGCCAATAGCTGTACTGATATTGAAAATATAACAATTTCTGAGCCTCAACCAATAATAGTTCAAGATAGTACCCTGCCAATAACCTGTAATGCAGGAGGTGTTTCTTTTGGTTCTGTTATTGTAGAAAGTGTTACTGGAGGAACCCCACCTTATAATTATTACGTTACCGGAACTAATGGATATTCAGCATCTGAATTAAATGCCTCCGGAACTACTTCTACAACTTTTAATGTGGTAGATTTTGGAATATATCAGATTTATGTGGTTGATGCCAACGGTTGCTCTGTTCTTGTGCAGGACGTTTTAGTAGCGTCTCCACCAAATGATTTGGATATAAATATTAACAGTACTGCAAATTGTATTACCGGTGGTGAAGCAGAAGTGAGTATTGGTAATACTATGACAAGCTCGGGGCCATTTTATTTCGATATTTATAGAGGAAGTATTCCTTCTCCACCTCCCGGAGGTACCTGGCAGGCAGAGGATGCTCTGGGTAGTAAAAAATCCACCTTTACCGGGTTGATTTCTGGTGTTACTTACACTTTTGTGGTTTATGATATGACTACAGGGTGTTTTTATTACGAAAAAGCAGTGCCCCCGATTCCTACTAATTCAACGTTAACTGTTTCGGCATTTACCTTCAATAACATTACTTGTGTTGGAAGTGCGGATGGTAATGTATCCTTTGATATTAATAGTAGTTATGGTGTACCGACAACTGTAAATTATGAAATTTATAATGCCTTATCTTTAACTACAACTGGGGTGAGCGGTAGTGGCGTTGTACCCGCAGGAGGAACCATTTCAATTTCTAATTTGGGTCTCCTTCCTTTCGGGAACTATGTGGTTATTATTACTGAAACTATTGGCCCAAATGCTTTGTGTAGTGTGGTTTCTCCCGAATTTAATATTACGGAATCTGCGATTGAATTAGGAATTTCGGCTACGGTTGAAAAGAATGCCAATTGTAATCCAAATTCAGGAGTCATTTTTGCACGTGGGGAAAATGGCACGCCGCCATATTCGTATCAGGTTACCACCTCGACAACTACACCATCTGTTTCAGATCCTTTATGGACATCTTCTAACACCTTTAGTTTAGATGCCAATAGCTATTACGTACATGTTAAAGATGCTTACAATTGTATTAAAACAACTTCGGTAATTGATCTTCCTCAGGATCCTGAACCTGTTATTACGGCTATCCTCGTTGATCAATGTGATATAGAAGAAGGGCAGTTTGAAATTACGGTAGATCTTACGACTTCAGGTATTGCGCCTCACAGTTATAGTGTTGATGGTGGCGCTTTTCAAACAAGATCAGCACCTTTTACAATTTCTAATTTAAATTCAGGAATACATACGTTTGAAGTACGCGATGCCAATGGTTGTGGAAATTCTGTATCAGTGACCATTGAAGCACCTTTATATGCCACGCCAGATATCATGGCAATTCCAACATGTAATGATAATGATGGAGAAATAACAATTAGTGCCACCGGAGGTTCTGGAAGTTATAATTATGCTATCAGTCCAAGTCCGGCTTCTGTTAGTCTAAGTGTTAATGTTTTTTCAGGGGTTCCTTCCGGAACGTATACGATAATAACAACGGATAATGTAACTGGATGTAGCGTGAGTTCAGAAATTTATTTACAAGAAACAACTGCGCCAATAATTACACCATCACCAACAACCACCATCACCTGTTTTGGTGACACCAATGGAGAATTAGAGTTTACGGTTAGTGGATATACAGGTAATTACACGTATGAAGTATTGGATAATACAGGTGCTACTATTTTAGGCCCAACAGCTGGGAACACCTCTACAAATCCACTAACGGTAAGTGGTTTATCTGGTGGTAATTACAGCATTAGAGTTACAGAGACTGACAGTCCGTTTTGTGTGGCGACATCCAATGTGATCATGATAGCGTCGCCGTCTGAGGCTTTGGTGCTATCGGCGAATGAGACTTCCAATGTAACTTGTGATAATAACGCAGGCACGATAACAGCGACAGCCACAGGCGGCTGGGGTAGCTATGAGTATGAACTTACAGGTTCAGCTACGGTAGCATACTCATCAAATGGTACTTTTAGAAATTTATCAGCAGGCACCTATACGGTAAATGTACGGGATGCTGGAGGCTGTATAGCTTCGCAAACACTGACCTTAGTGATACCACCACCAATTACCGCTATTGTAACAGCCAATACAACGACCTTAACGTGTTTTGGTGATACCGATGCTGTGATTACGGTAAGTGGCGAAAGCGGTGGTCAGGGTAGTAATTATAGTTATATCCTGCATCAAACAGCACCAACGGTTAGCAGTTCAGGTCCACAGGCCTCTGGGGTATTTAGCGGACTAGGCGCAGGGACATATAGGATAGAGGTTATCGATGGTTATAACTGTTCGTATAACTCACCGGATATTACCATTACTGAACCTACGGAGATCCAGGCAGATCTGGTAAAATCCAGTACCCCAACCTGTACCACAGATGCGCAGTTAACGCTGAGCGCTAGTGGTGGCACAGGCCCTTACCAGTACAGTGATGATCCAAATTTTGGAACCGTACTGGGAAGCTTTACAAGTTCAACCACGTTCTCAGTAACACCGGGTACGTATCAATACTATGTACGCGATGCTATGGGCTGTGTGGCCAATGCCTCGAATGCTATTACGGTAGATCCGTTGCCACCACTGGTGATCAACTTAGACTTAAGCAATGCCAGAGTGAACTGTGCGGGAGACAGCACAGGCGTTATTGTGGCTGAAGCCGAAGGCGGCTTAGGCAATTATGTATATACCCTACAGGATGGTTCAGGGAATGCTGTAAGTCCTGTAACCCAGGATAGTCCTGGTGTGTTTACAAATTTACCGGCAGGCACTTATCAGGTAGTTGTAAGCAGTGGTGATTGTTTAGAGACTAGTGCTCCAATTACTATCACGGAACCGGCCGAGCCATTAACGGTAAGTTATAGCGTTACTAATGCGGCTTGTTTTGGAGACAGTACCGGTATTTTAGATATCACAGCCTCAGGCGGAACAGGTGTTATAAAATATGCGATATCACCAAGATTAGATCAATTCTTTGACACGTCAAGCTTTGATAATCTTCCTGCAGGAACATACCAGGCCTTAGTACAGGACGAACTGGGTTGTTATGTGATCTTTGATTTTGAGATCACAGAACCGGCTCCGGTATCTTTAAGTATCGTACCGAACTCGATAGTACCAGAGGCTTGTACCGGCGATATGAATGGCGCCTTTAGTGTAGAGATCACAGGCGGAACACTGCCCTATAGTGTGAGTCTGGATAATATAGATGGTCCGTATACCACAGGAGGTGCTACACAAACGCAGTTTGACTTTACGGGCTTAGCCGGAGGCAACCACATAGTTTATGTGATGGACGCTCAGGGCTGTTTCTCAGAATGGAACATCGACTTCCCGGCATCGGTACAAATAGAAGCTACGGTAGCTGTGGAATACTGTCGTGATGTTAATGATGCATCAACCAACACGGTTATTGTAACGGTAGATGATAGCTTAGTAGATCTGAATGATATAGATTACTCACTCGATGGCGGCGCTTATCAGGTAAGCAATACCTTTACCGATGTGGTACCGGGTAACCATTATATTACGGTACGCCATACCAATACCTGTGAGAAGCAGTATGATTTTACTGTGGACCAGTACGATCCTTTAACGATCAGTATTGCCGATGGAGAGCTGAATCAGGTAGTGATCGCTACCACAGGCGGCTCAGGTGATTATGATTATACGGTAACACTTCCTAACGGCACAACGGAATCTATAGGTAGTGAAGCGAGTTTCTATATCTATGAGTCAGGGAACTATACGGTAACGGTAACTGATAGTAATGGCTGTATCGCTTCAGCGAGTGGATACTTTGAATACATTGATATCTGTATTACGAATTACTTCACTCCAAATGGCGATGGACAGTTAGATGAGTGGGGTCCTGATTGTGCGAATCAGTTCCCGAATTTAACCTATAACATCTACGATCGATATGGACGCCGCGTAGCGACCTTACGACAAGGTCAGAAGTGGGATGGGAAGTATGATGGTAAGGAATTGCCAACGGGTGATTACTGGTATGTTATAGAGCTTAACGATAGTCGTGATGAGCGAAGTTTTGTAGGTCACTTTACTTTGTATCGTTAGCGAAGAGATATTAGAGAAGAGATATTAGAGAATAGAATATAGAAATTAGAATAGATCATAGCGTATATATCTAGTAAAAAAGATAGGGGACAGATAAGCAGCAAAGCGAACAAGAGATAAATTAAGAAGAAGAAAAAGAAAAAGAACAAAAAACCGAATACCAAAAACATGTATAAATCACGCAAACATATTGTAAGTCTTTGTTTATTATTCCTGATCGGAGTGATGGGTTATACGCAGGAGTTGAATCTTCCGGTATTTACGCAGTATTTAGCGGATAATAACTTTGTGGTCTCACCCACTTATGCGGGAATAGGCGATAACTTAAAGATACGCGCCAATGGCTTAACGCAGTGGGTTGGCATCAAAGGCGCACCGGATAACCAGTCGATATATGGTGATATTCGTATCGCCGATCGAACAGGTGTTGGTCTCTCGCTTTATAATGACAGAAATGGAAACACGATCCAAACAGGAGGGAAGCTCTCCTTTGCCCACCACCTGGTGCTGGATTATTATGCCAAGATGTACCTTTCCTTTGGTATCTCGTATAATATTAACAATTTTAGGATCGATATTAATAACTTCAATACGACTTTTGAGAATCCTACGATAGATCCCACGGTAACGGACGATCGGCGTACCACGAATCACAACTTCGATGTAGGGGTACTGTATAGATTACAAGGTTTTTTCTTTAGTTTGAATGCCAATAATATTTTGCCAAAGAATTTTGATGATCTGATTCGAAGAGCAGAGCCTAATTTATTGCTCAACTATCAGATCTACTCGGGGTATACCTTTCAGGGCCCTGGAAAGAGTGGTTTAGAGTTCGAGCCCTCGATCTACTATCAGATGTTCAGCAGTGATAAACGCTCGAGTACGGATTTAAACTTTAAGGTTAGAAAGTACAACAGGAGGGAAGATTACCTCTGGGCCGGGATCTCCTACCGCTATCTTAACGACCAGTTTTTAAAACCATTAAACATAGGTCCTATGGTAGGCTTCCAGAAAGATATCTTTTACTTTGGTTACGCCTATCAGATCACCACCAACGAATTATCAGGATACAACACCGGAACCCATGTGGTAACCGTCGGCATAAACTTCCTGCAAGGGATCAGTAACTGTCCGTGTACTCAGGATCCTGTGCATCACTAGAAAAGACACGGAAGCCTTTTGTGTTAATTTGATTAAAAAGATTGGTATTTTTACGGTTCCATGAATCAAATTAAAAGGCTAGTATGAAATTTTTTCAAACAGAAATAAGTTTAGAACCTGCTTCACGAGGTTTTCATTTAATTACACACAAGGTACTAGAAGCCATTCCTGAATTACATGACATTAGGGTTGGACAACTGCAGGTTTTCATAAAACATACATCGGCAAGTTTAACGATAAATGAAAATGCAGATCCGACCGTAAGAATAGATTTTGAGAGTCATTTTAATAAAATGGTCCCTGAAAACGCACCGTATTATAAACATACATTGGAAGGCCCGGATGATATGCCAGCGCACATCAAAGCTTCATTATTAGATTCCTCAGTAACTTTACCGGTCACTAACGGCCAATTAAATTTAGGGATATGGCAAGGCATATATCTCTGTGAACATCGCGATCATGGAGGCTCTCGTAATTTGGTTATTACAGCTTTTGGGATATAAAAAAACCGGTTCAATTTTGAACCGGTTTTTTTACATTAAAATATGATTAGTATTTATTAAGGGGCGTAATTAAAGTACGTAGCCCACTGATTTCCTGGGAAATCACAACCATCAGCCCAAGCTGTTTCATCACAATCACCACAAGGTATTGGAACTGGGATAATTATTGGTTGATGAACACCATCATCTAAGATAACCATAGTGTTCTCTTCACATTCAGGACTATAACCTTCACCGTCTGTCATTGCTCTATTGTAAATTTCCATTCCGGCGATAGTAATATCTCCTGCAGGTAATTTAAGGTTTGCGTTACAAGAATTACATTCTTGGTTATTTAATAATTTCCAAAACGCCCATTGAATATTTCCATATAAATAGCCTTCGCCTAATAACAAGCTAGCATTGTTAAGTAACCATAATGCGTTATCAATATTATCAGATTGAGAAATTATTCCGGAAATATCATCACCTAGGGTAAGGACATTAAAGTCTTCGTAGCATGTTGTAGGATCAGAAAGAATAGATTTGCTTACGTCAGCACACCAACCCCAGTAAGATCCAGAAAGTGGTCCTTCAGCAATATCGACTTTAAAATAACCTTCTGCACCATCTATTAAACGACCTGAAGTTAAACAGAAATTCGCCATAGCAGGTAAAGAGGTATAGAACTCCTCAGTTGAACCTTCGGTAGTACATGTTACAACGGCATGGGCCGCAATATAAGTTCCTTCAGATGTAGGAACTTCATAAGATACGGTCGATTCACAATCATGTTCATCATTATACTCAAATTGGCCAATTTGTGGGTTTCCACCACCATTTACAGGAAAACCACTTTGAGTTTCTTCAACAGATAAATGTGTAGCCTTTATGCAGTAATCTGGATTCGTGATGTTATAAGTAATAGTATAGTAATCACCATCTACAGTTACTTCAACATTTCCAACTAAAATATCTTGTCCAGCATATAAATCAGCTACAGAAGCTGTAGTTTGACAATCATCCCATTCTGGTGCTTTATATTTAGAATCGGTTGATGTTACGCTGCTTTCTGAGCTTAGTGGTTCGGTTTGGCACCCTACAAAAATAAGCAGGGCCATAAGGCCAAAGAGGGATGTAATTTTTTTCATAATGGATTATTAAGTATTGATTAATAGCTTTTTATATTCACTGTTAATTAGTGAATTCAATTATTAAAAGTAGTTAAAAATATAATGTGAAATTTACTAATTAGATTACACGCTAGAAAATTCGCCAAACGGAATATTTTTAATTAGAAATCGATTATCTAGGTATTTTATCGATAAAATTTAAAGTAAATACTGGTATTGTTCAAATGTGATTTAAATTTTGCTATGTTTATTGTCAATTTAGCAATTCGCCCAAGTAAAAATGGTAAAAGCAATAGTTATTAAATACTTATTTTTCCTGAAAGAATTTGCTTATTCTTGGAAACTAAAGCTACAATATAGAAAGGCGATATCAGAGAAGTCTAAAAACAAACCTAATATTTTGACCAAGAGTCAGATAAAGGATATTAAGACATTCTTCTCGTCTTATGGATTTGAAATAAAACCTACTTGGCATAATTTTTATTTTGCCAGTAATAATATATATTCCGTTAAATATATTCCAGAGGATCTTTTTCATGCTGTTCTCAGCAGAAAATTTAATCAAATGCGCCAATGGCCAACCTTATTGGACAAGAATCTTCTAGACGTAATTTTTAAAGATTTCAAGCAACCTGAGGTTGTAATCAAAAATATAAATGGATTTTATTTTCATAACGGTAAAATAATTTCTGAAGAACAGGCTATTGATGTTATTTCTAAAGTATCGGATAAAATGGTTATAAAGCCATCAATTGAGTCAGGAAATGGTCAAAATGTAGTTTCATTCACTGTAAAGGGGAATCGAACTTCCCACAATAATTTAAATTTTAAAGACTTATTGAATAATTACAAGAAAGATTTTATTATTCAGTTGGTTGTAATTCAAAATGAAATTACTAAAAGTTTAAATGAAAGTTCTTTAAATACTCTAAGGGTTCTATCTTTTTTAGATAATTCAGGGGTGCACAATTTATCTACCATATTTCGGATTGGTAAAAAAGGAGAGTTCACCGACAATTTTGAATCTGGGGGTATAGGGTGTGGAGTAGACAGTAAAGGAAGACTAAAAAAATACGGTTATTTTGAAAATGGTAATAGAACCACGAAAACAGATAATGGAATTTTAATTGAAAATTTTGAGATCCCTTCATATGAGAGGGTTTTAAAGCAGGTTCAGAAAATGCATCTGTTAATTCCATATTTTAGATTAGTTTCTTGGGATATTGGAATTGGTCAAAATGGTGAACCTGTATTAATAGAATATAACACATACCATCAAGGAATTACGGTTCATCAGTTGGCCAACGGTCCATTGTTTGGATCGTTCACAGATGAGATTCTCTACCAAAGTGTTTAATAATGTTGAATAGTTTTATTTTAAATAAAATCAGAAAGAAGGCATTTAATACTCTTGATTTTTTATCAGGGAACAATATAAATAGTCATCATAATGAGATCAAATCGATTTTAGATCCACATAGTAAAGCGGATTTAAATCTTAAAAATGAAGTTAAAATTCTCCAGTTAATTGATCATGCTACCAACACTACTGAGTTTTACAAACCCTATGGCGAATTTAAAACCTTAGAGCATTTCCCAGTAATTAAAAAAACTATTGTTCAGGAAAATTTTGAATCATTTCGCTCTAAAAGCTTCTTAGGTAAGGATTACTACAAAGTCTCCACCAGTGGTTCTACAGGGGTGCCTTTTTTTCTTTTTCAAGATAAAAATAAACGAAAAAGAAACACGGCTGATGTTATATATTATTACGATAAAGTGGGGCATCAAATAGGGAACAGGCTATACGAGTTTGAAGTTTGGCGAAGCCATAATAAAAAGAGTTGTTTCAAAAGTTTTTTGCAAAATGTTTTTCAATTCGATGTTTCCAAACTAACGGATAAAAGAATCTCTGAATTATTTCTTCTATTAGGAAAAGATAAAGGACAAAAATCATTTTTGGGATTTGCTTCGGCATATGAAACCATATGTCAATATATTGAGAAGCATAATATAAGCACACCTTTAAAGTTTAATATCCAGGCTATAATTGCGAATTCAGAATATCTCAATGACTATACCCGTGAGCATATGAGTAAATTTTTTGATGCTCCTATTTATTCAAGGTATTCAAATGAAGAAATTGGTTTGTTAGCTCAGCAAACGAAGGATTCCGGGAAAGATTTCATGATTAATTGGGCAAGTTATCATATTGAACTATTAGAATTTGATTCAAATGAACCAGTCAAATTTGGACAACCTGGAAGAATCGTGGTAACAGATCTTTATAATTATTGTATGCCATTAATACGTTTTGATACAGGAGATATCGGCGTGTTTACAAAACCAAAAAAGGGACAATTACCTAATTTTAAGCATATCGAGGGTAGAAAAATGGATTTGATTTATGACACGACAGGAAACTTGGTTTCATCATTTGTGGTGTATACAAAATTCTACAAATACTATAAGTTTTTAAAACAGTATCAATTCATTCAAACCGATGAGAAAAATTATGTTATTAAGCTAAATTTAATTGATGATAATTTTGAGTATGAAGATGACCTTATTAAATCTGTGGAATCAGATTTTGGTGAAGATGCTCAAATTAAAATTGAATATGTTCATGAAATCCCTCCTTTATCTTCTGGGAAAAGAAAGAAAGTAATGAGTTTGTATATAAAAGAAAAATCCGATTCATAACGAATCGGATTTTCTATTAAGCGAATAATATGTTTTACAATAGGCAAAAAGCCCTACTTTACTTTTTCAACAACAGCTTTAAAAGCCTCTGGGTTGTTCATGGCTAGATCGGCTAAAACCTTACGGTTCAATTCGATATCATTAGCTTTGAGTTTCCCCATAAATTGCGAGTACGATAATCCGTATTCTCTGGCTCCTGCGTTAATACGCGTGATCCACAAAGCGCGGAATGTTCTCTTTTTGTTTCTACGGTCTCTATACGAATATTGCATCGCTTTATCCACCGCATTTTTAGCTACTGTCCAAACGTTTTTACGTCTTCCAAAGTAACCTTTTGCTTGCTTAAGCACCTTTTTTCTTCGGGCTCTTTTTGCTACAGCATTTACTGATCTTGGCATAATTTTAATTGTTTTTTGTAGTAGGCGGTTCCAAATACGAACACTTTGATTGAGCCTAACTCCAGGGTTTATAAATAATTTTAACCGGTTAAAACGTTTGTTACTTTAAACGTAACATGGTTTTAACATTGTTCTCGTCGGCCTTATCCACTAATGTGCTATGGGTCAACGCAAGCTTACGCTTTTTCGATTTCTTCGTTAAGATGTGACTCTTAAAAGCGTGCTTTCTTTTGATTTTACCAGTACCAGTTAACTTGAAACGTTTTTTGGCACTAGATTTTGTTTTCATTTTAGGCATTTCTTTTCCTAGTTTTAATTATCTCGCTTAATTATCTTTAATCCTGATGGCTCAGGGTATTTTTACTTTTTAGGCGCCATAAACATGGTCATACGCTTACCCTCTAATCGAGGCATTTGCTCTACCTTTCCAAATTCCTCAAGGTCTTGAGCCAAACGCAATAACAATATTTGTCCTTGCTCCTTAAACACGATCGAACGTCCTTTAAAGAATACAAATGCTTTTAATTTTGCACCATCCTTTAAGAACTTTTCAGCATGTTTCTTTTTAAATTCGTAATCATGATCATCTGTTTGAGGACCAAAACGAATTTCTTTTACAGTGACTTTACTAGCTTTAGCTTTTAACGCTTTTTCACGTTTTTTTTGCTCGTAAAGAAACTTTTTATAATCCATAACCTTACAAACAGGAGGATCCGCATTAGGCGAAATTTCAACAAGATCTAACTCCTGTTCGTTTGCGATACGCATGGCATCTCCTTTTGTATAAATACCAATTTCTACATTGTCTCCAACAAGACGTACTTTTTGCGCAGTAATCTTCGAATTAATTTTGTGCTTGTCTTCTTGCGAAACCCTTCTAGGTTGGTGTCTTCTTCTAATTGCTATGGCTATAAATTTTAAATTAAACTTCTATTCTTAAAACGATTTCAACGTTTTACTAATATCTTCTTTTATTATGTCTGCAAAGGCATCAACAGTAATCATTCCCAGGTCTTCACCTCCATGTTTACGCACGGTAATCTTACCTTCGGCCTCTTCCTGTTCTCCGATAATGATCATATACGGGTGCTTTTGCATTTCGGATTCCCGTATTTTTTTGCCTATCGTTTCACTTCTATGATCTACGAGGGCGCGAATTTCGTTATTTTCTAACAAATTTAAAACTTTTTCAGAGTATTTTTCGTATTTCTCACTAATTGACAGGATGATAGCCTGTACAGGCATCAGCCAAATAGGGAAATTTCCTCCGGTGTGTTCTAATAATAACGCCACAAAACGTTCCATACTTCCAAACGGAGCACGGTGTATCATGATCGGGCGATGTAGCTCATTGTCACTACCCTTATAGGTCAGTTCAAAACGCTCCGGTAAATTGTAATCCACCTGAATGGTTCCCAATTGCCATTGGCGACCTAGGGCATCCTTCACCATAAAATCCAATTTCGGACCGTAAAATGCGGCTTCACCTTCTTCGATCACAAAATCCAGACCTTTATCTTTAGCGGCATTAATGATCGCTTGTTCTGCTTTTTCCCAGTTCTCAACATTCCCAATGTATTTTTCGGGGTGTTCCGGATCACGCACAGATACCTGAGTCGAAAAATTTTCAAAACCTAACGAACCAAATACATAAAGCACCAGGTCGATCACGTTCTTAAATTCGGCATCTAACTGGTCCGGAGTACAGAACAAATGCGCATCATCTTGGGTAAACCCACGCACACGCGTTAAACCATGTAATTCACCACTTTGTTCGTAGCGATACACCGTTCCAAACTCGGCATAGCGTTTCGGCAGATCTTTATAACTCCACTGGGCGCTTTTATAGATCTCACAGTGATGCGGACAATTCATAGGCTTTAAGAGGAATTCCTCATCTTCCCTAGGCGTTTTTATTGGCTGAAAACTATCAGCACCATACTTCGCATAATGTCCGGAAGTTACGTACAATTCTTTTTGGCCAATATGTGGGGTAACCACCATTTCATAACCCGCCTTTTTCTGGGCAGCCTTCAAAAAGTTCTCCAAGCGCTCACGCAATGCAGCACCTTTTGGTAACCAAAGAGGTAAACCCTGTCCCACTTTCTGCGAGAAGGTAAATAATTCCAATTCCTTACCCAATTTGCGATGATCCCGTTTTTTAGCCTCCTCCAGAAGTTCTAAATATTCTTTCAGATCTTTTTGCTTTGGGAACGAAATCCCATAAACACGCGTTAACTGTGGTTTATTTTCATCGCCACGCCAATAGGCTCCTGCAACGCTCAAAATTTTCACCGCCTTAATAATGCCGGTGTTCGGAATATGCCCACCACGACAAAGATCCGTAAATGTAGCATGGTCACAAAATGTAATGCTGCCATCCTCCAGATTTTCGATCAGTTCCGTTTTGTAAGGGTTGTCCTTATATACTGCTAGCGCTTCAGCTTTACTTATCGAGCGCATGTTAAAATCATATTTTCCGCGGGCAATCTCCAACATTTTATCCTCGATCGTCTTAAAATCTTTCTCCGAGATCGTATGTTCCCCAAAATCCACATCATAATAAAAGCCGTTCTCGATCGGCGGACCAATAGTAAGTTGCGATCCCGGATACAATTCCTCAATGGCCTGAGCCAGCACGTGAGCCGAACTATGCCAAAAAGCTTTCTTACCCTCATCATCTCTCCAGGTGTACAGCACCAGCGATCCATCGGTCGTTAAAGGCGTCGCCACCTCAATCGTTGTTCCGTTAAACTTCGCCGAAATTACTTGTCGCGCCAACCCTTCACTAATGCTATTCGCAACATCCATAGGCGTTACGCCCGCATCAAAGGCCTTTACGCTGCCATCTGGTAATGTAATCTGTATCATAAAAAATTTTAAAATCAGGCACAAAGATAATAGTATAAACACAGCCACACAATATCTAAGCCGCTATATTTTCATTACAGACACATCTTATAATATACGAAAAATATTCGGATATATAAATACGAGTTGGGCGTTTCCCTTCGGGTCGGGCTATTCGCTACAAGTCCTCGCTCGTACCTCGCTGTGGGCTATCCGCTACTATCCCTAACGCGGTCTAAGCTGCGGCGGTCATTCCCAGCAACATGTCATTCAGAGCGCCAGCGAAGCATCTCTATATTAATGTACCCGTCATTACCAGGAGCTCCGCGACGTGGTAATCTTTTTCATGGTATTTCTGTTGTCATTCAGAGCGCCAGCGAAGCATCTCAAGCAATAAACCGAACAAGATTCTTCAGTCACTATGTTCCTTCTGAATGACAGTTATACAATAAGTATTGATGTTATTTAAAGTTGCGATGATAAGTAAAGCGTTTTTTTTGTCCTTGCAGAGTAGCATGTCAATCAGAGCGGAATTTGTCATTCAGAGCGCCAGCGAAGAATCTCAGGTAATAAATCTCACAAGGTTCTTCAGTCATTATGTACCTTTTAGAAGACAGTTATAATATAAGTATTGGTGATATTTAAAGGTGCGATGATCAGTAAAGCGGTTTTTTATCATTTAAAAGAGCCCTGGAGAAGCAACTAAAAATAACTTAAAGCCTATCATTTCAAAAAAAGCAGCGCAAAGCACTTGTTATAAAAACCAGAGAATAAAGGTGTTAAGCGGGGATCAAAAAAAGAATAAAAAAAGATTAAAAAAAGTTATGAAAAAACTGAAAAAGGGTTGTATGTTTGCACCCGCAAAAACGGGTAAGTCTGTTGTTGCGGAAGTTCTAAGTGATAGTGATAATTGTAGAGAAAGAGCGTTAAAAACTTTTTTTCAAAAATTATTGTAAAAGTATTGTGAGGAATTAAAAAGGGTTTTATATTTGCACCCGCTAA